>DBFBGR010000011.1:0-269183 GCA_048201935.1 Oscillospiraceae bacterium | reverse complement strand
CACCCCGCCTTCGCCGCCCTGGCCGCCGCCCGTGACGCGGACGAGGCCAAGGCTAAGGACTATGTGGAGCTCCTCTACGCCCAGGCCTGCCTCAACGCCGGCCTGCCCCTGGACGACGTGGCGGAGTATACCCGCTTGGTGTGCTCGCTGATGAGGTAATCCTATCTAAAAGGGTAGCCCTATCCTCGACGGCCCGACCTCTTTACACAAACAAACAGACGGTGTGCTTGCAACGCTCAGCAAGTACACCGTCTGTTATTTTTGTTCTTCTCTTCCCAACAGCCAGTCCGAAGAGACATTCAATATCTTCGCCAGCGCGTTCAGTTCTTTATCGGTTACCGGGCGTTTCTGACCCTCCAGAAGCGAGAGAGCCGGAGCACTGATAGCAACGCCCTCAACTTGCAGCTTTGCCAAAAGATCTACCTGCTTCATGCCCAATCGCAAACGTGCCTGTGTGACCCTCGCACCGACAATATTGCAATCTCCCAAAGCAAGTTTTCTCGTTCTCACAGCCCTCACCTCCTATCAAGCACATTATATGCAAGATAGAGGTTGACATATTTGGTAATGCCAAATATAATAAATTTAGCTATACCAAATTTAATGTGTATGCTTAAATGAACTACCATTTCAAGCGGATACTATGGCGGCAATATAACTAGAAAGAGGTGTCGCGGAGTGGATGATACCAGGGGTTTTCAGCGTTGGCAGGATCTGCCCTTTACGTTGGATGAGGAAAAATACGGCAAGCTGAACGATGCGGCAGAAGAAGCCCCTGGCGTTTTTTTCCTTTGCACCGAGCGGCCAGGACGTATGCTGGGCCAGGAATACTATGTCGTAACGCCCCAGGCCGTTCCGTCTGTCATTTCCCCAGAGGTAGCGGACTGTGGGATCGCAGATGGTGAAATACGAATTTTTGAGTATAGGACCCACACCGACCCTTACAAGCTGGTGGAGCACGAAGTAATACGGTATCGGGTCAAGCACGGATTGCCCCTGAAAGTGGCAAACGATTCCCTGTACTGCTCTTTTGTTTACTGCGCTGAATATTTCCCCTGGTATTTTGGCGGCACCATTCCGCCCACGTACACCCCCTTTGGATTGACGATTCGGGTAAAGAAGGCCGACGAGGGCATTTTCTTCTTGGAGACCGACCAATGCCGCTGGGTCCTGGCGGTGTCCTACTCAATATGGGATTCTGAATTGTCCAAATATACAAAGGCATTGGGGACACTTTGCACCGACAGTCTTTCCATGGAAGTCCCTGAATCCCAGTACTTATTCATCCCCAGGGAGTTCTGTGCCACAGCGATCTATGAGCTGATGGACAGCCAATACCACAAGGGATTACTGAATTTTGTCCGTTCCAAGGAGGCGGTGGAATCACATCTGTGGAAGGATTACACCGCATACGCCGTGCAACACAACACTTGGCAGGTTACAGGCCACGGTGAAGCCGACTTGCTTGACTGCCTGCTACGAAGCTTGGGTGTTTCCATTCCCAAACCAGATGAGGAAAAAGATGCTGCCATACAGCTTCAACGGGTCAAAAACTGTATTCACTACACACCGGAGCTGGCTGAGCAGGATTTTCTGCTGCTACCACAATAAGCCACCCCTCTGATTGCGCTAGCGCCCCTTTTGTGCTACAATAGCACAAAGGGGGTTTTTACATGAGCTATGCCGACCAAGTCTTTTTGCAAAACTGCCGGGACATTCTGGACCACGGGGTGTGGGACACGGACCAGGCCGTCCGGCCCCGGTGGGAGGACGGGACCCCGGCCCACACCGTCAAGCTCTTCGGGCTGGTGAACCGCTACGACCTCCAAAAAGAATTCCCCATGCTGACGGTGCGGCGGCAGTTTTTCAAGTCGGCGGTGGACGAGCTTTTGTGGATCTGGCAGAAGAAGTCCAACAACATTGCCGACCTCTCCAGCCACGTCTGGGACGCCTGGGCGGACGAAACAGGCTCCATCGGCAAGGCTTACGGCTATCAGCTTGGGGTCCAATACGACTTCCCCGAGGGGAAAATGGACCAGGTGGACTGGCTGTTGAAGACCCTGCGGGAGAGCCCCGCCTCCAGGCGGATGGTCACCAGCATCTTCAACCACCACGACCTCAAGGACATGGGGCTGCAGCCCTGCGCCTGGTCCATGACCTTCAACGTCTCGGGCAATGTCCTCAACGGCATTTTGAACCAGCGCAGCCAGGACATGCTCACCGCCAACGGTTGGAACGTGATGCAGTACGCCGCCCTTTTGATGATGCTGGCCCAGGTCAGCGGCCTGGTCCCCGGCGAGCTGGTCCACGTCATCGCCGACTGCCACATCTACGACCGCCACGTGCCCATGGTGGAGGAGCTTTTATGCCGAGAGCCCTTCGATGCGCCCAGGGTCACTCTGGACCCTGCCGTCACCGACTTCTACGCCTTCACCAAGAACTCCTTCACCGTGGAGGGCTATCAGTACCACGAGCTGGCGGGGCCCATCCCCGTGGCGGTGTGAGGGTTGTAAAACGCGTCAAGGCGTGATATACTATTAGGTAACTTTGAAAAGCGAGGTGTTCTTCCATGCCGGAAAATTTCTATCCCGAGCAGACCCAGGGCTTTGAGACCCAGCGGCAGGAATCCCTGAACCACTACACCGCCAAGACCTTTGGCATGATGTTTCTGGGGCTGCTGGTGACCTTTGGCATCGCCTATTACCTCTCCAACACCTGGTCGGGCTTTACGTTGATGTACCAAGTCCTCTCCGCGGTACCCTGGATCCATTGGGCCATCCTGATCGCCGAGCTGGTGGTGGTCATCGCCATGTCGGCCATGCTGCGCAAGCTGTCCCCGGTGATGGCCACGGTGTGCTTTTTCATCTACGCCGTTTTGACCGGACTGACCTTCGGCATCATCTTCACCGCCTATGAGGTGGGCACGCTGGCCATGATCTTCGGCTTCACCGCGCTGTACTTCGGCGGCATGGCGGTGTTCGGCTTTGTCACCAAGATCGACCTGTCCCGGCTGCGCACCCTGCTGGTGGGCGGGCTCATCGCCCTCATCATCGCCAACCTCATCATGGCCATCTTCAACATCGGCGGCGTGGCCGAGCGGGTGATGTGCACCATCGGCGTGGTCATCTTCTTGGGCTACACCGCCTACGACACCCAGAAGATCAAGGCCTACTACTACGGCTTCCAGGGCGACGATGCCATGCTGAAAAAAGCCAGCGTCATCTCCGCTTTGGAGCTCTACCTGGACTTCATCAACCTCTTCCTCTACCTGCTGCGCATCTTCGGCAAGAGCCGGGATTGAGATAGATAAAGAAACACCGGCGGTTCAAACCGCCGGTGTTTTTTTGCGCCCATACCGTCCGATGGCCCACCGCAGAACAAGCTGCGCGGCGATGGTCCACGCCGCCAGCGCCCCCAGCAGCGGCCACAGCCGCACATCCAGGGGCAGGGCCAGGGAGAAGAGGCCGGAAAACAGCCACGCTCCCAGGGCAAAGCCCGCCGCCATAGCCCATAAAAGCAGCCGCCTAGGCCAGTTCAGCGGCGCGCTGATGAAATAGAGGTTCACAAGTCCACCAAAGCCCACCGCCAGCACGCACGCCGTGGAGAACTCAGCGTCGCTCATGCCCAGGGGGCCCATCAGCGCCACACACCACAGGACGGCAGAGGCCATAGACACCCCGCCGGGCAGGGCCCGGGCGAAGACGTTGTCCCGGAACCGGCCCCGGATGCGCTCTTTATTGGGCTCCAGGGCCAGGAAGAAGGAGGGCACGCCGATGGTCAGCGAGCTGATGAGGGTGAGCTGGATGGGGGCGAAGGGATAGCCCACGGCCAGGAAGAGGAAGCACACCGCCAACAGGGCACTGAAGCAGGTCTTGGTCAGGAAGAGCGCCGAGGAGCGCTGGAGGTTGTTGATGGCCCGGCGGCCCTCGGCCACCACCGCGGGCATGGCGGAGAAGTCCGAGCCCATGAGCACGATCTGGCTCACGTTCCGGGCCGCCTCGCTGCCCGCCGCCATAGCCACGCCGCAGTCGCTCTCCCGGAGGGCCAGCACGTCGTTGACCCCGTCGCCGGTCATGGCCACGGTGTGGCCCGCCGCCTGGAGAGCCTGGACCAGCCAGAGCTTTTGCTGGGGCGTTACCCGGCCAAAGATGGCGTATTGTTCCGCCGCCGCGCGGGTGGCGGCCTCGTCAGGCAAGGTGGAGGCGTCCACCCACAACTCCTCACCGTCGCCCTGGGCAAAAAATTGAGCCTGACGGGCCAGGTCGGCCACCGTCCGGGGGTCGTCGCCGGAGATGATCTTCAACGCCACGCCCTGCTGGCGGAAGTAGTCCAGGGTCTCCGCCGCCGAGGGCCGCAGGGTGTCGGAGAGGGCGATGAGCCCCGCCGGGACCAGGCCCTCGGGCAAGGCTCCGTCCGGGCCAAGCTCGCCCTGGGCCACGCCCAGGGCCACCACCCGCAGGCCCTGCCGGGCCAGGTCCAGCCGCCGCTCCTCCAACTCGCCCAGGCCCTGGGGGAATAGCCGCTCCGCCGCCCCCATGACCCAGGTCTCGCCGTTTTCGAAGCTGCCGCCGCTCCACTTCCGGTCCGACTGGAAGGGGGCGGCGTTTTTCACGCCCCAGTCCGGGGCCTCCCCCGCCCAGGCCGCCAGGGCCCGGCCGGTGGGGTTGTCGTCCCCGGTGGCCGCCAGCAGCGCGGCAAGGCCGGAGCGTAGCCGCTCCTCCTCAAAGCCCGCTACTGGAGTGAGAGCGGTGACGGTAAATTCCCCGGTGGTCAGGGTGCCCGTCTTGTCCAGGCACAGCGTGTCCACCCGGGCCAGCATCTCCACCGAGTGGAGGTCCTGGGCCAGCGCGCCGCGGCTGGAGAGCCGCACCACGCTGACGGCCAGCACCACGCTGGTGAGCAGCACCAGCCCCTCGGGGATCATGCCCACCATGGCGGCCACGGTGGACACCACCGCCTCGCGCCAGGTGGAATCGGTGAAGAAGCACTGGCGGATGAAAAGGGCCGCGCCGATGGGCCCCAGGGCGTAGCCCACATACTTGATGATGCGGTTGACGCAGTCCATGATCTCGGACTTCGGCCGCTTGATGTACTTGGCCTCGGCGGTGATCCGAGCGGCGTAGTTCTCCTCCCCCACGTGGACCACCTGGGCCAGGCAGTGACCCGAGACCAGGTAGCTCCCCGACAGCAGGGTCTCGCCCACGCCCCGCTCCACGGGGTCAGACTCCCCGGTGAGCAGGCTCTCGTCCATGCGGCATGTCCCCTGGACGATGGCGCAGTCCGCCCCCACCTGGTCGCCGGGGCCCAGCTTGACAATATCGCCCCGGACCAGCTCCTCCAGGGCCAGGAATCGCTCCTGGCCGTCCCGGATGACCTTGGCGTGGGGGGCGGCGATGAGGGAGAGCTTGTCGATGACCGCCTTGGCCCGCAGCTCCTGGACCGTGCCGATAACGGCGTTCCAGAAGATGACCCCCAAAAAGAGGGTATTTTTCCACGACCCGGCCACGATGACCAGCAGGGCCAGGACCAGGTTCAATATATTGAAGGGAGTCACCAGGTTGTCCCGGAGGATGGCCCCTACGGATTTGGTCGGCGGCAGGGTATCGGCGTTGCCCTCGCCGGCGGCCATGCGGGCCTCGGCCTCGGCGCTGGTGAGGCCCAAAAGGGTCTCCTCGTCCACGGTCCCTCCCTCCCTTCCTCTGGTGTAATAGGGTAATTATAACACGTTTTTCCCTTGGAGGGCGGTTATTTATGAAAAATTTACATTTGCCCGCCGGGGCAGACCTTCTTCGGCCTTTTTCGCCGGGGCGGGTATAGTATGATGCCCCTTGGGACAAGCTAAGAGACTGGGAAAAAGGAGGCTTTGACCATGGGCATTACACTGAGCCAAGAGGGCGGCGCCCTCACGGTCTATTTGAAGGGCGACATCGACCACCACCGGGCCCGGACCATCATGCTGGCCCTGGACCGGGAGATCGTGGCCCGCTCGCCCAGGACGCTGGCGCTGGATATGGGCGAGGTGGCCTTTATGGACTCCTCGGGCCTGGCCGTCGTTCTGCGGGGCCTTCGGCGGATGGAGGAGACCGGCGGGTCCATCTCCCTTTGCCGGGTGCCCGCCCAGGCGAAAAAGGTCTTTACCGCGGCTGGGCTTGACAAGCTCATCCCCATGACATAAAGGAGGCGGCTACATATGATCCCCATTTTGAACCAGGCCACCCTGCTCTTCCCCTCCAAAAGCAGCAACGAGGCCTTTGCCCGGACCACGGCGGCCTGCTTTGCCGCCCAGCTGGACCCCACCCTGGACGAGATCGGCGACATCAAGACCGCCGTCAGCGAGGCGGTGACCAACGCCATCGTCCACGCCTACCCCGCCGACCTGGGGGTGGTGACCCTGCGCCTTCGCATTTTGGAGGGGCGGCTCTTTGAGGTCACCGTCCGGGATAAGGGCGTGGGCATCCCCGACGTGACCCAGGCCCGGGAGCCTCTCTACACCACCGGCGACGACTCCCGCTCGGGCATGGGCTTTACCATCATGGAGAGCTTTATGGACTATCTGCGGGTGCGCTCCGTCCCCGGCAAGGGCACCACCGTCACCATGCGCAAGCGCATCGCGCCCCGGATGGGCGCGGGGAAATGAACTCTGCGGCCGCCCCCGCCGCCGAGGTGCTGGCCCAGGCCAAGGCCGGCGACCAGGAGGCCTGCCAACAGGCCATCACTCAAAACGCCGGGCTCATCTGGTCCATCGTCCGGCGCTACTACGGCCGGGGGGTGGAGGCCGACGATCTCTACCAGCTGGGCTGCCTGGGCTTTTTGAAGGCCATCCAGGGCTTTGACAGCGGCTACGGCACTCAATTTTCCACCTACGCCGTGCCCAAGATCGCCGGAGAGATCCGGCGGTTTTTGCGCGACGATGGCGCGGTGAAGGTGAGCCGCTCGCTGAAGGAGCGCCACGCCACCGTCCGCTCCGCCGCGGCGCTGCTGGGAGCCAACCTGGGCCGGGAGCCCACCCTCTCCGAGCTTGCCGCCCACACCGGCCTGACCGCCGAGGACATTGCCGCCGCCCAAATGGCCACCCAGAGCGTGGCCTCCCTCCAGGCCGAGACCGCCGACGGCCTCACCCTGGAGTCCGCCCTGGGCGTGCCGGGCCCCGAGGAGGAGCTTGTCGAGCGCGTAGCCCTGCAAGGGGCCATTAAGGCTTTGGAAAGCCGGGAGCGCAAGGTGATCTTGCTTCGCTACTACCGCTCCATGACCCAGGAAAAATGCGCCCAGCTCCTGGGGGTCAGCCAGGTCCAGGTCAGCCGCATCGAAAAGCGGGCCCTGGAGCATTTGCGGCAGCTCCTGGGCTAGGCACTTGCCTTTTTTTATAATGTGTGCTATCATGCAAAATAGCATTTTGGCGTCTTCGGCCTGGTGCCGGAGACGTTTCTTTATGTAAAGGAGAGAAAACCCATGGTCGTCGTCATGAAACCGGGTACGAAAAAAGAAGAAGTGGAGGCCCTGGCCCGGTCCTTTGAGCTCCAGGGCCTGAATGTGGGCATCACCAACGGCGTAGGCTGCACCATTTTGGGATTGGTGGGCGACACCACCGCCGTGGACATCGACAAGCTGTCCATCCTGCCCAACGTGGAGCGCATCATGCGCGTCAGCGAGCCCTACAAAAAGGCCAACCGCAAGTTCCACCCCCAGGACAGCGTCATCCAGGTGGGCAACGCCAAGATCGGCGGCGGCTCCTTCGGCGTCATCGCCGGGCCCTGCTCGGTGGAGAGCGAGAGCCAGATGATCGAGGTGGCCCGGGACGTGCAGCTCTCCGGGGCCTGCATGCTTCGGGGCGGGGCCTTCAAGCCCCGGACCTCGCCCTATTCCTTCCAGGGCATGGGCACGCCGGGGCTGGACCTCCTGTTGGAGGCCAAGGCGGAGACCGGCCTGCCCATCGTCACCGAGATCATGGCGGCCCGCTACTGCGAGCTCTTTGAAGAAAAGGTGGACGTGGTCCAGATCGGCGCTAGGAACATGCAGAACTTCGACCTTCTCAAGGAGGTAGGCAAGATGTCCAAGCCCGTCCTCCTCAAGCGGGGCCTTTCCAACTCCTACGAAGAGTGGATCATGTCGGCGGAGTACATCATGAGCGAGGGCAACGAGAACGTCATCCTCTGCGAGCGGGGCGTGCGCACCTTTGAGACCTACACCCGAAACACCCTGGACGTGTCCGCCATCCCCGCCATCCACAAGATGAGCCACCTGCCCATCATCGTGGACCCCTCCCACTCCGCGGGCATGAGCTGGATGGTGGAGCCCCTGGCCCTGGCCGCCGTGGCCGCCGGAGCGGACGGGCTCATCATCGAAGTCCACAACGACCCGCCCCACGCCAAGTGCGACGGCCAGCAGTCCCTGACCCCCGAGTCCTTCCAGGGCCTCATGGCCAAGGTCCGCACCCTGGTGCCCATGATGGGGAAGGTGCTGGTGTAACAGAAAGGAGCTAGACGCATGGCAATGCTGGAGCGAGACCTTACCGGCGACTTTGACCTCATCCTGGCCCGGCTGCAGGAGACCATCCTGGAAAACAGCTCCTCCGCGTCGTTGGAGGATACCTCCGACTTCACCGTTGGCCAGACCCGGGTGGCAGTGCGGATGTATGAGCGCTACAGCGCCTTTGGGGGCAACCGGGTGGCTTTGTGCGTCACCCTGGCCGGACAGGGCGAGGACCTCCACCTCACCGCCATCACCGCCGGAGGCAGCCAGGCCATGTTCTTCAAGCTCAACACCTTGGGCGAGGAGGCCTTTTTGGACACCATCACGGAGTTTGTAGACGCCTTGTAAGGGGGATATTTGCCATGAAGACCCTCACGGTGGACCTGCCGGGCAGGGAATACGACATCGTCATTGAAAACGGCCTGCTGGACCGGGCGGGAGAGCATATCCGCGCCCTGTGCCCCAAGGCCAGGCTGTGCGCGGTGGTCACCGACGACACCGTGGGCGGTCTCTACGGCCACCGCCTGACTGAATCGCTGAAGGCCGCGGGCTTTGCCGTTCAGGGCCTCAGCGTGGCCCCCGGCGAGCCCAGCAAGTCCCCGGACAATCTGGTGGGGCTTTGGATCGAGCTGGCCCAGATGGGCCTGACCCGTACCGACGTGGTGGTCGCCCTGGGCGGCGGCGTGGTGGGCGATCTGGCGGGCTTTGCCGCCGCCACCATGCTCCGGGGCGTGGACTTCATCCAGATCCCCACCACACTGCTGGCCCAGGTGGACAGCAGCGTAGGCGGCAAGGTGGCTATCGACCTGCCCAGCGGCAAGAACCTGGCCGGGTGCTTCTACCAGCCCCGGGGCGTGCTGATGGACCCCCAGGTCCTGTCCACCCTGCCCGACCAGACCTTTGCCGACGGCATGGCGGAGGTGGTCAAATACGGCTGCATCTGGGATAAGCCCTTCTTCGACTTCCTCAGCGTCCGGCCCAGCCGGGCCATGCTCATGCCCGACATCGAGCACGTCCTGCTCACCTGCTGCGGCATCAAGCGGCAGGTGGTTTTGGAGGACGAGCGGGACACGGGCAAGCGGATGCTGTTGAACTTCGGCCACACCATCGGCCACGCCTACGAGCTGGCGGGCCACTACGAGACCTGGACCCACGGCCAGGCCGTCAGCGCGGGGATGGTGACCGCCGCCAAACTGGGCGTCAGCCTGGGCGTGACTCCCTCCGCCTTGCCCGGGCAACTGGAGGCGCTGCTTTCCAAGCTGGGCCTGCCCACTGCCATCGATTGCGACGCCCAGACCTACGCCGACGCCATCGGCCGGGACAAGAAGGGCGCGGGGGCGGACATCTCGGTCATTTTGCTGGAGCAGATGGGTCACGCGATTGCCCGGAAAATGCCCAAAGCAGAGCTTCTGGGGCTGTTGGAGGGCTTGCTATGACGCTTACCATCACACCCAAGACCCTGGCGGGGACCGTGACTGTCCCGCCCTCCAAGTCCCAGGCCCACCGGCTGCTCATTGCCGCCGCCCTGGCCCAGGGCGACAGCCTGCTCCGGGGCCTGGCCCCCTCCCAGGACATGGCCGCCACACGGCGGTGCCTAGAGGAGCTGGGTGCGGAGTTTGAGGAGACTGCCGACGGCCTCTTGGTCCACGGCATGGCCACCAACGCCGTGTCGCCCCTGCGGCGCATGGCCCTGCCCCACCTGGACTGCGGCGAATCGGGCTCCACGCTCCGGTTTCTCATCCCCGTGGCCCTGGCGGTCCGGGGCGGAGGCATTTTCACCGGCCAGGGGCGGCTGATGGAGCGGCCCTTGGAGCCCTATTTCGACCTCTTTCGACAAAAAAGCATCTTTTTCGAGCAAAGGGACGGGGTCCTCACCGTCCAGGGCCTGCTGGAGCCGGGGGAGTACCCCTTGCCCGGCAACGTGTCCAGCCAGTTTTTCACCGGGCTGCTGTTCGCCCTGCCCTTGCTGAACGGCCCCTCCGCCATTTTGCCCACCACCGACTTGGAGAGCGTGGACTACATCGCCATGACCTGCCAGGTGTTGGAGCGCTTCGGCGTTCGCAGCGCCGCCACGCTGTCCCTGCCGCCCCAGTACCACGTGGAGGGCGGCCAGACCTACACCGCCCAGGATGTGACGGCAGAGGGGGACTGGTCCCAGGCGGGATTTTGGTACGCCGCGAGGGCCTCGGGCTGCAGCCTGGAGCTCACCGGGCTGGACCCCATGTCCCTGCAAGGGGACAAGGTCATCGCCCAGCACTTTGAGACCCTGACCGCTCCGGGGGACGTGGACATCGACGTGAGCCAGTGCCCCGACCTGGTCCCGCCCCTGGCGGCCATGGCCGCTCTGCGCCGGGGCAAAACGGTCCTCTCCAACGCCGCGCGGCTTCGCATGAAGGAATCCGACCGCCTACACGCCGTGGCCCAGACCCTGAACGCCCTGGGGGCCCAGGTCACCGAGGGGCCGGACTACCTGGAGTTCCAGGGTGTGGAGGCCCTGACCGGCGGCAGGGTGGACAGCTACAACGACCACCGCATTGCCATGATGGCCGCCGTGGCCGCCGTGAAAAGTCAGGCCCCGGTGACCATCACCAACGCCCAGGCGGTGGAGAAATCCTACCCCGACTTTTGGGCGGAATATGAGAGATTGGGAGGGCAGTTGGCATGGAATACGTGATCTTTGGCGAGAGCCACGGCCCGGCCATCGGCGTGACCTTGACGGGCGTACCCGCCGGACTGAGCCTGGACATGAACTTCATCCAGCGCCAGCTGGACCGCCGTGCCCCGGGCAAGGACCCCACCGCCACCGCCCGAAAGGAGACCGACGTGCCCACCATCCTCTCGGGGGTATTTGAGGGCAAGACCACCGGCGCGCCCCTCACCGCCGTCATCCCCAACGCCGACACCCACTCCTCCGACTACGCCGACCTGGCCCGAAAGCCCCGGCCCGGCCACAGCGACTATGCCGCCTATGTCCGCTACGGCGGCCACAACGACTACCGCGGCGGCGGCCACTTCTCCGGGCGGCTCACCGCTCCCCTGGTCTTCGCCGGGGCGGTGGCCCAGCTCATCCTGGCCCAAAGGGGCGTACAGATCGGGGCCCATATCAGCGAGATCTACGGCGTTTCCGACGCGGTCTGCAACGACCCCCTTGACCTGATGGCCCTTCGCGGCAAAGACTTTCCCGTGCTGGACGACGCCCGGGGCCAGGAGATGCGCCAGGCCATTTTGGCCGCTAAGGCCGAGGGCGACAGCGTAGGCGGGGCCATCGAGTGCGCCGTCACCGGCCTTCCCGCCGGACTGGGCGACCCGGACCTGGGCAAAAATGTGGAGGGTATCTTCTCCCAGCACCTGTTCGCCATCCCCGCCGTGAAGGCCGTGGGCTTTGGGGCGGGCGTGGCCTTTTCCTATATGCGCGGCAGCGAGGCCAACGACCCCTGGGCCATCAAGGACGGCAAGGTGGTGGCCAAGACCAACAACGCCGGCGGGGTCAACGGCGGCATCACCAACGGCATGCCCGTGGTCTTCGAGGTCACCTTCCGGCCCACGCCCTCCATCGCGCTGGAGCAGCAGACCGTAGACCTGGACGCCGGGGCGGATGTGGAACTTCGCATCAGTGGGCGGCACGACCCCTGCGTGGTCCAGCGGGCCGTGCCGGTGGTAGAAGCGGCCGCCGCCCTCGCAACTTGCCAGTTGCTGGGCATCTGAACCTGTAAAGGAGGTCCTATTATGCCGAAATTCAAGCCTGTGACCCCGCCCGACTCCGCCATGATCTTCCCCGGCGCGGTGGTGGTGGGCAACGTGACGCTGGGCGAGAACTGCTCGGTCTGGTACAACGCCGTCATCCGGGGCGACGAGGACGCCATCGTCATCGGCGACGGCTCCAACGTCCAGGATAACGCCGTTTTGCACGTGGAGACCGGCCTGCCCCTGACCATCGGCAAGGGGGTCACCGTGGGCCATGGGGCCATTTTGCATAGCTGCACCATCGGTGACGACAGCCTCATCGGCATGGGGGCCACGGTGCTGGACGGCGCGGTGGTCGGCAAGGGCTGCCTCATCGCCGCCGGGGCGGTGGTCACCCCCCGGACGGAGATCCCCGACGGCTCCATGGTCATGGGGGCCCCGGCCAAGGTGAAGCGGCCCCTCACAGGCGACGAGATGGCCGACATCCGCCGCAACGCCCAGGTGTATGTGGCCTTGAAGGAGGACTACCGCTGATGGACGAGCTCAAGGCCCTCCGGGACCAGATCGACGGCGTAGACAAGGACCTGGTGGCCCTCTTCGCCCGGCGGATGGCCCTGACCCAGCAGGTGGGCGAATACAAAGTCCGCGCCGGGGTCCAGGTGCTGGACCCCAAGCGCGAGCAGGAAGTGTTGGACTCCAAGGCCGAGCTGGCCCCCCAGGGCATCCAAAGCGAGTGCCGCACCCTCTTTGAGACCATCATGGCCCTGTCCCGCCGCCAGCAGCGGCGGCTGGTGTGTGCCGACCAGCCCGACTACCTGGCCTACCTGGCCCAAAAGGCCCAGGCCGCCCAGCCGGTGGAAAACCCCCGGGTGCTCTACCAGGGCGTGACCGGGGCCTACGCCGAGGAGGCCGCCGCGGCTTACTTCGGCGAGGACTGTGACCGCCGCAGCCTTCCCACCTGGGAGGACGTATTCGCCGCCCTTCAGCATGGCGAGGCCGACTACGGCGTGGTGCCCATCGAGAACTCCTCCACCGGCTCCATCAACCAGGTCTACGACCTCTTAGCCAAGTACGAGCACTTCATCGTGGGCGAGGTGAAGCTCCGGGTGGACCACTGCCTGATGGCCCCCCAGGGCGTGGACCTGGACGACATACAGGCCGTCTACTCCCACGAGCAGGGCCTTTCCCAGTGCGCACCCTACTTAAAGGACCACCCGGGCTGGAAGCAGACCGCCCTCAGTAATACCGCCGCCGCGGCTAAGTTCGTCTCCGAGAGCGGTCAGAACTGCGCCGCCATCGGCTCGGAGCGGTGCGCCAAGCTCTACGGGCTCCACGTCCTGGCCCGGCACATCGCCCAGGCCCAGGCCAACTACACCCGCTTCGTGGTGGTGTCGCCCCGGATGGAGCTGGACCCGGGGCGGGACAAGATCAGCGCTCTGTTCACCCTGCCCCACCAGGCGGGCACTCTTCACCAGATCCTGGCCGTCTTCGCCGTGGGCGGGCTCAACATGATGAAGCTGGAGAGCCGCCCCATCCTGGAAAAGAGCTGGGAATACCGCTTTTTCGTGGACTTTTCGGGCAACCTGCTCTCCCCCGAGCTGGACCTTGTGCTGCGGGAGATGATCGAGTGCTCCACCGGCTTCCGGGTGCTGGGCAACTACCGCTCCGGGGAGGATGACGCATGAAAAACCTGGTCCTCATCGGCATGCCCGGCTCAGGAAAGACCAAAATGGGCCAGCTTTTGGCCCGCCGCTTTGGCCTTCCCTTGCTGGACACCGACGCTATGGTCGTGGAGACCGCCGGCATGACCATCCCAGAGCTCTTTGACCGCTTTGGCGAAGCCCACTTCCGGGACCTGGAGACCCAAGCTGCCCATCGGGCCGCCCAGGCAGGCGGGGCGGTCATCGCCACCGGCGGCGGTATCGTGCTCCGGGAGGAAAACATGGCCGCCCTGGCCCGGACCGGCCTTGTCTTCTTCCGAGACCGCCCACCCCAGGCCATCCTGGGCGAGGACCACAAGGGCCGTCCCCTGCTGGCCCGGGACCCGGAGCGCGTCTACCGGCTCTACCAAGAGCGGCTTGGCCTTTACAAGCGCTACGCCCACCACTATATCGCCCCCACCGACACCTATCAGGAGGCGGCGGAGCAGATCGCCGCCATCTTTGAAAAGGAGGCCCTGACCCCATGAAATTTCTCATTTTGAACGGCCCCAACCTGAACCTGCTGGGCCAGCGGGAGCCCGGCGTCTACGGCCAGGAGAGCTACGACACGCTGTGCCGACGGCTCCAGTCCTTTGCCCAGGCCCACGGCTCCAGCGTGGAGTGCCTCCAGTCCAACCACGAGGGGGCCCTCATCGACGCCATCCACGCCGCCCAGGGGGTCTACGACGCCATCGTCATCAACCCCGGGGCCTTCACCCACTACTCCTACGCCATCCTGGACGCGCTGAAGGCGGTGAGCGTCCCCGCCGTGGAGGTCCACATCTCCAACGTCCACAAGCGCGAGGAGTTTCGCCACAAGAGCGTCACCGCCCCCGCCTGCGTGGGCCAGATCTGCGGTCTGGGCCTCTATGGCTACGAGGCCGCTTTGCAGTACTTCCTGGAGGGCCAAAAATGCTGATCGAACTGACCAACACGGCCAAAAAGCTGTGTATCATCGGCGACCCGGTGACCCACTCCAAGTCCCCCGTGCTCCAAAACGCCATGTGCCAGGCCCTGGGGCTGGACTACGTCTACCTCTGCCAGCCGGTGAAGCCCGAGGCCCTGGCCGACTTCCTCGCCGCCGCCAAGACCCTGGGCTACGCCGGCTTCAACGCCACCATGCCCTTTAAGGAGCTGCTGGTCCCCTATCTGGACGAGCTGGACCCGCTGGCGGCAAAGCTAGGCGCTGTGAACACTGTCTGTATTAGAGACGGCAAATTATACGGATACAACACCGACTGTCCCGGTTTCGTCCAGGCCCTTTTAGACCGCGGCTTTCATGCGAAGGGCAAGCGGGTCCTGCTGCTGGGGGCTGGAGGGGCCGCCAAGGCGGTGGCGGTGGGCCTGGCCGACGCGGGCGCGTCGGTGGTCACCGTGGCCAACCGCACCCGGTCCAAGGCCGAGGCGGTGGCGGCCCTCATCCCCGGTCAGGGCGCCGTCACCGATTGGACGGACCAGGATCTGGCCCAGGCCGCTGCGGAGTGTGACCTGCTGGTCAACGCCACCTGCCTGGGCATGGCGGGCCAGGAGAAATTTGCCGACCTCTCCTTCCTCAAGGCCCTGCCAGCCGAGGCCATGGCAGCCGACCTCATCTATCACCCCATCGAGACCGAGCTGCTCAAAGAAGCCAAGGCCCTGGGCCACCGGACCATGCCCGGCGGGCCGCTGCTCATCCACCAGGCCATCTTCGCCCTGGAGCACTTTACCGGGGTCCACATCTCCCCAAAATCCGTCATCCACACCCTGATCCTTCTGCTCCAGCAGTCCTGAATCCACAACAAGGAGGCTTATTTCCATGAAATACACCTACACCCCCCGAGGCGTTTGCTCGCGCAAGATCGACATCGAGCTGGAAAACGGCGTGGTACAGTCCATCTCCTTCCTGGGCGGCTGCAACGGCAACCTCCAGGGGGTCTCCGCCCTGTGCCGGGGCAAGCGGGTAGACGAGCTCATCCCCCTGCTCCAGGGCATCGACTGCGGCGGCAAGGGCACCTCCTGCCCCGACCAGCTCTCCCTGGCCCTCACCGAGGCCGCCAAGGCCGAGCAGGCGGGCTGAGACCGCCCAAGGACCTTTTGTCCACGTAAAAAGCGAGACGGCTTTCAGCCGTCTCGCTTTTTGTATTTGTTCAGCAGGTCCTCGATGGCCTCGTCGATGAGGCGGGATTTGGGGATGCGGGTCTCCTCCGCCAGCTTGTCAAAGTCCACCATCAACTCATTTTTCAGGGAAGAGGTGAACCGGGTGCGGTTCACCAGCAACGGTTCTGCCATCATTATGCACCACCTTATGCAATTAAGTATACATGAAAAATTTTCTTTTACAACTAGTTGCAAATAAAATAAAATAGTGTATAATAGCACTAGGAGGTGATAATCATGGACGAACCCGTAACAAAGACCTGCGAGACCTGCCGGCATTTTTACCGCCACTATGTCCGGGTCGGCAACCACCAATACCATGCCCTGGACCGCGGCCACTGCGGCAATCCGAGGGCCCGGGACAAGAAGGCGGACACCCCCGCCTGCCACCGCCATGTAAAGCGTCCGGGCACAGACCAATAGCGGGCAAAAAGAGCGCGTGACCTAGCTGGTCACGCGCTCTTTTCGTTCGTTTCTTACCCCTCGGTGCGGTAGCGCTTCTGGGGGATGTAGGTGCAGTGGAGGATGTCGTGGGCCTTGTGGCCGCCGGGCTCGCCCAGGTAGTCCTTGTAGGCGGCGATGAGCTCGGGGTTCTCGTGGCTCTTGCGGAAGGTCTTGGCCTGGTCGTCGGCGTAGAGGGCCGCGGCGCGCAGGGCCACCAGGTCGGTGAAGTTGCGGACCTCGGCGGGCTGCTGGGGCTGGCCGCCGCCGTTGACGCAGCCGCCGGGACAGGCCATGAACTCGATGAAGTCGTACTTCTTCTCCCCGGACTTGACCATGTCCAGGACCTTCTTGGCGTTAGAGAGGCCCGAGGCCACGCAGACCTTCACCGTCTTGCCCGCCACGTCGTAGCTGGCCTCCTTGATGCCCTCCAGGCCCCGCACGTCGTGGAACTCCACGGGGGCGGAGTCCTTGCCGGTGAGGGTCTCCACCACGGTGCGCAGAGCGGCCTCCATCACGCCGCCGGTGGCGCCGAAGATGACGGACGCGCCGGTGGACTGGCCCAGCATGGGGTCAAAGTCGCTCTCGGGCAGGTGGTCGAAGAGCAGGCCCGCGTGCTTGATCATCCGGCCCAGCTCCCGGGTGGTCAGGGAGATGTCCACAGGCATGCAGCCGTTTTTCAGCCGCTGCTCTTCCCGCTGGACCTCGTACTTCTTGGCGGTGCAGGGCATGATGGACACCACCACGATGTCCTTGGGGTCGATGCCCGCCTTCTCGGCGTAGTAGGTCTTCACCAGCGAGCCGAACATCTGCTGGGGCGACTTGCACGAGGAGAGGTTGGGCAGCATGTCGGGGTGGTGCTGCTCGCAGTAGCGGATCCAGCCCGGCGAGCAGGAGGTGATCATGGGCAGGGTGCCGCCGTTCTTCAGCCGGCCCAGGAACTCCGTGCCCTCCTCCATGATGGTGAAGTCGGCGGCGGTGTCCACGTCGAAGACCTTGTCAAAGCCCAGCCGCTTCAGGGCGGTGACCATCCGGCCCTCCACGTTGGTGCCGATGGGCTCGTTGAAGCACTCGCCTAGGGTGACACGGACCGAGGGGGCGGGGCCGACGACCACGTGCTTGCTGGGGTCGTGGATGGCGTCCCAGACCTTCTGGGTGTCGTCTTTCTCATAGAGCGCGCCGGTGGGGCAGGCCACGATGCACTGGCCGCAGGACACGCAGTCCACCTCGGCCAGGTCCCGGTCGAAGGCGCAGCCGATGTGGGTGGCGAAGCCACGGTCGTTGGCCCCGATCACGCCCACCTCCTGGGCCTTGCGGCACACGGCGGTGCAGCGGCGGCAGAGGATACACTTGGAATTGTCCCGGACCAGGTGGGCGGCGCTGTCCTCGATGCGGGGCAGCAGCTCGTCGTTGGCGTAGCGCACCGCGTCGATGTTGAACTCGGCGGCCAGCTCCCGCAGCTCACAGTGGGCGTTGCGGGCGCAGGTCAGACAGTCCATGCGGTGGTTGGACAAAATGAGCTCCAAGGTCAGCTTCCGGGACTTTCTCACCTTGGCGGTGTTGGTCTGGACCTCCATGCCCTCGCTGACGGGGTAGACGCAGGAGGCCACCAGGCTGCGAGCGCCCTTGACCTCCACCACGCAGATGCGGCACGCGCCGATCTCGTTGATGCCCTTGAGGAAGCACAGCGAGGGGATGCGGATACCCACCGTCCGGGCCGCCTCCAGGATGGTCGTGCCCTCAGGGACGGTGACGGGGATGTTGTTGATGGTAAGGTTGACCATTTTCTTTTCCATTGTCTCGTCCCTCCTTTAAGAACGGCTGATGGCGCCGAACTTACAGTTATCGATACAGGCCCCGCACTTGACGCACTTGGTGTGGTCGATGACGTGGGGGGCCCGGAGCTGTCCAGAGATCGCCTGCACCGGACAATTACGGGCGCACAAGGTGCAGCCCTTGCACTTTTCGGGGTCGATGGTGAAGCGCAGCAGGTTCTTACACACGCCCGCCGGGCAACGCTTTTCCACCACGTGGGCCACGTACTCGTCCCGGAAGTGGGCCAGAGTGCTGAGCACCGGGTTGGGGGCGGACTGGCCCAGAGCGCACAGGGCCGAGGACTTCAGGTGCTCGCACAGCTCCTCGATGGTGTCGATGTCGGCCAGGGTGCCGTTGCCCTCGGTGATCTTGCACAGAAGGTCATACAGCCGCTTGGTGCCGATGCGGCAGGGCGTACACTTGCCGCAGGACTCGTCGATGATGAACTCCAGGAAGAACTTGGCGATGTCCACCATGCAGTTGGTGTCGTCCATAACGATGAGGCCGCCCGAGCCCATCATGGAGCCGATGGCCATGAGGGAGTCGTAGTCGATGGGGGTGTCGATGAGCGAGGCGGGGATGCAGCCGCCGGAGGGGCCGCCGGTCTGGGCGGCCTTGAACTTGTGGCCCCCGGGCACGCCGCCGCCGATGTCCTCCACGATGGTGCGAAGGGTGGTGCCCATGGGCACCTCCACAAGGCCCGTGTTGGTGATCTTGCCGCCCAGGGCGAAGACCTTGGTGCCCTTGCTCTTGGCGGTGCCGATGGCGGCGAACTTCTCAGCGCCGTTATTCAAGATCCAGGTGATGTTGGCGTAGGTCTCCACGTTGTTCAAAAGGGTGGGCCGCTGCCACAGGCCCTTCACCGCGGGGAAGGGCGGACGGGGCCGGGGCTCGCCCCGGTGGCCCTCGATGGAGGTCATCAGGGCCGTCTCCTCGCCGCAGACGAAAGCGCCCGCGCCCAGGCGAAGCTCGATGTCGAAGTCAAAGCCCGAGCCAAAGATGTCCTTGCCCAGGAAGCCAAGCTCCCGGGACTGGCCGATGGCGGTGTTCAGCCGGTCCACGGCGATGGGGTACTCGGCCCGGATGTAGATGTAGCCCTGGTGCGCGCCCACGGCGTAGCCGGCGATGGTCATGGCCTCCAGCACGCTGTGGGGGTCGCCCTCCAGCACCGAGCGGTCCATAAACGCGCCAGGGTCGCCCTCGTCGGCGTTACAGGCCACGTACTTCACGCCGTCCTCGCTCTGGGCGTCGGCGGTGAACTGCCACTTCATGCCCGTGGAGAAGCCCGCGCCGCCCCGGCCCCGGAGCCCGGAATTTTTCACCGCGTCGATGATGGCCTGGGGGTCCTGCTTTTCGGTGAGGATACGGGTCAGGGCGGTGTAGCCGCCCACGCCGATGTATTCGTTGATGTCGTCGGGGTTGATCACGCCGCAGTGGCGCAGGCCGATGCGCATCTGGTTCTTGTAGAACCGGCTCTCAGGCAGGGTGTGGACGGTGTTGCCGTCCTCCTTGTGCAAAAGCCGCTCCACCAGCTGGCCCTTGCCGATGTGGCTCTCCACGATCTCAGGCACGTCGTCCACGGTGACGTGGGAATAGAACGCGCCCTCGGGGTAGATGACCATGATGGGGCCCAGGGCGCACAACCCGAAGCAGCCGGTGTGGACCACCTTGGCGGCCTTGTCCAGGCCCTTGGCCTTCAGCTCCTTGTTGAGGGCCTCGATGATGGCCGGGGAGTTGGAGGAGGTGCAGCCGGTGCCGGCGCAGACCAGGATGTGGCGCTGGTACTCCTCGGTGTTGGTGGCCTCGATGGGGAAATCAGAGGTGTGGCGGAGGGCCAGGCGGCCCTGCATCTCTTCACGCAGAGCGGTAAGCTCGGAAATCGTTTTCATCTCGTTTCGCCCTCCTTTTTATTGATATTTGGCCAGGATGGGGCCGATCTGGTCGGGGGTCAGGCGGCCGTACACCTGGTCGTTGATCATCATGACCGGGGCCAGGCCGCACGCGCCGATGCACCGGCAGGCGTCCAGAGAGAACCGCCCGTCCAGGGTGATGCCGCCGGCCTTGATGCCCAGCTTCTTCTCGATCTCCTCCAGAATGTCCCCCGCGCCCTTGACGTAGCACGCCGTGCCCAGGCACAGGCTGATCTGGTACTTGCCCTTGGGGTTCATGGAGAACTGGGCGTAGAACGAAGCCACGCCGTAGACCTCGGAGAGGGGCACGTCCAGCCCCTCGGCGATCATGATCTGGACCTCCTCGGGAAGATAGCCGAAGATCTCCTGGGCCGCCTGGAGCACCGGCATGGTGGCCCCGGCCTGGCCCTTGTGCGCTTCGATGACCTTCTTCAGCTCGTCCTCTTGCTGGGGCGTGCCGTGGTAGGCGATCACCGTTTTGCAGTTTGGCATAGTCTTTCCTCCTGTCTTTCTGGGGCCTGCCGGCCCCTAAGCTCAATCGTCTACTATTATACATAAAAAGTATTGATTAGTATAGACTAATTTTGCGGAAATTTGTCGAAATTTTGTCAAAGGCCAGACAATTTGACGGGCAACTTGACAGTTGGGAGCGCCGGGACTATAATAGATGGGAATTTCTTTGGGGAAAATTTCCCCCAAATCGGGTAAGGAGGCCCATGTTATGGCAGGTCGCGTTTACAACTTTTCCGCGGGTCCGTCCATGCTGCCCTTAGAGGCGCTGGAGCGGGCCGGGCGCGAGATCACCAACTTTGAGGGTTCGGGCATGAGCGTCATGGAGATGTCCCACCGCTCCAAGGTCTTCCAGAAGATCTTTGACGACACCCAGGCCAAGTTCCGCCGCCTGATGAACGTCCCCGAGGGCTACAAGGTCCTCTTCTTGCAGACCGGCGCGTCGGGGCAGTTCTCCATGGTGCCGCTGAACCTCATCGGCAAGACCGGCAAGGCCGACTACGCCGTCACCGGCAACTTCTCCAACGTGGCCTACAAGGAGGCCAAGAAGTACGGCGAGATCCACCTGGCCGCCTCCAGCGAGGATAAGAACCACACCTACATCCCCACCCAGGACCAGCTCTCGCTGGACCCTGAGGCCAGCTACTTCTACTACTGCGCCAACAACACCATCTACGGCACCGAGTGGTCCTATATCCCCGACACCGGCAACGTGCCCATCGTGTGCGATATGTCCTCGGACATCCTCTCGCGGCAGGTGGACGTGTCCAAGTACGGTATCATCTTCGCCGGGGCCCAGAAGAACATGGCCCCCGCGGGATTGACGGTGGTCATCATCAAGGAAGACCTGGCGGGCCACGAACTCCCGTACACCCCGCTGATGATGAACTACAAGACCATGATCGACAAGGACTCCATGTACAACACCCCCCCGTGCTGGTGCATCTATATGCTGGGTCTGGTGCTGGACTGGCTGGACGAGCAGGGCGGCGTGGCCGGGATGGAGAAGATCAAGCACGCCAAGGCCCAGATGCTCTACGACGTGATCGACTCCTCCAAGCTCTTCACCTGCGCCGTGGAGCCAGGCTCGCGCTCGGATATGAACGTCACCTTCCGCACCGGCAGCGACGACCTGGACGCTAAATTTGTGGCCGAGAGCGTGGCCGCGGGCTTTACCAACCTCAAGGGCCACCGGGCCGTGGGCGGTATGCGGGCCTCCATCTACAACGCCATGCCCGTGGAGGGCGTGGAGGCCCTGTGCGACTTTATCAAGAAGTTCGATAAGGAGAATTGAGAGATATGTATCAGATCAAGACCCTGAACAAGATCGCCAAGATCGGCCTGGACGAGCTGGACCCCGGCAAGTACGCCGTCAGCGGTGACTGCGCCGATCCCACCGGCATCCTGGTCCGCTCCGCCGACATGCACGAGGGCGAGCTGCCCGAGAGCCTGCTGGCCATCGCCCGGGCGGGCGCGGGCACCAACAACATCCCCATCGACCGCTGCTCCGAGGCGGGCATCGTGGTCTTCAATACCCCCGGCGCCAACGCCAACGCCGTCAAGGAGCTGGTGCTGTGCGCGCTGCTGCTCACCTCCCGGGACGTGCTGGGCGGTGCGGCGTGGGTAAAGGACCAGGCCAACACCGCCGGCGTGGAGGTGGCCGACGTGGTGGAGAAGGGCAAGTCCGCCTTCGCCGGACCCGAGCTCTACCGCAAGACCCTGGGCGTGGTTGGCCTGGGGGCTATCGGCGCGCTGGTGGCCAACATCGGCCTCAATATGGGCATGGACGTGTATGGCTACGACCCCTATCTGTCGGTGGACGCGGCTTTGCGGCTGGACCGGCACGTCCACGTGGTCAAGGACATCGACGTGCTCTACCAAAACTGCGACTACATCACCCTCCACGTCCCCGCCGTGGATACCACCAAGGGCATGATCAACGCCGCCGCCATTGAAAAAATGAAGGACGGCGTGCGCATCATCAACCTGGCCCGGGGCACCCTGGTAAAGGACGACGACCTCATCGCCGCCCTGGAGAGCGGCAAGGTGGCCGCCTACGCCACCGACTTCCCCAACAACAAGCTGGTGGCCGCGCCCCATGTGGCCGCCCTGCCCCACCTGGGGGCCTCCACCCCCGAGAGCGAGGACAACTGCGCGGTGATGGCCGCCCGGCAGCTCCGGGACTACCTGGAAAACGGCAACATTGTCAACGCGGTAAACCTCCCCGCCTGCACCATGCCCTGGACGGGCACCGCACGGCTTTGCATCCACCACCGCAACAGCCCCGGCGTGCTGGCCGGCGTTACCTCGGCCCTCAGCGCCGAGGGCATGAACGTGGAGAACATGACCAACAAGTCCAAGGGCGACTACGCCTACACCCTGGTGGACGTGAACGGCGTGCCCGCCCCGGCGGTGGTGGACCACCTGCGCACCGTCCCCGGCGTTCAGCGCATTCGTCTGCTGGAGCGCTGAAAAGCGGCGAGAGCCAGCGGCGCGATATGCTGCAAGCATACCGCGCCGCTTTTTTACACCAAAGAGAGAATGGAGGAGCTTGGAATGAAGAAGACGCCCCTAGGCCCCCGCAGCAGCTTTTCCGGCCGGGTAGGCTATGTGCTGGCGGTGGCGGGCTCGGCGGTGGGGCTGGGCAACATTTGGCGCTTTCCCTACCTGGCTGCCAAGTACGGCGGCGGCATGTTTCTGCTGACCTATCTGGTCTTGATGCTCACCTTCGGCTACGCCCTCATCGTATCCGAGACCGCTCTGGGCCGCATGACCAAGAAAAGCCCCGTTGGGGCCTTCCACGCCTTTGGCAAGGCCCTGCCCTTCCACTTCGGCGGCTGGGTCAACGCCCTGGCTCCCATGCTCATCGTGCCCTACTACTGCGTCATCGGCGGCTGGGTGCTCAAGTACCTCTTTGAGTACCTCCGGGGCAGCGCCCAGGCCCTGGCCGGGGACGGCTTCTTTGACGGCTTCATCACCGCCTCGGGCGGCGTGGAGTTCTGGTTCATCCTCTTCACCGCCATGGTCTTTCTGGTCATTCTGGCCGGGGTCAAAAGCGGCGTGGAGCGGGTGAGCAAGGTGATGATGCCCGTGCTCATTTTGCTGGCGGTGGCGGTGACGGTCTACTGCGTCCTCCAGCCCGGGGCCTGGGAGGGGGTCAAATACTTCCTCATCCCCCACTGGGAAGACTTCTCCTTTATGACGGTCATCGCCGCCATGGGGCAGATGTTCTACTCCTTGTCCATCGCCATGGGCATCCTCTACACCTACGGCTCCTACATCGACAAGGACGTGGACATCGAAAAGAGCACCGCCCAGGTGGAGCTGTTCGACACCGGCGTGGCGCTGCTGGCGGGGCTGATGATCATTCCCGCCGTCTTCTCCTTCTCCGGCGGAAATGTGGACGCCCTCCAGGCCGGGCCCTCCCTCACCTTCATCACCCTGCCCAAGATCTTCGCCAGCATGGGCATTGGCCCCGTGGTGGGCGTGGCCTTCTTCCTCATGTTCCTCTTCGCCGCCCTGACAAGCGCCATCTCCCTGATGGAGACCAGCGTCTCCACCTGGGAGGACGAACTCCATCTGAGCCGCCCCAAGGCCTGCTTGTTGATGGGCGTGGTGACCCTGGCGCTGGGCTCCTGCTCCGCGCTGGGCTACGGCGTATGGGGAGAGTTCAAACTGCTGGGCATGCAGTTTTTGGACTTTTTTGACTTCATCACCAACTCCATCATGCTGCCCCTGGGCGCGCTGGCCACATGCTTTTTGGTGGTCCGGGTGGTGGGCTTTTCCAAGCTGGAGGCCGAGGTGGAGCTCTCCTCGCGCTTTCGCCGCAAGCGGCTGTACCGCCTTTGCATGAAGTACCTGGCCCCTGTGTGCCTGGTGCTCATCCTGGTCAGCTCCATCGCCAACGTGCTGGGGTGGATCACCCTGTAAACCCCACCGGGCGTTTTGCCTGAGCCCCTTTTTGACCCCATTTGAGCGGAGGTGGCCCCCTTGAACATCCTGCATTTGAAATACGCCGCGGAGGTGGCCCGAACGGGCTCTCTTCGCAAAGCCTCAGAGAACCTCTACATTGGCCAGCCCAACCTGAGCCGGGCGGTCAAGGAGCTGGAGCAGTCTCTGGGCATCACCATCTTCAAGCGGGTGCCCCGGGGTATGGTGCCCACCCCCGAGGGGGAGGAGTTCCTCCGCTACGCCAACCGTATCCTCGCCCAGATCGACGAGGTGGAGGACCTCTACCGCAAAAACGCCCCAGCCCGTCAGCGCTTTTCCATCTCCGTACCCCGGGCCAGCTACATCTCCGATGCCTTTGTTCGCTTCTCCCGCTCCATCGACCCCAATGTCCCCGCCGAACTTTTCTACAAAGAGACCAACGCCATGCGGGCCATCAAGAATATCGTGGAGGCCGACTACCGCCTGGGCATCATCCGTTACGCGGAGAATTTTGAGCGGTATTTCCGGGACCTGTTGGAGGAAAAGGGCCTGACCCACGACCTGGTGACCCAGTTTCGCTATGTGCTGCTGCTGTCCAAAGACCACCCTCTGGCAAGCCGAAACGACCTCTGCTACGACGATCTCAAGCCCTACACCGAGATCGCCCACGCCGACCCCTTTGTCCCCTTTTTGTCCCTATCCACCGTCCGACAGCAGGAATTACCGGGGGATATCGACAAGCGCATCTACGTCTTTGAGCGCTCCAGCCAGTTCGAGCTTTTGTCGGAAAACACCAGCACCTTCATGTGGGTCTCCGCCGTGCCGGAAAGGCTGCTGGAGCGCTACGGCCTGGTGCAAAAGACCTGCATCGACACCGGGAGGGTCTACTGCGATGTGCTCATCCACAGCCAGGACTACCACCTCACCGATCTGGACCAGCGCTTTGTCCGAGAACTCTTTCGCTCCAAAGAGCGCATTCTGGATCCTTTCTCCCCCGCCGACGATCCCCGGCCCTGACAGGGCCGGGGATCTTTTATCCGGGCAGACTTATCAAATCACGCAAGACAGATTTGACAAAAAAGGAATTTTACTTTCTCCTGGAAGTGTGGTAAAACGGGTCCGACAACAAAAAAGGAGGAATTCATCATGGCACGTTTTACTCTTCCCCGGGACCTCTACCACGGCAAGGGTGCTCTGGAAGCCCTGAAGACCTTTGAGGGCAAGCGAGCTATCATCTGCGTAGGCGGCGGCTCCATGAAGCGCTTCGGCTTTTTGGACAAGGCCATCGGCTACCTGAAGGAGGCCGGGATGGAGGTAGACCTCATTGAGAACATCGAGCCAGACCCCTCCGTAGAGACCGTGATGAAGGGCGCGGAAAAGATGCTCCAGTTCCAGCCCGACTGGATCATCGCCATGGGCGGCGGCTCCCCCATCGACGCGGCCAAGGCCATGTGGATCAAGTACGAGTACCCCGAGGTCACCTTCGAGGATATGTGCAAGGTCTTCGGCCTGCCCAAGCTCCGCAAGAAGGCCCATTTCTGCGCCATCTCCTCCACCTCCGGCACCGCCACCGAGGTCACCGCCTTCTCCATCATCACCGATTACCAAAAGGGCATCAAGTACCCCATCGCCGACTTTGAGATCACCCCCGACGTGGCTATCGTGGACCCCGACCTGGCCGAGACCATGCCCCAGAAGCTGGTGGCCCACACCGGTATGGACGCCATGACCCACGCCGTGGAGGCCTATGTCTCCACCGCCAACTGCGACTATACCGATCCCCTGGCCATCTTCGCCATCCGCATGATCCAGAAGGATTTGGTGGACAGCTACAACGGCGACATGGCCAAGCGGGACAGTATGCACAACGCCCAGTGTCTGGCCGGCATGGCCTTCTCCAACGCCCTGCTGGGCATCGTCCACTCCATGGCCCACAAGACTGGCGCCGCCTTCGCCGACTACGGCGCCCACATCATCCATGGTGCGGCCAACGCCATGTACTTGCCCAAGGTCATCGCCTTCAATGCCAAGGATCCCACCGCCAAAAAGCGCTACGGCGTCATCGCCGACGAGATGGGCCTGGGCGGCGCCAATGACGATGAAAAGGTCCGCCTGCTCATCGACTACCTCCGGGGCATGAACGACGCGTTGAACATCCCCCACTGCATCAAGAACTACGGCCCCGACAGCTATCCCACCGACCAGGGCTTCGTCCCTGAGAACGTGTTTCTGGAGCGGCTCCACGACATCGCCGTCAATGCCCTTGGCGACGCCTGTACCGGCTCCAACCCCCGCCAGCCCAGCGTGGAGGAGATGGAGAAGCTCCTCAAGTGCTGCTACTACGACACGGAAGTGGACTTCTAAGACGTTACATCCAAACAGAAAGCGGCTGCCGGCAACGACAGCCGCTTTTTCCCCGTTAAAAGTTTTTCCTCTTGACTTTTTTGACAGGACTAGTATACTTTTTCTTTGGTCAATATTTTTATTATGGTATCGTGATTCCGAAAGGAGAGGGTGAAATGTACAAGATCGTCAAAAAAGAAGTGCTCAACCCCACCGTCACCAAGATGGACATCGAGGCGCCCTTTGTGGCCGCCAAGGCCCAGCCTGGCCAGTTCATTATCCTGCGTGTGGACGAAAAGGGCGAGCGTATCCCCCTGACCGTGGCGGGCTACGACCGGGAAAAGGGCACCGTCAGCATCATTTTCCAGATCGTGGGCGCCACCACCGAGCGGCTCAACCACCTGAACGAGGGCGACAGCCTCCAGGACTTCGTGGGCCCTCTGGGCGTGGCCACCCACACCGAAGGGCTCAAGAAGGTCTGCGTGGTGGGCGGCGGCGTAGGCTGCGCCATCGCCCTGC
The DNA here is from genome assembly GCA_048201935.1 of Oscillospiraceae bacterium. Classification (GTDB taxonomy): domain Bacteria; phylum Bacillota; class Clostridia; order Oscillospirales; family Oscillospiraceae; genus MGBC124762. The sequence goes on along the minus strand of DBFBGR010000011.1, from coordinate 241,726 downwards.
CTGTGGCCCAGAAGCTCCACGACCAGGGCTGCCAGGTCACCAGCATCATCGGCTTTCGCTCCAAGGACCTGCTGATTTTGGAAAACGAGTTCAAGGCCTGCTCTGAAACGCTCCACGTCATGACCGACGACGGCTCCTATGGCCGCCAGGGCAACGTGTGCGTGCCCCTCAACGAGATGTTCGCAAACGGCGAGACCTTCGACGAGGTCATCGCCATCGGGCCCCTCATCATGATGAAGTTCGTGGTGGAGGCCACCCGGCCCACCGGCATCCCCTGCATGGTGAGCATGAACCCCATCATGATCGACGGCACCGGCATGTGCGGCGGCTGCCGGCTCACCCTACATCAAGACGGCAAGGCCGTCACCAAGTTCGCCTGCGTGGACGGGCCCGACTTCAACGGCTACGAGGTGGACTTTGACGAGGCCATGAGCCGGGGCGCTATGTACCGGGACTTCGAGCGCCACGCCTACGAAGAGACCTGCAACCTGTTCAAGAAGGAGGGGCGATAACAATGGCTAACATGGATCCCAAAAAGAATCCCATGCCCACCCAGGACCCCAAGGTCCGTGCCCACAACTTTGACGAGGTAGCTCTGGGCTACAGCGAGGAGACCGCCATCCAGGAGGCCCTTCGCTGCCTGAGCTGCAAGAATATGCCCTGCGTGAGCGGCTGCCCGGTGAACATCCACATCCCCGACTTCATCAAGAAGATCCAGGAGGGCGACTTCGAAGGCGCCTACCAGGTCATCCAGCAGAGTTCCTCTCTGCCCGCCGTCTGCGGCCGGGTGTGCCCCCAGGAGACCCAGTGCGAGAGCAAATGCGTCCGGGGCATCAAGGGAGAGCCGGTGGGCATTGGCCGCCTGGAGCGGTTCGTGGCCGACTGGCACAACGCCCACGCCGACCAGGCCCCAGAAAAGGTCCCCTCCAACGGTCACAAGGTGGCCGTGGTGGGCTCCGGCCCCAGCGGCCTGACCTGTGCGGGCGACCTGGCCAAGAAGGGCTACCAGGTCACCGTCTTCGAGGCCCTGCACACCGCCGGCGGCGTGCTGGTCTACGGTATCCCCGAGTTTCGTCTGCCCAAGTCCATCGTCCAAAAAGAGGTGGACAACCTCACCGCCATGGGGGTGGACATGGAGACCAACATGGTCATCGGCAAGACCCTGACCATCGACAAGCTCTTTGGCATGGGCTATGAGGCCGTGTTCGTGGGTTCGGGCGCGGGCCTTCCCAACTTCATGGGCATCCCCGGCGAGAGCCTGAAGGGCGTTTACTCCGCCAACGAGTTTTTGACCCGCTCCAACCTGATGAAGTCCTACGAGGAAGACCCGGTCACCCCCATCATGAAGGGCGGCAAGGTGGCCGTCGTGGGCGGCGGCAACGTGGCCATGGACGCGGCCCGCACCGCTTTGCGGCTGGGGGCCGAGAAGGTCTACATCGTCTACCGCCGGTCTCTTGAAGAGCTCCCCGCCCGGGCCGAGGAGGTGGAGCACGCCATGGAGGAGGGTATTGAGTTCAAGCTCCTCCACAACCCGGTGGAGATCCTGGGCTACAACAATCCCGACGACAAGCGCGACCCCAAAAACGGCTTCGTCACCGGCATGCGCTGCATCAAGATGGAGCTGGGCGAGCCCGACGAGCGGGGCCGCCGCCGCCCGGTGCCCATCGAGGGCAGCGAGTTCGACATCGAGGTGGACACCGTCATCATGTCCATCGGCACCTCGCCCAACCCCCTCATCAAGTCCACCACCGAGGGCCTGGAGGTCAACAAGCATGGCGGCATCATCGTCACCGAGGAGACCGGGGCCACCACCAAGGAGGGCGTTTACGCCGGCGGCGACGCCGTCACCGGGGCCGCCACCGTCATCTCCGCTATGGGCGCGGGCAAGGTGGCCGCCAAGGCCATCGACGAATATCTTCAAAGTAAATGAGTAGGGCGCGGCATCCCTGACGCGCCGCCAAGTAAAACATGTGAAAAGGAGTGCATCAACATGGGTTTTCTGACTGGTAAGGTAGCCATCATCACCGGCGCGGGCCGGGCGGTCCTTTCCGACGGCAAGAGCTGCGGCTCCATCGGCTACGGCATCGCCACCGCCTACGCCAAGGAGGGCGCGAACCTGGTCATCACCGGGCGCAACGTGAAGAAGCTGGAGGACGCCAAGGAGGAGCTGGAGCGGCTCTACGGCGTGAAGGTCCTCCCCGTCCAGGCCGACGTGTCCGCCGGCAGCGACAACGAAGCTGTCGTCCAGCACGTCATCGACGAGACCATCAAGGCCTTTGGCCGTATCGACGTGCTCATCAACAACGCCCAGGCCAGCGCCTCCGGCGTGCCCCTGGCCCAGCATACCACCGAGAACTTCGACCTGGCCGTCTACTCCGGGCTCTACGCCGCCTTCTACTATATGAAGGCCTGCTATCCCCACCTGAAGGAGTCCAAGGGCAGCGTCATCAACTTCGCCAGCGGCGCGGGGCTCTTTGGCAACTTCGGCCAGTGCTCCTACGCCGCCGCCAAGGAGGGCATCCGCGGCCTGACCCGTGTGGCCGCCACCGAGTGGGGCCCTGACGGCATCAACGTCAACGTGGTCTGCCCCATCGCCTGGACCGCCCAGCTCGAGGGCTTTGAGAAGGCCTATCCCGACGCCTTCAAGGCCAACGTGAAGATGCCCCCCATGGGCCACTACGGCGATCCCGAGCTGGAGATCGGCCGGGTCTGCGTCCAACTGGCCCACCCCGACTTCAAGTACCTCACCGGCGAGACCCTCACCCTGGAGGGCGGCATGGGCCTGCGGCCCTAAGGGACAGGGCCATGAAAGAGAGAATGCTGGCCGGGGCTCTGGCCCTGACGCTGTGTCTGACCCTGCTGGCCGGGTGCGGCGGGGAAACGCCCCCGCCCGCCCCCAGCGACGAACCCAAGGTAGAGAGCACCCTCTTCCAGTCCGGCGCCGTGGAGGACAAGACCTACACCAACGCCACGCTGGGTCTGGGCTGTACCCTGGACGACGACTGGACCTTTGCCTCCGACGAGGAGATCGCCGCCACCTTCGGCACTGCCATGGAGCTGCTTGACGAAGCCGAGACCGGTCTGGACCTCAGCGATGTGGAGACCTTCACCGACCTCTACGTCTACACCACCGACGGCTTGAAAAACATCAACGTACAGGTGCAAAAGCTTGGCGCGCTGGTGGGCAGCGCGGTCAAACTGACCGACGAGGAAGAGCTGGTGGACAGCATGCTGCCCGTCTTGGAGCAGGCCCTGAACAGCGCCTATGCCCCCGCGGCCACGGTGACCTGCCAGAAGACGGACGCCACCTTCCTGGACGAGACCCACAAGGCGGTCTCTATGGTGACCACCGTGGGAGATGTGGAGCTCTACCAAAAGCAGGTGTACATTCCCCTGGGTCTACATATCGCCACCGTCACCTGCACCAGCGTGAATACGGACATGACCGACGAGCTGTTGGCCCTCTTCTACGCGGTCTGAGCGAAGGCCCTAGGGCTTGACAGGCCGGGCGAAATATGGTAAAGTACCTCTCGCAGATCCTGTGAGGGAGTAGCAAGCGCGCCGAATGTCGGCGCGGAGTAAGTTCAACATGCATGGCCGCCTTGGCGGTCTGGCTTACTTGAAACTGCGAGACTCACGTACGCCGCAAAGCCTACGTGAGCACAACTTGTTCAAACGTGCCCAGGTACGGCCCCGCGCCGTACCTGGGCTCTTGCTATTTCAAGGAGAGAAAGGAAGTTTGAAACATGCAGCAGATCGTGGACGTAGTTTTGGGGAACGTGGAGGGCTTGCATTTGCCCATCTGGGCCAACGCCGCCTTCTTTGTTGTGGGCTTTTTCCTGCTTATCAAGGGGGGCGACTGGTTCGTGGACGCGGCCCAGTCCATCGCCCACCGCTTTGGGATGCCGGAGCTGCTCATCGGGGCCACGGTGGTGTCCATCGGCACCACCCTTCCCGAGGTGATGGTCTCCGCCCAGGGGGCTATGGCGGGCAACGGCTCCATCGCCTTTGGCAACGCCATCGGCTCCATCATCTGCAACACCGCTCTCATCGCCGCCATCACCCTGGTGGTCAAGCCCGCCACCGTGGACCGCAGGACCTTTGCCCTGCCCACGGCGGCCTTCTTCGCCGCCGCCGCCTACTACGTGGCCACCGCCTACCTCATGGGGGGCTTCAGCCGCCTCAGCGGCGTGACCCTGCTCTTGATGTTCGTCATCTACATGGTGGTCACCGTGGTCCAGATGAAGCGCCAGAGCGGGACTTTGAAGGCGCAGGCCACGTCTGACAGCGTAAAAACCCAGCCCCAGGGCACGGTGGGCCGGGACGTGGTCATGCTCATCGTGGGGGCCCTGGTCATCGCCCTGGGAGCCCGGCAGTTGGTTGGCAACACCACCATCCTGGCCCGGGCCGTGGGCGTGCCCGACAGCGTCATCGCCCTGACTCTGGTGGCCCTGGGCACCTCCCTCCCGGAGCTGGTCACCGCCATCACCGCCCTCATGAAGGGCCACGGGGCCCTGAGCCTTGGCAACATCATCGGGGCCAACCTCTTCAACCTGGTGCTGGTGTCGGGCGCGGCCACCGTCATCTGCCCCTTCACCCTGGAATCCGCCGCCGCCACCGCTATGACCGTGGACATCCCCCTGATGCTGGGGGTCATGGTGGCCCTTACCCTCCCCGCTCTGGTGCGCCAGAAGCTCTACCGCTGGCAGGGCGCGGCGTTGCTGTGCACCTACGCCGCCTACTGCGTTTTCCTCTTCACCGGGGCCTGAGCCCGGGCAAGCCCTGGTCAAAAAAGGGTGCAGAGCCGGTCAAACCGGTCCCGCGCCCCTCTTTTTGGTCAAGTTGCATAAGTTTCCGCTAAAGTTTTTGTGCCATTTGATGAATTTCGAGCTTGACGGCAGGCCAAAGGACTGCTAGAATGTGGGCAACTTCAGGAAGCGTCCTGGAGTTCCCATCCACCCCGGCACGCCGCGCAAGCGTGCCACCGTCAGAAAGGTTAGGTTTGAACTGCTATGATGAAGGAAATCGACATCAAGACCCCCGCTCAGGTCCAGAAGCTCAGCGAGCTGGCCAGCCAGGAGCCCTACGATATCTCCCTGGTCACCAGCACCGTGATCCTGGACGCCCGCAGCCTGCTGGGTCTCTACTCTTTGATCGGCCAGAAGGTGGCTGTGTCCGCCGACGACCACGCCGACCCCAAGCGCTTCGGGAAGTTCCTCGAGAAGATCGGCTAAACCCGGTCACCGAGCAGACAGGTGCCCCAACTGGGGTGCCTGTTTTTTTTATGCTTTTTTGGCAAATTGCCTCTTTACAATTTCGCATTAGCGTGTTACCATACTAAAGTTGAAAAACCCGTTTAGGAGGATACATACCATGAAAAGAGTTATTTCCCTGTTGCTTGCTATGCTGATGGTCTTCGCCCTGGCTGCCTGCGGCGGCAACGACGCCGACCCCGCCACCCAGGCCCCGGCCAGCGATGTTCCCGCCACCGATACCCCCGCTACCGACACCCCCGCCGCCGACTCCGACCTGGCCTACGTCCAGGACAAGGGCACCCTGGTCATCGGCATCACCGACTTCGCCCCCATGGACTACCAGGATGCCAACGGCGAGTGGATCGGCTTTGACGCCGACATGGCGGTGAAGTTTGCCGAAAGCCTGGGCGTGACGCCCCAATTCCAGATCATCACCGACTGGGACGCCAAGGTCATGGAGCTGGAGAGCAAGACCGTGGACGTGGTGTGGAACGGCATGACCCTCACCGACGACGTGAAGGCCGCCATGGAGTGCTCCAACGCCTACTGCGACAACGCCCAGGTGGTCATCGTCAAGGCCGACGTGGCCGACCAGTACCAGGACGTGGACAGCGTGAAGGACCTGGCCTTCGCCGTGGAAAACGGCTCCGCCGGCCAGGAGCAGCTGGACGCCATCGGCGCCAGCTATACTCCCGTCCAGGACCAGGCCACCGCCCTGATGGAGGTGAAGGCGGGCACCGCTGACGCCGCCGTCATCGACTCTTTGATGGCCGCCGCCATGGTGGGCGAGGGCACCGGCTTTGCCGATCTGACCTACACCGTGGGCCTCAACGCCGAGCAGTATGGCGTGGGCTTCCGCAAGGGCTCCGACCTGGCCGAGGCGCTCAACGAGTTCTTTAAGACCACCTATGCCGACGGCACCATGCAGGCCGTGGCCGAGACCTACGGTGTCCAGGCCGCCCTCATCGAGCAGAAGTAAGCAAGGTCCAACCGAACAAAACCACGGAAAAAGCAGGGGCCTCGCCCTCTGCTTTTTCCTGTCATCTGAAGGGAGGCGTGTCCCACTGTGGAGCAGTTCACCACTGTTGTAGGCGCGTTGAACACGGGCTTTTTGTCCAATCTGTCGCTGTTTTTTGTCACGCTGCTGGGAGCCATGCCCCTGGGGCTGGTCATCGCCTTTGGTTCTATGTGCCGTTTTTCGCCGCTGCGCTGGCTGACCCGGACGGTGGTCTGGATCATCCGGGGCACGCCGCTGATGCTCCAACTGTACATCATCTTCTTTATCCCCGGTATGCTGCTGGAGAGCGGCTCTCCCTGGCCCGCGGGCACTGCCGGGCGGTTCATGGCGGCGGCCATCATGTTCGTCATCAACTACGCCTGCTACTTCTCGGAAATTTACCGCGGCGGCATCCAGTCCATCCCCGTGGGCCAGCAGGAAGCAGGGCTGGTGCTGGGCATGACGAAGCGGCAGATCTTTTTCAAGGTCACCCTGCTACAGATGGTCAAGCGCATCGTGCCCCCCATGTCCAACGAGATCATCACCTTGGTGAAGGACACCTCCCTGGCCAACGTCATCTCCGTCCAGGAGATCATCTGGGCGGGCAAGGCGTTTTTCAAGACCTCCCACGGCTACTCCGGGCTCATGTGGCCCATCTTTTTCACCGGCGTGTACTTTTTGGCGTTCAGCGGCCTGCTCACCCTGCTCTTCGGCTGGGTGGAGAAGAAGCTGGACTACTTCAAGTAAGGGGGAGAAAACATGGCATTGTTAGAGGTCTCCCACATCGAAAAACGCTTTGAATCCACCGAGGTCTTGAAGGACATCTCCTTCTCCTTAGAGGAAGGTCAGGCCCTGGCCATCATCGGCTCCTCGGGCAGCGGCAAGACAACGCTCCTGCGCTGTCTCAACTTCCTGGAAAAGCCCGACGCCGGGGCCATCTCCGTCCGGGACCAGGTCATCTTCGACGCCGCCGACCCCAAGACCCAGCTGGACGGCGAGGTCCGGCAAAAGCGGCTCCACTTCGGCCTGGTGTTCCAAAACTTCAACCTATTCCCCCAGTACACCGCCCTGCAAAACGTGACCCTGGCCCGGCATTTGCGGGACGAGGGCGGCAAAAATAAGGCCGCCATCGACGCCCAGGGCAGGTCGCTCTTAGAGAAGATGGGCCTTGGAGACCGGGCGGGGCACTACCCCCACCAGCTCTCCGGCGGCCAGCAGCAGCGCGTGGCCATCGCTCGTGCCCTGGCCCTGGAGCCCGACATCCTCTGCTTTGACGAACCCACCTCCGCGCTGGACCCGGAGCTGACGGGAGAGGTCCTGAAGGTCATCCGGAGCCTTGCCGACCAGCATACCACCATGATCATCGTCACCCACGAGATGGCCTTCGCCCGGGACGTGGCCGACCAGGTCATCTTTATGGACGGCGGGGTCATCGTGGAGCAGGGCCCGGCCCGAGAGGTCATCGAAAGCCCCAAGGAGGAGCGTACCCGTCAGTTTTTGGCCCGCTACTCGGAAAGCTGAACACAAAAAACGTCCGGTCTCTCCCAAGACCGGGCGTTTTTTCGCAAATCGACATTTTTCAATACCGTGTCGTTCCCTCAGACCGCCTTTTTCAGTACAATAGGGCCATCAAAGCGAAGGAGGAACGAAAAATGAACACCGACAAAATTTACGCCGAGAACATTGTCAACCAGTATTCCAAGAAGAGCGCGTCCAAGGTGGTGGCCCTGAAGAAGCTGGACCGCCGCGCCAAGCGCCCCGCGGAGATCTTCGCCTACACCTTCGGCATCGCCGCCACCCTGGTCTTTGGCACGGGGCTGTGCCTGGCCATGGGCGTGCTGGGGGGCGGGGCCTACATGGCCCTGGGCATTGTCGTGGGCCTTGTGGGCATGGTGGGCGTAGGCGTTAACTACCCCATCTACCGCAAGCTGCTCCAGCAGGGCAAGGACAAGTACGCCGGCGACATCATCCGCCTGGCCAACGAGATCGCCCAGGAGAAAGAATAGACCGGGAAGGAGGTCCCCGCCGTGGACCAGAGCCCAAGCAAATACCAGCGCACCGCCCAGCGCATGGACCAGGCGTTGCTGGAGCTGTTGGAGCGCAAGGACTTAGAATACATCACCGTCAAGGAGCTGTGCCAGACCGCCGGGGTCCACCGCTCCACCTTCTACCTCCACTACGAGACCGTGGGCGACCTCTTAGATGAGTGTACCGCCTACGTCCAGGAACAGTGCGCCCAGCGCTTCACCCCGGCCCATAAGGACCTGGTGGCTCATCGTCTGGCCACAGCGGAGCTGGGCGAGCTCAACTTCATCACTCCCGAGTTCCTGACACCCTATTTCCAGTTCGTCCGGGACAACAGGCGGCTATTTCGGGTGGCGCTGGACAAGCCCGCCTCGCTGCGGGCCGAGGGCACCTTCGCCGCCATGTTTGAAAACGTCTTTTCCCCCATCCTCAGCCGCTTTGCCCTGCCCCAGGAGGACCAGCCCTATATCATCGCCTTCTACATCGCCGGGCTTATGGCCATCGTCTCCCAATGGCTGAAAAGCGACTGCGCCGACCCCATCGAGCGTGTCGTCCGGCTGTGCATGGACTGCGTCCTGCCCCGCTCGGGCGGGCTCACGCTGTGAAGGACTGGGTCCGGCAGGCAGTAGGGGCCTATCGCCGGGCAGACCGCCGCCAACGGGCCACGGCGACGCTCTACCTCAACCTGGCCCTCAACGCCGCTCTGGCGGCGGTCTACGCCCTCAGCGGCTGGCTGGGCCGCTCGGCCTGGATGGGCACGCTGGCCTTTTATTACCTCCTGCTGGCGCTGATGCGCTTCTTGCTGCTGCGGGGCGTACGGGTGGGCACCCCAAGGCAGCGGTGGCGGCGCTACCAGGTGACGGGCGGTATCATGCTGGCGCTGACGTTGGCCCTGGCGGGGATGTACGTGCTCACCATCCGGCGAAGCCATGTCATCTCCTACCCCGGCTACCTCATCTACGCCGTGGCCGCCTACACCTTCTACGCCGTCATCAACGCCACCCGCAACATCGTAGTCTACCGAAGGCTCCAGGACCCGGTGCTCCTGGCCGCCAAGGACCTGAGCCTGGCCGCGGCGATGGTGTCCCTTTTTCAGCTCCAGTCGGCCCTGATTTCCACCTTTGGCAGCGACCCTGACTTTTACGCCTTGATGAGCGTCCTCACCGGCCTGGGCGTAACGCTGCTCATCGTTGCCCTGGGGGTCCATATGCTCCTCGGCGGCGGTCGCCGCCGCCACGCCATTGATTCCAAATCGTAAATTCTCAACAAAAAACACCCTCTGTTATCGCAACAGAGGGTGTTTTGATTGCTTGTGCCTTGTTACTTCGTCTTCAGCACATCCCGGTAAAAGGCCTTGAGCTTGGCCTCGGTGGGGAAGGTGGCGATATACATCCGGTTGGCCATAGCGTCGGCCAACGCGTCGGGCATACGGCCCTCCATGCGGATGTTCGCGCCGTATTTTTTCATAATATCCTCGTGACTAAGCACAAAATCCTTGCCGTCGCGAAGCCCGGCAAAGGCGCAAAAGGCGTGCTCACCCTCGGGGATGGTAGCCTTGTCAAAGGCGATCATATCCGCCCAGATCTTATAGACGCTGGTGGAGTGGGCAAAGTTCATCATGTCCGGGGTGAAGCCGCCGCAGGGGCGCATATTCACCTCCAGGGCCACGATCTGCCCCTTCTTGCCAAGGCCGGCCTGGTCCTTTGTGAGCCGGAAGAACTCAAAGTGGACGAACCGGCTCTTCACGCCCCAGGCGCGCGCCGCCGCCCGACCCGCGGCGCGGGTGTCCTCGGGCAGGTCCTTGAGGATATAGTAGATGGAGTTGTCCATCTCGTTGACGATGTCCATGATGGACATGGGGGTGATGTTGCCCGTTTCAAAGATGGGGTTGCCCTGGGAGTCGATGATGGCGTCGTAGGAGTTCACCTCGGCGTGGACGAACTCCTCCATGATGTAGGGCACATCCCGCTTTGTCTTGAGAAACTTGTCCAGCTCCCGCTCGCTGGAGAGCTTGTGGGTGTCGCTGGCCCCCACGCCGTTGTCGGGCTTGACGATGACGGGCCAGCCCACCTCCTTGATGAAGGCCATAGCGTCCTTTTTGCCCTGGACCAGATGCCACCTGGCGGCGGGGATGCCCGCCTGGGCGTAGTATTTCTTCATCTCGGACTTGAACTTCACCCGGGGCATATCACGGAGCTGAAAGCCGCTTTCGATGTGAAAATCCGTCCGCAACGCGGCGTTTTGCTCCAGCCAGTACTCGTTGTTGCTCTCCAGCCAGTCGATTTTCCCATACTTCCAGGCGAAGTAGGCCACCGCCCGGTAGACCTGGTCGTAGTCCTCCAGAGAGTCCACCCTGTAGTACTCGCTCAAGCTGTCTTTGAGCTCCGGGGCCAGGGTCTCGTAGGGCGCGTCGCCCACGCCAAGGACGTTGAGGCCGTTGTTTTTTAGCTCCCGGCAGAACTGCCAGTAGTTGGTGGGGAAGTTGGGCGAGAGGAAGACCATGTTTTTCATTGGTAGAAACCTTCTTTCTATCAGGCTGTCACGTTCGCATTGGGCGAGCTTCTCGGGGTCGCTTCGCGGCTGCGCGGGCAAAATGCCGCTCACGCCTGCGGCGTTCGCCTGTTTTTGCCCTGTCGCCGCTCCATCGCCCCCGGCCCGCCTATGCTCACGCTTCCAGCAGGAAGGGCGCGAAATATTTGACCTGCTTATGCCACCAGGGCCAGTCGTGGTCCACGTCGTGGCCCCAGTAGTCCACCCAGATGTTGATGCCCTTCTGGCGGCACAGCTCGTCCACCCGGCGGGTGGTCTCGGGCTGTTCCCAGTTCCCCAGGCCCACGCAGATGATGCCCCGGCCGTTGTTGTAGCGGGCAATGTTGGGATGGCCGGGGTCCATGTTTTGCAGAAAATGCACCGGGGAGTTCAAATACACCAGGTCGTCCATGTAGCCGTCAAAGCCGTAGGCCGCGTCGTAGATACCGCTGAGGGCCAGCATGCCGTCAAAGAGGTCGGGGCGGCGGAAGAAGAGGTTGGCGGCATGGGTGGCCCCCAACGAGCAGCCGAAGGCGATGATCCCGGGGTAGCCCGTCCAGCCGTTTCGCTCATTGACCATCTGGCGCATAAAGGGCACCATCTCGTCGCAGAGGTAGGCCATCCACTGCTCGTGACGCTCCGCACGCCAGCGGGGGTCGCCGGTCTTATTGGACCAGGTCTCCTTGTCCAGGGTGTCCACGGTGAAGATCATGCACTTTCCGCTGTCGATCCAGGGAGCCCAGGTGTCCGTCATGTGGAAGTTCTCAAAGTCGAAGAACCGCCCGTCCTGGCAGGGGATAAAGAGGATCGGCCTGCCCGCGTGGCCGTAGACCTTGCACTCCATGTCCCGGCCCAGGGCCTGGGACCACTGCTTGAAATATTGGACCTCCATGCTCAAACCTCCTCCAGCTCATAAAAGAGCGTTTCCATCACAAAGGGAAGCTGCTTTTCCCAGCTTGCTTCCGAATGGGTGCCGCCGGGGACGACCCGGCTGGTCACATCCACGCCCTTGGCGGCGATGGCCCCGGCCACGGCGCAGTAGCGCTCCACCATCGCCCGGTTTTCCAACTCCCGGCGGCCATAGTCCATGTAAAGCGCCGTCCCCGGGCCCACCCGGGCGTTTCGGATGAGGCTGTCCAGCTTGTCCCGGGCGAACCAGATGGTGGGCGACAGGGCCGCGCCGCGGGAAAAGGTCTTGTTGTAGCGCAGCACCCCGTAGAGGGTCATGAGCCCGCCCATAGAACTGCCCGCCAGGAAGGTGTGCTTTCGGTCGGGGAGCGTGGGGTAATGGGCGTCCACATAGGGCTTGAAATCATCTACATACCAGTCCATCACGGCCTTGCCCCGGCCCTTGATGGGCCCCTGGCCGGGCATTTGGCCGGAGAAGGGGGAATACTCGTGGAGCCGCCCAAAGCCAACGTGGTTGCACTCGGCGGCGGCCACGATCAAGGGGACCTCGTTTTCCTCCAAAAACTCCTTCAATCCCCAACTCTTGCCGTAGGTGGCCACGTCGTCATAGAAGAGGTTGTGGCCGTCAAACATATAGAGCACCGGAAAACGGCGCTCTGGCTCTTCCTGGGCCAGGTCGGGCACATAGACCCACGCCCGGCGGGGCTCGTCCCCGGCGAGGGCGTTCAGCGTCACGTCAAAACAGTCTATCATGGGCAAATGGTCCTTTCCATCCTGGGATCACGAGGTCAAGTTTAGCACAGCGCTGTGAAAAAATCAATCCTTCCCCGCAACTCTTGCCAAAAATCGCCCCGGGGAGTACAATAGCCTTACTTCCTCCACGGCCCTTCGGGGCTTTGGGGCGATCGGCTTTGGAAAGGAGGTCCGGCTATGGAGCGGCTTACCCAGCGCAGCGTCCCCTTTGCGGGTGGCGAGCTCAGCTACACCCTGGAGCGCAAGCGGGTGAAGAACCTGAACCTGCGGGTGCGGCGAGACGGCAGCGTCTACGTCTCCGCCAGTCCCCGGGTGAGCCTGCGGGCCATCGACGGCTTCGTTGCCGCCAAGGGCGCTTTTATTCTCGCCTCCCAGGCCCGGATCGCCCGGCAGCAGACGCAGGCCCAGGCCCTGCCCACTATCCCCAGAGACCAGTGCCGGGTCCTCTTTTTGGAGGCCCTGGCCCACCAACTACCCCTGGTGGCCCCCTACGGCGTAAAAATGCCCCAGCTCAAGCTCCGGGAGATGAAAAGCCGCTGGGGCTCCTGCGCCTGGCAAAAGGGCCATATCACGCTGAATACCCGGCTCTTTTACGCTCCCAGGGAGTGTTTGGACTATGTGGTCCTCCACGAGCTTTGCCACTTTGTCCACCCCGACCACGGCCCCGGCTTCCATGCGCTGATGTTGGCCTTGATGCCCGACTACAAAGCCCGCAAACGCCGGTTGGAAGCCTGGAGCGGTGGAGAGGAGGGCGCGCTATGAGCCAGGATATGCCCTCTGAGGTCCGCTGGGTCCTGTCCACGCTGAACGCCGCGGGCTTCGGGGCCTACGCCGTGGGCGGCTGCGTCCGGGACTGCCTCCGGGGCGTGGAGCCCCAGGACTGGGACCTGTGTACCTCTGCCCTGCCCCAGCAGGTCAAGGACTGCTTTCCCGGTATCGCGGTGCTGGAGACAGGCATAAAACACGGCACGGTGACGCTGCGGCTACGCGAGGGGCAGTATGAGGTCACCACCTACCGCGCCGACGGGCCCTACTCCGACGGACGGCGGCCCGACCGGGTGGACTTTGTGCCCAACCTGGAGCAGGACTTAGCCCGGCGGGACTTCACCGTCAACGCCATGGCCATGGACCGAAACGGCGCGATCCAAGCCCCCTTTGGCGGTCGGACGGACCTGGAAAACAAGCTCCTGCGCTGCGTAGGCGACCCCGACCGGCGCTTCCAGGAGGACGGGCTGCGGCTTATGCGCTGTCTCCGGTTTGCCGCCACTCTGGGCTACGCCATCGAACCCGCCACCGCCGCCGCGTTGGAGAGAAACCTGGCCATGCTGGACCATGTGGCCGCCGAGAGGATCCAAGCGGAGCTTCGCAAGCTGCTTTTGGGCCGGGACTGCGTGGCCGTTTTGCGTGCCCATCCGGCAGTCTTTTGCCGGTTTTGGCCCCAGTTAGCCCCTCTGGTGACGCTGGAACAGCACAATCCCTGGCACCGCTGGGGCGGTTGGGAACACACCCTCCACGCCCTGGCCGCCGCGCCGGACGACCTGACCGTCCGTCTGGCGGTGCTCCTCCACGACGTGGGCAAGCCCTCTTGCAAGACCACCGACGAAGCCGGCGTGGACCACTTCTACGGCCACGCCAAGGTGGGCGCGGCCCTGGCGGAGGAGATGCTCCGCGCCTTGAAATTCGACAACGCCACCCGGGAACGGGTGACGCTGCTGGTGGAGCGGCACGACGCGCCCATCGAAGCCACGGAAAAGTCGGTGCGCCGCTGGCTGGGACGGCTGGGGGAGGAGGCCCTCTTCCAGCTTTTAGAAGTCAAGCGGTGTGACGCCCTGGGCCAGGGACACGACCAGGTACCCCAGCGGCTGGCACACCTCGACCAGTTGAAGGCCACGGCCCGGACCGTCATCGCCCAGGGCCAGTGCTTTTCCCTAAAGGACCTGGCCGTAGGCGGGCAGGAGGTACTGGCGGCGGGAGTCCCGGCTGGCCCCGCCGTGGGAAAGGCACTGCAGGAGCTGCTGGACCAGGTCATCGCCGGAACACTGCCCAACGAAAAGGAGGCCCTTTTGGCCGCTCTAAAAGCCCAAAAATGACGCAAAAAGCACCCTGGCTAACATCGTAGCCAGGGTGCTTTTTTGCCGTTTATCGGGCAGTCAGCGCCGCGGGTGAGGCCACGGCGGTCAGCGTACCGTCGTTTTTCAGGTAGAAGGTCCGGAAGCTGGCGATGTCGGGGTGGTCGAACTGAGCCGCCAGGGAGTACGCGCCGTAGCCGCTGAGGGAGGGAACGGCGGTCTGGCTGTCCAGCAGGTGGCCCTGGGCGTTGTAGGCGCCGATCACCAGCACCGCCTGGCTGTCGGGGGTCTGGGTCGCGCTCTGGACCGGGTGATAGGCCGCGCGAACGCTGAGGGCGTCGCCGTTTCGGGTCATGGTGGCCCCGGCATAGCCCACCGCGTCCAGCAGCTTGCGCATATTGATCCTGCCCGCGCCGCCGTAGGCCGCGTCAGAGGGTCTGTCAAATTCAATGGGGTCGCAGTTGCCCTGGAGCAGTTGGGCAAAATCGGCCTGGGTCAGGCCGGGGTCGGCCTCCTTCAAAAGGGCCGCGCAGGCCGCCACCAGCGGGGTGGAGAAGGAGGTGCCACTACTGTACTTATAGGCCGTGTCGTCCTTGTTGGAAAGGGACCAGATCACACTACCCGGGGCGCAGACGGCCACGGTGTCGTGGCGGCGGGAGTAGTCGGCCAGATGGCCGTTTTTATCGGTGGCGCCCACGCTGATGACGTTGTCCCAAGCGGCGGGATAGCAGGGCGTGGACAAGCCGTCGTTGCCCGCGGCGGCGATGAGGATGCAGCCCTTGTTGGCCGCCTGGGTGATCACCGAACGCAGCGTGGCGGAGTTGTTGGTGATCCCCCAGCTCATGTTGATGACGTTGGCGCCGTTGTTCATGGCATAGGTCACGCCGCTGATCAGGTTGGAGACATAGCCCCCCAGGTGGCCGGGGGTGTTGGTAAAGCACCGCACGGGCATCAGCGTGACGTTGGGAGCCGCGCCGGCGACGCCGATGCCGTTGTCCTTGTTGGCGGCGATGATGCCCGCGACCATGGTGCCATGGCCGTTTTCCATGTCGTCGAGCACATAGTCGTTGGAGTAGTAGTTATAATACTTGGTCTCGCCGTTGATCACGTACTTATACCGGCCGCCCGGCTCCTCGCGGTAGAAGTAGTACCGGCCCCGGGCCACCTTGGTGGGCGCGTCGTTATGGAAGCTGTTGATGCCGGAGTCGATGACGGCCACGGTGACGCCCTCGCCGGTGAGGCCCGCGTCCCAGGCGGCACGGATGGACGAGCCGAACACGTCGGAGTCCTTCAGGTTATACTGGTGGTTCCGGTTCTGCTCGATGAAGTAGGGGTCGTTGGGCTTGGTGGGGTCCAGGTGGTCGGACTCCAGGTCCCCCGCGCCAAAGAGCTCAGCCTTGTAGTCGGGCTCGGCGGAGAGGACCTGACCGGACCAGACCAGGTTCTGGATGTTGCTGAGGTCACCGGCCTTGTAGATGCCCATGCTCTCAGCCAGGGGCAGCAGCTCCTCGCGCTCGTCATAGGCCGCCATCAGCGTGGCCTCCCCGCCGTTGTCGTAGGAGGCGGCAACAGGCTGGTCGTCCAGCATGACCAGGTAGCCCAGATACTCCCCCTCGGCCTCGGCGGCCTGGGCGGTGGCGCCCAGGGGCGAGACCCACAGGGTCATGGCCAGGATCAAAGTCAGAGAAAAGGCGCACAGGGCCTTGCAAATACGTTTCATATCAGCCATCTCCTTTCGTTACACCGCGGGCACCAGCACGTTGCTGATGAGCCGCTGGAGGATGGTGGAGACCTCCGCCCGGCTGGCGTTGCCGCCCGGGTCCAGCCGTCCATCGCTCTTGCCGTTGATGAGCTTCGCGCCCACGGCCCACTGGACAGCGTCCTTGGCCCAGGAGCTGACCGAGCCCTGGTCGGAGAAGGAGCTCAGCGAGCCCTTCTGCCCCGTGGACAGCCCCAGGGAGCCCACATAGCGGTAGAGGATAGTGGCCAACTGCTCCCGGGTGATGGCCCCTTCGGGCTGGAAGCCCGTGCCGGTGCCCTGGACAATGCCCTTGGCGTTGGCCCAGCCCACCGCGGAGGTGTACCACTGTCCGTCGGCCACGTCGGCAAAGCCCGCGTTCTGGGCGGCGGGGGTATCCTCCAGGCGGTGGAGGACGGTGACCAGCATGGAGCGGGTCATGGTGGCGTCGGGGGAGAAGGTGGTGTCCGAGGTGCCGTTGAAGAGCTCCCGGGCGGCGGTGAAGCTGATGGCCTCCCGGGCCCAGTGGGTCTGGGTGTCGGAGAAGGTGGGCTGGCGGGTCTCCAGCTCCAACTGGGTGGTGCCCTCGATGTAGGCCAGCACCGCGCCGTCCTTCACCACGGCCTTCTTGATCACGCTCTTACCGCCGCCGGGCTGGGTCCGCACCGCCACATTGCCTGTGGTGGGCACCTTCAAGGCGATGCTGCCGGGCAGGGCGCCCGCCTCATAGCCGCAGGCGAAGGTGACCTTTACCACGCCGTGCTCGGCGGCTACCGTCACCGACACGTTGCTGCCGCCCTGGTTGGTCAGAGCCGTTAGCGCCTGGGCAGGCAGGACCACCGTGCCCAGAGAGGTCTGAACCTTCAGCGACTGGTTCCGGCTGGCCATGGTCTTGGTGGTGGCGGCGGTCATGGTCACGGTGGCGGAGGTCAGGTTGGTGGGCCCGGTGGGGGCCACGGTGATGACGCTGCCGGCGGTGGTGAAGTCGGTGATGGCCTTTTCCTGGACGGCGGTCAGACTCACGCTGCCCACGGTGACCGTGGCGGTCATGTTGGGCACGATGGTGGGCCCGGAGATGGATGTGGACTGCTTGGCGGAGACTGTGACGGTCACCGTGGTGGAGGCCGTTAGATTGCTGGGGGCGTATTTGGCGGTGAGGGTGATCTTGTAGGTCCCGATGGGCGTCGTGTTGGGGATATTCAGGGTCCGGCTGGTAGAGTTGAAGGTGATGCCCCCGCTCAGGCCGGTGGCGGACCAGGTGACCTTGTTCACCTCGGTGGCCGGGCAGGCCGTGCCGGCGGCGTCGGTGAGCTTGGCGGTGTAGGTATAGCTGGCGGTGGTGCCCTGGGTGGCGGCAACGGCGGTGTTGCCGTCGATGGCCAGCTTGGTGGGCGTCCCCGCCGCGCCGCCCACTGTCACCCTCACCGTCTTCGTGATGCTGAGGCGCGCGCCGTATTTGGCGGTGATGGTGACGCTATAGGTCCCGGCCTTGGCGTTGGCGGGAACGGTGAGGACATGGGTGGTGGAGTTGAAGCTGATGCCCGACCCGGCGGGAGAGATAGTGCTGGACCAGGTGACACTATTGGTGTATTTGGAGCCGTAGGTCTTGCCTGTGGCGTCGCGCAGGGTGACGGAATAGTTCTCCATAGTGGGCTTGCCCAGGACAGCGGTAACGTCGGTCTTGCCGTTGATGGCGATGATGGTGGGCGTGCCGGAGGTATCGTCGCCGCCGCCGATATCACCACCGCCTCCGCCTCCGCCGCCACCGCCGGAACCGATGGTGATCTTCATGGGCAGGGCGTAGCTGATGGTCTGGCGGCCGTTGGGGGCCTTCTCCTCCACCACGGTGATGGAGGCGGTGAGGGTGACGGTCTTGTTCACCGTGTGTCCGGGGTTGGTGACGGTGATCCGGGCGTAGGGCACGTTATCCTTGTCCTTCAGGACCTTCAGCTTCACGCCGCTGTTGGCGTCGTCCTTCACCGTCCACTCCACCCGCTGGCGCTCCTTCAACAGCGCCAGGTCGTTATACTGGTCCAAAAGGTGGAAAGTGTAGTCCTGGGTGAGGGTCTCGGTGGAGGAGGCCGCCATGGTGAAGGAGGCGGTGGTGACGGGGGTGGTGGTCCCCGCCTTGCGAAGGGACATCAGCGTGGGCACCGGGGCGCTGCGGTTCAGCTCCAGCAGCATGGCGGCCTGAGCGATGGCCGCGCCCTGGGGGTCCAGGAGGGTGGCGGTGACGGTGTGCTTGTTTTTGTCCTCGTATTCGGTGGGCTGGGCCTCCTTGGCCACGCTCACCCTGGCCGAGGTGGTGTCCTTCACCGGGGCGATGGACACGCCGGTGGGGACCTTACCGTCTTTATCGGTGACCGTCCAGATCAGGGAATAGCCGTCCATCAGCTCCAGCTCGCCGCCGTCCTTGGTGAGCAAAATGGCGGTGTAGTCGGTGGTGTTGGACTTGGTATTCACCTTGTTGCTGTTATACTGGGCGTAGTACATGGGGATGACTACCTGGCCCTCGCCGGTGATGGACATATTCAAGTCCTCGGGGGCCACCGGGCCGGTGACGGTGAGGTCGATGGGTAGCACGCAGGTCAGCTCGCCGCTCTTGGCGGTGAGGGTCAGCTTGTAGTCCCCTGCCGGGCACTTGGCGCTCACCCGCAGGCGGCGGATGCTGGCGTAGCTGGGATAGGCCGACTCAATGGCCTTGCCCGGCTCGGTGATGGAGATGAGCCCACCGCCGGCGCTGACCACCTCAGAGGGGCCGGTGAGGGACCAGGTCACGTCGCCGGAGATGGGGCTGCCGTACTGGTCCAGCAGCTCCATCGCGTAGCAGTTGGAGAGCGTCCCCGCCGCGGCGGTGGTGGTCTCGCCGGGCCTGGGGGTGCCGAAGGCGAAGGACACGCCGGTGCCTACGCCACGACGCAGCATGGCCGAGGCCGCCTGGGCGGTCTCGGGCTCCAGATAGAGCGCCAGCCTCTTGGAGACCAGGGTCTCCTCGGGGAAGTAGTCCAAGTAGAGCTGGATCAGGCGGATGTCGGCGGTGCCGTCGGTGGGCGGGGCGGTGGGGTTCTGGATGGCCGCCGGGTCCACGGTGATGTTCAGCACGCCCTTTTCCTTGTCCAGAGCGCCGTAAAGGCCGGTGAGGGAGGTGCCCAGCTCGATATCGTAGTCGGCCAGGCCCAGGTCGGCGATGGGCACGGTCTGCTCCACGCCGGAGCGGACGATCGTGGCCATAATGGTGGCGGGATAGAGCTTGGAGCCCCGGGTGGGCACCGCCAAGGTATAAGGCGGCTGGTCCATGCCGCCGCCAAAGTCCAGGCTCAGGCCGGTGATGTTGGGATAGAGGGTGGCCGTCACCGTAGCCGAGGCCGACTGGTTCTGGTAGACGGCGGTGACCTTGCCGGTATAAACGCCGCTCTCGGCGTTTTCATCAATGGTAAAGATATCCCCCGCGCCCAGCCACTTCACATCGGCGGCGGGGACGGGCGTGACCTTGCCCGAGGTCTGGTCCACCAGCACGGCGGTGTAGCCCACCGCCAGGGTCTGGCCCTCCTTCAGGGTAAAGCGCTCGATGTGGTGGGCCAGGTCCACACCCTCGACCTTGCCGTCCAGCTCCACGCTCTGGTAGAGGGTCAAAAGCCCGGTGCTGGTGCCCGCGGGAGTCAGCGTCACGTCGGCGGTGGCGCTGACCTTGCCGTCGGGCGAGGTCACCTCAATGGCGATCTCCCCCGGCGCGGCGGTGGAGCGTAGCACCAGACGGCGGGTCTGAGCCTGGACCTCCACCCCGGCGGCTTCCTTGCCGGTGGCCTTGTCGGTGACCGTCCAGACCAGGTCCTCCAGATTGCTCATGGCGCTGCCCGCCGCGTCATAGCCGTTGACGGCCAGGGCGTGCTCCACCGTGCCCGAGGCCGGAATGGCCAGGCTCTCCGGCGCGGTGAGCTCCAGCCGGGCCAGCACGCTCTCCACCTCCAAGGTGATGGGCAGCGTCACGCTGAGCCCGCTCTTGTCGTCGGCGGCGGTGACGGCCAGGCTGTACCGCCCGGCTGCCACGGTCTTGGATACGGCCAGCTCCGCCGCCCCCTCGTCGCCGGGGATCAGGCTGACGCCGGGCAGCTCCGGGGAGACCGACCACGCCCACTGGTCGGGCTGGGTGGTGGCGATGTCGCCGTCGGCGTCCAACAGCAGGGCCTGGAGCCAGGCGGAAAAGCCCTCCCCGGCGGAAACGGCATACGCGCCGCCGTCCTCAGCCTCCAAATAGGCCCGCACGGCGGTGTAGTCCGGGGTCTGGGTCAGGGTCAGGGTGTAGACGCCCTCCACCTCGTCCTGGCTGGCGGTGATGGTGTACGCTCCGGCCTGGGCCGTGGGGGCCACGGTGATGAGATAGCGCCCGTCCAGACCCTTACTGGCCTCCACGCCCTGACCGGCGGGGGCCACGGAGAAGGTGGTCACGCCGTCCTCCGTCAGCGTCATGGGGTTGCCCTGTTTGTCCAGGGCGGTAACGGTGTACTCCAGCTCCGTGCCCATGTTGGCCTGGGCGGGGATGACGGCGCTGTCCGGTCCGGAGACCACCAACTGGCCCAGCTGGGCCTCCACATACAAAGTCACGCTCACGCCCTCGCTGAGGCCCATGGCCTGGGCGTGGAGCGTGAAACGGTAGCCGTCGGGCTTGGCGCTCAGGGCGGCGCAGTCGGCGGTGACCACGCCGTTTTCGTCCACGCTGACGCCATCGGGGTGGCCCGAAAGGGACCAGGTCACGCCCTGCGCGTTCTCCATCTCGTTTTCATACTGGTCGAAGACCGTGGCCACGAAAGCCAACTGGCCCTGCTCCCCGGCGGCCACGCTCAGCGTCGCGTCGCCCTGGGTGGGTTCCACCACCAGGGTCTTCGCCCTGGGGGGCTCGTTCTCCAGCGTCACCGTCAGCGGCGCGGAGACCACGTCGCCCCGGGCGGCGGTGACGGTGATGTCGCCGGGGACGGCGGCGTGGGTGACGGTGAGCACGTTTCCGTCCATATAGGCCCAGTCCGGGGCCTGGCCGCTCTGGTCAGCCACCGCCCAGGAAAGGCCGGTGAGGTCGGGATACTCGGTGCCGTCCGCACCCACGCCGGTGGCGGTCAGCACCAGCACAGAGGCCCCGCCGACAGCGGGGATGGTGAGGGTGGCGTCGGCCCGGTCAATGCGAAGGCCGGTGATGGACGCGCTGTTCTGACCAGGATAGGTCAGAACGCAGTCGGTGACCACGGTGTCCCGGCCCACCACGCCGGCGGCGTGGTCCAGGGTGAAGACCCCGTCATAGAACCCGGCGGTGGAGCCGGAGACCGGGCGGTAGTAGAGCTTGGCCAGCTCCCCCGCGGCCTTGGGCGTGGCACAGGTGAGGGCAAAGGACAGCGTAGCGTAGCCCCCAAAGACCTGCCAGCGCACCAGCCGGGCCTCCACGCCGCTGGCGGGGACCAGGCAGCTAGCGGCGGCGGAGCCGTCCACCGGGGAGATGAGGCCGCCCTTGGCGTTCAGGGGCTGGACGGTGTCCAGGGGGAAGGTGATGGAGAAGGCGGCGGCGGAGACGGTGGCGGTGGTGTCCACGCCGATGGAGAGATACCGCTGGGAAGCGGTGGCGGCGGCGTTAGAATCCTTCACCATCAGCTTGGCGCCGGTGACATTGGTGGCCGTGCCGGTGGTGATGTCCTTGGGGTCGGGCTTGGCGGCGGCGGTGATGAGCAGGTCGCTGTCGCGCTTGTCCACCGCGCCGTCGCCGTTGAGGTCGGCGGTCATGCCCGCGGGCACGGCGTCAATGCGGCCAAAGTAGAGCATCATGGCCGCCAGGTCGTCCATATTCCGAAGACCGTCGCCGGTGACATCGCCCACCCGGAACATACCGCTGGTGCTGGAGGAGATATCGATGTCCCGGAGGGGCCTTGTCGCGCCGTTGGGGAGCTCCACAGGCTGCCCATAGGTGGTGGGCAGGTAGCCGGGCTTGGTGATGCGCAGGTTATAGGTGCCCGGGGCCACGCCGTCAAAGAAATAGCTGCCCGAGGCGTCGGCCTGGGCGGCGTTGGCGTAAGCATAGCCGGTCTCCGTGTCCACCAGGGTGACGGTGGCGGAGTGGTCGGCGCTGTCGGTGACGATGTCACCGTAGGCCCCAGTGGTGGCGTAGCTGGTCTGGTAAAGGGGCGTGGGCAGGTTGGGGCCGGTGACGTAGTAGACCACCGGATCCGCCGTGCGCAGGCGCACGCCCCGGAAGGCCACATAGCCGTCCTTCTCCGCCACGGCGGAGCCGATGTACATAGCCTGGCCCGCCGCCGAGAGCAGCAGCTCGGGGGTCAGCGGCTTGGCCGTGGTCTCCCCGATGGCGGCAATGCTGGCGGGCAGCGCGATGAGGGTATAGGTCCCCCCGGCCCGGATGTTCTCCGAGCCCTTCATGTCGGGGACGTAGTCGCCCACGGTGACGGAGAAGGGCTGGGCGGACTCCTCCGCGCTCAGCTCCACCGCGGGCTCCTGGGCCGGGAGCTCCTCTGCCCAGGCTGGGAGCGCCAGCGACAGGCTCAGCGCCCCGGCCAGCGCGGCGCTCACCAGGCGTTTCCATCTGTTTTTCATATCCTGATCACCCTTTTATCCAAATATGTTCTTCCCGGACCTTCCATATCTCTCAAAGTATAGCATAGACGCCGGGAAATGTCACGAAAAAAGTCGTTTTTTGGGGGAGGGAAATTTAGGGTCCGGCTCAGTTGAAAATGTCCGGGTTTTCCGCGAAAAGCTGCCGCAGCCGGGGCCACATCATCCGGTGCTCGGGCCCGGTCAGCTCTGGGTCGGCACACAGGATGTCCTGGGCGGCGCGCTGAGCGCTTTGGATCAGGCGCACATCGGCCGAAAGGCTGGCGGAGTGGAGCTGTGGTAGACCATGTTGGCGTGCGCCAAAAAAGTCGCCGGGGCCCCGGGCCTTCAAGTCCTCCTCGGCGATGGCGAAGCCGTCGGTGGTGGCGCACAGGGCTTTTAATCTGGCTCTCGTCTCGGGATTACGATTGTCAGAAACCAATACGCAGTAGGACTGGTGCTTGCCCCGGCCCACACGGCCCCGGAGCTGGTGGAGCTGGGAAAGACCGAAGCGGTCGGCGTTTTCCACCACCATCAGCGCGGCGTTGGGCACGTCCACCCCCACCTCGATGACGGTGGTGGACACCAGCACCTGGACCGTCCCGGCGGCAAAGGCGGCCATCACCGTCTCCTTTTCCTGGGCCTTCATCTTGCCGTGGACGAAGGCCACGTTCAGATGAGGGAAAACGGTCTGGGCCAGGTATTGGGCGTACTGGGTCACCGATTTCAGCGTGGGGTCACCCTCGGCGGCCTCGCTTTCGTCCACGGCCGGGCAGACGATATAGACCTGCCGCCCCTGGCCCACCAGCTTGTCCACGAATTTGTAGAGCCGGGGGTGGTAGCCTTGGGTGACCAGATACGTCTCCACCGGCGTACGCCCCGGGGGTAGCTGGTCCAGGATGGACACGTCCAGGTCGCCATACAAAATAAGGGCCAGGGTCCGGGGGATAGGGGTGGCGGAGAGGACCAGCAGATGGGGGTGCTCCCCCTTGGCCGCCAGGGCCGAGCGCTGGCCCACGCCGAAGCGGTGCTGCTCGTCCACCACCGCCAGGGCCAGGTTTTGGAAGGTCACCCCCTGGCTCAGAAGAGCGTGGGTACCCACCACCACCTGGATGTCTCCGGCGGCCAGGGCGGCGTGGATGGCCGCCTTCTCCGCCGGGCTCTGGGACCCGGTGAGCAGGGCCACCACCACATGGGCGGGCTCCAGCAGGGCCTTTAACGTCTCGTAATGCTGGTGGGCCAGCAGCTCGGTGGGGGCCATCAGCGCCCCCTGAGCGCCGCTTTTGGCCGAGCGCCACAGACAGAAGGCGGCAATGGCCGTCTTGCCCGAGCCCACGTCGCCCTGGACCAGGCGGTTCATGGGCACGGCGGTAGAGAGGTCGGCGGCACACTCGCCTATCACCCGGCGCTGAGCGTCGGTGAGCGCAAAGGGCAGCAGCTTCTCAAAGTCCTCCCGCTTCCCTTCCTTCAGCGGCGTGCCCCGGTCGGTCTCCCGGCGCGCGCGCAGCACCGCCAATCCGGCGGTGAGATAGAAATACTCCTCAAAGGCCATCCGCCGCCGGGCGGCGTCCAGGGCCTCCATGTCCTGGGGGAAGTGGAGCTGGCCCACGGCCTCCCGGACCCCGGGCAGGCCCTCCCGGGCCAGGACCTCAGCGGGCAGGGTCTCGGGGAGCTGGCCCAGGCAACTCTCCACCGCCAGCCGGGCCCAGGCCACCATCTGGGTGTTAGAAAGCCCCGCCGTCAGCGGATAGCAGGGCACGATGGTCCCCGCTAGCTTGGCCTTGCCCGCCTCCTCCACGGTGGGATTCACCATCTGCCGCCGCCCGCCAAAGAGGTCGATCTTGCCATACAGGATGTAGCGGCATCCGGTGCGCAGGGTCTTTTGCACGAAGGGCCGGTTGAAGAAGGTCAGCTCCAGGGCGGCGGTGTCGTCGCTGACGGTGCAACGCACCATCTGCCGCCCGCCGGGGATACGGGCCAGGGAGGCGGGCTTGGTGACGGTGACCTCCACGCAGCAGTCCACCCCCACTGGGGCCTGGGCGATGGGCCACACCGTCCGCCGGTCCTCATAGCGGCGAGGGTAGAAGCGCAGCAGGTCCCCCGCCGTGGTCAGACCCAGCTTTTCCAGCAGCTTGAGCCGGGTAGGCCCCACGCCGGGCAGCTTGCCCAGCGGCGTATCCAAGGTGATGTGCTCCACAGTCCCGCCCCCTTCCCGGCGTTTTCTTGCTCTTTGAGGCTATTGTACTCTATTTTAGACGAAAAGAAAAGAGGAACGGTTTCCGCTCCTCCTTTCCCTTTTCACAAAAATCAAGGCTCCTCCTCCCGGGCGTCGTCGCCGGGGTAGTAGACCGACCTGGGCAGGGCGTTGGACAGCAGGACCTTGGCCATGGAGAAGCCCGGGGCCATGTCCGAATCCCGGCGGCAGGGCTTGGCGGGCGGGCTCTTCTGTCTTTTTTTGTCGTCCATTGTCGAACCTCCTGTATAGGCAATATTGCCTATTTCCCTTTGCCATCATTATAGGCAATAATGAAGATATGTCAAGGGGGTGGAGCAATGATATCCTACGAGCCGCTTTGGGCCACCATGGCCCGGGTGGGCGCCAGCACATATACCCTGCAGGTGAAGGGCAACATCAGCAGCTCCACTATCCGGCGGCTGAAGGCCGGGGAGTCAGTGTCCACCAACACCCTGGACGCGCTGTGCCAGATCTTGCACTGCGGCGTCAGCGACATCCTGGTCCACATCCCGGAAACGCAGCAGGAAAAGTAAACAGCGGCTTGGGAGGGTCCCCAAGCCGCTGCTTTATTTTAGCCCTCCTTGCGCTGGAGCTGGAGGCGGTCGGCGATCATGGCGATGAACTCGCTGTTGGTGGGCTTGCCCTTGGCGTTGGAGACGGTGTAGCCAAAGTATTTTTGCAGGGTCTCCAGGTCGCCCCGGTCCCAGGCCACCTCGATGGCGTGGCGGATGGCCCGCTCCACCCGGCTGGGCGTAGTGCCAAAGCGCTTGGCCACGGTGGGATAGAGCACCTTGGTGACGGCGTTGATGACCTCCATGTCCTCCACCGCCAGGCGGATGGCCTCCCGGAGGTACTGATAGCCCTTGATGTGGGCGGGCACGCCGATCTCGTGGATGATGGCCGTCACCCGCAGCTCCAGGCTCTCCGCGCCAGGGGTCAGGGCCAGCTCCTGGGGCGCGGCCCCGGTGACTAGCTGCCGCACCCGCTCCAGCACCGTCACCGGGCGGCAGGGCTTGGGCATCAGATACCCCGCGCCGCAGCTACGGACCTGATTCACCAGTCCCTCGTGGAGGAAGGCGGAGGCCACCAGCACCTGGGGGCGCTGTTGGAGCTGCTGGAGCTGAGCCAGAACCTCCAGCCCGTCCATTCCCGCCAGCACCAGGTCCATCACCACCGCGTCGGGCCGCTGGGTCCGAACCAGCTCCAAAAGCTCCTGCCCGTCCCCTGTCGCTCCCGCCAGACGCATCCCCGGCTCCTGCCCAATGGCCTCGCTCATGGCCATTTGAAAGTCCTGCGAGGCGTCGCCCAGTACGATCACCATATCCTGTTCCATGTCGTTTTCCCTCTTTTCGGCGGCTAGGGCCGCGCCTGATTTCCCCGGCGGAGGGTATTAGGTCTGTTCCCTGTCCGGTGGTGTAAATATACCATATTTTTACAGTTCCCGCAATACAAAAATCGCAAAAAAGTTAAAAAATCGTTCGACATTTCTCGCTGTTAACATAAAAATAAGGCGATAAATGCCGAAAAATCGCATTTATCGCCTTCAGGTTGGTTTACCTAATTTTTCCAGTCTGTCACGTTCGGGTTGGGCACGCTTTCGCCGGTTCTTTCGCCTCCCTTGGCAAAATGCCGTTGGCCTACGGCCAACCTGTTTTTGCCGTGCGGTCGGCTCCAAGCCCGGCGGCGTGCCTACCCTCGCGCTTCTCAGGCCTCCATGTGCCGACTCAGAAAACCGGCGGCGGTCTGGATCATTTTGACCTCCGCGTCGCCGGCGGAGCGGCCCTCCTCCTGGACAAAGAGGACGGCGCCCAGCACGTCGCCGCCGGAGAGGATGGGCGCGCACACCATAGCCCGGTACTGCTCGCTGTCCCGGCAGATGGCCACGGTGCTCTGGCCCTCCTGGGCCACGTAGAGCTGCCGCCCCTCCATGAGCTTTTCCAGCTCCTCGCTGACGGCGCGCTCGGAAAGCTCCTTGCGGCATGCGCCGGAGACGGAGAGCACGCTGTCGCGGTCGGTGATGACGGCGGTGAGACCGGAGAGC
Organism: Oscillospiraceae bacterium; assembly: GCA_048201935.1. Taxonomy (GTDB): domain Bacteria; phylum Bacillota; class Clostridia; order Oscillospirales; family Oscillospiraceae; genus MGBC124762. Next base: position 214,592 of record DBFBGR010000011.1, on the reverse strand, counting down.
TTGGACAGGGTCTCGCACATCTGCCCGGCAAAATCGCTGAGCCCGCCCATGAGGCTGTACTTCTTAAAGACCACGCCGCCGTCCTTGTCGGTAAAGATCTCCAGCGGGTCGCCCTCGCGGATGCGCATGGTGCGGCGGATCTCTTTGGGGATGACGATGCGGCCAAGGTCGTCGATGCGTCTTACGACGCCAGTTGCTTTCATCAAGGGGATTCCTCCTGCCTTTTTTCTGTATTGACAATCCTTAGTATGGGCAGGCGGCTTTTGGATATGCGGAGCTTCGGCGCGGTATGATTTGGAAAAATAAAACCCCAGCCTGTTGACCAGGCCGGGGTTTTGGTTTTCGCTGTGAAACGGGCTCAGACCAGCTCCACGATGGCCATCTCCGCGGCGTCGCCGCGGCGGGGACCGGTGAGGACCACCCGGGTGTAGCCGCCGTCGCGGTCGGCGTACTTCTGGGCGATCTCGCCAAAGAGCTTGTGGGCCACATCCTCACGGGTGATGAAGCTCAGCGCCTGACGGTAGTTGGACAGGCCGCTCTTCTTGGCCAGGGTGATCATCTGCTCGGCCAGAGGAGCCACCTCCTTGGCGCGGCTGGCGGTGGTCTCGAGCTTGCCGTGGTCCAGCAGCTCGGTGGTCAGTTGACGCAGCATCGCCATGCGCTGGTCGGTGGGCTTGCCAAGTTTACGCATACGTTAACACCTCCAATGTTGGGGTTTCTCAGTTCTCTTCGCTGGACAGGGACAGACCCATCATAGCCAGCTTGTTCATGACCTCTTCCAGGCTCTTGCGGCCCAGGTTGCGGACCTTCATCATCTCGTCCTCGGTCTTGGAGATCAGGTCCTCCACCGTGTTGATGTTGGCCCGCTTGAGGCAGTTGAAGCTGCGCACCGAGAGGTCCAGCTCCTCGATGGTCAGCTCCAGCACCTTGTCGCGCTGGGTGTCCGACTTCTCCACCACCGTGGACTTGGAGCCCATGGTCTCGGAGAGGTCGGTGAAGAGCATAAAGTGGTCGCAGAGGATGCGAGCGCCCAGGCTGACGGCGTCCCGGGCGGAGATGACGCCGTTGGTCCAGACCTCCAGGGTCAGCTTGTCAAAGTCCGTGGCGTCGCCCACGCGGGTGTTCTCCACGGTGTAATTGACCTTCTTGACCGGTGTGTAGACGCTGTCCACGGGGATGACCCCGATGATGGACTGGGCGGGCTTGTTGCGCTCGGCGGGAACGTAGCCCCGGCCATGGCTCAAGGTCAGCTCCATGTTCAGGTTGGCGTCGGGGCCCAGGGTGGCGATGTGGAGCTCGGGGTTGAGCACCTCCACCTCGCCGTCGGCCTTGATGTCGCCGGCGGTGACCTCGCAGGGACCGGCGGCCTCGATATAGACCGTCTTGGCGCCCTCGCTATAGAGCTTGGCGATGATGCTCTTGACGTTCAGCACGATCTCCGTCACGTCCTCGGTGACCCCGGGGATGGTGGAGAACTCATGCTGCACGCCGGCGATCTTGATGGCGGTGACCGCCACGCCGGGCAGGCTGGAGAGCAGGATGCGGCGCATGGAATTGCCCAGGGTGGTGCCGTAACCGCGCTCCAGGGGCTCGACGATATACTTGCCGTGAAATTCCTCGCTGGGGTTTTCAATACACTCGATGCGGGGCTTTTCGATTTCTACCATATCGTTTGTGACCCTCCTTCTTCAGCAGTTGATAAAAACGAATCGAGGGGAGCTTATTACTTGGAATAGAGCTCGACGATAAGGTGCTCCTCAACGGGCATGTCGATGTCGTCCCGGGCGGGCATCTGGACGACGGTGCCCTTGAGGGCGTTCTTCTCACGGCTCAGCCACTTGGGGGTGGCGAAGATGGGGGCGTCCTCGCCGGTGAAGCGCTTAAAGCGCACGCTGTCCCGGCTGGACTCCTTGACCTCGATCACGTCGCCGGGCTTCACCAGGTAGGAGGGGATGTTCACCTTCCGGCCGTTGACGGTGAAGTGGCCGTGGTTGACGCTCTGACGGGCCTCGCGGCGGGTCATGGCGAAGCCCAGACGGTACACCACGTTGTCCAAGCGGCGCTCGATGGTGGTCAGCAGCACCTCGCCGGTCATGCCCTCGCTGCGGGCGGCCTTCTCATAGTAGGCGCGGAACTGCTTTTCCATGATGCCATAGACGAACTTGACCTTCTGCTTCTCGTTCATCTGCATGGCGTACTCGCTCTGCTTGCGGCGCATCTGGCCCTTGGGGTTGCGGTTGGTCTGCTTCTTGGCGTATCCCATAGCGGCGGGAGAAACGTTCAGAGCCTTGCAGCGCTTGGCCACAGGCTGCATATTCTTAGCCATATTAACTCAATTCCTCCTTTGCTATTACACGCGGCGGCGCTTGGGCGGACGGCAGCCGTTGTGGGGGATGGGGGTCACGTCCTTGATCAGGGTGACCTCCAGGCCCACGGCCTGGAGCGCCCGGATGGCGGCCTCACGGCCCTGGCCGGGACCCTTGACGAAGACCTCCACGCTCTTCAGGCCATGCTCCATGGCGGCCTTGGCGGCCGTCTCGGCGGCAGTCTGAGCGGCGAAGGGGGTGGACTTGCGGGAGCCACGGAAGCCCATCTCGCCGGAGGAAGCCCAGGAGATGGCGTTGCCGTGGGTGTCGGTCACGGTGACCATGGTGTTGTTGAAGGAAGAGCGGATGTGGACCGCGCCCTTCTCGATATTCTTGCGTTCGCGGCGACGACGGGTCGTCTTCTTGCCTTTCGTAGTAGCAGCCATATTCTCTCTCCCTCCTTACTTCTTCTTGTTGGCGACCGTGCGCTTGGGTCCCTTGCGGGTCCGGGCGTTGGTCTTGGAGCGCTGGCCCCGGACGGGCAGGCCCTTGCGGTGACGGATGCCGCGGTAGCAGCCGATCTCGGTGAGCCGCTTGATGTCCAAAGCCACGTTGCGGCGGAGGTCGCCCTCCACGGTGTAGTGGTTGCCGATCTCCTCACGGAGGGCAGCTTCCTGCTCCTCCGTCAGGTCCTTCACCCGGATGTCGGGGTCGATGCCTGTGGCGGCCAGGATCTTGTTGGCGCTGGTGCGCCCGATGCCGAAAATATAGGTCAAGCCGATCTCCACGCGCTTGTCCTTCGGCAAGTCAATACCAGCAATACGAGCCATACTTTTCTGTCCCTCCTTTTAACCTTGTCTCTGCTTGTGCTTGGGGTTTTCGCAAATGACCATGACTTTGCCCTTGCGCTTGATGATCTTGCACTTCTCGCACATGGGCTTCACAGACGGTCTGACTTTCATGTTAAACCTCCTTATGAATGCCTTGATGGCCCCTTCCTCGCGATGGCAATTTATGCTTGAAAGCAAAGTCCCTTCGCAAAAAAGGTCGTTGATAGTTACTTTGTTCTCCAGGTGATACGGCCTCTTGTCACATCGTAGGGCGACATCTGGACCGTGACCTTGTCCCCGGGCAGGATGCGGATGAAGTTCATCCGGAGCTTTCCGGAGATGTGGGCGAGAATGATGTGTCCATTCCCGATGTCCACTTTGAAGGTGGTGTTGGGCAGGGCCTCGGTGACCACGCCCTCCACTTCGATCATATCATCCTTTGCCAAGTCTCATTTCCTCCTTGAAGGCGCTTCGCGCCCGATTGCGGCGGGACCCCGGGTCCCCGTTCCGAAAGCGGCCGTTCACAGCGTGCCGTCTCCCGGGTCGGTGAGGATCTCGGGCTCACCCTCTGTAATGAGAATGGTGTTTTCATAGTGGGCGGCAAGGCTCCTGTCCACGGTGACGGTGGTCCAGTTGCCGTCCAGGTTCTCCACACGCCAGTCCCCGGCGCACACCATAGGCTCCACCGCCAGGACCATGCCCGGGGTCAGCCGGGCGCCGTGTCCGGCGGGGCCGTAGTTGGGCACCTCTGGGGGCTCGTGCATCTGGCGGCCTACGCCGTGGCCCACATAGTCCCGGACCACGCTGTAACCAAAGGACTCCACATAGCTCTGGACCGCCGCGCCGATGTCCCGGACCCGGTTGCCCGGTCGGGCCAGACGGATGGCCTCAAAAAAGCTCTGCTTCGTGACCTCCACCAGCTTCCTGGCCTCGTCGCTGACCTGGCCGCACAGGAAGGTGGCGGCGCAGTCGCCGTGAAAACCGCCGATGAAGGCCCCTACGTCCACCGAAACGATATCGCCCTCACGAAGCACCTGTTTTTTGGAGGGGATGCCGTGGATGACGCACTCGTTGACCGAGGCGCAGATGGAGTTGGGAAAGCCGTACAGCCCCAGGAACGAGGGCTTGGCGCCGTGGCTTTGGATGAACCGCTTGACCTCTTTGTCGATGTCGTAGGTGCTCACGCCCGGTTCCACCATGGACCCAGCCAGGGCTCTGGCCTGGGCGGTGATGCGTCCGGCGACGCGCAGCTTCTCGATCTCCTCGGGGGTCTTGAGGGTGATCATCTCCATGGCCTTACAGCCCCAAAGCCTGACAGATGGCGGCGGTGGTGGCCTCGATGGTGGGCTGGTTGTCCACCAGCTTCAGAAGGCCCCGCTGGGCGTAGAAGTCCTTCAGGGGCTCGGTGAGCTCGTGGAAGACCTTCAGCCGGTCCAGCACGGTCTCAGCGGCGTCGTCGGCCCGCTGGACCAGCGCTCCGCCACACTTGTCGCACACACCCTCCGCCTTGGGCGGGGCGGCCACCACGTGATAGGTGGCGCCGCACTGGGTGCAGGCCCGGCGGCCGGACATGCGCTGGACGATGGTCTCGTCGGCGACCTCGATGGAGACCACTTGATCGAACTTCACGCCCATGTCCTCCAGGGCCTGGGCCTGGGCCAGGGTGCGGGGCACCCCGTCCAGGATATAGCCCTGCTGGCAGTCAGGCTGCTCCAACCGCTCCTTGACGATGTTCAAGATGACCTCGTCGGGGACCAACTGGCCCTTGTCCATGAAGGACTTGGCCTTCAGACCAGTCTCGGTGCCGTCGGCGATGGCGGTGCGGAGGATGTTGCCAGTGGAGATGGTGGGGATGTTCAAACGCTTGGCAAAAATGTCGGCCTGGGTGCCTTTTCCGGCGCCCGGCGCGCCCAAAAAGATCATCTTCATGGGCGCTTACTCCAAAAAGCCCTTGTAGTGGCGCATGAGCATCTGGGCCTCCATGGCCTTCACCGTCTCCAGCGCCACGCCCACCACGATGATGACCGACGTACCGCCCAGAGAAAGGGCGGAGTTGCCGATGATGTTACCGGTGATGATGGGTAGCAGGGCGATGACGGCCAGGTACAGCGCGCCAAACATGGTGATCTTGCTCAGCACCTTGCGAAGGAAATCGGCGGTGGGCTTGCCCGGACGGAAACCGGGGACGAAGCCGCCGTTGTTCTTCAGGTTGTTGGCCACCTCGATGGGGTTGAACTGAATGCTGGAGTAGAAGTAGCTAAAGCCCACGATGAGCAGGAAGTAGACGATGCCGTAGACCACGCCGCTGGAGTCGAAGACCCGCATGAAGCCGCCGCCGAAGCCGGGGCTGTTCTTGGTCACGCCGGCGAACGCGGCGATGGTGGCGGGCAAAGAGGCGATGGACTGGGCGAAGATGATGGGCAGAACGCCGGACATATTCACCTTCATGGGAAGGTGAGTGGCCTGGCCGCCGTACATCTTCCGGCCCACCACCCGCTTGGCGTACTGCACGGGGATGCGGCGCTCGGAGTTGGTGATGAAGACGATGAACACCACCAAAAGCAGCATACCGATGATAAACAGCGGGACCATCACCGGGTGCATGGCGGAATCCACATAGCTCTGGGCCGACTCAGCGGCGTTGGGATAGCCCTGGGCGGTATAGACCGTGGTCATATCGGCCAGGACCGTCTCGGCGCCCTTGCTGGAGACCTCGCCCCAGATGCTGACGCCGGAGATCATGCTGGAGACCATGCTGGGCACCCGGGCCACGATGCCGGCGAACAGGATCATGGAGATGCCGTTGCCGATGCCGAACTCGGTGATCTGCTCGCCCAGCCACATCAGGAAGGCGGAGCCCGCGGTGAAGGCCAGGACGATGATCACGCCCATGAGCCAGGTGGGCATCCCCACGGCGGGGTCCAGCAGGCCCCAGCTGCGGATCAGGGTAAAGTACCCGAAGCCTTGCAGCACGGCGATGGCCACGGTGGTGTAGCGGGTAATGGCCGCGATCTTCTTGCGGCCCTCCTCGCCACCCTCCTTCTGCATCCGCTCCAGGGCGGGAATGGCGATGCACAGCAGCTCGATGATGATGGAGCTGTTGATATAGGGCTGGATGCTGAGGGCGAATACCGTCGCCTGGGCGAAGGCGTCGCCGCTCATGGCGTTGAGCAGTCCAAAGATGGTGCCCGACTGGCGGCTGAGCTCGTTGGCCAGGGCGTCGGAATTGATGAAGGGCACGGGAACGACCGAGCCCAGACGGAAGATCAGCAGCGCGAACAGAGTGAAGAGGATCTTCTTGCGCAGCTCCTCGATCTTCCACGCGTTACGGATGGTCGTGATCAATTCAAATCACCTCGGCCTTTCCGCCCGCCGCTTCGATCTTCTCCTTGGCGGAGGCGGAGAAGGCGGAGGCCCGCACGGTGAGCTTCTTGGTGAGGGTGCCGTTGCCCAGCACCTTCACGCCGTACTCACACTTGGAGAGGATGCCCTTGTCCAACAGGTCGCAGACGTTGACGGTCGCGCCGTCGTCGAACTTGTTGAGGCTGGCCACGTTGATGGCCTCCAGGGGCTTGGCGAAGATGTTGTTGAAGCCCCGCTTGGGCACGCGGCGAGCCAGGGGCATCTGGCCGCCCTCAAAGCCCACGCGCACACCGCCGCCGGAGCGGGCCCACTGGCCCTTATGACCCCGGCCGGCGGTCTTGCCGTTGCCGGAGCCCGGACCCCGGCCCTTGCGCTTACCCACCTGGGTAGAGCCGGGGGCGGGGGAGAGATCATGCAAATTCATTGTTGCGCCTCCTTACTTTTCCTCGGTGACCTCAAGGAGGTAACCGATCAGGGCGATCTTGCCGCGGGTGGCGGCGTTGTCGGGCTGCACGGTGGCGTCCCCGATCTTGCGAAGACCCAGGGCCGCGGCGGTATCCTTGTGCTTCTGGAGCCGACCGTTCAGGCTCTTGACCAGCTTGATATTCAACTTAGCCATGATGTCGTCTCCTCCTTAACCCAAAATCTCTTCCACGCTCTTGCCCCGGAGCTTGGCCACCTCTTCGGGGCCACGCAGGGCCTTCAGGCCCTCGAAGGTGGCGGAGACCACGTTCTGGGGGTTGTTGGAGCGCAGGCACTTGGCCCGGATGTCCCGGATGCCGGCGGCCTCCATCACCGCGCGGACCGGGCCGCCGGCGATGATGCCGGTACCGGGGGCGGCGGGCTTGAGGAGGACGCGGCCGGCGCCGAACTCCCCGATGATCTCGTGGGGAATGGTGGTGCCAGACAGGGTGATGTTCACCAGGTTCTTCTTGGCGTCCTCGATGCCCTTACGGATGGCCTCGGGGACCTCGGCGGCCTTACCGGTGCCGAAGCCGACCCGGCCCTTCTCGTCACCGATGACCATGAGGGCGGTGAACTTGGCCACGCGGCCGCCCTTGACGGTCTTGGAAACGCGGTTGAGGTAGACCAGCTTTTCGCTGAACTCGCTCTGTTCTTTTTCAAACTTAGGCATTTGTTCTTCCTCCCTCCTTAAAACTCCAGGCCGCCCTCGCGGGCGCCCTCGGCCAGGGCCTTGACCCGGCCGTGGTAGACATAGCCGCCACGGTCAAAGACCACGGTGGTGATGCCCTTGGCCTTGGCACGCTCGGCCACGGCCTGGCCCACCTTCTTGGCGGCCTCGCAGTTGGAGCCGGCGCCGAAGCCCTTCTCCAGCGAGGAGGCGGAGACCAGGGTCACGCCGGTCACGTCGTCGATGACCTGGGCATAGATGTTGGTCTCGCTGCGGAACACATTGAGACGGGGACGCTCGGGGGTGCCGCTGATCTTGGCGCGGACCCGCTTGTGGCGGCGCAGCCGCTGAGCGTTGGTATCGATCTTCTTGATCATATCCTAGGCACCTCCTTACTTCTTCTTGACGCCGGTCTTGCCTTCCTTACGGCGAATGACCTCGTCAGCATATTTGATACCCTTGCCCTTGTAAGGCTCGGGCGGACGTTTCTCGCGGATCTCGGCGGCGAACTGACCAACGCGCTGCTTGTCAGCGCCGCTGACGACGATCTGGTTGGGGTTGGGGGTCTCCAGCTTGATGCCCTCAGGGGCCTCCATGGTCACCTGGTGGGAATAGCCCAGGTTCATGACCAGCTTGCCGCCCTCCATGGCCACGCGGTAGCCCACGCCGTTGACATCCAGGGTCTTGGTGAAGCCCTCGGTGACGCCCACGACCATGTTGTTCAAAAGGGTCCGGGTCAGGCCGTGGAGAGAACGGCTCTCCTTCAGATCGTTGGGACGGGTGACGTTGATAACGGCGCCCTCCTGCTGGATGGTGATGATGGGGCTCAGGTCACGCTCCAGGGTGCCCTTGGGGCCCTTGACGGTGACGTGGTTGCCCTCAGCCACCTTTACTTCGACGCCCGCGGGGAGGTCGATGGGCATTCTTCCGATTCTCGACATAGTCTCTGCCCTCCCTTACCACACGAACGCCAGGACTTCACCGCCGACGTGGGCCGCGCGCGCGGCCTTGTCGGTCATGACGCCCTTGGACGTGGAGATGATGGCGATACCAAGGCCGCGGATGACCCGGGGCAGCTCGTCGGCGCCGGCGTACACCCGGAGACCGGGCTTGCTGACGCGGCGAAGGTTGGTGATGGCCTTCTCCTTGTTGGCGGTGTACTTCAGGGTGATGTGGATGATGCCCTGAAGGTTGTCCTCGATGAGCTGATAGTTCTTGATATAGCCTTCGTCGAGGAGGATCTGCGCGATGGATTTCTTCATGTTGCTGGCAGGCACGTCCACCGTATCATGGCCGGCGTTGGACGCGTTGCGGATCCGAGTCAGCATATCCGCAATGGGGTCTGTGATCTGCATGAGATTACCTCCTATTTAGATTACCGGGCCGGTTACCCGGTTCAACGGCAAGGTATCAGGGCTTAGGCACCGTCCCGACCTGTTGCCGCCGTCGGACTATCCATAAACTGAGCGAACTCAGTCCATGACATGGGGATTCCGTAGGCCCCAAAAGGGGCCTACGGATGTGCTGGATTTACCAGCTAGCCTTTTTCACACCGGGGATCTGGCCCTTGTACGCCAGCTCACGGAAGCAGATACGGCAGATGCCGTAGTCCCGGAGATAGGCGTGGGGCCGGCCGCAGATCTTGCAGCGGTTGTAGCGCCGAGTGGAGAACTTGGGCTTCGCCTGCTGCTTCAAAATCATGGATTTCTTAGCCATTTCTCAGTTCTCCTTTCAGCGGACAAAGGGAGCGCCGATGAGCTCCAGCAGAGCCCGGCCCTCTTCGTCGGTGTTGGCGGTGGTGCAGATGATCACGTCCATGCCCCGGATCTTGTCGATCTTATCGTAGTCGATCTCGGGGAAGATCAACTGCTCCTTCAGGCCCAGAGCGTAGTTGCCCCGGCCGTCAAAGGAGTTGGGGTTGATGCCACGGAAGTCACGCACGCGGGGCAGCGCCACGCTGAACAGGCGGTCCAGGAACTCCCACATCTTGTCGGAGCGGAGGGTCACCTTAGCGCCGATGGGCATGCCCTCGCGGAGCTTGAAGTTGGCCACGGACTTCTTGGCCTTGGTGATGATGGGCTTCTGGCCGGTGATGGCAGCCAGGTCGCCCACCACGGCCTCCAGGACCTTGGAGTTGTCCCGGGCCTCGCCGCAGGCGCAGTTGACCACGATCTTCTCGATCTTGGGGATCTGCATCACGGACTTGTAGCCGAACTTCTTCATCAGCTCGGGGGCCACCTCGTTGACGTACTTGGCCCGGAGATTGGGCATGCCGTCGGTGGAGGGAGCGGCCTTCTCGGCCTTCTTCTCCGCCTTCTTGGCGGCGACCTTCTTCTCAGCCTTGGCCTTGACCTCCTCCACGGCGTCCTCAGCCTTGGCCTTGGCGGCCTTAGCCTTGGTCTTGACCTCCGCCTTGACCTCGGCAGCCTTGTCGGCGACCTCTTCGGCGGCCAGCTCAGCGGCGGCCTTCACGTCCTCGGCCACGGCCTCGACCTTATCCTTCACGGCCTCCACGGCCTCTTCGATCTTCTTGTCAGCCATTGTCGGTTTTCCCTCCTTTCTCAGATCTCCGCGCCGCACTTCTTGCAGACGCGGGTCTTCTTACCGTCGGCCAGCACCTTGTGGGCCGGACGGGTGGGCTTGTTGCACTTGGGGCAGACCCGCATGACCTTGCAGGCGTAGAGGGGGGCTTCCTTCTTGATGATGCCGCCCTGCTCGCCCTGCTGGCGGGGCTTGGTGTGGCGGGAGACGATGTTGACCTTCTCCACCACGACCTTCTTGTCCTTGGGCATGACCTCCAGGACCTTGCCGGTCTTGCCCTTGTCCTTGCCGGACAGGATGATGACGGTATCGTCCTTACGAATGCTCATGTTGTTCATCTCGCTACCCCCTTACAGCACTTCCGGAGCCAGGGACAGGATCTTCATGTAATCCTTGTCGCGCAGCTCCCGGGCCACCGGCCCAAAGATGCGGGTACCGCGGGGGTTCTTGTCGTCGCGGATGAGGACGGCGGCGTTGTCGTCGAAGCGGACATAGCTGCCGTCGGCGCGGCGGACGCCCCGGCTGGAGCGGACGATGACGGCGCGGACCACCTCGCCCTTCTTCACCTGGCCGCCGGGCTGCGCCTTGCGGACAGAGGCCACGATGACATCGCCGATGTTGCCGAACTTCCGCTTGGAGCCGCCCAGCACACGGATGGTCTTGATCTCCTTGGCGCCGGTATTATCGGCAACCTTCAAATAGCTCTCTTGCTGAATCATACTGGCACCTCCTTACTTGGCTTTCTCGAGGATCTCCACCACTCTCCAACGCTTATCCTTGGAAAGAGGGCGGGTCTCCATCACGCGGACGCGGTCCCCCACGCCGCAGGCGTTCTGCTCGTCGTGGGCCTTGAGCTTGTAGGTCCGCTTGACGATCTTCTTGTACAGCGGGTGGGCCACACGGTCGGCGATGGCCACCACCACGGTCTTGTCCATCTTGTCAGAGACCACCAGGCCGACTCTGGTCTTACGAGAAGAGGTTCTGTTTTCCATCTTCGTCTACCTCCTTTTATCGGCCTGCCAGCTCTTGCTGGCGGATGACGGTCTTGACCCGGGCGATGTCCCGCTTGACCTGGGCGATACGCACGGGGTTGTCCAACTGGTTGGTGGCGTGCTGAAGACGAAGCTGGAACAGGTCCTTCTTCAAGTCCATCAGCTTGCTCTCGAGCTCCTTGGCGCTCATCTTGCGGACTTCACTGGCTTTCATCTTCATTCACCACCCTTCTCGACCTCGGCAGCGGCGCCCGCTTCCTTGGCCACGATCTTGCACTTGATGGGCAGCTTGTGGGAGGCCAGACGCAGAGCCTCGCGGGCGACCTCCTCGGAGACGCCGGCGATCTCAAACATGATCCGGCCGGGCTTGACCACGGCCACCCAGTACTCCGGGGAGCCCTTACCGGAACCCATACGGGTCTCGGCAGGCTTCTCGGTGATGGGCTTGTCGGGGAAGATCTTGATCCACACCTTACCGCCACGCTTGGTGTAACGGGTCATGGCGATACGGGCGGCCTCGATCTGGTTGCTGGTGATCCAGGCAGGCTCGGTGGCCTGGAGGCCAAAATCACCGTAGGTGACGGTGTTGCCTCGGGTGGCCTTGCCCTTCATCCGGCCGCGGTGGACGCGGCGGTATTTGACTCTCTTGGGCAGCAGCATTATTCCTGGCCTCCTTCCTCGGGAGTAACGGCCTCGACGGCCTCAGCCGGCGCCTCCTCCACAGGAGCGGGGGCGGCGGGCTTGGGAGCGGCGATCTGGGGACGGGCCTGGTAGACCGGGCCGGCAGGCCGACGGTCGCCGAAGCGGCCGCCGCCACGGCGGTCGTCCCGGTTGCCGCCAGGACCGCGGCGGTCCCCACCGGGGCCACGGCGGTCGCCATCGCGGCGGTCACGGCGGTCGCGGCGGTCACCCTTGTCCCGGAAGGGCTTGGTGGTGTCCATGGTCCGGGGGGTGGTACGCAGGGTCTGGCTCAGCACCTCGCCCTTGTAGATCCACACCTTCACGCCGATGCGGCCGTAGGTGGTGGCAGCCTCGGCGAAGCCGTAGTCGATGTCGGCCCGGAGGGTCTGCAGGGGGATGGTGCCGTCGTGATAGTGCTCGGTGCGGGCGATCTCAGCGCCGCCCAGACGGCCCGAGCAGCAGGTCTTGATGCCCAGGGCACCCATGCGCATGGCCCGGCCCATGGCGTTCTTCATGGCCCGGCGGAAGCCGATGCGCTTCTCCAGCTGCTGGGCGATGTTCTCGGCCACCAACTGGGCGTTGGTGTCGGGGCTCTTGACCTCCACGATGTTCAGGGAGACCTCCTTGCCCAGACGCTTGGCGATCTGCGCGCGGAGCTTCTCGATGTCCTCGCCGCCCTTGCCGATGATCATACCGGGCCGGGCGCAGTGGAGGTAGATGACCACCTTGTTGTCGCCACGGCGCTCGATCTCGATCTTGGGCACGCCGGCGGCGTAGAGCTGCTTCTTCAGGTCCTTGCGGAGATTGTAGTCCTCCACCAGCAGGTCGCCCACCTTCTCATTGGAGGCGAACCAACGGGAGTCCCAATCTTTAATGACGCCCACGCGCAAACCGTGGGGATTGACTTTCTGTCCCATATTCTTCCTCCTCCCTTAGCGCTCTTTCACCGCGAGGGTGATGTGGCTGGTGCGCTTGTTGATGCGGAACCCGCGGCCCTGGGCCCGGGGACGCATGCGCTTGATGATGGGGCCGGGGGTGGCGAACACCTCGGACACATAGAGCTTTTCGGGGTCCATGTGGAAGTTGTTCTCCGCGTTGGCGCAGGCGCTCTTGAGGAGCTTCGCCAGCGGCTCGCAGGCGGACTTGGGGGTGTTGGCCAGGATGGCGGCGGCCATCTTCACGTCCTTGCCGCGAATGAGGTCGGCCACGATCTGCACCTTCTGGGTGGAGATACGGACATATTTCACAAATGCTTTCGCTTCCATTTCCTATGCCCTCCTTACTGCCCGGTCTTGGTGCCCGAGTGGCCCTTAAAGGTCCGGGTGGGGGCGAACTCGCCCAGCTTGTGACCCACCATATCCTCGGTGACGTACACGGGCACGTGCTTGCGGCCGTCATGGACGGCAAAGGTGTGACCTACGAAGGAGGGGAAAATGGTGCTGGCCCGGCTCCAGGTCTTCAGGACCTTCTTGTCGTTGGCCTTGTTCAGCTCATCCACGCGCTTGAGCAGCTCGGGAGCGCAAAACGGGCCTTTCTTAACACTTCTAGACATTGTTTACACGCTCCTTTCTTACTTCGCGTCGCGGTGCTTAACGATGAACTGCTCGGTGCGGTTCTTCTTCTTGCGGGTCTTGTAACCCATAGCGGGCTTGCCCCAGGGAGTGACGGGGCCGGGACGGCCGACGGGGCTCTTGCCCTCGCCGCCGCCGTGGGGATGGTCGTTGGGGTTCATGACCGAGCCACGGACGGTGGGCCGCCAGCCCATGTGGCGCTTGCGGCCGGCCTTACCGATCTGGATGTTGGCCCAGTCGGCGTTGCCCACCTGGCCGATGGTGGCCTTGCACTCCTCGCGGACGTAGCGGACCTCGCCAGAGGGGAGGCGGACCTGGGCCATGCCGTTCTCCTTGGCCATGAGCTGCGCGGCCACGCCGGCGCTGCGCACCAACTGGGCGCCCTTGCCCGGGTAGATCTCCACGCAGTGGATCATCTCGCCCACGGGGATCTTGGCGATGGGCAGGCAGTTGCCCGGGAGGATGTCGGCGTGCTCGCCGGTCATGATGATGTGTCCGGCCTTCAGGCCCACAGGGGCCAGAATGTACCGGCGCTCGCCGTCTTCGTACTCGATGAGGGCGATGTTGGCGGAGCGGTTGGGGTCGTACTGGAGGTTGATGACCTTGGCGGTCCCCTCCTTGTCCCGCTTGAAGTCGATGATGCGGTACTTCTTCTTGTTGCCGCCGCCGTGGTGGCGGACGGTGATGCGGCCATAGCTGTTGCGGCCCGCGTGCTTCTTCAGGTTCTCAGTCAGGCTGCGCTCGGGCTTGGCCTTCTTGTCGATGCCCTCAAAGGCGCTCACGGTCATGTGGCGGCGGGAAGGCGTCGTGGGCTTAAAAGTCTTGATAGCCATTTCTCTTCTCCTTCCTTACACCATGTTCTCGAAGAGCTCGATGCTCTTGGAGTCGGCGGTCAGGGTGACCATGGCCTTCTTCCAAGAGGGGCGGCGGCCGGCGGGCTGAGCGCCCATGCGCTTGAGCTTGCCCTGCATGTTCAGGGTGTTGACCTTGGCCACCTTCACGCCGAAGGCCTCTTCCACAGCCTTGGCGATCTCGATCTTGTTGGCGTCCTTGGCCACCTCGAAGACGTAGCGCTTCATGTCGATGTCGGCCATGGACTGCTCGGTGATGATGGGGCGCTTGATGATGTCGTAAGCGGTTTTCATTACGCGAACACCTCCTCGATGACGGAAAGGGCGGCCTTGTCCACGATGATCTGGTTGGCGTTGACGATGTCGTAGACACTGAGGATGGTAGCGGTGGTGGTGCTGACGCCGGGGATGTTGCGAGCGGACTTATAGACGCTCTCGCGGACCTCGGGGGTGACCAGCACGGCCTTCTTGGCGCCCACGGCGTCCAGGAACTTCTGGATATCCTTGGTCTTGATGGCGTCCAGCTTGAGGTCGTCCACCACCAGCACGTTGCCCTCGGCAGCCTTGGCGGAGAGGGCGGACTTCAGCGCCAGGCGCTTGACCTTCTTGTTCAGGGTGTAGCTGTAATCCCGGGGCTTGGGGGCGAAGACCACGCCGCCGTGGGTCCACTGGGGAGCCCGGGTGGAGCCCTGACGGGCCCGGCCGGTGCCCTTCTGACGCCAGGGCTTCTTGCCGCCGCCGGCGACCTCGGCCCGGGTCAGAGCGCTCTGGGTGCCCTGACGGCAGTTGGCCAGGTGGTTCTTGACCACGTCGTGGACCACGTAGGTGTTGGGCTCGATGCCGAAGATGGCTTCGGAGAGGTCCACGTCGCCGATCTTCTTGCCGGTCATGTTGTAAAGATTCGCTTTAGGCATTGTGATTCTCTCCTTTCTTACTTGTTACGCGCAGAGGCCTTCTGCGGGTTGATACGGGCGGAAGCCTTCTGCGGGTTGCTGGAGGTGCCCGCCTCGCCCTTCTTCTCGATGAGCTTCTTGACGCTGGACTTCACCAGCACCACGCCGCCCTTGGGGCCGGGGATGGCGCCGCAGACAGCGATCAGGCCCAGCTCCTCGTCCACCTGGACCACGTCCAGGTTCTGGACGGTGACCTGCTCGGCGCCCATGTGGCCGGCCTTCTTGGTGCCCTTGAAGACGCGGCTGGGGTCGGTGGCGGGGCCGCTGGAGCCGGGATGGCGGTGGATGGGACCGCCGCCGTGGGTCATCTTCTGGACATGGAAGCCGTGGCGCTTGACAACGCCCGCGTAGCCCTTGCCCTTGCTGACGCCGGTCACGTCCACGCGGTCGCCGGCGGCGAACACGTCGCAGGTGATCACGTCGCCCACGTTCAGCTCCTCGTAGTTGTCCAGATTGAACTCCCGGAGCACCCGCTTGAGGTCGTCGCCGGCCTTCTTCAGGTGTCCCAGCTCAGGCTTGGACAGCCGCTTGGCGGACACGTCCTCATAGCCCAACTGCACGGCGTTGTAGCCGTCCTTGTCCTCGGTCTTCTTCTGCACCACGGTGCAGGGGCCCGCCTGGATGACGGTGACCGGGATGACCTTGCCGGCTTCATCGAAGATCTGGCTCATGCCGACCTTCTTGCCGATAATGGCCTTTTCCATCTTGGTTCTTCCTCCTTATATTAAGGTTATTGGTTGAGAGAGGTGGGCCTTGGGCTCCCATTGCTCTGTCAACATGACCTGCCTACCTATTTAATAAGGTAGACGCGGTACAACGAAATCAGGTGAGACCGAATTACAACTTGATCTCGATCTCCACGCCGGCGGGCAGCTCCAGAGCCATCAGGGCCTCCACCGTCTTGGGCGAGGGCTTGAGGATGTCGATGAGCCGCTTGTGGGTGCGGCGCTCGAACTGCTCCCGGGAGTCCTTATACTTGTGGACGGCCCGAAGGATGGTGACGACCTCCTTCTTGGTGGGCAGGGGGATGGGGCCGGAGACGCTGGCTCCGGTGCGCTTGGCGGTCTCCACGATCTTCTCAGCGCTCTGGTCGATGAGCTGATGGTCGTAGGCCTTCAAGCGGATGCGGATCATTTCTTTTTGGGGTGCCATTGGTGTTTCCTCCTTAAATACGAAGTTGGTTTGCTTTGTCACGCTTCGTATCGGTGAGATTTCCTATCCACGTTTCCGTGCGTATCACTCCCTGGCATGAAGAAAGCCGGCGCAACAAGCCGGCTGTTTCCCATATCCGGGCGATATACGCCCATGCAACAGGTCCTCTCAGCCGCCCGATCAACGGACATACTCCGCGGAAGTTACCTCGGAAAACCGAGCAATCTCCCGCATCATCGCAGACTGCGCCCACACAGGCGCTCGATTATTCTACCAAAGTCTGGGACGGCTGTCAAGGGCTTTATGAAATTTTTTTCTGTTTTTTTCGCTGATAGCGCACGCAATTAAAAACGCTACCCAAAATCAGCACATTTCCGCACAGATACAGCCACAAAAGCAGGATGATCACCGAAGCCAGGGACCCGTAGATCAGGGAATAGCGGCTGGAAAAGCTCATAAAGATGGAAAAGACCGCCGAGGCCGCCGCCAGGCAGCCGGAGGTGACCAACGCCCCCAAAAACACCGGGGCCCGGGGCTTCCCCGGCGGGGCCGCCACCAGGTAGATGAGGCTGATGAGCAAAAACACCGTGCCAAAGAGCAGCCCAAACTTCAGCCAGGGCCAGTCCAGCAGCCAGCTCAGCACAAAAAGGCCCAGACGGTCCTCCAGCACCTGGAAGAGCCGGGTGCCGGTGAGCACCACCACCATCGAGAGGTAGACGACCACCAAAAAGGCCAGGGAGAAGCCCACGCTGAGGGCGAAGCGAGCCACCGTCTTGTAGCCCTTGCGCTCATAGATCTCGGTCATGATGTCCATCAAGCTCCGCACCGCCGCCGAGGCGAAGACCACCATGGTGAAGGCGCCCACGGCGAAGAAGGCGGGGGACTCCCCGGCGGTGACGTTGGCGTAGTGGAGGTAGTCCTCCACCACCCCCAGCAGCCCCGCGGGCAAAATGGGCTCCAGCACCTCCAAGGCCGAGGCCACGTCCACCTTCAGCCAGGAGACGAAGGAGTTGATGCAGATGAGCAGGGGAAAAATGGTCAGGATCAGCCAGTACACCAAGGCGGCGGAGGCCCGGGGAACGTGCTTTTCAAAGTAGATGGCCCCCATCTCCCGGGCAAAGCGCACCGGCCCCGACTTCCAAAGCTCCCGCACGGTCCTCGCCCCCTTTCCTCAATTTGCCTGTATCCTATCATATCTCCGGCAAAAAATCAACCGAAGGCTGGCGGGCGTTGCACAGAGCTCACCGATATGCTATAATATAAGGTAACGCAAACAGAGGGACGCCGCCCGCGGCGGCCCAGTATAAAAAAGGAGGGACCCTCTATGTCCCAAAAGGTAAAGGCCCTGGTCCTCTGCGCCGGCAAAGGCACCCGGCTCCAGACCGAGGGGGTGGACCTGCCCAAGGTCATGCGTTTGGCCGACGGCAAGCCCCTTGTGCACTATGTGCTCTCCGCTTTGGACTTCCTGCCCAAGGAGGACGTGGTGCTGGTGGTGGGCTATAAAAAGGAGGCCGTGCTGGCCGCCTACGGCGACTACCCCAGCGCCCTTCAGGCCCAGCAACTGGGCACCGGCCACGCCGTCCAGTGCGCCGCCCAGCACTTCCAGGGCCTGGACGGCCACGTGCTGGTGTGCTACGGGGACACGCCCTTGATGAAGCGTTCCACCTACCAGGGCCTCATCGACCTCCATCTCTCCCAAGGGGTGGCCTGCACCCTGCTCTCGGCCCACATCGCCCAGGGCGGCAACTATGGCCGGGTCATTCGGGATGAAAACGGCGTTTTCCAATCCATCGTGGAGGCCAAGGACTGCACCCCGGAGCAGGCCGCCGTCAACGAGGTGAACACCGGGGTCTACGTCTTCCAGGCCAAGGCCCTTCTTGAAGCCCTGGGCCATCTGAAAAACGACAACGCCCAGGGGGAATACTATATCACCGACGTGCCCGGCTATCTGCTCTCCAAGGGCCTAGGGGTCTCGGTGTGCGACACCTGCTCGGAGACCGAGATGCTGGGCGTGAACACCGTGGAGCAGCTCCAGGCTGTGGAGACGGTGCTGCGAGAGGAGGCCGAGCATGTCTGAGCCCGCCGCGGAAAGCCGCCTGGCCGTCTTGATCGACGCGGACAACGCCCCCCGCACCGCCATGCGGGCCATCATGAACGAGATCGCCCTCTACGGTACCCCCACCATCAAGCGCATCTACGGCGACTGGACCGCCGCCAACATGGCCTCGTGGAAGCCCATTTTGCTGGAAAACGCCCTGACCCCCATCCAGCAGTACGGCTACACCACCGGCAAAAACTCCACCGACTCGGCCATGATCATCGACGCGATGGACCTCCTCTACAACAACCCCTGCGAGGGCTTTGTGCTGGTGTCCAGCGACTCCGACTTCACCCGCCTGGCCCTGCGGCTGCGCGAGTCGGGCAAGAAGGTCATCGGCCTGGGCGAGCGCAAGACCCCCGAGCCCTTCATCGTGGCCTGCGACAAGTTCATCTATATTGAGGTCATCCGGGCGGCCACCGCCGCCGGCCAGACCGCCGACGAGGCCTGGGACGCGGCCAAGCCCGCCGAGCGGCCCAACCGCCGCAAGAGCTCCGACAGTGGGGTCACCGCCCAGGGCGTGCCCCAGGCGGTGGTGGACCTCATCGCCGAGAGCCTGGCCGCCATTGCCGACGAGGACGGCTTCGCCTTCATGGGGGAGCTTGGCAACCTGCTGCTGCGGCAGCAGCCCGACTTTGACCCCCGCAACTACGGCTTCCAAAAGCTCACCCAACTGGTCAAGAGCCTGGACCGCTTCGAGATCGACGCCCGGCCCACCTCCAACCCCCACACCAAGCACGTATACCTGCGAGATAAAGAGGCTGAGGATTAACTCTCTGGAATCAAAGGAAGTGACCCCATGGACATCCACCGCCTGCCCCTGCCCCCCCTTGGGGCCAACTGCTATCTGCTTCAAAACGGCCCCCGGGGCCTGATCGTCGACCCCGGCGGCGACGCCCAGACGGTGGTCCGGGCCTGCGCCGACCTTGGGATGACCCCAGAGGCGGTCATCCTGACCCACGGGCACTTCGACCACGTGGGGGCCGCGCCCGAGCTGTGCCGGGCCTATCCGCTGCTCCCCGTCTACCTCCACGACGCGGACGCCGCCGAGGCGGACGTTCAGCTCTTCCCTTTGAACATCCAGTTGGACCAGGCCGGGGCCTGGGACAATTTGCGCTCGCTGGAGGAGGAGTGCCTGGAGTTGGCGGGGTTTCACATCCACGTGCTCCACACCCCGGGGCACTCGGCGGGCTCGTGCTGCTTCCAAATTGGCGAGCACCTCTTCACCGGGGACACGCTGTTTCGCTTTTCTGTGGGCCGCACCGACCTCCCCGGCGGCAGCGCCGAGACCCTGCGCGCCTCTCTCAGACGGCTGGCCGCCTTGCCGGGGGACTACGCTGTCCACCCCGGTCACGACGCGCCCACCACCCTGGACTTTGAGCGCCACAACAATCCCTACCTCCAGGAGCTGGGCCTATGAAACTGCGCTTTCAGGGCCATGACCACCGCTACGCCGTGGAGCAGATGGTCACCATGCTCTTACCCGGCGACCCCATCTCCATGGACGGCCCCAATGAGGGCCTGGTGACCCTTGACCGGGACCGAGCCACGGCGGACTTCACCATCGGCGGCGGGGTCTATCACGGGCAAGCGGAGCTCTCCGAGTTCGGCCTGGACGTTCCTGCCGACCGCCCCGCCCAGGAGCAGAGGTTGGTAAAGATGGCCACCTACCGGGCCCTCATCCAGCACACCGGCAAACCCGCTTGGGGCGCGCTCAGCGGCGTGCGCCCGGCCAAGCTGGTGCGAAAATGGCTGGAAAAGGGGGCGGACTCCCCCCAGTGCGCCCAGCTTTTGACCGGGCTTTACGACCTGGACCGTGACAAGGCCATTCTGGCCATCCGTTGCGCCCAGGAGGCCCGGGAGATCGACCGCCAATTAGAGTCCGGCGACCTGTCGGTCTACATCGGCATCCCCTTCTGCCCCAGCCGGTGCGCCTACTGCTCCTTCATTTCCCACGATGTGAAGGGCGCTTTGGCCCTGGTGGAGCCCTATGTGGACGCTCTGGAGCGGGAGATCGCCTGGACCGGGGATTATCTGGCCCGAAAGGGCCTGCGCCTTCGCTCGGTCTACATGGGCGGCGGCACCCCCACCACCCTGTCGGCCCAGCAGTTAGACCGGCTGCTCACCGCCCTGGACCGCTGGCCCGGGCGGGAAGCGTTGGCCGAGTTCACCGTAGAGGCTGGGCGGCCCGACACCATCACCGCCGAAAAGCTGGCGGTTTTGAAGTCCCACGGCGTGGGGCGGGTGTCGGTGAATCCCCAGACCCTCTCCGACGACGTGCTGCAGGCCATGGGCCGCGCCCATACCGCCGGGCAGTTCTTCGACGCTTACGACCGGGCCCGCTCGGCTGGCTTTGAGGCCATTAACACCGACCTCATCGCCGGACTGCCCCAGGACAGTGAGGCGGGTTTTCGCTCCACTTTGGATAAGATCACGGCCTTACGCCCCGAGGAGATCACCATCCACACTCTAGCTTTGAAGCACGGCGCGGGGCTTGCCTCCAACCCCCAGGGGCTCCCCTCCGCCGGAGAGGTAACCGCCATGCTGACCTACGCCGCCCAGGTCCTGCCCGCCGCGGGCTACCGGCCCTACTACCTCTACCGGCAAAAGTACATGACCGGGGCCATGGAGAACCTGGGCTGGACCCGGCGCGGCAAGGCCAGCTTCTACAACATCGTGATGATGGAGGAGCTTGGCAGCGTGCTGGCCCTGGGCTCGGGCGGAGTTACTAAGCTCATCGACCGCTCCACCGGGTCTATCACCCGCCGCACCAACCCCAAATACCCCAAGGAATACCTGGAACGCCTTGCGGACATCTTAGCAGAAAGGGAGGCGCTTGTATGGCCTGTCAACTGACCGAGCTCAACGCCGCGCTGGCCCAGCCAGAGGACTTCATCGCCCAGTGCGAGGCCCAATACCAGCGCAAGATCGTCCAGGGGGCCGACGCCATCCAAAAGAACCTGACGGTGAGCCCGGTGATCCTGCTGGCGGGGCCCTCCAGTTCAGGCAAGACCACCACCGCCATGAAGATCGAGGAGGAGCTGGAGCGCCGGGGAGTAACCACCCGGACCATCTCCATGGACCACTACTACTCCGAGCGACCCCCGGGCACGCCCCTGCCCCTGGCCCCCGACGGCACGGTGGACCTGGAGTCCCCGGACCTGCTGGACTGGCGGCTGCTGGCCGACCACTTCACCGCCCTGGAGCAGCACCGGCCCATTGAGGTGCCCCACTTTGACTTCGCCACCCAGACCCGCAACGCCGCCAAGGCCCAGCACGTGGAGCTGGCGGCCAACGAGGCGGTCATCTTTGAGGGCATCCACGCCCTGAATCCCCGCATCACCGAGCTCCACCCCGGGGCCTTCCGGCTCCACATCGCCGCCCGGACCGACGTAAAGGACGGTGAGCGCATGGTGTTCAAGTCCACCTGGCTGCGGCTGTGCCGCCGGTGCGTGCGCGACTACAAGTACCGGGGCTACAGCATCTCCGGGACCCTGGAGAGCTGGAACAACGTCCGCCGGGGCGAGAAGAAATACATCACGCCCTACAAATCCTCCGCCCACCTGCGCTTCGACACCGCCCTGCCCTTTGAGTTCGGCGTTCTGGCCGTCTACGCCAAGCCCATCCTGGCCACCATTCCCCCGAACGACCCCAACGCGGCCAAGGTCAGGCAGATCTTAGAGGCCCTGGAGCTCTTTACCCCCGTGGACCCGGCGCTGGTGCCCGGCAACTCCCTGCTGCGAGAGTTCATCGGCGGCAGCGATTACCACTACTAAGTCAAAAAACTTTGGAAAGAAGGAATACAAAATGAGCGAGTGCACCCACGATTGCTCCTCCTGCGGCGAGAGCTGCAGCGAGCGCCAAGAGGACTTCTCCGCCGCCATGAACCCCCTGTCCAACATCCGCCACGTCATTGCCGTCATGTCCGGCAAGGGCGGCGTGGGCAAGAGTCTGGTGACCTCCGCCCTGGCTGCCGCCTGCCATAAGGCGGGCAAAAAGGTGGGCATTTTGGACGCGGACATCACCGGTCCCTCCATCCCCAAGGCCTTTGGCATCCACGCCCGGGCCGAGGGCAGCGAGGTGGGCATCTTCCCCGTGGAGAGTAAGGGCGGCATCCCGGTGATGAGCCTCAACCTGCTGATGGAGCACGAGACCGACCCGGTGGTCTGGCGAGGCCCGGTCATCGCCGGGGCGGTGAAGCAATTTTGGACCGACGTGGTCTGGGGCGAGCTGGACTACCTCTTCGTGGATATGCCCCCCGGCACCGGCGATGTGCCGCTGACGGTGTTCCAGTCCCTGCCCGTAGACGGCGTGATCGTGGTCACCAGCCCCCAGGACCTGGTGAGCATGATCGTCACCAAGGCGGTGAAGATGGCCCAGATGATGGACATCCCCGTGCTGGGCCTCGTCGAGAACTACAGCTACTTCCAGTGTCCCGACTGCGGCAAGCGCCACGCCATCTTCGGCGAGAGCAAGCTGGAGACCGTGGCCGCCGAGCTGGGCCTGCCCATTTTGGAGCGGCTGCCCATCGACCCCACCTTGGCCGCCGCCTGCGACGCGGGTATCTTGGAGGACTACGCCCCCAATCCCCTGGAGGGCCTGGTGTCCAAGCTGCCGGAGTAAAGCGGCGCGTCAAGGATGCCGCCCCTACAAGAGCAAGGGCCGCTCCCGGACGGTCCGCCCGCAAAAAAAATCTCCCTCCGTGAGGAGGGAGATTTTTTACCCCTTAGGAGGGCTGAGTCTCGATGTAGACGCCCCGGTCCTCGGTCCAGCCCACTGTGAAGCCGATAGCGGTCCCCAGGTCCCGGAGCTTGAAGTAGAAGTTGCCGGCGGTAGAGCCCTGGGGGGTGATGAGGTAGGCGTCCATGGGGCAGCCCACGCCGTCTACGGTGACCACCGCCCGGTAGTTCACCGCCTGGGCGGTGGGGTCCAGGGCCGCCATCTCGGTACCGTCGCTCTGATAATCCAGGCCCGTGTCCACCCGGGTGGAGCCGTCGTAGTCCACCTGGAACCGCCCCGGCGTGTCCCGGAGCGCCCAGGCCACGTCCCGAAGTTTTACGTAGTTGGTGGCAAAATTCCACTCATTGTAGACGGTATACATGGAAAACTCCACGCTCTGACCGTCGATGTCCACGCTCTGGGTGGTGGCCTCAGCGGCCAAACCGGGCAAAACAAGCATGCAAAATACCAGCAAAAACGCGCCAAAGCGCTTCATTTTTTCCACCTCACAGCTCCAACAAAATGGTCACCGGGCCGTCGTTTAGCGAGTCCACCGCCATGTCCGCGCCGAATACTCCCTGTTGAACTTCAAAACCTTTCTCCCGGCAGGCATCCATAAACCGCTCATAGAGCGGCACCGCCAGCTCGGGCTTGGCCGCGCCGGAGAAGCCCGGGCGGCGAGAGGAGGTGTCGGCGTAGAGGGTGAACTGGCTGACGGCCAGGATGGCCCCGCCCACCTGCTGGAGGTTCAGATTCATCTTGCCGTTTTCGTCCTCGAAGACCCGCAGGTTGCAAATTTTTTCCGCCATCTTGTCGGCGGTTTCGGCGGTATCCTGGGGGCCTACCCCCAGCAGCACCAGGTAACCCCGTTCAATTTTTCCCACCACCGCGCCGTCGACGCTGACGCTGGCCCGGCTCACCCGGGTGACTACGGCCCGCATCAGCGAAACTCCCGGGCCATGCCCTTGCAGAACAGCGGGTCCATCTCGATCTGGGCCAGGTCGCCGCCGGAGCAGCGCAGGGCCGTCACGTCGATGAGGGTCTCCATGGCCCCGATGCGGCCCACGATCTTGGCCTTCTGGCCCGCCACTCGGACGGCGGGCAGGTCCTTGCCCCGCCAGCGGCGCAGGGCCTCCAGCAGCCCCACAGGCCGGGGAGCTCCTACCCCAAGGCCGTTTTGGTAGCCCACCGCCACGGTGGCCACCCGGGTGGGACGCTTGAGGCGCACCGGGTGCTCGTAGCCCACGGTGTGCCCGGCGGGGAGCCAGCGCACGTCCTCGATGGTGGCCTCGCAGTAGCCCACCTTCTGCAGACCGTCGTCCCGGCTGCGCTTGCACCGGCCCAGCAGGGCCGAGCCCACCCGGACCGCGTCCAGGTGGGAGAAATCGAACTGGATGGTGGAGAAGCTGCCCGCGGCGTGGACCACGCCGGTCTCAAAGCCCGCCTTCTGAATGGTCTGGACCGTCTGGCGGAAGGCGTCGAGCTGGGCGGAGGCCGCCTTGGGCTTCACCGAGGCGGACTGGAAGTGGGTATAGACTCCGGAAATGGCCACGTTCTGGAGGTTTTGGAAGACGGAGAGGACCTTGTCGGTATCGTCCAGGATGAAGCCGCCGTAGCCCATGCCGCTGTCCAACTGGACGTGAGCCTCAGCGATGGTGGAGCGGCTCTCAGCCAGGGCGTTGAGGGCCATGCCCGCCTCGGCGGAGCCGATGGAGCACACCACGCCCAGGTCCATCAAGGTCTCCAGCTCGTCCCGGTTCACCGTGGAGCGGAGCATCAAAAGCTCCTCCTCCACAAGGCCCGCCTTGCGCAGGGCCTGGGCCTCGGCGGGCTCGGAGATGGCAAAGCGGGTCACGCCGTGGTCCCGGAGGAGCAGCGCCATCCGCTCCAGCCCCGCGCCGTAGGCGTCGCCCATGAGCACCGCGTACATGGCCGCCCCCTGGGCGTGGCGGCGCATGGCCTCCAGATTCTTCACCACCGCCTTGGCGTCGATGACCAGACGTTTCATGTCCATTCCTCCTCGGGCGTTCTGTATGGGGGTATTATACCACCTTTTGTCGGGGGGCGCAATAAAAAAGGAGAGCCCCGAAGGGCTCTCCTCTTTTGCTAGGGTTTGTGGTGCTCTAAGCCTTGGGGCTCAGATTACCAAGTGGTGCGGATCACGTACACGTAATCAGCGGTGGTGTCGCCCTTGGTCTGGGGAACGATGACGGCAGCGGACACGTCCTTGAAGGACTTGGTGTTGTCGTCAGCGCTGACCTCATTGGCGTTGAAGAAGCCGTTGGGACGGAAGGTGCCGTAGTCGGTCACAGCAGCGTCGTCCTCGTTCTCATCCAGCTCGCCGATGGTGTTGCTGTCGCTCTTGACGTTGTCGGTCCAGCCCCAGTCCACGAACACGAACACGGTGGAAGCGTCGTAGTCATAGGTCTCGCCGTCCAGAGCGATGGTCTCGTTGCCCAGGCTCAGCACGGAGGCGGTGGCGACGGCCTGATCGGCCACGTCGTTCAGGTCCACCAGGGTGGAGACCACGCCGTTCTCATCGATGGCGCCCACGGCGAAGAAGTTGCCCACGTACTTGCGGGTGGCGTTGTAGGTCATGGAGTCGCCCTTGATGGCGTCAGCCAGGCCGCCGTCCACGCGCATGGTGGTCTTGGAGCCGTCGGTGTCGATGATGTTCACCAGGTACACGTCGTCGTCAGCCAGGGTGCTGTCGATCTGGACGTTGTTGTCGGTGATGAAGATCAGGCCCTCGGGCACGTCGTCCTTGAAGGAGCCGGTCTCCAGGTACACGAAGCGAGCAACGGTCTCAGCGGGATCGCTGTTGTTGCTGTTGTAGGCGATACCGGTGATCTTGGTGGCGTCCATCTCGGGGATGTTGCGGAAGCCCTTGAAGACGGAGTAGGTCACCACGTCGGTGTTGGGGTTGACCTTGCCCACGATGAAGTTGGTCAGGGAGTCGGCGGTGAGACCCAGCTGACCCTGAGAGAAGTCGCTCTGCTTCAGGATCTCGAAGTCGCCGCTGACGGCCTTCTCGTTCTCGTAGTTACGGTCGGTGGACATGGTGGTCAGCTCGTAACCAGCGGAGGTGGTGCGGTAGCCGTAGAACTTGGTCAGAGGAGCGCTATCCTTGACCAGCTTGTTGTAAGCGGTCTTATAGTCGATCTTCTTGCCGGCCTCGGACTCCTTGGCCACGTTCTCGCGGTCGATCTTGGTGATGTTGACGATCTCGGTGGAGCCGTCAGCGAACAGCAGGTTGGCGCGGACCCAACCGGTGGTGCCCATGCCGTTGGTGTCGTAGTCGGCCTCGATGACCAGGCAGACCTTGCTGGCGTCGACGCTGTCGGTGAGCTGCACGCCCACGCCGATGGCGCCGGACTTATCCAGGTAGAAGTCGTACTCGGTCTCCAGGTCGTAGCCACGGTTCAGCCAGTTGCCGAACTCGCCGGCCAGGTTGTTGTTGTTGGTGGAGTCCACGACCTGGCTGCAGGTCACGTCGCCGATCTGGCCGGCGCCGGCCTGCTCAGAGCCGTTGTAGCGGGTGCCGCCGACCACGATCTGGCCGCCGGAGTAGAAGGTGCTGACCTTGCCGGTGACCTTCTCGGGAGCCACGATGGTGTAGGCCTTGGCCTGAGTGCCCTCGCCCAGCTTGGTCTCATAGAACAGGACGATGTCGTCCTCCTTCAGACCCTGCCAGCCGGTGATCTTGTCGGAGTCGACCCAACCGGGCACGACGCCGGGAACGCGGACCTGGACGGTGCCGTCGGAGAGGGTCTTGGTGGTGGCGTCGCCGCCGGTCACCTGAGCGAACTCATAGAGGTAAGCCTTGACGGTGGAGATATCGCCGTCCTCGTTGGTGAAGAAGTCCACCACGGTGCCGCGACGGGCAGCAGCGGAGGTCACCTCGGTGGGATAGTTGCCGGTGACCTTGCCGTCACTGTCAACGCTCAGACCGCCAGCGGGGGTCTTGTCCTCGCCGTTGAGGTAGAACTTGCAGTCCTTCGCGAAGGCGTTGGCCACGAAGTCGCTGGAGCTGCGGCTGGTCAGGTTCTTCCAGACGATGCCGGTGTTGATGGTCTTGACGGGGGTGGAGTCAGCCTTGGCCACAGCGCTGGAAATGACGCTCTGGAAGTTACCCAGGCTGGAGATGTCGCCGGTGTCCTTGGACCACTTGAAGCCGGCAGCGCGGACGTAGACGTTCACGTTCTCGCCGACCATGTCGCTGGTGGCCTTGACCTTGCCGTTGATGGAAGAGGCGACCTGCCAGACGTTACCGTTGGAATCCTCGGGAGCAACGATCTTGGGATCGAACTCGGCATAGCCGTCGGGATTCACGCGGGAGACGGTGGCGGTGACCTTCACCAGGTCGAACACGTCGAAGCCCAGAGTCTGAGCGTACTCATACTTGACCACGAAGTGCTCGCCGTTGTCACGGCCGTTCTCGACGGTGACCATGTTGGCGTTGAGAGCGTTCAGGACGATCTCAGCGGCGTTGTCGCGGGTCAGGGGGGTCAGAGCGGTCATGCTCTTGTCCACGTTGGCCAGCAGGCCGTTGCGGTTGGCGTCCTTGATGACGTTGCCAGCCCAGGCGGTGGTGCCCTGATACTGACGGTCAACGGCGTCATAACCCAGGGTGGTCAGCAGCATCTTGCAGGCCTCAGCCACGGTGACGTTGTTGGTGGGGTTGTAGTTGCCCATGTTGTCGCCGGAGATGAGCTGGTTGGCATACAGGTAGTTGATGTACGCCTCGGCCCAGTTGCCGGAGATGTCGCCCAGACCGGAGCCGATGCTGTTGAGGTAAGCGTCGGCGTTGTCGGTGCCGGTGGCGGCATAGTAGACCATCTTGGCCCACTCGGCGCGGGTGATGTTGGCGGTGGGCTGATAGCTCACGGTGCCGTTATCACCAGGGATGCCGTTGATGATGCCCAGATCGACCATCAGGGAGACGGCGTCCTTGTGCTGGACGTCCTTCCAGTCGGTCAGATCGGAGGCAGTCATCTTGTCCTCGGCGGCGGAGACGACGCTGAACATGCCCATGAGCATGATCAGGGCCAGACCCAGAGCCAGGACCTTCTTCAGGTTTTTCATGTGAAGATTCCTCCTTCAAATTTTTGACTTGGGGACAAGGTCCCCTTGCCTTACGTTGGCTATGATAAACCATCCCTCGAAAAAGGTCAATAGGTTTTCGTCAAGTGTAACATAAGTGAAATATTCGGGTAAATTTTGAAATTTCTTGACCGGCGGCTCCGGTTGGGCTAGAATATCCCTATCATTATATATAAAGGAGGCGTGGTCCGGTGGAGTATCAGGCACAGCGCTTCGACGTGGCCGTCATCGGCGCGGGCCACGCCGGATGCGAGGCGGCGTTGGCGGCGGCCCGGCTGGGGCTTTCCACGGTCTGTTTTTGCGTGAATCTGGACAGCGTGGGCAATATGCCCTGCAATCCCGCCATCGGCGGCGCGGGCAAGGGCCAGTTGGTGGCCGAGATCGACGCTATGGGGGGGGAGATGGGCCGGGCCGCCGACGCGTGCTGCATCCAGTCCCGGCTCCTGGGCCGGGGCAAGGGTCCGGCGGTGTGGTCCCTGCGGGCTCAGGCCGACCGGCAGAAATACCGCTCCTATATGAAGTCCGTTTTGGAAAATCAGGCAAATTTGACGCTAAAACAAGCCGAAATTGTGGAAATTCGACGCGATCGGGCAGGCGTGAGCGCCGTGGTCACCGATACTGGGGCGGTCCATCCGGTCCGGGCCTGCGTGGTGGCCACCGGGACCTTTTTGGGCGGGCGGACCATCACCGGGGAGGTGGTCCGGAACTCCGGGCCCGACGGCCTCCAGGCCGCCACCGCCCTCACCGCCTCGTTGGCGGCGCTGGGCCTGCCCCTGCGGCGGTTCAAGACGGGCACCCCGCCCCGCATCGACGCGAAGACCGTGGACTTTTCCGAAATGGAGCTCCAAGAGGGCGATGCCGACGCTCCGGGCTTCTCCGGGCCCCAGGCCCCGGAAAACCGGGCGGTGTGCTGGCTGACCTATACAAATCAGGCTACCCACGACATCATTCGACAGAATCTGCACCGCTCGCCCCTCTTTTCCGGGGTCATCGAGGGAGTGGGGCCCCGGTATTGCCCCTCCATCGAGGATAAGGTGGTCCGCTTTGCCGACAAGCCCCGCCATCAGCTCTTTATCGAGCCCATGGGCCTGGACACCGGGGAACTCTACGTCCAGGGGCTCAGCTCCTCTCTGCCCGAGGACGTACAGCTTGAAATGCTGGCCACCATCCCCGGCCTGGAAAAGGCCAAAATGACCCGGCGGGCCTACGCCATCGAGTATGACTGCGTGGACCCCACCGCCCTGCTGCCCACCTTGGAGTGCAAGGCGGTGCCCGGTCTCTACGGCGCGGGGCAGTTCAACGGCTCCTCGGGCTATGAGGAGGCCGCCGCCCAGGGCTTAGTGGCGGGGATCAACGCCGCCATGAAGCTGCTGGGCCGGGAACCGCTGGTCCTGCGCCGCTGGGACGGCTATATGGGCGTGCTCATCGACGACCTGGTCACCCGGGGCACCAACGAGCCCTACCGGATGATGACCTCCCGGACCGAGTACCGTCTCAGGTGCCGCCAGGACAACGCCGACCGGCGGCTGACGGCCATCGGCCACGCCGTGGGGCTGGTGGATGATGCCCGCTTGGCGGCGGTGGAGGCCAAATACGCCGCCGTGGACGGGGAAATTGCCCGTTTGGAGCGCACCGGCGCGCCCGGTGGAGAGCGCCTGGCCCAGCTCCTGCGCCGGCCCGAGACCACCTACGCCGGTCTGGCCGCGCTGGACCCCGCCCGGCCTGAGCTGGACCCGGAAGTGGCCCGGCAGGTGGAGATCCAGGTGAAGTACGCCGGCTACATCGCCCGGCAAGAGCGGCAGATCGCGGAGCTGAGGCGCATGGAGGACCGGCCCCTGCCCGGGGACATGGACTACGACCACATCGACGGCCTTCGCCTGGAGGCCCGGCAGAAGCTGAAGGCCGTCCGGCCCGCCAATCTGGGCCAGGCCGGGCGCATCAGCGGCGTGTCGCCCGCCGACCTGACCGCCCTCATGTTCTACTTGGAGAAACGCCATGGAAAATAAGGTAGTCTTGGGCCTCAGCGGCGGGGTGGACTCCGCTGTGGCGGCGACTTTGCTGACCCGGCAGGGCTTCCAGGTCTCCTGCGTCTACCTTGATAACGGCGTGGGCGATCCTGGGCCCGCCCGCCAGGCGGCGG
The DNA here is from genome assembly GCA_048201935.1 of Oscillospiraceae bacterium. Classification (GTDB taxonomy): domain Bacteria; phylum Bacillota; class Clostridia; order Oscillospirales; family Oscillospiraceae; genus MGBC124762. The sequence goes on along the minus strand of DBFBGR010000011.1, from coordinate 184,160 downwards.
AGCAGTTGGGGCTCACACTGGATGTGGTCGATATCCGTCCCGCCCTGGACGAGCAGGTGTGTAGGCCCTTCGCCGAGGCCTATCTTGCGGGCAGGACCCCCAGCCCCTGCGCCCTATGCAATCCGGCGGTAAAATTTCACGTGCTGTTACGGCAGGCAGATGTGCTAGGCGCAAGGTTTGTTGCCACCGGGCACTACGCCCAGGCAGCGAATGGGCGGCTCTGCAAGGGCAAGGCCGCCAACGACCAGTCCTATCTCCTGGCCCGGCTGGCTCCAACGCAGCTAGAGCGATGCCTGTTTCCCCTGGGCGGGTACGAAAAGGCCCAGGTCCGGGCCCTGGCCCAGGAGCTAGGCCTGGCCGCCGCCGGGCGGCCCGACAGCATGGAGATCTGCTTTATCCCGGACAACGACTACGCCAAGTGGCTGGAGGACCGGGGCTTTGCCTGTCCCGAGGGGGACTTTGTGGACAAAGAGGGCCACGTTCTGGGCCGCCACCGGGGCATCCACCGCTACACCCTGGGCCAGGGCAGCGGCCTGGGGGTGTCCGGGCCCCACAAATACTACGTTTCCGCCATTTTGCCTGACAAAAACCAGGTGGTGCTGTCCGACGGTGCCGACCTGGAGCGAGACGAGATCCCCGTAGAGAACCTGCAATTCCACCAGGACGAGCTTCCCCGGCGGCTCACCGCCCGGTTCCGCCACTCCCGGACAGAAACGCCGGGAACGCTGGTCTGGACGGGCGACAGCGGGGTCTTTCAGGCCGAGGAGCCCGTCCGGGCTCCCACGCCAGGCCAACTGGCGGTGTTTTACGACGGGGACATGGTGGCGGCCAGCGGCTGGATAAAATAAAACAGACACGTCCACAGACGTGTCTGTTTTTTGGAGCGGGTGACGAGGCTCGAACTCGCTACCTCCACCTTGGCAAGGTGGCGCTCTACCAGATGAGCTACACCCGCGACAACGGTGGTATTATACAGCGTTTCCCCCGACCTGTCAAGCCCCAATTCAAAAAAGGCGTCCCCCGCCGCTCAAAAAGCCGCCGTTTTCCCCGCCATTGCGGGCTTGGCAACCTAGGGTTGCGGAAATTTTTTCCCATTGATACGCTGGGTTGGTGGTCTTTTGGCTCGGGCTACCTTAGAATAAGGGCATCCACAACAAGGAGGTCTATGACATGAATCATTTTCCGGAAAATCTGGCCCGGCTGCGAAAAGAGGCTGGGTATACCCAGGAATCCCTGGCCGAGGCACTGGGGGTGAGCCGTCAGGCGGTGAGCAAGTGGGAGTCGGGCCAGGCCATGCCCGAGGCGGCCACGCTGGTGGAGCTGGCCGAGCTGCTGGGCTGCTCGTTGGACCAGCTCATGCGCCAAGAGCTGGTCGAAAACCTGCCCGTCCCTGAGAGCCAGAGCACGGAACCCGCCCAGGACCGGGCGGTCTTTGCCGCCTGGGGCCGGCACATGGACCGCTTTTCCACCATGATGGCCTCTGGCGTGGCGTTGGTGCTCACCGGCGTGGCCGCGCTGCTGCTTACCTCCACCCGAGTGGCTGAGGACGACCCGCTGGTGGTCCTGCCCCTCTTCCTCTTTTTGGCGGTGGCGGTGGCCCTCTTTGTGTGGGGCGGCATCAGCCACGGCGACTTCCTCAAGGCCCACCCCGACGTGCCCATGCTGTGGACCGACCAGGAGCAAGACGCCTTTCGCCGCAAATTCCGCCTGGGCATCACTCTGGCGGTGGTGGGCGTGCTGCTCAACGTGACGCTTCTGATGCTGCTGGGCTGGCGGGCCGGGGAGAACGAGGCCGCCCGGGCCCGGGCGGTGGCCCTCTTTATGGTGCTCCTGGCCGCGTGCGTGTGGACCTTCGTCTACTTAGGCATCCAGATGGCGAAGATGGAGGGCGAGCCGGGCAAAAAGTGCCCTGACCGGCCCGACGACCCCTGGGCGGCGGTCATCATGATGTCGGCCACCATCCTCTACCTGCTGCTGGGCTTCGTGTGGGACCTGTGGCACCCGGGCTGGGTGGTCTTCCCCGTGGGCGGCATCCTGTGCGGCATTTTGAACGTGGTCCGGAAAAAATAAGAGAGCAAAAAAAGAGACACGGCCCGGGGCCGTGTCTCTTTTTTTGACGTTTTGCAGGGCTGTCACGCTCGGGTTGGGCGCGCTGGTCGGGGTCGCTTCGCGGCTGCGCGGCCAAAATGCCGCTCACGCTGACCGCGTTCGCCTGTTTTTGGCCTGTCGCCGCTCCATCGCCCCCGGCGCGCCTACCCTCGCGCTTCTTAGCGCTGGATACGGCCGCTTCCGTCGCCGCCGGCCAGCTTCTCCACCTCGGCCACGGTGACCATGTTGTAGTCGCCCTCGATGGAGTGCTTCAGCGCGGAGGCCGCCACGGCGAACTCCACCGCGTCCTGAGTGGACTTGCCGGTGAGCAGGGAGTAGATGAGCCCGCCGCCGAAGCTGTCGCCGCCGCCCACGCGGTCGATGATGTGCAGGTCGTACTTCTTGGAGAAGCAGTACTCGTTGGAGGCCACGTCGTAGAGCATGGCGGACCAGCCGTTGTCGAAGGCGCTGTGGCTCTCGCGCAGGGTGATGGCCACCTTCTCAAAGCCGAACTTGTCGGCCAACTGCTTGGCCACGGACTTGTAGCCCTCGTGGTTGAGGGAGCCGCCGTAGATATCGGTGGCCTCGGCCTCGATGCCGAACACGTCCTTGGCGTCCTCCTCGTTGGAGATGCACACGTCCACGTACTGGCAGAGGTCGGTCATGGCGGCCCGGGCCTGGTCACGGGTCCAGAGCTTGCCCCGGTAGTTGAGGTCGCAGCTGATCTTCACGCCCTTGGCCTTGGCAGCCTTGCAGGCCTCCTTGCAGATCTCGACGACGTTGGGGCCCAGGGCCGGGGTGATGCCGGTAAAGTGGAACCAGTCGGCGCCCTCAAAGATCTTGTTCCAGTCGAAGTCGGCGCTGGTGGCCTCCTGGATGGCGGAGTGGGCCCGGTCGTAGATGCACACGCTGCCGCGCTGGGAGGCGCCCTTCTCGTTGAAGTAGATGCCTACGCGGTCGCCGCCCCGGGTGATGAGGGAGGTGTCCACGCCGTAGCGGCGCAGAGAGTTGACCGCCGCCTGGCCAATAGCGTGGGCGGGGAGCTTGGTGACGAAGGCGGCGTCCAGGCCGTAGTTGGCCAGGGACACCGACACGTTGGCCTCGCCGCCGCCGAAGGTGAACTCCAGATGGTCGGCCTGGACAAAGCGCTCATAGTTGTAGGGCTGGAGACGGATCATCAGTTCGCCAAAGGTAATGACTTTCATGTTGGTTTCCTCCTAAATATGTATTTTCAGACTATTTTCAGTTCTTGACCAGATGGATGGCGAAGCCGCCGAACTCGCCCTCGATGTACACGGCCTTGGTCTTGCCCGTGGCCTGGTCGACGACCTTGTCGGAGTCCATAAACTTCACGCCCTGGAGGCCCAGGTGGTAGATGGCCCGGTCCACGTCGTTGGTGCCGATGGCGATGTGGCCCATGGTGCCGGGCTTCTTGACCTTGCACGCCTCGACGACGGTGCCGGCGAAGTCGGAGGAATTGCCCTCCTTATAGGGGAAGCCGAAGATGGCGCCGATGGCCTTGGCCACATTGGCGGCCTGGGCGGCGTCACCACAGTTGATGCCCACGTGCTTGAGGGTGAAGCCCAGCATGGTGCGCACGGCCTCCTGGCACATGGCGGTGATCTCGTCCCACTTGCCCGCCTTGATCATGTCGGCCTTGCACATCCAGGTGCCGCCCACGGCCACGATCTGGTCATAACCCAGGTAGTCGTTGACGTTCTTGGCGTTGACGCCGCCGGTGCACATCCAGCGGGCGGACTTCAGCGCCGCGCCGATGTTCTTGAGCATGCCCACGCCGCCGTTGGCCTCGGCAGGGAAGAACTTCAGGCCCTGGCAGCCCTGGTTCATGGCCTGCTGCATCTCGCCGGCGGAGCAGGTGCCGGGGACCATCACGCCGCCCTTGTCCAGCACGTGCTGGCACACAGCGGGGTCGTAGCCGGGGGCCACGATGAAGGAGGCCCCGGCGGCCATGGCCTTGTCGGCCTGCTCGATGGTGAGCACGGTGCCCGCGCCCAGCAGCATCTCGGGCACTTCCTTGTTGATGATCTTGATGCAGTCCTCGGCGCAGGCGGTGCGGAAGGTGACCTCCGCCGCGGGCAGACCGCCCGCCACCAGAGCCTTACAGAGGGGCACCGCCTCGTCCACGCTGTTGAAGGCGATGACGGGGATGATGCCGATGTCGGAAATGCGCTTGAGAATGTCGTTCATACTCTTTTTCCTCCTATTAAAAATTGCTTTTTTCACAATTTCCAGCCGCTTTTTACTGGGTCTCGGGAGCCCTCTCCCGTTCCTTCTTCAAAATATGGACGATGACGGGGATGGCGAAGAGTACCGCGCACACGCCCACGGAGATGTTGGACACCATCATGGTCACGCCTACGGCCTCCGCGCCCATGGCGGTGTAGTGCTGCAGATACCACAGCACCGGCACCCGGAAGATGAACACCCGGGAGACGTTGAGCACCAGGGTGAGCTTGGTGTAGCCGTAGCCCAGCAGCAGCGCCAGCGTGGCCGAGTGGAGCCCCAGGGTGATGTAGCCCAGCTTTTCGTAGTTGTGGATGTCGATGATCATCTGCTGGAAAACCGGGTCAAACTGGTTCTTGGACTGGGCGAAGACCTGGGCCAGCCAGGGCAGGGTCTGGGTCACCACCACAAGGCCGATGAGGCCGATGGCCACATTGACCACCACCAGCCAGGCATAGAGCCTCAGGGTCCGGCGGTACTTGCCCGCCCCCCGGTTCTGACTGATGAGCGGCGCCGCGCCGTCCTGCATCCCCGACTGCCAGCCGGTGGTCAGCCCACCGATGTTGTTGGAGATGCCCAGGGCGCCGGCGGTGAGGGAGCCGTAGGCCCCGGCCATGGAGTTGATGGTCACCTTCCCCGCCTGGAAGAGCATCTTCTCCGCCGCTACGGGGTAGGAGAGGTCCAGCATGGGCAGGACCGTGCGCCGCCGCCACTCGATGTTGCGAAGGCCGAAGCGGAAGGCCCCCTCGTCCAGGGGCATGGTGCACGCCGCGTAGCCCAGCAGCAAGAGCTGTCCGCACAGGGTGGCCACGGCGATCATCATCACGCCCTGGTCCAGCACGTAGACAAAGAGGGCGGTCAGGCTCAGCTTGGTAAGGATGACGGCCAGGTTCAGCATCAGGATCTTCCGGGAGTGGCCCCGGGCCTTCTCGGTGGCGATGTAGACATTGTTGAAGAAGATAACCACCAGCGTCAGAATTTCCACACGGAAATAGCCAATGCCGGTGTCGATGAGCTCTGGTGGCGTCTGCAGCAGCGCCAAGAAGGGCCGAGCGAAGGGGATGAGCACCCCGATGAGCACCACGCCCACGCTGACGGTGATGGCGTACAGGGTGGAGACCTGGCGGCGGACGGCTTCATAGTCGCCCTTGCCGTAGCTCTCGGAAATTTTGATGCACCCGCCCATGGAGAGCCCGCCGCCCACGGCGGAGATCATGGACTTGATCTGGTTGAGCACCGCCACGGCGGACACGGAGCTTGCGCTGATGTGAGAGGCCATCAGGGTGTCCAAAATGGAGAAAATGCTCTGGAGGGCCTGGTATAGGGCCAGGGGCAAACACACCGCCAACAGCACCTTCAGCGCCGGGCCGGTAAGGGCGTATTGGCGAAAGGACTCGTCTTTTTTGGATACGCCGACCGCCATACCCTCGGCTCCTCTCTTTGGTTACAGCACCACGCCGTCTTTGAAGATGGAAATTTCCCGAAAACCCTTCTCCTCCGCCCGGGTCTTCTTGCCCGAGCAGACCTCCAGCACCAGGTCCATCAGGTCCTGGGCGGCCTCGTCCAGGGTCTTCTTGCCGTCGGCCACCACACCGGCGTTGAAGTCGATCCAGGTGGATTTCTTAGTCGCCAGCGGTGTGTTGGTGGCAAGCTTCATGGTGGGAGCCGGCGCGCCGAAGGGGGTGCCCCGGCCGGTGGTGAACAGGATCACATGGGCCCCGGCGGCGGTGAGGGCGGTGGCCGAGACCAGGTCGTTGCCCGGGCCGTAGAGCATGTTGAGGCCCTTGGTGGTCACTTGATCGCCATAGCCGATCACGTCCATGATGGGGGCGGAGCCGCCCTTTTGGACGCAGCCGCAGGACTTGTCCTCCAGGGTGGTGATGCCGCCCTGCTTATTGCCGGGGCTGGGGTTGTCGTAGACCACCTCGCCGTGGCGGATGAAGTAGTTCTTAAAGCCGTTGATCATGCTCACGGCCTTTTGGAAGACGGTCTCGTTGACGCAGCGGTCCATGAGGAAGCCCTCGGCGCCGAACATCTCGGGGACCTCGGTGAGCACTGTGGAGCCGCCCATGGCCACCAGCAGGTCGCTGAAGCGGCCCACGGTGGGGTTGGCGGTGATGCCGGAGAGGCCGTCGGAGCCGCCGCACTTCATACCGATGACCAGCTCGGTGGCGGGGATGGTCTCGCGCTTGAACTGCCCGGCGAACTTGGCGCACTCCTCCAAAATGGGCCGGGCGGCGGTGAGCTCGTCGTCCACGTCCTGGCAGGTGAGGAACTTCACCCGGTCGGGGTCGAAGTCGCCAAGCTCGGCCAAAAACTGCTCGTGGGTCAGGTTCTCGCAGCCCAGGCTCAGCACCAGCACCGCTCCCGCGTTGGGGTGGCGGGTCAGAGCGGCCAGCAGCTTGCGGGTCTGGGCGTGGTCCTCCCCGGTCTGAGAGCAGCCAAAGGGGTGGGTGAAGGTGTAAAGGCCGTCGATGGAGCCCGTCACCAGGTCCTGATTCTCCCGGACCAGGGCCTTAGCCACGTCGTTGACGCAGCCCACGGTGGGGATGATCCAGATCTCGTTGCGGGTGGCCGCCCGGCCGTCCTTGCGGCGGTAGCCCTGGAAGGTCTTGGGGGGAACGGGGGCCACGGGGACCGCCTTGGGGGAGTAGGTGTACGCCATCTCTCCCTCCAGGTTGGTGCGCATATTGTGGGTGTGGGTCCAGTCCCCCGCCGCGATGGCCTCGGTGGCGTGGCCGATGGCGAAGCCGTACTTGATGACGTTCTCGCCCTCGGTAATGGCCCGCAGGGCCATTTTGTGACCCTGGGGGATGTCCATGTTGGCGGTAACGCCCTCAAAGCTGGTCCCCGCGGGGATGGGCCGCAAGGCCACGGCTACGTTATCGTTGGGGTGAATCTTGATGAAATCGGGCATTTTTTGCTCGCTCCCTTGCTACCGCTTCAAAGAGCGGAGGGTATTCCCGCTTTACAGTGTCACTGCTCAGCGGGAGGTGGGCTTTGGGCTTCTTACAGACAAGAAGCGTAGGCGGCCTTGGCGCCCTGCTCCCGGATGAGCTTCAGGTTGGCCACGGTGGCGGCCTCAAAGCCGGGGACCTTCGTCAGATCCTGGCCCCACATCTGCTCGTTGGTCATGACGGCGTGGACCAGGTCCTCCACGCTGTCGTCCTTGTGGGCGAAGTAGAAGTCCAGCGCCCAGCCGTCGTCGGAGCAGGCGTAGGTGTCGCCCTTGGGCCGCTTGCAGATCAGGTTCTTCTCGGTGCGCCCTTGGATGTCATTGGAGAAGAAGGCGATGTAGGCGGCGAAGGACATGCTCAGGCAGGCGGGGAGCTTGCCCGTCTTCTCCACATACTCCAGGAAGGAGGGCATATTCCGGGCGCGCCACTTGGAGGTGGAGTTCAGGGAGATGTCCATGAGCTGGTGGTTGATGAAGGGGTTGTTGAACCGGTCCTGGACGGCGGAGGCGAAGTCCTCCAGGTCCTTCTTGTCCAGGGGCAGAGTGGGGATGACCTCCTCGTGGAGCATCTTGTTCATGAAGCCCCGGACGGTGTCGTCCTCCATGCAGTCGCGGACGATGTCAAAGCCCGCCAGGTAGGCCCCCAGCACGAAGCCGGTGTGGGCGCCGTTGAGGATGCGGACCTTGCGCTTCTTATAGGGAGTCACGTCGGGCACCACGGGGCAGTTGACCCCGGCCTTCTTGAAGGGCAGCTTCTCTTCCAGCCACGCGGGCCCTTCGATATTCCACACGCCAAAGACCTCGCCCACGTCGGTGAGGGGGTCGGTGTAGCCGTTCTCCGCGTCCAGGCGGGCCACCTCAGCCTCGTCCCGGATGCGGCCGGGAACGATGCGGTCCACCAGGGTGGAGCAGAAGGTGCAGTCGTTGTTGACATACGCCTTGAAGCCCTCTTCCAGGCCCCACTGGTCGATGTACTGGTTGACGCACTTGAGGAGCTCCTTGCCGTTGTTGTCGATGAGCTCGCAAGAGAGGATGACAAGGCCGGACTTGCCCGCCTGATAGCGCTTGTAGAGCACCTGGGTCAGCTTGCCGGGGAAGGAGGAGGCGGGCTCGTCGGCGAGCTGGCAGGCGGGGTCGTAGACGATGCCTGCCTCGGTGGTGTTGGAAACCACGTACTCCAGGTCGTCGGACACCGCCACGTCCATCATGGCGTCAAAGTCGGCTTTCTCGTAGGGGTTCAGGCAGCGGGAAACAGAGGAGATGACCCGCTTGCGGTCCACCTTCTGGCCGTTCTCCCGGCCCCGGAGGTAGAGGGTGTAAAGGCCCTCCTGCTCATTGATGAGCTTGGCCAGGCCCGGGGCGATGGGCTGGACCAGAACGCACTTGCCGTTCCAGCCCGCCTTTTCGTTAGAGACATCGAACCAATAGTTGACGAAGGCGCGCAAAAAATTGCCCTCGCCGAACTGCAGCACCTTCTCCGGGGCGTTCTCCAGGATGTAGCCCTGGTAGCCCGTGGCCTTCAAAACCTTATAGTTGAGCTTTTCCATGGATATTTCTCCTTAACAGTCAGTGTTTTCAGGCCGTGTTAGGGCTGCTTGCCGATGTAGGCCAGGATGCCGCCATCAACGTACAAAATGTGACCGTTGACGGCGTTGGAGGCGTCGGAGGCCAGGAAAATGGCCGGACCGGTGAGCTCCTCGGCCTGGAGCCAGCGGCCCGCGGGGGTCCGAGAGCAGATGAACTCGTCGAAGGGGTGGCGGGAGCCGTCGGGCTGCTTCTCACGAAGGGGCGCGGTCTGGGGCGTGGCGATGTAGCCCGGGCCGATGCCGTTGCACTGGATGTTGGCCGCACCAAACTCGGCGCAGATGTTCCGGGTGAGCATCTTCAGACCGCCCTTGGCGGCGGCGTAGCCCGACACGGTCTCCCGGCCCAGCTCGCTCATCATGGAGCAGATGTTGATGATCTTGCCGTGGCCCTTCTTGATCATGGAGGGCAGGACGGCCTGGGAGACGATGAAGGGGCCGTTGAGGTCGATGTCGATGACCTGGCGGAAGTCGTTGGCGGTCATCTCCAGCATGGGGATGCGCTTGATGATACCGGCGTTGTTCACCAGGATGTCGATGACGCCGACCTCCCGCTCGATCTGCTCCACCATTGCCTTGACGGCGTTCTCGTCGGTGACGTCGCAGACGTAGCCGTGGGCGGTGATGCCCGCCTCCTTGTAGGCGGCCAGACCCTTGTCCACCAGCTCTTGCTTGATGTCGTTGAAGACGATGGTGGCGCCCACGTTGGCGTAGGCGCTGGCGATGGCGAAGCCGATGCCGTAGGAAGCGCCGGTGACCAGGGCTACCTTGCCGTCCAGACGAAAGCTCTTGTCGTTTACCATGATGATCAAACTCCTTTTATAAAATAATTTTTTGTAATACTCTTGGTATTTTTCCAGCGTTTGAATACGCGCTGTGTCCTTTAGCCCTCCAGGAAGGACAGGTCCTGCCCGGAGCGGAGCAATTCCGTGTAGCACATCAGGAAGGGGGCCAGGCCCTTGGCGTCGTTCTCCACGATGGGCTCGGAGATGTAGTACTCGTAGCTGCCGTCACGGCGGCGGTTGTTCTCCGGGCCCAGGCCGGCCACCAGGCAGATACCGCCCAGATTCAGCTTGCCGTCCACCTCGGTGAGGTAGGTCTTGCAGATATTCTCAAATATCTTGGCTCCCACCGGGGCGTATTTCTCCTCCAGAATGCCCGTCCGGGCTCCCTTGAGGAAAAAGTAGGCCGCCATAGCCGAGCCCGAGGTCTCGGGGTAGTTGCCCTCTCTCCCCGGCTGGTCGGGGACCTGCCAGAGCATGCCCGCCTTCTCGTCCACGTACCGGACCAGGCTGGCGGCCAGCTCCCGGGCAATGCCGGTGAGCTCCGCCTTCATGTCCTCGTGGCCTTCGGCCAGTTGGCTGGTCACGTCGATCAATGCGGCGGAGAACCAGCCCAGAGACCGCAGCCAGGGATTCTTGCTCCTGCCGTCCGGCTCGCACCAGAAGGCGGTCTTGCTGGAGTCCCAGCCGTGGCGGTAGAGGCCGGTCTTTTCGTCGTACATCTTGGCGCGGACCGTCTGGAACTGCCCCAAGATGTCGGGGTAGTTCTTGCAGTTCTCAAACTGGGTGGTGTACTTGGTGTAGAAGACCTGGGCCATATAGAGCCCGTCCAGCCAGACCTGGTTGGGATAAATTTGCTTGTGCCAGAAGTTGCCCTCGGCGGTGCGGGGCTGACGCTGGACCTGGCCGTAGAGCTTCTCGATGGCACGCCGGTACTTCTCTTTGCCCGTGGCGGCATAGACATCGAAGAGAGGGCGGCCCTCGCAGAGGTTGTCCAGGTTGTAGTCCTCTTCCTTGTAGCCCCGCATGGACCCGTCGTCCAAAACGTAGTAATCCAAATACCGCTCGGCAAAATCGAAGTAGATTTTACTCCCCGTTATCTCGTGAAGATTTAGCAGGGCGATCATCATACAGCCGTCGATGTAGTTCCAGCCGTTGATCTTGCCCTGGTGGATCTTCTCGATGTTCCAAAGGGGCTTGTCCGGGGTGGAGCCGTCCAGGATCTGCTGAACGTAGCGCTCAATGACGTTCACGCCTCCACCACCTCCCCTACGTTCTCGGTGATGACCCGGTCGCCCGCCTGGCCCTCCATGGTCACGTTCTTCAAGGTGACCTTTTTGACGCAGTTGAAGTAGAGCCCCAGTTTGGACACATCCTCGATGTAGCTCATCATGGCCGGGCGGCCCATCTGGGCATCGGGCTTAAAGGTGAAGGACACGTTCTCGATGGTCACCGAGTCAATGGGCATTTCGGGCAGGCCGTAGCAGTAGGCGGCGGCCCACTCACAGTCGGTACAGGTCATGTCCCGGAAGGTAAAGGAGCCCATATGGGGGGTTCGCTCGTCCACGGGGAGGGTCTCCTTGGTCCAGACGTACTCGGTCTTGCCGTCTGGATCGCAGAAGTAGTACATGTTGATGACGATGGGGCACATGACGTTGTCCATGGTGATGTTGGAGAACTCCACGCCGTCCACCACGCACTGCTCGCCCCGGCCGCGCCGGGTCTTGATGCGAAGACCACGGTCGGTGTGGGAGAAGAGGCACTGGCTCACCGTCAGGTCCCGGATGCCGCCGGAGATCTCGCTGCCCAGGGTCAGGGCCCCGTGGGCCCGCTCCATGAGGCAGTTGCGGATGAGGTGGCGGGTGGCGGGGGTCTTGTACTTCATGCCCATGTACATCTTGCCCGACTTGATGGCGATGGCGTCGTCCCCCACCGAGAAGCGCACCCCCAGGTAGCGCACGTCGTCGCAGCTCTCGGGATCGGTGCCGTCGGTGTTGTGGGAATCGGCGGGAGCCTCCACGGCGATGTTGTAGAAGCCCACGTCCTTGCAGAAGAAGGGGTGGAAGTTCCAGGCCGGGGAGTTGCGCCCCAAAATGCCGTGGAAGGTCACGTGCTCGCAGCGGTTGAAGAACACCAGCTTGGGCCGCGCGATGGTCCGGGCCTTCACGTCCTTCCACCAGGTGTCGAAGGAGGCGTTGCCGTCGATGACGCCCTGGCCCACCACGGTGATGTTCTGGGCGTAGTAGGCCGAGAGGATGCTCTGGCGGCCCAGGGCGGGGGTGCCCTCCCAGGAGTTGACCTGGATGTTCTCTCCGGTCACACCGTCCTCGGGCTCGCCGGGGAGCAGCGGATAGTGCTCCTCTTCCGGGTCGGCCAGCAGCACCGCGCCCTCCTGGAGGTGGAGGGTCAGGTCGGACTTCAGCACCAGAGGCCGCATCAGGTAGGTCCCCTTGGGCACCAGCACTCGCCCGCCGCTGGGACAGACGTTGACGGCGCTTTGGAGGGCGTTTGTGTCGTCAGCCACGCCGTCGGCCTTGGCCCCGAAGTCCATGACGTTGAGGCAGGCGCTCTCGGCCAGGGTGCGGAAGGCCACCGTGTCGCCGTCCACCGTCACCTCGTAGGCGGTGTCCGGGGTAAGCTCAAAGAGGGAGAAGACGTTGGTCTTTACGCCCTGGAGGACGCTCTGGCCGTTGAGGGCCACGTCGAAGCTCTGAGGGGCGTAGTAAGGCGCCTGGTTGTCCAGCTCGAAGCAAGCGGAGACAGAGGTGGCGCAGAGAAGATGGAATTTCATGCCAAGGACCTCCCGTTCACAGATATTTTGGGAGTCGGGCCGCTGCCCGACCGGATGGGAGAAGGTCCTTACCGAAGCTCGGTGGTGGGGATGGTGTCCATGTCGTCAAAGGCCTGGTTCTCGCCGCCCATGGCCCAAATGAAGGTGTAGTTGCTGGTGCCCGCGCCGGAGTGGATGGACCAAGAGGGGCTGATGACGGCCTGCTCGTTTTGCATGACGATGTGGCGGGTCTCCTGGCCCTGGCCCATCATGTGGAAGACCACGTTGTCCTGGGGCACCTCGAAGTACATATAGACCTCCATGCGCCGCTCGTGGGTGTGGGAGGGCATGGTGTTCCACACGCTGCCCGGCTCCAGCACGGTCATGCCCATGGACAGCTGGCAGGTCTTCAGCACATCGGGGTGGATGAACTGGTTGATGACCCGCTTATTGGCGGTCTCCATAGCGCCCAGAGGCCGCTTGGCGGCGTCGGCGATCTTGATGAGCCGGGTCTCGTAGGCACAGTGGGCGGGAGCGGAGACCATGTAGAACTTGGCAGGCTTGGAGCCGTCCTTGGAGGAGAACAGCACCTCCTTGGCCCCCATGGTGATGTACAGGCAGTCCTTGTAGCCCAGCTCGTAGACCTTGCCGTCCACGGTGATGGCGCCGTCGCCGCCAATGTTGAAGATGCCGATCTCCCGGCGCTCCAGCAGGTAATTCACGCCGAAGGTGTGCCACACGTCCATGCCCTTGTCAATGGACACGGTCTCCTTCACCGGCATACAGCCCATGGTGACCATGCGGTCCACGTGGGAGTAGACCGCCACCACCTGGTCAGGCTGGTAGAGGTCGGTGATGAGAAATTCCTTCCGGAGCTCCTCGGTGGTGTAGCGCTTCACGTCGTTCGGTCCGGTGGAATAGCGGATGTCGATGGCCATAGTATACTTCCTCCTAAAATGTTTTGCCCCGGACCCTTGTGAAAGAGGCGGGTTTGTTGGAATTGGCTATATTTTCCCTTGTAAATGCCATTATAATATATGGTATTGCATAACCATATGTCAGAAACGATACGAAATATTCACAATACGGATATAGAGAGAGGACTAGCCCTCCTTTTTCCCCCGCTTGACGAACTCGATGGGCGAGCAGCCGTAGTACTTTTTGAAGACCCGGGAGAAGTAGAGCGCGTCGGAAAAGCCGCAGTTTTCCGCCACCTCGGCCACAGAGTACTCCCTGGTCCAGACGGCCTCCAGCATGGTCTTGGCCCGCTTCATGCGAAGGTCCATCATGTACTTCAGCGGGGTCAGGCCCATCTCCTTCTGAAAGAGCTTTCGGAGGTAGTCGTAGTTGAAGGGCATTTTGCGGATCTCCTCGTCCAACTGAAAGGTGGGGCTGGCAAAGTTGCGGATGATGCTGGAGCGGATCATCTCCACCGCCGGAGAGAAGTCGCCGTTGTCCCGAAAGGCGATCATAAAGCTGGTGATGAGCTCTCCCAGGGCGGAGAGCACCAGCTCCCGGCGGCGCAGGTCGGACTGGGCATAAAACCGGGCCTGGGCAAAGGCCGCGCCCATGTTGCCCTGGGCGTCGTCCTCTACCAGGAAGGCGGTCTTGTAGGGAAAGGCCGGTGCGTCCATGGTCAGGTGGATGTTGGTGAAGCCCTGGTCGGAGGTGTTCATGTGGACCTCGCTGGGCGGGATGGCCACGGCCTGGCCCTGGTGGTAGTGGATCACCGTGCCGTTTTCCAGGCGAAAGGCCCCCTCGCCGGTGGTGCAGTACACCAGCTCCCAGTGGTCGTGGCTGTGCCAGCGCACGTCGTAGGTGCGGGGATGCTCGCCCACATAGAGGATGGTATCCATAGTTCCTTTACGCCTCCAAATAGGCCGCTTCCATGGCCTTGCGGCAGTCCTCGGCGTTGTCGGGGCTGGTGTTCTCCAAGGTGGCGTAGATGTAGGGCTTTTCTGCCTTCAAAAAGCGCATGACGGCGGTGTAGTCCATGCCGCCGTGGCCCGGGGCGGCGGCCTTGAGCTGTCCGCCCGCGTCCTCGGGGAGGTAGTCCTTGAGGTGGACCATGGCAATGTCCGGCCCCAGCAGCTCCATGGCCTCCTGCAAGACCTCGTCCCGGCGGGGCAGGTTCTCCATGCTCAGCAGGTTCACCGGGTCAAAGAGCACCCGCAGGTTATGGCTGCCGATCTCGTCCAGCACCTGGCGGCAGCGCTGCGGGTTCCAGACGATGTGCTTGGCCACGGGCTCGATGGCGATGGTCACGCCGTACTGCTCGGCGCAGCGGACCACGGGCTTAAAGTTCTTGATGAAGGTGGAAAGGGCCTGGTCGGAGCGGCACTCGGGGCAGAATTTGTACTCCGGGTTGGGCGCGCCGGTCTCGGTGCCCACCATGGCGCAGCCCAGATAGGCGGCGAAGCGGATGTGGGCGTAGTAGCGCTCCTGGATGTCCCGCAAGGCGGCGGGGTCGGGGTGGGCCAGGTTCAGGTAGTTGCCCAGCACCGCGATGTCCAGGCCGTTGTCCCAAAAAAGCCGCTTCAGATAGCCCGCGTAGCCTGGGTTCAAATTGGCCGGGCCGTTGGGCACTCCCTTCAGGGACTTGCCCAGGGCCATGTGGACGCACTGAAAGCCCTTTTTGGCGGTGATGGGCAGCAGTTCCTCCAAGGGCAGCTTCTCCCCGTCATGAAGGCGAAGGCCGATACGCAGCACGGATACCCCCTCCTTTTCCATATCCTTTTTGTCCATATCCCTAGTATACCGCACCCCGGGCCATAAGTCCAGAAAAATATGGCTGGCAAGGAAAAAATAAAAGCTCCGAGTTCCATAGAACTCGGAGCTTTTGTCCATTTGGGAAAGGTCCGTCCCTTACTTGATGACCATTTCGGTCTCGTCGTCAAAGAGGTAGACGTTCTTGTAGGGGATGGAGAAGGTGATGGCGGCGTCCATGTCCGGGGTGTCATGGGGATCGACCTTGAGAATGGCCCGCTCCTCGCCGGCCACCACGTAGACGTTGGTGTTGTCGCCCAGCATCTCGGTGAGCTCCACCGAGGCGTTGATCTGATAGGCGTCCGCCGCCGCGCCCAGCTCGATGGCCTCGGGCCGGAAGCCGAAGACGATCTTCTTGCCCTCGTAGGCGGCGAGCTTGTCGCCCAGCACCGGGGCCAGGTCCACGGCGTTCTCACCCACGGTGATCTTGCCGCCCTGGACGGTTGCGCGGATGAAGTTCATGGGCGGCTCGCCGATGAAGCCGGCCACGAAGACGTTGACGGGGTCAAAGTAGAGCTCCTTGGGGGTGCCGATCTGCTGGACGTAGCCGTCCTTCATCACCACAATGCGGTCGGCCAGGGTCATAGCCTCGGTCTGGTCGTGGGTGACGTAGATGGTGGTGGCCCCGGCCTCCCGGTGGATCTGGGCGATCTCGGAGCGCATGGTCACGCGCTGCTTGGCGTCCAGGTTGGAAAGGGGCTCGTCCATGAGGAAGATGCCCACCTTGCGGATGATGGACCGGCCAATGGCCACTCTCTGGCGCTGGCCGCCGGACAGGGCCCGGGGGAAGCGGTCCAGGTAGTCGGTCAGGCCCAGGATCTTAGCGGTCTTGAGCACCCGCTCCTCGATCACGTCGTCGTCCACGCCCTGGAGGGTCAGGCCGAAGGCGATGTTGTCAAAGACGGTCATGTTGGGGTAGAGGGCGTAGCTCTGGAAGACCATGGCCACCTCCCGCTCCCGGGGGCCAAGCTCGTTGACCCGCTTGCCGCCGATCTCGAAGTCGCCGCTGGAGATGTCCTCCAGTCCGGCGATCATCCGCAGCGTGGTGGACTTCCCGCAGCCGGAGGGTCCAACGAAGACAATGAACTCACCTTTGTCGATGGTGAGGTTGAAATCATGAACCGCGTGGAATCCGTTGGGGTATATTTTGTTGACGTTTTTCAGCTCCAGGGTAGACATGACTTAACCCTCCTGCACATTCTTGTTTTTCCGGGATGAGACCAGCCCCATCACGAGATCTTTCAGTCCAACCAGCACCAGGTCGCTAAACAGGTAAAACAGGCCAAAGGAGATGGGCTCCATATTCAGCCTGACCTCGTCGAAGGCGGCGTTCAGGGCCATGTTGGTCGCGACGTAGAGCAGATTGACCAGTAGGACCAGGACCATGGCGTAGATGATGTTGAAAAAGAAGTTGAAAAACCGCTGCTTTGGGAACATCATCCAGGGGTCGTTGGCTCCGTCCGGCGAGGCCATAAACCGCAGAACGTTGTTGGTGAGCAGGTCGGTGACCATGCCCATGACGATGCCTACGATCACGATCTGGTTCTCCAGCAAGGCGATGCCGGGGTAGATGAGCACTAGGCCCGTGACCATGAAGAACTCCACCGCGCCGGCGAACCAGAACTTGGCGAAGCAGACCTTCAGCCAGTTGGGCAGAACGCCCTTCTTCGTAGCGCCGTAGCGCTCCAGTTCCTCTGGGGAGACCTCCGGGGAATTGCTTTCGTCCGCCGAGGCCAGGTCCTCCACAGCCTGGGTGTTGAGCTTGTAGTACTCCGAGGTGCTGCGCTTTTCCTGGCGGTTGCCTTTTCCGGGCTTATTCGCCATATCAGTCCTCGCCGGAAACGTCGATGGCGGCCATCTCCTCGCCGGCCTCCACCTCAACGCTGGTCTTGATCTTGCGGATGAGCTTTGCGTAGACGGGCATCAGCACCACCAAAACCAGGGAGACTCCGATCAAGATCATGTGGGTCATCAGGACCTGAAGGACGCTGTTCATGATGGCGATCTTGTCCGCGGTAAGCTTGGTGATCTGCGCGGCGCGGAGCACCGTCGTGTAGTAGAGCAGGTCCGAGCCCAGCACGCCCAGCATCATGACGAACATGAGGATGAGCATGGGCTTGTTCACCGGCTTGCGGCTGGGGAAGGAGTTCATAAAGCACACCAGCGCCAGCATGGAGAACAGCATGGCAATGAAGCCGCACAGGCCCATGGGGGTCACGTTCACCGTGGCGGTGGCGTTGGAGACCTTGGTCAGGTTCAGCGAGTAGTACAGGAAGGTAATGACCAGCATGACCATAGGGATGGTATGGGGCTTATGCTTGAGCATGACGATGCGCTTGCGGAAAAATTCCTTCAAGCCGCCTACGAAGCCCAGTTTCTTCTTTTCCATGTCTCTCGCCCCCTTACCGAATGGCGTTGGTCGTCTCTTTGTCAAAGAGATGCTTGCGCTTGATGGCGAACTGGACGTTGTCGCCGTGCTGATGGCCGATCCAGCCCTTCAGCTTGGCGCAGATCTTCACGCCGCCTGGGCCGCCGATGTTGCCGTAGACCAGGGTGTTCATGCCCAGGTTCTCGTTGTTGGACACCACCACCGGGAAGCCCGCGCCCTCCTCGATGTCCTCGGGACGGACGCCCAGGATGATCTCCTTGCCCTGATAGGGGGCCAAGAGCTGCTTTTCCTCGGCGGTGAGGGGCACGCGGTAGCCCTCGCCCTGGGGGATGACCAACTCGTCCCCATCCACCTTCACATCGAAGAGGTTCATGGGGGGCAGGCCGATGAAGCTGGCCACGAAGACGTTGTTGGGGGAGTCGTAGAGCTCCAAGGGGGTGCCCACCTGCTGAACGTGGCCCATGGACATACACACGATGCGGTCGGCCAGGGTCAATGCCTCGGTCTGGTCGTGGGTGACGTAGAGCATAGTGGCCTTCAGCCGCTTATGGAGCAGCAAGATCTCCCGGCGGGTGGCGCCGCGGAGCTTGGCGTCCAGGTTGGACAGCGGCTCGTCGAAGAGGAAGACCTTGGGGTTACGGACGATGGAGCGGCCCATGGCCACACGCTGACGCTGACCGCCGGAGAGCTGGTCAGGCTTTTTGTTCAACTGGGAGGTCAGGCCCAGGATCTCCGCCGCCGCCAGCACCTTCTTGTGGATGACGTTGGGGTTCTCCTTGCGCAGGGTCAGGGAGAAGGCCATGTTCTCGTAGATGGTCATGTGACCGTAGAGGGCGTAGTTCTGGAAGACCATGGCCATGTCCCGGTCCTTAGCGGGGGTCTGGGTGATGTCCTTGCCGTCCAAATAGAGCCGGCCCTTGGAGATGTCCTCCAGACCGGCCACCATCCGAAGAGTGGTGGACTTGCCGCAGCCCGAGGGGCCCACCAGCACGATGAGCTCGCCGTCCTTCACGTCCAGGTTGAAGTCAAAGACCGCCTGAACGTTGTTGTCGTATATCTTGTCGATATGCTGTAAACTCAGCTCTGCCATCTCGACCCCTCCTTTAAGCGGACTTGCCGGCCAGGACGCCGCTCTCGGCAGAGCGCTCCTCCAGCATCTTCATGTGGGCTTCCAGCGCGTTGCACTTCACGAAATTGACCACAGCCGCGGCCACCATGCACACCGCCGAGGCGATGAGCAAGACCACCAGGTAGGTAAACTGGCCGTTGCCCATGGGGGGCTCGGGGAAGCCGGCCTCTACGTTGACGTAGCTGTGGGCCTGCCAGGGCAGGATGAAGACGCGGGCGATCTGGATAAGGCCCAGGATCACAAGGGGGATGGAGTAGGCCTTCTTATAGTTCTTCACGCCCTCCTCGGAGAGGAAGGCGGCCAGCATGAAGACCAGGTTATAGACGATGGAGACGCCGATGAGCCAGTTGTGGTAATAGGAACCGGCGTCATTTTGATAGATATTGACAAAATACAGCACGTCCAGCACGATGGCCAGCAGCGTGAGATTGGCGGACAATTTGTTTTTCTTGAAGCGCATCCTGTCCCGTCGGATCATCTGCTCTTCATTCATGATGCTGTCGCCTCCTTCTAATTCATAAGCGCGGTGGGCGTTTCCTTCAAAGGGCGGTCTTGGCGGCGGAGGCGTTTTCGGCCTTGGCGCCGGAGCCGTCGAGAAGGGCGGCCTCCTGCTTCATGAGACTGATCTTCCAGATGACGTTGCCCACCAGGATGGCCGCGGTGAGCAAGAGCACACCCAGGACAAGATAGTGCGCGTCGAACCAGAAGGTGGATTCGGTGTAGTAGCTCTTGTTGCGCTCGGCGTAGGTCTTCAGCTCCTCAAAGTTCACCGTGGTGAGGTATTGGAGCTTGAAGGCCTCCACCTGGATGTGGCCCCACACGGTGACAGCCAACGCGGCCACGGACCACACGCCGGTGGCCACATAGTTGCCGATGTAGTAGCGGCGGCGCACATGGGTGTTGGTGAGGAACAGGCCCAGGGAGAGAATGATCAGACCCAGGCCCGCCAGCATGAGCTGGTTGTTGAAGGGCTGGATGTCGTAGAAGATCCGGGCCCCGGTGACGGCGGAGTCGTCATAGTCGTTGGGGTTATACATAGCGGTATACAACGAGTCATAGAGGTCCGTCACCAGACCCAGCGAGTAGGCGAAGACCAGCACGCTGGCGATGATGGCCATCAAGCAGAATACCCGTTGCAGTTTGACTTGTCTTTTATACATAGCGACCTCCCTGTTTCACCTTTCCCCAGCCTCCCTTTGGAGACTGGGGAAAGCGGCCTAGACGCTGCGCCAGAGGCGCTATTTGTTACTTAATGGTGTCGTAGAAGTCGATGGCCCGCTGCCAGCCGCGGTTCTGGAGCTCCAGATACTGCTCGCCGGAGTAGGCGCCGGCCACGGTGGCGGCGGCGGAGGCGGCGTCGTTCATGCCCTCTTCCTTATAGCCGCCCACGATGATGTCCACCAGGATGTTCTTCTGGTCCTTGGAGGTGCCGAACATCACGCTGCCCAGGCTGGAGTAGCTGTTGATCTGGTCGTTCTCCACCTTGGTGGTGGGCAGGGTGGTGGGCACGCTGGTGTACCACCAGTTCTCCTTGTCCACGTCCAGCACGGGGTGCTTGATGGTGCCCTGGGCGATGGCGTTGGAGATGTAACCCGCGCCCTCCTTGCCGGCCTCGGTGGTGCACTGATACTCGAAGGACTGGCACTTGACGAAGGACAGGGTGGAGCCCAGGTACTGACGGGCGTAGTTGGTATAGTTGCCGCCGGCCTTGTCCCAGAGCTCGGCCCGGGTGGCGTCGGCGATCTCGGGCATCTGCTGACCGTTGAAGTTGAAGGTCTTCTCGGAGCGGAAGACCTTGGGGCCGTAGCTCAGCAGGAGCATGCCCTCGTCGGTGTAGGCAAAGTCGATCAGGGCCAGGCAGGCGTTGAGCTTGTCGTCGTTGCCCTTCACGCCAGCGGCGGAGATGGCCCAACCGCCGGGCTTCACGCTGCGCCAGGACTCAGCGAAGCGCATGTACACGCCGTTGGGGTCGGAGCCGTCGAA
This sequence comes from Oscillospiraceae bacterium, assembly GCA_048201935.1. Taxonomy (GTDB): domain Bacteria; phylum Bacillota; class Clostridia; order Oscillospirales; family Oscillospiraceae; genus MGBC124762. Next base: position 163,470 of record DBFBGR010000011.1, on the reverse strand, counting down.
CCAGCGGGCCACGGGGACCATGACGGCGCGGTACTGCTCGCCGGCGGCGGCGTCCAGCACGTCGGCCTGGTCGTTGAAGAGGGTCTGGGTCTGGTTGTAGTCGAAGTGCATGAAGCCCAGGTCGTTGGTCAGGTACTGCTTGGAGTTGACCTCCTCGGTGTTGACGAAGGCGGTGGAGATGAGGCCCTCCTTCACCAGGTCGTTCATCCGGTCCAGAGCCTCGTAGGTGTCGGCCTCCTGGCGGGCGTCATGGAGCTGGCCGTCGGTGCCCACATAGAGGAAGTCCTTCCGGGATTCCAGACCGCGCACACCGAAGAGCACGCCAGCGAGATGGACCATGTCCAGACGGCGCTGGTTGTTGTTGTCCTCGCGGCAGAACAGGCCCTGGATCTGGTCGGTGCCGTTGAGGGTGTTGGCGTTGGAGACCACGCACCGGAGCAGAGCCACCAGCTCGTCAGCGTCCCAGGCGGCGCTCTGGCCGATGAAGAGATCGGAGCGCTGGGAGCCGTAGTAGCCGTTGTAGGCCTGGTCGATGTAGTCACGCAGCATGTTGACCGCGTCCACGCCGCTCATGGGGCCGGCGGCGTTCATCTTGGCCACGATATTGCCCGCGGCGTCGTAATCCTTGGCGATGGTGTCCACGCCGTTGCCGTCAGCGGTGACCACGTCCACGTCCACCTTACCGGAGGTGGGCATGTAGGGCTCGTAGGCGGGGGTGGCGGTGGTGCCGGAGGCCTCGGCGGTGAAGGGGCCCTCGCCGTCGAGCAGCTTGCGGACCCAGTCGGTACGCATCAGGGGCATACGCTCGATGTCGTTGACGCCGTCGAAGTAGGGGCTGAAGTAGATGCCGCCGTTGGCGGTATCACTGGTGATGGACATGCGGACGATGGGGTTGGCCTCCAGATAGGCCTTGAAGTTGGGCATCTTGTCCAGGTGCTCGGCGATGTTCACCAGGCTGCCGGCCACGCCGTACTCGCCCAACTGGCTGGCGGTGCCGGCCACCATATCCACGTCGGGGAGCTTTTCCTTCCAGTACTCGAACTCCTTGGAGTCGGAGTTGCCCTGGTACTTGTCCTCAAAGACCATACCCAGCTGATTCTGGATCTCCACCCAGGTGGGCTTCAGATCGCCGGTGTTGTAGGTGTTGCCGTCGGCCAGGGTGATGCCGGAGCCGGCCACCTCGGGGTCAAAGAACAGACCGGTCTTGGTGGAGTTGTAGCCCACGGCCATGCGCAGCACGGTGCCCTGCGCGAAGGCCAGGTCGGGATTGTTGTAGTCAGAGACCACACCGCTGGGGCCGTCAGGGCCATCGGGGGTGCCAGAGGGGATCGGCTCGATCGAGGGGGTACAGCCGGCCAGCGCACCCAGCAGCATCAGCAGCGCCAGGCCAAGAGCAAGTGTCTTTTTCATTTTCATCGTTCCTCCTTGAAATTTAGGTCGGGCCAGAGGCCCAAAATGTTATCTCTTTACTCCTTCACGCCGCCGACGTTCACGCCTTTGGCAAAGTACTTCTGGATGAAGGGGTAGATGATAAGGATGGGAATGACCGAGCAGACCACCAGAGCGTAGATGATGGAGTCGGGGGCGTAATTGCGGTTCCAGCCCGCGATGTACTCGGAGTCGGTGTACTGCTCGAGCTGGTTACGAAGGAAGACCTGCAGCGGATGCTCGTAGGAGTTGTCGATCATCTGCCGGGCCCAGAAGTAACCGTTCCAGCGGGAGATGGCGAAGAGCAGCGACACCGTGGCGATGGTGGACTTGCTCATGGGGATGTAGACCTTGGTCAGGACCTGCATCTCAGAGGCGCCGTCTACGATGGCGGCCTCCTCGATCTCGGAGGGCACGCCCTCAAAGGCGTTACGCAGCAGGATGATGTTCATGGCGGCCATACCCATGGCGATGACCACCAGCCACTTGTCGTCGGTGATGCCCATGCCCTCGAATGCCTTGCTGGTGGCAATGTAGTTCAGGTACTGGGGCACGATGCCGGCGGAGAACCACATGGTGAACACCAAGAAGAAGTTAAAGCCCTTGCGGAACATCAGGCGCTTCTTGGACAAAGCGTAAGCGCCCAGGATGGCGGTCAGCATGGACCACAGCGTGCCGTAGAGGGTCAAAAACAACGTGTTGGAGTAGGAGTTCCAGAACATGTTGTTGCCGAACATCTCGCCAAAAGCGTCGAACTGGATGCCCGTATTGTGGGGCAGAGGCCACAAAAAGACCATGCTGTTCTCCACAGCGTAGCGGCCGGAGATTGCGGAGGAGATGGCGTAGACAAAGGGGTAGAGACAACACAGGGCGAACACGGTCAGGAGCGTGTAACTGATGATCTTAAAGATCAACTCGGAAATTTCAAGCTTTCTTTTCATTTCGTCTCACCACCCTTTCCTTAATAGAGGGACGTATTGGACGCCTTCTTGGCGATGGTGTTGGCGCCAATGACCAGCATCATGCCCACCACGTTGTTCATCATCTCAGCCGCCGAGGCAAGGCCGGTGCGGTTGTTTTCCATGCCGTAGCGGTAGGAGAAGGTGGAGACCACGTCGGCGGTCTGGTAGGTGTTGACGTTGTAGAGCAGGATGACCTTTTCGTAGCCCACCATCAGCAGATGGCCGATACGGGTGATGAGCATGATGACCACGGTGGAGAGGATGCTGGGCAGGACCACGTAGCGCATCTGGGCCCATTTGTTGGCGCCGTCGATCTGGGCGGCCTCGTAGCTGGTGGGCGAGATGGCAATGATGGCGGCGAAGAAGACGATGGAGTCGTAGCCCGCCGCCTCCCAGATGCCGCTGACCTGGTAGATGGTCCTGAAGAAGGCCGGGTCGTTCAAAAGGCCCGCCTTGGCCGTCTGCTCGGAGATGAGCCCCAGCCCCGCCAACGCCTGGCTGATCACACCGCCGAAGGCGCTGCCTACGCCGGGGACGCTGGAACCCTGCTTGACCAACATGATGACCAGGGAGGTCATGACGACGGTGGACATGAACTTGGGCAGGTACGTCAGCACCTGCATCACGCTGCGCACGGCGTTGGACTTGACCTCGTTGAAGAACAAAGCCAAAATGATGGGCATGGGGAAGCCAAAGCACAAGCCGTAGAAGCTCAGCAGGAAGGTGTTGCGCATGGCCCGCCAGAACTCCACCGACATAGCGGCGTTGCTGCCGCCGGTGAGCAGGAGCTTGAAGTTGGAGAAGCCGGCGAAGGCCTGCTCGTTCACCGTCAGCACCTGGTCGCCGACCTTGAAGCAGCCCAGCAACTCGTACATGGGCAGGTAGCGCCACAGCAGGAAGACCAAGAGCATAGGCACCAGCATCAAATAGAGGCGCCAGTCCTTTGCCAAGGTCCGCCCCACGTGAAGCCAGTGGTGCTTTTCCACGTCATCCCGTACGGCCTGCTCGGGGTCTACCCGGTATGTACCGGTGGCCTGATCGTAGAGGATGAAATCCGCGGCTTTTGCTTTCATCATCGACCTCTCCTTTGCTCACTGTTCTGTGTTGTTTCGTTCGCGCTCCTCCTGAAGACGCAGAAGGTAGTGCTTTTGATCCTCAAAAACGCCGTCCAAACGGCGGACGATCCAGGTGACCACGAGGGTGAAGGGAATGGACAGGCAATCATATAAGAAGTAGCTGTGGACCAGGGTGTCCGGGGGGGTGCCCAGAGCCAGGGCCACTAGCATCCGCCCCGCCTGCATCAGCAGGATCACCGCCAGGCCGAAGCCCAGGCTGAGCCACACGCTCTGCCGGACCCGCTCCTTGCCCAGGCGCTTCAGCGCCGCCACGGCCAGGAGGGAGAAGAGATTGCCCAGAATGTATGTAAGGTAGTACTGCCAGACCACGCCCTGGGCCAGTTGGCCGCAGTAGAGACAAAACAGCGCCCCGGCCAGGGCCGCGTGGATGGCTCCCCACCAGTCCCAGCGCATATACACGATGGCGGTGAGGGCCGCCGCCAGAGACACCGTGCCGTACATCGAGCCCGTGGCAAAGCGGACGATGAGGAACTCAAAGAGGGCCAGCATGGCGGCGAAGAGTAGCAGGTCGATGGTCCGATACTGCTGGAGGGTCAGCTGTTTATTCATGGGTCGTCCCTTCGCGGTTTTTTGTCTGGGGCGCTTTGTTAAAAACGCCCAGGAATCAGGGGCATGGCACCCCACAATTTATGTTATTATACATCTCCGGGCCGCTCTTTGTATATGGACAAAGCATAACTTGTCATGGACAAAACGTAGAAACGGCTGTGAAAAGCTTCAACTCCCTGCCAGAAAATGCTAGGATACTATGTGCAATCTATATAAGAAACAAGCCCATTCTATGCGCTGGAAAGGAGTGGCTTTTATGCTGCTGACCCCTGCCGACGACCTGCAAAAGGCTCTGGACGCCGCCCCATCTGGGACCCTGGTGGAGCTGGCCCCGGGGGACTACCGTCAAAAGCTCCTCATCACCACCCCGGGCCTCACCCTCCGGGGTGCGGGACCGGAGGCGACCCGCTTGTGCTGGGACGACTACGCCCAAAAGCTGGACGACCAGGGCCGGGAGTACAACACCTTCCGGACCTGGACGGTGGCGGTGTGCGCCGAGGGCATCCGTATGGAGGACCTGGCGGTGGTCAACGACGCCCTGCGGCCCGAGGAAAAGGGCCAGGAGGTGGCCCTGACGGTGTATGGCGACGATTTCTCCATGGAAAACTGCCGGTTGTCCTCCACCCAGGACACCCTGTTCCTGGGCCCGCTGCCCCGGGACCTCATCGCCCGCTACGAGGGGTTTTTGCCCGATGTGCTGCGGCGGGATATCTCCTGCCGCCAGCGTTTTCACCGCTGCGTCATCGAGGGCACGGTGGACTTCATCTTCGGCTGCGGCGCGGCTGTTTTTGAGGACTGCGAGCTGCGCTCGCTGGTGGAAAAGCGGGGCCATGGCTACATCGCCGCTCCCGCCCACGCCTTGGAGCAGACCGAGGGCTTTTTGTTTCAAAACTGCCGCCTGACCGCCCAGGACGGCGTGGCCCCGGGCAGCGTCTACCTGGCCCGGCCCTGGCGGGACTACGGCCTGTGCGAGTTCGACCACTGCGCCATCCAAGGCGGTCACATCGCCGCCGAGGGCTTCAACAAGTGGAACGACACCGACCGGGACAAGACCGCCCGGTTCTACGAAACCCCTTTGCCCCAGGGACGGGTGCCCTGGGCCAGGACACGGACATAGGACTGTCATGCTCGGATTGGGCGGCCTTCTCGGCCTCGCTTCGCGGCTGCGCGGCCAAAATTCCGCTCAAGGCTTCGCCCTTCGCCTGTTTTTGGCCTGTCGCCGCTCCATCGAGTCCGGGCCACCTATCCTCGCACTTCCTCTTCAAAAAACCCCATCATATCCTCCGGCCAGCGCTCCAGCTCTCGGCTGTGGGGCGGCACGTCCCCGGCGGGGAATGCCTGCACGTCGGCGGTGGCCAGACCGTGCTTGCCGTGGCGGTAAACGTGGCAGGCAAAGTCCACCCCAGCCTCGGCCATGGCCTGGGCCAGGACAAGACTGTTGCGGCAGGGAACGGAGCCATCGTCCCGGGTGCACCAGAGATAGGTCGGCGGCATATCACCCCGGACCAAGCGGTCCAGGCTCAGCCGGGTCCGCAAAGTTTGGTCTTCACCGCAAAGGTTTGTAAAGCTGGCCTCATGGGTCGGGCCGTGGCTGACGGCCACAGGGTAACAAAGCCCCAGCGCGTCGGGCCGGGCCACCGTGGGCTGGGCCAGGTCGGCCACCTCGGGCGCGTCGAACAGCGTGGCCAGGGTCCCCGCCAGATGGCCCCCGGCGGAAAAGCCCACGCAGGCCACCTGCCCGGGGTCTGCCTCCAGGGCCGCTCCCTTCTCCCGGATCAGGCGCATGGCCAGAGCGGCCTCCCGCAACGCCACCGGGAAACGGCTGGGCGCTACGGAATAGTCCAGCACGAAGGGCGCCCAGCCCCGGGCCAGGAACCGCAGGGCCACCGGCTCGCCCTCTCGAAGGGAAACGTGCTCATAGCCCCCGCCGGGCAGGATCAGCACCGCCGGACGGCGGCGTTTGGCGCTCACTGACGGCGGCGTTTGGACGCTCCAGGCAGTCAGCGTGCCCCCAGAGCCTGCCCGGTCCAGGCCAAAGGCCTCGTAAACATTCCAGCTGTGGCATTCCATACCCTCGCCTCCTTTGCTCTATCATACCCCCTCACCGCCCAGTCGTCAAGAAATATGGTAAAAAGCACCAAACAGCCTTGACCTATGTGGAAAAGTTTGGTATAGTATACACAGGAACGAAGGTTAGACTGGCGATCAGTCGAGGGAGGGACACGCCATGAAACGAAGAACGCTTGCTTTGTTACTATGCTGCGCCATGCTGGCAGGGCTCTTATGCGCCTGTCAGACAGAGGAAGCCCAACCCACGCCGTCGCCTGTGGCCTCGGACCTGCAAGAAGACGACCCCTATGCCGAGTTGGGCTATTTCACCATGACCATCGCCCACGCCCAGCCCCAGGGCAATCCCCGGTCGGTATCCCTGGCCCAGTTTGCCCAGGACGTGGACGCCGCCACCCACGGCCATGTGACGGTGGAGGTGGTAGGGGACAGCCAGCTTGGCTCGGAGCGGGAAATGCTGGAGCAGTGCATGGCCGGGACCATCCAGGGCATGCGGGGCGGCCAGTATGATTTCTCGCCCCGGCTGATGATGTTCACCCTGCCCTTCCTCACCTCCAACCGGGCCGAAGTCACCGCCCTGCTCCAAAGCGACCTGGCCAAGAGCGTGTGCGAAGAAGCCGGAGCCGCCACCGGGACGGTGATCCTCAATCTTTGCGACGCCGGCGGCTACCGCCAGATGTCCAACAACGTCCGGCCCATCAAGGCCCCGGAGGACCTGGAGGGGCTGAAGATGCGCACCAACACCATGGAGACCACCATCATGGCCTTTGAGGCCATGGGGGCCGAGACCATCTCCATCCCCTACGCCGACCTCTATATGAGCCTGGAGACCAACGTGGCCGACGGACAGGACAACCCCTGGATCAACGTGGACAACATGCGCTTTTACGAGGTCCAAAAGTACTTCACCGAGGTGAACTACCAGTTCCACGTGGACCCCTTCTACGTCAACGCCCAGTGGTTCAACGCCCTGCCCACCCAGTTCCAGGACATCCTGCGCGACTGCGCCGACGACATGGGCGCGTACAATGACCAGCTCATCGACGAGGGCAGCCAGGCCGCCAAGGACGCGCTCCTGGCCTCCGGCGCGGAGCTCTACGTCCCCACCGTCCAAGAACTGGGCGCGTTCCGAGAGGCCATGCTGCCGGTATACAATCAGTGCATAGCCCAGGGCATCTGCACCACCCAGGAGCTGAAAGCCATGCAGGATATCGTGGCCTATAGCAGCTAAACCCCTGCAAGAGCAAAAACGCCGCTGTGTCAAACACACAGCGGCGTTTTTTTATGCTTTATTCCTCCGGGTATATGCGCTCAAAGCTCTCGTAGTGGTCGTCTGTGTAGTAGATGAGCCCGTCATTGGAGTAGACGATGCGCTTGGCGCCCCGGCTGTCTTCCCCCAGGGTATCCACATCGCACTCGGTCCAGGTGCGGCCGTTGGCCTTGGGCAATAAGCCCTCCCGGTTGGAAAATTTGTCGCCGCCGATGCACATCCCCGGGGCGTAGCGCTCCACCGAGCCGCCGCTCCAGCCCAGGTCCCGGGCCTCGTCCTTGGTGATGTAGTTGTCGGGCAGGTCGCCGTAAGTGGCGATGTAGAGGGCCACGTCGTCCACGCTGTCGTAGCTGCCGTTTTCGTCGATGGACTCGGTATTGCCCTTGGGGTCGGCGGTGGGCGAAGCCGCGGGGGTCTCAGTGGGCCGGGCCGAGGGCGCGTCGGTGATCTCCACCAGCTCCGCCATCGAGGGCGTGGGTGCGGGGGCCGGACTCTGACAGGCGCACAGGCCAAACGCCAGCGCCAGCAGCAGCGCTCCGGCTTTCCATCCTCTCATAGCCGTTTTCCTCTCTACCATGTTTTGACCATTGTACCACATTCCATGGAAAAAGGAAAGGGCCGCCCCAAATTGGGGCGGCCCTTTTTATGCTAGGGGTAGGTGGGTACTGACTGACACGTTCTGCCAGAACCCTACCGAGTGCGTAGCTTTACGCCTCGGGGTTGGACTCATTTCATCAAAGCGATGAAGCGGTCCAGCATCACAGCGGTCTGGGCGCGGGTGGCATAGGTGTCGGGGCTGAGGCTGTCAGCGCTGACGCCCTTGATGATGCCGTTCTTCACGCACCAGGACATACCGTCCACGGCCCAGGAGCTCACGGTGGAGACATCCTTGAACCCGGCCAGCTCGCCGGAGGAAGCGGTGGCGTCCAGACCCACCAGCTTGGCGAAGCGGGCCAGCATGACGGCCATCTGCTCGCGGGTGATGCGGTCGTTGGGGCCAAACTCATCCGCGTTGTAGCCGGTGACCACGCCGGTCATGACGGCCCAGCCAATGGCGTCGGTGTACCACTGGCCGTCGGCCACGTCGGCGAAGGTGTTGGAGATGCCCTCCTTGCCGTTGGCGAAGCGGAAGAGCATGGTGGCCAGCGCGCCGCGGGTCACGTCGTCCTCCACGCCGTAGAGGTTATCGCCCACACCGTTGACCACGCCCAGAGCGGCCATGTTGTCGATGGAGTCCTCAGCCCAGTGGCCAATGGCGTCGTCGAACTTCACGTCGCTGGAGGGGATCTCGGCGGGGATCTTCACGTCGGCCACGGTCTCGCCATCGCCGTTCTTGACCACGATCTCGGTGTTGCCGTCCTTGTCGGTGGTCTTCTCAGCCTTGAAGACGGGCTTGGTGTCGTCGGGCTTGTCTTCCTTGTTGGTGAGGTCGCCGATGGTGCCGGGGACGCCGCCGCTGCTACCGCCACTGTTGCCACCCTGAGGACCTTCCACAGGAGGATTGATGACGTTGTCGGGGGTCTCCACGGGGGTCTCGGGATCGACCTTCTCCTCCACAGCGCCGGCATTGGTCACGCCGGTGAGCTTCAGGAAGTCACCCAGGTTCAGCGCGCCCTGCGCGTCGCGGACGGCGCCGTTGACCCAAGCGGTGTTGTCAAAGTCCAGGGAGACGAAGTTGGCGGCGGTGATCTCAGTACCCTTGGCGTTGGCGCTCTTGGTGCCGTCCCACTTATAGTAGGTCTCCTCATCGTACTTACTGGTGTTGACGGTGACGGTGCTGTCGGTGCCTTCCACCAGACCGTCCTTCATCTTGTCGCCGGTCATCTTGTCGTCCTTGAAGGAGACGGTCTTCTCCACCAGGTAGTTGGCGGCGCTGAACTTGGTGCCCAGGCCCACGTTCTCCTCACCGTTGTTGTAGGCGGTGCAGCCGCTGACCTTGATGTCGGGGCCATTGTTGGAGTCGAAGCCCTTGACCTTGTTGTAGAAGGCGAAGGAGTTGGTGATGCTGTGGGCGCCGGGCAGGTGGGAGCCGCCCATCTTGAAGCCGTTGCCGTTACCGGCGGGGACCTTGACGATCTTGCCGTCGGCGTCATAGTTCATCACGGGGGTGTAGCCGTCGGCCTCATACTGGACCACGCCGTCATTGAGCACGCGGACCTCGTAGCCGTTCTCGAAGGTGATGGAGTTCTTCACGGTGATACGGCCCAAGGGACCCTTGTCGGGCTCGGTCTTGGCGTACATATCCCAGCCGTCGTCAGCGTTCCAGTAGGCCACGCAGCCGTCGAAGACGTTGCCGCAGCCCACGCGCTCCTTGGCGCCAAAGCCGTCGGCGCCGCCGTAGCCATTGTCGTAGTTACGGTAGGAATCGCAGTTGATGACGGTGTTGTAGCAGGGCCACTCGCCCCAGTCGGTGATCTCCAGGTCGCCGTCGATCTTGTCCTCGCCGGGACGGGTGGGCGGGATGTCGCTGGCGCCGGCGCTGATCTGCAGGCCGGTGGAGAGGTTGTCGTGGGTCTTCAGATTCTGGGCCACGTTGTGGCTACCGCTGATGGCCACGCCGGTGCCGGTGGAGCCGACGACCTCGAAGTCCTTCAGCACCCAGTAGTTGGCGGCCAGGCTCAGCACGCTGGTCTTGCGCTGACCGTTGAGGACCACCTTGACGGGGTTGCCGTTCTCGTCCACGTCGGCCAGCATGACGATGGTGGCATCCTTGACGTAGTCCTTGGTGATGACGTTGCCCTCTTCATCCAGCTTGGGCTCGCCGTTCTCGTCCAACTCAGCCATCTTCAGGGTGACGGTACCGTCGGTGCCGCTCATGGCCTTGCCGATGTTGATGGACTTGGTCAGGTTGTAGACGCCCTCCTTCAGAATGATGTTCTGACCGGGGGAGACCACGCTGACAGCGGTGTAGATGTCCAGCGGGCGGCTCTTGGTGCCGTAGTTGTTGGAGCGGCCGTTGGGAGCCACGTAGATGTTCTGGAGGTACTTATAGTTGGGGTTGTAGGTAACGGTAGACTTCTTGGTGATGGGAGTGAAGCTGCTGATCTTGGTGAAGGCAGGCAGCACCTGGTCGGGGTCGGGAGTAAAGGTGACCTCGAAGCTGTTGCCGCCCTTGGTGAGGGTGACGGGCACATCCAGACGCACGGTGTTGCCGTCGGCGTCATACTTGATGGCGTTCTTGTCGCCCAGATCCAGAGCCACGCCGTTCTGCTTCACAGTGACGGTGCCCTCCACGTTGGCGGTGATGGAGAGGGTGAAGTTCTCGCTGTTGGAGTTGGCGCCGGAGGAGATGCTCATGGTGGGGGTGATGCTGGTGTAGGGCGGCTCCTCCTCGGGAGCGTCCTGGCTGGCGGGGATGGTGGTCAGCTTCACGTTGGTGAACAGAGCGTCGATGTCGCGGGAGGTGAACAGACCCACGTACTCGAAGTCCTTATCCAAGCACTTCAGGTCGGCGTTGTCCTTGCGGCCAGAGGTGTCGTTGTCGTGATAGGCCTTGTCGCCGCTGAGGTCCATAGCGCCCTTGACAAAGTACTCGGTGTTCTGGCCCAGCATCTGGGTGCCGGTCTCGTCCCAAATGGTGGAGATATAGCCGGTGTTGTTCTTCTGGAGCTGGATCTTGAACTTGGTCAGCTCGTACTGGCTCATCCAAGCGCCGTTCTCGTTCAACTGGCTAAAGCCCTTGGGGGCGACAGTGTAGTTGCCGATGAGGTTGAAGCGGTTGGACGTGTTCTCGAACTTGGCGCTGCGGCCGTCCTTGGCCAGACGGGTGTCCAGCGGGAAGCGGCGCTCGTAGTAGGTCTTGGGGCCGGAGGTGCCGTTGTAGGGGCCGTTAGCGGTCATGGGCACGCCGATCTTGGTGGTAGCGAAGGGGCCCATGTAGTAGCTGTACTTGGTGCCGTTGCCCTCGTAGCCCGCGTCCTTGTTGCTGTAGGTGGTGTCGGTCTTCACGTCGTGGCTGAAGCTGCCGCGCATGGCGCCGGCGTAGTAGACGTTGTTCCAGTAGTTGTCAGCGTTGCCGCCCACAGAGCCGGTCCAGCTCTTGTCGGCCACGCGGTCCATGGCCACCAGGCCCACGCCGTTCTGGGTGTCGCGGGTGATCCAGCGCAGGACCTCCACGTCGGCGGTCAGGGTGTAGTTGGTGCCGGCGGGGATGGCGGTGTAGTAGTACAGCGCGCCGTCAGCGCCCTCGTTCTCCTTGATCTTGCCCGCGCCCTCGTGGGAGCTGAGCAACACGCGGCCCTCGGGGTCGGTGTTCAGATCGCCGGTCAGGCCCTCGATCACGCGAGGCTCCTGACCCTTCAGGGTGAGGGTGTAGTCGCCGTTGTCGTTGACGGTGATGCTCTCGCCGCCGTCGGCGGTGTACACATCCACGGCCTCGTCCTTCTTGGCGGCCTCGTTGCGCTTATAGAGCTGGGTCTCGGGGGAGATGACCCGGTTGTAGGTAGCGGTGGCGGAGGTGCCGAAGACCTTCTCCACCCAGGCGATCTGCTTCACGCCGGCGATGGCGTCGGTGGTGAAGACCTCGCTCCAGGCGCCCTCCTCGGTGTTGCGCAGGGCCTGGACCTTGATGTCATAAGCCTTGCCCACGGTCAGGCCGGTGGCGATATAGGTGACGCTGGAGCTGTCGGGCGCGTCGATCTTCACGACCGCGCCCCACTCGGTGGCGTCATGCTCCTTGATCTGGACGTTGTAGGCGGTGGCCTCAGCCACGCTGGCCCACATCACAGAAGCGCTGGCGGTGTCCTTGCCCTCTTCCAGGCCGTTGGAGGCGGCGGAGGAGATGGCGGGAGTGCCCAGGGGCAGGGTGAAGTCCACAGCAGCGGACATATCGGTGTCCAGCGTGGAGGTCTCGTCCTTGCGCACCGCGGAAGCCTTAAAGGTATAGCTGCCGGAAGCGACGGGCTTGAAGGTGATCTTGTGGGTGTCGCCCGTGCCGTTGTCCTTCTTGGTCTCGATCAGAGTACCGTCAGAGTACATCCCGATCGTGATCTCGTCGGCGTAAACGTTGATATTGCCGCCCTCCAGGATGGAGCCCACCTTGGGGCCGACCACGGTGACCTCGATGGCGCCGTCCTTAACGGCAGGGGTGACGGTAGAAGTACCGTCCTTGAAGATCTCCGCCTTCGTCCAATCGTGTACGACGGTCTCGCCGCCGGCGCCGCCGGAGAAGTCAAAGGCAAGGAGCTGGGGCTTGGTGCCGCCGCCCACGCCGAAGGTGACCACGTCGCCCTTCTTGACGCTGACCATAACGGTCTCAACGGTCTTCTCCGTGCGCACGTCGGTGCCGTCATAGCCCTTGATGCAGGTGCCATTGACAGTGACCAGAGTGGGACGGCCCGCGCCGCTGCTGGACGCGCCGTTGTTGATACCCTTAATGGTCAGGGTGCCATCCTCTTCAATGACCCACTTATAGTAGGTGCCCCGGTCAGGGACGGGATGATCCGCGGTGATGCTCTTACCCGCGCCGGTGTCGTCGGTGTACTGGCAGTTGGCGTTGCCGGTCAGACCATCACCCATGTCGCCATTGCTGGCAAACTTATAGGTATCGGGACCAACGTAGAACTTCAGGCCGGTCACATCGGTCTTGACCGCGGTCTCAGCGGAGAGAGCGCCCAGGTCGATCACGGCCTGGCCGTTGTCCTTGGCGGTCCAACTGCCGCCCACGGTCTTCTGAACCACAAAATCATAGGAGAGCAGCTGGGGCTTGGTGCCGCCGCCCACGCCGAAGGTGACCACGTCGTCCTTCTTGATGGTCAGCATAACAGTCTCCACAGTCTTCTCCGTGCGCACATCGGTGCCGTCATAGCCCTTGACACAGGTGCCATTGACAGTGACCAGGGTGGGACGGCCCGCGCCGCTGCTGGACGCGCCGTTGTTGATACCCTTAATGGTCAAAATACCGTCTTCCTTGGCGACCCACTTATAATAGGTGCCCCGGTCAGGAACGGGATTGGCGGCGGTAATGCTCTTACCCGCGCCGGTGTCGTCGGTGTACTGGCAGTTGGCGTTGCCGGTTAGGCCATCACCCATGTCGCCATTGCTGGCGAACTTATAGGTGTCGGGACCAACATAAAAGTCAACCGCGGTGACAGCGGTGGTCACCTTGGTCTCAGCGGAGAGAGCGCCCAGGTCGATCACGGCCTGGCCGTTGTCCTTGGCAGTCCAACTGCCGCCCACCAGCTCGGTGGGCTCGGGCTCCTTCTCCTTGACGGTGACGGTGAAGACCTCACTGGTCACGCTGGTCGCGCCGTCGGCGGAGACCACGCAGTAATACTTGGTGGCGTCCTTCTTGGCGGAGGTGTCGATGGCAAAAGCATTCTTATTGGTAGTAGCGGGGTCCTGCACCTTGGTGTCGGTGGCGGGAGCGGCGGTGTCGCCGGCAGCCTGATACCAGGTGTACTGCAGCTTGCCCTCGGCAGCGTTGGTGATGGTAGCGGTGACCGTCAGGTTGGCGGCCTCAGCGCCCACCTCAAACTCCTTGGTCAGAGCGGGAGCGCCAACGGCAGGAGAGGTGATGGTGATCACCGGGGTGCTGTCCACCGTAGCGCCCTCCTCAAAGGTGAAGCCGTAGAGGCCCGCCTTGGAGCCGGTGCAGAAGAAGTAATAGGTGTGGCCTTCCTCCACCGCGAACTTCTCATAGTAGGGATCGGCCTTGACGCCAAGCTTGGTGTCATTGGAGCCGTCCTTGCCGTTGATGGCGGTGGGAGGATTGGCGGCGCCGTCGGTGCCGGCGTCAAACAGGAAGATCTGCTTGCCGCCGTTCATCATGCCCTTGAGCTCCAGGGCGCCGGCCTTCTTGGCCACGAACTTGAAGTAGCCGCCGGTGACGGGGTAATAGTCGCCGTCCACGGTGGTCAGCGGAGTGGGCGCGGCCTTCTTGCCGGTGGGGTTGCCCTCGGTGTCCACAGCGTCGGTGTTGGAAAGAGGGTTGCCCTTGCCCACGATGTAACCGGGGTTATCCCCGCCCACCGTGCTGGGCTTCCAGTCAAAGCCGGTGTCGTTGCCCAGCCACAGCTCCACCGCCGCGTCCATATCGGTGCCGTCGGTGATCTTGACCTCGCCGGACATAGAGGTCTGCTTGTGGGTCTCAGCAAAGTTAAAGGCGATGGGCTCCGCGAACAGCGAAGCCGAAACGGTCGTCTGCGCGCCGGTGTGAGACGCCTTGGGGGAGGCGGCCTCCGTCACGGGCGTCTCCGCCACGTCGCCGCCCATGGGGCGCGCGGCCAGAGCAGGCGCCATCAAGCCGCAGACCATAACGATGGCCAACAGCAATGACAGCAGTTGCTTGGTAGATCTTTTCATCGTGTTCCCTCCTAAATTTTTTAGTGCATTTTGCCGAATCCTCGGCACCATACTGAGTGTATTTTAGCACACCTCGCCCAATAGTTCAAGGGGTTTGTTACGATTTTTTAACCTTTTTCACAAAGCACAAGATGTTGTGCCCCGGCCCTGCCCCTGAACGCAAAAAGGACGGTCCCCGTAGGGACCGTCCTTGTTTTGCTGGGGTTTGGTGCTAGGGCTTTGCTTACTTCATCAGCCCAATGACCCGGTCAAACATGACCGTGGCCTCGGTGCGGGTGATGTCGGTCTGGGGGTCCAGCGTGCCGTCGCCCCGGCCCTTCATCACGCCGTTCTTCACGCACCAGGCCAGGCTGTCCACGGCCCAGTCCGCCGCCTGGTCGGCATCGGTGAAGATGTCCAGGGCGGAGGTGTGGGCCTTGGTGTCCATGCCCACCAGGTTGGCGAAGCGGCAGAGCATCACGGCCAGCTGTTGGCGGGTGATCACGTCGTCGGGACCAAAGCGCTCGGCGTCATAGCCGTTGACCACGCCGGTCTTGGCGGCCCAGGCCACCGCGTCGGCGGCCCAGTGGCCTTCCATGTCGGCGAAGGCGTTGTCCAGGCCGGACTTGCCGTTGGCCAGGCGGAAGAACATGGTGGCCACGCTGGCCCGGGTCATGGAGGAATCGGTGTCAAACAGGTCGCCCTGCTCGTTCACGCCCTTGACCATGCCCAGACCGGCCATGTCGTTGATCTCCTTGGCGGCCCAGAAGTCGTCGGGCACGTCCTTGAACTTGGTCTTGGCGGCGGGGATGGTGGCGGGGAGCTTGATCTCGGCCACGGTCTCGCCGTCCTTGTTGACCACGGTGATGGTCTTGTCGCCGTTGGGCTGGGTGGTGATGGTGGCCACGTCGCCCTTGTCGTTGGTCTTCTTCTCGGTGGTGGGAACGGTGGGCTTGGAGCTGCCGCCGCCGGAGAAGGAGCTCTTCTTGGTGCCGGGCTTGCTGGCCTCCTTGAAGGCGGCCACGGCCTCGGCCAGAGTGGCGGCCAGGGCGTCGGCGTCGGCGTCGGAGATGCCGTCCACGTTGCCGTCCTCGGCGGCCTTGATGGCGGCCTCAAAGGTATCCATCACGGCCTGGGTGACCCACATCTCGGTCTTCTTCACGTCGGTGCCGTCCTCGCTGACGTTGGTCTCCTCGGCCAGCTTCTTGGCGGCGGCGATGTCGATGACCAGACCGGCAACGCCGGTGGGCTTGGTGCCGGGCTTGGCGTTGGCGACGGCGTCAGCCAGGGCCTTGGCGGCCTTGGTCAGGGCGGCCGTGGCGGCGTCGACTTGGGCCTTGGTAGCGTCCTCGTCGGCGGTCACCTCCTTGGCGTCGGCCAGAGCCTCGTCAAAGGCGTCCTTCACGGCCTTGTCGATCCACTTGCCGGTGGTGGGCACGTCCTTGCCGTCCTCGGAGACGGCGATGCCGGTGAGGTCGATGTCCTCGGCGGCCTCGATGGCGGCGTTCAGCTCAGTCTTGTCCACGGCGTTGGGATCCAGGGTCTTCTGGGGCTGACGGACCACGGTGAGGTCCTCGGGCAGGGGATTCCAGTCGGTCATCCAGGTCTTGTAGTCGGTGATGTCCTTGCCGTCGGCGGTCTGCGCCTCGGCGAGCACGCCGCCGGAGACCTTCTTGTCGCGGTTGGCGGAGTTGTCGAACTCCTTGTAAGCCTCGATGGTGTCGTACTCCACGCAGCGCTGGGAGCCGGCGCTCAGACCAGCCAGCCAGCCCTTGCCGTCGATCAGGGAGACGGGCGTGGTGCCCTCGGTGGCCTCCTTGTCCTCGCCCTTCACGGTGGTGAGGGTCGAGCCGATGTTGGTGGCGTAGAACACGCACTCACTGGTGGTGGACCAGGGGCGGCCCAACTGACCAGGCTTGGAGGCCAGCTTGGAGGCGGTGTTCTCGCCGGGGGTGGTGGAGACCACGTTGCAGTTCCACATCAGATAGCCCCGGGCGCTGGCGTCCTGCTGGGGCGCCACGATATAGGCCACATCGGTGTTGGTCTCGCTGGTGTTCAGCACCAGGTCGCACTGGGCGAAGACCGCGGTCATGGGCCCAAAGATATAGTCGGTGCCGCCGTAGATGTCGCAGTCATAGAAGGCGGCCCGGACGGGATCGCCGTACAGGGTGTCCTGGCGGCTGATGAAGGCGCAGTGGTTGAAGTAGGCCTTGTCGGCGGTGTCGGTGATGGCCAGGGCGGCGGCCCGCTCCACATAGGCCTTCTTCTGCACGGCGGTGTCGCCGGCGGTCTTCAGGCTGGCACGGGGCGCGCTCTTGTCCTCCTTCACCTTGCCGTTGGGAACGATCACGTCCTCCAGGCTCTTGGCGGAGATATACTGGTTGAAGGAGTTCTCGAAGATGATGCCCTCGGCCTCGAAGCCCGAGCCCTTGATCAGGGTGGCGGCGCACCAGTAGCCGTAGCCGTTGTACTTGCCGTCGCCCTTGTTGCTGGTGGCGGCGTAGCCGTTGGCCTTGCCGGCGGCCAGCGTCTCCTCGTCCCACTGGAAGGTGCCGGGCTTCATGGAGTAGTAGTCGTAGCCGGTGCCGTAGTAGTGGGTGATGCGGACCTCGTTCTCGCCGATGTCCACGCCCTTGTTGGCCAGCTTCAGCTCGGCGGCGTCGGCCTTGGCGTTCTTAAAGGTCACGTTGTTGGCGTTGACGATCACGTGCTCTTCATAGTTGCCCGGATCGATGACGATGGTCACCCGCTGGTCGGGGGTGCGGGCCATCTTCTCCACCGCGGCCAGGGCGGCGTTGATGGTCTGGTAATCCTTGTCCGCGCCCACGGTGATGGTGTCCTTGTAGGTCTCGCTGGTAGCAGTGATCTTGGTCAGGTAGATCTGGGGACCCTTGGCGTCGGTGGCGCCGGCGACCTCAGCGATGTTCAGCTCCACGTAGCCCGCGGTGGCGTCGGCCTCGGTGGCGGTGTAGCTGAAGGTCTCAAACTTGCCGGTGCTGCCCGAGCACTCGTTGGCGGCGAACTCCACGTCGCCCAGGGTGCCGGAGCCGGAGTAGCAGATCTCGATGGCGACCACGTTGCCCGCGGCCTTCACGGGGATCTTCACCTTGGCGGCGGCCAGGGTGACCTCGCCGGTGGACTGATTCGTCACAGCGTTGCCCATCAGGCAGTAGGTCTTGTTCTTCTGGATGTTGCCCTCCAGGATCAGGCCCTTGTAGTTGCCGTCGCCGCCCCGAGCCACAGGCAGGTCGGTCTCGTCAAAGTCGGCGTCGGCGAAGTTCCACACGCTGGGGATCTCGGTGTCGAAGGGCACCTCGATGGAGGCGGCGGCGCCGTTGACGACCAGGTTGGCGGTAGCGGCCTGCTCGGGCGCGCCCACGCCGGCCACCAGGACCTCATACTGGCCGTCACGCAACTCGATGCCGGTGGTGCCGGTATAATTATAGGTGTAGGGATACGCGCCCTTGCCCGCCAGAGCGGCGTCATAGGGGGCGATGGTCTGGGTCTCGTCGCCCTTGCCGGCCTCCTTGAGGTTAACAAAGGTGAGCTTGGCGTTGGTCAGGTCCACCTCGCTGGGGGAGGCGGTAACGGTGACGGCGTACACCGGCTTCTTGGTCATGACGATGGTGTCGTCAGTCTTGCCGGCGCTGTAGGTCACCTTGGTGGCGGCGGGGCCGGAGTAGTCGTTGATCATGGTCACGCCCACGGTGTACTCCACGTCCTGCTGGGCCTCGAAGCTGTAGGAGGTGCCGTCCACGGTGACCTCGGGGACATAGAGATAGTCGGGGCCGGGGGTCATGGTGACCACGGGCTTGTGGACCTTCACATACTCCGCGTCCGGGCCGGTGATGGTGCCGGAGATGGAGACCAGCGGCACCTGGGTCAGCTTCACATCATGGGTGACGGCGTCGCCCTCAGAGGGGACCTGGAGGTCCAGGACGCCGCCCTCTTCCACGATCAGGCCCTTGCCGTTCTTGGTGGCCACCTTATAATCATAGGGAGCCACCAACACAGCGCGGTAGGTATAGGTCCCGGCGGCGTCGCCCTCCTTGACCTCGGCCTCTTTGACCGCGCCGCTCTTGTTGTTGGTGAAGGTCATGGCCATGCCCGCGGGCGGGGTAGCGCCCTCGGGCAGGGTCACCGTGCCGGAGACCACCAACTGGGTGGGATGCTCGCGGTAGACGCGGGCCACCACCAACTTCTCGTCGGCGGAGTAGATCTTATACTGACCGTCCTCCTTGGCGTAGAAGGTCTTGACCTGGCCCACCTTGCGGCTGTGGCTGTCCTGGATCTGGGTGGCCTCCAGGCCGCTGGGACCGGCGAAGGAGATGGTGGAGTCGCCGCCGTTGGTGGAGGCGACCACGCTGACCTTATCGCCGGCGTTCAGGTCCAGGGCGATGTACACCACCGTGCCGGAGTCCAGCTCCTTGCCCGCGGCGTTGTTGTTGGAGTAGACATAGCCGGTGTAGGCCGTCTCCTTGTCATAGCCCGCGGTATCCTTAAAGTAGGGGTCCTCCCCCTTGCCGTCGCTCATGCCCTCAGCGCCGTAGACGCCGTTCTTCTCCGCGCCCTCTTCGTCCACAAAGGCCATGGCGGTCTTCACCGCCTCGTTGGTGGTGTAGAGACGGTGGTTGGTGGAGCCGCCGCCGAACCAGGTCAGGCCGTTGAGCTCCGCGTTGCCAAAGGCGCCGGCGCCCAGGCCGCCCCACTCGCTGTTCTTGAGGACCTCGGGGGTGATCATGTTGTTGAACCGGGCCTCGTCCAGAGTGGCCGCGCCGAAGTCCCACACGTCCACCTTGCCGTTGCCCAGCTCCTCGGGCTCCTCCTGCTTCACATACTCCACGGTAATGCCGTGGACATAGGTGTTGCTGCTCAGAACAAATTCCGCCACACCGGCAGGGACGTTCTTGAACTTCCACAGCAGGCCATTGGCGTTATCAAACTTAAAGCACTTGCCCTCTTCCACGGCAACGCCCTCGATCTCGGTGGCAGCGCCGGTGAGCTTCACCGTGGCGCTGGCAGCCGCGCCAAAGCCGCAGGTCTCAATGGTCACATTGGCCTTGCCGCCCAGGGCCAGCTCCATCGTCTGGTCGGCAGCGCCGGTCTTGGGACCGTGGCCGTTGCTAAAGTCCCAGTTGCCCTTACAAGTAACGCCAGCGGTGGCGGGCTCATAGGTGTTCTGGGCATTGGGGGTGTCGGCGTACTTGTGACCGCCCTCGGGGACCACATAGGTCACGCTCACACCGTGGACGTAGGTGTTCTTGCTGATGGTAAAGACCGCGTCACCGCCGGGGACGTTCATGAAATCCCAGGCCTTGGGGCTGTCGCCGGGCTTCATGGTGGCGGTGCCCGCCACAGGCACGATGTCGCCCAGGGAGATATGGGATTTGTCCTCGGTGTTGTCGTTACTATAGCCGCAGAGCTCCACCATCACATTGGCCGGACCAGCCAGGGACAGGGTCATAGTAAAGGTGCCGTCCTCGTTGGCGGTAAAGGGGCCGTGGCTGTTGGAGAAGCCCCACTTGCCGCCATCGGGGGCAAAGGTGATGCCAGAGCCGGCGGCGGGCCCGTAGGTGTTGTCCTCGTTCTTCGTGTCCACCCACTTATAGGTCCCCTCGGCCACCACATTGGACACGGTGATGCCGTGGGCATAGATGCCCGCGCCAAAGGTGAACACAGCCTCACCAGCGGGGACGTTCAGGAAGGTGGCGGTGTAGCTGGAGCCCTTCTCGCCGGAGCGGAACGCGCCGTCGCCGGTGGGGGCCATCACAGGCGCGCTGCCGCCGGTGAGCACCACGGAGGCCTCGCCGGGCTTGTTGCTGTTGCTGTACTGGCACAGCTCAATGGTCACGTTGGAGGCGGCGGCCAAGTCCACGGTGATGGTGTCGGTGGCCGCGCCGGACTTGGGACCATGGCTGTTGCTGAAGTCCCAGTTACCGTCGAAGGTCACGCCCACGTCGTTGGGCTTATACTTGGTGGCGTTGTCGTCCGCGTTGACAACGGTATCCGCCCACTTGTGGGGGCCGACGACCACGGTGGTCGGTCCGGCGCTGGGGTCCTCACAGGTTACCGTGATGGTGGCGGTGAGGGCCGCGACGCCGGTGTCCGAGGGGGTGGCGGTGACGGTCACGGTGGTCTCCCCGGCCTTGGTGCCCGGGGTCAGGGTGACCTTGTCCTTCTCCGCGCTCACCGCGCAGGTGACCACGTCGGTATCCATCGCCACAGCGGTAACGGTGGACATATCGGTGGCGGCGATGTTGGCGTACTCAATGGCCACCTCGGCGGTGACCGCCTCGGTCTCGCCGTTGGCCATGGTCACCGTGGCGGTCTCCGGGTCCACCGAAATGGCGGGCGCGGGAGCCTCATAGTCCACGATCTCGATCTGGGTCACATAGGTCGAGCCGGCGGAGGTGAGCTCCACGGTCCCAGCCGTTTCAGGGCTATAGGCGTAAACCAGCGGGTTGGTGCCCTTGGTGGGGTCCTGGCCACCAGCCATGGCGATCTCCACGGTGTTGTCGCCCACGCCCAAGGTGGCCGCGGCGGCCCAGGTGAAGGAGACCTTCACGTTGCACTGACCGGCCACAGGCACAGCGATCTTACCGCCGTTGCCCACCACCACATGGTTCTTGTTGGTGGCCGTGGCGTCAGCGCTCTCGCTGGAGCAACTCGTCAGGGTCAGGCCCTCATAGGACTGCGAGCTGGTATTATAACCATCCATAGCCTGGTTATATTCCGCGCCCGTAAAGGTCCAGCTATCGCCGATGCTACCGGTCTTATCGGCGGATAGTCTGGCCGTGCCACGGCCAGACTTCGGGGCTTCCGTGGAAGCCCCCACGGGGGTCTCCGCCACGTCCGCGCCGCCCATGGGCCGCGCCGCGCCGGCGGGGACGACCACCAGCGACAGGATCATCATGATCGACAATACCATCGCCAGCAGTCTGGTGGTCTGCTTTTTGTGCATAGTGTTCTCCCTCCATGTAAAAATATTTGCCTTTTTCGGCATTTTGCTGATTATCATGATAGCATACCTTGTCCCCGATTGCAAGGGACTTATGAACTTTTTTCCGAAAAATATAAAACGAGAGCGACCCCTTTCAGGGCCGCTCTCGCACGGGGTCGGCAGGTCTCGCTTACGCCTGGGGAATGGCCAGCTCCTGGCCGATGTAGATGGCGTTGGGGTCCTTGATCTGGGCCCGGTTGAGCTCGTAGATGAGCACGTACTTGCTGCCGCTGCCCAGCAGTTTGCGGGCGATGGACCACAGGCTGTCGCCCTTCTGGACGGTGTAGGTCCCGGCAGGGCTGACGGGCGTAACGGGCTGGACGGGAACGGTGGTCTGGCCCACGCCGGCCAGCAGTGCGGCCACATCCAGAGAGGCCGTGCCCTCCAGCGTAGCGCCCGCCCCGGCAGGGGCCTTGTCGGTGCGCCTAAGGAAGTCGCCCAGGTCCACCGTGCCGTCAGCGCGGCGGGTAAAGCCCTTAAAATCCAGGGAGGCGAAGGCCTCGGCGGTGAGCCGCGCCTCAGAGGCGTTGGCGCTCTTGTCCACGTTCCAGAGGTAGTTGCTGTCGTTGAGGACCTTGGCCGGGTCCTGGCTGCCCGTGGGGGCGAACTGGTCCCAGCTCTCCGGGGTGGGCTTGGTGCGCCAGCTCAGCACGCCCTGGGCCCCAAAGTCGGTGTTCTTGGCCAGCTTGGTGTAGAAGTTCACGTTCAGGTGGTCGTTGTCAAAGACGGTGACGTTGAAGAGCTGCAGGTCGGGGCAGGAGTTGGTGGTCACGCCGCAGTTCTTGTTGTGGAAGGACACGGAGTTGCGCAACTCGTGGTAGGCGGTGATGCTCTCGCCGCCCATCTTGAAGCCGTTGCCGTCGCCGGCGGGAGTGCCGTCGTCCAGATAGCCGTTGGCGTAGGCCACGCAGTTTTCGACGATGACCTTGCCGATGGGGCCGCTCTCGGCCTTGGCGTAGAGGTCCCAGCCGTCGTCGGAGTTGCGGTAGGCCACGCAGCCGTCGAAGACGTTGCCCACGCCGCAGGTGAGCTTGGCGCCGAAGCCGTCGGCGTCGGAATAGCCCGGGTCGATGTTGTGGTGGGAGGTGCAGTTTAAGATGAGGTTATAGCTGGGCCAGTAGTCCAGCTTGTAGTCGGCCCGGCTGGAGCGGCTGATCTGCAATCCGGTGGCCAGGTTGCCGTAGATCTCCATGCGGTCCAGGACATTGTGGCTGCCCGAGATGTTGATGCCCTCGTCGTTGGCCCGGGTCACGTCCAGGCCGTAGACGTACCACCAGTCGCCCAGGAGCAAAAAGCCTGTGCCCGTGCCGCCGAAGTCCAGCACCGGGCGGCTCTTCGCCGCGGGGTCGGCGATGAGGTAAATGGGCTGGTCCTCGGTGCCGCTCATGCCCTTGCGGACCACGAGGCCGCTAAGGGCGTAGGTCCCCTCGGTGACCACCACGATCTGCCCCGGTTGGGCCAGGTCCAGAGCGGTCTGGATGGCCAGGGGCTTTTCCCGGCTGCCGTCGCCCTCGGCCTTACCATCAGGGGCCACGTAAAGGACCTTGCGATCGGCCAGACGGGTGTCGTAGGTCACGCCGATGCTCTCCCACACCCCATCCGTGGAGCCCAGGGCCAGGTCGGGGTCGTCAAAGCTCTGGTCCGCGTCGGGGATAAAGAGCACGGCGATGTTGTTCTCGCCGGGGTCCAGCTTTTCCCGGATGTCGCAGCGGCCGTTGGCGGTCTCCACCCGTCCGGCATAGGCGCTGCCGCCGTTGACCATGGTGTGGACCTCGCCGGCCACGTTGGCCATGACGATCAGGTCATAGTCCGCGCTGTTGGAGCGCTCGGCGGAGTGGATCACCACCTGGGGATAGATGAGGGTCTTGGGCTTGGCCTCGGGGGCGGGGTCCTCCGAGGGGTCGTTGACCTTCAAGGTGACCTCCGAGAAGGTAGCGTCCATGAGCCGGGAGGTGAAGAAGCCCACGTAGACATAGTCCTTGTCCAACTGGTCCAGGGCCTTGGGGTCGTAGGTCTTGTGGCGGCCAATGAGCTGGCCGTCGGCGGTGTAATAGCTGGAAAAGTAGCCGGTGTTGTTGCGCTGGACCTCCAGGATATAGTCGGCGGTGAGGCCGGAGAGGTCCTCGCACTCCAGCTCCGCGCCGTTGGCCACGATGTTATAGGTCCCCGGGGCCTTGCCCTCGCTGACGGCGAAGGACTCCAGGGGATGGGTGTAGGAGCTGAAGCCGGGCGGGAAGGTGATCTCGCCGCCCATAGCGTCCAGACCCTCCCAGGTCACGCCGCTGCGATAGAGAGAGGCGATGCCCAGGCGCATATTGTACTTATCTCCCAGCCGCCCGGGGTCTTGCTCGGAGAACTGGGTCTGGGTAGCCTTATCATAATAGTAGGCCAAGCGCATACCGCCCACCAGCACGGAGTTGTTCCACACCTCGGCCGAGCCCGAGCCGATGCGGTCCAGGGCGGCCACGCCGAAGCCGTTTTGGTAGCTGCGGTTCTCCCAGGAATTCACATGGACCTTGGCCCGGAGGGTGAAGTTCTGGTCCACGGGGATGGCGGTGTAGTAGAAGGCCAGGCCGTCGGAGGAGGCGGAGAGGATCTTGCCCGCGCCGCCGGAGGAGATGACGCTGACCTGGCCGTCCCGGTTCAGATCGCCCTTGGCGTAGTTCTTGTCGGTGCGGGTGGACACGCCGAAGGTGTCGAACTGCCAGGCCCGCTGGGCCTCCTGGGTAGCCACGCCTTCCAGCGCGCCGGACTTGGCGCTCTCCTCCGTGCCCCGCAGGGCGGTGACGGCGAAGGAGTGGACGCTGTCGATGGCAAGAGCGTCCACCGCATAGCGGGTGTCGGTCACGGGGGCCTTGTTCACCGCCGCGCCGTCCATATAGACGTTGTAGCCCGTGGCCTCGGCCACGGCGTCCCAGGCCAGGGCCATCTTGCCGCCGCCGGCGCTGTTAACGCTGTCCAGGTGAGGCGCGGCCAGGGGCAGGGTGAAGGCCACCGCCTCGCTCTGGGCGACCTTGTTTTCCTCGCCCTCCCGGCTGGCTGTAACGGTGAAGGTATAGCTCCCCGAAGCGGCGGGGATGAAAACGGCCTTCCCCTCCTCACCGGGGACGGCCTCGCCGCCGTTCATGGCCACGGTGACAGCGTCCGCCCCGTCATAGCCCATGTCCATGGTATAGGTGACGGTGATGGTCCCGTCCTGGGCCTTCACATCGGTGATGACGGGAGCGGCCACGTCGGCCCAGGCCTTCCGGGGTGCCCGGGCCCCGGCGGCGTCCACGATCTTGATGGAGTAGACCCGCGCGCCCCGGTTGTGCTCAGTGGCGTCGGGGGAGACCACCTTATAGGCCCCAGCGGGCAAAGCACTCCAGGTCAGGGCGGTCTTGTCGGTGCCGGTGACGGCGGTGATCCCCTCGTTATTGGGCACCAGCTTGCCCTCGGCGTCCCACAGGCCCACGGTGGAGGTGTTGGAGCCGCCGGTGGAGGAGAACTCCACCGTCACGTCCGCCGCGCCTCCGGCGGTGAAGGTAAAGCCGCTGGCGCCGTTCTTGCCCACCTCCACGCTCTTCACCGCGCCGTCGGAGCCGGTGCGCTTGGTGAGCTCGCCGAAGGTGGCGATGTAGTTGTCGGCAAAGGCCGCCCCGGACAGGGGCTCCTTGTCCGCCGCGGCGGTGAGCTCCGAGGCGGCAAAGGCATACTCCGCGCTGGTGGCCGAAGCCGTCACCGCCAAAGAGCAGACCATCGCCAGGGTCAGCAGCAGGGCCAGGACTCGTTTTGCTTTCATGCTCGTTCCCTCCGTGTCAAAAAACTTCCGCCCCTATGGGCACATTTCACTAAATATCATGATACCACATCTGGTCTTTTGTTGCAAGAGCCAAACCGGGCCCTCACTCCTCCCGAAGGCGGTAGACCTGGCTCTCGTAGAGCCCGAACCGGCCCGACAGCGCGAAGGTCACCGCCACCGCCACGGCAAAGGGCACCAGTTGGTGGGTGCCAAAGACCTCGGCGGCCAGGAACAGCGAGGCCATGGGACAGTTCACCGCCGCGCAAAAAAGGGCGATCATCCCAAGGCCCGCCGCCAGCCCCGGCTCCAGCCCCAACAGCGGTCCCACCGCGCAGCCGAAGGTGGCTCCAATATATAAGGTGGGGACGATCTCCCCGCCCCGAAAGCCCGCCGCCACGCACAAAACGGTCAAAAGCAGCTTTAAGGCGAAGGCCCAGGGCAGGGCGCGGCCCTCCATCGCCCGGACGATGACCTGGCTCCCCGCTCCGGCGTAGTCGTAGAGCCCAAAGGCCGCCACCGCCGCTGCCATCACAAAGCCCCCCAGGGCAATGCGTATGTAGGCGTTGGGCAGGAGCTTTTTGGCCAGATGAGAGCCCTTCTCCAGCCCCACGCAAAGGACGATGCCCACCACAGCGCATAGGGCCGCCAGCACGATCACCCGGACCAGTCCTTGCCAGCCCAGTTCTGTTCCGGCGCTCAGCTCAAAGCGCATGGGCTCCGCCCCCAAGGCCTCGGCGGTCAAAAAGGCGGCGCAGGAGGCGGCGAGGCAGGGCAGCAGGGCGTGGTAGCCCATCCGGCCCACGCAGATGACCTCCAGCACAAACACGCAGGCGGTCAGCGGCGCGCCGAACATGGCGGAAAAGCAGGCCGCCATGCCACACATGGCGCAAAGGCGCACATCCTCGTCGCGGAGCCTTAGGAGCTTGCCCACATTGTGGCCCACGCTGCCGCCCAACTGCAGCGCGGCTCCCTCCCGGCCCACCGAGGCCCCCAGCAGGTGAGAAAGCGTCGTCCCCACCACGATCAGCGGGGCCAGCAGCGCGGGGACATGCTCGTTGGTGGTCACCGAGGTGATGATGAGATTGGTGCCCGCGTCAAAGCGCACCCGGCACAGCCGGTAGCAAAGCAGAGTCAAAAGCCCGCCCAGGGGCAGCAGCCAAATGATCCAGACATGGGCCTGGCGGTACTGGGTGGCCAGGTCAATAAGCTTATGAAAGCCCGCCCCCAGCGCGCCGCACAGCGCCCCCAGGGCGCCCGCCGCCGCCAGCCACAAAAGGGCCCGCCCAGCGTGCCGGACCGCCTCCGCCGCGTTTTTGCATAAGGTCTCCTTCATCAAACGTCACGCTCCTCCCGGGCCCCGCCCGGCAAAACATCTCCCTCTATTATAAGAATTTTTACAGATTTTTCAACCTCCTTTCAGGTAGCCGCGCTATCATAGTCCCATCCCTTCCACGATCTTGGAACACAGAAAGGATGCTTTTACAATGAAGTGGACCCGATTTTTCGCCCTGGCCCTGGCCGCCGCGCTGACCCTGCCCACCGCCGGGGCCGTCCCCAACGACGCTACCGTTACCCACATTGCCCTGGAAGGCGACCAGGTACGCGTAGACGGCGCGGCCGCCTCCACCGACCCCCAAGCGGCGGTCTATGTGGGCGCGGACATCGTCTATTACCATGACGGCACCGACCAGACCTACGGCGAAGGTGAGGACAGCGAAAAGCACGATCCCGCCGAGGCCGCCGCCCACACCGTGGTCACCATCACCCAGCCCGGGACCTACCGCCTCAGCGGCACTCTGGACAAGGGCCAGATCGCCATCGACCTGGGGGATACCGCCAAGGACGACCCCGACGCGGTGGTGACGCTGGTGCTGGACAACGCCAACGTCACCTGCACCGTGGCCCCCGCCCTCATCTTCTACAACGTCTATGAGTGCGACCGGGGCTTTGTGGGCCAGGCCCAAGGCTATCAGCCCTCCTGGGACGTGGACGCCACCGCCGCCGGGGCCAACGTCATCCTGGCCGCCGGCAGCGAAAATACCTTTACTGGCTCTCACGTGGCCCGTATCTACAAGCCCGGCACCACGGAAAACCTCTGCCGCTATGACGGCGCGTTCTACTCCCGGATGTCCATGAACATCTTTGGCGACAACGGCGACGACACAGGCGTTTTGAACATCATTGCCGACAACGAGGGCCTGGACACCGAGCTCCACCTGACCCTTAACGGCGGCACAGTCAATATTACCGCCCAGGACGACGGTATCAACACCAACGAGGACAACGTCTCGGTGACCACCGTCAACGGCGGTTTCCTCACCGTCAACGCCGGCAACGGCGCCGAGGGCGACGGCATCGACTCCAACGGCTGGCTGGTGATCAACGGCGGCACGGTGACCGCCATGTCCAACGACCGCTCTCCCGACGGCGGCGTGGACGCCGACCGGGGCATTCTTTTGAACGGCGGGACCCTGTCCGCCTTCGGCGTGCGCAACGACGCCATCGACGACGCCTCCGCCCAGCCCTACCTGGAGCTCTCCTTCGCCCAGGCCCTACCCGCGGGCAGCGCGGTAAAGCTTACCGACGGTGACGGCCAGGTCCTCTGGTCCGCCGCCACCCAAAAGTCCTGCCAGAGCGTCACCATCTCCACTCCGGACCTGGCCCTGGACACGCCCTATCAGCTCTACGTGGACGACGTGGCCCAGGGCTGGAGCTCCAGCGGCTCGCGCCCCGGCGGCATGGGCGGCCAGCCGCCTCAGGGCTTTGACCCTGGTCAGATGGGTCAGCGGCCCGAGGATATGCCCGAGCCCCCTGAGGGCTTCGACCCTGGCCAGATGGGCCAGCGACCCCAGCGGCCCGAGGGCATGGAGCCGCCCCAGGATGGTTTTGGTCCCGGGCGGGAGCATCGGAACAGCGGCAACCAGAACGCCGCGCCCAGCAACGCCGACTTTACCCTCACCCAAACCGTCAAGTCCTTCTCCGGGGTGGCCGCCCTGAGTGAGACCGCCCAGATCCTTCCTGCGATCTCCCAGCTCCTTTTGCAGGGCGTCCTGCTGGCTCTGAACCTTCTGCCCGGCTGACCCTTGCCATTTTCCGAAAATTGTCGTACAATAATATCCGCGCGTGTCCTCACCGGGCACGGGCGGATATTTTTTGGAAAAGGGAGGGGTCGGCGTGATCGTATTCGATCTGGAGTGGAACAGCGGGCTCTACGACCCCATCCGCCTGGACGAGATCTTGCACATCGGCGCGGTGAAGCTGGACCTGGACCAGCGCAGGATCGTGGGCTGCTTCAACGCCTACATCCGGCCTTGGATCCACAAGCGTCTCTCCCCAGCCGCCGCTACTCTGCCTGACCTTTCCCTCTACCAGGGCTCCAAGCTGGACTTCCCCGCCGCGCTGGAGGACTTTTTGGCCTGGTGCGGCGACGACCTGACCTTCGCCTCCTGGGGCAACAGCGACCTGGCTGTGCTGCTGCAAAACCAGAAATACTGGCAGCTCAAGGGCCGCCTGCCTCAGAGCTTTGTAGACGTACAGCTTGCTTTTGGCCGGGCGGTGGGGGCCTCGGACAACCTTTCGCTGGAGTGGTGCGCCGAATACTGCGGCGTGCCCGACATCTTCGACCCCCACAACGCCCTGGCCGACGCGGTCTACACCGCCTGCGTCGCCCGGCTGCTGACCCGGGAGGAGCTGGACGCCGCCCTCCGGCCCGCCCACACGCCGCCCAAGGGCCAGAAAGCCCTGCCCCGCAGGGCCCAGCCCTGGCAAGGGCCCTTTGACAGCCTGGAAAAGCTCCTCAATAACCGGGGCTGCCGCAAGGCGGTGTGCCCCAAGTGCCAGGGCATGGTCCGGGTGGGCCAGTGGTACAAGGGCCAGGACGGCTATTACTACAGCCGCTTCAACTGCCCCCAGTGTACCCGGGGCTACATCCTCCGGCTGGAGGTGGCCCGGGACCGGCGCAAAAAGCTCTGGGCCAACACCGCCGTCTTTCGCAACACCGGGGCCAAAAAGGAGGTCTATGAGGCCGCCTTGCAGAGCCCGGGCATCTCCTGCAAGGGCAAGCGCCGCCGCTGGCGGCGCAGGAAGCCCGCTTCCTCGCAAGCCCAAACGCCGTCCTCCCCGTGAGGACGGCGTTTTTTGTGCCCCCGGGGCCCTGGGCGGCATAGGTTGAAGTAAGAGCGTTTGAAAGGAGGCTCGATATGGCCTATTCCGACGTGGAGCTGCTGGCCCGGCTCATCCAGTGCGAGGCCGGCGGCGAGGGACAAAACGGCATGGAGGCGGTGGCCAGCGTGGTGATGAACCGGGTGCGCACCACCGTGGGGGAATACGGACGGCTGGACACGCTCTCAGAGGTCATCTTCCAAAAGGGGCAGTTCGTGTGCGCCATGGAGACCGTGGGCGGTAAGTACAATTCCCAAAACATCTACAACATGCGCCCCGAGGCCCAGCACTACGCCATCGCCGAGTGGGCCATCGCCGGAGGGCGGCTAGGCGGCCTGGGCCAGGCGCTGTGGTTCTTCAACCCCTATTCCAGCAAGTGCCGGCCCAACTTTCCCAGCGGCGTGGGGTCCTACGCCCTGCGCATTGGCGACCACTGCTTCTATAACCCCACCAGCGCCTACGAGGATACTTAGCGTTCAGAAAGGAGCTTGATACTTATGGCCATTCAACCAGAAGGGTTACAGCGCGTTCAACAGAGCATCGACGAGACCGGCAATACCATCTCAACTCCCCCCAGCACAGATAGCGGCATTATGGACTCCCCCGGCCTGGAGGGGTCCTTCCAGCAGGTGCTGGCGGCCAACCTGGGCCACTACGTCCAGATCGACTTCCTGGTCGGGGTCCAGACCCTGGTGCGCCGCAGCGGCATCATCTACGCCGTGGGCCGTTCCTTCGTGGTCCTCTACGATGAGACCAACCAGAACTTTGTCATGTGCGACGTGTTTTCCGCCAAATTTGTCGCCTTTTTCGCCACCCGGCCCGCCCCGGGGGTGCTGCCCAACAACCCCATGGGCATCATGGAGGTGGACGCCCAGGGCAACCTCTGGCCCGTAGAGCACATGGAGGCGGCTGACCACGCCCCCGGAGGACAGGTGACCTACGCCCAGGTCCGCCAGGCCCAGGAAAACGCCCTGCGGCTGGCCCAGCAGTTAGAGCGGCAGCAACGCGCCGCCACCCAGCTCCCCGGCGTGGTGTCCCCCGGGGCGGTGCCCCCGCCGGAGGAGGAGGTAGGCCCGGGCTGGGTCACCCTCACCCAGCAGGGCTACGCCAACCGCCAGGGACAAAACGGCGGAATGTAACGCCCTAATCCCCAAAGGGTAAGCACACAGGTCTGGTTTTCCGACCGTTATTATTGACAAAAAACGTTGCCCCAGCACAAAGGTCCCGCCGTCCAAATGGACGGCGGGACCTTTGTGCGTTCCACACGATAAGCTTACAGCACCTTGGACAAGAAGTCGATGGTGCGCTGCTCCTTGGGATGGGCGAAGAACTCGGCGGGAGTGTTCTCCTCCAAAATTTTCCCCTCGTCCATAAAGAGCACCCGGGAGCCCACCTCCCGGGCAAAGCCCATCTCGTGGGTGACCACCACCATGGTCATGCCCTCCTGGGCCAGTTCACGCATGACCTCCAGCACCTCGCCCACCATCTCCGGGTCCAGGGCGGAGGTGGGCTCGTCAAAGAGCATCACCTTGGGCTTCATGGCCAGGGCCCGGACGATGGCGATGCGCTGCTTTTGTCCGCCGGAGAGCTGGGCGGGGTAGGCGTCGGCCTTTTCGCTCAGGCCCACCCGCTCCAAAAGCCGCATGGCCTCGGCGTCGGCCTCATCCTTGCTCATCAGCTTGGAGCGCACCGGGGCCAGGGCGATGTTCTTGCGGATGGTCATGTTGGGAAAGAGGTTGAAGTGCTGGAACACCATGCCCATCTGCCGCCGCACAGCGTTGATGTTCACCTTGGGGTCGGTGATGACGGTGCCCTCAAAGGTGATAGTCCCCGCCGTGGGGGTCTCCAACAGGTTGAGACATCGAAGGAAGGTGGACTTGCCCGAGCCGGAGGGGCCAATGACCACCACCTTCTCGCCGGGGGCAATGTGCTGGTCGATGTGATCCAGCACCAGATGGTCGCCAAAGGATTTACTCAGACCTTTAACGTCGATCACTTTGACGCAGCCTCCTTTCCAGCTTGCCCTGGAGCCAGGTCAGCACGACCACCACCACCAGATACATCATCGCGATGCCGATCAGCGGCGGCATATAGTCAAAGGTCCGTCCGCCGATGGTGGTGGCGTAGTAGAGCATCTCCATGCCGCCGATGGCCTGGACCAGTGAGGTGTCCTTAAAGAGGGTGATGAACTCGTTGCCCAGCGCGGGCAGGATGTTCTTAAATGCCTGGGGGATGACGATAAAGCGCATGGTGTCGAAGTAGTTCATGCCCAGCGAGCGGCTGGCCTCCGACTGGCCCCGGTCCACGCTCATAAGTCCTCCGCGTATAATTTCGGCCACATACGCCCCGGAGTTGACCGCCAGGCCGATAATACCCACCAGCACCTTGTTGCGCTCCTCGCGCATGATGACGAAGGTCCAGATGAACAGCTGCACCAGCATGGGGGTGCCCCGGATGACGGTGGTGTAGATCTGGCACACCAGGTTGCCGATGGCCAGCACGAAATTGTGCTGCCCCAGCCGCTGCTGGTCGTGGGCGGTGCGGATCATAGCGGCGATGAGGCCCAGGATCACGCCGAAGAACAGGGCCACCACCGTCATCTCCAGCGTGGTGCCCAGTCCCTTCAGATAGAGCTTCCAGCGGTCCCCGGTGATGAAGGCCGTCTCGATCCGGGGCCAGAGCTCCGCGCACCAGTCGATCATAGCTTGAAACATAGGTCCCCTCCTCTCTTGAAAAAGAAGGGCGGCCTTGGTTGGAAGGCCGCCCTTCTGGGGTCACAGACCGATCAAATTACTCGGCGGTGATGTAGCTGTCCACGATGGCCTGGAAGGTGCCGTCGGCCTTCAGCTCGGCCATGGCGGCGTTCACCGCGTCCAGCAACTGGACGTTGTCCTTCTGCACGGCGATGGCGTAGTCCTCCACGGCGAACTCGGTGTCCAGAATCTTCAGGCCGGGGTTGGCGGCCACATAGCTCTTGGCGGGCTCGTTGTCAATGACCACGGCGTCCACCTGGCCGTTGACCAGAGCCTGAACGGCCACGGCGCCGGTCTCATAGGCGGTGACGTGGTCCTCGCCGTAGCCGCCGTTCTCCACGGTGTCGGAGCAGTAGATGTAGCCGGTGGTGGCCTTCTGGCAGCCGATCATGTCGGCGTTAGAAAGGTCGTCCACGCTGGCGATGGGGGAGTCCTCCTTGACGATGACCACCTGGATGCCGGTGGCGTAGCTGTCGGAGAAGTCCATGACCTTGGTGCGCTCCTCGGTGACGGTGATGCCCGCCATGGCGATGTCGCTCTGGCCGGTCTGCACGGCGGTGAGGGCGGCGTCAAAGCCCATGTCGTCCACCACCAGCTCCAGGCCCAGCTTCTCGGCGATGGCGGCGGCCACCTCCACGTCGATACCCTCGAAGCCGCCGTCGTCGGTGGTCATCTCATAGGGAGGGAAGGCGGCGTTGGTGGACATGTGGAGCTTACCGGGCTCCACGGTGACCAGCGCGCCAGGGGTGGTGGGCTCGTCGGTGGCGGGGGTGTCGGTAGCGGGGGTGTCGGTGGTGGGCACATCGGTGGCAGGGGTCTCGTCGCCGCCGCTGCAAGCGGCCAGGGCGAAGACCATGCACACAGCCAACAGCAAAGCAAGATACTTCTTCATTTTCACTCGATCTCCTTCATAATAGCCCCCGTGGGGGCGGGAATTATCTGGATTATACACGCAATACACCAAAAATGCAAGGGCATTTTCCACAAAATCAAGCCTTTGTTTTCCTGTATTCGTTGTGCGTGAATAAATATTCGCATTTGCATAAAAAAACACCGCCTGGTCTCAGGCGGTGTTTTATACGAAGGGCAAGGGCCCGTCTTTTTGTCGCGAACGCTCTTAGGGCAAGTAGTTCCTGGGGTTCTGCCGCTGGCCGTTGACCCGGACCTCGAAGTGGCAGTGGGTGCCGGTGGAGTTGCCGGTGGAGCCGGCCTTGGCGATGACCTGGCCCTGGTAGACCCGCTGGCCCACGCTGACCAGCAGCTTGGAGTTGTGGGCGTAGTAGGTCTGCTTGCCGTTTTCGTGGTCGATGATGATATAGTTGCCGTAGCTGTTGTGCCACCCGGCGGTGATGACCTTGCCGCCGTCGGCGGCCTTGATGGAGGTGCCGTAGGGCACGGCGATGTCCAGACCGCCGTGGAAGTTGTAGGTGCCAAAGAGGGACCGGCCGCCGTAGCGGGAGGTGATGGTGCCCCGGACGGGCCAGATGAAGTTGCCCTTGGCCATGGTCTTGGGCCGGGGTTTGGTACCTTTGGCCACCACCTTGGTCACCGGGGCGGTGAGCTCCTGGGTGGCGGTGATGTCGCGCTGCTGCTCCATGCCGTTGAGGTAGGTGACCCGGGCGTCCACCAGCCGGGAGCCGTCGGCGCCGGGCTCCAGGGTCTTGGAGT
Organism: Oscillospiraceae bacterium; assembly: GCA_048201935.1. Lineage (GTDB taxonomy): Bacteria > Bacillota > Clostridia > Oscillospirales > Oscillospiraceae > MGBC124762. Next base: position 129,414 of record DBFBGR010000011.1, on the reverse strand, counting down.
CGCCCTCGTACATGGAGTCGTCCTCCCGGTATTCCACCGGGGCGGGGATGGCCTCCTCATAGCGGACCTTGTCCACAGTGCGCACGCCCAGGTAGGGCACGCTGGCTGAGACGGTGAGCTCGTCGCCGATCATCAGCCGGTTTAGGCTGGCCTCCGGGTTGATGGCCAGCAGGTCGCTGACGCTCATGTCGTAGCGGCTGGCGATGCCGCTGTAGGTGTCGCCCTTGACCACGGTGTAGGTGACGGCCTCCCGGGTGTTGGAGGACAAAAGAGCCTCAATTTCCGCCAGGTCGCCGCCCACCTGGTCCTGGCCCACATATTCGCAGGTCAGGTTCACCGGCACGGTGAACTCGGCCACCACGGTATTCTCATTTACATAGGGGGCCTTCAGCCGCTCCAAAAGGGCGGTGAGCTCGTCGCCGTCGGCCTGGACCGCCATATCCTGGCCGTCCACCGTCAGCACGTAGCCCCTCGTGACCTCCTCCACCTGGTTGAAGAGGTAGGTCTCAAAGCCGCCCAGGTCGGAGAGGTCGGCCTTGGCCACCAGGCGGGGCTCAAAGCTCACATGGCCGTCCAGGGAGTAGTCCCGGCCCAGGATGACCTCAACCCGGTCCTCCACCTTCTGCTCGATGGCCTGGAACTGGGCCTTGTCGGCCACCACGCCCAGGGTCTGGCCGTCCACCACCACCGCGTAGCCCGCGGTGTAGACCGTGGCGGCGGTGGTCACCGCGCCCAAAGTCAGGGCCAGGGCCAAAAACCACTTGGCCCGGGGGCGGTGGCGCTCCATAAAGGCGTCGTAGCGGATCAAAAGCTCGTCGATCTTACGCTCCCAGCGCTCCTTTCGGCTGAGCTGGGGGGCCAACTCGACCTCCTCCGTCCGGGGGAGGCCGGGATATAGTATCTCGTCCATGGGTGTCACCTTCTCCCTGTCTGTCTTGGCGGAAACCGCCCCCAAGGGGGCAGGATAAAGATTACAAAATAGTTACAATGTGTATCTTATACCTTTTCCTCCCTGCCGTCAACCCCATTTTGTTGCCCAGACTTCACCCCTTGTCACCCTTTTGTAACAATATCTTGGGTCTTTCCCCCACTCTCTCCAAAAACAGGCACAACAAACAGGGCTTTTTCCCTTCCGCAAAAAATTGCACAAAAAAATCCCGGCGGGCTAGACCCGCCGGGATTTTCCCTCAGTCTCCTTTATATTTTCGCTTGGTGGCCGCCCCGCCCCGGAGGTGGCGCTGGGCCTTGTTCCGGTCCAGCACGGCCTTGGCCTGCTCATAGAGCCCGGGCCGGAACTGCGGCAGCCGTTCGGACAGGTCCTTGTGTACGGTGGATTTGCTCAGACCGAACTTGGCGGCGGCGGCGCGGACGGTGGCGCCGCTCTCTATGATGTACTGGGCCAGCATCTCGGCCCGCTCCTCGATCTTTTCCTTCACACGCAACACACTCCCCAACTTCCGTTTCCCCTCCACCATATGAGCCTCGCGCGGGAAATATGAAGCGGAAAAGTGGGGATTGTAAAACCGGGCGGAGTATACTATAATATATGCATCGAATTTTGCCCAACGGAGGGAAAGAGATATGAAACGAATCACCATCCGGGCCCTTTTGGACCACATGGACGACTACGGCGGCAAAGAGGTCACCGTCTGCGGCTGGGGCCGCACCATCCGGGACATGAAGACCTTCGGCTTCCTGGAACTCAACGACGGCTCCGCCTTCCAAAACCTCCAGGTGGTCTTTGCCGAGGGCGAGGTGGACAACTTTAAGGACATCGCCCGGCAGAACGTGGGCGCGGCCTTCATCGTCACAGGCACGGTGGTGCTCACCCCCGAGGCCAAGCAGCCCCTGGAGCTGCGGGCCAAGACCATCTCCGTCGAGGGGGCCTCCACCCCGGACTACCCCTTGCAGAAAAAACGCCACAGCGTGGAGTATCTGCGCACCATCCAGCACCTGCGGCCCCGGACCAACCTCTTCTCGGCGGCCTTCCGGGTGCGCTCGGTGTGCGCCCACGCCATCCACTGCTTCTTCCAGGACCGGGGCTTCGTCTACGTCCACACTCCCATCATCACCGCCTCCGACTGCGAGGGCGCGGGGGAGATGTTCCAGGTCACCACCCTGGACCCCAACGACCCGCCCCGGCTGGAGGACGGCAGCGTGGACTACAGCCAGGACTTTTTCGGCAAGCGGGCCAACCTCACCGTCTCGGGCCAGCTCAACTGCGAGAACTTCGCCATGGCCTTTGGCAGCGTCTACACCTTCGGCCCCACCTTCCGGGCAGAGAACTCCAACACCCAGCGTCACGCCGCCGAGTTCTGGATGATCGAGCCCGAGATCGCCTTTGCCGACCTCTGTGACGACATGGACCTGGCCGAGGACATGATCAAATATATCATCAACTTCGTGCTGGAAAAGTGCCCCACGGAGATGGAGTTCTTCAACGCCTTTGTGGACAAGGGCCTGCTGGAGCGGCTGCGCCACGTGGCCTCCAGCGACTTTGCCCGGGTGAGCTACACCGAGGCCGTCAAGCTGCTGGAGCAGCACAACGGCCAGTTCGACTACAAGGTCTCCTGGGGCTGTGACCTCCAGACCGAGCACGAACGCTACCTCACCGAGCAGGTCTACAAGCGCCCGGTCTTCGTCACCGACTACCCCAAGGAGATCAAGGCCTTCTATATGCGCCTCAACGACGACGGCAAGACCGTGGCCGCCGCCGACTGCCTGGTCCCCGGCATCGGCGAGATCATCGGCGGCTCTCAGCGCGAGGAGCGTTTAGACGTGCTGGAGGCCCGCATGGCGGAGCTGGGCCTGGACCCCAAGGACTATTGGTGGTACCTGGACCTGCGCCGCTACGGCTCCTGCCGCCACGCCGGCTTCGGCCTGGGCTTCGAGCGCATGGTCATGTACCTCACCGGCATCACCAACATCCGGGACGTGGAGCTCCACCCCCGCACCGTAGGAAACGCTGAATTTTAACCACCCGCACGTCGAAAGGAGGCCCGCCGGCATGAAAAAGCGTCTCGTCGCCATCCTCTGCGTGCTGGCGGCCCTTTTGGTGCTGGCCCTGCCCTGGACGGCGGCGGCAGGGACCTATGACGGCGTGTACCTGGTGGGCGTCAACGACTCGGTCCTGCTGCGGCTCATCACCGCCGACCAGATGCCCGTGCTGCGCTCGGGCACCATCTACGTGCCCTACTCCGTGCTGGACAACAAGGAGCTGGGGCTGTCCTACGCCCTGAACCGCACCGGCGGTACCTTCACCATCTTCAACCGCCGCCAGACCGTCATCTTCCAGCTCAACGGCTCGGGCGCGGCGGACAAGGAGGGCAACGAGCAGGACGCCCACATCATCACCCGAAACGGCGTGGTCTTCATTCCCCTTCGCTTCGTGGCCTCCTATTTTGGGCTGACCTACTCCTTTTATAATGTCGTCCTCCCCGACGGCACCGTGCCCATCGCCCGCATCTGCACCGACCAGGCCTCCATGAGCGACGCTCAGTTTGGCGCCTCGGCGGCCACGCTGGTGGCCTCCACCGTGAGCCAGTATGTGGCAAGCCAAGCCACTCCCGCGCCCTCGGAGCCCCGGCCCTCCGCCGGACCCACCCCCAGCGCCCAGCCCGACCCGGTGAGCATCTGCTTCGCCGTGGCCTGCACCGACGGCAGTGGCTTTGACCACCTGCTCAGCACCTTCGCAAACGCCCGGCTGTCAGCGCTGTTTCTCTTCTCCCCGGAGGACCTTCTGGATCGGGACGCCGACGTTCGCGCCGCCGCCGCCGCGGGGCACCAGATCGGCCTGCTGCTGGGCAGCGAGGACCCCGCGGGGGACTTCCGCCTGGGCAACCAGCGACTGGGCCACGTCCTCCGCGCCGAGGCCACCCAGGTGGCCTTCCTCAGTGGGGGCCGGACCGAGGGTAGCTGGTGGGTGTGGTCGGGCAACGTGAGCCCCCGGGGCCGCAGCGTCTCCGCCCAGGCGGAGAATCTGGCCCAGGACGTGTCCGCCCGGCGGGTGGCCCGGGTCACCCTCACCGACTCCAGCGTCACCGCCCAGGCCCTGCGCCGGAACATCTCTACCTGGTCTCAGCGGCCCTTTACTCTGTTCACCCCCACCGAGACCGATTAAAAAGCAACGTGTGTAAAAGCAAGCCCGGCGTCCAACTCGGACGCCGGGCTGTATTATTTTGTTGCTGTTTAACTTTTTGTTATTTAGCAGACCTTGCCGCCGGCCTTGATGTAATCAGCCAGAGCCGCCTGGTCGGCCACCACGGTCACATCCGGGTGGAGCTGCAGGGCCGAGGCGGGGACCTGGGGGGTGACGGGGCCCAGCAGAGCCTTGGCCAGAATGGCCGACTTGTCCGCGCCGCTGACGATCATCAAAATTTTCTTGGCGGACATGATGGTGCCGATGCCCATGGTGAGGGCCTTGGTGGGCACCTTGGCGGGGTCGTTGTCGAAGAACCGGGCGTTGGCCTGGATGGTCATGGGGTCCAGCTCCACCAGGTGGGTGCCCACAGGGAAGTGGTCGCAGGGCTCGTTGAAGGCGATGTGGCCGTCGTGGCCCATGCCCAAAAGCTGGAGGTCCGCGCCGCCCAGGCTCTTGACCAGCGCGTCGTAGCGCGCGCACTCGGCGGCGATGTCCTCGGCCATGCCATTGGGCACATTGGTCCGGGCCTTGTCGATGTCCACGTGGTCAAAGAGATTGTCGTTCATGAAGTAGCGGTAGGACTGGTCGTGGGTGACCGGCAGGCCCTGGTACTCGTCCAGGTTCACGGTGGTGACCTGGGCGAAGCTCAGGTAGCCCTCTTTGTTCCAGTCGATAAGCTGCTTGTAGGTGCCCACGGGGGTGGAGCCGGTGGCCAGGCCCAGCACACAATCGGGCTTGAGCACCACCACGGAGGTGATGAGATTGGCGGCCTGGCGGGACATGGCGGCGTAGTCGGCGGTTTGATAGACGCGCATAGGATGAGCCCTCCTTTGGGTCATTTGATAGAAAAATTGTATCGGAAAATCCTGCCAATGTCAAGGCAAACCAAGGGGAAAACCGCTCCTCCGTCGCCGGGAGAGCGGTTTTCTGATGTGTGTATGGTCCAAAGCCAGGTCCGGCTCTCACCGGCAATGCTTGCAGCCCTTGCAGCCGCCGCAGGGTGTGGCGGCTGCCGCCACGCTGGACAGACTGGAACTGGTGTGGTCGGGATCCGCCCCTTTACGCAAAAGCAAGTATAAAAGCCCCGCCAGCGCGGCAAAGGCGATCACGGTGAACACGCCCAGAGGGGCCTCCCCGGTGAACAGCCCGCCGATCTGATAGACCAGCATGGCAATGACGTAGGCAAAGGCGCACATATAGCCGATGGCCCCCAGGGTCCACCTCCAGTTGTTCATCTCCCGGCGGATGGCCCCCATCGCCGCGAAGCAGGGGGCGCACAGCAGGTTGAAGATCATGAAGGAATAGGCGGTGAGGGCGGTGAAGTCGGCCCCCACAGCGGCCCAGACCTCCTGGCCCTCCTCGCCCAGCTCTCCGGCGTAGTTATAGAGCACACCAAAGGTGTTGATGACCTCCTCCTTGGCGATGAGGCCGGTGAAGGTGGCCACCGTAGCCTTCCAGGCCATATCCCCCATCCACCCCAAGGGGTAGAAGAGCCAAGCGATGGCGCGGCCCAGGGCGGCCAGCAGGGAATCTCCGTTGTCCTCCACCGCCATAAAGGCCCCGTCCACAAAGCCGTAGCCCTGGAGGAACCACAGCGCAATGGAGCTGACCAGCACCACCGTCCCCGCCCGCTTGATAAAGCTCCAGCCCCGCTCCCAGGTGGAGCGCAGCACGTTGCCCACGCTGGGCACATGGTACGCGGGCAGCTCCATCACGAAGGGGGCGGGCTCCCCGGCAAAGGCCCGGGTCTTCTTCAGCAGGATGCCCGAAATGACCACCGCGGCGATGCCGATGAAGAAGGCCGAGGCCGCCACCCAGGCCGAGCCGCCGAAGATGGCCCCGGCGATGAGGCCGATGATGGGCAGCTTGGCCCCGCAGGGGATAAAGCCCGTGGTCATGACAGTCATCTTCCGGTCCCGGTCCTGTTCAATGGTCCGGGTGGCCATGATGCCGGGCACGCCGCAGCCGGTGGCCACCAACAGGGGAATAAAGCTCTTGCCGGTCAGACCAAAGCGGCGAAACAGCCGGTCCATGATAAAGGCCACCCGGGCCATGTAGCCGATGTCCTCCAAAATGGACAGCAGCAGGCACAGCACCAGGATCTGTGGCACAAAGCCCAGCACCGCGCCCACTCCGGCCACGACGCCGTCCTGAATGAGACCGTACAGCCAGGGCCAGACGATGGGCTCACCGTTGGCATTGAGCAGGAAGCTGTCAAAGAAGCCCGGGACCCATTCTCCAAAGAGCACGTCGTTGGCCCAGTCGGTGCCGATGGTGCCGATGGAAAAGGGATAGCCCCCCATGGCCACGGCGTAGACGAAAAACATGATAACGGCGAAGATGGGCAGCGCCAGAACCCGGTTGGTGACGATCCGGTCCACCTTGTCCGACGCTGTCAGCGCGCCCTTCTTCCGGCCCTTTTTCACCGCGCCGCCCACCACCTGGGCGATGAAATCGTACCGGGCGGCGGCCTCGGCCTCCTCAGGGTCCTCCTGGTCCGCCCGCGCGGCGCTCAAAAGCTCGCTCAGCGCCTGGGGCACAGTCTGGGCGGTCTGGGCCTTGGCGGTCTCCAGGACCTTGCTCACCACCTGGTCCACGCCCCTGCCCCCCAGGGCGGACAGCCCCACCACCGGGCAGCCCAGGGCCTTGGCCAGCTTGCCCAGGTCCAGCTTGTCGCCGTTTTTCTCGGTGAGGTCCATCATATTCACCGCCACCACCACCGGCAGCCCCAGCTCTAACAACTGGGTGGTGAGGTAGAGGTTTCGCTCGATGTTGGTGCCGTCCACGATGTTCAAAACAGCGTCGGGCCGCTCCTCCACCAAGTAATTCTTCGCCACCACCTCTTCCAGGGTGTAGGGCGACAAGGAGTAGATGCCGGGCAGGTCCTGAATGACCACGTCCTTGTGGCCCCGGAGCTTGCCCTCCTTGCGCTCCACCGTCACCCCGGGCCAGTTGCCCACATACTGGTTGGAGCCGGTGAGGGCGTTGAACAGCGTGGTCTTCCCGCAGTTGGGGTTGCCCGCCAGGGCAATTTTGATGCTCATGTCAATCCACCTCGATCATTTCGGCGTCGGCCTTCCTGACCGACAATTCATACCCGCGCAGATTCAGTTCGATGGGGTCGCCCAAGGGCGCTGTCTTACGCACATAGACCTCCACCCCGCGGGTCAGGCCCATGTCCATGATGCGCCGCCGCACCGCGCCCTGGCCGTGGACCCGCGCCACTGTGGCCCTCTGGCCCACCTTCACATCCTTTAACGTCATTTTTCTGCCTCCTTACACGATAATACGCGTCGCCATGGCCCGGTCCAGGGCCACCCGGCTGTCCTTCACCTGCAGGATCAGGCTCCCGCCCAGGGAGTTGACCACCCGCACCTCCGCTCCCACCACAAATCCTAGCCGGGCCAGATGGGACCGGACCTTGTCCTTGCCGTTGATCTGGCGGATAGAGCCCTCCTCGCCAGGGTTCAGCATCGACAGCGGCATCTCTCGTCGCCCCTTTCATTAGTTATAACTAACCACTTAGCCAAAAGAGAGGGTTAGGCTTCCCTAACCCAGCAGTTAGTATACACAAACCACTTGCCAATGTCAACCCCCTTTTCAAAATTTTTCTTGCCCCGGGGCGGCGTTTGTGATAGACTGTCAATACTTACCAGAGAGAAGGTGCCTGCATGGCCATCCACGAATCGGGCGAGGACTACCTGGAATCCATCCTCAAGCTGCAAGAGCAGGGCAAGGCGGTGCGGGGCATCGACATCGTGACCGATCTGGGCTACTCCAAGCCCAGCGTCAGCGTCGCCATGAAAAAGCTTCGGGAGAGCGGCTACATCCAGGTCTCCGACGGCGGCGTGATCACCCTGACTGACGCGGGCGAGGCGGTGGCCCGGCGCATCTGGGACCGCCACCAGACCCTGACGGCGTTCTTCGTCCGCCTTGGGGTGGACCCCAAGGTGGCCGAGCAAGACGCCTGCAAGGTGGAGCACGGCCTGTCCGACGAGACCTTTGAAAAGCTCCTCCAGCACGCCCGGGAGAAGTCCTGACTGTAATATCACATATAAAAACGCCTCGCTGTCATCACAGCGAGGCGTTTTTATGCGAAGGACCAGAATGTACAAACCTTAAAGCGGGTCAGGCCAGGCTATACGCCGCGATACCCACAAAGAGCAAAATGGTACAGATGGTCTCCACCGACAGCGCCGTGGAGATGTACTTCCCGTCCTTGCCCACCTTGGCAAACAGCGGGATGATGAAGGGTGCGGGCAGGGCGTAGAGGATCATCAGGGCGATCTGGAGGGAGCGGTCGAAGGGGATGACGCTGAAAATGACCAGGTTGGAGACCACCAGCAGCGCCGCCATCAGCACCAGCCGGGCCAGCACCGTCACCACCACGGGCTTCAAAAGCTTCTTGTCCAGCTCCAGCTCGTAGCCCACGATGAGCAGCACCAGGCAGGTGGTGGGGGCGGTGATGGCGCTGATAAGCCCGGTCACCGTCTCCGCCGCCGGAGAGGCCAGCACCCAGGCCCCCACGCCGGTGGCCCCCAGCAAAATGCCCAGGGCCATACCCAAAAAGCACTTGTTGGTGAACATATTCTTGGCCAGAGCGGGCACGGAAAAGCCCCGGCCGTCGGTGAGGGCCAGCATGCCCAAAAAGGCGGTGTAGGCAAACACCGTCTGGCCCAGGTCCACCGTGGCAAAGCCCGTGGACTGGCCCATGAGCACGCCGTAGAGGGCGTAGCCCAGCATGCCGCCCTCGGCGCTGGTGAGCAGGAAGGGATAAAACCGCTCGTAGGGCCGGGCCAGTCCCTTGGTGGCAAAGCCCGCCGCCATGGCCAGGCCAAAGCCCGCGTAGACCACGGCGAACACCAGTAGCACCGTCAGAGAATAGCTGGCGGTGAAGAAGGCGTTAAAGAGCACCACCGGCAAACAGATGTTGCTCACCACCGCCTTCAGCGCCGCCAGGCCCTTGTCCCCGAAAAACTTCCGCCACCGGCACACCACGCCCAGCAGCAGCAATACCACCACCGGCAGGACCTTGGCGATGACTTGTAATGCCATTTCGATTCCTCCTAGTAAAACACGGAGACAAAATGTCTCCGTGTTTTCATATTTGATGCGAATTGCTTACTTGCCAGACTTCACCTGGTCCGTATAAAACTCCAGGGCCTCCTTGTCGGTGGCCCCCTTGTGGACGATCATGCTGACGGCCTGGGCCATGGCCACGGGGTGGGTGGACTGGAAGATATTGCGGCCCATATCCACGCCGTGAGCGCCCTTCTGGATGACCTCGTAGGCCAGGGCCAGGGCGTCGGGCTCGGAGAGCTTCTTGCCTCCGGCCACCACGATGGGCACCGGGCAGGCGGCCACGACCTCCTCAAAGTTCTCGCAGTTGTAGGTCTTCACCACCTGGACCCCCATCTCGGCGATGATGCGGGTGGCCAGCTTGAAGAACCGGTCGGTGCGCTCCATATCCTTGCCCACGGCGCACACGCCCATGGTGGGGATGGAGTAGCGCATACCGGCGTTGATGACCCGGCTCAGGTTGTCGATGCTGGAGAGCTGGCCGTCTGCGCCGATGAAGGTCTGAACGGCCATGCAGTCGGCGTTCATGCGGATGGCGTCCTCGATGTCCACTGCCACCACCTCGTGGGAAAGGTCGTCCTGGATCATAGACGAGCCCGAGCTCACCCGCAGGGCCACCGACTTGACGATCTCCGGGGGCACGCAGGTGCGCAGAGCGCCACGGGTACCCATAAAGCAGTCCACATAAGGGGCCAGCTTGGGCAACAGCAGGTCCAGCCGCTCCAGCCCGGCGGTGGAGCCCATGAAGTAGCCGTGGTCAAAGGCGAACATGACGGTGTTGCCGCTCTTGGGGTCGAAAATGCTGGACATGTGCTTTTTCATGCCCCAGTCCAGGGAGTTGATGCCCTTGAGGAAGAAACCCTCCTGATTGGCAAAGGGCACGTCCACGTGATAGTCCTTCGAGACCTTCAAACCTTCTAAGTCAGCCATAATATGATTCCTCCTTCTTAAACGCGCTGCGCGGGAGCGCTCTCGCTCCCCTCCCAAAAGGACAGGGAGGCCATGCGGTCCCTCTGTCCTCTTGGGAGGGGAGGCACGGCAGGGCCGTGCCTCCCCAGTTGTTCGGAATGTAATTTCTAACGAATTAGATTAGAAATTGTAGTCGTTCATGTTCTCGGCGGTGAAGACGGCCCGCTCGGGCAGCAGCACCACGCCGTTGTTGGAAGCGCCGGTGGCAGCGCCCTCAGCGATGGAGTCGTTGGCCATGACCTCGACGGAGCCGATGCCGGGGATGTCGATGGTGTCACCCACGGTAACGTCGTTGCCGGCAGCCAGGTAAGCGGCCACATAGCAGCCCATAGCGCCCTGGACGCCGCAGTCCCACAGGCCCCAGTTGTGGAGCACGCCAGCCTCGCAGTAGGGCTTGATGGCGTTGGGGGTGGCAAAGCCGGTGATGGTGATGGTGTCCTTGGTCAGGCCCTTGCGCTGAGCGGCCTCCAGCTGGCCAGGCAGAGCGGTGGAGTCGTTGCAGATGATGAGGTCGATGTCGGAGTGGGCCTCCAGCACGGCGTTGCCGATGGAGACGGACTTCTCCGCGTTCTGCTCGGAGTAGTAGTTCTCGGGAGCCACATTGACCCAGTTGGGATACTCGGCCTTGATGATCTTCTCACCCTCGACCTGCCAGGAGTTCTGGTCGGTGACGGTGGCCTGAGAGTAGTGCCAGGCGTACTTGACCTCGTCGGCCTTGGGGTCGATGCCGCGGGCCTCCAGGCCGGCAACGCTCATGTCAACGAGCATCTGGCCCAGGACCTCGGGGGTGCCCTGAGAAACCATCAGAGCGCGGTCGTCCACGTTGGCGTCGGAGTCCCAGGTGGTGACCACGATGCCCTTGGCGGCGGCGTCCTTCAGCGCGTCGGACACGCCGGCGGCGTCAACGGTGGAGATGCAGATGGCGTCCACGCCCAGGGCGATGGCGTCGTTGATGCAGGCGATCTGCTCGGTGACGCCGGCCACGGGGTTGCCGATGTACTCGACCTTCATGCCCCACTCGGCGGCCTTGGCCTGAGCGCCCTCGTTGGCGACCTCAAAGAAGGCGTTGCCGGAGACCTTGGGGATGAAAGCCACGGTCATGCCCTCCACGCTGGCGGGGCCGGCGGGCTCCACAGGAGCGTCGGTGGTGGGGGTGTCGGTGGCGGGGGTGGTGGGCTCGACGGGCTTCTCGTCGCTACCACAGGCGGCCAGGGCGAAGACCATAACCATCGCCAGAGCCAGTGCAAGGATCTTCTTCATGTTCATGCTACATTCCTCCTAAATTTTTTTATTCTAAACCGCTCTCAGGCGGCTTGGAATACCACGTAAAATACGCTTCGCTCACGCAGCGACCTTTTTCTTGGGCTTGAACCGGGAGAAAAAGGCCACCACGCTGGGATTGTTGACCACCGCTCTGCCAATGATGACCACGATGAGCAGCACGCCCACGGGGATGTCGATGATGGACTTGTCGATGCGGAAGCATACAAACAATCCTTGGCGCATGAGCCCGATGATGGCCGAGGCCAACGCGGTGCCCAGCACGCTTCCCTTGCCGCCGGTGGACAGCGTCCCGCCCAGCACGCAGGCGGTGATGATGTTCATGGTCAGGTTGGCGCCGTAGGTGGGCGAGGCCGCCCCCGAGGCGTAGGAGGTCATAAACACGCCGGTGATGCCGGCGGCCAGGCCGCTCAGAATATAGGTGGACATGGTCACCAGACGGCTGTTGATGCCCGAATACTCCGCGGCGCTGGGGTTGACGCCCACCAAGTAGACCTTCCGGCCGTACTTGCTGCGGTGGAGCAGCAGATAGGCGATGACCAAAATGGCGGCCAGCAGCACCACCTGCAGCGGGATAGCCCCAAAGAGGTTGACCTTGGTGAAGGCCTTGAAGGACGCGTCCTCCACGGGGATGCCCTTGTAGACCTCCACCCCCAGAGCCAGCGGGATCATCAGCGCCAGGCCCTTATAGAGGAAGGACCCGCCCAAGGTGACCACCATGGCCTGGACCCGGCAGTAGGCCACGAAGTAGCCCGACAGCGCGCCGCACAGGCCCGCCGCCAGCACCGCGATGACCACCGCCACCCAGGCGTTGAAGCCAAACTCTTGATAGAGGATGCCGATGATGATGGAGGTCAGACCCACGATGGAGCCGGCCTGGATGTCGATGCCGCCGGTGATCATCACCAGCGTGACGAACACCGCGATGAAGCAGGTGGGCAGGATGTAGTCGTTGGCGGCGTTGATAAGCTGGGCTGCGGTGAGGAACTTGGGATTCTTCAGCGTGAAGATGGCCACCTCGGCCACCAGCATAATGATGAGGAACAGGTTCCAGCCGAAGTTGGGGCCCTTGACCAGGCGGTGCAGAGCGGAGGGCCGCTTGCTGTTTTTCTCGCTCATTTCCCCTGCGCCTCCTCTCCGGCGGCCGTCCTGGCGGACAGCCGCAGATGCCGGGTCCTGACCTCGGAGCGGTGCTGGACCAGGGCGCTAGAGACCACGATGGCCAGCAAGATCACGCCGGTGATGGCCTGGGTGTAGTCCGAGGGGAGCTTGATGCGGTACAGCAGCGTCTCCACCGAGGACATAATCACCGCGCCGATGGCGGCGCCCACCACGCTGCCCACGCCGCCAGAGAGGCTGATGCCGCCCAGCACGCAGGCGGCCACCGCCGTCATCTCATAGCCGTTGCCGGCGGAGAAGGTCACCCGCCCGGCCTTGGAGCAGAAGAGGATACCGGCCACGGCGGCCAGCAGCGCGCAGAGGATGTAGGCCACCACCTTGGTCCGGGTGGCGGGGATGCCGACAAGGTCCGCGCCGCCGGCGTTGTCGCCCACGGCGATGAAGTAGCGGCCCCGCTTGGTCCGGGTCAGCACGATGTGGACCACCACGACCAAGACTACCACGCACACAAACAGGATGCTCAGCGGCCCGACCACTCCCTTGGAGGAAAGGCCCTTGAAGCTCAGCGGCAGGTTGGTCACCTCCGCCGAGCCGCCCTTGCCCACGATGGGGTACATCAGTCCCCGGAGCACGCCGTTGGTGCCCAGGGTGAAGATGAGGGAGGGAATTTTCAAGATGGCCACGCCGAAGGCGTTGACCAGGCCCACCGCCAGACCGATGAGCAGTCCGATGGCGAAGGCCTTGACCCAGCTCTCGCCATTTTGCATCATGGTGCCCACCACCGCGGCCACCAGGCCAAGGGTGGAGCCCACGGACACGTCGATCTCGCCCACGAAGATGGCGAAGGCCATGCCCACGGACATGACGATGACCACGATGGATTCGTTCAGACTGGTGGCGATGCCGTTGCCCGGGGCCAGCCCGGCGGCGGCGTCGCCAAAGAGGAAGGCGGGGTCGAAGATGGTGACCATGGCGAACAGAGCCACCAGAAACAAGAGCGCCGTCACCTCCCGGTGCCGGAACACACGCTTCACCCGGTTCACGCGCTCACCTCCTTGGACTCCACAATGCCAAAGGCGGCGTTCATCAGGTTGTCCTGGTTGATGTCCGCCTTCTGGAACTGGGCGTTGACCCGGCCCTGGTACATGGTAACCGCCCGGTCGGCCAGCTCGCAGATCTCCTCCATGTCGCTGGAGATGAGCAGGATGGACACCCCCTGCTCCCGAAGCTGCTCGATGATGGCGTACACGTCGCCGCGGGCGGCGGCGTCGATGCCCCGGGTGGGCTCGTCCAGGATGACGATGCCCGGCTCGGTGGCCAAGGAGCGGCCAATGACGATCTTCTGCTGGTTGCCGCCGGAGAGGCTGCCCGCCAACTGTTCGTGGCCGGTGATCTTGGTGCGGAAGTTTTCCACATACCGCTGGGTCACATCGTACTCCCTGCGGCGGCTGAGGAAGACCTTGCCCAGCATGTTGCCAAAGAGATTGGCGCTGGTGGTGTTGGCATCCACGGCACAAATTTTATAAAGACCGTTCAGATGCCGGTCCTCGGGGACGTAGTTGAGCCCGGCGGCGATGATCTTGCGGGTGCCCTTGCCGGTCACGTCCTTGCCCTTGAGCCGGACCGTGCCCCCCAGGACCTTGTCCATGCCGAAGATGGTGGTGGCCATCTCCGTCCGGCCCGCGCCCACCACGCCGGCCACCCCAAGAATTTCTCCGGGGTAGACCTGCAAGGATACGTCCTGGAAGCCGTAGCCGCTAAAGTGCTCCAGCTCCAGCACCGGCGCGGCGGAGTAGTCCACCTGGGCGCTGCGGGCTTTCTTCTGCTGGGCGGCCTGGGCGGTGTCCGGGGGCAGCAGCCCCTTCACCAGGTCCTCCCGGGTGAACTGGCTCACCGGGCCTTGGACGGTGATGACGCCGTCTCGCATGATGGCAACGTCGGTGGCGATGTCAAAGACCTCCGCCAGACGGTGGGTGATGTAGATGATGCCGATGCCCTTGGCCTTCAGGTCCTCCACTACCTTAAATAAGGTCTGGACCTCGTCGAAGGTGAGGGCGGAGGTGGGCTCGTCCAGGATGAGCAGCTTGGCGTGGCGCAGGATGCCCCGCAGGATCTCCACCATCTGCTGCTCGGCGATGGACAAACTGCTGGCCTTGCGGCCCAGGTCCAGGTTCCAGCCGATGTCCTTCATGGTGTCCACCAGCTCCCGGCGAAGCTCCGCCTTGGGGGTGTGGAAGCCGATGGTGATGTTCTCCTCCACCGACATATTGGGGAACAAAAGGGGCTCCTGGGGGACCATGTAGATACCCTTGGAGAGGGTGGCGGCTGTGCGGGAGGTGTCCAGCTTCTCTCCCAGGAAGGACAGCTCGCCGCTGTCGTGGGTGTAGATGCCCATGATGATCTTCATCAATGTGGACTTCCCCGCGCCGTTGCCGCCGATGAGGGCCAGCGCCTGACCGGGGAAAATATCCAGGTCGATACCCTTCAAGACCTGGTTCAGACCGAAGGATTTGCGGATGCCCCGCACCGACAGCAGGGCCTCCTTCCGCTCCATCCCTTCCATCCGTCCCACCTCCCGGATCTGCGAATTTAGACAAATGTTGTTGCCGTATCTCTTTTTTATTCAGGAATATGATAAATGGTTTTGGGGCGTTTGTCAACTGGGGGACGAGCTTTTTCTTGCAAAACTTTCGGTTTTTTCCGTCGAAAAAAACGGAAAGTTTTGGGCTGTCCCCCTCCTAATTGGGCAGGGCGCACAAAAAATATTCCCTGATTTTGTCAGTTTCCATGATTTTCGGGTTTTTGCAGGATTTCTCCCACATTCATTTGACAGCCCTATCGCCCTGGTGCTATACTGTTACCAGAGAACTTTTGACGCGCATATCAACTTTTGTCATGGTGGTGGCCCCGGAATGGAGACAGAAAACAGGACGGAACTGGAACACTTTTTGATGGTCAAGGCGGCGTGGTACTATTATATTGAGGACTACACCCAGCAGACCATCTCCCAACTACTTGGGGTCAGCCGGGGCAAGGTCATCTCCCTGCTGGAGCGGGCCCGGCAGACCGGGCTCATCCAGTTCAACATCCGCCAGGACAGCCAGCGGCGGATGTCCATGGAGCAGAAGATGATGGAGCGCTTCCACCTCAAGGACGTGTTTTTGGTCCCGGCAGACAAGACCCTGGGCAACCTGAAGGAATCCATTGCCCAAGCCGCCGCCATGTACATCCTTCACCGCTGCGAGGACGACGCCTACATCAACATCGGCTACGGCGACACCACCAGCCGGGTGCTCAACCACCTGGCCACGGCGGCGGAGCGGCCGCTGAACGTGGTGAGCATGACCGGCGGCGTGAACTACTACCTGCCCACCGACCACCCCTCCAACGTCTTCAACGCCCGGCTCTACCTGACTCCCGCGCCGCTGCTGCTGTCCAACGCGGAGCTCCGGGACGCCATGGCCCAGGAGCCCGATGTGAAGGAGGTCAGCCGGATGGTGCCCCTGTCCTCCATGAGCGTGGTGGGCATCGGCCACATGGGGGAGGACGCCACCATCATCCAAAGCGGCGTGCTTACCAAGAACGACTTCACCGTGCTGAAGATGCAGGGCGCGGTGGGCGATATCCTGAGCCACTTTTTGGACAGCGCGGGCCAGGCGGTGGCCCCCAACCTGGAGAGCCGGCTCATGTCCACCCCGCTGGACCAGCTCAAGGGGCTCAAGAACGTCATTGGCGTGGCCGGGGGGATGGAGAAGGTGGAGGTCATCCTGGCGGTGCTCCAAGGGGGCTACCTGGACGTGCTCATCACCGACGAGACCACCGGACAAGAGCTTTTGGACCGCGCCAGCTACATGACCGACGTTACCTGGGGCGGCGGACACTGAGCCCGGAGCGGGCCATTCATTTGAAGAAAGGAAGCGACAAAAGTATGGCGAAGTATCTCATGGCGATCGACGCGGGCACCGGTAGCGTCCGGGCGGTGGTCTTCGACCTCTCCGGCGACCAGGTGGGCTGCGTTCAGCGGGAGTGGACCCATCTGGAGGACCCCCGGTGGCCCGGGAGCATGGGCTTCGACTGGGAGAAGAACTGGGCCCTGGCCAGCGGCTGTGTCCGAGGCGTTTTAGAGGAGACGGGCATCGCGCCCGGTGACATCGCCGCCGTGTCCACCACCTGTATGCGCGAGGCCATCGTCCTCTATGACGGCGAGGGCAACGAGATCTGGGCCTGCGCCAACGTGGACGCCCGCTCCGACGCCCAGGTGGGCCAGCTCAAGGCCCTGGACCCGGCGTTGGAGAAGGAAGTGTACTTAAAGTCCGGTCAGACCTACGCCCTGGGCGCTCTGCCCCGGCTTTTGTGGGTCAAGGACAACATGCCCGAGGTCTACGAGAAGGTGGCCCACATCGGCATGCTCAACGACTGGCTCATCTACAAGCTGACGAGCCAACTGGCGGTGGAGCCCTCCAACGGCTCCACCACGGGCATCATGGACCTCCAGAGCCGGGACTGGCTCCCCGACATCGCCGCCAAGTGCGGCCTCCGTAGCGACATTTTTCCGCCTGTGGTGGAGTGCGGCCAGCGCTTTGGCGCGGTGAGCGCCAAGGGCGCGGCGGACACCGGGCTTTTGGAGGGCACCCCTGTGGTGGTGGGCGGCGGCGACTGCCAGCTTGGCACCCTGGGGGTGGGCGCTACCAGCGCCAACCAGGCCGCCGTCTTCGGCGGGTCCTTCTGGCAGTACGAGTTCAACACCGACTCGGGCAAGACCGACCCGGGCTGCCGGGTGCGGGTGAACTGCGCGGCGGCCCCCAATTTGTGGCAGTATGAGGCCCTGGCCTTCAAGCCCGGCCTTGTCATGCGCTGGTTCCGGGACGGCTTTTGCCAGATGGAGCTGGAAGAGGCCCGGGCCACGGGCCGGGACTGCTACGACATTATGAACGAGCGCGCCCGCGACATCCCCGCGGGGTGCTACGGGATGCAATGCTGCTTCTCCGACACCATGAACTTCATCAACTGGAAGCACGCCAGCCCCACCTTTACCAACTTCCTTCTGGAGCCGGATAAATTTAACCGCTACACCTTCTACCGGGCCATCTTGGAGAACACCGCCATTTTGGTGCGCTCCCACATCGACCTGGTCCGGGAGGCCACCGGCCATGAGCCGGACGAGCTCATCTTCGCCGGCGGGGCCGCCAAGAGCCCGCTGTGGAGCCAGATCGTGGCCGACGTGACGGGCAAACCCGTCAAGGTCCCCGTGGTGAAGGAGGCCACCGCCCTGGGCGCGGCCATTCTGGCCGGGGTGGGCGTGGGTATTTGGAAGAGCGTGGAGGAGGCCGCGGCGGCCACCGTCAAGTGGGACAAGACCTACCAGCCCAATGCCGAGAACAAGGCGGTCTACGACCAGCTCTACGCGGCGTGGAAGGCCCTCTACCCCAAGCAGTTGGAGCTTTGCGACCAAGGTCTGACCCGGAATATGTGGATCGCGCCGGGTCTGTGAGCACAGCACACACAAAAAGAAGGAGGAGAAGACCATGTTTATCATCAGCGAGAGCGAACGTGAGTACCGTTTTGGCGACAGTGGTCCTAAGTATCTGATGAAGGGACCCCGGATGAACTTCGCCCTGGTCCGCTTCAACCCCGGGGAGGATTTCCAGGCCCACTACCACAACGTGATGGAGGAGAATTTCTTCATCCTGGAGGGCCAGATCGACATCGTGGTGGACGGGGTCAAGCACACTCTGGGCCCGGGGCAGCTCATCCACATCGAGCCCGGCGAGGTCCACTACTGCGTCAACTCCTACGACAAGCCCATCAAGATGATCTCCACCCTGGCCCCCTTCCAGGAGGTGGACAAGGTCAACGTGGACAACCCCACCGGCTTTTGATGCTGGCATAAAGAAACGCCTCTTCTAACGGAGAGGCGTTTCTTTATGCGGTCTTCACCGTGACGGTCAGGGGCTCGGGTTCTTTGCCGTCCAGGGCCTTTTGCAGAGCGTCCAGGATCCCCTCCCGAGATACCTCGATCCACGCGTCGACGCGGCCCAGGGCCAGGTCGGCGGCGGTCTCGGGGTCGGGGTCCAGGCACACGGCCTTGATGTTGAGGTGACGCTCCGCTATGTAGTCCTTGGCCCCCAGGGCTCCCTCCCGGGAAAGGCAGAGGACGGCGGCGGTCCGGGGATAGAGAGGCAGGGCCTGGTTTAGATAGTCGGCGGCGTACTCTGGCGTGGCCCAGCACGCGCCGTTGCCCAGCAGTTTGTCCCCCAGGGCGGTCTGGGCGGCGAAGAGGGCGGGGTCGTCGGGCAGGTCGGCCAGGACCAGCACGCCGCCTTCCCAGTCGGCGGTCCAGAGCACCTGGGGGTCCGGGCCCAGGTCGCCGTCGCTCCAGCGGCTGAGGGTGACGGCCTGGACGCCCGCTCGCTCCATGCGTTCCACGGCTTCGCCGCGCCAGTCGCTATCCCCCAGGTCGTAGAGGATGGCGGCGGCGACCTCTTCGGTGCGAAGGAGGTCGTCCAGCTGGCCTTTCTGGGTCTGGACGCTGCCCGCGCAGTCGTAGCTCACCAGCCGCCAGCCCTGCTCGGCGGCCCAGGGTCGAATTTCGTCAAAAAGCGGCGCGCACCAGGGGTCCTGCGCATTGCCCAGAAGGGCCAGGGCCCGCTCAGGCTGGGGAGCATAAGACGCGTCGGGCACGGGAGCCGGGGTCCGCTCGGGCCAGGCCAGGCGGAGGACGGCCCCGGCGCAGACGACCAACGCCAAGACAAGGCATAGAGCGAAAAAGCGCTGTTTCAGGGCCTAGCCCTCCTCTCACGTCGAATAAAATGGCGGGTCAGGCGACCCGCCATTTTGTCGGTTCTTTGGGGCGGCTTACTTACGGATGACGCTCTTGGCCTCGAAGGTGCCGTCCTTGCCGTAGGAGCCATAGATCTCCACGCTGTCGCCCACGTTGAGCTGGGTGATGCGGGTAAGGCTGGCGCCGGTCACGTCCAGGAAGCCGGCGCTCGTGCCGATGTGGACCTTCACGGGCACCGCGTCCGCCCCAGTGGGCAGGACGGTGGCGATGCGGGCTTGGTCGTCCTTGCTGATGATGCGCCCGGCCACGCTGGACTGGGAGACAGCGGAGCCGGAGAACTGGATGGACAGGACCCGGGCGCCCTCGGTGACCAGGGCCACCTGGCCGCCAGCCTTCACGTCGGTGAGGGCGGCGGCGTTGTCCTCCCGGGTGACGGTGACGCCGGCCTCGGCGGTGTACTCCTGGGTAACGCCGCTGGGCAGCAGGACGCTCAAAACGGCGGAGCCGTCGGCCTTAAAGGTGATGGCGTCCAGGGTGCCGGTGACGTTGGCGGCGCGGGGCGTCACGTCGATCTGGGTGACCTTGTGGTAGCGCAGGGTGACCACCACGCTGTCGCCGGTGGTGAGCTTGGTGATGTCGGAGTCCTTGTCGCCCACCAAAATGACCACGTTCTTCAGATCGGCCAGGTCGATGGCGTACTCATAGGCCGTGCCGTCCTCGGCCTTCACCGAAAGCTGCACCCGCTCCTGGCCGGTGGGGTAGGTGATGGCGGTGAGCACGCCCTCCACGCTCTCCAGACCCGTCCAGGCGGAGAGCTCGGTGACGGTGGCCCCCTCCAGCTTGGCGGTGACGAAGGTGCCCGTGGGCAGCTTGGAGAGGTCGGCGGCCTTGCCCTCGTAGAGCACCACGCAGTCCTCGGACACCTCCCAGGGGGTGCGGCGGGTATCGGTGGTGCGGGTGATCTCTACCTTGCGGGGGGTCTGCTTGGCGGAGACGGTCTGCAAAACGCCCTGGATGTACTGGCCGTCCAGGTCCACGTCCACGCTCTTGAGGTCGGAGAAGTCGCTGTCGGCCACCCGGAGGGTGACGTGTTTGCCCTCGAAGCTCTCCTTTAGAGCGGCCAGCTTCTGGTCCTTGGCGGTGACGGAAACGTCGTCGCTCACCACATAGGTGGTAGGCATACCGCTGAAGGAGTTGACGGTGGCGGTGGTCTTGGTGATGGCGCCCTGGGTGGTGGTGGTCACGTCGGTGAGCACGCCCTCCACCTGGCGAGTGCCGCCGGTGAGGGTGACCGACAGCACGGTCTTGCGGCTGTTGGCGGTGAGCTTGGCGCCGGTATAGCCCGCGTCCAGGTCGATGAGCTCAGCTCCGCCCACCTTGCCGCCGGCGGCAACCTGGGTGTAGCGGTCGATGGGGTACTTCACCCCGTCCACCACCACGGCCTCACTGGTGACGGCGGTGACCGCGCCCTCCACCTGGCTCAAAAAGCCCGCGGGGATGAGCCGGACCATGACCACCTCGCCCTTGGCGTCGAAGCGCAGCTTGGCGAAGGAGCTGTTTTTCAGGTCGGTGGCCTTGGCGGGCATGTTGTTCTGGTAGATCTTGGCCGAGGAGGGCAGCTTGTAGGTGTGCTGGCCGTCCAGGTCCTCCAGGGTCACCTGGCGCACGCCGTCGTCGTCCACGTCCACGGAGCGGATGATACCGGTGGCGAAGGAATAGCTCTCATACCGGGGCAGCTCCACAGAGACCTCCCGCTCCTCCAGGATGTTCTCGATGGCCCGGGAGAGCATGGTGGCGCAGATGGCCCGGTTCATGCTCTGGTCGGGGTTGAAGCGCTGCTGCTCGTCGCCGGTGAGCACGCCGTAGTTATAGAGGAGCTTGACGTAGGGGCGGTACTCCCGGCCGATCTTCGCCTCGTCGGTGAAGAAGGACAGGTCGCTGGAGCTAAGGCTCTTGGCGAAGTCCTCCAGCCCCATGGCCCGGACCAGGTAGACGGCGAAGTCCGCCTTGGTCATGGGCTTGCCCAGCCGGTCCGCGTCCCGAAGCAGGGCCAGGTCTTCGGCGGAGAGGATGCCCAGCTCCAGGCAGGCCGCCGCCTCCCGGCGAAACCACATGAACGGCGCGGCAGTGTCGTCAGGGTCCTTGGCGGTGCCGGGGATCAGTTCGCGCATCTGCTCCAGGCGGTCCTTGAGGATGGTCTCTCTTTGCTGAACGTCCACGATCATACGGGCGCATAGGGTCAGGCCCACCGCCTCGGTGACCACGTCGCCGGGGCCGAAGTCGGTGACGGTGTTGCCCTGGGCGTCCTGGTAGGGGGTATAGCCGATAAAGAGGCCGCGGCGCAGGGTGTCGTCTATGGTGGGCCAAGCCCACTTCCACTGGTAGTCACCGGTGTAGGTGTTGACTACCATCAGGTCCTGGAAATCCTCGTGGGTGGTCTCCGCCGCCAGAGTGGGGACATAGAGCCCCAGGCAGAGGACCAGAGCCAGCAGCAACGCCAGCAGCTTTTTTCCTTTCATCTTTGGCACCTCCATGCGAATCGGTATGCTACGCCAATATATACAAATTATAGTACCTATCCCATCAAAATGCAACTACATTTTGTGCGGGACAGGTACTATATTTGACGGAATTTTTTGCCAAAGGTTCCCCTACAGCTCAAAGACCACGCCGATGACCGCCGCGGCGGCGATATAGAGGATGGGGTGGAGCTTTTTCAGCCGGGGGACGCGCATGCACACGAAGACCGCCACGGCGATGGTGATGGCGGGCCAGTAGGGCGTGAGCTTGTCCACGCTGGCCGTGGGGTCGGGGACGGTCTTGAGCAGGGCGATGAGGGCCACCGAGATGCCGGCGGCGGCGATGAGGGCGGTGGAGGCGGGCCGCAGGCCCTGAAACACGCCGTCCACGATCCTACTGTCCCGGAATTTTTTCAGGAACATGGCCACCAGCAAGATGACGATGACCGAGGGGGCGATGAGGCCCAAAACTCCCACCACGGCCCCCAGGGGACCGGCGCAGGTGTAGCCCACGTAGGTGGACATGTTCACCCCCATGGGGCCGGGGGTGGACTCGCTGACGGCGATCATGTCGGCCAGGTCGGCGGCGGAAAACCAGCCCGTGCGGGCCCCTAGGTCCTGGAGAAAGGGGATGGTGGCCAGGCCGCCGCCCACGGAGAACAGGCCGACTTTGAAGAACTCAAAGAACAATCGCAGGTAGATCATTTCGCCTCCCCTCCCTTCCTGCAGAGGGTGAGGACCAGCCCTGCCACCCCCGCCAGCACCACGTAGGTCACGGGGCTGAAGAGAAAGCTGACCGCGGGAAAGGCGGCTTCTAACTGCTTGTCGAAGACGCTGAGGAGCAGCACGGCGATAAAAATGCACACCGAGGGGAGGTTTTTCACCGTGGTCTTGCCCAGCTTGAGGACGCTGGAGGCGATGAGGGCCACCACGGCGGCCCGGACCCCGGCAAAGGCGTGGCCCACGGCGGGGATGTGGGCAAAGTTGCGCAAAAAGGCGGCGATGAGGGTGATGATGACCACGCTTGGGAAGACCATGCCCAGGGTGGCGACGATCCCGCCCAGGGTTCCCTTGCGCTTGGCCCCCACAAAGGTGGCGGTATTCACGGCAATGACCCCGGGGGTACACTGGCCGATGGCGAAGTAGTCGGAGAGCTCCTCGGCGGTGCACCAGCCCTTTTTCTCCACCACCTCCCGCTGGAGGATGGGGAGCATGGCGTAGCCGCCGCCGAAGGTGCAAACGCCCACCTGGGCGAAGGTCAAAAACAGCTGCAGATATTCGTTCACAGGTTTTCCAGCTCCTCTAACCAAAGTTTTGCCGACGCGTCCGAGGGCATGCGCCAGCTCCCCCGGGGGTTCAGGTCCACCGTGCCCACCTTGGGGCCGTCGGGGCTGGCCTGGCGCTTGAACTGCTGAGAGAAGAACCGCTTGTAGAAGGTCTTCAGCCACTTCAAAATGGTGGCGCGGTCATAGTCGCCTTGAAACGCATACTCTGCCAGTCGAAGCACTTTTCTTGGCGGAAAGGCCCAGCGGACGATATAGTAGAGGAAGAAGTCGTGGAGCTCGTAGGGGCCTACGATGTCCTCGGTCTTTTGGCTGATCTCGCCGTTTTCGGCGGGGAGCAGCTCCGGGGACACCGGGGTGGCCAGGATATCCCGCAGTGCGGCGGACAGGGCCGGGTCGCCGGAAACGTCGGCGGCGTAGGCCACCACGTGGCGGACCAGGGTCTTGGGGATGGAGGCGTTGACGGCGTACATGCTCATTTGGTCGCCGTTGTAGGTGCACCAGCCCAGGGCCAGCTCGGAGAGGTCGCCGGTGCCGATGACCAGGCCGCCGCACTGGTTGGCCAGGTCCATGAGCACCTGGGTGCGCTCTCTTGCTTGGGCGTTTTCATAGGTCACGTCGTGGTCGTCCATGGACTGGCCGATGTCGGCGAAGTGCTGCTTGACGGCCTGGGTGATGTCCACGGTGCGAAGCTCCGCCCCCAGCCTTTGGGCCAGCACCTCGGCGTTGGAGCGGGTGCGCTGGGTGGTACCAAAGCAGGGCATGGTGACGCAGAGGAGGTCGGTGCGGGGACGGCCCAGCATATCTAAGGCCCGGGCGGTGATGAGGGCGGCCAGGGTGGAATCCAAGCCGCCGGAGAGGCCCAGGACGGGCCGGGGCGCGCCGATGTGCTCCAGCCGTTTTTTCAGGCCCAGGGCGGCGATATTTAAGATGTCCTCGCACCGGGCGGCACGGTCGGCGTCGCCCTGGGGGACGAAGGGGCTTTTGGCGATGGGGCGGGTCAAGACAGCGTCCTCAACATTCATATCGCGAACGTGGGCGCGCCACACATCCTCGCCCTTCCCCGTTGGGAAGGTGGTCACACGCCGACGCTCGTAGGCCAGCTTATCCACGTCGATCTCGGTGACGGTGAGGCCGGTGTGGTAGCGGTTCTCCGCCAAAATGGTTCCGTTTTCGGCGATGATGTTATGTCCGGCGAAGACCAGGTCGGAGGTGGACTCCCCCTCCCCCGCGTCGGCATAGACATAGGCGCAGCCCAGCCGGGCGGACTGGCTTTTGACCAGTTGGCGGCGGTAGGCGGCCTTGCCCACCACCTCGTCGCTGGCGGAGAGATTTAAGATGATGGTCGCGCCCGCGGCGGCCAGCCTTCCCGAAGGCGGCTCCACCGCCCACAGATCCTCGCAGATCTCCACGCCGATGGTCAAGTTGGGCACAGTCTCACAGGTCCAAACTTCGTTAGCGCATAGGTTCTCCCATTTTCCAAACAAAAGCTTTTGTTCTAAAGAAGCTTTGGTGAAGGACGCAAACCACCGCTCCTCGTAAAACTCGCCGTAGTTGGGAATGTGGGTCTTGGGAACTAGGCCAAGAACATCCCCTCTGTGTATAACCGCAGCGCAATTATACAATTTGTTGTTGTGCCACATAGGCAAGCCGATTGCCGCCAGCAGGTCTAGCTCCGCCGTTTCAGCCAGCACACGGCCCAGGGCATTCTGGCAATCCACCAACAGCGCGTCCTGTAAAAAGAGGTCGCCGCAGGTGTAGCCGGCGAGGCACAGTTCGGGAAAGGCCATGACCTTCACCCCCAGGGCGGCGGCCTCCTTCATCAAATCAATAATTTGCGTTGCGTTATAGTCGCAGTCGGCTACGCGAATTTTCGGCGTGGCGGCGGCTACCTTAATAAATCCGTCTCGCATAGGATGAACCCCTCCTTTTTGTACAGGGTATTATTCCCGGACCTGGCCGCTGCCCCGGACCAGGAACTTCGTCGAGGTCAACACCTCCAAGCCCATGGGGCCCCGGGCGTGTAGCTTCTGGGTGGAGATGCCGATCTCACAGCCCAGGCCAAAGCAGCCGCCGTCTGTAAAGCGAGTGGAGGCGTTGACGTAGACCGCCGCCGCGTCCACCTGGGCCAAAAACCGCTGGGCGGCGGTGTAGTCCTCCGTCACGATGGCCTCGGAGTGGCCGGTGCCGTGGGCGGCGATGAAGGCCAGGGCCTCGTCAAAATTCGACACTTCCCTACAGGCCAGGATATAGTCGCCGTACTCGCTGTCCCAGTCCTCGTCGGTGGCGGGCTTGGCGTGGGGGATGTGGGCCAGGCTGGCGGGGTCGGCATGAAATTCGACGTTTTTCGACGTAAGAAGGGGCAGAGCGGCGGCCCAAAAATCGGCGGCAATATCGGCGTGGACCAGCACGCACTCGGCGGCGTTGCACACCGAGGGCCTGGAGCACTTGGCGTTATATAGGATATTCGCCGCCATTTTGACATCGGCGGCCTTGTCCACGTAGATGTGGCAGACCCCCTCCCCGGTGCGGATGACGGGGACCTTGGCGCTCTGGCACACCGAGCGGATAAGCCCCGCGCCGCCCCGGGGGATGAGCACGTCCAGATACTCGGTCAGCTCCATCATGGTATTGGCGCTATCCCGGCTGGGGTCCTCTACGATCTGGAGCGTCCCTTCGGGCAGGCCCAGGGCGGTGAGGGCTTCGCCCATGACCTGGCCCAGGCAGAGGTTGCTGGCTCTAGCCTCCTTGCCGCCCCGCAGCAGGGCGGCGTTGCCCGACTTGAGGCACAAAGCCGCCGCGTCGGCGGTGACGTTGGGCCGGGCCTCGTAGATGATGCCCACCACGCCCAGGGGCACCCGGACCTGGGTGACGGCCAGGCCGTTTTCCAGGGTGGAGCCCCGAACGCTCTGGCCGATGGGGTCGGGAAGGGCCGCCACCTGGCGGATGCCCTCCGCCATAGCGGCCACCCGGGCTTCATTGAGCTCTAAGCGGTCCAGCAAAGCCGGACGCAGCCCATTTTCCCGGCCCGCGGCCAGGTCCTGGGCGTTGGCGGCTAAAATCTCGTCCATATGGGTCTCCAGCGCGGCGGCCAGGACCTCCAAAGCGGCGTTTTTCGCCCCGGCAGACAGCCCCGCCAGCACGGGAGCGGCCTGTTTGCAAAGGGCCGCCTGTTCCTGCACAGTTTTCACGCCTTGTCCTCCTTTTTAGCCACGAAGCGGGTGCCTACGCTTTCGCCGGCCACGATGTCGTAGAGTTTTTCGGGGTAGGCCCCGTGGGTGATGACCATGTCGCAGCCCTGGGCGGTGGCCACCTGGGCGGCGGAGAGCTTGGTGGCCATGCCGCCGGTGCCCCATTTGCTGCCCACGCCGCCGGCCAGGGATAAGATACTCTCGTCGATGTCCTCCACCCGCTCCAGCAGTTTGGCGGCGGGGTTTTTGTGGGGGTCGGAGTCGAAGAGGCCATCGATGTCGCTGAGCAGCACCAGAAGGTCGGCCCTGCACAGGCCCGCCACGATGGCGGAGAGGGTGTCGTTGTCGCCCAGGACCTTGGAAGAGCCCGTCTCGATCTCGGCGGAGGAGGTGGAGTCGTTTTCGTTGACGATGGGCACGCACCCCAACTCCATCAGCGCGGAGAAGGTCTCGGACAGGTGGTGGGCACGGTTGGGGTCAGCCACGTCCTCGGCGGTGAGCAGGATCTGGGCCACGGTGCGGCCATACTCCCCAAAGAGCTTGTCGTAGAGGTGCATCATCTCGCACTGGCCCACGGCGGCCACGGCCTGCTTCACCCGCAGTTCCGAGGGCCGCTGGGGCAGCTTGAGCTTGCCCGTGCCGATGCCGATGGCCCCCGAGGAGACTAGCACCACCCGGTGGCCCATGTTAGAAAGGTCGCTGAGCACCCGGGCTAAATGGTCCATGTTCACCAGGTTCAGCGTGCCGTTGTCCCGGGTCAGCGTCGAGGTACCCACTTTTACAACAATGTGTAACGGTTTCATAGCGGCGTTCACTCCTAAAATAATAGACAAATTATTGTACCACTTTCCCTTTCATTTGTCTATCCTGGGAAATTTGTTAAATTATTTATAATTTTCTCCATAAATGCCTTGATTTAGCCTGGGGAATATATTATAATGGCGTGCGGTCAAGAAGAGGAGGCGATGGGCGTGCTCAACATCGTGCTGGTGGAGCCGGAGATCCCCCAAAACTGCGGCAACATCGCCCGCACCTGCGTGCTCACCGGTAGCCGCCTCCATCTGGTGGGCCCCCTGGGCTTCGACGTGACCGACGCCGCCGTGGCCAAGAACATGAAGCGCTGCGGGCTGGACTACTGGCCCAGGTTAAATGCGGCGGTCTATGATAACTTAGAGGACTTTTTTGATAAAAATCAACCCCAAGATATCTTTCTGGCCACCACCAAGGCGCCCCACCGCTACGACCAGGTCCGCTATCCGGAGGGCTGCTTTCTCCTCTTCGGCAAGGAGTCGGCGGGCCTGCCCCGGGACCTCCGGGAGCGTTACCGGGACCGGTGCGTGCGCATCCCCATGCTGCCCGGCGAGCGCAGCCTCAACCTCTCCAACTCTGTTGCCGTCATGGTCTACGAGGCCCTGCGGCAGTTGGATTTCCCCGGCTTTCAGGACATTGGGGAAATGGGATAACGTATTTTCATATGGAAAGGAGAAACCATTGTGAACTACAACAAGAAGACCGTCAAGGACGTGGACGTGAAGGGCAAGAAGGTCCTGCTACGCTGTGACTTCAACGTGCCCCAGGACAAGGAGGGCAACATCACCGACGACAAGCGCATCCGCGCCGCCCTGCCCACCATCCAGTACCTGCTGGACAATGGCGCCGCCGTCATCGCCTGCTCCCATCTGGGCAAGCCCGAGCCCAACTTTGACAAGTGGGTGAAGAAGCAGACCGAGAAGGGCAAGGACCCCGCCACCCTGACCCAGGAGAAGTGGGAGAAGACCATGGCCGCCCTGACCCTGGCCCCCGTGGCCAAGCGGCTTTCTGAGCTGCTGGGCAAGGAGGTCGTCCTGGCCGCCGACACCGTGGGCGACGACGCTCAGGCCAAGGCCGCCGCGCTGCAGCCCGGTCAGGTCCTCCTTTTGGAGAACACCCGCTTCAACAAGGGCGAGACCAAGAACGACCCCGACTTCGCCAAGGCCCTGGCCGCTCTGGCGGGCAGCGACGGCGTGTACGTCTCCGACGCTTTCGGCGCGGTCCACCGCGCCCACGCCTCCACCGCCGGCGTGGCCGACTACCTCCCCGCCGTCAGCGGCTTCCTCATCCAGAAGGAGCTGGAGATCATCGGCGGCGCTCTGGCCGCTCCCAAGCGTCCGTTGGTGGCCATCCTGGGCGGGGCCAAGGTCAGCTCCAAGATCGGCGTCATCAACAACCTGCTGGAGATCGCCGACACCATCATTATCGGCGGCGGCATGAGCTACACCTTCTCCGCCGCCCAGGGCGGCAAGGTGGGCACCTCCCTGCTGGAGGAGGACTGGAAGGGCTACGCCCTGGAGATGCTGGACAAGGCCAAGGCCAAGGGCGTGAAGCTGCTGCTGCCCGTGGACACCGTCTGCGGCGACAAGTTTGACGCCGAGGCCAATCAGCAGACCGTCAAGGCCGGGGAGATCCCCGACGGCTGGGAGGGCATGGACATCGGCCCCGAGACCGTGAAGCTCTACTGCGACGCGGTCGCCGACGCGGGCACCGTCATTTGGAACGGTCCCATGGGCGTGTTTGAGTTCCCCCGGTTTGCCGTGGGCACCCGGGCCGTGGCCGAGGCTTTGAGCAAGACCTCCGCCATCACCATCATCGGCGGCGGCGACTCCGCCGCGGCGGTGCAGCAACTTGGCTACGCCGACAAGATGACCCACATCTCCACCGGCGGCGGCGCGTCGCTGGAATTCATGGAGGGCAAGGAGCTGCCCGGCGTGGCTTGCCTGCTGGACGCGTAAAAGAGCTCCCACGAAAGGAAGGTATACTACTATGAATCGTCGTTACCGCAAGACCATCATCGCCGGAAACTGGAAGATGAACAAGACCATCAGCGAGACCAAGGCCTATGCCGAGACCATCAAGCCCATGCTGGGCAAGCCCAAGTGGTGCGAGGCGGTCATCCTGGTGCCCCCGGTCAACCTCCAGGCCGCCGTCCGGGCCTTCAAGGACGTGAAGATCAGCGTGGGCACCGAGAACTGCCACTATGAGCTCAATGGCGCGTACACCGGCGAGTGCTCCGCCGACATGGTCAAGGAGGCAGGCGCCAAGTATGTGGTCATCGGCCACTCCGAGCGCCGGGCCTACTACAACGAGACCGACATGGACGTGAACAAGAAGATGCACGCCGCTCTGCGCTCCGGCCTGCGGCCCATCCTCTGCGTGGGCGAGAGCCTGGAGGAGCGGGAGCTGGAGGTGACCATGGAGAAGATCACCTACCAGATCAAGTGCGCCCTGGCCGGCATCACCGCCGAGCAGATCCGCCGCGTGGTCATCGCCTATGAGCCCATCTGGGCCATCGGCACGGGCAAGACCGCCACCCCCTCCCAGGCCGCCGAGGTCTGCGGCGCCATCCGCACCCTGATCCGCAAGAGCTTCGGCGCCCGGGTGGCCCGGAGCATGAGCATCCTCTATGGCGGGTCCATGAACGCCAAGAACGCCGCCGAGCTGCTGGCCAACGAGGACATCGACGGCGGCCTTATCGGCGGGGCCAGCCTGGACCCTGAGGCCTTTGTGACCATCGTCAACGCCTCCAACCAGGACTAATTTTGGCCTCTATGATTTCGCCCAGGCTTTGTCCTGGGCGAAATTTATCTGATTACAAGGAGTATATCGCCATGAGCAAAAAACCCTATGTACTCGTTATCATGGACGGCTTTGGGCTGACCGGCCCCGACGCGGGCAACGCCGTCAACGCCGCCAAGACCCCCAATCTGGACGCCCTCTTCGCCCAGAACCCCGTCAGCAAGCTCTCCGCCTCCGGGCTGGACGTGGGCCTGCCCGAGGGACAGATGGGCAACTCCGAGGTGGGCCACACCAACATCGGCGCAGGCCGGGTGGTGTTCCAGGACCTGCCCAAGATCACCAAGTCCATCCAGGACGGGACCTTCTTTGAAAACCCCGTCTACAAGGAGGCCATGCTGGCGGCCAAGGCCGCGGGCAAGGCGGTGCACATCTACGGGTTGATGTCCAACGGTGGCGTGCACAGCCACATCAGCCACATCCAGGCCGCTGTGAAGATGGCCCATGACCTGGGCTGTGAGAAGATCTTCGTCCACTGCTTCATGGACGGCCGGGACGTGGCCCCCACCTCGGGCAAGGATTTCGTGGCCCAGATGAAGGAGACCTGCGACCAGTACGGGGCCCAGATTGCCACCATCTCCGGCCGCTACTACGCCATGGACCGGGACACCAACTGGGACCGGGTGGAGAAGGCCTACGCCGCCATGGTCTACGGCGAGAGCGAAGCGCGCTTCATTGGAGACCCGGTGGGCGCCATGGAGGCCAGCTACGCCGCCGGCGTCACCGACGAGTTCGTCATCCCCGTCATCACCGCCGACAACGCCCTGATCGGCGAGGGGGACGCGGTGATCTTTATGAACTTCCGGCCCGACCGGGCCCGGGAGATCACCCGCACGCTGGTGGACCCGGACTTCAACGGCTTTGAGCGCAAGAAGGGCTTCTTCCCGCTCCACTACGTGTGCACCACCTCCTATGACGCCTCCATGCCCAATGTGGCGGTGGCCTTCCCCAAGGAGAGCCTGGACAACATCTTTGGCCAGTACCTCTCCGCCCTGGGCAAGACCCAGTTACGCATCGCCGAGACCGAGAAGTACGCCCACGTGACCTTCTTCTTCAACGGCGGCGTGGAGACCGTCTTTCCCGGGGAGGACCGGGTGCTCATCCCCTCCCCCAAGGTGGCCACCTATGACCTCCAGCCCGAGATGAGCGCCCCCGCCGTCACCGACGCGGTGGTGGAGCGCATCGAGAGCGGGGAATACGATGTGGTCATCCTGAACTTCGCCAACTGCGATATGGTGGGCCACACCGGGGTCTTCGAGGCCGCGGTGAAGGCGGTGGAAACGGTGGATACCGGCGTGGGCCGGGTCATCGAGGCGGTGAAAAAGCTGGACGGCGTGTGCTTTATCACCGCCGACCACGGCAACGCCGAGCAGATGCTCCAGGCCGACGGGGTGTCCCCCCAGACCGCCCACACCACCAATCTGGTGCCCTTCTGCGCGGTGAACGCCCCCTGCAAGGGTCTGAAGGACGGGCGGCTGTGCGACATCATCCCCACCATGCTGGATGCCATGGGCCTTGACCAGCCCGCGGAGATGACCGGCGTGAGCCTGCTGGTGAAGTAAATGGAGCTGAGCCAGGAGATCGCCCGGCGCAGGACCTTCGCCATCATCAGCCACCCTGACGCGGGCAAGACCACCTTGACCGAAAAGTTCTTGCTCTACGGCGGGGCCATTGCCCAGGCCGGCGTGGTCAAGGGCAAGAAGAACGCCCGGGCCGCCACGTCGGACTGGATGGAGATCGAAAAGCAGCGCGGTATCTCGGTGACCAGCTCCGTGATGCAGTTCCAGTACGAGGGCTACTGCATTAACATCCTGGACACCCCCGGCCACCAGGACTTCTCCGAGGACACCTACCGGACGTTGATGGCCGCCGACAGCGCGGTGATGGTCATCGACGCGGCCAAGGGCGTGGAGGCCCAGACCCGCAAGCTCTTCAAGGTCTGCGTCATGCGGGACATCCCCATCTTCACCTTTATCAACAAGATGGACCGGGAGGCCCGGGACCCCTTCGAGCTGTGCCAGGAGATCGAGCACGAGCTGGGCATCGACACCTACGCCGTCAACTGGCCCATCGGCTGCGGCAAGGAGTTCAAGGGCGTGTATGACCGCGCCAAGCAGAAGATCGTCCACTTTACCTCTAACGGCGGCGCGAAAGCCGCCACCGCCACCGAGGTAGCCCTGGGCGACCCCGGTCTGGACGGCCTCATCGGCGCCGGGCTCCACAGCCAGCTCCGGGACGACGTGGAGCTGCTGGACGGGGCCTCCTGCGAGTTCGATCTGGACAAGGTCCGCCACGGCAAGCTCTCCCCGGTGTTCTTCGGCTCGGCCTTGACCAATTTTGGTGTAGAACCCTTCCTGGAGGACTTCCTTACCATGACCACGCCCCCTCTGCCCCGCAAGGCCGGGGAGGAGACCGTGGAGGCCATGGACCCGGATTTTTCCGCCTTTGTCTTCAAGATCCAGGCCAACATGAACAAGGCCCACCGGGACCGCATCGCGTTTATGCGGGTGGTCTCCGGGAAGTTTGAGGCCGATAAGGAAGTCTACCACGTCCAGGGCGGAAAAGCATTAAAACTCTCCCGGCCCCAGCAGCTCATGGCCGCGGAGCGGGAGATCATCTCAGAGGCCTACGCCGGAGACATCATCGGCGTGTTCGATCCCGGCATCTTCTCCATCGGCGACACCCTCTGCGCCAAGGGAAAGAAGTTCAAATTCGACCCCATCCCCACCTTTGCCCCCGAGCACTTCCAGCGTATCCGCTCCATCGACACCATGAAGCGCAAGCAGTTTTTGAAGGGTGTGGAGCAGATCGCCCAGGAGGGCGCCATCCAGATCTTCAAACCGCCCTACACGGGCATGGAGGAGGTCATCGTAGGCGTGGTGGGCACGCTGCAGTTCGACGTGCTGGCCTACCGGCTCAGAAGCGAGTACAACGTGGAGCTCTACACCGAGGGCCTGCCCTACTGCTATCTGCGGATGGTGGGCAACGAAGAGCCGGTGAAGGAGGACGAGCTGAACCTGGGCGACGCCAAGCTGGTGGAGGACTACAAGGGCCGCCAGATCGTGCTCTTCACCTCCTTCTGGTCCATCAACTGGGTCCAGGAGAGAAATAAGGACCTGGTGCTGCTGGAATTCGGCGGCGGCCGGGAAGAAGACAAGTAAAAACGGCGCAAAAAAGCGACGACCAGATGGTCGTCGCTTTTTGATGCCACATAAGGGGTCTCTGTGTGTCAGCCCGCGGCCTTGATCCGAGCCAGGGCCCGGTGGAGCTTGGCCTTGGCCATCTCGATCTCGGCGTTATTTTGGGCGGATTCCAGCTTTTTGCGGGCCTTTTCCTCCGCCCGCTGAGCCCGCTGCTTGTCGATGTCCTCGGCCCACTCGAAGGTGGTGGCCACCAACCGCACGTCGTTCCCGGTCACCGACAGCATCCCGCCGGCACAGGCCGCTTTGCGCCGGAGGTCGCCGGAGAGGACCACGGTGGCCTCGCCGATGCCCAGGGCGGTGACGTAGGGGGCGTGGCGGGGCAGAATGCACACGTCCCCGCCCTTGGCGCGGACGATGAGCTTTTCCGCCTCGCCGTCAAAAAACCCGCCGTCGGGGGTCACGATCTGAAGATGAAATGTCATGGTCCATCACCCTTTCCGGTGTGGGTTCTTACGCCAGGGTCTTTGCTTTTTCCACAGCCTCCTCGATGGTGCCCACCATCAGGAAGGCGGACTCGGGCAGAGCGTCGTGCTTGCCCTCGATGATCTCCTTGAAGCCCCGGATGGTCTCCTTCAGCGGCACGTACTTGCCCTCCATGCCAGTGAACTGCTCGGCCACGGAGAAGGGCTGGGAGAGGAAGCGCTGGATCTTCCGGGCCCGGGAGACGGTGAGCTTGTCCTCTTCGCTCAGCTCGTCCATGCCCATGATGGCGATGATGTCCTGGAGCTCACGGTAGCGCTGCAAAATGCGCTGCACGTCCCGGGCCACCTGGTAGTGCTCGGTGCCCACCACGTCGGGGGTGAGGATGCGGGAGGTGGAATCCAGGGGGTCCACGGCGGGGTAGATGCCCATCTCGGAGATGGCGCGGCTCAGCACCGTGGTGGCGTCCAGGTGGGCGAAGGTGGTGGCCGGAGCGGGGTCGGTCAGGTCGTCGGCGGGGACGGAGACGGCCTGGACCGAGGTAATGGAGCCCTTCTTGGTGGAGGTGATGCGCTCCTGGAGCGCGCCCATCTCGGTGGCCAGGGTAGGCTGGTAGCCCACGGCGGAGGGCATACGGCCCAGCAGAGCGGACACCTCGCTGCCCGCTTGGGTGAAGCGGAAGATGTTGTCGATGAACAAAAGCACGTCCTGGTTTTCCTTGTCCCGGAAGTACTCGGCCATGGTCAGACCCGACAAGGCCACCCGCATACGGGCTCCGGGGGGCTCGTTCATCTGGCCATAGACCAAGGCGGTCTTCTCGATGACCCCGGACTCCTTCATCTCGTTGTAGAGGTCGTTGCCCTCACGGGTCCGCTCGCCAACGCCGGTGAACACGGACAGACCGCCGTGCTCCTTGGCCACGTTGTTGATAAGCTCCATGATGAGCACCGTCTTGCCAACACCGGCGCCGCCGAAGAGGCCGATCTTGCCGCCCTTGGCGTAGGGGCAGATGAGGTCCACGACCTTGATGCCCGTCTCCAGGATCTCGGTGGTGGACTCCTGCTCGTCATAGGCGGGGGCGGGGCGGTGGATGGGCCAGCGCTCCGCGGCCTCAGGGGCGGGCATCTCGTCCACCGGGTCGCCCAGCAGGTTGAAGATGCGGCCCAGGCAGGCGTTGCCCACGGGCACGGTGATGGGCGCGCCGGTGTCCACGGCCTTGGCCCCACGGACCAGGCCGTCGGTGCTGGACATGGCGATGCAACGCACCACGTCGTCGCCGATGTGCTGGGCCACCTCCAGGGTGATGGTCTCCTCCCCCTTCTCCACGGTGATGGCGTTGAGCAGGTTGGGGAGGTGACCGTCAGGGAATTTGATGTCCAGCACGGGACCGATGATCTGGGTCACCGTGCCGATGTTTTGGTTACTCATAGGCGTCTCTCCTTAACTCCAGCGGTCGCAGCCTTTACGCTTCCGCGCCGGCCACGATCTCTGTGATCTCCTGGGTGATGGCCCCTTGGCGGGCCCGGTTGTACTTGAGGGACAGGTCCTCGATCATCTCGCCGGCATTCTTGCTGGCGGCGTCCATGGCGGTGCGCCGGGCCCCCAGCTCGCTGGCCAGGCTCTCGGCCACCGCGCCCCACAACAGCCCCCCCACATACTCGGGGACGATGGCGTTGTAGACCGCCGGGGCGGAGGGCTCGTACTCGATGAGGCTCCGGGCCTTCTCCTGCTCCTGGCACTCGTGGCGGATGGGCAACAGCTTGACCACCTGGGGCTGCTGGGACAGCATGGAGACGAACTTGGTGTAGCCCACGTAGAGGGTGTCGAAGGTCCCCTTGCGAAACTCCTCGCACAGCAACTGGGCGATGGAGAAGCAGTCGCGCAGGGAGATGTCCTCCACCGAGAGGTATTCGTCGCTGAGGCTCTCCATGCCGCGGCGGGCGCAGTGCTCCACCGCCTTCTTGCCCACGGGCAGCACGCAGGCGCTCTGGGCGTCCATGTGCTCCCACACCGCTTTGAAGAGGTTATTGTTGTAGCCGCCCGCCAGACCACGGTCACCGGCGATGACCACATAACACACCTTGCCCACCTCCCGCTCCTGGACAAAGGGGGAAGAAAAGTCGGTGTTGCTCAAGGCGATGTCCTCCAAGGTCTGGCGCAGGGTGGTAAAGTAGGGGCGGGTGGACTCCGAGCGCTCCTTGGCCCGGCGCAGCTTGGAGGAGGCCACCAGCTCCATGGCCTTGGTGATCTGCATAGTGCTCTCTACGCTCTTGATGCGCAGCTTGATATCCTTCATAGATGAAGCGGCCATGAGCCGTCACCTCCTTTTACGCGTGGGACTTCAAAAACCGCTGGGTGAACTCGCCCAGGGCCTTTTCCAGGGCGGCCTTGGTGGAGTCCTCCAGCTTGCCCGTGGACAAAATGGGCTCCAGTACGTCGGCGTGGTGGAGATTGCGCATGTCCTCATAGAGCTCCTGCTCGTAAGCGGAGATGAGCTCCACGGGCACCTCGGCCAAATAGTCGTGGGTGACGGCGTAGAGGATGCACACCTGCAGCTCCACCGGCACCGGGGAGTTGCGGTCCTGCTTGAGGACCTCCACAATGCGCTGGCCCTGGGCCAGGCGGCGCTTGGTGTCCGCGTCCAGGTCGGAGCCGAACTGGGCGAAAGACTGGAGCTCGCGGTACTGGGAGTAGATGAGCTTCAGCGTGCCCGCCACCTGCTTCATGGCCTTGATCTGGGCGTTGCCGCCCACGCGGGAGACCGAAATGCCCGGGTTCACCGCGGGCATGATACCCGAGTGGAACAGCTCGCTCTCCAAAAAGATCTGGCCGTCGGTGATGGAGATGACATTGGTGGGGATATAGGCGGACACGTCGCCGGCCTGGGTCTCGATGATGGGCAGGGCGGTCAGACTGCCGCCGCCGTACTCCGGGGCCAGCCGGGCGGCCCGCTCCAGCAGGCGGGAGTGGAGGTAGAACACGTCGCCGGGGTAGGCCTCGCGTCCGGGCGGACGGCGGATGAGCAGGGAAAGGGCACGGTAGGCCACGGCGTGCTTGGAGAGGTCGTCGTAGATGATGAGCACGTCCTTGCCCTGGTCCATGAAATATTCGCCCATGGCGCAGCCCGAGTAGGGGGCGATATACTGTACCGGGGCCAGCTCGGAGGCGGAGGCGGAGACCACGATGGTGTAGTCCATAGCGCCCGCCAGGGTCAGGTTCTCCACCAGCTGGGCCACGGTGGAGCGCTTCTGGCCGATGGCCACG
This sequence comes from Oscillospiraceae bacterium, assembly GCA_048201935.1. GTDB lineage: Bacteria > Bacillota > Clostridia > Oscillospirales > Oscillospiraceae > MGBC124762. Next base: position 92,555 of record DBFBGR010000011.1, on the reverse strand, counting down.
TAGATACAGATAACGTCCTTGCCCTTTTGGTTGATGATGGTGTCGGTGGCGATCACCGTCTTGCCCGTCTGGCGGTCGCCGATGATGAGCTCACGCTGGCCCCGGCCGATGGGGATCATGGAGTCGATGGCCTTGATGCCCGTCTGGAGGGGCACCGAGACGCTCTTTCTCTGGATGATGCCCGGCGCCTTGCGCTCGATGGGCCGGGTCTCGGTGGTGTCGATGGGGCCCTTGCCGTCGATGGGCTGGCCCAGGGCGTTGACCACCCGGCCGATCATGGCCTCGCCCACGGGGACGGAGACCACCCGGCCGGTACGCTTGACCGTATCTCCCTCCTTGATGCCCTCGTCGGAGCCCAGCAGCACGATGGCCACGCTGTCCTCCTCCAGGTTCAAGGCCATGCCATACTCGCCGTTGGGGAACTCCACCAGCTCGTTTGCCATGCACTTTTCCAGACCGTAGGCCCTCGCGATGCCGTCGCCCACCAGGATGACGGTGCCGGTCTCGGCGCTTTCGATCTTCTTTTCGTAGTTCTTGATCTGACTTTTGATGATCTTACTGATGTCCTCAGGTTTCAGTTGCATCGTCTCACCAACCTTCAATAAGTGGTTCCCATCACGACTGGGTCAGCATTTGGCGCAACGCGCCCAGCCGGCCGGCGGCGGTACCGTCCAGCTCCAGTCCCTCGTAGCGCAATTTGATACCGCCCAGCACCGCGGGGTCCAGCTTTTCCTTGAACAGGATCGTCTTGCCCGTCTTGGCCTCCATCTTCTGGCGCAAAGCCTCCCGCTGGGCGTCGGTCAGTTCCACGGCGGAGATGACCTCAACGCTTAAAATGCCCCGCTGGGCGTAGACCAGCGCACGAAGCTGCTCCAAACATCCGGCAGTCAGGTTCAGCGCCGAGCGCTCGCACAGCAGCTTGAGGAGATTGCGGGCGTAGGGGTGGAGCCCTTCAAATGCCTGGTCCAGCAAAGAGAGCCGCTCGTCCTTGGGCAGAGCGGGATTCTGGACCAGGGTAAGGTAGCCCGGGTCCTCGGCAAACACGCTCACCGCCAGCTCCAGGCCCTCCAGCACCTCGTCCAGGCAGTCCTCCTCGGCGGCCAGGGCGTAGATGGCGTCGCCATACTCCTTCTCCAGCGCCGTCATCCTTCTTCACCCACATGGCTGATGAAATCGTCGATGAGGTCCTTGTGGGCCCCGGCGTCGATCTCCTTTTCCACCACCAGCCCGGCCAGGTTGACCACAAGCTCGGAGATGTCCCCCTTGAGCTCGCTGGCGGCCTTTCTGCGCTCGCTCTCGATCTCGGCGTCGGCCTTGGTCTTCAAGGCGGCCACCTCGGCCCGGGCGGCGCTCACCAGCTCCTCGCTGCGGGCGGTGGCCCGGTCGGTGGCGGTCTTGACGATCTGGGAGGCCTCCTCCCGGGCGCCGGAGAGGCGGCTCTCGCACTCCTGCTTCAGCGCCTGGGCCTCGCCCTGGGCCTTTTCCGCCTGGGCGTAGGTATCCTCGATCTGGTCCTTGCGCTTGGCCATGATCTCCTGCACCGGCTTAAACAGGAACTTCTTGATGCCCCAGGTCAGGAGCAGCAGGTTGCAGATGGAGAAGATAAAGGTCCACGGCGCGATCGTAACTAGCTCTTGAAAATCCATAGCGTTTCCTCCTTATGGCAGGCAAAGCCCGCGTCTCCCTCCGAAGACGCGGCATGGACCACCTTACAGCAGACCCATGAAGATGCCGGGAGCCACAAAGATCAGCAGCAGGCCGGTGACAAAGCCGTAGATACCGGTGGTCTCAGCGATGGCGCAGCCCAAAAGCATGGTAGAGGTCACGTCGCCCTTGCACTCAGGCTGACGGCCAATGGACTCCACCGTCTTACCCACGGCGTAGCCCTCGCCGATACCAGGGCCGATGCCCGCGATAAGGGCCAAGCCGGCGCCGATGGCGCAACCCATTAAAACGATCGCTCTTGCCAGTTCCATAATGTGTTCCTCCTAAAACAAAATTCTTGCGTACTTATTTTTCAGCGCCCCACGGGCGGAAAAAACGTTCTTACTCCTCCGCCGCGTTGGCGATATAGAGGGTGGTGAGCATGCAGAAGATGAATGCCTGCATAAAGCTGGAGAAGAGGTCGAAGTAGACGCTGAGCACGGCGGGGATACCCACCTGGAGCACGGGGATGTCCAGCATCACCCCAAGGGAGCCCAGCACGCCCAGCACGCCCACGGCGGTGACGATGCCGCCCAGGACCTTCTTGAGCATCTTGCCCCGGCGGAAGCCCAGCACCAGCAGGGCCACGCCCAGTACCGCCACGATGGCGGGGACGAAGATGGTGCCCGACAAAGCGCCGATCAGCGCCGCCGAAGCGGCGGCCAGGGCGGCGTACACCAGCGCGGTGATGACGGTGCCCGAGACGATGTTGCCGAAGTGACGAAAGGCCATGGAGATGGGCGTGGCCAGCTCGGAGAGGATGTTGAAGGGGGTAAGCACCGGGATGGGCTGGGTAAAGCCCTTGAGGTAGCCGCCCACGCCGCCGGTGCGCATCTTGGTATAGGTGATGAGCACGAAGACCATCAGCGCCCAGGCCAGGGTGACGGAGAGGTCGCTGGTGGGCGGGAAAAGGCCGATGAGGCTCAAAAGGCTGCCCATCAGCGACGACACGAAGATGGCCGCCGTCAAGGGCCCATAGTAGGCGAAGCGCTCGCCCATGTTGCCGTTGACGAAGTTCTGGGCGGTCTCTACCAAAAACTCGGCCACCACCTGGCGCTTGCTCACCGCCCGGACCTGGAGGTTCCGGGTGAGGAAGAAGCAAAGGGCCAGGACCACAACGGTGACCAGCAGCGAGCTGACGATGGTGGCGGTGATGGGGATGCCGCCCAGCACGGGGATGGTAAAGTAAATTGCGGGGCCATGGATATCCACATTCATACCGTTTCATCGCCTCCTTCTTGAGGTGATTTTTTCTCCAGCTTATACATTCCCATGGCCTGCATGGCCAGGATGGTGAGCCGGGGGAACAGCAGGGGAATGACGGCGGCGGGCCAGGAAACGCCGGGCAGTTGGATGGCCAGCACGATCACGCCCAGGGTCAGCAGCATCCGCAGGGTGTAGGAGTTTCTCTGCTTGAGCTTGGCCCGCTTTTCGTCGCTCTCCTCCGTGATACGCTGGACGGTGAGGCCCAGCAGGAAGAAGTTGAGCACCGCCCAAACTCCGCCCAATAGGTTGCCCCAGACCACGTCCCAGCCCCAGCGGCCAATGAGCAAAAACACCAGCTCCATCACCACAGAGAAGGCCAAGGTCCCCAAGAGGACGTGGCCGGTCTCCCGGCGAGTGGCCTCGTGAACTCGCATGGGGCAACGCTCCTTTTCCCTGTGGGGGGCTTGTTCCAGACCGCGTTCACGGCATACCCCCCAAATTACCATTTATTATAAATAATTTTTCTCCGTAATGCAAGGGAATTTTTTGCGAATTTAGACAAATCTGGTGTTTTGCCCAGGCCGGTCACGATAATTTCAAAAAGGTGTTGACAAACAGGGCTTTGTTGGATATAATCTTTTGTGCCCTGTTGCGGGGAGATATGGCGGCGTAGCTCAGTTGGCTAGAGCACTCGGTTCATACCCGGGGTGTCACCGGTTCAAATCCAGTCGCCGCTACCATGAGCGAAAAACGCGGCGCAAGGCCGCGCCGCGTTTTTCACTCGCCGCTTTCCGCTCGACGATAAGGCCCGGTGGTCAAGCGGTTAAGACTCCGCCCTTTCACGGCGGCAACACGGGTTCGAGTCCCGTCCGGGTCACCATTTTCTCCAATATGGAGGCTTAGCTCAGCTGGTAGAGCGCTCGCCTCACACGCGAGAGGTCACAGATTCGAGTTCTGTAGTCTCCACCAAGAAAAAACCATCTGACGAAAGTCAGATGGTTTTTTTCATGGTGAAGTTTTTTACACCTGCGGGGCGGCGAAGCCGCCCCTTGGAAATTCTCCGGCCTTACGGCCTACGAATTTGCGCGCCTGCTGGCGCGTCCCGCCTCTCGGCGGGTCCCTGGGGCTCGTCGGTACGGCCCAAGAGGTAATCGGTGGAGACATGATAGTACTCCGCCAGCGTGATCAGATGGTGCACAGGGATCTCCTGAAGTCCCTTCTCATATTTGCTGTATTGCTGCTGGGTCGTTTTCAGCAGTTCCCCCACAAATCCTTGCGTCAGGTCATGGTCCTCCCGCACGTCCTTGAGTCTAGGATAGCAAAACATAAAACCACCTCAAGAAGACCATAGCATAAATCTAATCGGATGTATTGACTTTACGTCTAATCAGGTGTACTATGTTTCTGGAGGTGAGAATTATGCCGACCCGTAAGCCACGCGTGCGTATGCCCAAGTCCATGGTCCAGGCCCTTGTGTGCGGGACCTGTGTCCATTACCACCAGCACTATGTCCTGGACGACCGGCAAAAAATGATCCCCCTGTGGTACGGACACTGCGGCCTGCCGAAGTGCAAAGACCACAGCCCGGACGAGACCTGCGAGAGCTGGGAGGAAAATCTCAAGGACCGCTAACGAAAACACGCCGTTATCTTTCTTGTGAAGATAACGGCGTGTTTTTATCAGCAAACGCTATGTACTCAGGCCAGGGCGGCGGTGATGATGGCCATGGAGTAGACCTCCTCGGCGTTGCAGCCCCGGGAGAGGTCGTTGATGGGGGCGTTGAGGCCCAGGAGGATGGGGCCGTAGGCGTTGTAGCCGCCCAGGCGCTGGGCGATCTTGTAGCCGATGTTGCCCGCCTCGATGAGGGGGAAGATGAAGGTGTTGGCGTAGCCCGCCACCTTGGAGCCGGGGAACTTCAGCTGGCCCACGGTGGGGGAGACGGCGGCGTCGAACTGCATCTCGCCGTCGATGGCCAGGTCGGGGGCCAGCTCCTGGGCGATTTTGGTGGCCTCGGCGGAGAGGGCCACAGTACCGCCCTTGCCCGAGCCCTTGGTGGAGAAGCTGAGCATGGCCACCTTGGGGTCCATGCCGAAAATTTTCGCGCACTTGGCGCACTCCACGGCCACCTCGGCCAGCTTTTGCGCGCCGGAAAGGGTCACGTTGCCCTCCTTGTCCACACTGTCTTCGTAGCTCAGGTTGATGGCGCAGTCGCCCATGCAGATGCGGCGGAGCTCCTCGGGGCCGCTGTCACGGTCCATGATGAAGCAGGAGGACACCAGGTGCGCGCCGGGCTTGGTTTTGATGAGCTGGAGGGCGGGACGGACGGTGTCGGCGGTGGAATAGGTCGCGCCGCCCAGCAGGCAGTCGGCCACACCCATCTTCACCAGCATGGTTCCGAAGTAGTTGCCCTTGCTCAAAGCCGCCCGGCACTCCTCCTCGGACATCTTGCCCTTACGGAGTTCCACCATCTTGGCCACCATCTCGTCCATGCCGGGGTAGGCGGCGGGGTCCACAATCTCGGCCCCGGCGATGTCAAAGCCGCCCTCGGCGGCCTTGGCCTTGACTTCGGCCTCGTTACCCACCAGGATGACCTTCAAAAGGCCCTCTTTCATGAGCCGGGCGGCGGCCTCCAGGATGCGGGGGTCGTGGCCCTCGGTGAACACGATCTTCTTGGGGTCCGCCTTCAACTGGGAAATGAGCTTGGTAAACATGGGTATCCTCTCCTTTTCAAATGTAAATTCTTATTTGCACAGCTCCACGGCGGTCTTGGCCGCCAGTGTGGCGTTGTTGAACACCAGCTTGATGTTGCTCTCCAGGCTGTCGCCGCCGGTGAGGTCCTTGACCTTGGCCAGCAAAAACGGCGTGGTGGCCTTGCCGTGGATGCCCTGGGCTTCAGCCTCCGCGATGGCCTGGTCGATGGCCTTGTTGATGACGGCGGGATCCATGGAGTATTCCTCGGGGATGGGGTTGGTCACCAGCATACCGCTGCCCAGGCCCAGCTCCAGGCTGGCCTTAAAGGCGGCGGCCAATTCGGCGGGGGAGTCCACCCGATAATCCACGCCAAAACCAGACTTGCGGGTGTAGAAGGCGGGGAGCTCGTCGGTCTGGTAGCCCATGACGGGCACCCCGTGGGTCTCCAGATACTCCAGCGTCAGCCCCAGGTCCAGAATGGACTTGGCCCCGGCGCAGACCACCATGACGGGAGTGTGGGCCAGCTCCTCCAGGTCGGCGGAGATGTCCATGGTGGTCTCGGCCCCACGGTGCACGCCGCCGATGCCACCGGTGGCGAAGACCTGGATGCCCGCCATGTGGGCGATGATCATAGTCGTTGTGACAGTCGTCGCCCCATCCTCTCCTCGGGCGCATAAGACTGCCAGGTCCCGGCGGCTGGCCTTGATCACGTCCTGGCCCTTCTTGCCCAGGTACTCGATCTCCTCCTTGGAGCAGCCCGCCTTCAGCTTGCCGCCGATGATGGCGATGGTGGCGGGGACGGCCCCATTTTGGCGGATGATCTCCTCCACCGCCAGGGCGGTCTCCACGTTCTGGGGATAGGGCATGCCGTGGGAGATGATGGTGGACTCCAAGGCCACCACCGGCTTGCCCGCGTCCAGCGCGGCCTGGACCTCAGAGGATACTTCCAGATACTTGTTCATGATAAGGACCTCCTTTACAGGTTTGCTAACTGTTTGACTGCCTGGGCGCTCATGGCGGGGTTGATGGTGTCCGCGCCGGCCAGGGCGACGCTGGCGGCGGCCAACCCCGCTCGGGCGGTTTCCTCCAGGCTCAGCCCTTGCAAAAAGCCCCAGACCAAAGCGGCGGTGAGGGCGTCGCCGCAGCCGGTGGCGTTTTTCATCTCGCCGGGGAAGTTGGGCAGGCAAAGCGTCTGGGTCCGGTCACAGGCCAGCAGCCCGTCGGGGCCCAGGGAGATGAAGACCTGGTCCACGCCCCGGGCCAGCAAGGCTCCAGCGGCGGTGTGGAGACTCTGGTCGTCGGTGATGTCCACGCCGCTGAGGGTCTGGGCCTCCAGGCGGTTGGCCTTTAACGTGTGGAGCCGCCCCAGCACAGGCTCCAGCTTCACCGCCTTGGCGGTGGACACCGGGTCAGCGAAGAGGGGCGCGGCGCAGTTTTTTGCCAAAAACTCGATGGCGGCGGCGGGAAGGTTGGCGTCCAGCACCACCGCTCCCGCGGCGTTCAGCATGGGGAGCTGGTGGGCCAGATAGTCGGGGGTCAGGCGTTGGTAGATGTCCATGTCGGACACCGCCAGGGCCATCTCCCCTTGGTGGTCGGCCAGGACCAGGTAAGTAGAGGTAGCGCCGCCGGGCACTGTGAGGGCTCCCGAGAGGTCGACGCCCAGCGCTTGGCAGGACGCGCGGACCTGCTGGGCTCCCGCGTCCTCGCCCAGGGCGGTGACCAGGGCGGTCTCCACCCCCAAAAGGGCCAGGTTGTGGGCGATGTTCCGGCCCACGCCACCCAGAGAGGTGGACACCGCGCCGGGATTGGAGTCGTGGGGGACCAGGGGTGCGAAGGACCGCCCGCAGATGTCCAGATTTACCGCCCCCACCACGGCGGCTCGGCGCTTATCCATGGCCCTGGTCGGCGTTCCCGTCCACCTGGGGCTGGGCCGAGGGCTCTGTCTGCGCCCCGCTCGGGTCGGGCTCCTGGGGCTGGGTCAGCTTCAGCTCCGCCACCCGGCGGGAACCGCCCACGGCGGGGTAGAGCTCCACCGCCAGCGCGGGCAGCTCGGACCAGGCCGGGCCGGCGCTGGGCGGGACGGTCTCCCCGGCGGGGTCCTGGGGCGTTTGGAGAGAATCCCAGGCCGCCTGAAGGGCAGTCTGGAAGTAGTCGCTTTGGTCCTCGGGACAGGCAGTGAGGTAGACCCGCAGCCCCTCCTCCCCGGCCTCCAGGGCCCGGGTCAGCAGGGCGGTCAAATCCCCCTGGGTGGCCGCCTTGGGCAGGGAACGGAAGAGGGCCTTATCCCGCTTGTATGTAAAGGTGAGCTCCACTTCGTAGTAGGCGATGATCTTGGAGGTGCGCCAGGTCAGGTCCTCTACGGCGTAGCACCCCAGCGGGTCCTCCTCGGTGAGCTGCCGCTTGGCCTTTTCCAGGTCCACCGACAGATTGCCCGGATAGGTGGTGGGAAAGCGCAGCAGGCCCTGGTCCAGGCCCTCCTCCACGTAGGACAGCAGGGCGCTTCGCAGGGCGGGGTAGGTCTCCACTCGGTAGGCACTGTCCCCCTGGGGGGGCGGGTCCTCCTCGTGGGCGGCGGAGACGGTGTAGTCCCGCTCCAGCAGCGAGGCGCAGGAGGTCAGGCACAGAAGGGCAAGGCACAGCACAAGGACCCGTTTCATCTTCCCGCCTCCTTTGTCGATAACTCCCCGTTAAATATCGTCCTTTTTATACTCGCCAAAGCCGTCGCCCAGCACCTCGTGGGCGTTGGTGACGATCAAAAAGGCCTGGGGGTCGGTGGCCTTCACCAGGGCCTTCAGCTCCACGATCTGCCGCTGCTTGAAGGCGCACAGCAAGACCTCTTTTCGCTCCCCGGTCCAGGCCCCCCGGCCCTCCAGCACGGTGACGCCCCGGCTCAGGTCCCGGACGATGGCGTCGGTGATGGCCTGGGGCTGGGAGGAGATGATATAGGCCACCTTGGCCGTGTCCAGGCCGTAGAGCATCTTGTCGATGACGGTGGTGGAGATGAACAGGCCCACCAGGCCGTAGAGGGCGCTCCTGACGCTCCAGAACGCAGCGCCCACCGCCAAAATGACCACAAGGTCAATGCACATCAGCAGCTTGCCCACGGGAAGCCAGCCGAATCTCAGCTTCAAAAGCCGGGCCATCAGGTCGGTACCGCCGGTGGTGGCCCGCCGCAAGAACACAAGGCCCAGGCCCACGCCAAGGAGCACCCCGCCGGTGACGGCGGCCAGCATGGGCTCCATGGGCGAAAAGGTGAACAGCCGCTCCAACAGGTCGATCATCAGCGACGAGCAGGCCATGGCGTACAGCGAGCTTGCCAGCACCCCCACCCCCAGCAGCTTCCAGCCCAGCAGGAAGAGAGGGATGTTGAAGACGATGACCATGAGGCCGATGGGCGCCATAGGGACAAAGTGGTTGACGATCTGGGCCAGGCCGGTCACGCCGCCAAAGCCAATGTGGTTGGGGTCGTAGCACCAGGCGAAGGCCAGGGCGTACACCAGCGCGCCCAGGGTGATGATGGCGTAGCTTTTCACAAAGGGCCAGGCTTTTTTTGCCATAGAGCCTCCTTATTTTAGAGCGTCAGCTGGTCGTCCATGGCCCGGTCCTCCGGCCGCAGCAGGGAGCCCGCGGCGGGCAGAGACCGGCCCCGGAACCGGGCGGGGTTTGCGATGTGGCTCTGGCTCAGGGGCTCGGCGGCGCAGAGGGTGTGCTTGCCCTTCAGGGTCAGGACGTTGACGCCCTGGGTGTTGCGGGTGGTCTTGGGGTTCAGCGAGGCGGTGTGGAACACCAGGCACCGGCCGTCGCTGGAGTGGACGGCTACCTCGATGTCCTCCCGGATGACCAGGGCGGTGACCAGGGGCGACTTGTCCGAGTAGGCCCCGGTGAGCTTCTTGCGCTTGGTCTGGGTAACGTAGGAGCCCATCTCCACCCGCGCCACCTTGCCGTTTTGGAAGAAGAAGAGGATGTGGGGCACGTAATCCTGGGCCAGGGCGGCGAAGACCACGCTCTCGCCCTGGTCCATGCCCAGCTTGGTGGGCAGGTAGTCGCCCAGGACACTGGCCTTGGCATCGTCAAAGTCGCCCAGGCGGGCCTTGTAGCACTGCTGCTTGTCGGTGAAGACCAGCAGTTCCTCTTTGTTGGTGGTCTCCCAGTATTGTGCCGGGCCGTCGCCCTCTTTATACTTTTGGTCGCTGGCCATCCGCAGCGACTGGAGCGTGATCTTCTTGAAGTAGCCCTCCCGGGAGAGGAAGACGTGGACGGGGTAGTCGGGGACCTCCTCGGTGAGGTCGGTCTCCTGGGCGGTCTCGAACTCGTAGAGAATTTCCGTCTTCCGGGGGGTGGCAAACTTCTTCTTGACGGCCTTGAGCTCCTCGGTGATGACGCCCTTGATACGGCTGGGCGATCCCACCAAGTCCTTAAGGTCGGCGATCTCCTCCTCCAACTGGGCGGTCTCCTCCACACGCTTGAGGATATATTCCTTGTTGATATTGCGCAGCTTGATCTCGGCCACGAACTCAGCCTGGACGTTGTCGATGCCAAAGCCGATCATCAGGTTGGGGATGACCTCCGCGTCCTCCTCGGTCTCCCGGATGATTTTTATCGCACGGTCGATGTCCAGCAAAATTTTCTTCAGGCCCTTGAGCAGGTGGAGCTTTTCCTCCCGCTTTTTCAGGGTGAAGTAGACTCTCCGGCGCACGCAGTCCATCCGCCAGGCGGTCCACTCCTCCAAAATTTCGCCCACCCCCATGACCCGGGGGGTGCCGGCGATGAGGATGTTGAAGTTGCAGGGGAAGGAGTCCTGGAGCGTGGTGGACTTATAGAGCTTCTGCATCAGCTTTTCCGGGTCGGTGCCCCGCTTGAGGTCGATGGTGAGCTTGAGGCCGGAAAGATCGGTCTCGTCTCGCATGTCGGAGATCTCCTTGATCTTCCCCGCCTTGATGAGCTCGGCCACCTTGTCGATGACCGCCTCGGTGGTGGTGGTGTAGGGGATCTCGTAAATTTCGATGAGGTTGCCCTCTTTCATATAGCGCCACTTGGCCCGGACCTTAAAGGAGCCCCGACCCGTGCGGTAGATGTTGGCCATCTCCTCGCCGTTATACAAAAGCTGACCACCGGTGGAAAAATCCGGGGCTTTTAATACAGTGAGTAGATCGACTTTCGGGTCCTTCAGATAGGCGATGGCCGCGTCGCACACCTCGCCCAGGTTGAAGCCGCAGAGGTTACTGGCCATGCCCACGGCGATGCCCTGGTTGGCGGACACCAGCACGTTGGGGAAGGTGGTAGGCAGCAACGAGGGCTCCTTCATGGAGCCGTCGTAGTTGTCCTGGAAGTCCACCGCGTCCTGGTCGATGTCCCGGAAGAACTCGCCGGCGATGGCGTCCAGCTTGGCCTCGGTGTACCGGCTGGCGGCCCAGGCCATGTCCCGGGAGTAGACCTTGCCGAAGTTGCCCTTGGAGTCCACCAAGGGGTGCAGTAGCGCGCCATAGCCCCGGCTGAGACGGACCATGGTGTCGTAAATGGCCGCGTCGCCGTGGGGGTTGAGCTTCATGGTCTGGCCCACGATGTTGGCGCTCTTGGTGCGTCCACCGGACAGCAGGCCCATCTTGTACATGGTGTAGAGGAGCTTTCTATGGCTTGGCTTAAAGCCGTCGATCTCCGGGATGGCCCGGGAGACGATGACGCTCATGGCGTAGGGCATGTAGTTGAGCTCCAGGGTCTGGGTAATGGGCTGCTCCATCACCTCGCGGCGCAGCCCCATGACGTTGGGGTTGTCCCGGTGCTTGATCGTCTCTTCCGTCGCCTTCTTTTTTGCCAAATGATATCAGTCCTTATCTTTGAAAGTAAAGATTTCCACAGTTGGAATCATTATACCACTTCCAAACCCCCTTCGCAAGGGACTTACGGAAAATTTGACCGGGGACAAAAAAGGCCCCTCCCGGCTGGGAGGGACCTTTTATACTAAGGGCTTACTTGCGGGTAAAGTCGATCCTGGTGTTGTCGCCCAGGGTGAGGGTCAGGGTGTTTTGCCCGGTGCGGACGCCGGAGGCCTGCTGGGCGGTCCACTGGGCGGTGGTGTTGAACTGGCCCAGCAGCCGGGCCCCGGCCTGGAGCATGGCCTGGTCAAACATCTGGGCAAACTCCCCCTCGAAGCTCTGACGGTCCACGCCGCTTTGGGTCAGCACCTCCTCCAGCGTCATGCCCAGGGTGTCCCGGAGCTGGGCGGCGTAGCAGTCCACCGCGCCCTGGACAAAGGCGGCCTTGCCCTGGGCCAGGGCGGCGTTGAAGTCCTCCTCCCGGAGGGTGAGGGTATACTGTCCCATCTCGTCGGCGGTGAGGGTCACCGGGGCGGTGGCGTTATCGAAGTGGAAGTAGTCCTTTAGCTGGGGCTGGCTCTCGGCGGCGATGGCGAGCACCGGGCCCAGGTCCAGCGTGCCCGTCCAGGTCCCCGCCAGGGCGGCGGCCTCGTTTCGGTCGACCCCGGAGTAGAGCTTGGCGGTGTCGATGTACACGCCCCGGGCCTGGTCCCAGTCCACCTGGAAGCCCAGCCAGGCCCCCAGGTCCCGGAGCTTATAGTAGGTGTAGCCGTTGCCGTTGTCGTCAAAGAGCCGAATGGCGGACATGGAGCGCTTTTCGCCGTTGACGGTGGTGAACTCGTTCAGGACCTGGCAGGCTCGGTCCCCGGAGTAGGGGGTCGTCATCTCGGTGCCGTCGTCGGTATAACGCTGGCCGGTGGTAACGGCGATACCGCCCCGCTCAGACCAGTCCACGGCGAACTGGGCGGGGGTGCCGTTCAAGACGTGGGCCACGTCCCGGAGCTTGGCGTAGTTGGTCTGGAAGCCGTTGGCGTCCAGCAGGGCGTAGGTCTCGAAGGTCACCGCCCGGTCGTCCACCTCCACGGCCTGGGTGGTGGCCACCGCCACGGTCTCCTCCGCCGCCAGGGCGGGGCAGACCAGCGCAAAAACGAGCGCAAAAGCAAGAAATCTCTTCATAGGTATCTCCTATTTTCACTCGGCCCGGGTGAGCACCGTGCCCGGCGCGGGCTCCACCTGCAGGGGCAGCACGTCCGCCAGCTGGCGGGGGCCCTTGACCGTCCGAACGGCGGCGGAAACGCTCTCCAGCACGAACTTGCCCCAGTTCTGGATGTGCAGCTCCATATTGGTGGTGCTCTTGGCCCGGTTGCCACGGGTGGTGGCGGTGAGCTGAATGTCGGGCACGCCGTAAAGGCTCAGGTCCGTGGGCGAAGCCTCCCCCACCAGCACCTCCATATTGGGCCGGAGCACCATGGTCATGTCCGTATCACCGCCAGCGGTCAAGGTGGCGTCCATGTCAAAGCGCTTAAAGAACGAGATGGGCTCCTCCGTCCCCAAAAGCCGGGACAGGGCGGCGTTCACCCGCTCGGTCTCCACGTGGACGGTCAGCTTGTTGCCGCTGCGCGTGATGTTCTCCGGTCCGACCACCGCCGAGAAGCCGGTCAGCAGGCCGTCGGCCATGCGCTTGGCGGCCTCGCCGCCAGAGCGCTCGGTAGTGGCAAGGACATTCTTGTAGAGCGTCTGCGCCATGTCGGCCTTCTCCCCGGTATAGGTGGGAAAGTCGGCCCGGCGCCAACCGGCCTCGCTGCCCTCCAGCAGGTCCAGAAGGGGACAGTTGTAGGCCGCGACCCCCGCGTTGAGGTCCAATATCAGCTCCGCCTTCCCCGCCGTCAGCAGGGTCTTGAGCTCGTCAAAGGTAAAGGGGGCATATTCCTCGATCTCCTCCGCCTCGACGGGAAGCAGCGCCAAAAGCTGGGACAGGTCGAAGGTGAAGGTCACGTCCACCACGCCATCCTGATACACGCCGTCCATCTTCGCCGTCAGGGTGTGTTCCTCATCCCCGTCCAGCGAGTTGAACCGGGTAAAGGTCAGCTCCAGCGTCTGCGTCTCCCGCTTGGGCGTAGGGGAAAAGAGCCCGTCCTCCGCGCTCTCTCCGGCCATCTCCAGCAGGGCCTGATAGCCCGCCAGCGCCTCGGTCGCCTCCGAACGGAAGGCGGTGGGGTCCCAAAGGCAGACCTGCTGGTCCCAGCCCCACCAACCATAGTCGTACCAGTCGTAGTCGTACCAATCCCCGTAGCCGTCGTCGTACCACACCACATCCCAGCCCGCGTTCTCCGCCGCCTCACGGATGGGGACGGGGCCGTCGTAGCCCGCGGCCACGGCGTCAGCCCCCAGGATGGCGCGCAGAGCCGCCGCGTCGGCGTAGGTGGTCCAGTCGTTGGCGGCGATGGGGATGTCGCTGCGCACGCCGTTGACCACCAGGGTCAGGGTGGACTGGCGGTGCCAGTCATACTCCCAGTCGGTGGGATCGTAGCGGCCATAGGTATCAATGCAGTCCTCAAACATCACGTCCACAAACTCCTCCTCGGTGAGGATGTTTTTTTGGGCGAGATATTCCTCTTTGTCCATATAGGACCATTCCCCTTGGAAAAACCGCTCCGCGTCAAAGGCGGCCCAGTCCTCGGGGTACTCCTCCTTGTACTCTCTGGCCCAGTCCTGACTGTTGAGCACGCCCACGCGCCGGAGGATGTACTCGTACCGTACCACCACCGCGGCGTCGGCAACGTCGTCCAGATACTGGTCGGCGAGAAAGGCCTCCATGGCCGTCTGGTCCTCATAACCCCACCCGGCGATGAGGGCGTCCACGTCCAGATTGGCGATCTCCTCGGGGTGGTCCTGGGCATACTGCTCGTAGGGGTCCACGTACTCGTAGTCCTCAAAATAACTCAGGTCGTAGCTGGTGTTCTCCTGGGTCAGGTCGCCCTCCTTATACATCTCATAGAGGAAGTCCTGGACCTCCTGGGACTCGTCGGCGATGCTCTTGAGCTCCGGCGCCTCCCCGGCAGGGTAGGTATCCACCGGCTGGCCGTCCACATAGAAGGCCCCCGTCTCCTCCATGAGGTCCAAAAACGCCTGTATCTCCTCCTGGGGAACCTCGTAGGGCTCGTCCGGATCAAGCAGCCTAGGCTGTGCCATCGCGGGGACAGCCAGCCCCAGGGCCAATACGACCGTCAGGGCCAAGGCAAGGGTCTTTCGCATAAAAATTCCTCCTTCGTCATCGGTGGGGAACGCGGGTTTCTCTACCCAAAGCATACCACCTTTGCCCGGGGTTTTCAATACCTTTTCAAAATTTTATTAACTATAAGTAAATGTAAATTAGAAATAGACAATAAACACAAACTATCCGTTGCGATAGACTTATTATGGGTGATAACGATGAACGAGTACGGCTATCAAAACTTTATCCTGGATCTGGGGCTGAAGGTGAGCTACTACCGCAAGCGGGCGGGGCTGACCCAGGAGGACCTGGCAGAGCGGGTGGGGGTGTCCACCTCCTACATCGGCATGATCGAGGCCCCCGGCGTGAGCAAAAGCACCTCGCTCAAGACCCTCTACGCCATTGCCACCGCCCTGGGCGTGCCGCCCTACAAGCTGTTGCAAAACGACTAAAAAAAGCTCTGAGGGAAGACCTCAGAGCTTTTTCTCTATTCCTCGTCCAGTTTCAGCACCGCCATGAATGCCTCGGTGGGGAGCTGGACGGTGCCCAGGGTACGCATTTTCTTTTTGCCCTCTTTTTGCTTTTCCAGCAGCTTCTTTTTCCGGGTGATGTCGCCGCCGTAGCACTTGGCCAGCACGTCCTTGCGCATGGCCCGCACCGTTTCCCTCGCAATGACCTTGCCGCCGATGGCGGCCTGGACGGGCACCTCGAAGAGCTGGCGTGGAATGTTCTCCCGGAGCTTTTCGCACATCCTTCTGGCCCGGGGATAGGCCTTGTCCTTGTGGGCGATGAAGGACAAAGCGTCCACCTGGTCGCCGTTTAAGAGCATATCCACCTTCACAAGCTCGGAGGGCTTGTAGCTCTCCAGCTCGTAGTCCAGACTGGCGTAGCCCCGGGTCTTGGCCTTTAAGGCGTCAAAGAAGTCGTAGATGATCTCGCCCAGGGGCATGGAGTAGTGGAGCTCCACCAGGTTGGTGTCCAGATACTGCATGTCCTTAAATTCCCCGCGCCGCTCCTGGCACATGGGCATGATATTGCCCACGTAGTCCGGCGGGGAGATGATAGATACCTTGGCGTAGGGCTCTTCAGAGAGGGTGATGACCCCGGGGTCGGGGTAGTTGTGGGGGTTATCCACCATGACCACCGAGCCGTCGGACTTGGTGATGCGGTAAATGACGCTGGGCAGAGTGGTGACCAGGTCCAAATCAAACTCCCGCTCTAAGCGCTCCTGGATGATCTCCATGTGGAGCATGCCCAAAAAGCCGCAGCGAAAGCCAAAGCCCAGAGCCGCCGAACTCTCCGGCTCGAAGGACAACGACGCGTCGTTGAGCTGAAGCTTTTCCAAAGCGTCCCGGAGGTCGGGGTATTTGCTGCCGTCTTCTGTATACACGCCGCAGTAGACCATGGCCTGGGCGGGGCGGTAGCCGGGCAGGGGCTCGCTTGCCGGGCGGTCCCGCTCGGTGATGGTGTCGCCCACCCGGGTGTCGGAGACGGTCTTGATGGAGGCGGTGAAGTAGCCCACCTCGCCCGCCGACAGCTCATCACAGGGCTCCATGCCCAGGGGCAGCAGATGGCCGCACTCTAAGACCTCATAGGTCGCCCCCGAGGCCATGAGCTTCACGCCCATGCCCGTTTTCAGCGTCCCCTCCATCACCCGGAAGTAGACGATGACGCCCCGGTAGGGGTCATACTGGCTGTCGAAAATGAGGGCCTTTAAGGGGGCCTTGGGGTCGCCCTTGGGGGCGGGGACGTTCTGGACGATATCCTCCAAGACGGCGGGGATGTTGGTGCCCATCTTGGCGGAGATTTCCGGGGCCTCCTGGGCGGGCAGGCCGATCACGTCCTCGATCTCGTTCTTCACCCGCTGCGGGTCGGCGGCGGGAAGGTCGATCTTGTTGAGCACCGGGCGAATTTCCAGGTCGTGCTCCATGGCGAGGTAGGTGTTGGCCAGGGTCTGGGCCTCGATGCCCTGGGCGGCGTCCACCACCAGCACCGCTCCCTCGCAGGCGGCAAGGGACCGGGAGACCTCGTAGTTAAAGTCCACGTGGCCCGGGGTGTCGATGAGGTTGAGGGTGTAGACCTCCCCGTCGGCGGCCTTATACTGCAGTCGCACCGCCCGGGCCTTGATGGTGATGCCCCGCTCCCGCTCTAAGTCCATATTGTCCAAAAGCTGGGCCTCCATCTCCCGCTGCTCCACCGCGTTACAGGCCTCGATGAGCCGGTCGGACAGGGTGGACTTGCCGTGGTCGATGTGGGCAATGATGCTGAAATTGCGAATTTTCGATTGGTCGGTCATGGTGTCACCTCGTTCTACTGGGTCAAGGGTTTACCGGCCCTCTTCGGCGAGACGCTCCCGGAGGTCCAGCTCGTCGTTGAGCCGCCGCCCGGCGGTGTGGACCACCTGCAAAAGGGACTGGTACACGCCGGGGTAGGCCCCGGCCAGGGCGTCGTGGGACAGGTCGGGGAAGGCCTTTTTCTCCCGGGTGGCGGCGTCCAGGGCGTCTTGATAGTCGCACTGGGACAGGGTCATGTCCGCGGTGGCCACCCCCAGGTCGAAGTACCGCCCGGGCACGTCGAAGAAGTCCTCGCTGGCCCCGGCGGCGCGGTGGAGGCGGCGGAAGAGCTGGTAGACCGCGCCGCCCAGGTACTCTCCGGCGGCCTGGATGGCCTTCTTGCTGCCAAGGGCCCCCAAAAGGTCAAAGAGCAGTCCCGCGGAGTTGACCACCAGCTTTTTGGTAAGCATGGCCATGACGCTGCCCCGAAGCTCACCGGGCCGCTCCTCGGACACATCGGGCAGGGTCTCGGCCTCCAAGATCGTGGTGCCGTCCCGGGACAAACTCAGGCCCAGGAGGAAGTCGGCGGAGACGTTATAGTACCGGCAGGCCTTGGCCACAAAGGCCAGGCCCGGCTCCCGGGCTCCCTTTTCGTAGTGGCTCAGCAGCGCCTGGGAGATGCCCAGATCCGCCGCCACCGCCCGCTGGGAAAGGCCCTTTTCCTGCCGCAGTAGCGCCAAGGACCGCCCCAATGCCTCGTTCATAGAAAACACTCCCATCTCTCTTATAAAAATACAGCAGGTATATTATAGCCCAGGAATTACGGTTTGTAAATACAAAAAACCGCCCCTAAGGGCGGTTTTTTGTATGGGGCTGTCACGCTCGGGTTGGGCGGCCTTTCGCCGCTCCATCGGGCCCGGGCCGCCTACCCTCGCGCTTCTAATCCAGTTGGAATTGCCCGGTATAGAGCTGATAATACCGGCCCTGTTGGGCGATGAGGTCCTCGTGGTCACCCTTTTCCTCCACCATGCCCTGCTCCAGCACCACGATGCAGTTGGAGTTGCGCACGGTGCTCAGCCGGTGGGCGATGACGAAGACGGTGCGGTCCTCCATCAGCGCGTCCATCCCCGCCTCAATGTGCTTTTCCGTGCGGGTGTCGATGCTGGAGGTGGCCTCGTCCAGGATCATCACCGGCGGGTCGGCCACCGCCGCCCGGGCGATGGCTAGGAGCTGCCGCTGGCCCTGGGAGAGGTTGGCCCCGTCGCCGGTGACCATGGTCTGGTAGCCCTGGGGCAGCCTTCGGATGAAGGAGTGGGCGTTGGCGGTCTTGGCCGCCTGGATACACTCCTCGTCGGTGGCGTTCAGCCTGCCGTAGCGGATGTTGTCCATCACCGTGCCGGTGAACAAATGGGTGTCCTGGAGCACCATGCCCAAAGAGGCCCGCAGGTCGTCCTTGGCGATGTCCCGTACGTCGATGCCGTCGTAGGTGATGCGGCCCGACTCGATCTCGTAGAAGCGGTTGATGAGGTTGGTGATGGTGGTCTTGCCCGCCCCGGTGGAGCCCACGAAGGCGATCTTCTGGCCCGGGGTGGCGTAGAGGGAGATGTGCTTCAAGATGGGCTTGCCGGGGACGTAGGAAAAGCTCACATCCTCGAAGCGGACATCGCCCTTTAAGGGCACCAGCGTGCCGTCGGGGCGCTTCCAAGCCCACTCCCGGCCTGAGACCCGCTCCAGACGGACCTGGCCCTGGTCCACCTCGGGCGGCGCGTCCATGACGGCGAAGATGCGCTCGGCCCCGGCCAGGGCGGAGAGGATGGCGGTCATCTGCTGGGAGACCTGGTTGATGGGCTGGCCCACCTGCTTGGAGTAGTTGAGGTAGACCACGAGCCCGCCCAGGTCGAAGCCCTGCAGGACCGATAGCAGACCGCCCACGCAGGCGGTGAGGGCGTAGGAGATGTTCATCAGGTTGTGGTTCACCGGGCCGATGATGCCCGAGAAGAAGCCCGCCTTGCGGGCCGCCTCCCGATATTGCTCGTTGAGGACCTTAAAGTCGGCGGTGGCGGCTTTTTCGTGGGTGAATGCCTTCACCACCCGCAGCCCCTCGATGGTCTCTTGGATGTTGCCGTTGAGCGCGCCCAGGGCGGTCTGCTGCTGGACGTAGTAATTGCGGCTTTTCTTGCTGATGGCCTGGAAGATAAGCATGGTCAGCGCCAGCACCACCAGCGTCACCAAAAAGAGCCGCCAGTTGATCACCAACATCAGCGCCACCAGGCCGATGAACATGAAGGCGCTGGAGAGCATGGAGACCAAGCTCTGCTCCAGAGCCATCTGCACGTTGTCCGCGTCGTTGGTGAAGCGGCTCATGAGCTCGCCGTGTGGGTGTTGGTCAAAGTAGCTCAAAGGCAGGTCCTGCAGCGCGTCAAAAAGCTCCCGGCGCAGGCGGTTGGTCCCCTTCTGCGCCAGGCGGACCATGGCGGCGGACTGGACGTAGCTGGCCGCCGCCCCGGCCGCATAGACGCAGATGAGCCGCAAAATGGCAAGGCCCAGGCCCGCCACGTCCCCGAACCGGGGCCCGGACAGGTCCAAAAAGTCGTTGATGATGCCCCGGAGCATATAGCTCCCGCCCAGGTTGGCCCCTACCGAGGCCAGCAGGCAGCCCGCCACCAGCAGTAGGATCAGTGGCGAGCGGGTGAGATAGCCCACTAAGCGCAGGATGGTCCGGCCCATGTTCTTGGGCTTTTGATAGCCGCCTCGCGGCGCGCCGTGCGGTCCGGGCATTACTCGCTCACCCCTTCCAACTGGGACTGGTAGATCTCCTGGTAGATGGCGTTGCCGGCCAACAGTTCCTCGTGGGCGCCCACGCCAGCGATGTGGTCGTCCTCCAAGATAACGATCTTGTCGGCGTAGCGCACCGAGGAGATGCGTTGGGCGATGATGAGAACGGTGGTGTCCTTCAGATTCTCCGAGAAGGACTTGCGGATGGCGGCCTCGGTGGCCGAGTCCACGGCGGAGGTGGAGTCGTCCAAAATGAGCACCGCGGGCTTTCTCAGCATGGCCCGGGTGATGCACAGGCGCTGCTTCTGCCCGCCGGAAAGGTTCACGCCGCCCTGCTCCAAATGGGTGTCAAAGCCCTGGGGCAGGGACATGATGAAGGAATAGGCCTGGGCGTCCTTGGCGGCGCGGACCAGGTCCTCCTCGGTGGCATTGGGGTCGCCCCAGAGAAGGTTTTCCCGCACCGTACCGGAGAAGAGGACGTTGTTTTGCAGCACCATGCCGATGCGGCTGCGCAGCTCCTCCAAGGGGTAGTCCCGCACGTCCACCCCGTCCAGCAGGACCTGCCCGCCGGTCACGTCATAAAAGCGTGGGATCAGGTTCACCAAGCTCGATTTGCCCACGCCGGTGCCGCCCACGATGGCCACAAATTGCCCCGGCTCCACAGCCAGGTCGATGTGGGCCAAAACGTCGTCGCCGGTGCCGGTGGCGTAGCGGAAGGACACGTCCCGGAACTCCACCTTGCCCCGGGCCTCAGGCAGCGGGGCGGGCTGGGTGGCGTCCTGGATGTCGCTTTCGGCCTCCAGCACCTCGCTGATGCGCCGGGCGCTGGCCTGAGCCCGGGAGAGCTGCAGCAGGGACATGGCCACCATCATCACGCTCATTAAAATCTGGGAAATGTAGCTGATAAACGCCTGGAGCGAGCCCAGGTCGAACTCCAGCCCCATGACCATCTTTCCGCCGAAGTAGAGGATGGCCACCGTCGCTCCGTTCATGCAGATGGTCATAATGGGCATGATCATCACGATGCGAAGGCCCACCTTTAAGAAGGCCTCGGTGAGCTCATCGTTGCTCTTTTGGAACTTCTTTTTCTCAAAGTCCCGGCGGACGAAGGCCTTGACCACCCGAATGGCCACCAGGTTCTCCTGCAGCACCTCGTTGAGAGCGTCCAGCCGCCGCTGGACCAGGCCGAAGAGCTTGATGCCCACGCGCATGATGAGGGCGATGACCACCGTCATCAGCGGGATGACCACCACCAGCACCACCGCCAGCCGGGCGTTGAGGCGCACGGCGATGACCAGGGCCACCAGCAGCATCACCGGGGCCCGGACCATGATACGAAGGCCCATGGTCAGCATCATGGTCATGTTGTTCACGTCGTTGGTGGTGCGGGTGATGAGGCTGGCAGAGGAAAAGCGGTCGATGTCGGCAAAGGAAAAGCCCTGAATCTTTTCAAACAGAGCCAGCCGGAGATTGGCCCCGAAGCCCTGGCTGGCGTCGATGCCCAGCTTGGCGCCCATGACGCCGCAGAGCATGGAAAAAAGCGCCAGCGCCACCATCATTCCGCCCAGGCGGTAGATGGCGGCGGTGTCGCCGGTGGGGATGGCCGTGTCCACGATCTGGGCCATCAAAAGGGGCATGAGCATCTCGCAGACCACCTCCAGGACCATGAACACCGGTCCCGTGGCCGCCTTGGCGCCGTAGCCCTTCAGGTGCTTGCGAATGAGCTGGAGCAACAGACATTCCTCCCAGGTTTTGGTTGCTCAACAGTATATTCTCCTAAAATTTTAATGTCAATGAAGAAATTGTAAAAATTCTTAGAACAATCGTTTGACATTTGAGAACAGATGTGCTATACTGATGTCATCAAGTAACCTGGAGGTGCGTCCTGATGAAAGCCCTGACCCCCAAGCAGCAGGAAATCTACGACTTCATCGTCGCCTTTTCCGAGCAGCACGGCTATCCCCCCTCGGTGCGGGAGATCGGCCAGGCCGTGGGGCTGAAGAGCCCCTCCACCGTCCATTTCCACATGAAGGGCCTGGAAAACGCCGGCGTGCTCACCCGGGCGGCGGGCAAGACCCGGGCCATGACCCTCAATGACGAGGAGACTGCCGCCAAGCGCGACAAGATCCCCCTGGTGGGCAGCGTGGCCGCCGGGTCGCCCATTTTGGCCGAGGAGTGCGTGGAGGAATACCTGACCTACGACACCGACGGCCTGGTGGGGGAGCACTTCGCCCTGAAGGTCCGGGGAGAGAGCATGCTCTACGCCGGTATTTTGCCCGACGACCTGGTCATCGTCCACCAGCAGCAGAATTTCCGCAACGGCGACATCGTGGTGGCCCTCTTTGAGGACGAGGCCACGGTGAAGACCTATAAGATGGAAAAGGGCCACCTCTGGCTCATGCCGGAAAACCCCGACTACGAACCCATCGACGGCGAGGGCTGCTCCCTGCTGGGCCGGGTGGTGGCCGTCATCCGGCGGTACTGAGCCTTACAGCTCCCGCTCTACGGCCCGCTGGACCTGCCGGGCCATCTGGGCGGTCTCCTGGGCCAGTTGGGCGTAGAGCTCAGATAAGTCCTCCGAAGCGGTCCGGGCCAGCTCCTCCAGCCGCTGACGCAGCCGCCCCTCGGTGAGATATTGCTCCCGCAGCGCGGCGAAGAAGCTCTGCTCCTGCCCCTGGGGGGCGTTGGGGCGGGGCCAATAGCGCACGCCGGAGCGGAGGAAGTAGGCCGCGCTGAGACGCTTGGCCTGGGCGGTCTTTTGGCCATGAAGGGCGGTCAGCTCCGTCCCGGAACGCCGGGCGCGGCGGGCCAGGGCCCGGTATTGCTCCGCCCCAGCCAGACACTCGGCCACCAGCTCCTGCAGCGTCGGGCCGGACTGGGGCTGGGTCGGCTCCTGGGGCTCGGGCACGGGCTCCACCGGGCCCGTCCCCTGGGCGTCCACCCGGCTCCACACCTGGGCGAAGGTCTCCCGGTCCAGCATCGCCAGTTCATCCATACAAAGCCCTCCCTTGACGTTGGCCTGGCCCTCCGTCTGTGCAAAGGTCCTTTGCGCCGACACGGCCCGCTCTTCCATATAAAAACGCCTCCTTGGCATTGGTCTTGCTTCAACCTATGCCAAGGGGGCGTTTTTGGTGCCAAAAGGGGCCTATTTGCGCCGGCAGCACAGCTCCAGGGCCCGGGGGATGTTCTCGATGTCCACCGCGTCGTGGGTGCCGCCGCACTCGCCGTCCAGGGTCCACTCCGGCGGCGTTTCAAAGGTAAAACGGGCCCGGGCGGTGCGCAGGCCGATGACCGGGCCGTCGGGGGTGGTCTTCTGAGACATCAGCGCGGCCAGGATGGCCTGGAGCTCCACGGGATTCTTGGGCCGGCGGACCAAAAGGAGCTCGAACTTGCCGTCATCCAGGGATACCTCGGGCACGGGCAGGTTCTGGAAGCCGCCCACGGAGCGGGTGTTGCCCACCATGCCGAAGATAAATTCTCCCTCCAGCGTCCCCGCGTCGTGCTCCACCGCCACCTGCCAGCTACGGATATTGCCCAGCCGCCCGACCCCCTCCAGAACGTAGGCCATGTGGCCGAAGAGGTTTTTGAACTTCTGGGGGGTGGCGTAGCTCACGTCGGCAAAGAGGCCGAAGGCGGCCACATAGACAAAGGGCGCGCCGTTGAAGCGGCCCATGTCGCAGCGCATGGTCTCCACCCCGGCGGCCACGTCGGCGGCCCGGCGCATGTTCTTGGGCAGGTCCAGGTTCCGGGACACGTCGTTGGTGGACCCGGCGGGGATATAGCCCAGCACCGGCGGATTTTCCAGCTCCATCAGGCCCTCGATGACCTCGTGCAGAGTACCGTCGCCGCCGCAGCAGACCACCCGGCGGTAGTGCCGCCCGATGCCCCGGACCAGGGCGGTGGCGTCGCCGGGGCCTTGGGTGGGGTAGACCGCGGGCAGATAGCCCCGCCGGGCGAAGGCGTCGACGATGTCGGGCAGCTTTTTGCGCACCTTGCCCTGTCCGGCGCAGGGGTTATAGATAAACAGCATTCGTTTCATGTAAAGACCGCCTCCCAACGGAGCGCTCAGACTGTTATGTGGCTAGGATCGCGCAGGCCCAAAGGGCCGTTGCGCGATCTATGGCATGATCATAATAGCCACTATGTGGCTATTATATCCACCTGTGTTGGAATTTGCAAGGGCCCATTTGCCTTTTTGTTCGCTGTGGTATATAATGTAGAATTGGACAAATCCTGACAGGAGGCCCGCCATGATCTTTTCCTCGTACCGCTTTCTCTTCCTCTTTCTGCCCACCGCTCTGGCCGGGTATCATATCCTGCGCCTGCGGTGGAACATGACGGCAGCCAAGGTGTGGCTGGTGGCGGCGTCGCTGGTGTTTTACGGCGTGGGCCAGCCCGATTTCCTGCTGGGCTTTTGCGCCCTGGGGGCGGGCAACTACCTGCTGGCCTGGGGCCTGGGCCGGCTGAAGCGCTTTCGCCGTCTTTTGATGACCGCCGCGGTGGTGTGGAATTTGGGGGCCCTGTTCGTCTTCAAATACCTCAACTTCTTTTTGGAGGGCGTGGGGCTGCTCACCGGGCGGGACTTTCCCACCATCGCGCTGCTGCTGCCCATCGGCATCTCCTTCTTCACCTTCCAGATGCTGGCCTACGCCGCCGACATCTACCGCGCCCCCGACCACCTGGACCCGCCGCTGGACTACGCGGTGTTCATTACCTTCTTCCCCCAGCTTATCGTGGGCCCGGTGGTGAAGCGGCCCGAGCTGATGCCCCAGCTCCAGGGAGACAGTCTCAAGGTCTTCGACCGGCAGAACATCTACCGTGGGCTTATGCTCCTCAGCGTAGGCTGCGCCAAGAAGACGGTGCTGGCCGACCCCCTCATCGCCTTTGCCAAGAGCTTTTACGGCGGCGACGTGTTCGCCCAGTCCTGGCCCATGGCCTGGTGCGGCGTGCTGGCCTTCACCTTCGCCTACTATTTTGACTTCTCCGGCTACATCGACATGGCCCGGGGCATCGGCCACCTCTTTGGCATCGACCTCCCCATCAACTTCGATTCCCCTTACAAAGCGAGGAACTTCGCCGACTTCTGGCGGCGGTGGAACATGACCATCTCCCGGTTTTTCAGCGAGAGCGTGTTCAACAAGCTCTTCCACTTCGGCGACCGCACCGGCAAGCTGATCCTGGCCACTCTGGCCACTTTCCTGGTCTCCGGGCTGTGGCACGGCGCGGACTGGCACTATCTGGCCTGGGGGTTGGTCAACGGCGTATTTGTCTGCGCGGCCAACCTGATGGCCCTCCACCGCAAGCGTCTGCCCACCGCCCTGGCGGTGCCCATGACCTTCCTGGCCTCGGCGCTGGTGCGGGTGCTCTTTGACTGCTCCGGCCTCACCCAGGCCCTGGGGGTCTACAGGGCCCTTATCACCCCGGCGGCGGGGCCGCTGACGGCCTTCCTGACCGCCAACTGGTATGTGCTGGCGTTGCTGGCAGTCAGCGCGGTCCTGTGCTTTTGCTGCAAAAACTCCAACGGCATTTCCAAAAAGACGGACTTCACTGCCCGTGACGCCCTGGCCGGCGGCGCTCTGATGGCCCTAAGCCTGGTCCACATGAGCCAGGTGTCCGGCTTCCTATACTTCAACTTCTAAGGGGGTGAGCGGATGAAGCTTTGGAAATGGCTGGGCTGCTTTGTGCTGGGCGGAGCTTTGGCCGCCGGGCTCTACGGCCTTTTTAACGCCTCGGTGGACCCCTTTGGCGTTTTTGGCGACAAGGTGCTGGACGACTACGCCTACGATATGACCCAAAACCCCCGGGTGGCCAAGCTGGCCTACCTCCAGGACCACCTTGACGACTACGACAGCTACATTATCGGCTCATCCAAGGTGGCCTCCCTGTCCTGCGAGACCTTTGAGAGCTATACCGGCGGGAAATACTATAACCTCACCTGGTACGGCGGCAAGCTGGGCGACGAGGTCCGCTGCGCCAAGTACCTGCTGGAGCACGACGAGGTCCGCCACATGGTGCTCATGTTCGAGCCCCAAAACGCCCTGGAATTCGCCACCGACACCCATGATCTGAAAGAGCGCATGCACTGCGTGGCCGACGGCTCCTCGCCCTTCTTATTCTACGGCTCCTACCTCTTTTCCCACCCCCAGTACGCCGTGGACAAGCTCACCGCCGAGCTGTCCCGGGGCTATCTGGTGACCCCGGACGCGGTGTACCTGCCCCAGACCGGGGTCTATAACAAAGAGCGGCGGGATGTGGAGCTCATTGGCTCTCTGGAGGCCTATGAGGCGGAGAACGGTTATCAGTTCCCCAGCCGCGGCGTGATGGGCTTGCTGCCCCACATCGACGAATGCGCCCAGGCCATCGCCGAGCTTCGCCGGCTGTGCGAGGAAAAGGGCGTAGAGCTCACCGTGTGCTCCGCCGCTCAGTATGACGAGGACATCTGGAGCTACGACCACGCCGACATCACCAAGCTGTGGCGCGCGGTGGCCCAGAGCGGGCCCTTCTGGGATTTCAGCGGCCTGTCCTCCATCTCCGGCGACCCCCGGTATTTCTACGACGTGAACCACTTCCGCAACGCCGTGGGGGACATGATGGCCGCCCGCATCTACGGCGACGAGTCGGTCTGGACCCCCCAGGGCTTCGGGGTCTACGTCACCGCCGATAATGTAGACCAGCGCCTGGAAGAGTTCTACCTCCCGGAGGAAGAGGCCCTTAGCAAAAAAGTGCCCATTTTGATGTACCACGCCCTCACCGACGACCCCGCCCAGACCGGGTCCTACACCGTGCTGGACCGGGACTTTGAGGCCCATTTGGCCGCTCTCTTCGCTGCGGGCTGGCAGACGGTGGGCTACGACCAGCTCACCGACTACGTCCTCCACGGCGCGCCGCTGCCGGAAAAGAGCCTGGTCATCACCTTTGACGACGGCTACGAAAACAACCTGACCCTGGGCGCGCCGCTGCTGGAAAAGTACGGCTACCAGGCCCAGATCGCCGTCATCGGCGTGTCGGCAGGGAAGGACAGCTACAAGGACACCGGCCACGCCATGGCCCCCCACTTCGCCATCGACGACGCGCTCCCTTGGGTGGAAAAGGGAGTTATTCGCCTCAACTCCCACACCTACGACATGCACCAGGTCCCCGAGCTGGACGGGGAGGACTGCCGCCAGGGCGTTCAGATCATGGAGGGGGAGAGCGACTGGGACTACGCCGCCGCGCTGAAGGCGGACTTCGCCGCCTCCCAGGCCCAGTTGGCCCCCGCCCGGGCCGCGGACCAGCGGGCCGTGGTCGTCACCTACCCCTACGGCCTCACCGGCGAGCTCACCGAGGTGGTCATGGCCCAGGCCGGAGCCACCGTCACCCTCACCACCGACCCCGGCACCGCCGAGATCGTCCGGGGCCTGCCCCAGAGCCTGCGGCGCATGCCACGGCACATGATCTCCGACGCCACCACGACCGAGGAGCTTTTATCTCTACTAGAGCAATAACAAGGAGGAACACACAATGGATATTCAACAGATAGTTTTGGACTTTCTCCGAGAGAAGACCGGCGGCGCGGACATCGCGCCGGACACGGAGCTGCTGAAAAGCGGCCTCGTCAACTCCCTGTTCGCTTTGGAGATCGTGGTCTTTGTGGAGAAGACCTTCCACCTCAAGCTGGGCCGCAAGGACATCTCGCCGGAGAATTTCTCCTCCGCCGAGCGCATCACCGCGCTGGTGGAGCGGCTGGGCGGCAAGGCGTGAGCGCCATGGGAGAACGGGAGAAAAAGCAGGTCAAGTGCCTGGTGTGGGACCTGGACAACACCCTGTGGGAGGGGACCCTCTCCGAAGGGGGCGGTCAGACCCTGCGCCCAGGCGTGGCCGAGGTGCTGGCCGAGCTGGACCGGCGGGGCGTTTTGCTCAGCATCGCCAGCAAAAATGAGCCCCAGCCCGCCCTGGAGAATCTGGCGCGGCTGGGGGTGGCGGACTACTTCCTCTGCCCGCAAATTTCCTGGGGTGACAAGGGCGCGGCCATGGGCCGCATTGCCCAGCTTTTGAATCTGAAGCCCGAGGCCCTGGCCCTCATCGACGACAGCTCCTTTGAGCGTGACGCGGTGGCCCACGCCCAGCCCAAAATGACCCTCTACCCCCACACGGCGGTGGGAGAGCTCTTAGACTTCCCCGAGCTGACGCCCCGCTTTGTCACCGAGACCTCCGCCAACCGCCGGGCCATGTACCAAGCCGACCTGCGCCGCCGGGAGGCCAAGGCGGAGTTCGTGGGCACCGACGAGGGCTTTTTGGAGAGTTTGGGCATCCGGGTCAGCATCGCCCCGGTGACCGAGGACGACCTCCAGCGGGTGGAGGAGCTGACCATCCGCACCCACCAGCTCAACTCCACAGGCTACACCTATTCCTACGAGGAGCTGGCCGCCCTGAGCCACGACCCAAACCACATCTTTCTGGTGTGCTCGCTCCAGGACAGGTACGGCGACAGCGGCAAGGTAGGGCTGCTGCTGGCGGGGCTGGAGGGTGAGGTCATGCGGCTCAAACTGCTTATCGTCTCCTGCCGGGTCATGTCCTACGGCGTGGGCGGCGCGCTGCTGAGCTACGCCGCCCAGCTCTCCCAGCGGCTGGGCAAGCGGCTCATGGCCGACTTCATGCCCACCGAGCACAACCGGGTGATGTATATCGCCTACAAGTTCGCCGGCTTTGAGGAAGCGGGCGGCGACGACGATCGCGGCCTGGTCCTGGAATACCAGGGCGGCGGGCCGGACATCCCGGGCTATTTGAACTGGGACGACAGCGCGGTGAAGCTGTAAAAAAAGACGCTCCTCGCGGAGCGTCTTTTTTACGCGTTCATATAGCCGCCGTCGGCCACCAGCAGATGGCCGTTGACGAAGTCGGAGGCCGGGGAGGCCAGGAAGACCACCGGACCCATCAGGTCCTCCGGTCGCCCCCAGCGGCCCAGGGGGATACGGGCGGTGATGGCGTCCACGGCGGCCTGGTTTTGACGCAGCTTGGCCGTGTTGTCGGTGACCATATACCCCGGGGCGATGGCGTTGACCTGGATGTTATACTTGCCCCACTCGTTGGCCCAGGCCCGGGTGAGGCCGTGGAGGGCGTGCTTGCTGGCCACGTAGGCCGCGTCACCTCCGCCGCCGCACAGGGACTGGATGGAGCAGATGTTGACGATCTTGCCGCCCCCCAGCGCGATCATCTGCCGGGCAATGTCCCTAGTCATAAGAAACACCGAGCGGAGGTTCACCTCCATCACCGCGTCAAAGTCGGACATGGTGTGGTCCTCCGCCTGGGCCAGCTTGATGATCCCGGCGTTATTGACCAAAATATCCACCCTGCCAAAGGCGGCGACAGCCTCCTTCGCCACGTCGGCGGCGGTATCGCTGCGGGAGAGGTCGGCCTTTATTTCATACCCCCGGCGGCCCTCGTTTTCCACAAGGGCCTTGGTCTGGCCCATGCCGTGGAGGCCCACGCCCACAACGTCCGCCCCCGCTCGGGCCAGGGCGACGGCCATGGCCTGTCCCAGGCCCCGGCTCACCCCGGTGACCAGAGCCACCTTGCCCGTCAGGTCAAAGTCAAGCATCCCCCTCTACCTCCTCTACGCTGGGATGGGGCAGATAGCACTCCGAATCAAAAAAGGCCGGGGCCACCACGCAGGTCACCAGCGCGAAATCCCCGTCTTTGATCTTCGTGGTCTGCCAGACCCGTTGGGGCACAACGCCTACCAGGCTGTCCGGGCCGATGGTCTGACGGGTCCGGTCCTCGCCGGGCCAGTCGCCCGTGCCGCCCAGGGTCATCTCCAACGTCCCTCCGGCGTGCCAGGTCCAGACCTCGTTGCTCTGGAGCTGGTGCCAGCGCGAGCGCTCGCCCTTTTTGAGCAGATAGTAGATGCAACTGGCGGTCTTGTCGTCCGCCGCGCGCCATTGGGGCGCGAACCAGCCACCCTCGTCCACCAGGGGCTCCATGCCCAGGCGCTGGATGTAGTCCTCCGCCGTCATACGCCCACCGCCTTTCCATCCTTGAAGCGCCGCAGTACGGGGAACAGCACCCCGCCCAGGGCGTTGCCCAGGGTCATCACCAGCAGGTATAAGAACGCCTTGCCGCTCCAGGCCCCGGCCATGGAGAAGTAGTACATATTGGCCACGCAGTGCTCAAAGCCGCAGAGGATGAACACCGCCACGCCGAGAAACAGCGCCAGATAACGGCCCAGGTCATGGGGCGCTTTATTGAAGCCTTCCACGGCGATGTAGATCATAATGTTGCAGAAAACAGCCAGGATAAAAATGCTTAACGGGCCGTCGGACAGCTTCGTCTGGCACAGCGCCTGGGCCTTCTCCGCCAGGGCGGGGCCCACCCGGGTCAGGCTCAGGGCCCGGGCCGCCAAAAAGGTCCCCGCCAGGTTGCCAAGCCACACCAAAACGAGGTCGGCGGCGTAGCCTAGGCCGTTTTCAAAGACGTAGCACACCTTGCCGGTGAAGAGGTGGAGCTTGAATAGGCAGATGACGAAGAGCCCCACGGTGAAAAACAAGGCCCCCGCCAGCTTGCTCTCCATGGACAAAAAGGCGGTGCCCCCCAGGGCGATGCACAGCCCCGCCAGCACGCCCGACAGCAATACACGAAGTCGCTCCACTGGGCTCCACGCTCCTTTCTCTATGGGTATCAGTATATCAATCCCAGGGCAAGATTGCAAGAGCGAAAGGCCCTTGCGCTTTGGCGTTTTTGTGCTATAATGCCCTAGGACGCTTTTACAAAAGGAGGCTCGTTTTATGAGACCTGAGATTTCCGACAGCGTCGTCTATGTGGGCGCAGACGACCACGCCATCGACCTGTTTGAGAGCCAATACCCCGTGCCAAACGGCGTGAGCTATAACTCCTACGTCATTTTGGACGAGAAGGTGGCCGTGATGGACACCGTGGACCGCCGGGCCACCGATGCGTGGCTGGAGAACGTGGAGACCGCCCTGGCCGGACGCAAGCCCAACTACCTGGTCGTCTCCCATCTGGAACCCGACCACAGCTACAACATCGCCCTGCTGTGCGACCGCTACCCCGAGATGAAGCTGGTGGGCAACGCCAAGACCTTTTCCATGCTGCCCCGGTTCTTCGACCTCCCCGACCTGGAGCACCGCCAGGTGCTGATGGCGGAGGGGGAGAGCCTCTCGCTGGGCGCGCACACCCTGACCTTCTACATGGCCCCCATGGTCCACTGGCCCGAGGTGATGGTGAGCTATGAGAGTACGGAAAAGCTCCTCTTCTCCGCCGACGGCTTCGGCAAATTCGGCGCGCTGGACGTGGACGAGCCCTGGGAGGACGAGGCCAGGCGCTACTACATCAACATCGTGGGCAAGTACGGCGCGCCGGTGCAGACCCTTCTGAAGAAGGCCGCGGGGCTGGACATCGCCAAGATCTTGCCCCTCCACGGCCCCATTTTGGAGGGGGATCTGGCCCCCTATCTGGAGAAATACCAGCTCTGGTCCACCTACACTCCCGAGGAGCCGGGGGTGGCCATCTGCTTTTGCACCATCCATGGCAACACCGGCCAGGCCGCCCAAATGCTCCGGGAGATGCTGGAGGCAATGGGCGTGAACGTGGCCTTCTTCGATCTGGCCCGGTGCGATATGTCCGCCGCGGTGGCGGCGGCCTTCCAATATGACAAGCTGGTCCTGGCCGCTCCCACCTATGACGGCGGGCTCTTTCCGCCCATGGAGGACTTTTTGGCTCATTTGAAGAGCAAGGCCTTCCAGAAGCGCACCGTGGGGCTCATCGAAAACGGCTCCTGGGCGGTCACGGCGGGCAAGCTTATGGCTGGGCGGCTGGGAGAGCTGAAGGACATAAGCGTGCTGGAGCCCACCGTCAGCGTGGCCTCCACCGTCACCGCCCAGACCCAGGCCCAACTCCTGGCTCTGGCCCAGCGGCTGGCAAAGTAAAGCAAGCAAAAAGAGACGGTCCCAGTCGGGACCGTCTCTTTTTGTCGTTTTGGAACTCGCTTAGGGAGTGGGCTGGACCAGCTCGGCGGCCTTGGCGGCGATGGCGTCGAACAAGGTCTGGCCGGTGGTCTGCCAATAGGCCGCGTCGCTGGCGTAATCGTCCAGGATGCTCTTGACGCTGGCCAGCTTTCCGCTGGCGTTGACGGTAAAGACCTCCACACCCTTGGTGGTCTCGCCCCGCACGCCGGCGGGGGCCTTCACGGTGTAGGCGATGGAGATGGCCTTGCCGTCCTTGTCGGTCAGCGTCTGCAGACCCTGGGCCACCAGGGCCGCCTCCAGCATACCGCCCAGCTTGTTGCAGTGGGTGGAGTCGCCCACGTGCATGATCTGCTTGCCGTTCACGTCCGAGCCGCCCGCGGTATAGGCCTGGTCAAACATGGTCTCGGTCAGGGCATAGGCGTCCAGGAACAGCACGTTGTTGCCCGCGGCTACGTTCTCCTCGTAGAGCTGCTTGACCGCGTCGCAGTAGGTGTTGCCCGCGCCCTTGACGCCGCCCCAGTTGTGGTGGCTGGTAATGGCGCCGTCGCTGCCGTAGTACATCCGGGCCACCGGGGTCATCAGCACCGGGGTGGCCCCGGCCTCCAGGGCCACGTCGATATACTGCTGCAAAAACCACTTGTAGGTGCCGCCGCTGTCCATGGCGTAGGTGCCCGCGGTGATCTTGCCGCTGGCGTCCATGCTGGGCGCTGTGCCGGTGGTGGGAGCGGTGGTGGGATACTTGCCCGTGCCGTCCGGCGTGCCCAGGGGCACGGAGCGGTCGGTGTAGCTCTCACCGCCGCAGTCGTTGTGGCCAAACTGGATGAACAGGTAATCCCCGGCCTTGATGTCCTTCTGGATCTTCAGCAGCGAGCCCTCGTTATAGAAGGTCCGGGCGGAGCGGCCGCCGTTGGCGTAGTTGACCACGTTGACCACGTCCGCGTCCACATAGTGCTGCAAAAACTCGCCCCAGGAGCCCTCCTCCCGGGCATTGCCGCCGTTATACATCCCCTTGGCGGAGTAGTCCTTCACCGTAGAGTCGCCGGCCAGGAAGAGGTTCACTCCCTCGCCCAGGTCGGGCACGCCCGCGGGCAGGTCGGGATTTTCATAGCCCTCCCGGACATAAGCCTCGTCGGCTAACTGGACACTCTTGGCCGCAGCGGTCTTGCCGCCCACGGTCTTGGGGGTGACCACGGCCTTGATCCAGCAACCTTGGTCGGCCTTATCGATCTTGTAGGTCCGGTCCACGTTGGCCGCCGAGGTCTTCACCAGCACGTCGGCCGCGCCGGTCTTCACCCGGTACCACTGGATGGTGGACACGTCGTTGGCGTCGTTGGCGCCCAGGGAGTACTTCACCGTCAGGGTGTGGCCGGGGTAGGGGGCGTTTAGGTCGCCGTTGTCGGTCAGCTCAGGGTCCTTGGTAAACTCCAGCGTGGCGGCCTCAGCGGTATAGTAGCTGGGCACCCAGGAGCCGAAGTAGTCGCTCATGGCGACGGTGGGCGCGGCGGTGAGCACGGTGCCCTGGACCCGCCCGGTGGTGCTGACGACGCCGCCGTCCATCAAGGTGGTGTTCCACTCCCGGAAATTGGCGTCCTTGGCCAGTTGGGTGGAGCTCCAGTCCTGCCAGCCCGCGGCGGAGATCAGATCGGCGCGCTGGAGGCGGGTGTCGACAAACAGCGCTCCGGCGGTAGCCGACCAGTTGCGGCCAAAGGCGCCCGTGCCCACGGTCATGTTGGCGTCAGGGCTGGCGGTGATGGTGCAGCCCCGGAAGACGTAGCCCTTCTCGCTGGCGCTATTCTGGGGCGCGGTAACCATGCCGCCGGTGCTGGCGTTGGCGTAGTCCTTGTGGTAACCCTTAAAGCGCAGCTCGCAGCCGTCGAAGATGGCGTTGCCCGGGCCGCAGATATAGTCGGTCATGCCCTCGATGAGGCAGTTGGTGAAGTACATATTGCGGCCGGTGATCAGGGTGTCCTGGCTGGAGAGGAAGCTGCAGTCCTTGAACTCGCTATTGCCCGCCTTGCCGTTGTTGGTGTTGGTGTAGATGACCGCGCCCCGCTCGGTGGCGGCCTTGCTGGTCACCTCCGCGCCGTACTTGCGCTCGAAGGCCAGGGTATCGCAGGCCACGCCGTCGGCCAGTTCCTCGTCGGTGAGGTAGTAGTTGAAGGAGTTCTCAAAGGCGATATCCTGGGCCCGGAAGCCGTCGGCGTTGATCCACACCGTGGCGCCCCAGCGTCCGGCGATGTTCTTGTCGAACTTGTCGTAGGCCCGCTCCACGTCGTAAATGCTGGTGGTGGAGCTCTCGGAGGAGCCGCTGTAATACTTGTAGCCGATGCCGTAGTACCAGGTGATCTTGGCCTCCTGGCCGGGCACGGAGCTCTCCAGCGTCACGTTCTTGCTGTCGATCTGGAGCTGCTCGCGGTAGGTCCCCGGGGCGATGTGGATGGTGACCCGCTGGTCGTCGGTGCGGGTCATGCGCTTAACGTAGTCCAGGGCCTGGGTGATGGTGCCGAAGTTCAGGGTCTGGCCCTCGTCGCCCACATAGAGATCGGCGGCATAGGCCACGCCGGCAGGGGTGGCGGTGGACACGAAGAACAGGTCCCGCTCCACAGCCTTGTCTGCGACCACCACGTGGGTCTTGGTGGACCAGCCGTTCACCGTGGCCTTGGCCAGGTAAGCGCCGGGCCGCAGGGAGACGGTGTAGCTGCCGCCATCCACCGTGGCGGGATAGACGTACTTGTCGTCCACGTTCTCGAAGGTCAGGGCGGTGACGGTCCCCTCGATGGGCGCGTACTGGTAGTCCTCGTAAAGGGGGCCAAAGACGTTGCCGTCGGAGAGGGTGACGAAGTCGCCCGTGGTGGCGTAGGTCTGCTTGGGGCTCACGGTGATATCCTGGCTCACCGCCGCGCCCTCGCTGGTGACGCTGCCGCCGGCGGTGACCTCATAGTCGTTGACCCCGGCGATCTCCACGGCGTAGACCACCGTGGGCTCCAGGGTGGCGGTGTAGTTCAAGCCGCTGTCCAGCGTCAGCTTCACCGCCATGAATCCGGCGGCGGCGGAGTCCTCGTCGGGCTGAAGGGTGACGGCCAGCTTGCTCACGTCATAGCCCTGGGCGAAGCCGGTGACCTTGCCCGAATAGGTGTAGGTGCTCTTGGCCTCGGCGGTCAGGGCCACGCCGGTCTTTCCGTTCACGGACTCCGCGTCGGTGACCGTCACCTGCTTGCAGGCGTTGGTCAGGCCGTAGCCGGTGGCGTTGGTGAGCACGGCGGTGTAGGTGTAGCCCGGGGCCAGGGCGGCGGTAAAGGTGTTGCCCGTGACGGTGGCGGCGGTCTCCGCCCCGGTGGTCTGGTTCATAAACTTCAGTCCGTAGCCCGTCACGCCGGCGGGCACGGTGAGGGTCCCCTTCACCTGGGCGGACTTGAGGAGCATGACCCGCATATAGAAGGGCTTGCCGCCGCCGGCGGACATCCAGATCTTAAAGTCGCCGTCCTTTTTGGCGATAAATTCGCCCTTCTGATAGGTGCCCACCGCGCTGGTCAGCGTATAGTCCGCCGCGCCGTTGGTGCCCGCGCTGAAGGTGATCTCGCCATTTTGGCTGCTGCCCATGTAGGACACGATCTTGTCCCCGGCCTTCACGTCCTTGACCAGCACATAGCGCTTGCTGGCGTTACCCGTACCGTTGCAGTAGATGCCGCCGGCGGAGGTGTAGCCGTCGCCAAAGTCCACGCAGTATTTTTTGGCGTCGCCGTAGCTCCCCACGCCCGCCACCGAGCTGTAGAGCTTCTCGCTGCTGTTGGCGGCGAAGACCAGGTCGCCAAAGGTCTTGTCGCCGTTGGCGATCTGTCCGCCAGTCAGCGCGCCGCTCCAGGAGGACGCGGTGATCATGTTCTCATAGAGCTTGGCGTCGCTCTCGCCCTGGGCGGCAAAGTCCCAGACCTTGATGCGGTTGGGGGAGACGGGCACATCGGGGTCAGGGGCCGGGGTGCCGCTGGTGATCTGGGCCGCCTCGGTCAGAGGGGCCTTGCCCGTCTTGTCCAGGCAGAAGACCTTGGCGGTCTCGCCGCCGTTCATCTTCAAACCGGTCTTGATCTCGCCGGTCTTCACGTCCACGGCCTTGACGCCGGTCATGCGGCCATCCAGGTCGTAGACCGCCGCAAAGGCCAGAGCCTGGGCGGCGTCGCCGGCGGTCGAGATGTCAACGGCGTCCAGCGTGCCGCCGTCCACGGCCTCCGCGCTGGCCGCGCCCTTGGCGTCCTTGAACTTCCAGCCCTTCACCGAGAAGGAGAAGGGCTCGCCCGCGGCGGTGGTGTCGCAAAGGGTCTGGCCGTCCACCTCCAGCACGATGCTGCTGTAGGTCACGTCGAAGCTCCGGGCGCAGAACATGCCGATGTAGGTATACTGGGTGTCCTTGTTGTCCACCGACAGGTCGTAGATCTTGGTCACGCCGTCAATGGCGCAGGAGTAGTTGCCGTCGCCCCGGGTGATCTGCAGTTCATAGGTCTGGTCGGCGGCCAGGGGCTTGGCCAGGGTGCAGCCGGTGCTGGTGTTCAGCGTCCCATTGGTCCGGGCGAAGTTGACGCCGCCGCCGTTGCCCAGGCAGCCCGCCACCACATAGTCGCTGGTCAGCGCGCTGTCATACTTGTCGATATACATATCGTCCCGGGCCATCAGGCCAAAAGCGGCCTGGTTGGGGGCGGAGGTGCCGATGGAGTTCACCCGGGCCTTGGCCTTCAGTGTGAAGGGCTTGTCGGCGGGGACCTGATAGTAGTACATCACCAGACCGTCCTGACTGCTGGTGATCTTGCTCTTGTTGTTCTTGACGGCAATGTGCATCGCGCCGTCCACCGTCTCCCGGACGTGGTTGGCCGCCGTGGGGTCGCCCCCGCCCAGTTCGCCAATGGCGGTACCCTTAAAGTGAACGTCCCCGGCCACATAGTCCTGGCACTGGGCGCTGGAGGTGGTGGGCGGGGCATAGGGGATGGTAGACGGGTCCACCCAGTCGGGATTCTGCACCAGGTGGGTGGCCTTGTTCGGAGCCACCGCCTCGGGGGCCACATAGGCCGCCAGGTTGGGGAGCTTGGCCAGCTCGGTGGCCAAAAGCTGGGCCACCACCTGGGCGCCATAGGCGTTCAGGTGGGTGTTGTCCACGTCGTTGGCGCCGCCGGCCTTACAGGCGTGGAAGCTCTTGGTCTCCTCGGCCCCCACCGCGTCGTATTTCTCCTTGGTCAGGGTGGTCAGGTCCACCACGGCCACGTCCAACTCCGCGCCCAGCTTGCGGATATCCTCGGCGTAGTCGCCGCCGTTGGCCTTGTGGAGGCAGTTGTTGCTCCAGCTACCGGTGGTGCCGGTCCGGCGGACGATGGGGGTGCAGAGGACGGGGATGACCGCCTTGGCCTTGGCCGGACTGATATAGTTGTCCGCCAGGCTCTTGGCAAAGCTCCCCTCGGTGGTGGAGGTGCCGTTGGGGGCGGTGTAGCGGGCGGCGTCATCCGACTTCTCGTCGTTGTGTCCGAAGCCGATGATCAGGATGTCATTGGCCTTCATGCCGTTGAGCAGCGTGGTGTAATTGGCCGTGGTGGTAAAGCTCTTGGAGCTCTCGCCAGAGATGGCCAGGTTTTGGACCTCGTAAGGCGCGCTCACATAGTCCTGCAGCCTAGCGCCGTAGCCGCAGCGCTTATAAAAGTGATTGGGGTCCTCGTTCGCGCCGTAGGTGCACACGGTGGAGTCGCCCACCACCCACACCGTTTGGGCGGCGGCCAGCTCGGCGGGCGCGTCAGCGCTCTTGCTGTCCCCGCTGGGGACAGCCGCCTCTACGGTAGAGGCGGTCTCGGCCACCTCCGTGCCGCCCATGGGCACGGCGGCCAGCGCGGGGACCAGCCCCACCACCAGCGCCAGCGCGCACAGCACGCTCAGCAGTCTCAACGTGGTTTTCTTCATTCCCTTGACCTCCTGCAAAATATTCCTTGGGCCCTTGGCCCAACGCTCACTACTTCTATTAAAGCATTTTTTCCGCCCCTCGTCAAGGAAGAACTGGGCAAAATCAACAAAAAAGCGGCTGACAGACCGTCAGCCGCTTGTGGAAGTCTTAGAAGCTCTTGCACACCTGGATGATGTGTTCCGCCGACAGGCCGAACTCCTTGAGGAGCGGGCCCGCCGGGCCGGAGTGGCCAAACACGTCGTTAACGCCCACGCGGCGCACCGGCGTGGGGCGGTTTTCCGCCAGCAGGGCGCACACCGCCTCGCCCAGGCCGCCGATGATGGAGTGCTCCTCGCAGGTGACCACCTTGCCGCAGTCCGCCGCGGCCTTCAGGACCAGCGCCTCGTCCAGAGGCTTGACGCTGGCCATGTTGATGACCCGGGCGTGAACGCCCTCCTCCGCCAGCGCGTCCGCCGCCGCCACCGCCTCGGGGACCAAAAGGCCGTTGGCGATGATGGCCACGTCGGTCCCTTCGCGTAACACCTCGCCCTTGCCGATGACGAAGTCCACAGGGCCGTCGTGGACCGCGGGCATGGCAAAGCGGCTAAAGCGCATGTACACAGGGCCCTGGTGGGCGTAGGCCGCCCGGACCACCGCCCGGGCCTCGGCGTCGTCGGCGGGGCAGAGGACCACCATGCCGGGGATGGAGCGCATGAGGGCAAAGTCCTCGCAGCACTGGTGGGAGGCGCCGTCCTCGCCCACGGAAATGCCGCCGTGGGTGGCGCCGATCTTCACGTTGAGCTGGGGGTAGCCGATGGAGTTGCGGACCTGCTCAAAGGCCCGGCCCGCGGCGAACATGGCGAAGCTGGAGGCGAAGGGCACCAGCCCCATGGCCGCGCAGCCCGCCGCCGCCGCCATCATATTGCCCTCGGCGATGCCGCAGTTGTAGTGGCGGCCAGGGAAGGCCTTCTTCACGATGTTGGTCTTGGTGGCGTTGGAGAGGTCTGCGTCGAAGACGATCACGTCCTCGTGGTCGGCCATCAGCTCCGCCAGCGCCTCGCCATAGCTCTGGCGCGTGGCGATCTTCTTCACATCTGCCATCTTACATCGCCTCCAATCCGGCCAGCGTGGCCTCCAGTTCGGCCATGGCCACGGCGTATTCCTCGTCGTTGGGGGCCTTGCCGTGCCAGTCAACGTTGTTTTCCATGTAGCTCACCCCAAGGCCCTTGGTGGTGTTCATCACGATACAAAAAGGCTTGCCGCTGTTGGCGTGAAAAGCGGCAAATGCTTTTTCCAACTCGTCAAAGTCGTTGCCGTCGCACTCCACCACCTCGAAGTTGAAGGCCCGGACCTTGTCCACGATGGGGTGGGAGTTCATGACCTCCTCCACCGGGCCGTCGATCTGCAGGCCGTTGGAGTCGATGATGACGCAGAGGTTGTCCAGGTGGTAGTGCCCGGCGAACATCAGCGCCTCCCAGACCTCGCCCTCTTCGATCTCGCCGTCGCCCAGCAGGGTGTAGACCTTACAGCTCTCGCCCTTGTGCTTGGCGGCTAGGGCCATACCCGCGGCGGCGGAGACCCCCTGGCCCAGAGAGCCGGTGGACATGTCCACCCCGGGGACGGTGCGCATGTTGGGGTGGCCCTGGAGGTAGGAGCCGATCTGCCGCAGCGTCAGCAGGTCCTCCGCCGGAAAGAATCCCCGCTGGGCCAGCACGGCGTAGAGCCCGGGGGCGTTGTGCCCCTTGGAGAGGACAAAGCGGTCCCGGTCGGGCTTTTGGGGCTGGGCGGGGTCGATGTTCATCTCCCGGAAATAGAGGTAGGTCAGCACGTCGGCGGCCCCCAGTGAGCCGCCGGGATGGCCGCATTTGGCGGCGTGGGTGGCCTGGATAATACCCATGCGCGCCTTACAGGCCGCGATGCGCAGGCGTTTTTTCTCGTCAGCAGTCAATCAAAACACTCCCTCTCTGTCACAGCAAAGCCGGCAAGCAGGGCCGCCGGTCCGTACACCGCTATCATACCATTTCTTTCCCGCCGGGGCAAGCCCCACAGGGCGAAAAGTTGCCCTCGGCCGGGATGGCCAAGGCAAAAAGCGCCCGGCTTTTTCCGAAGCCGGGCGTTTTTTCTGGTTGCGGGGCAGGGCTTGAACCTGCGGCCGACCGGTTATGAGGGGGGCTGCGGCAGGGATGATGGCTGGTGCCTTCGAGTCCGTTCTGGCACTTTTGTGCCCAAATGCAGACACGCTCCAGCCCTCTTTGCTCCATCCGCTCCTCCCACTCTTTTCCCATTCTGGGTCAAGTTATGGGTCAGCAAAACAGGTAAATAAGACGTACTATTTTTATCATTTCAAGGAATTATGTATTATTCCTCTTGGCATTTTAACACCGCCAAGGTAAAATGAATGCGAAGAAAATGGATCTATTATCTCTTTCTAAACATCACGCGCATCTTGATCTTTTCCGCCTGAATGCAGTCAAAGAACAGATCCATGAATAAGCGAAGCGCAGAGCAAATTGATCCGCGCTTCTTTTTTCGAGGGAATGATCGCCTCTCCCGTCTGTGGCAAATACCGTGGTCACATAGGGCAACAGATACCTCGCCACAGACAATGAAACAGATAACGTCCGTCCAGCCGGTCGTCGCTCTTCCGCAAAAAAGAGGTCCGCCTTCCCAATGAGAAGGCGGACCTCTTTTTTGCGTTATTTCAGCAGGTTTTCCTTGGTCTCGCTGTCAAACAGATGGATGTGCTGGCCGGGCGCCGCAAAGTGGATCGGGGCGCCGGAGGGCACGCCGCCGCGCCACGGTTCGGGCAGGTCGGCGGTGGGGATGACCAGCACCACATCCTTGCCCTGGGCGGTGACGTGGAGGTGGACCTCCGCCCCCATCATTTCGCTGATGTCCACCGTTCCGGTCAAGGTCCCGGCCCTGGCGGCCTGGGCCAGCTTGATGTGGTTGGGGCGGATGCCGGCAATGACCTTCCCCGATCTTCCCGCCAATTTGGCGGCCGTTTCAGCGGGTAAGTCTATGGCCGCCCCCTGTAACTTCACCTTGCCGTCTTCCAGCCAGGCGTCCTCAAAGAAGTTCATCTGGGGCATACCGATGAACCCGGCCACGAAGAGATTGGCGGGCCGTTCAAAGACCTCCTGGGGGGTACCCACCTGCTGGATGTGGCCGTCCTTCATGATGACGATGCGGTCCCCCAGGGTCATGGCCTCGGTCTGGTCGTGGGTGACGTAGATGAAGGTGGTGTTGATGCGGCTTCTCAACTTGATGATCTCCGAGCGCATCTGGTTGCGGAGTTTCGCATCCAGATTGCTCAGCGGCTCGTCCATCAAAAGGACCTTGGGCTCCCGGACGATGGCCCGGCCGATGGCCACCCGCTGGCGCTGGCCGCCGGAGAGGGCCTTGGGCTTGCGGTCCAAGTACTCGGCGATGCCCAGGATCCCGGCCACCTCTTCCACCAGCTTATCGCTGTCCGCCTTGGGCACTTTTTTCAGCTTCAGGGGAAAGGCCATGTTCTCCCGGACGGTCATCTGGGGATAAAGGGCGTAGGATTGGAACACCATGGCGATGTCCCGGTCCTTGGGCTCCACATCGTTGCAGAGCTTGCCGTCGATATACAGTTCGCCGCCGCTGATCTCCTCCAGCCCGGCGATCATACGCAGGGTCGTGGACTTTCCGCAGCCCGACGGGCCCACCAGCACCACAAATTCCTTGTCGGCGATGTCCAGGTCAAAGCCGTGGACGGCGGTGACCTTGTTGTCGTAGACCTTTTTGACGCCCTTTAGCGTTACAGTTGCCATATGACTCGCTCCTCACTTGGTTGAATAGGCTGGGGGTCACCGGACGCTCTGGCAGTAGCGCGCCAGCAGGGCGGCGGCCTCGGCCCGGGTGGTGGTGCCAGCAGGATCCAGGGTGCCGTCGGCGCGGCCCTTCATCAGGCCGTTGGCCACCGCCCACTCCATGGCGGGCGCGGCCCAAGCCGAGACGGCGCCGCCGTCGGCAAAGGTGGAAAGGGCCTGGCCGGCGGTCTCGGGCTGTCCGGCGTAGCGGTAAAGCATGGTCACGAACTGCTCCCGGCTGATGGCGCCGTTGGGGTCGGTGCCGTCGGAGATGCCCTTGGAGACGGCCCAGTCGGTACCCTTGGCGTACCAGCTCTCACCGCCGGAGGTATCCACCCCGTCCAGGCGGGCCAGGATGGTGACCACCGTGGCCCGGGTGGTGACGGCGTCGGGAGAGAAGGCCCCGTCGCCGGTGCCGGTCAGAAGCCCCTTCTCACTGGCGAAGGCGATGGACTCCGCGGCCCAATGGCCGGCAGGCACGTCACTGAACTTCCCGGCGGCCAGATTGGCGGGCTTGTCGCCCAGGTCCCCGGCCCAGATGCCCAAGTCGTCGATGGTGAAGGAGGCCACATTGGCGGTGTCGGCGGAGAAGCACAGCTTGTCGATGGCGGGGTAGTCCACCTTGTTGGGGGCGTTCTCCAGGACCTTGACGCCGTTGACATAGACATCGGTGGTGTCTGGCCCGGCCACGTTGATGGTGGTGACCAGTGTCAGTTCATTCCACTGGGAAATGTCGTAGTCGCCGGGCATGGCCACATAGGTGGCCCCCGAGGTATTGTAGGTGAAGTGGGTCCCGTTGGAGCGGACGCAGAAGGACTCGTTGGCGGTGGCGGTGATGTTCCCCGCGCCAAAGGCGATACGGAGGTTGCGGTAGCCGGTGGACTTCTCGGTGCCGCCCTGGATGGTCACTTCGCCATTCACCTTGACCTTGAACTGGATGGCCACCTTGCCGGACACCGGGGTAAAGTCCAGGGTGACCTTGGGGTTGGCGGCGGGGTTGGCGTCGATCAGGGTCATGGCGCCGTCCGCCATATCCACAAAGGTGTTGTCCTTGGCCAGGGACACGCCCCACCGCTTGCCGTCCAGCTCGCCGGAGGCAAAGTCCTCGGCAAAGATGACCGCGCCGGGGGTCATGGTCTTGGTCACCGACACGGGCACCGTTTCGGTGACGGCGCTGTCGCTGAGGCTGGTGACTCGGATCATTGCCGTGCCCACGCTCTTGCCGGTGACCAGGCCCCGGCTGTTCACCGAGGCCACCTCGCTGCCCGAGATCACCTCGTACTTCAGGCCCTGCTCCTCCGCGTTGGCGGGGAGGACGGACGCCTGGAGCTGCTGGATGGCGCCGGGCTCCACATGGATCGCGGCGGGAACGCTGAGGCTCTGGGGCCGGACCACGCTGGGCTGAACGGTGATCGTCTTTTGGTCAAAGACGGCGCTGTCCAGCACGCTCTGCGCCCGCACCTCGGCGGTGCCGGGGCGGATGGCGGTGATGGTGCCGTCGTCGCTGACGGTCACGGCGTCGCCGGAGACCACATGGTAGCTCACCTTCTCATAACCCAGCGCGGGAGCCACCTCCACCGCCGTCTGGGCGGAGTCCATTACCGCCATTACGGCGGGGACCCACACCAGCGAAACAGAGGCAGGCTTCACAAGCTCGGTGTTTTCCGGCAGGACGATGCCGGTGAACACCTTCACATCGTCCACGCTGAAGGTCAGCTTGTCGTCGGTACCGGTCTGGATATCCAGGCGGTTCACGTAGTCCACGCCGTTGCGGTTTTCCACCGCCATGGCCACGGGATAGCCGTTCATATACACGTCGGTGGTGTTGGCCTTGGCGGTGCCGTTGTTGGGGGTGACGATGTAGGTCACATCCACCCAGTCGCCATAGCCGCCCAGCACCTTGTCGGCGTTGGTGGCGATCTCGTCATAGTGGTCGGTGAGGACGTAGCTCAGGCCGGAGAAGGAGCCCAGGGTGCCCTTGGCGTTGTTTCGGATGCGGAAGAGTTCGGTCTCATTGGTGTACCACTCGTCCGACCCGGCGGCCACGGCGTACAGCCGGCCAAAGTCCACGCCGCCCGCCTTGCGCTCGCCCAAGGCATCGATACGCAGGCGGAAGGAGATGGTGGTGGTATCGGTCTGGGGCGCGAAGACCACCGAGAGCTTGGCGGGAGCGGCGTTGGAGTCGTCGGTCAGGGTGACCACGCCATCGGCCACCTTTACCTGGGTCCCCTGGGGAGCGTCGCTGGTGATAACGCAGCCGTCGCCGCCGTAGCCGGCGGGGTCGGCGCTGTCGCCGTTGAAGTCCACCGCGCAGATGGGCTTGACCTCCACCACGGCCACGTCCTTTACCGACACGGTGCAGGAGGTGGTGGCGGCGGGATTGCTGACGCTGGTGGCGGTGATCACGGCGGTCCCTTCCTTGATGCCGGTGACATAGCCGTTTTTATCCACCACAGCCACGTCCGCCCCCTCGGTCACCGCCCAGGTGACCGACTTGTCATAGGCCTTGATGGGCGCGGAGGAGACGCTGAGGGCGGTGCGCTCGCCGGAGCGGATGGACACCTGGGGCTGGTCCATGGTGATGGAGGAGACGGGGATCTTGTCCACCGTGTCGGTGTGGGTGATGGAGGAGCTATAGACCCACACATCGGCGTAGGCCCCGTCGCTCTCGTCCTTGTTGTCCTGGACGTAGTTGCCCAGCTTGAAGTAGTAGAGGGTCTCCTTCCAGTAGGGGTCGGCGGCCACAAAGTCGTGGCGGTAGGTCTCGGAGCGAGTGCTGCCATCGGCGTCGGTGGTGCTGATGGTGACGCAGGCGGCCCCGTCAAAGACCTGGATCTCCGTCTTGAACTTCTGGCCCAGAGCCACATTGGGGAAGTCGTACTTGAAGTCGTAGGAGGTGGGGGAGGTGGTGTTCTTCAACTCCACCCGCACTGCGCCGGTGCCCTTGGCCTGGTTATAGACATAGCGGACCTTCACCAGGGGATTGGCATTGTCGCCGTTTTTCTCAATGCCGTGGATCTGGGAGGTGATGGTCTGGCCGCTGGCGGGCACATGGGTCACCCGCTCCTCGGTCACCAGAGTGTGGGTCCCCTGCCAGCCCCAGTTGACCTTGCTGTCGCTGGGGTCGATCAGCTCCCGGAGCTCCGAGCGGGCGTAGCTGGTGTTGCCCGTCTTAAAGCCCTTTACCGGGCTGTGGAAGACCACGGCGGGGGTCCCATCCTCATCCTTGTCGGCGTAGAAGAACTCGTCGGCGTAGCCCGCGGCCAGTTCAGCCGGGCTGATCTCCAGCACCGAGCCCGCCTTGGCGGGATTTTCCACGGGCAGCTGGATCTTCCAGCCCTGGCCCAGGAAGTCGATGCAGCCC
The DNA here is from genome assembly GCA_048201935.1 of Oscillospiraceae bacterium. GTDB lineage: Bacteria > Bacillota > Clostridia > Oscillospirales > Oscillospiraceae > MGBC124762. The sequence goes on along the minus strand of DBFBGR010000011.1, from coordinate 47,805 downwards.
GTCCCGGCGGGCGTGTCCCCGGAGGGGGTCACGTTGGGAGCGGGGGCCTCCTCGGGAGCCTCCACGCCAGCACGGAAGGTGATGTCGCTGTAGGTCAGCGTGCCCGCGCCGCCCTTGTCGGTAAAGAAGTTGAGCTGGGACAGGTCCTTCAGGGCCGCGGCAGCCTCGTCCCGGAGGGTGTACGCCCCGCCGGCCTGCTTGCCGTCCACATAGACCTTGACGGTCGTTTCCATCATCAGAAGTTGGATGTCATAGGCCGTACCGGCGCTGTAAGCGCCCAAATTCACATAGCTCACCTTTCCGGCCTCATCGGTGCGCATATCGGTAAACTTGATCTTGCCGCTGTCCAGCTTGAAGCGCGCCACCTCAGTACCGCCGCTGACCAATCGGACGCCGCCCTTGGCCTCGGTATCATTGCTGGCCTCCACGGTAAAGGTCAGCTCCTTATTGCCTTGGCCGGATACCGCCACCTTGTTGGCGGCCGCGTCTTCCCCGGTCAAAACGACCAGCGTGCCGTCCACGATCTCGCCCTGCTTGAGCTGCCACCGGGAAGGCTCGTCCAAAAGTCCCGTTCCCGTGGCGCCCACCGCGGCCAGACAGCCGGCCACGCTCTCGTCCCACACCGAGAATTCACGGACCTTCCCGGTGACCTTCACGTCGTCCACATACACGTGGGCCAGTCCGGCCTTTTCCGTCATAAAGGTGATGTTGTCGATACGCTGGATCCTTCCGCCACCCTTTCCGCTCATGGACTGGTTGCTCCCCAGCAGTTCGCCGTCGGCATAGACGGCAAAGGTCTGGGCGTCGGTGTCCGCGACCACCTTCATGTCGATCCACTCGCCGCAGGTATAGCCCCCGGCGGTGACCGAGGGGGTCTTGGTAGAGTCGCCGCCCCGGAACTGGAACCTGCTGCTTTCACCGGTGGTCTTGACCCGCAGGAACTCCCCGTTGCTGTTGGAGCTGTACTTGCCGGTCTGCCGGAAGCTTCCGGCGGTCATGACCAGCACAGAGGCAGGCGCCTCGGGGTCCATATACGCCTTAAAGGAGATGGTGACTTTACCTCTCTGCGGAGCGAAGGAATAGGTGAGGGCGGTGCTGGCGGCGGCGTTGGTATCCGTGATCTCCACGACCCGGTTGCCCTCAAGGTCCACCACACTTGTCCCCCTGGCCCACGACCGGCCGATCTGCTCCGCTTCAAAATCCTGCGCAAAGGCCACCGCCTCTTCCACCGTGCCGCCGCTGGGCGTAGCGGTCTCCAACTCCACACCCAGGTTCCACATGCAATAGCGCATCAGCAGCGTGGCGGTCTCCGCGCGGGTAGCAGTCCCCGCGGGGTCCAAAGTCCCATTGCTCCGGCCCCGCAGCAACCCGGCCTGAAGGGCCCACTCCACCGCGGGAGCGGCCCAGTCGGACACGGTGTGGCCGTCCGTAAAGCCATTGGCCCTCTGCCCGGAGGCGGCGGGCTTCCCGGCTTGGCGGTGGAGCATGGTCACAAGCTGTTCCCGGGTAATGTGGGCCTCCGGGGCGGTCCCGTCGGAGACCCCCTGGTTCACGGCCCAGGCCATGCCCTTGCTGTACCAGGTCTCGCCGCCGCTTGTATCCTCTCCGGCCAGCCGGGCCAGAATGGTGACCACGGCGGCGCGGGTGGTGGCCCCCTCAGGGTCGAACAGGCCACCGCCGGTGCCCACAAGCAGCTCCCGGCCGCTGGCAAAGTCCACCGCCCCCGCGGCCCAGTGGCTCGCGCTCACATCGTCAAAACGCTTGGCATTGTCCACCAGTTTGACGGTCTCGCTGCCAGGCAGCGAGAACAGCACGCCGTCCTCGGTGACCACGGACATCTTGACGATCTCCCAGGCGCCGTCCGGTCCTTTCACCATCGGAACAGTTCCCTGGCCTGGCTGCTTGAGGGGCGCCTTGACCCAGATGGGACCGCCTGTATTTTTGGTGATGTCCACCGTGGGCGCGCGCTCCAAGTCCTTACCCGCTGAGAGCTGGGGCAGGGGTAGAGTCAAAACCTCGTCCAAACGCTCGGCCCTGCCCACTGCCAGAGCGGAGAGCTCCACCGTGGCCCGGGCTGTCCCGGCCTCGTCCACGGTAACGGACCCGTCGCCATTTTGGGCTTTCACCGTGATCCGCACGGTGCCGTCCGGCCGCCGCTCGGTGCGGATGGTGTCGCCGTTGGCCGCCGTCTGGGTGATGGCAACCGTCCCGTCGCCCAGCGTCTCTTCCTTCACGCTGCTGCCGTCCGAGAAGTCGGTCTTATTGCCGCCGCCACCGTTGAAAACGTAGGGCGGTTTGTAGGTGGTAGCGGCCCGGTAGAGCCACACCTCCGCGCAGGCATCTTTGCCGGTGTCCGTGCTGTTCAAAACACCGCTACCCAGTCGCAGGGTATACAGACCCGCGGCCCACTTTTGCCCGGCCCCACTAAATTCGCGGTTGAAATTCCGGGTGACTCCATTGGTCGTGACCGCCAGCGAAAGCCCCTGGCTTTTCACTTGGAACACGGCCTCGATCCTTTGCCCCAGCGCCACGTCCTCCAGCTCGTAAATATCGGCGCCGGTGTCCGCCTGGGTCGTCTTACTCAAGGCCACGATCACTCTGCCCGTCCCCTTGGCGCTGTCGTAGGCATAGCGGACCTGGGCCAGGTCGGGAAGGGCCTCCCCATTGCGCGCGGCGCCACAGATGGTGGCCAGGACCACCTCGCCGTCAGCCGGTACGGCGGTCACCTTTTGCTCCAGCGTCAAGGTGCGGATGCCTTCCGCCGCCCACGGCGTTACCTCTTCCAGCGCGGTATTCGCCATATAGCTTCCCTGAAGCGGAGTGCGAAACACAACGGCGTCGTCCCCATTGTCATCGGTGGCAGCGAAGAAGTACTCGTCGGCATAGCCACCGGCCAACCGCGCCGGGTCCTTTTCCAGGGCGGAGCCCGGCTTGTCCGGGTCCTCCACAGGGAGCGTCAGTTTCCAGTTCCCGCTCAGCAGGTCCACGCTACCGGTGTGGACCGGGGTCTTCTCCCCGGTGGTGTAAAAAATATCACGGTAGGTATAGGTCCCGGCGGAGTTGGAGTCGGTAAAGAAGTAGAGCCGGGTGATGTTCTCCAGGGTGGCGGCGTTCTCCCCCTGGAGCACAAAGTCCTCACCCAGAGAAACCCCATCCTTGTAGACCCTGACGTAGGCGTTCTTTTTCTCCGTGGCTGGGAAGAGCTCGATGCGGATGTCAAACTCATCCTGCTTGGCGAAGCTCCCGCCGATGGACTTGTACACCGTCTTGCCCGCCGGGTCCAGGCTCATGTCGGACAGGCGGAAGCGGCCACTTTGCATCTTAAAGCGCAACACCGTGTTTCCGTTCTCGTCCCGGAAGTTGACGCCGCCCTTTAGGTTCTTTATCTCGTCCACATCCACCGCCACATGGAAGGCAAGGGTCTTGACCCCCTGGCCGGAGACATCGACGCGGTTGTTGCTGGAGGCCTCTCCGGCGTTGATGATCAGCTTGCCCTTGGAGATGGTGGCCGAGTCGCTCAGGGTCCACGCCCCGGGGTCCTTCAACAGGCCCTCCACAGGCTCGTCCGGGTCCTCCGGGCCGGGCCCGGGATCGGGCTCCTCGCCGCCCTGGCTGGCCTTGACGCTGATCAGGACATCGTCCACATAGACCTGGGCGGTGGTGGCTTTTTCGGTCAAAAACGCGATGTTGTCAATGTTGGTCAAGGCCACCGAACCGTTGGAATTGCTCAGCTTGTCGCTGCCCAGCTCCACGCCGTCCACACTGGCGGTGAAGCTCCCCTTCACGGTGTCCAGGACCAGCTTGACATCCATCCACGTCCCGGAGGTGTAGCGGTACGCCTGGGAGGTGACCCCCGTGCCGGTGCCGCCCCGGTACTGGAACCTTCTGTCGTTTTCCTCCTTGTTGTTGCCCGTGCCCATGGTCTTCAGGCGGACAAACTCCCCGGCGCTGGAGTTGCAGAGGCTGCCGGTATTGGCCTGGGACCCCGCCACAAAGGCTACAATGGAGCTGTCGCTGAGCACCTTGAGCTTAAAGGTGATGGTCACCTCGCCGTTGGCCGCGGGAAAGGCAAAGACCGCCCGGGCCGCCGTGCTGGAGGCGTCGGTTTCCGTATCGGTGATGGCCAGGACCTTGTTGCCCTCCACCGTGACCACCTCGGCCCCGGCGTGGTTGCTGGTGGCGAAGTTGACCTCGCCCTCAAAGTCCTGCTTGAAGATATCCCCCTCCACCGGCGGGGTATCGCCGCCCTCTTCGGGGAGCTTGACCCCCGTCTCATAGGCGAGGTCGGTATAGGTAAAGGTGCCGTCCCCGGCGCTGTCGGCAAAGATGTCCACAACGGTGATCTCGTTAAGGTCGGCGCTGTTGAGGGCGTAGTCGCTGCCCAGCTGGGTCTCCTTGCCGTCCTCCACCAGATAAGCCTTTACCTTGGCCTTTTCCGCACCCTGGGCGGGGATCAGCACCAGCTTGAGGCGGTAGGTGTTCTCCGGCTTATAGCTCCCCAGAACGGTATAACTGATAGAGCCGCTCCCCACCTCGGCGATCTTGAACTTTCCGCCGTCCAGCTTAAAGCGCAGGACCTCCTCCCGGCCCGCCCGGCCGTTCACAAAGAACTTGAAGCCGCCGTTGAGCCGGGTGGTGGTGGTGCTGGGGGTGACGGTGAAGGTCAAAGCCTTGTTGCCCGTGCCCGAGACCGCGTATTTGTTGCTCACCGCGTCCGCTCCCGCCGTGACCGTCAGGCTCCCGGGCAGCTCGGGAAGGGGCTGGTCCTCCCCGGGGCGCAGATGGGTGACGGCGGCAGAGTAGACCCACACGTCCGCATAGGCGTTCGCGCTGGTGTCCGTGTTGTCCTGCACATAGTTGCCCACCTTGTAGTAGTACAGGGTGTTCTTCCAGTTCTCGTCCTCCGCCACAAAGTCCTTGGTATAGGTCTCGCTGCGCTCCACGCCGTTCTCCGTGGTGGCAATGGTGACGCTGGCTACGCCGTCCTTGACCTGAATGGCGGTCCGGTACTTCTGGCCCAGAGCCACGTTGGGGAATTCATATTTGAAGTCGTCGGAGCTTGGGGCGGTGGTCTTCTTGATCTCCACCACCACCTTGCCCATGGCCCCGGCGGCGTCGTAGGCGTAGCGGACTTTTACTAGGGGATTGGCGTTGTCGCCGTTTTTCTCAATGCCGTGGATCTGGGAGGTAATGGTCCGCCCGTTGGCGGGCACGTGGGTCACCGCCTGCTCGGCCACAAAGGTGTGGGTACCCTCCCAGGTCCAGTTCACCGTCTTGTCCGCCGGATCCAGCATCTCCCGCAGCTCAGAGCGGGCGTAGCTGGTGTTGGCGGTCTTGAAGCCGTCCACCGGGGCGTGGAAGACCACCGCCTCGGTCCCGGCGGCGTCGGTGTCGGCGTAGAAATAGTCGTCATAGTAGCCCCCGGCCAGCTGGGCGGGGGTCTTCTCCAGCACCGAGCCCGGCTTCTGGGGATCCTCCACCGGGAGCTGGAGCTTCCAGCCGTCCCCGGCAAAGTCGATACAGCCCGTCTGGGCGGGGGTCCTGTCCCCGCCCACGGGGGGACCGGAGATGGCGTCGGCGTAGTGGGGCAGGGTCTCGGGCACCACCTTGTCGCTGCGCTTGGCGCCCAGGGGAATGCCCAGGTCCACGATGCCGTTGGCGGCGTACATAGCGATCAGGTTGGCGCCGTTGACGTTGACATGGGTGTCGTCGGGCTTACTCACATTGCCCGCCCAAAACTCGCTCTGCTCGTTGTATTCCGGGTCGTTGTAGAACCGGGAGTCCTGGGGCTTGACGGTGAGGAACATGTCGATGGCCTCGGTGAGGCCCACCTTGTTGATCCAGCCGTTGCTGAGGTTCAGCACATCCACGCAGGGGATGCTCAGCTCCTCGGCCAGGGCCCGGGCGGCGTTGGCATAGAGCTGGCCCACATTGTCGTCCAGCTTGCGCCGGGAAATGGAGGTAGCAATGATGGGATAGGCCCCGGCATCCCAAGCCAGGGTCACATACTCCGCCATATTTTTCTTATAGGAGGGGGCGTCCCCGTCGCTGAAGCGGTCCAGGTTGGGGTCGGTGTAGATGCTGGCGTCGGCGGTGTGGGAGTCGTTGTGTCCAAACTGGATGATAAGGTAGTCCCCGGGGCCGATCTCGCTCTTCAGCGTCTCAAAATTGGGCTTGGTCTTAAAGTCCAGCGAGCTGCGCCCGGGCAGGGCCAGGTCCACCACGGTAACGCCGTCGAAGAAGGGCTCCAGCACCTGGGCCCAGCCCTTTTGCGGGTACTTCTTGTCGGCGTAGACGGCGGCGGTGGAGTCGCCAATGACAAACAGCTTGGCGCCGGGGGCCACCGTGTTGTCGGCAGCGCCGTGGGTAACGGTGACATAGGTCTTGTCCGCGTCATAGGCGGTGACCCGGAAGGTGTCTGTGGCGTCCATGGGCGTGTTCAGCGCCAGGTGCTCGCTGACCCCCGCGCCATGGGTGAAGAAGGCCGAGGCGGTATATTCAGCGCTGGTGTACTTCACTGTGCCGTCCGCCCCCAGGACCTCCACCTTGAACTTGTAGTCGTCGGTGTCCAGGTGCTGGTTGTTGTTGGTCACGTTGATGCTCTTGAGCTTGCCGCCGTCGGTGGGAGCAAAGTAGGTCTGGTCCTCGGCGTTGGTGTAGGCCCAAGCGTTAACGTCCAAAATTTTGGCCACGGCCACCGTCACCTCAAAGGTCTTGGTCTCGGTTGCGCCACCCCGGGTGATGGTGGCGGTGAGGGTGACGCTCTGGGCGGTGGTGTCGTTGGGGTGGATGACACCCAGGCCCTTGGTGGCGTCCACCGTCACCACGGCGGGGTCGGAGCTGACCCAGGTGATGGAGGTGGCGTGCATGCCCTCGGCGGGGAGGACCAGATCCTTCTTGACCGCCGTGGTGGAGCCCAGGGTCAGGGTCTCCTTGGCGCTGGCCACCGCCTGGGCGTCGTCGGCCAGGGCCTTCACCGTGACGGTAAAGGCCTTGTTCAAATTCAGATAGGAGATCTGCTGCACCGAGATGTTGGCCGTCAGCGTCACGGCGGTGTCCGTGGCCAGGCGGTTGACCTTGCCGCTGCCGTCCACGGCCACGCTGCTGGAGATCCAGGTCACGTCGCACATTCCGAAGGCGGAGAGGTAGGAGGTGTCCAGCACCAGGTCCTTGTCCACGGCGTCGGCGCTGGTGTTCTGGCCCTTGATCCAGTCAAAGCCCAGCTTGTCGATCTCCGCCTGGAACAGGGCCATATCCGCCTCCTTGTCCACGGGGCGGAAGGAGAAGCCGTAGAGGTAGGGCATGGAGCTCTCCACATAGACCAGATAGGTCTTGCCCCCCTCTACCGCCAGTTTAAGGGTGGTGTCCGTGTTGACCTGCAGGGGCTCGGGGGAGTCGTAGGCGCTCATGGGCTGCCCGTCCTCCATCACCCGGAGCACCCGCCCGGCGTTGAGCCGGTAGGCGATCTCCAGCTCACCGGCGGCCACCTCGGCGGGGATGACAAATTTGAAGTACTCGCCCTTCTTCTGCTCGGGCTTGGGGCTGTTGCCGCTCAGACCGTTGAGCCGCTTGGTGTACTCCACGCCGCCCAGGGTGACGGGCTTGCCGTTGGAGTTGTTGCGCACCTCGTACTCCCCGGCGCCCATGGCCATGGTGATCTTGCTGGTGGGCAGAGTGGCCACCACGGTCTCCTCGGTCAGCGTCAGCGTCTCGCCGTCGGCCTGGGCCGGCTTCCAATACTCGGTGGCGGCAGGCTTGGGGCCCTCCTCCTCCTTCTTCGCCACCGTCACCGTGATATCGTCGATATACGCGCTGGCGATGGCCTTGCTGTTGCTGACAAAGGCGATGTTGTCGATGCCGGCAAGGTCGGTGGTGTTGGCCGCGGCGGGGTAGCTCAAATCCCCCTCCCCCAGCTCCGCGCCGTCGGAAAAGACCTGGAAGGTCCCCTGGTCGGTGTCCAGCACCAGCTTCACCTGGGTCCAACCGCCGATCTTGTAGCTGTCATTGGTGGTGCCGGCGTTGGTGGACTCGCCGCCGCCCTTGAAGCGCAGGCGGTGCTGGGCGGCCTTGGTGGCGTCGGCGTCGCCAAAGGTCAGCTGGACCATCGTGCCGTTAGCGGCGGTGGCCCATGTCGGCGTGGTGGTGTTGGCGTGGGAACCGCACCGCATGTAAACAATGTTGTTCTCCTCCACCAGCATGTTGATCTTGAAGGAGATGGTGATCTCGCCGGACTGGGGCTCAAAGGCAAAGCTGGCCTTGGAGGAGGCGGTGTCGGAGGTATCCTGGATCTCCAGCACCTTGTTGCCGCTCTCCAGCGTGGTGATGGAAACGTTGGCGCTGTCCCGGTAGCTGGGCTCTCCCTGGAAGTCCTCGGAGAACACCGTCTTCGTCTCGGTGTCCGGGTCCTCTCCGCCGCCCAGGTCCACGTCAGTCTCATAGGAGATGTCCTGGTAGGTCAGCGACCCGGCGTTGTTGCTGTCGGTGAAAAAGCTCAGCTTGGTAAACTCGTCCAGGGTGGCGCCCGAGGTAAGCACATAGTCCTCCCCGAGCTGGGTCTCGCCATTGCCGCTGACCTGGAGCAGCCGCACCCGGGCGGCGGAGGTATCGCTGTCCGCGGCCAGGAGCCGCGCCTGGTCGGTGGCAGGGATGACCACCAGCTTTAGGGAATAGCTGGTCCCCACCGCGTAGTCGCTCAGCTTTTGGTACACCACCTTGCTGGGATTTTCCGGCTCGGTGCGCAGGTCGGTGATGATCATCTTGCCCGAGTCCAGCTTAAAGCGCAGGACCTCGGTGGTGGCGCCGTCCACCTTGCTGTAGAACTTGATGCCGCTCTTCAGCGTCCCCTCGCCGCCGGGGGTGGCGGTGAAGGCCAGCACCTTGTTGCCTGTGCCGGACACGGAGTACTCATGCTTGGCCGAAGCGCCGCTGACGGTGAGCCCCTCGGGCAGGTCCGTGCCCGAGGGCGGCGGGGTGGGGGTAGGCGTAGGGGTGGGCGTAGGAGTGGGGGCCTCGGTGGGCTCCGTGGAGGGGCTGGTGGTGGGGTCGGGGCTCTGGGACTCCCCCGGCTCCTCGCCGCCCAGGTCCACCCCAGTAGCATAGACCATGTCCGAGAAGGTCACGCTGGCGCCCGCGCTGCTATTGCTGTCCACGGCGAAGGACAGCCGGGTCAGCTCCTCCAGGGTGACCCCCTCGGGCATTTGGAGGTCATCGCCCAGCTGGCTCTCCGTCTGGTCATCCACCTGGTAGAGCTTAACGGTGGCGGGGGTCTCTCCCTTGGCAGGGATCAGGACCAGCTTCAGCGCGTAGGTCTGGCCATCGGCATAGCTGGCCATAGTGGTATAGTTGATGCTGGTCCCCGTCTTGGTCAGGTCGCTGAGCTTGATCTTGCCCCGGTCCAGCTTGAAGCGCAGCACCTCCACCTTGGAGGTGCCCTCGCCCTCGCCCGGGTCCCGGTACATCTTGATGTTGGCCTTCAAGGTGGTATCCGGGTCCGTGATGGCCGCGGTAAAGCTCAGGGTCTTATTCCCCGTGCCCGAAACCGTCCGGTTAGTGCTGGAGGTGGACGTTTCAGTCAGGGTAACGTCCTGCAGGCTGGTCTCCTGCCCGGCAGCCAACGCGGGAAGGGCCATGGCGGGTATCACGGTAGCGAGCATACAACACACCAGCAGCATGCTCACCATCTGTTTTAGGCTCTTTCTCGTGTTCATGATCAATTCCTCCGATCAAGTTCGATGAGAGAACGCCGCGTAAGCGCGACTTCCCCCACCCCCCGGCCCAGGGGCCGCGGGGCGGGGGAAGAGGTCTTATAGGAAGTCCTCCCGCTGGGGGGTAAAGATGTCCAGCAAAACGCCCGCTTCCAGGCAGACGACGCCGTGGGGCACGTCAGGGGCCACATAGTAGCTGTCCCCCTGGGCTATGGTATAGGTCTGTCCGCCCTCCTCGTAGGTAAAGCGGCCGGAGACTACATAGGTGGCCTGCTCGTGGGGGTGGCTGTGTACGTCGCCCACCGCGCCCGTTTCAAAGGTGACCTCCACCGCCATCAGGTTGGGCGCGTGGGCCAGGACCCGACGGGTCACGCCGGGGGCCGGAGCGGACGAGGTGATATCCGAATAGTGTAAAACCATAGTGTTTTTCCTCCTTGTTATCGGAAAACAACTTACACAAAGGCCTGACCGCCGTTGATCTGGATGACCTCGCCGGTGAGGAAGGAGGCCTTTTCGGAGGCTAGGAACTCAATGACATCGGCCACCTCCCGGGGATCGCCCAGCCGCTTCATCAGGATGCCGTTCTTCCAACTTTCCACCAGGGCCCGGTCGGTGTTGGCGTGGAAGGGGGTGTCAATGGTGCCGGGGGAGACCATGTTGACCCGGATGCCAAACTCGGCCAGGTCTTTGGCCAGGCCACGGCTGTAACTCTGCACCGCGCCCTTGGCCGCGGCGTAGACAGACGCGCCGATGCCGCCGCCGTTGGTCACGGCGATGGTGCTGAAGTTGATGATGGAGGGGTTCTTTCCCTTCTTCAGCAGGGGCAGGGCCGCCCGGGTGTTAAAAAACACGCTGTCAAAGTTCAGCGCCATGACCTTGCGCATGAAGCTGGTCTCCATCTCGGACACCCGCTGGCGACCGCCCAGGCCGCCCACGTTGTTGACCAGCACATCGATGGAATCGAACTCCTGGGCGATCTTGGCGAAGGTCTCGTTGACCTGGGCCTCGTCGGTGGCGTCGCAGGCGTAGAAGTGGGCCTTGATGCCCTTGCTCTCCAGATTGCTCATGACTGCGTCCCGGCCCGCCTCGTCGATGCCGGTAATGATGACCTCATAGCCCGCCAGTCCAAGGACCTCCGCGGTCTTGCCGCCAATGCCGCCAGTGGCTCCGGTAATAACTGCTCTCATCATAATGACCTCCAAATATAATTTTTTAAATTTGCGTTCGTTATCTGCCGGTTTCTACACCGACAGCTTCATTCGAAACGTGGGGTTTCTGCCCATGGCCCGCACCAAAAGGCTGGTGCGGATCTGGTCCACCGGGTTGCCCTTGGTTTTCAGCAGGTAGACCTCCTGCCCTTCCTCCAGGGCGATCTCCAGCTTCAAGGCGTATTCCCCCAAAACCGCGTCCAGTATCACCGTCTTTTCGCCGCTCACCAGCCGCTTGACCTCCACCACGTGCTGGTAGCCGTTGGCGTCATAGCCCAGGCTGGCGTCCTCCAGCGGGTAGTCGCAGTGCACCCGGACCTGGGGCTCCAGGTGGAGGACGTGGTCATAGGTCCCCGGTCCTCCGGCCACGGCAAACCGGCTGGTCACCGCGCTGTCGTCGATCTCCAGGGTCCGCTGGTAGTCGATGCCGTCGTAGACGTTTACCGCCCGGGCCACCACCTTTGTGCCGGTGAACTTTACGCACTGGCCGGGGCTTGTGGAGGTGATGTCCGTGCCGTTGTAGCACACGGTGGAGTGGGCCAGGGTCTTGCGGTGCCACTCGTTGCACATCCGGGATTCATACCCGGCGTTGGACAGGTCCCTGGTGACCCGCAGACCCTTGTATATCAGCTCCACCGTCATAATGTCCGGGTGAGCGTGGGACCTCCCGTTGAGCCCGTACTTCAAGAACACGTTCCAATTCCGGTTTCGCAACATGGCGAAGTTGGAGTGTTCAAAGAGGTAGGAGGGCTGGGGGACGGGGTCGGCCGCGCCGTAATCAAAGTCGATGTTGAACAGCAGCCGCTCCAAACACACCGTCTCGCAGCAGTAGTAGGGCTCAGACAGGGGAAGGGTGGTCCGGGGCCAGGGGCTCTTCTCGATCAGCTTGGTGATGTTGCCCACCGGGCTGTCCTCCCCAAAGGCCCGGGCCACCGTGTGGTAGACATAGCTGAAAGTCTTTAGGTTCAAATCGGGCCAGCCGTCGTTGGGATTGGGCAGGTAGAGGTTGTCAAAGGCGTACTGGTACGCCTGGGTGAACATCCGCTCCAGGATCGCCGTACTCTCCGCGCCGAAGTCGTAGTCGTAGAGTTTGCTAAACAGGAACAGGTAGGACACGCCCTCCAGCAGGAAGAAGTTGTAGTGGATGGACCCCTCGTACCAAAAGCCGTCCCCGGTCACGCCCTTGGCCAGCTGCTCGCGGATGTTGAAGGGGCCCTGGAAGGCCCGGTCAATCATCTCCCGGTCGTTCAGGGCCAGGCCCATCACGCCCACGGCGGCCAGGGACCAACAGCTGATGTTGTGGATGGCCACCGCCTGGGGGGACAGCAGCCGGAACATCTCCTGGAACAGGGTCTTGTGGACATGCTCGATCCAGCCCGGATCCAGTTCAGGGCGGAGGATCTCTATGGTCTGTATAAAGCGGATAGCCACGATGGCCTCATTGAGCCCCTGGGGCATCATCTTGCCACAGCCCCACTTCATATCCTCATAGGACTCAAACTTCTCGTTTTCCTTGTTGTGGAGGACGAATTCACGGTAATGGGCCGCGTAGAAGTCGATGACCTGGACGGCATAGTCCCGGTATTTTTTCTCCCCCGTGGCCTTATATACTGTGGCTGAGACCAGGGCCAGCACCACCGCCCGGTTGCGGTAAAAGGTCACCCAGACCCCGTCCCGGTACTCGTCGTTTTCATAAACCTTGCCGCATACCTGGCATTTGTGCCGTTCGGGGGAGTTCAGGTCAAATATCAGCCGCCCGCCGTCATCATCGCAAAAGTAGCGGTGTCCCCACCGGCTCAGCCGCTGGGGCGAGTCGTGAAAGGTGGGCATGAACGCGTCCACATCCCGCTTCATCTCCTGAATGGCCTTTTGGTTCTCGGGCAGAGCGATCAGCTCCTGGAACCGGTCATTGACATAGTTCACGCACTCACCTCCACGCCGGATCCTTTATACGTCAAAACCCATCCGCTCCTTTCCCTGTACCAAAACGGTGATGGGCGTTTTCCCCGCCCGGGGGTCGTAAGCGCCCACGTCGATGCGGTAGGTCTGCCCCTCATGGGTCACCGTCAGCGACCGCCCCTGGGCCGTTACCTCCGCCGCGCTATCCGAGAAAGTAAAGCATTGGAAGAACACCTGGTCCCGCTCCGCCCCGGCGGACTCCACCCGCAGGGTCTGGATGGTGGTGCGGGTCAGCTTATCCGGCTCCTGGGGGGTCATCACCGCCGCCACCTGCTGCTGGTACTGCCTGACCTGGGTGAGCTTGTCGGAGAACACCTGAAGGCGCAGCTCCCCGGTTTGTAGCGGATAGGTGTATCCATCGCCGGTGGGGACCGCCTTGCGCTCTGTGTTGCAAAGGGCCGCGTAGCTGTGCGGCTTCTGGCTGTGGAGCACATCCACCAGTACCCAGAACTTCAGTCCGTCGGTGACCAGCAGGCGGCTGACCTCGTCCATGCCCTGCTCCGTCGGATAGACCCCGGCGGTCTCCCCCCGGTAGAGGACCAGGGACCCCCGCACCTCCACCGCGGTGACGTGCCCCGCGTAGCGCTGGGGGTCGTAGCCGGGGTCCTCTTCCAGCCGCCGGCGGATGGCGTGCATATGTACGTCGCTGACATCGGCGGCGTCGGTATATACCCCGTCTACCAGCAGCACATTGTGGTTGTCTGGCATGATGTTGCGGTTGTACCCATCGTCGCAGGTGAAATACTCCCCGCCCCGGATAAAGAGATAGGCCAGGTTGTCCGGGTGCTGGTGGCCCAGAGAGAGGGGTTGGATATCCTCTTTCCGGGCCAGCTCCCACCCCTCCTTCCACTGGCGGTGGCCGCCGGGGGGGCTGCACTTAATGCTCATAGCCTTGGCGTCCCGGCTCCAGCTGTCCCGAATGGACAGCAGTCCCAGATCAGGGAAGTACCTGGTCAGGGGCAGGTCGTCAAAATCTTGCTCCGCCACCGTGGGGTCATACCACAAAAACTCAAAGGCCGCCTCGGGCAAAATGCCGGGCACCACGCCGCTGCGGGTGGCCTCGACCTCCAAAAACTCATCCAGCACCAGGTTGGCCAGCCGCTGGGCGTGGCCGTCTTGATACTCGGCGGCCACCTTGTAGTAGACGCAGGGGGTGTGGCTGCTGTGGTGGTCGTGGCAGTCCCCAAAATTCATTTGGCACTCCAGGTCGCCGCTGGACTGGTAGAGCCGGTAGTAGAAGGTGTTTTGCAGATAGGCGCAGGAGCGGAAAAAGTCCACCCCCTCCTGGACCTTCCACAGGTGGGCGGCCACAAAGAGCCACATCCCGCCGTAGCGCCAGTAGGAGCAGCCCTCGTAGTTGGAGCCGTCCTCCGCCATCAGGCTGTATACCCGCTCAAAGTCCTCCCGGGCCTCCCGGATAAAGGTCTCCGCCTGGTCGTATTTGCCTCGCAGGGCGTAGCCCGCAGCGGCAAGGCCTGTCATGTTGATCCAGTTGTGGTTCTGCCAGAAGTTGGTGGACCAACCGTGGCCGTAGGTCTCCCGGCGGTAGTCGTAGACCACTTGGGCGTGGTGGGCCAGCTTTTGGGCCACCCGCTCCCGCTCGTCTCCGGTCAGGTCCGGGTAGAGCCAGTCATAGCTTAGAGACAGGCCGAACAAGATCCAGGTGGCCGACAGGTCCACATTCACATAAAAGGCGTGGCCCCACTTCTTATAGCCCAGCACCGCCTCTATAAACCGCTTGGCCCCCTGGAGGTACTTGTCCTCCCCGCTGAGGAGGTAGGCCAGGGACAGGTTCACCATGGCGATGCCCATGTAGGTGGTGCTGGCCTTGGGGTGCTCCCGGGGGAGCTCCATGGCCGCCGAGCGGTCCGCCTCCACCAGCAGGCGCCGGTACTGCTTTGCCCGTGTGGTTGGAAGGAAGGCCCGGTAGGGCTCCAGCTCCCCCAGGAAGAGCAGGTGTCGTATCTGTTCCATGTTAGCCCTCCTCCTCGCGGTCCCCGGCCCTGGCGGCCTTGCCCGCGGCGATGACCTTGGTTCCCAGCCCCACCAGGGCGGAGTAAAACAGTAGATAGAGCGTGGCAAAGCCAAAGGGCTCGCCGGGGATGACCACCGTGTTCTCCGGTCTTTCCAGCACCTTCACCAGCAGCTCGTTGACCGCCTGATAGGTCAGGTAGACCAGCAGCACCACAGCCAGGCTTATCCCGATCTCAGCCAGGTTGCCAAGGGCCCTTTTCACTCCCGACCAGCCCTTGCGCTTGCGGTTGACGATCTCCCCGCCCCGAACGATGTCGAAGGCGCTGTAGACGATGGGGTCGTAGATCACCACGGTGACCAGTCCGATGCCCACCCCCAGAAAGAAGATCAGGTCCAGCGGGTCGGAGGCCATGCCCGCCTGGGTCCCAAAGCCGATCATGAAGTAGCACATCCCCACCATCCACCAGCGGATAGCCCCCGCCTTGAAATTGTCAGAGATGTGAAGGCGAAGCTTTTTCCCTTTATCCATGCCTGGCCCTCAAGCGCTCCACCAGGGCGTCTGCCACCAGCAGGACCGCCGCCAGCGCGAAGACGGCCATCAGCCCGACGCTGAGCCGGAGCGCGGCCTTGACCGGGCCCGCCTCCAGCGCCCGCTGGTTGGCTAGGGCGTAGCGGTAGATCTCCACCAGCTTCCACCCGAAAAAGTCGGTGATCAGGCAGACCGCCGCGCCCACATACTTCCCCAGGGCCTCGCCGGTCTTGATGCGGGTAGCCTGAAACAGAGACACCAGCCCCATGAGCACAAACATGAACATCAAAAAGCCGCAGATCTCATTTTCCAACAGCAGCAGGGCGTTGGTGTGGACGTAGTTGAACACCAGATGGACGATGGCGGCCACGGCGATAAGGGCCACGGCAACCTTGCGCGGGCTCAGCCGCTCTTTCCAATCAGCCATTCCTGTCACCCGCCTTTGTGTGTAGGATCGCCACGCCGGTGGCCTTGTCGAAGAAATGGGCGCAGCCCAGGTCGGGCTCCAGATAGAGGGTCGGCTCGATGCGTCGGGTGGTATCGTCCACCTTGCAGGTGACCGCCTGACCGCCCAGGGCGGCCTCCACAATGTAATGGCTGCCCAGGTACTCGGTCTGCTCCAGCCGGGCGGTGAGGGTCCCCGCCCCGGCCTGCTCCGCCAGGGAGACCGCCTCGGGCCGCAGGCCCAGCACCAGCTCCTTGCCCTCATAGTCCCTCAGTTTGGCCGAAACGGCAGGGGGGAGGGGCAGGGCGTTGTCCCCAAAGACAAACCGCCCGTCCTTCAGCCGCCCGTCCAGGAAATTCATCTGGGGTACGCCGATAAACCCGGCCACAAAGAGGTTGGCGGGGGCGGCGTAGATCTCGGTGGGGGTGCCGATCTGCTGGACGTACCCCTCCTTCATCACCACAATGCGGTCTGCCATAGTCATGGCCTCGGTCTGGTCGTGGGTCACATAGAGGGTGGTGACCCCCAGCCGCCGCTGGAGCTTGACGATCTCCAGGCGGGTGGAGTTTCGCAGCTTGGCATCCAGGTTGCTCAGCGGCTCATCCATCAAAAAGGCCTTGGGCCGCCGGACGATGGCCCGGGCCAGAGCCACCCGCTGCTTCTGTCCGCCGGAGAGCTGGGCGGGCAGGCGGTTGAGGTAGGGAAGGATATCCGCCGTCTCCGACGCCTCTTGTACCTTGTCGTAAATGACCGTGTCCTTCTCGTGCTGGACCTTCATGCTGATGCCCACGTTGTCGTAGACCGACATATTGCCGTACAGGGCGTAGTCCTGAAACACAATGGCAATATCCCGCTCCACCGGGGGGCACTTGTTGATCACCTTGCCGTCCAGGGTCAGCTCCCCCTCGGTGATCTGCTCCAGCCCGCCCAGCATCCGTAGCACGGTGGACTTGCCGCAGCCGGAGGGCCCCACCAGCACGATAAACTCCCCGTCCTCCACGGTGAGGTTGAAGTCGTGGATGGCGTGGAAGCCGTTGGGGTAGACCTTGTTGACATCCTTGAACTGTATCTTTCCCATGGGTGCGCCTCCCTTCTCAAGCGTCCAGCTTTTGCTGGAGCTTCCGGCGGCGAGTGCTCTTGCGGATGCTACCCAGTCCCGCCGCCGCCAGCACCGCCGCGCCGGCCAGATTGGTCAGTAGCAGCATGGTCTGCCGCTCATAGGGCCGCAGGACAAGGGGCACGATGACCAGCGTCCGGAGCACCATGTACCCCGCCACCGCCAGGGCCACCACGGCCCACCCGGTCTGGTAGACATTTATCTTCACCGCGCAGGTGAACAGCAAAAAGATCAAAACGATGTTGGCAATGACGGTCAGCCCCATCAGGTAGCTCACCGGCATCACATCCAGAATGGCGATGACGTAGATGAACTCCACCAGGGTGGCCAGCAGCGCCAGGGCGTAGGCGGCGCCGTCCTTCTTGTGCAGGGTCACGTAGACCTTCTTTTCTGCCTGAGAAATTTCCCCGTTCATGTTAGGCGCGCCCCCTCTCCAGCTTTTTGAATTTGATGTGGCTGGCGGCCAGAATGGCCCCGAAGCCAACGCAGACCGCCATTTGCGCCACGTAGATGCCCGTGCCCAGATAGAAGGTGGTCAGCTTTGGCTGGTAGTCCGCCGGTCCCCCCTCCAGTGCCAGATGGGAGAAGTCCAGCCCCTGGTAGTAGACCGACAGAGCCTGGAGGTTGACGATGGCGAACCACGCCCCGTAGCAGCACAGGGCTAGAAAGAGCGCCGCCACCACCAGGGCGAACCGGTCGGGCACCCTGGTGCGCAGCTCCAGGGCAAAGCTCAGCGCGATACCGGCCATCGCCACCAGCGCCCAGGCCAGGATCCAGCGGTTGAAGGTCTGGAGGCCCACCTCGTAGAAGTTGGCCACCAGCTTGTTTTGCGTGGTCTTCAGGCCCACCAGATCGCTGTACTGGGTCATAAAGGCCACAGCGTAGACAAAGGCCGCCAGGGTCACGGCAATATAGAGGACAAATGCGATCTTTTGGACGGTAAACAATTTTTTCATGGAGTCAACTCCCCCGTTCCCTTCTGTCCAGGCGCTCACTGCCTGCCGGTCATCACCCGGTATGCCTGCTGGTAGGTCTCCTCGTAGAGCGCCAGGCCCCGGGCGTCAAATCCGGCGCGGTATTCCTCGTAGCTGGCCGGGATGGTGACCCCCACCGGCGCGTTGCCCTTAGCGTAATAGCGGATGATGTTAAACATACCCTCTACCATGTCATCCTGCTCCATGGTGGTGGTCTCGGACACTGCCTCCTTCTGCCGCAGGGTCAGAGAGAATACCGGGGGCACCATCTTGTAGTAGTTGGGGTTGTCCCCCTCCGGGCCAAAGCCGGCATAGGTGGCAAAGTGGCAGGTGGAGTTCTGTAGCAGCTCCCACCCGGCAAAGCCCCGGTCGGAGGTGTACTGGTACTCAAAGCCAATGTTCTTCTGGAAGCCCACCGAGATCAGGCTCCCGATCCAGTCGCGCAGGAAGGTGGACAGGTCCCCCTTGGCTACGTTCTGGCAGGTGTCCAGGACCCAGTCGTTAAACTTGGGATACTCCATACCGTCCGGTCCCACATAGGGCTCCTGCGCGTGCATTATAGAAAGGCCGTAGTTTTGAAGGACCGAACCCTCCTCGCTGAAGAAGTAGTCCACGATGGCGCAGGAGCGGCGAAGCTCGGCCTCGGTCTTGTTTCCCGCCACCGAAATGCTCCAACCGTCCGGCTTGATGGCCCGGCCGTTGTCGATGTAATACTGCCACACGCCATTGACCTTGGCCACCGGGGGCAGGATGACCACCGTATCCTCGTTGAGCGAGTCGGCGGTGGAGGAGGCGTGCCAGTCAAACACCATAAAGCCGTAAGCGGGGCTCTCGCCGCTGTCGGTGCCCCAGAGGGTGGTACGGAAGTTGGTCTTGTTGGTCAGATCGTAGCAGTCGGAGTAGATCAGCCCCTCCGCCTCCATCTGGGAGAGGTAACGCAGCACGTCGTACATCCCCTCGCTGGCGTAGGTGTACTGCACGTCGCCATTCTCGTCGATGTACCACCGGGAGCCGTAGGAGTCGGCGCTGTGGCACTTGATGCCACCAAAGTAGGTGGACAGCCGCAGCAGTTCCTCCCGGTAAGAGGACTGGCGGGTAAACAGGGGCCACACGGCGCTGGCCCTGCCGCCGGTGAGATAGGCGGGATTTGCCTTGATGCAGCGCATGAGGGCGATCAGCTCGTCGATATCATAGGCGGCCTTTTCCCCCAGATAGAGCTCCGAGGGCTTGTCGTACTCGTAATTTTCCTCGATATACCGGATCAGCGTCTCGGTCAGGGTCTTGCCGTTTTTGACGCTCAGGGCGTTTTGCAGTTCGATGACGCTCTGGCCCGTCTTTTTGGTAATGTACACGCCCTCCTTGGGGGTCACCGTACCGCCGTTCTCTCCGGCCCGGATGTTGTCCCCCACATAGAAACCCTCGTAGTAGGCCGTCAGGCTCACGCCGGTGTCATAGGGCGCGGCGGGCACGTCCAGCAGGTCGGTGACCCAGGACTGCCGGACGTTGAACACCCGGGCAAAGGTGTCCAGCTCGGCGATGTAGGGGGCGTAGTACACATTGCCGTCATAGGCGGTGATAGCGCTGAGCACATCGGGGTTGTTGAGCAGGTACTGGCGCAAATTGGGCATATAGCCCTGGTTCATCATGTCCACCAGGTTGACGAACTTCCCCTCGGTGCCATAGTACATCAGGTCCTCCGCAATGGAGTTGCCGCCGAACAGGTTGGCCTCGGCAAAGTTGGTGGTAGAGGCCGTGTCGATCATCTCCCGGGCCTTCTGGTCCTGCAAGGTCACATCGGTGATGTCGCAGTTCAGCGTGGTCTGGAGCTGGGACCAGGCGGGCTTGAGCATGCCGGCGATGACCACGGTCCCGTCGGGCAGCGTCAGGGGCGACTCCTGGTTATAGGAGATGGTCCGGGACTTGTTGCCCGCGGCGTAGCTGATCTTGATGGATAGGTGCTCGGACAGGTCGGTGCGGTCGGGCACCTCCCCGCCCAGCAGGCCCGAGCCCACATCTCCGCCGCCATCCGTCTGGCCCAGCTGGGCCGTGATCAGCGGAACGCAGCCGGTGAGGGCCCCGGTCAACAGGCAGGCCGCTAGAATAACAGAGATAAGCTTTCGCATGGTTTTCCGCGCCCCCTTCCTTTAGCCCTTCACTCCGCCCATGTTCACACCCTTGGCGAAGTACTTTTGGATGTACGGATAGATGATCAGCACCGGGATGATGGAGCAGATGATGATGGCGTAGGCCAGGCTGTCCGCGGAGTAGTCCAGCACCACCGCCGACTCATCATAGAGCTTCTGGTAGTTTTCGATCTGCTGGCGCAGGTAGACCTGCAGGGGTTGCTGGTAAGGATCGCTGAGGAGCATCCGGGACCAGTAGTAGCCGTTCCAGCGGCCAATGGCGTAAAACAGCGTCACCGTGGCGATGCTGGCCTTGGACATGGGGATGTAGATCTGGGTCAGCATTTGGAAGTCGTTGGCCCCGTCGATGGTGGCCGCCTCCTCGATCTCCTTGGGAATACCGCTAAAGTAATTTCGCAGGAGAATAATGTTGTAGGCCTGGATGCCAAAGGCCAGCACGATGCCCCAGCGGTTGTCCACGTGCATACTCTTATAGTTCAGGTACATGGGGATCATTCCGGCGGAGAACCACATGGTGAACACCAGCAGGAAGTTCCATTGGCGGCGGAATTTCAACTTGGCCTTTTGCAGGGCGTAGGCGCCCGTCAGGGAGATGAACATGCTCCAGGCGGTGCCCAGCACGGTGTAGAACAGGGTGTTGGCGTAGGAGATCCAAAAGCCCTTGCTGTGCAGCACCATATTGTATGCCTGGAAGGTCACATCCTTGGGTAGCAGGGTGATGGTGCCGCTCTCATAGGCCACACGGCCGCTGATGGACACGCTGAAGGCGTAGATAATGGGATAGAGGGTCATGGCCGCAAAGGCGATGACCAGCACATAGGCGCAGATCTTGAAGATCTTTTCGCTTCGGTTCAATAGCTCCATGTTTGATCCCTCCCCTCTACCACAGCGACGTGTCGGAAATATTCCGGCTAATGGTGTTTGCCCCGATGACCAGGGCGAAGGCGATGAGCGAGTTAAAGAGACTGACCGACGCGCCCACGCCGTAGTTGGCGGACAGAATGCCTATGCGCTGCTCAAAGGTGGAGAGCACGTCGGCGGTGACGTAGACGTTGGCGTTATACATCAGCAGCACCCGCTCATAGCCGATGTGGAGCATATTGCCTATACGCATGATGATCATAATGATCAGCGTGGGCGCCATGCCCGGGAAGGTCACATACCGCAACTCCTGGAGTTTGTTGGCCCCATCCACCTTCATGGCCTCATACAGAGTAGGGGAGATGCCCATAATGGCGGCGAAGTAGACAATGGAGTTGTACCCACTCTCCTTCCAGATGCCCACGGCGATGTAGAGGGGCCGGAAGTAATTGGGCTTGGAGAGCATGGATACCCCCGGCTCGATCAGTCCCATGTTCTGGAACAGCGCCGCCAGCACCCCGGTGGAGTGTACCCCGCTGTATACCAGCATAATGGTGATGCTGGTGATGGTCACCTCGGAGAGGAAGTGGGGCAGGTAGGTGGCCGTCTGGGTCAGCTTTCGCACAGCGCCATTTCCGATCTCCGAAAACAGGACCGCCAGGATGATGGGCACGGGGAAGCCAAAAACCAGGCTGTAGGCGTTGATGACAAAGGTGTTGCGGAAGGCCTGCCAGAACTGCGCCTTGTTGACCCCCGCCACCAGGTTGATAAAGTTGTCCACGCCTCTGAATTCGCTCATCCAGACGCCCTGGCTGGAGTCAAAGCGCTTAAAGGCGATCAGCAGTCCGCTCATGGGCTTATAGGCCCACACCGCGAACCACAGCACCAGCGGCAGCAGCAATAAGTAGAGCCGCCAGTCCTTGACCAGCGCGCCGAGCAATCCCTTGCTCCGGGGTTCTCTCATCCTGATCTCAGGCTCCATAGCCCATCCCTCCTTGTTTTCCTCGCGACCCGGCAACGGGGTCCTTCGCGCCTTTGGCGCAGGTCTGCTCTGTCATGGTCTCAGCATCCCCCTCTTCGCCCCGGCCGGCGCAACAGCTGCCGGGGCCATCCGGGGCCGTACTCCTTCCACAGGACCGCTCCCGCCACCGCCAGGGCCAGCAGGCCGGTCATGGCATTACTCAGCATCATCACAAGGCCCATCGCCCGTCCGCCGGGCAGGTCGGTAAACCGCTGGAACAAAAACAAGATCGGCACGCGAAAGATGAACAGCCGGGAGAAATTCAGCGCGAAGGTCAGCTTGGTGTACTCCAGAGCGTACAGCAGCGCCATTACCGCCGCGTGGACTGCCAGAAAGACGTTTGACAGCATCTCCAGGGTAAATATCTCCCGGATCAGTCCGGCGAAGGCGCTGTCCCCCCGGGAAAACACCCGCAGGATAGGGTCCAGAAAGACCCAGGTGGCCAAAAATCCCACCACGCCCCAAAGGATGTCCACCACGAATACGCACCCGAACACCCGCAGCGCTCTCTCCCGGTTCCCGCCGCCCACATTTTGCCGGATAATGGCCGCGCCGCCGTCGCCAATGCTTCCGGCGGAGGTGGTGGACAGGGCGCTGATGCTGTTGGACACGCCCAGCGCACCCACCGTCTGGGTGCCGTACTCAAACCCGACGGCGTTGACCACCACCTTGCCCGCGCTGAAGGCGAACTTTTCCGCCATCACCGGGGCCGAGATCCGCAGGAGTTTTCCCGGCAGGTCGGAGCGCAGTTCCACCGCCTTGAGGGAGAGGCCAAAGGCGTTGTCCCTGTCGCGCAGGGAAATACAACCCAAACCCGTGACCGTGGCATTGGCCAGCAGAGTCGCCGCCGCGATCATCACAACGCCCCGTTTCAGCACCAGCACAAACAAAGCGGAGAGGATAAGCTTGACCGACGCCATGAGGAAGTTGATCTTCAAAATACGCCCGCCGTTGCCCCGGGCTTTTTCCACGGCTATGTACACGGCGTTGAAGTAGACAAAGACCAGATTGGCCGTGACCACCCGGTAATAGCTCAGACCCAATTCGATCAGTTCCGGCGGCGTGTTCACCAACCGCAGCACCCACCGCCCGGAGATCAGCAACACCGCCGCCAGCACAAGGGCTCCCGCCCCGGCCAAGGCAAAGGTGGTGTTTACCGTCTTTTTTACCTTTTCAAACTGCCCCGCGCCGTAGTACCCCGCGATCAGGATCCCCGCGCCAATGGCCAACCCGTTGCCGATAGCGGCCGCCGAACTGCTCAGTTGGTTAAAGGAGGAGACGGCGGAGACGGAACTGGGGTCGATCTGGGCGGTGATGCCCAAGTCAAACACGCGAAATATCTCGTTGAGGAGTTGAAATACCGCCATGGGCAGACACACGGACAAAACACCGTGAAAAATATTGCCGTTCAGCAACAACTCCCGCTTTTCCAGATCCCGCTGGTCGATGCTTGCCCCCATGCGCTCTCTCGTCTCCTTGCCGGATGGCTACCGTGTCCTTTTCTGATTTATATATATGAACCAGGTTCACATACTTTGAAAAAATGAAACCCGCCCCCAGGAGCGGGAAAGTGGTTTTGGTTCATAACTATAAACTGAGTTTTTTGCTGTAATTAAAATATACACGTTTCCCCGCCGTTTGTCAATCCTTTTTGTTCAATTTATCTGGAGCCGGAAAAAATATTCCAAAAACCGCCGGGCACGGTTGCAAAAATATTCCACATGTGATACCCTGTTCATAATCAAGAACCAGAAAGTGGGGCGTCTCCCATGAACCGAACCGTAGAACGGACCTTTTCCATCCTCGACCTCATCGCCTCCACCGAGGGCGGCATCACCTTGCAGGAGATCGCCGACCACATGGACATGGCAAAGAGCAGCGCCTTTGTCATCGTCCACTCCCTTTTGGAGCTGGGCTACATCAAAAGCGTGGAGCACAACGAGAAAAAATACTGCCTGGGCATCGAGGCCTTTAAGCTGGGCTCCAAATACCTCAGCGACGTGGGCCTGGTCAAGCAGTGCGCTCGGTATCTGCCCCCCCTGGCCGACCGCCACAGGAAGACCGCCTTCGTGGCGGTGCTCAACGGCTGCGATGTGGTATACCTCTATAAATACGCCGCCCCGGGCGCCCAGCTGGCCACCTGTGCCATCGGCTCCACCAAGCCCGCCCACGCCACCGCCCTGGGCAAAGCCCTTCTGGCCTTTCTGCCCGACGCAAAGCTCCGCGCGGTGATGGACCAGATCGACTTCACGCCCTATACGCCCCATACCATCACCACCAAGGAGGCCCTCTGGGTGGAGCTGCAGACCGCCAGACAGCAAGGCTTTGCCACCGAGCGCGGCGAACTGTCCGACCTGACCTTCTGCTACGGCGCGCCCATTTTTGATTACACCGGTAGCGTCATCGCCGCCGTCTCCCTGGCCGACATCGCCACCGACCACGAGGACGAGGCCAAGACCTCCGCCGACCTCCTCTCCGTGACCCACGAGATCTCCCAAAGCCTGGGCTTCATTCAGGACTGATCCCTAACTCGCTTTCATTTATACGGTTTCCATTTCCGTGACCAACGTCTTTCTCAGTGCAATCCCCGGCATCATTCTCCAGCTTGCCTTTATCCCCGCACCGATGGTTGTTTTAAACCGAACAGGTCTGGTTCGCTTCCGCAAAGAATCCGCAACCACCGTGAGCCGACCCGTCGAGGCAGTAACGCATAGAGGTCATTAACAGGTGATGCGCAAATCAATGAAAAAGACCGGGAACGGAAATTCCGTTCCCGGTCTTTCTGTGCTCTGTGCCGGTCAGTCTCGGTTGAGTTCCACCCGCAGCTCCTCAATGAGTGCGGCTCGTTTCTCCGCTCCCTTGGTGGCCCCCAGCAGTAGGATGGCGCTGTCCCGCTTGGCCGCCGCAAGCGGCGACTCTCCAGCCACTTCTGCCCGCACTGCGGGCAGTTTCCGGGGGCTGTAAGGCGACCTCATTCCAGAGGGGAAAACACGCCGTTGACCTCACTCTAAGGCTATCCCTTAGAGCGGTCAACGGTTCCCCGGCACCAAACCCACGATTTGGAGGAAAATACCCACGTTGACCAGGAAGTACTGGTACCGGGATCAACTCGGTGAGTAAGGGCAACAAACACCCCGCATAAAACAATGAAAAACACCTCCGGCAAAAAAGATATGTCTGAACTGATAACTCTGCTCCGCAGGGATAGCTATTAAACCGCTCTTGTGGTATTGTGTGTCGCTGCAAAAGGAGTGACGCATCATGGCAAAACGCAGAGCCAATGGCGAGGGGAGTATTCGCAAATGAAAGGACGGACGCTGGGAAGGTCGCTACACAGCCGGACGTGACCCCCAGACCGGAAAGCCCGTCTACAAAAACGTCCTGGGCAAGACCCAAACCGAAGTCAAGGAGAAGCTGAAACAGGCCATTCGAGGCAACGCCCAACTGGACTTCAGCAGGGCAGAGGAGTGCACGGTGGGGCAGTGGATGGCCGTCTGGTTCGAGAACTGCGCCAAGATCAAGGTGCGGCCCTCCTCCCACCAGACCTACCGAGGCTACATCGACCACCACATCAAGCCGCACATCGGGGACATCCCTCTGAACAAGCTCACCACCCTGGATTTACAGCGACTCTATAAGAAATTATTGAGCGAGGGTAGAGTAGACAGGATAGAAGCCCACGGCCAGCCCAAGGACCTCAGCCCGAAAACTGTCCGTAATATCAACCATGTCATTTCCTCCGCGTTGACCTTTGCCAAGGAGCAACGGCTCATCGTCAGCAACCCCGCCAACGGCTGCTCCCTCCCCAAGCTGGAGCATCGGGAGATAATGACCCTCACCGCCGACCAGCTCCAGGCCTTCCTCCGGGAAGCCAAAGAGAGCGGCATCTACGAGCTCTACTTCATCGAGCTGGCCACCGGATTGCGAGGGGGAGAGTTGTTGGGTCTCAAGTGGGAGGGCGTAGATTTGGAGCAGGGCATCATCCATGTTCGCCGCCAGGTAGCCCGGATCAGTGGCGAGATCGTAGAGGCTCCCCTGAAAACCAAAAACTCCTACCGCACCGTCTCCATTGGAACGGACGCAGTAGAAGTTCTGAACACCCAACGTAATAATTCCCCCAGCGAATACGTTTTCTCATCGCCCACCGGCGGTCCCATCTCCCCGGACAGCGCCCTGCATATGCTCCACCGGGTGCTAAAACGGACAGGACCGCCCAAGGTGCGGTTCCACGATTTGAGACACACTTTCGCCACCGAGGCCCTGCATAAATCCACCGACATCATCACCGTCTCCGAGATCCTGGGCCACGCATTGCCCTCCACCACGCTGGATATGTACGGCCACACCTTTGACGAGCGAAAGCGGGCGTTGATGGCCCAGATGTAAACCTAAAGCACCCTCAAAATCATTCCCGGTACATTGGCGGTACGGGGACTTTTTTGTTGCGCCCAACAACAAAAGAAGAAACCCTGTAACCATTGCGGTTACAGGGTTTTCTTGTGGTTGCGGGGGCAGGACTTGAACCTGCGGCCTCCGGGTTATGAGCCCGACGAGCTGCCAACTGCTCCACCCCGCG
Organism: Oscillospiraceae bacterium; assembly: GCA_048201935.1. Lineage (GTDB taxonomy): Bacteria > Bacillota > Clostridia > Oscillospirales > Oscillospiraceae > MGBC124762. The sequence continues at coordinate 21,293 of DBFBGR010000011.1, read as the reverse complement.
ATATATGGTGCCGGAGACCGGGGTCGAACCGGCACGTTCTTGCGAACACGGGATTTTAAGTCCCGGGCGTCTGCCAATTCCGCCACTCCGGCATCCCAGCTCCTTTTGTAGAGCCATAATAGGATACCACATTCCCCTTGGCCTGTCAAGCCCCGCCGGGGCAAAAGTTCTCCCCACGCTTCGGCACACATCGCCGCCAGGGCGGGCATATACTGGGAAGACCTCGTTTGCAAAAGGAGCGATCGAACATGGACGAAAAGCCTGTGGAACCAGGGGATGTGGACGATCTGATCTTCCAGGGTCAGGACCCGTGTCCCTCTGAGCGGTAGAAAAGGGGCCTCCGCCAAGCCCGGCGGAGCGCCCCTTTTTGCCGGTCTATTTTACCCCTTGGTCCTGGCGGCGGCGTGGAAGAAGAAGGCGCCCAGCGGGGAGTAGCAGACCCCCTCCACATCGTCGGCCATGAGGTAGGGCTTGGTGTTGAAGTAAAGCGGGCAGAGGGCAAAGTCCCGGCCCACCAGCAGATGCTCGGCCTGGTGCAAGAGCTCCATACGCTTTTCCCCGTCTTGCTCGGTGGCGGCGGCATCGATACGCTGGTCGTATTCGGCGTTGGCGTAGCGGGCGTCGTTACCGGCGGCGTCGGTGCGCCAGAGCTCTAGGAAGCTGGCGGGGTCGTCAAAGTCGGCGGTCCAACTACCCCGGGCGATGGAATAGTCGCCGTCCCGGCGGGTCTGGAGGAAGAGGGCCCACTCCTGGTCCTTCAAGGTGACCTCCACCCCCAGTTCGGTCTTCCACATCTCCCGCAGGGCCTCGGCCACCGCCTTGTGGTGGCTACCGGTGTTGTAGAGGTAGACCGTCTCCGGAAAGCCCGCCCCCTCGGGGTAGCCCGCCTGGGCCAGTAGCTCCCGGGCCTTGCGGCAGTTGGCGGCGTAGTCGTCGCCGTAGAAGTCTCCGCCCTCGTCACGGAAGTCGCCGCCGTCCCCGTCGGAGATCCCGGAGGGCACGTAGCCGTAGGCGGGGGTCTCCCCGGCGGCGGTGGTCTTCTCCGTCAACCGCTTCCGGTCCACCGCCAGAGTAAAGGCCTGGCGGACCCGGGGGTCGTCAAAGGGAGCCTTCTGGGTCTGGAAGGTCAGGTAGTAGACCCCCACATAGTCGGCGGCGTCCATCTCGTCCTTGTCCATCAGCTCCGGGACCTGGCCCGCGGGGGCGCAGGCGGCAAAGTCCAGCTCCTTGGCCTGGTAGGCGGCCAGAATGGCCTCGTCCCCCTCCAAAAAGGTGAAGGTCAGGGGCTGGGCGGCCTGCGTAGCGGCCTTGTCGTAGTAGTGCTCGCTGGGGGCCAGGGCCATCCCCACGCCGTGGCTCCAGGTGGAGAGCCGATACATCCCGTTGGTCACGAAGGTGTCCAGGCTGTAGGTCCACTGGCTGGGGTCTTGCTCCACCATGTCCTGGCGGACGGGGAAGGTGACGGGAAAGGCGCACAGCTGAAGGAACCAGGGCACGTCCTGGGTGATGACGGCGAAGGTGGCGTCGTCCACGGCCCAGGCCGCCAGCTCGCTGGGCTCCTTTTCGCCGCTTTCCACCGCGGCGGCGTTGACCACACAGTCGATGAGGTCGGCGTAGTAGGCGGCGTTGGCCGGGTCGGCCAGCCGCTGCCAGGCGTAGACAAAGTCGTGGGCGGTGACGGCCTTGCCGTCGGACCACTTGGCGTCCTCCCGGAGGTGGAAGGTGTAGGTGACGGTGCCGTCGGCGTTTTCGGTGCGGAGGTAGTCCTTGGCCTGGCCGCAGACCAGCTCCACCTCGCCCAGGCCGTCATCGCTCTCGCCGCTGGGCGCCCAGCGCATCAAGCCCTCAAAGAGGTGGCTGACGATGGAGGCGTCGGCCCGGCGGTGGAGCAGGGTGGGGTCCACCGTCACCGGCTCGTCTCCCAAGCAGACGCTCAAGCCCAAGCGCTCCGGGGCAGGGGAGGCCGACGGCTCGCCGCTCTGGGCGGGGGAGGGGCTTGGGTCGGCAGTCTGGGCAGGGCCACAGGCGCACAGGGCCAGGGTCAGGACCGCCGCCAGCAAAGCGGCAGTCCGGCGGTTTCTCTTTTTCATGGCGGGGTTCCTCCTATCAACTGCGGCCAAATTGCTTTTCCAACTGCTTTTTCGTGAGCTGGGTGGCCACCGGGCGGCCATGGGGACAGTGGGTCACTTCCCCGGCCATGACGGCCTTGGCGATGACCAGCAGCTCCTCCGGACCATTTTTCTGTCCGCCCTTGACGGCGGCCTTGCAGGCCATGGTGTGCAGCAGCGCGTCCCGCTGGCTCTCGGGGTCGGCGGTGCCCAGGGCGTACTTGCCCGCCAGCTCCTCTAGCGTGGTGGCGATGTCCTCGTAGGCCAAAAAGTCCGGCGCGGCCCGGACGGCCACAACGTCGCCCAGGGCCTCCAACTGGAAGCCGAACTCCTCTAAGTCCTCAGCGTGGGCCAGCAAAATTTCCCGGTCCTCCGCCCCCAACGCGAGGGCCAGAGGCTTCAAAAGCTCCTGGAGCATGGGGCGGTAGCCCTGAGCCTTCAGCTTGTCAAAGCCCATGCGCTCGTGGGCGGCGTGCTTGTCGATGAAAAGGAGCTGATCGCCCTGCTCCACGATGATATAGGTCTTCAGCGCCTCGCCCACGATCCGCCAGGGGACTTCCTCCAGGGCCGGCGCGCTTTCCTCTACGGCGGGAGCGGCGGTCTCCGGCGACTCCTCTTTGGCAGGGAAGGACATGTCCACCACAGGCGGCAGGTCGGGCTCCACTGGGGGCGCGGGCATCTTCAACTGCTCGGGCCGGGGCTCCGCCACCGGGGCGGGGGCCTCCTCTCCGGGCAGGGGCGGCAGCGGCGCGGGACGGACCGGGGCGGTCTCCTGCCGGGGCCAGACCGCCGTCCGGGGCTTGCTGGGCTCGGCCACAGCGGCCTTGGGGGAGCGGAAGGTGACGGTGGACTGGCCTGCCACCGGCTGGCTTTGCGCCGGCGGCTTTTGCGCCGCAGGGGCCGGAGCCGGCGGGCTCTGCACCGGGGCGGTGGTAAGGCTGGGACGGTCCACGGTCCCCAACAGGGCGCTCTCCACGGCGTGGTAGACCCGGCCAAACAGGGCCTTCTCCTCCACGAAGCGGACCTCGGTCTTGGCCGGGTGGGCGTTCACGTCCACCTTGTCCAGGTCCATGTGGATATGCAAAACGGCGATGGGGAAGCGGCCCACCATGCGCTGGTTCTCGTAGGCCCGCTCAATGGCGGCGGTGAGGAGCTTGGACTTGATCCACCGGCCATTGACAAAGGTATACTGCCCCGCGCGGCTGCCCTTGCAGCGGGTGGGACGGCCCACATAGCCCGTCACCGTGATTGGGCCGTCGCTGGCGCGGACCTCCAGCATCTGGGCGCTTTCGCCGGGCATGACCATCTCGATGACGTTGAGCAAGCTGCCGTCTCCGGCGGTGGAGAACACCCGCTTGCCGTCCTTGACGAAGCGGAAGGACACCTCCGGGCGGGCCAGGGCCTGCCGCTGTAAAACGGCGTGGATGGCGGTGGCCTCGGCGGCGTCGGCCTTGAGGTATTTATACCGGGCGGGGACGGAGAAGAACACGTCCCGGACCACGATGGTGGTGCCGTCAGGGCAGCCCGCGTCCCCCTCCTCCAGGGGCTCGGAGTTCTCCACGGCGTAGCTGTAGCCCAGCTCCTGGTCCCGGGGCTTGGTCAGAATTTGCACGTAGGCCACCGCCGAGATGGCGGCCAGGGCCTCGCCCCGAAAGCCCAGGGTACCGATGCGGTCCAGGTCCTGGGCGGTCTTTAATTTACTGGTGGCGTGGCGCAAAAAGGCGGTGGGCACCTCGTTTTTGGGGATGCCGCAGCCGTTGTCGGTGACCCGGATGTAGGTGGCCCCGCCGTTGCGGATCTCCACGGTGATCTCGCTGGCGGCGGCGTCAATGGCGTTTTCCACCAGCTCCTTGACCACGCTGGCGGGACGCTCCACCACCTCGCCGGCGGCGATCATGTCGGCCAACTGCTTGGGCAGCACTTGGATATGGGGCATGGGGGGACACCTTCCTTCTGCTATGAGATACCGGGCGGGCTCAGAGCGCCACCACGGCGAAGATCAAAAAAGCGGCCTGGAGGGCCATGCGAAGGGCTATGGGGGTGTAGACCGAGCCGCTAACGTCGTAGCTCCAGCTAGTCACCAGGCCCAGGGGCAGATATTGGGGCGCCAGCAGCAGGGCCCGAAGGCCCAGCTCAGGGTCGGCGGCGTGCTGCCACACGCTACCCAGGGCGAAGAGCCCGGCGGAGACCACGTAGGCCAGGACCCGGTGCTCCTTGCGCAGGGAGCCGAACAAGAGGCCCCGGTATAAAATTTCCTCCACTGTGGGGCGAAGGAGGACCACCACCGCCCAGGTGGCGGCTGGGGCCATGTAGTGCTGGCCCCGGTAGCCCTCGGCCACAGGGTTTTCCAGCCCCGTGGGGATGGCGGCCATCAAGCACGTCCCCGCAAGGCCCGCCAGCAGACCAATGCCGAAGATAAAGAGGCTGGGGCGGAAATTCTCCCGCAAAATCCTCGCCGCGTGGCGGAGGAAGTCCCAAAACACAGCCACCAACAGCAACAGCACCACGGCGTAGTAGATGGCGTTGGTCTGGGCCAGGGTCAGCTCCAGCTCCAGCCGCTCATCCAACAGCCGCAGCACGCCCCCCACCAAAAAGGGGAAGGCGAAGATATACAAGGCGAAAAAGCACCAGCCCACCCGCTTTTCCCAAGGGGTCAGTTGAGGCCGCCATCCTTTGTTCACTCTTCCGGCCAGTCCCATTTCCATCCCGCTCTCCTGATATGCTCTTTCAGCTCGTAAACAAGCTGCATGGCCTCCATGGGCGTGAGCCGGTCCACGTCGGTCCGGTCCAGCTGCTCCAGCACGGGAAGTCCCGCGCCGTAGGTGTCCACGATAAGGGCCACGTCCTTGGGCCACCACTGGGTCATGTCGTACTTGACCTGCTCGCCCCGCTCCCGGGCCTCCTTCATGCGGCGCAGTTCCTCCAGGACCTCCGCCGTCCAGGCCGGGTATTCCTTTGGCCCATCATCGGTCTGGACCACCACTTTTTCGTTGGGGTCTTTCGGCTCCCGGACGCTCTGCCGGGCCCGGCGGCTCTCCCGCTCCGCGCCGCGAAGCAGGTCTCCCGCCCGGCGGACCACCTCCTGGGGCACACCAGCCAGGGCGGCCACCTCCACACCGTAGCTCCGGCTGGCGGAGCCGGGGACGATCTTGCGCAAAAAGACCACCTTATCGCCCTGCTTTTGGGCGGCGATGTTGAAGTTCATGCAGTAGTCGGTCTGGGCGGCGGCGTCCCCCAGCTCGTGGTAGTGGGTGGAGAAGATGGTCTTGGCCCGAAGGGTGGCGGCGCAGTACTCCATCACCGACTGGGCGATGGAGAGGCCGTCATAGGTGGAGGTGCCCCGGCCGATCTCGTCCATGAGCAGCAGGCTCCGGGAGGTGGCGTGGTCCAGGATGTAGGCCACCTCCATCATCTCCACCATGAAGGTGGACTGGCCCGAGGCCAGGTCGTCGGAGGCGCCGATGCGGGTGAAGACCTGGTCCACCACGCCGATGCGGGCCCGCTTGGCGGGAACAAAGGACCCCATCTGGGCCATGAGCACCATGAGCCCCACCTGGCGCATATAGGTGGACTTGCCCGCCATGTTGGGGCCGGTGATGAGGGCCACGGTGACGTTTTCCCCGTCCATGAAGGTGTTGTTGGGGATAAAGAGCCCGCTGTCCAGGGTCTTCTCCACCACCGGGTGGCGGCCCTGCTCGATGTCGATGATCCGGGAGTCGTCCACCTTGGGGCGGACGTACCGCTCGCTCTGGGCCAGGTCGGCCAGGGAGCACAGCACGTCCAGTTGGGCGATGGCGTCGGCGTTTTGCTGGATGGCCCCGGCGGCGTCCACCGCCAAGGCCCGCAAGCGGCAGAAGATCTCATACTCCAGTTGGGCGTCCCGCTCCCGGGCGTTCAAGATCTCCTCCTCCAGCTCCTTCAGCTCCGGGGAGATGTAGCGCTCGCCGGTGGTGACGGTCTGGCGGCGAACGTACTCCAAGGGCACCTCGCCCTTGTAGGCGTTTGAAATTTCAATGTAGTAGCCAAAGACCTTGTTGTACTTGACCTTCAGGTTCTTGATGCCGGTGCGCTCACGCTCGGCGCTCTCCAGGTCCATCACCGCCTGGCCGCCGTTTTGCAGCAGGGCCTGGTAGTGGTCCACCCGCTCGTCGTAGCCCGGGGCGATGATGCCGCCGTCGCGGACGGTGATGGGCAGGTCGCCCTGGCCCACCGCCCGGTCCAGCTCGGCGCACAGGGCCTCTAGCGCGTCCATCTGGCCCAGCAGATCCTGGCAGATGGGAGCCTTGACCTGACCCAGCAGCGCCATGACCTGGGGCATGGGGGCCAGGGCCCCGGCTAGGGCCTGAAGCTCCCGGGCGTTGCCGTCGCCCACGCCCAGGCGAGAGACCATCCGCTCCAGGTCGCCCACCCGGCCCAGGGTCCGGCGCAGCTCTTCCCGCAAGGGCGCGTCCTTCAAGAGGGCCGCCACGCCCTTTTGGCGGTATTCGATGGCCTTTGCGTCCACCAAGGGCCGCTCCAACCAGGCGCGCAGGCGGCGGTGGCCCATGGCCGTCTTGCACCGGTCCATGACCCACAACAAACTGCCCCGCTTGTCCTTGCCCCGCAGGGTCTCGGTGAGCTCCAGATTGCGCCGCGCGGTGCGGTCCAGCTCCATGTAGGCCCGCCCGGTGCGGAAGGACAGCATCTTCAGCGTAGGGATGTGGGTGGTGCGCTGGGTCTGGTAGAGGTAGCTCAAAAGGCCGCCCACCGCCCGGATGGCCGCGTCGCGGCCCTCGTCGTTGGTCAGCGCGCCGTCCAGCCGGACGAATTGCTCCTGGACCAGCTCCTGGGCCCGGTCCAGAAAAAAGCCGGTCTCGTCGCCGTGCTCACAGTGACAGCCCAACCGCTGGGAAAGCTCGCTCTGGAGCCCATCCCAGGCCCCCTGGGCAAAGACCAGCTCCCGGGGGCGGCGGCCCTCCAGCTCGCTGTAGAGCCGGGCGCGCTCCTGGGGCAGCCGGGCCGCCAGGGCCTCGAACTGCCCGGTGGAGAGGTCGCAAAAGGCAAGGCCCGCCCAGCCCTCGTCCAGCCAGAGCCCGGCCAGGTAGCTGTTGGCGTCCTCCTCCAAAGCGTCGGGCTCCAAAATGGTGCCCGGGGTGATGATGCGGGTCACGTCCCGCTCCACCAGCCCTTGGGCGGTGGCGGGGTCCTCCATCTGCTCGCAGATGACCACCTTGTAGCCCTTGGCGGTGAGCTTGGAGATATAGCCCTTCACCGCGTGGTGGGGCACGCCGCACATGGGGGTGCGCTCCTCGGGGGGCTTGTTGCGGTCCCGGGTGGTGAGGGCCAGGTCCAGCTCCTTGGAGCCGGTGACCGCGTCCTCGAAAAACAGCTCATAGAAGTCGCCCAGGCGGAAGAAGACCAGGCAGTCGGGATACTGGTCCTTCACGGCCAGGTACTGCCGGAGCATAGGGGTCAGCTTTTTCTCTGCCATTTAGCTCTTTCTCCCCTTTCTCCACAGACCTACGACGCTCCCGACGATCAAGGCTATAGGCCACAAAAACAAAGACGGCCCAAACACAAACAGCGCGCCTAAATTGCCCACCAGGCCGCTGGCGGAAAAGGCGGCGGCCCAGGCCACAGCGGCGACCACCGGGATCACCGCGCCCCGATATCCCCGCCGTCCCCGGGCCATCACCAGGCCCTGGAGCGCGCCCAGGGCCGCCGCGCTGACCACGCTGAACAAAAAATAGGGCAGGACGACCCTTGAGCTAAAGGTAAAAAGCCAGACCATGCCCAGCAAGGTAGAAGGCGATATCATCTCCGCGCCACCTCCCCAAACAAGGCCCAGGTGGTGGCGCCGGTGATGGTCAGGTCTTGGAAGGTGCCGATGAGGCTCTCCGGACCGGAGAGGTGGACCAGCCGGCCCGAGTTGGTCCGGGCGGTCAAATTGTTGCGGCTGTCCTTGCCCACACCGTCGATGAGACAGCGCAAGCGCTTGCCCACGTAGCCCTGGTGGATGTCGTGGGAGATGGCGTTTTGGGCGTCCACCAGCCGCTGGAAGTTGGCCTGCTTCTCCTCAGAAGTCAGCACGTCGGCCATCTCCGCCGCCGGGGTGCCCAACCGGGGAGAGTAGATAAACGTGAACAGCGCGTCGAAGCGGACGGTCTCGATGAGCTTCAGGGTGTCCTCGAATTCTTCCGTGGTCTCCCCGGGGAAGCCCACGATCACGTCGGAGGTCAACACGATGTCGGGGATTCGTGCGCGCAGCTTATCCACCAGCTCTAAGTAATGGGCCGCTGTGTAGCGGCGGTTCATGACCGCCAGCACCCGGTCGTTGCCGCACTGGAAGGGCAGGTGCAGGTGGTGGGCGATCTTGGGCTCCCGGGCCATCACGTCGAAGAGTTTGTCGGAGGCGTCCTTAGGGTGGGAGGTCATAAAGCGGACCAAAAAGTCGCCCTCCACGGCGCAGACCTGCTCCAAAAGCCAGGGGAAGTCCACTCCCTCGTCCAGGTCCTTGCCGTAGGAGTTCACGTTCTGGCCCAGCAGGGTGATATCCTTGCAGCCCTGGGCCACCAGCTCCCGGACCTCGGCCAGGATGTCCTCGGGCTTTCGGGAGCGCTCCCGGCCCCGGACGTAGGGGACGATGCAGTAGGTGCAGAAGTTGTTGCAGCCGTACATGACCGACACCCAGGCCTTCAGCGTGCCCTGGCGCTCCACGGGGACGCCCTCGGCGATGGAACCGTCGCCGCCGGGGGTATCGAAGACACGGCCACGTCTTTGGATAACTCGCTGTAATAATTCCGGGAATTTCCACAGCGCGTGGGGGTCGAAGACCAGGTCCACATGCTGGTAGGAGGCGCGAATTTTCTCCACCATCTGGGGCTCGCCCATCATACAGCCGCACAAGGCTATGATCTGCCCAGGCCGCCGGCGCTTGGTGTGGACCAAAGCCCCCACGTTGCCCAGCACCCGGTCCTCGGCGTGGCCCCGGACGGCGCAGGTGTTGATGACGATCACGTCGGCGGCGGCTTCATCGTCGGTAAAACCGTAGCCCATGGCCCGAAGATAGCCCCGGATGCGCTCGGAGTCGGCCTCGTTTTGCTGGCAGCCGTAGGTGTCCACGAAGGCCAGGCCCTGGCGGGGCCGGGCGGCGTTCTCCTCGGCGATTTGCGCGCAGATATCCATCTGGCGGGCGATCTGCTCCGCCGTCAAACGCTCCGTTGCCACGGCTCCACCTCCTAAAAGATAGTTTATCAAGATATTATACCACAGGCCCGCAGGGCCGTTGTGGTATATGCAGTATGATCGTGTATAATAGCCGCAGGCTATTATACCATGTATTTTCTTGCAAAACAAGTGCGCGCTGTGGCATAATAAGAGCTAGAAAATCAAGGAGGAGAGCGCCATGATCGAGATGAAGCAGACCGGGGCCAGAGAGGTGACCCTTTGGGTGGACGGCGCGTTGGCCGGCGGCGCGGCCTGGGCCTGGGACGCCCTGGCCTGGGGCAAGGAGCGGGTCACCGTGGCCCGGCTCACCCGGCTGGAGGCCCAGGCCCGGGACATGGACGACCTCTGGGCCTACCTGGAGTACCTCTGGCGGCCCTTGGCGGTGGCCGCCGCCCAGCTCCCCGATGGCAGCCTGCGCTGGTTCCACAGGGCCTTGGAGGAGAACTGGAAGCAAGCGGGCAGCCCGGGCTTTCAGGCCCAGGGGCAAGAGCCGTGAGCGTTCAATACCGCCCCCTGGCCCTGGAGGAGCTGGAGCGGTCCCTCTTCGCCCACTTCATCCGCCGCCAGGAGGTCACCGACTGCTGGCGCAGGGCGGGGGAGGGCTGGGTCATCCGCCCCGACCCCTTTATCGACGACTGGAGCGAGGCCGACTACCAGGTCCTGCTGCGGTGTCTCCGGGATACCGTCCAGGCCGGGGGATGGGTCTACGGCGCGTTTGTGGAGGGAGCCCTCAAGGGCTTCGCGGCGGCGACCCCTAAAATTTTCGGCGGCGAGCACCGCTACATAGACCTGGCCGCTATCCACGTCTCCGCCGACTGCCGGGGCCGGGGCATGGGCCGGGCCCTGTTTGAGGCCGCTGCCCAATGGGCCCGGGAACGCGGGGCGCTCAAGCTCTACATCTCCGCCCACTCCGCGGTGGAGAGCCAAGCGTTTTATGAAAGAATGGGCTGCGTGGACGCGCAGCGCCCCGAGCCCCGCCACGTGGCCGCCGAGCCCTTCGACCGCCAGTTGGAGCTAAAATTATAAGAAAACACCCGCCGTATGGCGGGTGTTTTGATGCTAGGAGTCGGTCGCGGTCACTCCATCAACTCAAAGTCGCTGGCGGGGTGCTTGCACCAGGGGCAGATAAAGTCGGCGGGGAGCTCGTCTCCTTCGTAGACATACCCGCAGACCTTGCACACCCACCGTTTCTTGCCAGTCGGGGCCTTTTCGGCGGCGGGCTTAGGCTTGATATGCTGCTGGTAGTAGGCATAGGTGGCGCTGGGGGCGTCCGAGAGCAGTCCGCCGCCGGTCACGTCGGCCACGAAGAGGCTGTGGCTGCCCAGGTCGGTGACCGAGACCACCTTGCCCGACAGCCAGGCGTTGGCCCCCTGGGTCACGTAGAGAATGCCGTTGTCGCCACGCACAGTATGGTGTTCAAAGCCGGAGAACTTGTCCGCTTCCCGGCCCGATTGGAAGCCGAAGCGGCGAAAGAGCTCCATGTCCGCATCCTCTGACAGCACCGACAGGGTAAACTCCCCGGTCTCCTTCACCATGTCGTGGGTGAAATTGGCCTGGTTGACGGTGAAGACGATACGGTTGGGCTGGGTGGTGGCCTGCATGGCGGTGTTGATGATGCAGCCGTTGTCCTTTACGCCCTGGCGGGCGGTGAGGACGAAGAGCCCGTAACTCAGGGTGTACATGACCTTGGGTTCCAGCATAAAAAGCCCTCCTGCCACGATGGTTTTCTCTAGTATACCCAGCTTTTACTTAATTGCCATCTCCCGGACTTCCTGGCCCAGCAGCTCCATGAACTGGGTCAGGCTCATGCCGCCCAGGTCCTCGCCGGAGCGGTGCCGGGGAGAGACGGTCTGGTTCTCGATGTCCCGGTCGCCCACCACCAGCACATAGGGGATCTTCAAAAGGGTGGCCTCCCGGATCTTCTTGCCGATCTTCTCGTTGCGGGTGTCCACCTCGCAGCGGAAGCCCGCCTCGTCCAGGGCCTTGGCGATCTGGGCGGCGTAATCGTCGGCCCGGTCGGTGACGGTGAGCACCTTCACCTGCACCGGGGCCAGCCAGGCGGGGAAGGCCCCGGCGAAGTGCTCGGTGATCACGCCGATGAACCGCTCGATGGAGCCCAGCACCACACGGTGGATCATGACGGGGCGGTGCTTCTCGCCGTCCTCGCCCACGTACTCCAGCTCGAAGCGCTCGGGGAGCTGGCTGTCGAGCTGGATGGTGCCGCACTGCCAGGTCCGACCCAGGGAGTCGGCCAGGTGGAAGTCCAGCTTGGGGCCGTAAAACGCGCCGTCGCCCTCGTTGATGACGAAGTCCTTGCCCATGGAGGTGATGGCGTCCTTCAGGATGTCCTGGTTGCGCTCCCACTCCTCCACGGTGCCGATGTGGTCCTCGGGCATGGTGGACAGCTCGATGGTGTAGGAAAGGCCGAAGTCGGAGTAGACCTCGTCAAAAAGGCGCACCGTCTCCTGGATCACGTCCTTCATCTGCTCCCGGGTCATAAACACGTGGGCGTCGTCCTGGGTGAAGCAGCGCACCCGGAAGAGCCCGTGGAGCGCGCCGGAGAGCTCGTGGCGGTGGACCAGGCCCAGCTCGCCCACCCGCAGGGGCAGCTCCTTGTAGCTGTGGGGCTCGCTGGAGTAGACCAGCATGCCGCCAGGGCAGTTCATGGGCTTGACGGCGAAATCGGTGTCGTCGATGACGGTGGTGTACATGTTGTTCTTATAGTGGTCCCAGTGGCCCGACCGCTCCCAGAGCTGGCGGTTGAGCATGATGGGGGTGCTGATCTCCAAATAGCCGTACTTCTTGTGGATCTTGTGCCAGTAGTCCAGCAGGGTGTTGCGCAGCACCATGCCCCGGGGCAGGAAGAAGGGGAAGCCCGGGCCCTCGTCCCGGAGCATAAAGAGGCCCAGCTCACGGCCCAGCTTCCGGTGGTCCCGGCGCTTGGCCTCCTCGATGCGCTCCAGGTACGCGTCCAGTTCTTCCTTCTTGGGATAGGCCACGCCGTAGATGCGCTGGAGGGTCTGGCGGCTTGCATCTCCCCGCCAGTAGGCGGCGTTGCAGGCGGTGAGCTTCAACGCGTTGCCCTTGACCCGGCCGGTGGAATCCAGATGGGGCCCGGCGCAGAGGTCGGTGAACTCGCCCTGCTTGTAAAAGCTGATGACCTCGCCCTCGGGGAGGTCGTTGATGAGCTCCACCTTGTAGGGCTCGCCCTTGTCCTCCATCAGCTTCAAAGCCTCCGCCCGGGGCAGCTCGAACCGCTCCAGCTTCAGCTTCTCCTTACAGATCTTGCGCATTTCGGCCTCGATCTGCTCCAAATGCTCCGGCGTGAAGGGGAAGGGGGCGTCCATATCGTAATACCAGCCCTCGTCGATGGAGGGGCCGATGGCCAGCTTCACCTCGGGCCACAGCCGCTTGACGGCCTGGGCCATGATGTGGGAGCAGGTGTGCCAGTAAGTTTTGCGGTATTCCTCGTTTTCAAAGGTGTACAGGTTCTCCTCGCTCATGGGAATATCCCTCCTTATAATCAGGGGAATTATAGCACCTGCGCCTTAGAATGTCAACAAAAGGGCCCCGCTATAACCAAAAACCGACTCCCCGCCCGATTGAGCGGAGAGTCGGTTTTCTGCGAAGTTTGGGGGCGGCTCGTTATCACGCTCGCATTGGACGCGCTGACGGCTCGGCTTCCCTCCGTCTCGGCCTGGTCTCCTGGGCCTTCGGCCCATCCGCTCGGCCTCGCTCCGGTCCATCCGAGCCTGCGTGTCTATGCTCGCGCTTAGCCGCCGAGATAGGCCGCCTTGACGCTCTCGTCGTTCAGAAGGTCCTGGGCATCAGCGGAGCGGACCACCTTGCCCGTCTCCAGCACGTAGCCCCGGTCGGCCACGGAGAGGGCCATCTGGGCGTTCTGCTCCACCAGCAGGATGGTGGTGCCGTTTTTGTGCAGGGCCTTGACGATATCAAAGATCTGGTCCACCAGAATGGGGGCCAGGCCCATGGAGGGCTCGTCCAGCATCATCAGCCGGGGCTTGCTCATCAGCGCCCGGCCCATGGCCAGCATCTGCTGCTCGCCGCCGGAGAGAGTGCCGCCGATCTGGCGGCGGCGCTCCTTGAGCCGGGGAAACAGGGAGTAGACCTCCTCCAGCGAGTCGTCCACGCCCTTGCCCGAGCGGATATAGGCCCCCATCTCCAGGTTTTCCTCCACCGTCATCTGCAAGAAGATGCGCCGTCCCTCGGGGACGTGGGCCAGGCCGTGGGCCACCAGCTTGTGGGGGGCCACATTGGAGATGTCCTTATCCTGGAAGGCGATGGAGCCGGTCTTGGACCGAAGCAGGCCCGAAACGGTCTTCAACGTGGTGGACTTGCCCGCGCCGTTGGCGCCGATGAGGGTGACGATCTCCCCCTCGGCCACCTCGAAGGACACGCCCTTGATGGCGTGGATGGCGCCGTAGTAGACGTTGATGTCGTCTACCTTCAACAGAGTTCCCATGCCGTTACACCTCCCGTTTCTTGCCCAGGTAGGCCTCGATGACCTGGGGATTGGACTTGATCTCGTCAGGGGTCCCCTTGGCGATGATCTCGCCGAAGTTCAGCACGGCGATGCCCTCGCAAATGCCCATGACCAGGGACATATCGTGCTCGATGAGCAAAATGGCGATGTGGAAGGTGTCCCGGATCTTCACGATGTTTTCCATCAGCTCCGCGGTCTCGGAGGGGTTCATGCCCGCCGCGGGCTCGTCCAGCAGCAGCAGGGAGGGGTTGGTGGCCAGGGCCCGCACGATCTCCAGCCGGCGCTGGGCGCCGTAGGGCAGGCTGCCGGCCTCGTGATTGGCCAGGTCCTCCATGTCGAAGATGTGCAGCAGCTCCATGGCGCTCTCGTGAGCCCGCTTTTCCTCCCGCCAGTAGCCGGGCATGCGTAGCACGCCCTGGAACACGCCGTAGCGAGTGTGGTTGTGAAGGCCCACCTTCACGTTCTCCTCCACCGTCAGGTTGTCAAAGAGCCGGATGTTCTGGAAGGTCCGGGCGATGCCCGCCCGGTTGACCTGGACGGTGTTCATGTTGTGGGTGTCCACGCCGTCGAGCAAAATGGTGCCCCGGGTGGGCTGGTAGACCTTGGTCAGCAGGTTGAACACCGTGGTCTTGCCCGCGCCGTTGGGGCCGATGAGCCCGGCGATCTCGGTGCGGCCAATGGCCATGTTGAAGTCCTTGACGGCGGTGAGGCCGCCAAAGTCGATGCCCAGGTGCTGGCACTCCAGGATGGGGGCGTGGTCGATGTCCCGCTCGGGGATGATGTTCTTGGAGGGCACGGGCACCAGCTTGGTGGGCTCACGCTTGATCTTGTCGCTCACTGCCCGTCACCTCCTTTCACCAGCCGGGCAGGCTTCTTGCGTTTGAAAAGCCCGCTCACCTTGCCGAAGAAGGCCTTGATGGTGGGATTGTTGGTGACGATCATCACGATGATGAGGACGATGGCGTAGACCAGCATCCGGTAGTCGGCGAACTGCCGCAGGGCCTCGGGCAGGATATAGAGCACCGTGGCGGCCACGATGGAGCCCCAGATATTGCCCAGACCGCCCAGCACCACGTACACCAGCACCAAAATAGAGGTGTTGAAGCTGAATTTGGTGGAGACGATGGAGGAGTAGTTGAGGCCGTAGAGCGCGCCGGCGGCGCCGGCCAGGGCGGCGGAGGTGACAAAGGCCATCATCTTGTACTTGGTGGCGTTGATGCCCACGCTCTCGGCGGCGATGCGGTTGTCCCGAATGGCCATAATGGCCCGGCCCGCCCGGGAGCGCACCAGGTTCAGCACGATGACCAGGGTGATCATGATGAGCACGAAGCCCGCGGTGAAGCTGGAGATGGCGGTGACGCCGGTGGTGCCCTGGGCGCCCTTGATGATGACGGTGCCCCCGGCGGCCAGCCCTAAGTCGCTGGCGGACTTGGTGCCGGTCAGGTTGAAGATGACGTGGAGGCCCTTGCTGTCACAGCCCACGATGAGGCAGTTCATCAGCTCTTTGATGATCTCGCCAAAGGCCAGGGTGACGATGGCCAGGTAGTCGCCCCGGAGCCGCAGCACCGGGATGCCGATGAGAGCGCCCGCCACACCGGCGATGATGGCGCCCACCAAAATGGCGATGGCCAGACGCACCGGCGTAAAGGGGACGGCGTCGGCCAGGCTCATGGCGGTGACCGCGCCGGAGAAGGCGCCCACGCTCATAAAGCCCGCGTGGCCCAGGGAGAGCTCCCCGGAGATGCCCACCACCAGGTTCAAGCTCACCGCCATGACCACATAGCAGCACGCGGGCACCAGCCAGCCCTGCTGAGAGCGGCTGAGCACGCCGTTGGAGTTCAGGATGGTGATAAACACAAAGGCGGCGGTGACCCCCAGATAGGTGAGGAAGTCCACCTTGGTGGTCCGCTTCAAAGACTTCAATCTCTTCATGGCCGTCACCTCAAACCTTCTCGGGCACGTACTTGCCCAGCAGGCCCGACGGGCGCACCAGCAGCACCACGATGAGCACGGCGAAGACGATGGAGTTGGCCAGGCTGGTGGAGATATAGGCCTTGGCCAGAGCCTCGATGACGCCGATGAGCAGACCGCCCAGCAGCGCCCCGGGGATGGAGCCGATGCCGCCGAAGACGGCGGCGGTGAAGGCCTTGATGCCGGGCATGGAGCCGGTGGTGGGCATCAGGGTGGGGGAGTAGGAGCAAAGCAGCACCCCCGCGATGGCCGCCAGGGCCGAGCCGATGGCGAAGGTCATGGAGATGGTGGCGTTGACGTTGATGCCCATGAGCTGGGCCGCCCCCTTGTCCTCCGAGCAGGCCCGCATGGCCTTGCCCATCTTGGTCTTGGTGGTAAAGAGGGTCAAGGCGATCATGATGACCACGCAGGCGGCCATGGTGAACAGCGACAGATAGCTGATGGACAAGCCCCCAAGCTGGAGCACGTTGGGCTCTCCGGCGGCGTTGGTGGAGGGGATCAGGGGCGTGAACACCTTGGGGTTGGCTCCCCAGATGAGCAGCGCGCTGTTTTGTAGCAGATAGCTCACGCCAATGGCGGTGATGAGCACCGCCAGAGACGTGGCCTGGCGCAGGGGCTTATAGGCAAGGCCCTCGATGATCACACCCAGCACCGTGCACACCGCCATGGCCAGCACCAGAGCCAGCCAGCCGCTCACGCCCATATAGCTCATGGCGCAGAAGGAGACGTACCCGCCCACCATGATCACGTCGCCGTGGGCGAAGTTCAGCATCTTGGCAATGCCGTAGACCATCGTATAGCCCAGGGCGATGATGGCGTACACGCTGCCCACGTTCAATCCGATGATGAGGTTCGACAAAAATCCCATGGGGCTTCCTCTCTTTCCCGAAAATTCGTTCCTTATATATCACATATGGCAGAAACCAGGCCAGGGGCTGCCGTCCGCGTCCTCGTTTCCGCCATAGGCGTTTCATAAAAAGGGGAGAGCTGGCGGGAAGGTGGGCCCTTCCCGCCAGCTTGTAGTCGCTTGGTAACGTTCTGTTAGGGCAGGACGTACACGCCCTTCTCGATGACCACGGCCATGGGGGCCTTGGACACAGCGCCGCTGGCGTCCCAGGTCATGCCCGTGCCGGTGAGGCCGTCCATGCTGATGGTGGGCATCACGGCCACGATGGCGTCGCAGATGTCGGCGGCGGACATGTCGGCGGTGGCGCCGGCAGCCTCCAGAGCGGCCTTGATGACATAGACGCAGTCATAGCCGTCGGCGGCGAACTGGTTGGGGGTCTCGCCGTAGAGGTCGTTGTACTTGCTGACGAAGGACTGGGTCAGCGCGTCGGCGGCGTCGGCGGAGAAGGGAGTCAGCAGCATGACGCCCTCAGCCAGCTCGGTGTCGAAGTTCTCCATGGTCAGGATGCCGTCCATGCCGTCCACGCCGAAGTAGGTGGGCTTGTAGCCCGCGGCGGTGGCCTGGGTCATGATGACGGAGGCGGGCTGGTAGTACATGGGCAGGAAGATCAGGTCGGCCCCGGCGGACTGGCAGCCGGCGACCTGGACGGAGAAATCGGTCTGGGTGTCCTCGGTGAAGGTGCCCTCGTAGACCACCTCCAGGCCCTTGGCGGCAGCCTCGGCCACGAAGGTGTCCCGGATACCGGTGGAGTAAGCGTCGTCGTTCTTATAGATGACGGCGATCTTGGCGCCGGCCATGTTGTCGGCCATGTAGTCGGCGGAGGCGGTGCCCTGGTTGGGGTCGGTGAAGCAGACCTGGAACACGTTGTCCTTGCCGTCGATCACGTCGGCGGAGGAGGCGGAGGGGGTCAGCATGAACACGCGGTCCTGCATGGCCAGGGGGCTGACGGACAGGGCCGGGCCGGTGGTGACGGTGCCGATGAGGACCTGCATGCCGTCGTCCAGCAGCTTGTTGTAGGCGTTGACGGAGGTCTCGGCGTCGTGAACGTCGTCCTCAAACTGCAGCTCGAACTTCACGGCGCTGTCAGAGGCGTTGATCTCGTCCACGGCGATCTGAGCGCCACGCTGGGCGGCCATGCCGTAGATGGCGGCGCCGCCGGTCAGGGGGCCGATGCCGCCCAGCTTGAAGGTGCCGGAGGCAGCGCCAACAGGGGCGTCGGTGCTGGGCACGTCGCTGGCGGGAGCGTCAGAGACAGGAGCGTCGGTGGCGGGGGTGTCGTCGCCGCCGCAGGCGGCCAGGGCGAAGACCATCGCCAGGGCCAGGAGCAGAGCAAGATACTTCTTCATTTCATTCAACCTCCTTTAAGGTTATTGACAATTCTAGTCTCGTCGGGCAAATTTGTCAACTTTACAAACAAACAAATGACGAGGGCCAAAACCCTCGTCATTTGTGAATTATGTCAAATCGCGAAGCCGCCGTCCACCGTCAAAACCTGTCCAGTCACGAAACTGGCGGCGTCTGAAGCCAGGAACGCCACCGCCGCCGCCACCTCCTCCGGTTCGCCGATACGGCCCAGGGGCGTGGCCTCCGCCAGGTCCGCAAAGTCTTGCGGCTCTAGGCGCGCGTTCATCTCGGTGCGGATGACCCCCGGGGCTACGCAGTTCACCCGGACCTCGCTGGGGCCCACCTCCTTGGCCAGGGCGCGGGTCAATCCCACCACCCCGGCCTTGGCGGCGGAGTAGGCTGCCTCGCAGGAGGCCCCCCGGAGCCCCCAAATGGAGGAAACGGTGACGATATTTCCCGTTTTTCGCCCGATCATATGGGGCAAAACCGCCCGGCAGCAGTGGAAAACCCCGTCCAGGTCGGCAGACATGACCCCCAGCCAGTCCCCTTCGCCCATATCCTGCAGAAGGCCCGCCCAGGCCACCCCGGCGTTGCATATCAAAATGTCAAGTTGACAAAATTTATCCAACACATTGTCAACCGCCGTTTGGACGCTTCGGGGGTCGGTCACGTCGCAAGCCACCGCCATGCCGCCCAGCTCAGCGGCCAAGGCCTCCGCCTCCGCCTGCCGGCTATGCCAGCCCACGCAGACGGTGCAGCCGTGGTTGGCCAACGCCCGGCAGATGGCGGAGCCAATGCCCCCGGCCCCGCCGGTCACCAGAGCAACTCTCATGGTATCACCTCTTTGGTGGTATTGTACCACATCCCGTGCCCCTTGGCAAACCCGCGCCGCCTTTTTGTCCTGCACACCCCGGGGGACCATTCTTTGAGGACCCCCACGTCCCCTGGGGGACTATCTTTTTTGCGGACAGTCCGCGCCTTCCCGGGGGACCATTCTTTGTAGGCCCCCACGTCCCCTGGGGGACTATCTTTTTTGGCGTGAAAAAGATAGCCCCCCAGACCCCCCAGAAAACACGCCAAAGGGGGCAATGCGAGAGCCCCCTTTGGAATCCCCTTCGCCCAAAGGGGAGGGCTTCGGCCCTCCCCTTTGGATTCCTCTCCCGGGGCCCTGAGCCCCTGGGGTGGGTTCCAACGGGAGGGGCCCGCAGGCCCCTCCCTTGGTCGAAGGGGAGAGTCCAGAGAGGGGGCTCTCGAATTGCCCCCTCTCTGGGGCTTTCTTGGGGGGTCCGGGGGGCCATTCTTTGGCCTCAAAGAATGGTCCCCCGGGGAGGGCGAGGGAAAACCACCTGCTGTATTCGTTTTTCAACTACAAATCAAAATATTTTCCATTTCTCAAAAATCAGATATGATTAAGGCCAGAGGAGGTGGCCTTCATGGATAGATTTGTCCCGCAAAAGCCCCAGGAAAAGGAGGTCATCTCCATGCGTATTCCTGTGGATATGCTGAAGGCTATTGACCAAAAGGCGGCCGCCGCGGGTATTAGCCGCAACCAGTTGATCAACCAAGTGCTTCACTATGCGCTATCTTCATAAAAGGATGTGGAAAATATGGACGAACTGAACGAATCCCAGCGCTTACAGCACGTCGTCAACATTCTGAACCGGATCTCCTACGACCTGAACCAGCATTGCGCCGGGCTGCGCGTATGCCTGGACCATGTGCGCTACGGCGCCGACCAGGACGAACGAGACGGCTACGCGTTGCTGGAACTCATGGTAAACGGCCTGTGCGACCTAAATAGCAGCTTGCACGAGGAGGTCGGCATTTTGACCTGGCCGGAGACACAAAAAGAGGAGCGATGATCACATCGCTCCTCTTTTTTGCTTTTGTGCGGGGCCTTCGCTTAGTACATCCCACCCATGTCGGGGTTGGGAGCCGCGGGGGCGGGGGGCTCGGGCTTGTCGGCCACCAGGGACTCGGTGGTGAGCATCAGGCTAGCCACGCTGGCGGCGTTCTCCAGGGCGGAGCGGGTGACCTTGGTGGGGTCCACGATGCCGCTGGAGATCATGTCCACGTAGGTCTCGTTATACGCGTCGAAGCCGTAGCCCGTCTTCTTGGACTGCTTGACCTGCTCCAGCACCACGCTGCCGTCGATGCCGGCGTTCTTGGCGATCTGGCGCATGGGCTCGGTGAGGGCGGCGGCGATGATGGCCGCGCCGGTCTTCTCGTCGCCCTCCAGGGTCTTGACCAGCTTGTCGACGGCGGGGACGGCGTTGACGTAGGCGGTGCCGCCGCCGGCCACGATGCCCTCCTCCACCGCGGCCCGGGTGGCGTTGAGCGCGTCCTCGATGCGTAGCTTCTTTTCCTTCATCTCCGCCTCGGTGGCGGCGCCGACGCGGAGGATGGCCACGCCGCCGGCCAGCTTGGCCAGCCGCTCCTGGGCCTTCTCCTTGTCATACTCGGAGGTGGTGTTCTCGATGACGGTGCGGATCTGGGCCACGCGGTCCTTCACGGCCTTGGAGCTGCCCGCGCCGTCCACGATGATGGTGTTCTCCTTGTTGCTCTTGACCTGGCGGGCCTTGCCCAGCATCTTCAGGTCCGCGTCCTTGAGCTCCATGCCCAGGTCGCTGGAGATGACGGTGCCGCCGGTGAGGATGGCAATGTCCTCCAGCATCTCCTTGCGCCGGTCGCCAAAGCCGGGAGCTTTCACACACAAAACATTCAAAGTCCCGCGCAATTTGTTAACAATAAGGGTACTGAGGGCCTCGCCCTCCACGTCCTCGGCGATGATGACCAGCTTCTTGCCGCTCTGGATGACCTGCTCCAAAATGGGCAGGATCTCCTGGATGTTGGAGATCTTCTTGTCGGTGATGAGGATAAGGGCGTCGTCAAAGACGGCCTCCATCTTCTCGGTGTCGGTGACCATGTAGGGCGTGATGTAGCCCCGGTCGAACTGCATGCCCTCGACGACCTCGGAGTAGGTCTCGGCGGTCTTGGATTCCTCCACGGTGATGACGCCGTCGTGGCCCACCTTCTCCATGGCCTCGGCGATGAGCTTGCCGATGGTCTCGTCGCCGCTGGACACCGCGCCCACACGGGCGATGTCCTCGGCGCCCTTGACCTTCTTGGAGTTCTTCTTGATCTCGGCGATGGCGGTCTCGGTGGCCTTGGCGATGCCCTTCTTCATGACCATGGGGTTGGCCCCGGCGGCCAGGTTCTTCAGACCCTCGCGGATGATGGCCTGGGCCAGCAG
>DBFBGR010000010.1:0-23164 GCA_048201935.1 Oscillospiraceae bacterium | reverse complement strand
CCCTCCACGCCGGCTCGAAGAACGCCAATGTGAACTACGCCTACGACCGGAAGAACTGCTTCCTCAACGCCACTGAGATCACCCTGGACAACATGATGTACTCCCTGCCTGCCACCGAGGTCTGGCGGGTGCTGTCGGGCTACTCCGACCCCGCGGCCCAGTTGGAGACCGCCGTCGCCGCCATGGAGCAGCAGATCGACTACTTCTACCAGTTCAAGGGCATGAACCGTGCCGCCACCGACAAGGACGCCTATCCCTTTACCCGTCTGAACATCCGTTATCACCAGATGTTCACCGGGGCCTTTATGTACGCAGGCGGTAAGCACATCGGCATCGAGTTCGGCTCCACCTCCTCGGTGCTCACCATCTCGCCCTTGGTGACCGACGCCAACGGCAAGTACGTCAGCGGCAACCTCACCGGCTGGGGCATTGCCCACGAGATGGGCCATTGCCTCAACGCCGCGGCCTATCAGCGGGTAGAGGTGACCAACAACGTCTTTGCCCAGCTGGCCAAGACCGGCCCCGGCGTGGCCTCCGAGACCAACGCCGCCTTCCGCACCAGCTACCAAAACGTCTACAAGGCCGTGGCCACCGGCACCACCGGCCACACCGGCAACTTGGCGGTGCAGTTGGCCATGTACTGGCAGCTCCACCTGGCCTATGACAACGACTACGCCTATAAGATCTACGACACCATCGAAGCCCAGCAGGCGGGGCTCTTTTACGCCCGGGTGGAGTCCTACCTCCGGGACCGTTCCAAGGCCAGTCCCGCCCTGCCCTCGGGCTCGGGCGGCGACCAGCTCTTCATGCAGGCTTGCTGCGCCGCGGCGGGGAAGGACCTGCTGCACTTCTTCACCGCCTGGGGCATCCACCCCGACTCCGCCACCATCGCCTACGCCGCCAACTTTCCCAAGGAGACCCGGAAGATCCAGTATGTTGACGACGACAGCCGTCTCTACCGCATCGAGGGCAAGCCGGGCATGAGCGCGGGGACGGCGGTGACCGCCGCCATTACCAACGCCCAGGACCGCCGCGTCAACGGCAACCGGGTGACCATCTCCCTGGGCAATACCAACACCAACTCTGACGCCATGCTGGGCTACGAGATCTGCCGCAACGGCAAGATGGTGGCCTTTGTCACCGCCGACAAGGACAGCTACACCGACGTGCTCACCACTGAGAACAACAAGAGCTTTACCTATACCGTCACTGGCGTTGACCGTCTTCTGGGCCAGACCGAGACCCTGGAGCTGGGCGAGGTGAAGGTGTGCCACGACGGGGCCATCGACAAGTCCGGCTGGACCGCCCAGACCAGCATGACCTCGCCCAAGGATGCCGTGGTAGAGAAGACCGACGACGACCCCGAGAGCGGCGCGGTGAACGGCAGCGCCACCCCCGGCGTGGAGACCGTCTCCGCCATCTCCGCCGCCCTGGACAACGACCCCGCCACCGTCTACTATGGCTCGGTCAACAGCGGCAGCCGTCCCACCGTGACCTTGGACCTGGGCGGCGTGGAGCAGGTCACCGCGTTGAAGTTCACCCCCGCCGGTGAGGATTACCGGGGCGACGCCGCCGGGACCAAGGCCCAGGCCTCCGACCTCTACAAATTCCGCCTGTTTGGCTACAAGGTGGAGGTCAGTTTGGACGGCACGACCTGGCAGACGGTGAAGGAGGGCGATGCCTACACCGGCCGGGCCAACGACCCCGCTAGCTGGGTCAAGCAGAGCGACGTGATCTACAACGCCGACGGCTCTTACACGCTGTTCTTCTGCAAGAAGAACGACGACGGCGGCCTGGACCCCTTCATGTACACCTATGACGCGGCCTATATCCGCGTCACCGCCACCAATATGTCCACCCTGGCTGTGGCCGAGCTGGACGTGCTGGGCCCCACCAGCGACAATGTGGAGCTCATCGAGGCGGGCTTTGGCCGGTTGAAGGAGAGCTACAACGCCGGGAAGTACCCCAGCGGCGACCCCTGCGTCATCCCCGCCGGGGCGGTGGCCTTCTACGGTGAATATAAGGGCGACCCCGCCTACAACGTGGTGCTCTTGAAGGACCAAAACGGCAAGGTGCTGGACGGCAGCCAGCTCATCTTTGCCGAGGTCCCGGAGAAGGGCGCTCTGGGCGAGACCAGCGACGGACGGTGGTTCTTCTGGCTGGAGGACGTGGAGAAGACCGACAGCGAGGGCGACAAGTATAACGAGATGGACCAGCTCGCCGGCCTCACCGCTGTCAAGGCCGAGCTCTACCGGGTCCAGGACGCCCAGACTTTGGCCGGTCAGCGTATCACCAGCACCTCGCTGACTATGACCCTGCCCCAGACCATCCCCGACCTGACCATCACCGCCCAGGCCGCCCAGAGCGTGGCCTATGCTCCCAGCGATGCGGCGGTAGAGGCCGCCAAGGCCCACAAGGAGCCCCAGCGGGCCCTTGCGTTGGAGGGCAGCCCCGCCGCCGCGGGCTACTACGCTGACACCGGCGCGTCGGAGACGATCCCCGAGGCCTCTTTGGTGGCCCTCACTGCCGGTGGCGAGCGGGTGGACTACGCCGCCCGGCCCGACAGCATCTCTGTGGCCGCCCAGATCGACTTTACCGTCACCCCCGCCATGGAGGCCGGCTCCCTTGTTCCCATTGCCCGGGAGGGGCTCTACCAGACGGTGGCCGCCGACCGGTCCACTGGAAAGGCCACCCTTTACGCCGTGGCCCGGACGGGCAGTTTGAACAACGTGACCCTCCAGGGCGACTTTGACGACATCGCCCCTGGGACCCAGGTGGCGGCCACCGCCATCCACCAGGTGGATAACCTTTACGCCACCCGGAAGGAGGCCCTGAGCGTCAGCGCCACCGCCAGCACCAAGGGCTCTGGCGGTAACGGCGGCGGTGGTGGAGGGACCGGCGGCGGTGGCGGTCTTGCCCCCACCCAGCCTTCTCAGCCCTCTCAGCCTGACGAACAGCCCGCCGCCAAGAACCCCTTCGTGGACGTGGCGGAGGATAGCTGGTATAAGGACGCGGTGGCCTATGTCTACGAAAAGAAGATGATGGTGGGCACCTCGGCGGACCGCTTCTCCCCGGAGGAGACCACCTCTCGGGCCATGATCGTCACCATTCTCTGGCGCTTAGAGAACAGCCCCGCCGCCACTAGCGGCCAGGCGGCCTTCACCGATGTGGCGCCTGAGGCGTGGTACGGCGCCGCCGTGGCCTGGGCCAGCCAGAAAGGTATCGTTAACGGGATCGGAGACGGCACCTTTGCCCCTGACGCGCCCATTACCCGGGAGCAGATGGCCGCCATCCTCCATCGCTATGCCAAGCTGAAGGGCTACGCCCTTCAGGCCACCGGGAGCCTGTCCGCCTTCGTGGACGCGGCCAACGTCAGCCCCTACGCTGTGGAGGCGCTGAGCTGGGCCAACGGCGCGGGTCTCATCACCGGCATGGGTGGCGGCGTTCTGGCCCCCCAGGGCAGCGCCACCCGGGCCCAGGCGGCTACCATCCTCCAGCGCTTTTGCACCACCCTTGTGAAGTAATACACCCGCACCGATGGAGAGGGACGCGCAAGCGTCCCTCTCTTTTTGCCCAAACGGGGCATACGAATGAGAACGGTCCTGCCCCCATTGCTCTGACGGCCCTTGGCGGGGCCGTCAGGTTTTTTGCCTGGAGGGGTTGACAATGGGGAGGGAAGTGAATATAATAACACATGAACAAATGCTCATATGTTTTTGAGAGGAGGACAGACCATGGACGACAGCACCGAGTATCTGCACGCCCACGAGGACCTGGTGAGCAAGGTGAAGGAGGAGCTGCCCGAGGACGAGGTGCTCTACGACCTGGCGGAGCTGTTCAAAATTTTTGGCGACTCCACGAGGGTGAAGCTGCTGTATATCCTGTCGCTGAGCGAGATGTGCGTCTACGACCTGGCCCAGCTGCTGGGGGTGACCCAGTCGGCGGTGAGCCATCAGCTCCGGGCCTTGAAGGCCAGTAAGCTGGTGCGCTATCGCCGTGAGGGGAAAACCGTGTTTTATGCCCTGGCCGACGGCCACGTGAAGACCATCATGGACCAAGGGCTAGAGCACGTGGAGGAATAAGAAGCGTGAGCATAGGCACGCCGCCGGGCTTGGAGCCGACCGCACGGCAAAAACAGGCTGGCGCAGCCAGCGGCATTTTGCCAAGGACGGCGAAAGAACCGGCGAAAGCGGGCCCACTGCGAACGTGACAGCCCATAGTTTCAAGGAGGTACTTCCCATGAAAAAGACCTATCCCATTGAGGTGGACTGCGCCGCCTGCGCACTGAAGATGGAGGAGGCCGCCGCCAAGACCGAGGGCGTGGCCGCCGCCAGCGTGAACTTTATGACCCAGAAGATGAGCGTGGAGTTTGCCGAGGGCAGCGATCCTATGGAGACCATGCACCGGGTGCTGCGAGCCTGCCGCAAGGTAGAGCCCGACTGCTCCATCGACTTTTGAGCATGGGGAGCTTTTGGGACCGTTGGGCCCGGTTTTACGACCTGGCGGAGCAGACCAACCGCCGGGTGAACCGTCAGGCAGTTCGGCGGGTGACTGAATTGATCCCCCAGGGGGCCAGAGTGCTGGACTGCGCCGCCGGGACCGGGGAGTTCTCCCTGGCGGCGGCGGAAAAGGCGGCCTCGGTCCTGTGTACCGACCTCTCCCAGCCCATGTTGGACCGGGCGGCGGCCAAGGCCCGCCGGGCAGGGGCGAACAACATCGCCTTTGCTCTGGGGGACGTTACCGCCCTGGACTTAGCCAACGAGAGCTTCGACGTAGCCATTGCCGCCAATGTCCTTCACCTGCTGCCCCAGCCGGAAAGGGCGGTCCGGGAGCTGTGGCGGGTGACCCGTGTGGGCGGGCGGCTGATCCTGCCTACCTATCTTCAGGGACAGGCGTGGGCCGCCGCCGGGGCCATGATCAAAATTTATCAGGGCGTGGGCTTTCACTATGAGCACGCCTTTACCCCCGAGACCTACCGGGCCTTTTTGGAGGGCCTTGGGCTGGGACCGGTGACGCTGGAGGTCATCCAGGGCCGGGTGAGCGAGGGCGTCGCGGTGATGGAAAGGAGTGGGGACGTATGACCCGCAAGCAGAAAAAGACCCTGGGGCGCATCGTGCTGACGGCGGCGTTGCTGGTCGTCTTGCAGTTCGTTCCAGTGGAGGGCTGGGCCAGGTTCGCTCTATACCTGGTCCCCTATCTCCTCATCGGTTACGACATCCTCTGGAAGGCCCTGCGGGGCATCGTCCGGGGCCAGGTCTTTGACGAAAACTTCCTCATGGCGGTGGCCACCGTGGGGGCCTTTGCCCTGGCGGTATACAGCCGCAGCGGCGATTATTTGGAGGCCATCGCCGTCATGCTCTTCTACCAGATCGGCGAGTGGTTCCAATCCTACGCCGTGGGCCGGTCCAGGAAGAACATCGCCCAGCTCATGGACATCCGGCCCGACTACGCCAATGTGGAACGGGAGGGGACCCTGGTCCAGGTGGACCCGGAGGAGGTGGCCGTGGGCACGGTCATCGTGGTCCAGCCCGGAGAGAAGGTGCCCATCGACGGCGTGGTGACGGCGGGCAGCTCCACGCTGAACACCGCCGCCCTCACCGGGGAATCCCTGCCCAGAGAGGTAGGGGAGGGGGACGAGGTGGTCAGCGGCTGCGTCAACCTCACCGGGGTGCTGCGTGTCCGGACCACCAAGGAATTTGGCCAGTCCACCGTCAGCAAAATTTTGGACCTGGTGGAAAACGCCTCCAGCAAAAAGTCCCGGTCGGAGGACTTCATCTCCAAGTTCGCCCGGGTGTATACCCCGGCGGTCTGCGCCGCGGCGCTGGCGCTATTCCTGTTGCCGCCCTTGGGCCAGATGGCCCTTGGTATGACGGCCCAATGGGGCGTGTGGCTCTACCGGGCGCTGACGTTTCTGGTCATCTCCTGCCCCTGCGCCCTGGTCATCTCCATCCCCCTGAGCTTCTTTGCCGGGTTGGGCGGAGCCAGCCGGGCCGGGGTGCTGGTGAAGGGCTCCAATTACCTGGAGACCCTGTCCAAGGTGGACACGGTGGTCTTTGATAAGACGGGTACGTTGACCTTGGGCGACTTCGCCGTCACCGGCGTCCACCACAGTCCCTTTACCGACGACCAGCTCATCGAGTACGCCGCCCTGGCCGAGTGCGCCTCGGCTCACCCCATCAGCAAGAGTCTGCAAAGGGCCTGCGGTAAGGAGCTGGACCGCTCCCGGGTCACGGACATCCAAGACGTGAGCGGCCAGGGCCTCACCGCCACCGTGGACGGCCACGCCGTAGCCGTGGGAAACGGCAAGCTCATGGAGGCCCAGGGCGTGGACTATATTCCCTGCTCCGGGGTGGGGACCATCGTCCATGTGGCGGTGGATGGAGCCTACGCCGGACATATCCTCATCGCCGACCAGGTAAAGCCCGCAGCCAAAGAGGCCCTGGACGACCTCCGGGCCGCGGGGGTGGACAAGACCGTCATGCTCACCGGCGACAACGCCGCCATCGCCCAAGCCGTGGCCGGGGAGCTGGGGCTGGACGAGGTGTACAGCGGCCTGCTTCCGGCGGACAAGGTGTGCCGGGTGGAGGAGCTGCTGGAGGCCCGGGACCGGAACGGCCGGCTGGCCTTTGTGGGCGACGGCGTCAACGACGCACCGGTGCTCAGCCGGGCCGACGTGGGCGTAGCCATGGGCGCGCTGGGCTCCGACGCTGCCATCGAAGCCGCCGATGTGGTGCTCATGGACGACGACCCGGCCAAGCTGGCCCTGGCCATCCGCATGGCGAGAAAATGCCTGGGCGTCGTCTACCAAAACATCGTTTTCGCCCTGGGGGTCAAGGCCCTGTGTCTGGTGCTGGGTGCGTTGGGCGTGGCCAATATGTGGCTGGCCATCTTTGCCGACGTAGGGGTCATGGTAATCGCCGTTTTGAACGCCATGCGCTGTCTGAACGCGCCCAAATAAGAAAACTTAGCCAAATGCCGCCGGGTCCACCGGCGGCGTTTTGGTTTGTCTGAAGGCTTTACAAGGGACCACGGGCCGTGCTATAATCCCAGATAAGCTAATCCATGGAAGGGGAGAAGGACCTGTGCGTAAAACAAAGATCATCTGCACCATCGGCCCGGCCTGTGATAACGAGGAAACTTTAGAAAAGATGTGCCTGGCGGGGATGAACGTGGCCCGGCTCAATTTTTCCCACGGCACCCACGAAGAGCAGCGCTGGAAGATGGACTTGGTGAAAAAGGTCCGCCAAAAGCTGGGCCTGCCCATCGCCATTTTGCTGGACACCAAGGGCCCGGAGTACCGCATCCGCACCTTTGAAAACGGCAAGATATTTTTGAACGAGGGCGACCCCTTTACCTTCACCACCCAGGACATCGTGGGCAACCAGGGCTGGGTCAGCGTCAGCTATCCCGGCCTTGTCCGGGACCTCGCCGTGGGGGACAAGATCTTGCTCAACAACGGCCTTGTGATCTTTGAGGTCAACGAGCTCACCGACGACGAGGCCCGGTGCACCGTGCTGGTGGGCGGGGAGCTGTCCAACAATAAGTCCATGTCCTTCCCCAACAAGGTCATGAACCAGGTGTACTTAAGCGAGCAGGACAAGGCCGATCTGCTGCTGGGCGTGGAGAACGAGATCGACTACATCGCCTGCTCCTTCGTCTCCCGGGCCCAGGACATCCTGGACGTGAAGGACTTTTTGTCCCAGCACACCAGTCAGCACATCGGCATCATCGCCAAGATCGAGAACCAGTCGGGCATCGACAACATCGAGGAAATTTGCGACGTGTGCGACGGCGTAATGGTAGCCCGGGGCGACCTGGGCGTGGAGGTGCCCTTCGAGCGGCTGCCCGCCATCCAGAAGGACCTCATCTCCGCGTGCCGGGTCCAGGGCAAGCTGTCCATCACCGCCACCGAGATGCTGGAGTCCATGATCCACTCCATCCGGCCCACCCGGGCGGAGATCTCCGACGTGGCCAACGCTGTTTATGACGGCACCGGGGCGGTGATGCTCTCGGGCGAGACCGCCGCGGGCGCGCACCCGGTGGAGGCCGTGGCCACCATGGCCAAGATCGTGGAGGAGACCGAGCGGAGCATCAACTACAACAAGCGCTTTTGGGCGGCGGAGTTCCCCTTTGAAAACTCCGTGGACGCCATCTCCCACGCCACGTGCACCATGGCCATCAACATCAAGGCCAAGGCCATCGTGGCCTGCTCGCTGTCGGGCATGACGGTGCGGATGATCTCCCGCTTCCGCCCGCCCACGGACATCGTGGGCCTGACCACCAACGAGCGCACCTGGCGGATGCTGGCCCTCTACTGGGCCGTCCAGCCCCAGATGTGCGAGGAGGTGCCCAGCACCGATATTTTGTTCTTCACCGCCAAGAAGATCGTCAAGGAGGCCCTGAAGCTCCAAAGCGGTGACGAGGTCATCATTACCGGCGGCATCACCAACGGCCTGTCGGGCACCACCAACCTCATCAAGGTGGAGACCATATGAGAAAACGCATCCTTGCTCTGCTGACGGCCCTGTGCCTTTGCTTGCCGCTGTGGGCCGGGGCGGAGGAGCCCGAGCCCATCATCTGGTACGTGGACCTTTTGGGGACGCTGTATATCTCCGCCGACGGCGGAGGCAGCTACGCGGAGCTTCCCGGGCTGGGCCAGAGCGCCCAGGAGAAGGGGCTTATCTACTATTGCACCACCATGGTGGAGCCTTTGCCGAACGGCGGCCTGCGGGTCCGGGCCCGGGACCGCTGGGCCCAGGACTTTTCCTTCGAGCGGGACTACTCCGTCCAGGAGGTGGCCGCCGCGCTGGAAAATGCCCAGCCCACGCCTGTGCGGGTCCTCTCCGCTGATGAAAATGGCGCCCAGGGCGTCCGGGTGGTGCGCTTCAACACCGGCGTGGGGGTGGACGCCGGGGAGGAGAGCTGGGGCGATAGCGTCTACCAGAGCGTCACCACCACCGACGGCGTGACCTGGACGGTGACGGCCCAGAGCGAACCCAACACCATAGGTACCTGGGTGACCCGCTGGCCCGCCGGCGCCACTGCCCTGGGCAAATACCGTCTTACCGCCGGCGGGGACAGCGGCCGGCAGATCTATCTCTCCTCCGCCGAACTGCCCACTGAGGGCGTGCTGTTGGAGGAATTTTCCCAGGCGATCCAAGACAACAGATTCGTCTACCCCGGCGCTTTGGCCCTTTGGTACACCCCGGAGGACACCGTCACCCTGGCGGCCTACGACATCTACGACCGGGCCGCCGCCCAGGGCTATCTGGTCCAAAAGACCTATTCCGCCGTGGAGCTGGACGCTCTGCTGGGCCAGGCCCAGCCCCGGTTTGAGGACATAGCCGCCGGGGACTGGTTTTCTCCCGGCGTGGCCGCCTGCGCCGGCTGGGGACTGATGGTGGGCGTGTCTGAGACCGCTTTCGCCCCCGGCCAGACCCTCACCGCCCCGGAGTGCCTGACCTTGGCCCTGCGGGTATACGGGACCCAGACCGGGCGCAGCTTCCAATGGTTCCCCTCGAAGGCCCCGGAGGATTGGGGTACACAGTGGGGGGACGCCTGGTGGCGGGACGGGCTCTACACTTTGGAGCTCCTCCGTGACCCGCCAAAGCCTGCCTTTCACCCCACCGATCCGGGCGTGGACTGGCCCGCTATGGAGGCCCTGGCCGCCGACGTGCCCGGGGAGGGGCCTGTCACCCGCCTGACCTTCGCCCGTGCCCTGGCCGAGACGGCAGGGGAGCTGGAGCGGGTCAAAACGGTGGACGCTCTGCCCGACCTGCTCCGGACAGAGGAGAACGCGGGGGTCTACGCCCTCTATGAGGCGGGGGTCCTCAACGGCGTGGACGACGCCGGGTCCTTCGCCCCGGAGGGCACCCTGACCCGGGCGGAGGCCGCGTGTATGGCGGCCCGGGTGGTGGAGCCGAGCCTTCGGGTGAAGTGACGACTGCTGAAAATGGAGACCGCCCCGAAGGGCGGTCTCCATTTTTTGGGAACCTTTCCCCGAAGCCTTCGTCTAATTGAGCGGGATCGGACCCAAATGAAAAGGAGGCTGATACACATGAAAAACCGAAGTCTCGCGCTCTTTTTAGCTCTATTTCTGACCCTGGCCCTGAGCGCCTGCGGCGGCAGTCCGGACCAGTCCGGCAACTGGGCCCCGGCCATGGATATGGCCCCCGTGAACGGCTATATGGCGGACATGACCGAGCCTGCCGACATGCCCCAGGTGGAGCACAACACCGAGGAGTACAGCCACATCACGGAAAATCCCTTCCTCTCGGCCCAGACATCACCCTTGTCCACCTTCGCCGCCGATGTGGACACCGCCTCCTACGCCAACGTCCGCCGGATGATCCTGGCGGGGGAGGACGTGAGCGCCGATGCGGTACGGGTGGAGGAGTTTATCAACTATTTCCACTACGGCTATCCCCAGCCCGTGGGCGACGACCCCTTTGGCGTGTCCACCAAGCTGACGCCCTGTCCCTGGAACACCGACACCATGCTGCTGCGTATCGGCCTTCAGGCGGCGGAGCCTGAATGGGCCGCTATGCCCCGGTCCAACCTGGTCTTCCTCATCGACGTGTCCGGTTCTATGTACTCCGGAGACAAGCTGCCCTTGGTGAAGCAGGCTTTTTCCATGCTGTGCGAGAACCTGCGGGGCGAGGACGTGATTTCCTTGGTCACCTACGCCGACGGCGATGCGGTGATCTTAGACGGCGCGTCCGGGGCGGAGCCCCTAGCCATCCAGAGCGCCATCGAGGGTCTGGAGGCCGGTGGCTCCACCAACGGCAGCCAGGGCATCCAGCGGGCCTACGAGCTGGCCCAGAAGCACTTCATCGAAGGAGGCAACAACCGGGTGATCTTGGCCACTGACGGTGATCTGAATGTGGGCGTGACCAGCGAAGGCGCGCTGGTGGACCTCATCGAGGAGAAGAAGGCCGGCGGCGTGTTTCTCTCGGTCATGGGCTTTGGCACGGGCAACCTCAAGGACAACAAGATGGAGGCTCTGGCCGACCACGGCGACGGCAACTACACCTACATCGACTCCGCGCTGGAGGCCCGCCGGGTGCTGGTGGAGGAGATGGGCGGCACCCTCTTCACCGTGGCCAAGGACGTGAAGCTCCAGGTGGAGTTCAACCCTGAAAAGGTAAAGGGCTACCGCCTCATCGGCTACGAAAACCGCTTGATGGCTGCCGAGGACTTTGTCGACGATCAAAAGGACGGCGGCGAGCTGGGAGCGGGCCATCGGGTGACGGCGCTCTACGAGGTGGCCGGGGTGGACTCGGCCATGGATATCCCCGGGGTGGAGCTAAAGTATCAGACCGGCCAGTCCACCGGCAGCGGCGAATGGTGCACCGTTAAGGTCCGCTACAAGGCCCCCGACGGCGATGAGAGCAAGCTGTTGGAATACCCCGTGGCCGGAGAACCGGAGGAGCTGGACCGGGACACCTCTGTTGCGGCTTGCGCGGCCCAATTTGCCATGCTGCTGCGCCACTCGAGTTACAGTGGCTCCGCCAGCTACCAGGGCGTATTGGAGCAATTAGAGACCATTACGGGCATCCACGACGACCCTTACACCGACGAGCTTTGTTACCTGGTCCGCCGCATGGTCCGCTGAGCGGCGAAACTTTTTCTGGAAACGGCTGTGAATTGCTTGCAATTCACGGCCGTTTCCGTTAGAATAAGGGGGCGAAATAAGGAGGGACCAAAATGAGACAGTTTGAGACGAAAGTACAAGAACTCAAGCACAGCGTCCTGCGGGAGACTGCCCGGCTGGCCTGGGAGGACAAGCTGACCACCGGTGTGCTGGACATCCCCGAGAAGATCATCCCCGGCCCTGAGCCGTCCACCCGCTGCTGTATCTACAAGGAGCGGGCCATCATCGGCGCCCGGGTCAAGATGGCCATGGGCGGCGACCACTCTAACCCCAACATCGTAGAGGTTTTGAACGTGGCCTGCGACGAGTGTCCGGTCACCGAGATCTCCGTGGGCCCCGCCTGCCGTGGGTGTCTGGCCACCCGCTGCGTCCACGCCTGCCCCAAGGACGCCATTACCATCGTGGGCCACAAGGCCACCATCGACCACGACAAGTGCATCGTCTGCGGACGGTGCGTGGAGGCCTGCCCTTACGGCGCCATCGAAAAGCACCAGCGCCCCTGCGAAAAGGGCTGCCCCGCCCAGGCCATCTCCATGGGCGAGGACAAGAAGGCCTCCATCGACTTTGGCAAGTGTATCACCTGCGGCACCTGTACTTACCAATGCCCCTTCGGCGCGATCATGGACAAGTCCAACATCCTCAAGGTCATCGACATGCTCAAGGCGGGCAAGAAGTGGGGCTTTGTGAACTACGCCATCCTGGCCCCCGCCGTGGCCGGCCAGTTCGCCCCCGCCCAGCTGGGCCAGGTGGTGGCCGGGCTGAAGCAGCTGGGCTTCGACAAGGTCACCGAGGTGGCCTACGGCGCCGACCTGGTGGCCGCCACCGAGAGCGAGGAGCTGCTGGAGAAGGGCATGCTGGCTTCCTCCTGCTGCCCGGCCTTCGTGAGCTATGTGGAGAAGAACTTCCCCGAGCTGGCTGACACCTTGGTGTCCAAGACCCCGTCGCCTATGGTCATGCTGGGCCGCCACATCAAGGAGACCGAGCCCGAGGCCAAGGTGGTCTTTATCGGCCCCTGCGTGGCCAAAAAGCGGGAGTTCAAGCTGGGCAAGACCATGGCCGCCATCGACTGCGCCATCACCTTCGAGGAGCTCTCCGCCCTCTTCGACGCCCGGGACATCGACATCGAGACCCTGGGGTGCGAGGAGCTGGAGGACGCCTCGGGCTATGGCCGAGGCTTCGCCGCCAGCGGCGGCGTGTCCGGCGCGGTGGTCCAGGCGTTGAAGGAGAAGGGCTCCGACTTCCAGGTCAAGGCCGTGAAGTGCAGCGGCATCGCCGAGTGTAAGGCCGCCCTTTTGAAGGCCAAGGCTGGCGTGCTGGACGGCAACTTCATCGAGGGCATGGCCTGCGTGGGCGGCTGTATCCTGGGCCCGGCCAACCTCATCCGCGGGCCCAAGAACAAGGGCGAGCTGGACAAGCACATCGGCCAGGCCGTGAAAAAGGAGGTCCACGATGAGCCTCCCAAGGCCGAGAAGAAACCCGCCGCCAAGAAAAAGACCCCCGCCAAGGCCGGGGCGAAGTAATAAGACCGAAGACAGCTAGCTGTCTATTTGCCCCGATGGGGCAAATAAAGTGCTTTAGAGAGGAAGATGGATATGAAAAAGCGTGTTCTTTCCCTGGCGTTGGCCTTGACGATGGCCATGGCCCTGCTGCCCGCCGCTGCCGCTGAGAGCGAATTTGTCATCGAGGACGGCGTTTTGGTGGAGTACAACGGCCCCGGCGGCGACGTGGTCATTCCTGAGGGCGTGACCACCATTGGAGAGTACGCCTTCAGTGGATGCAGTGGGCTGACCAACGTAACGATCCCCCAAGGCGTGACCAGTATTGGAGGCAGCGCCTTCTGGGATTGTGACAGCCTAACCCACGTGACTATCCCCGAGGGAGTAAGGGAAATTGGCGACCACGCCTTTGACGGCTGCGCCGCTCTGACCGGCGCGACCATCCCTGACAGCGTGACCCGGATCGGGGGCGCGGCGTTTATGAACTGTACGGCGTTGACCCATGTGACCATCCCCGACGGGATCACCGAGATAGAGCTGTGCACGTTTGAGGGCTGCACCAGTCTGAAAAGCGTGGCTATCCCCCAGAGCGTGACCGAGATCGGGGGCGGGGCCTTTGAATTTTGCGAGAGCCTTACCGATGTGACCCTCCCGGACGGCCTTGTGGAAATCGGAGAGACGGCCTTTCGGTGCTGCCGAAGTCTGACCAGCATTACCATCCCTGCCAGCGTCGCTCAGGTCTGGCGTGCTCCTTTTGAGTATTGTACCGGCCTGACCGACGTCACTTTTGCCGACGGCGTGACCAAGATCTGGCCCGTTATGTTTTCAAACTGCACCAGTCTCGCCAGCGTGACCATCCCCGACAGCGTCACCGAGATCGAGCTTTGGGCCTTTCAGGGCTGTACCAGCCTTACCGACGTGGTCATCCCCGACAGCGTGACCCGCATCGGAGACGCCGCCTTTTGGAAATGCACCGCCCTCACCGATGTGAGCGTTCCCGCCAGCGTCGCTGAAATCGGAGATCACGCCTTCCAAGACTGCCCCGGTCTCACCCTCCACGGCGCGGCGGGGAGCCCCGCGGAAGCCTACGCGACGGAGAACGGTATCCTCTTTGCCGCCACCTCCAAAACGCCCCGCTTTACCGACGTAGAGGCTGAAAGCTGGTATGAGGCGGCGGTGGAGCTGTGCGCGGCGAAGGGGATCATGATTGGCACCTCGGTGACCACCTTCTCCCCGGAGGCCACCCTGACCGAGGCGGAGTGCAGCGTGCTGGCCCTGCGGCTCCATGACCTGCTCCATGGTGGGGATGGCGTTTTTGACCCCGCCCCGGAGGACTGGGGCGGCAAAAAAATGACTCTCACTCTGGCTGACGGCACGACCTTTGAGGGCTATGGCCCCCAGGGCGATGGTGAGCGGGTCTTCTCTTGGTGGGAGTGGCGCAACGGTGTTATGGGGGTCTGCGCCCAGGTGCCCGGCTGGTCTTACGAGCAGGACATATCTGCTAACATTCAGGGCCAACGTGCCTGGATGGACGCTCATCCCGACATTTGTGGTTTCGATGATGCCTCCGCCACCTTGACGCTGAACGGTGTGACCTACCAGGGGACCGCTCAGTGCTGGATGCCGGTGGGCCCCTATGTATTCATGTTCAAACCGGAGATCGAGGAAGCGGAGGAGGTCAACCGCATCATTAAAAACGCGGTCTACTCTCAGGGCGTGGGCGATGACCGCTGGTACCGAAACGCGGCCTGGTACGCTGCGCAAAATGAGCTGGAGGTCGGCTTTGGAGAAAGCCCCGCCAGCCGGGACAGCTTTGCCGCTATGCTGGCCCTGGCCACGGGGGACCTGCCTGCAATTCGGCAGGTGGAGGCGATCCCCGATATGCGTGAGCGCATGGCCACCGATGATATTTACATGCTCTACCGGGCGGGGATCTTGACAGGGAAGGACAGCTACGGCACCTTTGACCCCGAGGGGACCCTGACCCGGGCCGAGGCCGCCACCATGGCGGCCCGGGTGCTGGACGAGAGCCTGCGCCTCAGCGAGCCGCTGGCTCCGTTGCCCACCGATGGCTATACCCTGACCTACCTGCGCGACGGCGTGGCCGACTGTGGCCTGACCTATCCTGTGTGCGCCTTGGGCAGCATCGAAGAGAATGGCGAGGGAGGTATCCTGCTCCTGGACGGCACGCTGCTCCCCTGGCCGGGTCGTACCCCTTCCTTCGGCATAGAGCAGTGGGGCGAGTACGCCTATTTTGCCCCTTGGGACGACACCACCGAGGACCCCTACGACTGCCTCATGGGCTTGATGGCCGCCGATGGAAGCTGGGCCATTCCTTTGGAAAATACAGAGGATTGGCTAGATAGGAAAGACGAGATGATGGCCTTTGTGGATGCGCGGAGGATCCAGCGGCCCTACGCCTGCCGTAACGACCTCTACTGGGATGCGGACGGCCACCCTGTCAGCCAGAGGTTTGACTGGTGCGGCGACCTGTCGGCCCAGGGCCAAGGCTTTGTGGGCCTGGACGGCAAGATCTACCGCATCCAATTTGAGCTTTAGCACGAAAATAAGAAGTGGGACGGTCCCAGTTGGGACCGTCCCACTTTTTCATTTCTCTTTTTGCCGTTCTAATTCGTAGGCGATGAACTGCTTAGCCACCCGTGGGGTGCGTCCGGGATGGCGCAGCTCCCACTGCTCGGCCCGGTGGAGCAACGTCTCCCGGTCCAGCTCCAGGCCGTAGGCCTTGGCCAGGTCCTCCACCATCTGCCAAAACTCCGTGGGCGTCAGGGCGAAGTAGGCGACGCGCACACCGAAGCGGTCGGCCAGGGAGGTCTTCTCGGCGATGGTCTCATTGCGGTCGATCTCGTCGCCGTTGCGGTCGGAGAAGTTCTGCTTGACCAGATTGCGGCGGTTGGAGGTGGCGTACACCACCACGTTGTCCGGCTGCCGCTCCAGCGAGCCCTCCAGGATGGTCTTGAGCTGGGAATAGGCCCGGTCGTCGGCGTCAAAGGCCAGGTCGTCGATGAAGAGGATAAATTTATGCGCCCGCCGGTCCAGCAACCGCACCAGCTTGGGAATGTCCCGGAGCTGGCCCTTGTCTACCTCCACGATGCGAAGCTTTTCCAGCCCGGGCTGGGTCAGCAGGCTCTTTACCGTGGCCGACTTGCCCGTGCCCGACTCACCGTAGAGCAGTACGTGGTTGACCCAGCCGCCCTCCATGAGGGCCAGGGCGTTATCCCGCACCTGCTGGCGCTGTTGGGCGTAGCCCCACAGCTCCCAGGGCTGGGGACTGTCGGGCTGGTCAATGGGCCAGAGCTGCCCCTCTGACCAGCGAAAGGCCCGGTACAGGGCAAACATCCCGCAACCGTTTTCCCGGTAGCTCTGGGTCAGCTGGGCGAAGTCGAAACCCAGTCCCGCGCTCCACCGGGGCAGATGGGCCAGAGCGGCCTGGAAGTACTCGGGCAGCAGCCCTTGAAGCTGGGCCACCAAATCGTCCGGGTCCAGCTCGGCGGCGGCCTGGAAGGCCTCCACGTCTCGCCGGGC
Organism: Oscillospiraceae bacterium; assembly: GCA_048201935.1. Classification (GTDB taxonomy): domain Bacteria; phylum Bacillota; class Clostridia; order Oscillospirales; family Oscillospiraceae; genus MGBC124762. The sequence goes on along the minus strand of DBFBGR010000010.1, from coordinate 6,472 downwards.
CACGTTTTCCAGGGCCGCGTCCTGTCCGCCCCGCTCCGTCAGCAGGCCGTAGGGACTATCCTGGAAGCGCATGGCGTCCCACAGCCAGTCCCCCAGGCCCATATAGCCCTCGGCCTTGAGCTGGTAGAAGAAGTCGGTGTAGGCCGTCAGAGCGGCTTCTCCCGCCCCGGCGCACAAAGCGTCCAGCAAGGAGAGGAAGTGGGCGGGGACGCGCTGGGTGAGGAGCTCTTTGTAGGCGGAGACCGCCAGCAGGCCGGAGCGGACCTTTTGCAGCTTCATGCTCAGCCCTTCAGCGCGTCGGCCCAGACCTGGATCTGGGCGATCTTGGCCTGGCAGGCGTCGATGCTCTCGCCCTGGGTGAGGATGTAGACCTTCACCTTGGGCTCGGTGCCCGAGGGACGGACGATGACGCTGGTGCCGTCGGCGAGCTCATAGCGTAGCACGTTAGAACCGGAGAGCTCCATCTTGCTGTCCTTGCCGCACTCCACGCAGTGGACGGACCCGTCTTTGTAGTCCTTTTGCTCCTTGACGGCGATGCCGCCGATCTCGGTGGGCGGGGTCTGGCGCAGGTCGGCCATGAGCTGGGCCATCTTTTTGAGGCCGTCCAACCCGGGCATCACCAGGTTCATGGTCTTCTCCTGGTAGACGCCGTACTTGTCGTAGAGCTCCATCAGCGCGTCGTAGAGGGTCATGCCCCGGTCATAGTACCAAGCGGCCATCTCGGTGGCCACCAGCGAGGCGGTGACTGCGTCCTTGTCCCGAACGAAATCGCCCAGCATGTAGCCAAAGCTCTCTTCAAAGGAGAAGACCACCTCGCCCTCGCCGGTGGCCTCCAGCTTGTCCTTCTTCTCGGCCAGGAACTTGAAGCCGGTGAAGGTGGAGTAGCTCTTCATGCCGTTGACCTGGGCGATCTTGTGGGTCATGTTGCTGGAGACGATGGTGGTCAGGGCCACGGCGTTAGAGGGCAGAGTGCCCATGCGCTTTTTCGCGCCGATGACGTAGTCCAGCATCAAAACGCCGGTCTGGTTGCCCGAGAGGACGATAAACTTGCCGTCCTTGCCCCGGACCATGAGGCCGATGCGGTCGGCGTCGGGGTCGCTGCCCAGGATGAAGTCCGCGCCCTCCTTGTTGGCAAGCTCCACCGCCAGGGCGAAGCCCTCGGGGTTCTCGGGGTTGGGGGAGGCCACGGTGGGGAAATCGCCGTCGATGACCATCTGCTCGGGGACACACACGCAGTGCTTGATGCCCAGACGCTTCAGGGCCTCGGGGATGAGCTTGTGGCCGGTGCCGTGGAAGGGGGTGTAGACCATCTTGAAGCGGTCGGCCACCTTGGCCACCACCGCTTTGTCCGTGGCCTGCTCCATGACCTTAGAAAGGAACTTCTCGTCGGTCTCCTGGCCCATGATGGTCACGAGCCCAGCCTTCACGGCCTCATCGAAATCCATGCGCTTAATGGAGGTAAAGAGGTCCAGCTCGCCCATCTTCTTGGCGATGGCGTCGGCGTGGTGGGGGGGCAACTGGGCCCCGTCCTGCCAGTAGACTTTGTAGCCGTTATACTCCTTGGGATTGTGGCTGGCGGTGACGTTGACCCCGGCGATGCAGCCGTACTCCCGGATGGCGAAGGACACCTCCGGGGTGGGGCGCAGAGCGTCAAAAATGCGGCTGGGGATGCCGTTGCCCGCCATCACCGCGCAGACCTCCTCGGCAAACTCCCGACCGTGGTTGCGGCAGTCGTGGCAGACAGCCACGCCCTTTTTCACCGCCTCGGGACCCTCAGCCAGGATGACCTCGGCAAAGGCCTGGGTGGCGTGGCGGATGACGTGGATGTTCATCTGGTGGAGACCCACGCACATGGTGCCCCGGAGCCCGGCGGTGCCGAAGTCCAGGGGCGCGAAGAAGCGGGACTCGATCTCATGGTCGTCATTTTTGATGGCCTCCAGTTCGGCCTTCTCGGCGGCGGAGAGGGCGGGGGAATTGAGCCACTGCTCATAAGTATCACGATAGGACATGGCAAATGACCTCCGTTCATAATATGGTAGGGTAATTCTACCATATAAACGGCGGCCGTTCAAGAGGTTTTTGGATATTTTTCACGAGAGAAAAGGACGGCCCCGGCAACGCCGGGACCGTCCTTTATGCGCTTAGCCCAGGGGGACGTACTCGTCCACAGGGCTGTCGGGACTATACGTGCGGGAGTGGGTCTGGTAGCCGTCCTCCGCAGCGAAGTCATAGTAGACCGCCTTACCGTCCACCGTCAGGACGAACTTGCCCTGACCGTCCGCCAGATAGCCGGTGATGTCGTAGGCCTGGTCGTGGTCGTAGAGCCACACCGTGCCGTCGTCCTTTCGGTCCACCTCGGTGGCAAGGTGCTCGGCCACCTCCTGGGCAGTCATGGGATGCTCGGCGCCGTCGGCGCCGATGGCCACGCCGCCGGCGCCCCGGACGACGTTCTCGCCGTCAGAGCCGGGGAGGGTGAACTCATAGGAGCCCCAGCTGTCATCGTCGCCGCTGGTCTTCACCACCTGGGCCTCCACTTCGCTGCCGCCGAACCACAGCCGGACGGTCTCCTGAATGCCGCCCACGTCGGCGGCGAAGGCCACGCCCATGCAGCCCACGATGAGGGCCGCCGCCAGCCCAGCCGCCAGAGCCGGGCGCATCTTGAAGCGCTTGTTGGTCTTTTCCATGTTTGTCTCCTCCAATAAAATAGGCTGGGAGGCGTGAAGCGTGGAAAACGCCTGCTTATACCGTTCCTTATTCGTCATCGCTCCAGTCCTCCTGTAAGATGTTTTTGAGCAGCTTCCGGCCCCGGTTCAGCCGGACCTTCACATTGTTCTCTGTGACCCGCAAGATCTGCGCGATCTCCCGCACCGAGTAGTCCTCATAGTAGAAGAGGTGGATGACCACGCGGTATTTCTCGGGCAGACCCATCACCGTCTGAAAGAGGGTCCCGGCCTGGGGGGTCTCGAAGGTCAGGGCCTCCATATAGTCCTCCAGCGGCACGCTCTGCCGCCGGTACCAGGACCGGGTGACGTTCACCGCCCGATTGATGGCCACACGGATGAGCCAGGCCTTGATATGCTGCTCGTTTTCAAATTGTCGGGCGTTGGTGTGGTACTGGATGAAGGTCTCCTGGACCACGTCGTCGGCGTCGGCGGCGTTTTTGCAAACGTGGAACGCCACGGCGAAGAGGTTGTCCTTGTACCGCTCCATCAGCACCTCGGTCTCTATTCTCATGTGGTGCACCTGCCATGTATTTGTTGAAAGGGCCTTTCACTGACAATACAATCTTCAAAGGAAAAAGGTTACAAAAAAGGCCGCCGCCGGCGGCCCTTTTTGCTGTGTTTGTGATAACGGTTGAACTGACCTCACGGCTCCTCGGGGGGAACATCCTCCTCGTCCAGCTCGGCGGGGGCCTCCAGCAGCGCCCGGGCCTGCTCCAGGTAAGAGACGGGAACGTACAGCTCGATGCCCGCGGTGACGGCGCGGCCCAGCATGAGGTTGAGGTATCCCCCCAGCCCCGGCCGCTTGGCCAGGTAGGGGATGCCGAAGCTGGTGAGCATGGAGCAGAGGATGGACACATCGCCGGGCACGTCCGAGCCCGACAAGAGCAGCGCGCCCTTTTCCGGCTCGCCCTGAGGCCCCATAGGCCAGTTTTGCAGAAGATCGTATTCCATGTCGCCGCCTCCTATTTGTGGTATGGACTGCCCCGGCCGATCTGAAAGGCCCGGTAGAGCTGCTCCAGGACCATGACCCGGGCCAGGTGGTGGGGAAAGGTCATGGGGGACATACTGAGCCGGTCATTGGCCTCTCGCTTCAGCGTCTCGTCCAGGCCGTAGCTGCCGCCGATGAGGAACACCAGCCGCTTGGCGCTGCCGTCGGCCCATACGTCGTCTCGGAGCTTGGCGGCCAGCTCCTCGCTGGAGCGCATCCGCCCCTCGATGCACATGGCGACGACGTAAGACCCGGGGGCCAGCTTGGCGCGGATGGCGGCGGCCTCTTTGGCCAGGGCGGCCTGGATGAGGGCAGGGGAGGGGTCGCTGGGCAGCCGCTCCTCGGCAAGCTCGGTGATGGTCAGCTTGCAGAAGGGAGAGAGCCGCTTTTGATACTCGGCCACGGCGTCGGCGTAGAATTTCTCCTTGAGCTTGCCCACGCAGATAAGTTGTACGTTCAGTGTCTACACCTCCACGCGCAGGCCGTCGGAGAGAACGGGGGCCACCTCGATACGGGTATCAAAGCCTGCCAGGGCCTGCTCCGCCGCCCGGCGGGCCAGGGCGGGGGAGTTGTTCTGCTGGGAGAGATGGGCCAGCACCACGGTGTGGGCCCCGTGCTGGGCGCACAGGGCGCACAGCGCCGCGCCGTCCTCGTTGCACAGGTGTCCCTCCGGCCCGGCCACCCGGCGCTGGAGCTGGTAGGGATAGGGCCCCTCCCGCAGGCAGTCGGGGTCGTGGTTGCACTCGATGACCGCCACCGAGCAGCCCCGAACGCCCTCCTCCACGGCGGCGGTGACCACCCCCAGGTCGGTGACGATGCAGGCGCTTTTGCCGCCAGGCTCGGTAAAGCGGTAGCCCACCGATCCCGGCGCGTCATGCCGGGTGGGGACCCCCAGCACGCGCACGCCGCCCAGCTCAAAGGGCCTCCCGGCCTGGATGGTCTGGGCCCGGTGAGCCATGGCGTAGCGGTAGCAGAGCTGCTCCTGGGCGGGGGCGGTGGCGTAGATGGGGAAGTCGGTGTGCTTGAGCAAGACCTCAAGCCCGGCGGTGTGGTCCCGGTGGGGGTGGGTGATGACGGCGGCGGTGATGGCGTCCAGGCTCACGTTCCAGTGGGCCAGACAGGCCCCTACCCGGCGGCAGGACAGCCCCGCGTCCACCAGGATATGGGTGTCCCCGGCGGAGACCAGGGCGCAGTTACCCGTGGAGCCGCTGGCGAAGATGGTGATGTACATGGCGTCCTCCTATGAAAAAAGCGGCGGCAAGCGCCGCCGCTTCAACGGTTTTGGCAGTGGGATGGGTCAGCCTGCGTTGGCCTGGTTGACCTCCTCGGGGTCGGGAGTGGTGACCACCTTGATGTCCGCGCCCACGCCGGTGAGCTTGCGCACGATGTCCTCATAGCCGCGCTCGATGTGGTAGACCGAGTCGATCTCGGTGACGCCGTGGGCGGCCAGGCCCGCAATGACCATGGCGGCTCCGGCCCGCAGGTCGCAGGCTCGGACCGGCGCGCCGGTGAGCTGGCCCACGCCCTCGATGACGGCCACCTTGCCGTCCACCTGGATGTGCGCGCCCATACGGCGAAACTCGTCCACATAGCGGTAGCGGTTGTCCCAAACGCCCTCGGTGAGCACGCTGGTGCCCTCGGCCAGGCACAGGCACGCGGCGATCTGAGGCTGCATATCCGTGGGGAAGCCGGGGTAGGGCATGGTCTTCACATTGGCCTTGTGGAGTTCGCCGGTGCTGCGCACCAGCAGCGCGTCGTCCTCCTCCACGATGTCCACGCCCATCTCCTGGAGCTTGGCGGTGATGCACTCCAGGTGCTTGGGGATAACGTTGTTGATGCGCACCTCGCCTCCGGCGGCGGCCACGGCGGCCATGTAGGTGCCCGCCTCGATCTGGTCGGGGATGATGGAGTAGATCCCGCCGCCCAGGCGGTCCACGCCCCGGATCTTGATCACGTCGGTGCCCGCGCCCCGGATGTCCGCTCCCATGGAGTTGAGGAAGTTGGCCAGGTCCACGATATGGGGCTCCTTGGCGGCGTTTTCGATGATGGTCATGCCGTCGGCTAGGGTGGCGGCCAACATGATGTTCATGGTAGCGCCCACCGAGACGATGTCCAGATAGACCTGAGCGCCCTTGAGCCGTCCGCCCTGGGCCTTGGCGCTGATATAGCCGCCCCGGACATCCACGTCGGCCCCCATGGCGGAAAAGCCCTTGATGTGCTGGTCGATGGGCCGCCCGCCCAGATCGCAGCCGCCGGGAGGAGGCACCTGGGCCGAGCCAAAGCGCGACAAAAGCGCCCCGATAAGATAATAGCTGGCACGGATCTTACGGGCCAGATTATCCGGGACGCTTTGATTGCGGATATGGGAGCAGTCGATGTCGACGGTGGTGCGGTTGACGGTGCGGACCTCCGCACCCAAGTCTTGAAGAATATTCAAGATCAGCGTCACGTCGCTGATCTGGGGGATATTTTCGATGCGGCAGACCCCATCCACCAGCAAGGCGGCGGGGAGGATGGCAACAGCGGCGTTCTTGGCTCCGCTGATCTCGATTGTGCCGGACAGGGGGCGGCCCCCGGTGATCACATATTTTGTCAATGTTATAACCCTCTATATCCAAGGCCTGTCATACCCTGGGGAAATCTACCCGGCGGTCCCAAAACGCCTTTGCAGGAAGGCGGAGCGGCGGGTGAATGTGGCGTGAAACATGGAAACGGTAGCTTATATACCACATATAGTATACCACATCGGAGAGGAAAAACA
>DBFBGR010000009.1:0-1059 GCA_048201935.1 Oscillospiraceae bacterium | reverse complement strand
TACGCCAGCACGCCGAAGAACGCGCCGATGATGCCCACGACCATGGTGGCCACGATCAGCACCATGGGGTTGATCTTCTTGGACAGCAGCCAGTAGTACAGCCAGAAGGCGATCATGCCGAGCATGCCGGGCATGATGCCGTCCAGGATGTCCTGGAGGGTCTGGGCGTCCTCGCCCGAGCCGATGGCCACCGGGATGCTGGCCCAGAACATGTCCTTGCACATGGCGCCCACGACCATGACGCCCACGATTCCCACGCAGGTCATGATCTTCTGCATGAGGCCGGTCCTCTGGGCCTCGTCCAGGAAGCCCACGCCCAGCTCGTAGCCCTTGACGGCGCCCCAGATGCGCAGCGCGAAGCCGGGGACGTTGTAGATGAGCAGGAAGGCGATGGGGCCGAAGGGGTTGCCGGCCTGGCACAGGCTGATGCCCACCGCGGCGGCGACCACGCGCAGCGTCGACAGGAAGATGGAGTCGCCGATGCCGGACAGCGGGCCCATGAGGGCGGCCTTGACGTCGTTGACGCTCTCGGGCTCGATCTCGCCGCGGGCGACCTTCTCCTCCATGGCCATCGCGATGCCGCCGACGAACGGGGCGAACTGGACGGTGATGTTGAAGAACGCGCAGTGGCGGTGCAGGGCCGCGGCGTAGTCGTCGGGGCGGCCGGCGTAGATCTTCTTGAGCATGTTGGCGACCATCAGGCAGAAGGCGATGTTCATCTGCTTGTAGTAGGTCCAGGAGAACTCCATGCCCAGGGCGCCGACGTTGACGGCGCTCTTGACGAGGTCGGAGCGCGTGATCTTGTTCTCGGGACTAGAAGTCATCGTCCTCATCCCCTTCCGCGGAGAGCTGGGGCTGGGCTCCGCCCAGGCCGAGCAGGTCGAACTTGTCGATGCCGATGATGATGGCGATCAGGGCGACGCCCAGGACGGGCACGTTGGCGTAGGAGCACAGCAGGAAGCCCAGGAAGTAGAAGGGCACGAGCTGCTTGGTGAGCACCAGGCGGCCGAGCATGGCGAAGCCCATGGCAGGCAGGATGTTGGCGGCAACGCCAAAGCC
>DBFBGR010000008.1:0-10582 GCA_048201935.1 Oscillospiraceae bacterium | reverse complement strand
AAGTCGGTGTTGATTGCGGTGAGGGTCCACCTGTTCCCATCCCGAACACAGAAGTTAAGCTCACCTGCGCCGAAAATACTTGGCTGGAGACGGCCCGGGAAAATAGGTAATGCCGACACAAAGAAGAACGAACTGACCGAGAGGCCAGTTCGTTCTTTTTTGCATTTTATTGGAAAATATCCCCTGAAAAGGATGGATATGAAAACAATTATCAAATTTTTACAGAGGTATTGACAAGCGGGGAAAAATGACTAAAATATATATCGTTCAGGCGGCGGCATTCATATAAAATGTCGATGGGCCGCCAAATCTCAGCGAGAGGATCTGATGACGGATGAAGACGTGGATGAAAAAGCTCCTGAGCCTTTTGTGCGCGCTGACGATGCTGTGCAGCATCGTGCCAATGCCTGCGGCATTGGCAGCAGATGATCTGAGCTACACCGCCAGTTTTAGCAGCGGAGCGGTGCCTACGGGCACGATCTATACATTTAGCAGTGGATGTAAGTTCGGGACATACAAAGCGGGGAGCGAGGTCACCGTGACGTTCCCTGGGGCTGAAGGGGAAGCGGCTACGACCCTGACCTTTTCCAGCGGGCTGAAGATGCAGTCCGGCACGGGGATCAGCTTTACCGCTCCTGGCGACGGCACTCTGACCCTTTACTGCAACAGCGGCTCCAAGGGGTACACCATGAACGCTGAGCCCACGGTGGATGGCGTGGCTGGTGCGGCCGAGGTCCTGACCGTGGCCCAGGACAGCAATAATAATTACACCGCCAGCTTCAAGACCGCTGAGGGAACTGCCTACAAGATCACCAAGAATAAGAGCGAGTCCCAGGTTGTCTACATCACCTGGGTCCCCGACGCGCCGCCCACCCTGGCGGCGACGCTGACCAAGGCCATCACCGCCGCGAAGAAGGAGGCCGCGGCCTGGGCCGACAAGGTAAACACCGACGCCGCCAACGTGTCCAAGCTGGACAAGTGGGTCCTCCAGGCCGACCTGGACGCCTACAACACGGCCATCGGCTTTGCCGAGACCGCCCTGACCGCGGCGGGAGAAAACGTGGACGACCCCAGCCTGGAGACGGCCAAGACCGCCCTGGACGCCGCCACGGCTAGCTTTGTGGCCGCGCAGAAGCCCGGCTCGGCCGAGCCGGTGGCTGGGGAGCTGACCTACACCCTCACCGCCACCCAGAAGAGTTTCCAGCCCATGGGCGACAAGGACCTGATCCCCAAGGGGCCGGTGTTCCTGTCTCCCTACTTTACCGCCAACTGGGACGACGGCGGCAGCAACGAGGGCCTGCAGTACCGGGACCCCAAGGCCAGCATCGGCGCCTGCGCCCTGGAGGTGGGCAAGGCCTCGGGCAAGAACGGCCTGGAGTTCACCGTGGAGAGCACCGCCACGGTGGTCATCACCTTCTGCTCCACCGACGCGGAGAACGTGTCTGTCATTGGCCTGATGGATACCCAGAGCAAGGACCTGGTGGCCTATGCCAGCTTTACCGGCCCGGCCGCCGATGTCAGCGATACGGCGGGGACCGGGACCAAGACGGTCCTGAAGTGCGGCAACGGTAAGACCGGCACCGCCGGCACCGGCACCAGCGCCCACACCGTGACCTACGAAAACCTGAGCGCGGGCACCTACCGCATCTGCTCTCCCGCGATGCCGCCGGTGGCCGAGGCGACTCCCAGCCGGGAGAATTACGCCAACCGGGGCGTTCGTCTCCGGGAGGTGACGGTGACCGAGGCCAGCGCGCTGCCCAAGGCCGACCTGACCAGCGTCGCGCCCAAAGACGTAAAGATCGAGACCTATCCCGCCAAGTCCTCTCTGCGGCTGGCCGTTGGCGCGACCATGAACCTGACCATGGTGCTGGAGGGCGCCGGAGCCGGCGAGACCTACGGCGACCGCAGCGGCTCTGTCTGGACCAGCAGCAGCGCGGCGGTGGCCACGGTGAAGGCCCCGGAGCACAAGAAGATCGACGGCGCGCCGGCGGCCAGCGTCACCGCTGTGGCCCCGGGCAAGACCACCATCAGCGTGACCATCGGCGGCGTGACCCATGCGGTGGAGGTGGAGGTCTACGAGGTCACCAAGGTGGACGTTACCTGCTCCCACGGCTTCAATAAGCATGAGGTAGACATCCGGGGCGAGAGCGTCACCGCCACGATGCAGGCCGCCGTGACCCCTACCACCGCCAAAGAGCAGGGCGTGACCTGGTCCATCACCGACTCCGACGGCAAGGACGCTGCCGACAAGGGCATCTCCATTGCCGACGACGGGCAGGTGACGGTGCTACCCACCGTCACCAAGGGGACCTATACCGTCACCGCCAAGAGCAAGGAGGCCAACTCCACCGTGGAGGGCACCGCCACGCTGGTGGTGCGCAAGCCGGAGATCAAGAGCTTTGGCTTTTCGGATAACGCCACGTCCAAGACCATCAAGATGGGCCAGACCCTGGACCTGACGGTCCTGACCGAGTGGTACAAGACCACCGACGGAGAGTACTACATCATGCCCGCCGAGGGCGCGGACGCCGTGACCTGGCAGGCCGGTGACGACGCCGTCATCGCCGTGGACTCCGGCGAAAACACCACCGACGGCAAGGCCGTGGTGACCCCCAAGAAGGTGGGCAAGACCACCGTCACCGCCACCAGCGTCCGGGACAACACCAAGACGGCCGAGCTGGAGCTGACGGTGGAGAAGGGCGATGTGACCCTGGCCATCCAGGCCCGGAACGACGAGGTCACCGCCGCGGGCAACACCATCGAGCTGCTGGTGTCTGGTATGCCCGAGGGACTGGAACCCACGGTGACCATCGCGCGCAAGGGCGCCACCGGCACCACCACCGGGGAGGCCAAGGTGGAGAAGAAGGACTCCACCGCCGACGGCAAGGCCTGGAACTACCAGGCCACGCTGCCCCCCAACACCCATGCCACGGAGGACCTGGTGTATACCGTGACCGCCAGCTTCGCCGGCAATGAAAATTGGAGCGCCGCCGCCGACGTTACCGTGGATCTGGCCGTGCGCAACTCCGGCGCGAAGATCATCCGCATCACCGCCTATCCCAACGGCGGCAACGGCGTGACCATCACCTCCGGCCAGAAGCTGGATATGACCGTGCAGGCTGAAATGCGCGAGACCAACCCCGACGGCTCGCTGGGACAGGTCGTCGAGGGCACCGACGGCGCGCTGACCTACGCCTGGGCCAAGGTGGACGGCGATGCGGACGGCACGGCCAACGAGAACAACTATAAGAAAATCGGCGCTTTGGTGGCCGACAGCGGTACCTATACCTGCACCATCTCCGCCACCAATATCTCCGGCGTCCACGAGGCCGTAGCCAACATCACCGTCCGGGTGAACAAGAAGACCACCGATGCTCCCGCCGGCATCGAGCTGGAGACCCTGGGCCGCGTCCTGAGCAAGCTGGACCAGGCCCTGGCCGACCATCCCGACGGCTCCGCCGCCAAGCTGCAGTACAGCCTGGACAACGAGCGGACCTGGACGGACATTACCGTGGGCGGCGACGGTACCTATGCCATCCCGGAGCAGGAGAACCCCTCGGCGGTCAACGGCCTGGACATCCGCTTTGCCGAGACCGACGAGACCGAGGCGTCCGCGGCGGCGCACACGACGCTGACCCGGGCCACCCCGCCCGCACTGGAGGGCGCCGACCAGAAGATCGTTATCACCAACTATAACGAACTGTTCCAGGACCTCTACCAGATCAGCACCGACGACGGCGCCAACTGGAGCGATGTGGCGGTGACGAAGGTGGGGACCACCGGCGAGATCACCGGGTTGACCAACGGCACCAAGTACAGTGTGCAGGTGCGCTACGGCGGCCATGTGCTGGGCTCCTTGGAGCACAGAGACGCCACGCCCAAGGCCAATAAGGCCGCCCTGGCCGCCGCCATCGAGGCCGCCACCACCGACTATAACACGGAGATCCGCGTCAGCGAGGACGGCAGAGACGTGATGCCCAATATCTGGTGGGTCACCGCCCCGGAGCGGGACGCGCTGCATACGGCCATCGGCTCCGCCCAGGATGTGTATGACCAGGTGGACGCCACCCAGGCCGAGGTGGACGCCGCCACCGCCGCCATGGCTCAGGCCCAGAAGACCTACGACGAGGCCAAGGAGCTGGGCCGGTATGTGGACAAGGAGCTTTTGAAGCAGGCCATCGACGAGGCCTCGGACGAGCATGACTCCCAGGACACCAAGGTGAGTGACGACGGCGCCGACGTACCGCCCGAGGAGCAGTGGGTGGACCCCAGTGAGAAGCAGGACCTCACCGACGCCATCGAAAAGGCCCAGGAGGTGTACGACGATCCTGACGCCACCGAGGACGAGGTGAAGCAGGCCATCGACGACATCAACAAGGCCGTGGAGGACTTCATCGCCGGCAAGGAGCCGGGCAAGCTGGTGGCGACCTATGCCATCACCGCCGCCGCTACCGAGCACGGCACGGTGCGCTTCACCGTGGACGGCGTGGCCGCCACCCGGGCGGCGGCAGGGAAGACGGTCAGCGTGGTGACCGCCCCCGAGGATGGCTACCGGGTGGATACCATCACCGCCCAGGCCGCCGATGGTAGCGCGGTGAGCGTAACAGACAAGACCTTCACCATGCCTGCCCAGGACGTGAGCGTCGCCGTCACCTTCAAGGAGGGGATCAACACCGACGCGCTCAAGGAGTCCATCCAGAAGGGTGAGGAGAAGGAAAAGGACGTTCAGACCAGCGAGAAGGACGGCGCCGACATCCCCAAGGACAAGACCTGGGTGACCCCCGAGGACAAGAAGAAGCTGGACGACGAACTCCAAAAGGCCAAGGACCTGCTCGAGGAGATCGAGAAGGACCCAGACAAGTACACCCAGGAGGACGTGAACAAGGCCAAGGACGAGCTGGACAAGGCCATTGACGCCTTCCAGCCCAAGCCCGGCACCCAGGAGAAGACCTCGTCCGGTGGCGGCGGCAGAAGGCCCAGCGGCACCGTGGGGACCCAGGACGACAAGAAGGAAGACGAGCACAAGAAGCACTATGTGGACCTGGACGACCACTGGGGCGAGGACGACGCTTACTTTGTCTCCGACCGGGATATCTTCAACGGCACCGACGAGACCCACTTCAGCCCCGATATGCCTATGAACCGCGCCATGATGGCCACGGTGCTCCACCGCATGGAGGGTAAGCCCGAGGCCGTGGGTACGGTGACCTTCCAGGATGTGAAGCTGGACACCTGGTACACCGACGCCATCGTGTGGGGCGCCAACGCCGAGACCGTGGTGCTCAAGGGCTACAGCGCCGAGGCCTTTGGCCCGGAGGACCCCATCACCCGCGAGCAGCTGGCCACCATGATCTACCGCTACGCCGACCTGAAGGGCCTGGTGCAGGGCAAGGCCCCCGCCCTTCGCTATGACGACAGCGACCAGGTGGGCGACTGGGCCTACGAGGCCGTGGCCTGGATGACCCAGCAGGGCCTGCTCATCGGCCGCAACGGCAACGTGGTGGACCCCCTGGCCAACGCCACCCGCGCGGAGGTAGCCACCGTGCTGGCGAGATTCGTGCGCTGGATGGAAAAGTAAAAAACTGCCCAAATAGGATCGAGGAGGCGGACCGGTCGCAGGACCGGCCCGCCTCTTTTCGTGCCCTTGACTTTTTTCGCAAAAATTGCTAAACTGAGCATACAATGTGGAAATATGCCCTCGGCTCCACAGATCCAAAAGGGGAGGAACCTGTGATGAAGATGAAACGTCTGTTGAGCGCGCTGTGTCTGGTGGCTTTGCTGGCGGGACTGACGCCGGCTTTGGCGGCGGAAGAGCCCACCCTGTCCACCCAGGGCTGGTTCGAGACCATCTGCGCCGAGCTGACCGGCCTCACCGACGCCGATGTCACCGCGGTGACCTACACCGGCGAGGACGGCGTGGCCGTCTCCCTGGAGGGAGAGGACTTTGAATATCTGGTCCGGGACATGGACGGCGGCGTGCGCGTCGACATCCCCGGCGTGAAGCCCGGGACCTACAGCCTGGAGGTCCGGACCGCGGCCAAGACCTACACCGCCGAGGGTATCGAGGTCAAGGCCTATGACCGCTCTGGCTTTGCCCATCAGACGGTGGATGAGAACAGCGTCTGCACCCCCTACACCGAGGGCGTGGGCGCTTACAACGACGACGGCACGCTGAAGGATAACGCCATGGTCCTCTATGTGACCGACGACAACAAGAACACGGTCTGCGCCAACTTCTCCAGAAACGGCGACCCCAAGACCATCGTTGGTATCGGCACCATCCTTCACAGCAACAACTCCAAGGCCAACCAGGGCATTTTGGAGTTCATTTCCAGAGAGGGCAAGCCTCTGGTGGTGCGCTTCATCGGCACGGTCAACCAGCCCCAGGGCGTATCCGCCTTTAAGAAGGGCAGCACCAACGGCGGCATGGTCCAGATGCTCAGCGGCGCCAACATTACCTTGGAGGGCATCGGGCCCGACGCTACCATCAAGGGCTGGGGCTTCAGTTTTGGCGCGGACAAGGACGACAGCAACTACAACAAGCAGGCCCGGAATTTTGAGGTCCGCAACCTATCCTTCAAGAACGTACCTGAGGACTGTGTGGAGATCACCGGATTTGGCAATCCCGACGGCAGCATCAAAGAGCCGGTGGAGCACGCCTGGGTCCACAACTGCGCGTTCTATGTGCCCGACTACATCGCCGATGCCGCCGAGGACGACAAGCATTACGGCGACGGCGCGCTGGACTTCAAGTGGGGCCGGTATATGACCTCCAGCTACAACACCTTTGAGGGCACCAAGAAGACCAGCCTGATCGGCGGCTCGGACACCAACGAGCAATACCATGTCACCTGGCACCACAACTGGTGGAAGAACTGCGCCTCCCGCGGCCCGCTGGCCCGCACCGCCGACATCCACATCTACAACTGCCTCTACGACGGCCAGACCAGCTATTGCATGAGTTTGCGGGCCAACAGCTATGTCTTCTCCGAGTTCAACGCCTTTGTCAACAACGCCAAGGCCCCGGTGATCCTGGAGGCCACCTCGGGCTCCACCGTTCCTGTGGGCGCGTGCAAGAGCTACGGCGACGATTTCTCCGGCGCGCTGGCCAGCTCCACCAACCAGGCCACCGTCGTGGACGACAAGACCCAGCAGGTGTACTCCACCTGTAAGTTCGCCAACTTCGACACCGCCCAGGGTAGCTACATCGCCAAGGGCGACTACGCCCTGGACTCCCTGTCCGTGGCCCGGGCCAAGATCGAGGCCTACAGCGGGGCGATGAAACCTTTGGCGGAGCAGGGCGAGCTGGGCCAGGGCGACGAGCTTCTGATCTGGAGCTACGACAAGGACGGTACGCTGAGCCTGTCCGGCCTTCTGCCCGAGGGCGACCAGGTGCTGGCCGGCTGCTGGGACGCCGATGGCCGCTTTGCTGGGGTCAAGGTCCTGAACGCCCAGCAAATGGGCGCGGAGCTGGGCGCCGGTTGGTCCAAGGTAAAGCTCTTCTGGCTTGGTGAAGGCCAGGCTCCCAAGTGCCCCAACGAAGAATTTTGATCGAAGGAGAATCCCATCCCCATGAAACGCTTTCGCAGATCTTTTTGTGGCCTTTGCGCCTTGTTTTTACTGCTGAACCTCCTGCCCGGGGCGGTGTTCGCCTCTGGGGAGGGGGCGTTCCTGACCCAGGGCGGCCACTTTAACGCCGCCTATGTGGAGTGGTCCCCGGTGGACGGGGCCACAGGCTACCAGGTCCTGGTGCGCCAGGCGGACCAGAGCGAATATACCGCTCTGGACAACGAGCTCATCCGCCGCTGTAAGGACGCTGTCACCGGCCAGGAATACTGGCGGGCCGACGCTATGGGCCTGGCGGCGGGGGAGTACGTGATCAAGGTGGTCCCGGTGAAGAGCGGCGTGGCCATGGACCCGCTGCTGAGCAATATTTTGACCGTGATGAACCACGAGCGTACCGGCTATGCCTTTACCGGCTCCACCACCCCCGGAGCCTATAATATGGACGGCACACTGAAGGACAAGACCCATGTGGTTTACGTCACCAACGACAACAAAGATAACGTCAAGGTGGGTAGCTATAGCTATACCGGGTTTCAAGACATTGCCCAAAACGCCAGTAAGATCAAAGAGCCCGTTTGTATCCGCGTCCTGGGCAAGATCACCGGCATCAGCGGCAACCTGATCAAGCTCTCCGGCACCAACGTCAACTTGACTATCGAGGGCGTGGGCAACGACGCCACCGCCTACGGCTGGGGCTTTAAGGTCGGCGGCTCCTATATCGAGATCGCCAACCTGGCCACCATGCTGGTGGACAACTCCAAGGATAAAGATAGTAAATACGCCGCCGACGGCGACGGTATCACCGTGGACGGCGCGAGCTACCTTTGGGTCCACAACTGCGAGTTTTTCTATAACGCCTACATCCCGGACAAGGAAAACGACAAGCTCAAGGGCGACGGCGCGCTGGACACCAGCAAGAGCAACCACTGCTCCTATTCCTATAACCACTTCTGGGACAGCGGAAAATGCAACCTGCAGGGCGGAAACACCAGCGATACCTCCAACTACATCACCTACCACCACAACTGGTACGACCACTCCGACTCCCGCCATCCCCGGGTGCGGATCGCCCACGTCCACGTCTACAACAACTTCTACGACGACAACGACGAGTACGGCATGGCCGCCTGTCACAACTCCACCGTCTTCTCGGAGAACAACTACTTTGACGGCTGCCCCAGGCCCATGCTCATCGCCGGCCAGGGGGCCGGGACCAGCGGCTTTAGCTCGGACAACGGCGGTATTTTGAAGGCCTACGGCAACGTGATGAAGAACTACACCGCCAGCAAATGCGTGCCCTATTCCCAGGACAATGTGGAATTCGACTACTACGACGCCAAGAGCCGGGACGAGAAGGTGCCCAGTTCTGTCACCACCAAAAAGGGTGGCAACACCTACGACAACTTCGACACCAAGTCCGACTTCTATTCCTACACCCCCGACGCCGCCGAGGACGTGCCCGCCAAGGTGATGACCTACGCCGGGCGCGTGGGCGGCATCCAGTTCCCCTTCAACATGGACGATCTGACCTACCACAAGGACAAGACCAAAGACGAGGTCTATAAGCGGGAGCTGTTCCACCACCCCGACCCGGCCCTGCTGAAGGCCATCCAGGACTACAAGGTGGACCTGACCAGCGTCGGCGGCGGCGACAACGAGATCACCAGCGGCGGCATCCCCGCCGACCCGGACGTTCCCACGCCGCTGCCCACGCCGTCCCCCTCGGCGACCCCGTCTCCCTCGCCCAGTCCCAGTCCTTCGCCGAGCCCGTCTCCCTCTCCGTCCCCTTCTCCCAGCCCCAGTCCTTCGCCCTCTCCTTCGCCCAGTCCTACCCCCACACCTACGCCCTCGCCGTCCCCGTCGCCTTCTCCCGCGCCCAGCATGAACACCCTGGGCGGCACGGTGTACACCCTCACCGGCGACGAGGTTTTTGGGCTGATGGAGGCAGGAAAGGGACCTTCCGGCATCAAACTGGGCGGCAACAGCTCCAACCCCGACAGCTATGCCGCCTCGGCCGCCACCAACCACACCGCCGGCACCAAGGACTTCTTCACGCTCTACTACGCCGCCAACTCCCGGCTGGACCCCAAGGCTGCCAGCTTTGAAGACGGCTATGAGAGCGCGCACCAGATCAACTTCAGCAACGCCGCCGAGGTGGAGAAAAACGCCGTCAGCTTTGAGACCGACGGCCCCGCCACCGTGAAGGTCTGGTGGGTGCCCGTCACCGACAAGGACCTGCGGCCCATGGTCATCCTGAACGCCAAGGGCGACCAGGTCGCCGCCTCGGCTACCGCCGAGGCGCCCAGCGTATCCACCTTTCAGCTCTCCGATCCCGGGGTCTACTACCTGGGCGGCAAGGGCGGCAAGAACTTCATCCACAAGGTGGAGGTCCATGTAGGCGGCGACAGCCTGGGCTGGAGCGTCACCGGCGACACCCTGGCCATCTCCGGCGACGTGGGCCAAAACCAGATGGTCTGGGCGGCCTGCTGGGACGCGACCCGGGCCTTCCTGGGGGCCGTGCCCCTGGAGGATGTGGACCCCACCGCCAGCCTGCCCGAGGGCTGGGCCACGGTGAAGCTCATGTGGCTCAATGCCACCAACGCCCCCAAGTGCCCCGCCGCGCAAGCGGAAAAGGAGTAAAAACCGCGCGTAAAAAATCGCGTAAGGACCCGACAAAAGACCCGACAGCCGACAGCTGTCGGGTCTTCTACATCTGTGGACTCGTAAAAGTTGCACAAAACAGGCTCCCGCGGCCTTGACTTTCCTCGGTAAAGTGCTAAAATAATAAGTAATGTATTTCGGCGTTGGCCGAGGGCCCCGGAATCGACTTGGGGCGGCAGGAAAGGATAGGATGCGCAATGAAAAAGCAGACATTGAGAGTGTTGGCCCTGGCGCTGTGCGCGGCGCTGGCACTGGGGCTGGAGGCCCCGGCCCTGGCGGCCACGCCGATGATGACCCAGGACGAGGCCGTGGCCGAGACCCCCGCCCTCGCCGGACTGGACGCGGCGTCCAGCCA
>DBFBGR010000007.1:0-131954 GCA_048201935.1 Oscillospiraceae bacterium | reverse complement strand
ACTGACATCCTTATAATTCATATTATCAGATTTGAGTAAAAAAGGCAAGAAAACAATGTGATCGCATGATTATTCTTGCATTTGGAAGCCGGTACGCATCTTGCTCTCTTGCATGGGGCGCACAAAATTGATATATTGAATGCAAGAAGACTATATGCGCAAAGCCTCATAACCTAAACCGCATACTTTCTATTGTAGCGAACCTACATATTCCTGCCTATCAGCGAAAACTTAATAATGACGGGAATGGATGTTGCTGTGCGAAATTGAAATAGTGTACAAGAATTCTAATCTTTTCTCATATTATTTTACCATGGTCCGCTTCTTTGCTTACAGCGCGGGAACTGCTGCCGGGGTGAGGGGCGGCGGGGGAGAGGGGTGTGGTCAATCGCGGAGCTCCTCGCTGACCCATACGGTGACCCAGATGGGGAAAAAGTGGGGCGGGGTAGATGGAGCATATGGAGCGGAAAGTATCATGTTCCGCACCAAAAGCAACTAAACGGGCACGAAATGACCGGATAAAACCTCCCGGGTCAGCTGGGGGTCAAGAGGCCGTGGGGGCGATTTGCCGCTCATGCTGCTGCGTCACTCCCGGGTGTAGGCGATGAGGTCGGCCAGGTCGCAGTCCAGCAGCGCGCAATAGCGGTCCACTGAGCGCAGGGTGAAGTTGTGGTCGTGCTTGAGCCGGGAGATCTCAGCGGGGTTCAGACCGTAGCGGTACTCCAAATCGTAGATGGTCTCGCCACGGCGACGCAGGGTGTCCCACAGGGGGGTAAAGGTGATCATGGGCGGTTCCTTTCCACTTACAGAGATGTAAGTTATCAAAAGTGTCGGTATTTACTAAACTCAATCTAGCAAATCCCAACTCTTTTGAAAAGAAAGGAAGGAATCAACATGGGAAAGTCCCCCACCATCAAGAACCTCAGCGAGACCGACCAGGAATTCACCCAATTTATGGAGGAGATGGGCAAGAACGTGGAGACCGCCGCCGCGGGCTTCATGACCGAGTTCAAAAAGTCCATCCAGGATTTCTACGCAGACGCGGAGGGCCAGTACATCCAGCTAGGCGCCAAGCAGCACCAGGACTACCAATTGGAGACCGAGTTCTCCATGGAGGCCATCGGCCAGGTCATTGAGAAGATCGGCAAGGAGGTCTTTGAGACCCCCTCGGCGGACGCGGAGAAGCAGAAGGCCATGGCGGCGCTGGACGAGTACTCCGGCATGGCCATCAAGCTGGCGGTGAGCTTTCTGTCCAACGCCATGTCCGCCCTGGCGTGGAAGGAGTCGGCCAGCTACACCCACGACATCCAGCACGTGTCCGTGGGCCCGGGGCTGACGCTGCACCTGATGCTGGTGAACCGGGTGTATGAGGGCCGGGGGATCATCAAGAGCAAGAAGGTGTTCCAGAACTTCGTGATCTACGAGCTGAACTTCTCCGCCACCAAGGCCGCCGCCCAGGCGGACGTGCTGTATCTCCAGTCCCGGCTGGACGCCATCGTCAGTAACACCGCCTCGGTCAACGCCATCCAAAACGCCATGGTCAAGCTCATCACCAGCCAGGAGTTTGCCGCCGACGAGCCCAACGGGCGGCTCCATCTGCTGGTGAACACCTACCAGAGCCTGCTGGACCAGCTCAGCGCCGCCCAGAAGAACGCCTTTAACGAGGTCCACGAGCTGCTGAACCGCCAGAAGGCGGCGGACCATGCCGCGGGCAACGGTCTGCTGCAGGCTATGCCCGCCCCCAACGCCGCGCTGCTGGCCTATTTGGAGGACGTGAAATGAGAGTGGAGCAGGCGGTCAAGGACCTGTTCAGCAACGGGGCGTTCATCCAAAAGGTCAACTTTCTCAGCCAGATGAAGGGCGGCTGGGAGCGGTGGTTCCAGATGGAGCTGGCCTACTACATCGCCACGACCTGCGGCAAGGGATACCGGATCACGCTGGAGGACAGCACGGTCTACCCCGACACCGCCCTGCGGGCGGACCTGGTCATGCAGTATCCTTACTTATCCCAGACCACTACGGTGGTGGAGCTGAAGTGCCAGGTGGCCGGCGGCGACACCGGCGCCTTTGTCGGCATGGTGGCGGAGGACATCGAAAAGGGCGCGGCGCTGGAACCCGGCGACGACTACCAGGTCATTGCCCTGGTCCAGGACCGCCGTGAACTGGAGGACATCTATCACGAACTGGCCTGCGCTTATCCCAACAAGGTCAGCCGCCACAGATTTCTGCCTGACCTGCAAGCCCCCGGAGGCTTTGTCCACTTCTATGAGATAGCAAAATAAGACCACGACGAGGAAAAGGGCCGCACCCGACTGGGTGCGGCCCTTGCGATAGGCTTGTTTGCCCTTATTTTTGCGCCAGAAGCTGGCGGAGCTGGGCCGCGTCGGCCCGGTAGAGCAGGACGGCCAGCTCGGCGCGGGTGCACAGCCGATCAGGCTCGAAGGTGGTGGGGGAGGTGCCGGTGGTGATGCCCTGCTCCACCGCCCAGAGGAGGGCCTTTTCATAGTCCGCCCCGGTGGGAACGTCGGTGAAGGGGTGGTCGGTGGTGGACTCGGGCGCACCGCAGGCGGCCCACAGGCGCTTCAGCGCATCGGCCCGGGAGTAGGGGATGGGCGTGACCTCCCCCACGTCGCACACACGGTCAGGCTCAAAGGCCCCGGCTTCGGTGACGCTCATGCGGACGGTATCGCAGGCCCAGAGAGCGGCGTCGTAGTACCAGGCGGCGGGGCTCACGTCGTGGAAGGGGATGGGGACGGGGTTCTCGGGCCACCAGATCTCAACAGAGGTGAGATAGACTGAGTTGTCTCCGGCGGTGCCGGTGTGGTTGATGTCCACGCCCCCGGCGGTGACATCGTTCAGCCCCGGCACGTAGGCCGAGAGGTCGATCTTCTCGTCGCTGGCGGTGGAGGTAACGGTGGCGTAGAGCTTCTCCCCACGGGTCCGGAGGTCTACGGTAGTCTCGGTGAGGAAGACGCCGGACTCCACCGGCTCGGTGAGGAGCTGGGTGTTGCCGTCGGCGGTGTGGGCGATGAGCGCGAAGCCGCAGGTACTGGCCGAGATGCGGTAGATACGAAGGCCGTAGCCAGTGTGGTTGGCGGCGTCATACTTGAGCATGAAGTCCATGTACTGGTTCTTGGAGCCAAAGCCCTGGCCCGCGGTCTTGCCCGGGGCCAGGCGGGCCGAGAAGTACATCATCTGGTCGCGCTTCATGGGCTCCAGGGGCGTATACATCAGCCGGGCTCCCCGGTCGGTGTTGTAAAGCCCGGTGATCCCGGCGGTGCCGTTTTTTACCCCGGTGCCATAGGCCCACTTGGCCTGGCCGTCACACTCGGCGGTCCAGCCGCCGGGGAAGGCGCCGGTGTCGGGCACGGTATCGGCGGGCTTCACGCTGTCCACCGTCCAGAAACCGGGGATGACCTGGCTCTGGGTGCCGGTGGGGAAGGTGGCCAGGTCCAGGGAAACCGCGTCCACGGCGAGAACGTCCTGGGCGGCGACGGCCTGGGCGGAGACGGCGGTGACGGCGTGGCCGTAGTCCGAGCGGCGGTGCTTGGGCTCCACCGTGACCATCAGGTGCTTGCCCACGTAGGCCCGGCTCAGGGGGATGGCGGTCAGGGGCGTGTCGCTCCGGCCCACGGCGATGGCGATAGGATTCGTGCCCTGGCCGTCGTCACAGACATACCAGGTGATCCGGGCGTTGTCGGGGCGGTCCCCCAGAGTGGCGGGGTCGTAGGAATAGGAGACGCTGGCCACCTCATCGGTCCAGGTGATGGCGGGGGCCTGGGCGAAGGTGGGGGCGGGAAGGACGCTGGGCCGGACAGTGAGGGCCACGGCGGCCTCCAGGCCGGACGCGTCCCGGGCGGTGACCACCACAAGGGCGGTCTCCTCGGTGGTGTTGACCCCCTCCACGGTGCAGGTGCCATCGGCGTTGGGGGTGAGCTTGACGTAGGGCTGGTCGCTGTCCTTCACCGACCAGGTCACCTGGGCGGGGGCGTTATAGTCCACGGCCCGGGGCCCGGTGAGGGCATAGCCTAGGGTCAAACGGCCATTCTCGCCGCCGGAGACCATGGTGGCGGCGTTGGGGGCGGTGTCGTCCTCGGTGACCACAAAGGCGCGCATAGCGGTGGGCAGCGCGTCAGCCCCGGCGGCGGTGATGGTGGACTTCTGGCCCAGGGGGTCCCAGCCGTCGTCGCCCCGGAGGAGGTTGTAGACGTTGTAGGTGCCGTCGGGAAGCTGGAAGGCCTTGAGGGCGGCCTTGACGGTGAGGTCCACCCCGGCGTCAAGGGTGATGGGGGCGCCGTTGAAATCCACATCGGCGTAGTAGCTCTTGAAGGTGGGGCTGAGCACGTCGCTCCAGCCGATGTCGGCGTTGGGGATGGCGGAGACGAAGGAGCTGCCGACCACGGTGAAGGGCCCGGCGCTCTTGGCCAGGTACTGGGTGGCGGACTGGGTGGAGGCGTCGGCATTGATGGGGACGATCTTCATGGTGCAGTCCAGCAGCGTGACGCCGCTGGAGGTGTACCAGGGCTTGGAGGAGTAGAACTCGAACTCGCAACCCAGGTACACCGCCTGGGAAGAGCCGTTGAGGGCGTCGTCGGTACACTCCAGGTGGCAGTTTTTGTAGAGGGCCCGCTGGCTGTTGTTGAAGGGCATCATGTTCAGACGGCTGATGAAGTGGACGTTTTCGGCAAAGAGCCTGTCGCCGTCATACACGCCGATCTGACCCTGGGTCACGTTGCCCGGAGCCCGCATGGGCATGTTCAGCGTGGGGTCGGCGGGGTAGACCAGGTCCACGTTGCAGTAGTCGCCGAAGGTCAGGTTTTTCAGGGTCAGGCCGTCGCCGGTGATGTGGAACATGGTGTAGTTGGAGCCCATGAAGCCCACGTCGTGGCCGAAGTTGGCGGCCACCACCACGTCCCGGGGGTCGTCGGAAAGGCCGGTGATGTGGAGGTTTTCGCACTCCAGCTCGACCTGGAAATCCCCGGTCATGTCCGTGGCCTCGCTGGCGTGGGGGTCATGGAGCCAGTAGACGTAGGGGGCCAGGTAGAGCTCCATGGGCTCGGCCTGGGTGCCGTTTTCCAGATGGGAAAGGGCGTCGGTGAAGGAGTTGAAGACGTAGTTGGACTTGGCCGCCTGGTCGTCGGTGAGGCGGCCATCCACATAGAGGGTCCGCTTGCCCAGGGTGACGGTTTTGCCCTGGTAGGTAAAGGAGCCGCCGTCGGCGGCCAGGACAGGGGCGTTCGCCGTCTCCGGCCCAGCGGCCAGGGCGGTGAGGGGCAGGGCCAGCAGGGCACCGGCAATGAGCAGGCAGAGCGCGCGTTTTTTCATGGAGTATCGCTCCTTTCAAAGTGCGTTTTGTGGCTGATAGGACCATTATAGACCCATTGGCGCGCAAAAGCAATGCCGGAAGCGAACTCGCGCTTCCGGCATACTTCGTTTGGCTAGGCCACCAGGCCGTATTTGCCCTTGACCCGGTCCAGCTTTTCCAGCATGGGCTCGGCGGCCAGCCAGAGGAACAAAAAGGTGGCCCCGGCGTGGACGCAGTCCATGGGAAGGCCGGTGAGGTAGCTGGTCAAAAGGAGCCGCCAGTCAAGGCCATCGGCCCACATCAGCACCGAGGCGGGGTTCATCATGCCGCCGTAGATGAAGATGGCGCACAACCCGCCGAAGACGCTCAAGGGACCCTTGGAGCGGGGCAGCGCGCCCCGGTGAAACAGCGCCCCGGCCAGGAAGCCGGCCAGGCCCATGGCGAACATCTGAAAGGGGGTCCAGGGCCCCTGGGAGAACAGGATGTTGGACAGCAGCATGGTCATGGCCCCCACCAAAAAGCCCGTCTCGCCGCCAAAGGCCACCCCGGCGACGATGGTCAAAGCCAGCACGGGCTTGAACTGGGGTAGCATGAAGAAGGCCGCCCGGGCGGCCACGGCGATGGCGCACAGCACCGCGATGACCACCAGCTCCCGGGCCTGGGGCCTGCGCCCTTCGAAGAGGAGGAAGAAGGGCAGCATGGCCTCCAGCAGTACCAAAAGGGCGATGAAGTAGTACTTCTTCCCCTCCATAAAATGAACGCCCACAAACAGCGTCAAGGGGATCGTCAGCAGGATCATCACCGCCGCCACGATGCTCCGGCGGCTCGCTCTGCTCTTTTTGGGGGGCTTGGGCTGGGAGGGAGACTTGGCCTGGGGCGGTTTGGACGGCACGTCGTCCGGCGGCGTGGGAGGTGGGGGCGCTTGCGCGCCACAGAGGGCCGCCAGGTCGTCGGCGGTGACGGCCTGGGGCTCCACCGTCCGGCCCATGCGGTTGGCGGCGGTGGTGTAGAAGGAGTTGCCCGAGAAGAAGCTCCGGGGCGTACCCTGGGTGACGATGTCGCCCCGGAACATCAGCGCGCAGCGGTGGGCGTAAGCGGCGCAGAACTCCACGTCGTGACTGACCATCAAAATGGTCACGCCACGGGCAGTGAGGCTTTGCAAAATGCCCGCCAGGGTCCGCTTGAACTGGGCGTCCAGGCCCTTGGTAGGCTCGTCCAGCAAAAGAACGTCCGGCTCCAGGAGCAGGACCTTGGCCAGGGCGGCGCGCTGGCGCTCCCCGCCGGAGAGGTCGAAGGGGTGGCGCTCCAGCAGGCCACTGAGCTGGCAGAGCTCCACCACCTGGTCGGCCTTGCCCTCGTCCAGGCAGAGCTCCAAAAGGTCGGCCCGGAGGGTCTTCTTTACAAAAAGGGCCTGGGGGTCCTGGGGCACGGCGGCCACCGAGCCGTGGAGGGTCAGCTCTCCCCGCTGGGGCTTTTGCAACCCGGAAAGGAGTTTCAAAAGGGTGGATTTACCTACGCCGTTTCCACCCAACAGGGCAAAGAACTCCCCGCGCCGCACCTCCAGCGACAGCCCCCGCAGTACGTCGGGGCTGTCCTTTTCGTAGCGAAAGAACAGTTCCCGGCCGGAGAGGGCGACCTCGTTGGAGGGCTCAGGGACGACCTCGTCGGGCAGGGGGCGGAGCTGGTGTCCGGCAGCGTACCGCTCCAGCCAGTCCCGGCCCTCCCGGACGGTGAGGGGTGGCGCGGCGTTTGCGTCGTCCACCGCCGCCCACACCCGCAAGGGCGTGGGCATGGCCAGGAACATGGGGTGATTTTTTATGCGAAGGGCTCGACCTACCTCTTGAGGTGTGCCCACGTTCACTAGACGGCCCCGGTCCAGCACGGCCACGTGGCTGGCCAGGGGCAGAGCCTCCTCCAGACGGTGTTCGGTGAGCAGCACCGTCACCCCAAGTTCCCGGTTGAGCTTGCCCAGCACGGACAAAAAGTCGGCGGCGGCGATGGGGTCGAGCTGGCTGGTGGGCTCGTCCAGAATGAGAAGGTCGGGGTCCAGGGTCATCACCGCCGCCAGGTTCAAAAGCTGCTTTTGCCCGCCGGAGAGGGAGGCCACATCCCGGTCGAACCAGTCTTGGATGCCGAAAAACGAGGCCATCTCCGCCACCCGGCGGCGGATGAAGGGGGTGTCCCGGCCCAGGGATTCCAGGCCGAAGGCCAGCTCGTGCCAGACCTTGTCGGTGACGATCTGATTGTCCGGGGACTGCTGGACGAAGCCAATGGCCTGGGCCTGGAGCCGCTGGCCGCAGTCCTCCAGCGGTTTTCCCTGAAAGAGCACCTGGCCGCTTCGCGCGCCGTGGGGGACCAGGGCGCTCTTGCACTGGCGCAGAAGGGTGGACTTGCCGCAGCCCGAGGGGCCGCAGAGCACGAAAAAGGCCCCGGCCTCCACGCCCAGGCTGACATGGTCCAGAGCGGGGGCGTCCGCCTGGGGATAGGAAAAGCTCAGCTCTCGCAGCGTAAGGACTTCCATGCCGCGTCCTCCCTTCGGTCAAGAAATAGCGGGGTCATACAAAGAGCCGGAAAAACCAGGAAAAAACTGGCGGTGAGGGGGGTGAGAGGGGCGGCCTTCACCGAAGGATACCACCGCCAGGAGAAGGCGCCCGCTCCCCAGCCCAAGGCGAGATACAGCCCGCAAAGGCCCAGCCAGAGGAGCAGGGCCTTGTCCCTGCCGTCCAGGCGGTAGATGGAGAAGGCGGTGCGTCCAGGCAGGCCGTAGCCCCGGCTTTTCATGCTGTCGGAGGTGTCGATGGCGTTTTCCAGCGACCAGGTCACCACGATGGATAGGATGGTGACCGCCGTGCGTAGCCGTTGGAGCAGAGGACCCCGGGACAGGTCCCGGCCCACGCCCCGCTGAGCGTCGGCCACCGCCTGGAACTGAGCTTTGAACCGTGGCACCAGGCGCAAGGCCATGCTCAGCACCAGGCTCAAAGCGGGGATGACCCGGCCAAAGAGGTAGACGAACTTGTCCGAGGTCAAAACCTCCGTCAAGCAAAAAAACCATAGGATCACCGTGCATAAGAGCCCGGCGGCGAAGAGCCCGTAGAGGATGCTCTCCAAGGTCAGGGGATTGCCCGAGGGCAGATAGGCCAGGATGGTGACGCCCCGGTGGCTGAAGGCGGGATTGACCACCGTCGCGAAGAGGGCCATGGGCAGGAGATAGCGAAGGCTGCGGCCCAGGGCTTGGGGGCCCTTCAGACGAAGGGCGTAGACCCCGGCGCAGACCAGGGAGAGCCCCAGGGCCCCGGGGTGGGGGAGGAACATGGTGAAGAGGAGAACCAGGGCAAAGTAGAGCAGCTCCACCAGCGGATGGCAAGTGGAAAAGGTATCCTGCCGCTTCATTGGGTCCTCACCTCCTAAGCCCGGGCGTTACGCCTCGGGGCCGTTTTCTCTCTGGGCCGCCAGGCCACCCTCCACGCCAAGGTCCTTGCCCAGGTCCCGGGTATACTGCCAGCAGACCACGTCGCCGTCTTGAAGCTCACAGCGTGAGCAGCCCCGGCTGGGGAACGCGCCGTTGACCTGGTACATCCAGCCCGACAGCTCGCCGCAGTCGAACTCGTAGAGGTTGCCGATGCCCTCGATATAGGCGCTGTGGTAAAGGGGCGTGGTGGAGAACTCCAGGTGCACGCCCTCGTCCCGGCAGGCCCGCTGGAGCGCGTCAAAGACGCTCTCGCCCTGGGCAAAGGCCAGTTGGGTGGGGGGCAAGAGCCAGCCGTCCTGGGGCACCAAGTCGGCGGTCTCTTGGTCCAGATCGTCCATGTGGTCCAGCAGCACGGCGCAGGAGATGGAGAGGGTGCAGACGAGGGCTTCGTCGTCCTCTGGAGCGGGCGTGGGTTCCGCCGATGGGGCCGAGCTGGGAGAGGCCGTCGCGGCGGCCATCACGGGTGCGCTGGAGGCCGACGGCATGGGAGATGCCGGAGAGGGAGAGGGCGAGGGGGAAGGAGTCGCCGGGACCGCCGTTGTGGGCGGAGGGGAGACCGTCCAGCCTTGGGCGCCGGGGGCGTTGCCGCCGTACCAGTAGGCGAAGACCAGGATGGCCGCCGCCAGCAGGGGAAGGAGGACCTTCCACTTGTGTTGTCTCCAGTTCATGGCCGTCACCTGCCCGCGCTCTGGGCCGCCTGGGCCAGAAGCTCTGTCAGCCGCTGACTGGCACGGAAAAAGAGCTGCTCCAGTTCCAGACCATCAGAGGCCAGGGGCTCCATGCGGTAGAGGGAGCTTTGGCCCTCTTGGAGCCGCTTGGCGGCGGCCAGGGCGTAAAGGCCCTGCTCGCTGGCCATCCGGTCGGGACCTTCGCTGTCCGCGGTGTGGCGAAAGCCGCCGTCGGGGGTCTGGAAGGCCAGCAGCGCGTCCAGCAGACTGTGGCCGTTTTTCACAAAGCGGGGGTCGTCCAGCGCAATGCCCAGCTCGCCCAGAGCGCAGAGCATCTGGGCCACGCTCTCGGAGTTGGCGGTCCCCCAGGAGGAATAGCCGCCCTGGCCGTCCTGGGCCTGGCTCATAAGCGCCAGCGCGGCCTGGACGGCGGCCTGGACCCGGACCTGGTCCTGATATTTCGCCAGGGCCTGGAGGGCCATGCCGGTGAGGTCGGCCTCGGCGGGGGACTCCCCCGTCAAGCTCCAGCCGCCGCCGGGGAGCTGGCGCTCCAGGATGTGGTCCACATACATCTGCCGGGTGGCCTGGGTCTTGGCCCCAGGACACTGGGGCATGGGATAGCCCCGGCTGTCCAGGGCCAGCAGGGCCCAGATGGGGCCGTTGAGGCCCTGGCGGAGGGTATTGTCGTAGTCGCCCAGGGGGAGGGTCAGGTCGTAGCCCGCTACCGTTCGGGCGTCCCGGCCCAGGGCGGAGAGGGCCAGGACGACGCGGCTGTATTCGGTGTACTTTCTGGCGTGGAGCACGCCATTTTTGGCGGTGACATAGGCCTCCACCTGGGCGTAGTAGCCCTCGTCCACGGCGTAGCCGCTCCGGGCCAGACCCAGGACGGCCCACTCCCCGCCCACAGCGCCCACCTGAAGGTCGGCTGTCTGAGAGACATACGCCGCCGCGCACTCCAGGGCGGCGGTGAGGGCGTCATCAGAGACGGCGCGGCTCCGGGGACCGCAGCCCAGCAGCAGACACACCGCCAGCAAAGCGGATAGGATCTTCTTGGTTCGGGACATAGGCGGCCTCCTGTTCCTTCCAATTATGATACCACGTTTTGACCGGTCTGCCAACGGCCCTTGGCGGGTCATCTTCACTTGCCCATCCGCTCCACCAGCCGCTGAAGAACGGTGGCCACCTCGGCGCGGGTGGCCGAGCCCTGGGGGGCCAGAGCGGAGCCGCTCCGGCCTTGGATCAGCCCGGTCCCCACCGCCCAGGCCATGGCCTCCCGGGCCCAGTCGGCCACATCGGCGGCGTCGGCATAGCCGTCCAGCTTGGCGGTCTTGGAGGTGTCCATGTCCACGCACTTGGCGTAGCGGTAGAGCATGACGGCCAGCTCCTGGCGGGTGATATCCCGGTCGGGGGCGAAGCCCTCTCCCGTGCCGGTGACGATGCCCGCGCCGCTGGCCCAGGTCACCGCGTCAGTGTACCAGGCGTCCTGGGGCACGTCGGCAAAGGGGCTTTTGCCGCTGGAGGCGGCGTCCTCTAAGCGGTAAAGGACGGTGGCCAGCATAGCCCGGCTCATGGGCATGTCCGGGGAGAAGGCGCTGGGCCCGGTGCCGCGAAACAGCCCCCGGGCGCTGACGAAATCCACCGCGTCCCGGGCCCAGTGGCCCGTCATGTCGGCAAAGACCACCGTTTCAGGGCCCGTCGTGGTCTGGGTGGTCTGCTGGGACGGCTCCCGGCCCGAGCTGCCGCCGGAGCCGCCACCGGAGGGCTTATCCGGCGTGAGCGCGTCCTTTTCCAGGCCCCAGTCGTCGGTGTAGTGGAGGACGATCTTGTCGCCGCTCTTCACCGCCTGTTCCGCTACGCCCAGGTCGGGGTGGCGGCCATTGAGGGTGTAGAGCCAGCCCGAGCGGGGGCCGTTGTCCAGCTCGGCCAGGCCGTCGACGCAGGAGATATAGTTGCCCCCGGCGTTTTCAAAGCTGTGGCTGCCCGCCAGGGCGGCCTCCACCACGTCCAGCACGGTGGCGGGGGCGCTGACCTGGATGCGGGTGCTCTCCATCCAGGTGGTCAGACCGCCGCCGCTCAAGGTGTGGGGCGTTTCGCCGCTGTCCAGCGGGCCGTGGGCGTCGTCGCCCAGCAGGGAGAACCAAACGGAGAGCTTGCCCGTGGGCTGGGTGGGACGGTCGTTGCCGCCGGTGTTGCCCCCGGGGTCCTTGTTGGGGTCGTCCGTGGTGGAGCCGGTAAGGCGCAGGACGCAGATGGTGGGCTCTTTGTCGCCGTTTTGGACCAGAATGCGTACCAGCCGGGGTTCGCCCGGGGTAAGGCGAAGGCCCTCCAGGGCCTGGCCCTGGGTGAGGCGGCGGTTGTTGAGGTAGACGTTGTCCTCCGCCGCCGCGCCCTGGAGCGAGAGGGAGATGGCTTTCATCTTCCCCACATCCAGGTCGTAGACCTGCTGGCCCTCTTGGAGCGGAAGGGTCAGGACGCGCTGGCCGTCGGTGACGGTGACGCTCTTGGGCAGGGCGGTCTTGCCCACGGGACTGGCCTGGGCGTCGGCCCGGACCACCCCGGCGATCTCCGGGGACTTTTCCCCAAAAGCCGGGTGCCAGATGTTGGAGGCGGTCTGGATCTTCACATAGTGGAACTCCTTGTCCGAAACGTCCACCGGAAGGCCCTGGCGGTCCACCGCCCAGGCCAGGTCAAAGCCGCTGGCGGCCAGGTCGTAGCTGGCGTTATCCAGATAGGGGTTTTCCGTGCCGTTGGGCTGGCAGTCGGCGTAGCCCCACTGGGTGGGATAGGCGTCGGTGGCTACGCCCGCGCTGACAGCCACGCCGCTCCGGGCGGGCAAAAGCACGCCGGAGAGGGCGATGGTATCCTGGGTGACCTGACTGGGCCAGGGACCGGTAAAGCGCGCGCCGTCGGCGCTGTTGCCCCGGCTGTCGGTCCAGGCGGTCCTGCCCGAGGCGGTCTTTTCATAGGTCACGGTGTAATCCCAGTCCACGCCGTCGTCGTAGTGGGCGGAGCCGGCCAGAGCGTACCACTCCTCGCCGTCCTCCGAGACCCACACCTGGCCGGGCTCGAAGAAGCTGGTCTTGGTAGAGGTGGCGGTGTCCACATTGGCGTTGCCGTCAATGTAGAAGTCCACGCCGTAGGGGTGGGCGGGGTCGTTTCGCAGGCCGTCCTCGTAGTAGTAGGTGATAGACCCGCCAAAGCCACCCAGGGAGACCATGCCGCCGTAGAGGGTGCTCTCGGGGTGGGAGCCGTAGCCGCCGTTGGTATACTGGCTGTTGACGCACAGGTAGTCCGCCACCCGGTCCGGGGCCCCGGCAGAGCGGGCCGGGGCCACCGTTACCTCCACCAGAGGCAGGGAGATGGCGGGGTCATACTCCGGGTCCTCGGGGGTCAGGGACACCGTCAGATAATAGGTCCCCGGGGTGGCCGGGGCGGTGAGGGAGAGGACGCTGGCGTCGTCGATGAGGGCCCCGGGGATGGGCTCCAGCGCCCCGGACTCGGGGTCCACCCAGGCGGCCTGGCCGCCCTCTAGGTAGCCGTAGTCCCGGGTGTTGGCAATGTTTTTGTCGATGACCTCCTGGGTGGAGCTGCCGTACCAGCCAATGACGTAGCCCTCCACATCCAGGGAGACCGCTTCCCCCGCGGTCAGCGACAGCGCGTCCAGCCGCTGGCCCTTCTGGGAGAACCAGACGTAGTAGTCCAGCATGCCGTACTGGGTCTGGTAGAGGAAGAACTCCACCAGGTCCCCGTCGGCCACCGGGGCCTGGGCCACGGTGTAGCCGCCGTAGCACTGATAGTCATCGTTGAACACGTCGTCATGGGGCTGGGCGTGGTCCACGGCAAAGCCGCAACTGCCCGTCTCCACGCCAAACAGCTTGGAGATGGAGCCACTGCTGCTGACCACCAACCAATCGTCCTTGGTGTCGGCGGTGAAGTCGTCGCCAAAGGCCACCTCGTGGGCCCGGACCAGCACGTCCAGGGCGGACACGCCGTCCGTCACGCTGTCGGTGTAGCCGTAGCCCTCGGCCAGGTCGGAGGCCACCTCCACGTCCAGTTGGGGCGCGTGGAGAAAGGCTCCTTCTGCCTGAGAGGTGAAGCTGACGGTAACGGCGGTGGGCTCGTCCGGGACCGCCAACGCGGCGGGGAAGGTCCCCAGGGCCAAGGCCAGGACCAGCAGCAGACAGACCAGTTTTTTCACGTTCATGTAAGTCGCTCCTTTTCGTAGACGAAATAAAGCGGACCCTCCGCTGCCGGAGGGTCCGCTTTGCTGCGCGTAAAAGAGCAAAAAGGGCATGGAAAGGGTGACTCTCCATGCGCTTTTTCTCTCTTTGATCGACCCGGAGTCCGGCAGGTCTCTCGCGCGGTACAGCAGATAGTCTGACTTCGCGCCGACATGGTCGGCGACTTACACACAGTGACCTTCTCGCCAGGGGATCGCACCCTGATTTATCCGGCTTGCGCCACGTGTACCACGCATTATCCACTTGTCCTGCTTAGTATACCGGGTCGTGCGGAAAAAAACAAGGGGAATTTTGTCGAGGGGGGAAATTATTTCGGCGGCAAAGAGGAAGGAGCGGCACATGGTGTGCCGCTCCTTCTTTAGAAAAGTCCTTATTTCTTATCCTGCTCCATGAGCACAGTGGCGATCTCGGCGCGGGTGGCGGGGAGGGCCAGGGCGGGGTCGCCGGTCCAGGTCGGGTCCTGGCCCTGCTGGCGGGCGGCCACCATGTTCAGCATCTCACGGCTGACCGGGTCCTCGGGCCCGAACTTGCCGTTGCCGTAGCCCCGGAGGACCTGGGTCTGGCTGGCCCAGACAATGGCGTCGGAGTACCAGGCGCCCGTCAGCGTGTCCTCAAACTCCGGCGCGCCAGTGACCTTGGGAGAGCCCGCCATCCGGTAAAGGACGGTGGCCAGCATGGCCCGGGTCAGTTCACCATCGGGAGTGAAGGTGGTGTCTGAGGTGCCCACCATCCAGCCCTTTTCGTAGACGTACTTGACGGCCTGGTAGAAGCTGTCGGTAGTCTTCACGTCCACAAAGGGCCAGGCCGGAGCCGTCCCCGTAGTGCCCACGGTGCCGGGCCGTCCGCTGGGACGGCTGGGTCGGTTGGGGGTGGTCGTCTCGGTGTAGCCGATGGCGTAGGTGGAGAACTTGCTGGCGTAGATGTAGATCACACCATTGGCGCTGTCGGCATAGAAGCTGCCGTCGGCAAAATCCTCTGTGGGCCGGGCGGCAAGCTTAGTGAGCGTTTCCGGGTCGCTTTCTCCGTGCTTGCGGTAGACGGTCACGTCCTTCTTACCCGTGAAATCGTAGGGCACGGCGATCTCCAATACCTTGGCGGCGTCGGTGATGGCCTGGGGCTGACCATCGTTGACCTGCTTTAGCAGAGCGAGGTCAAGATACAAAACATCATCCGCTTTGCCTGTAATGACCTCGTCCAGTTCGGCCTTATCCTCCGGCTGGTCCAGCTTCTCCACGGTGAGCTTCACGGTGACGGTCTCTCCGGCCTGGACCTCCCCTGCCAGATCCTTCAAGGCGTCCTCGTCCACGCTGACGGCGGGAGTGTCCGGCTTCACCTCCACCTCCCCCTTGGCCTCGCCATCATCGGGGGGCGTAACGGCGGTGAAGGTGGCGGTGACGGTCACATCCGCGTTGGGCATGGTAAAGGTGTACTGCTGGGGATTATCGGGCTTGACGGTGGGAATGATGGTCTGCGCCGCCGTGCCGTCATGGTAGGTGGCGGCGATAGAGGCCAGCGCATAGCCGTCGTCGGGCATCACCGCCAGGGTGACCATGTCTCCGGGGTTGACCTTGTCGCGCCGCTTTTCCACCGTGCCGTGCTCGATGCCCTGGGCGATGGTCAAACCCTTGGCGTTGGGGCTCTCGATGCGGACCTGGACCTGGGTGGCGGGGCTGGCGTTATAATTGTCGGTGGCCTTGTAGCGGAACTCATAGGTCCCGGCGGGGAGGGTGTTGGAGCGCTCGGCCTGGGTCCACGCAGCCTCCGCGTCGTCGGTGGGCTTGAGGCGGTATTCCAGGTTGGAGGCGTCGGTGGTGATGGCGATCACGCCGGAGGACTCTACATAGGCCGCGTCGGTGATGTGGAAGATGCCCGCCGGGGCGGCCTGGTCGGCCTTTTGGATGGTAAAGGTCTTCTCCAGGGTGAAGTCGAAGTTCCCCATGCCGGTGATGGTGACGGTGGCGGTGCCCGCGTTCACGTTGTTTTTGTAGGCCACGGTGTAGTCGGTGCCCTTGGTCAGCGAGCCGATGCTGCCGTCGGCCTTCAGACTGGGGGCGGGCTTCTTTTCCGTGCCGTCATAGACGATGGCGGCATTGGGCAGACCGCAGCTCAGCGTCTGGCTCTCGGTGTGGCTGGCGTCCCCGGCGCACACCCGCTTCAGAGTCTCGTTGTCGCTTTGGAGGGTCCACTTGCCCCAGTCGTGGGCGTGGGGCGGGGTATAGGCCACGATGTCGCTGTTGATGGCCGTGCCGTCGGCCCAGGTGACCCGGCAGAGGTAGTCGCCGCTCTGGGTGGCGGTGAGCTGGGCCTTGTTCTGGCCGTCCAGGGCATCGCCCAGTTCAATGTGGGTCAGCTTGGCGGAGAAGAGGGGCACGCCGTCGCTGTCGGCGGACCTGCGGCCGGACTCGCAATAGAAGATGTAATCGCCGTCTGCCGGGGCGGTAAGGAGGTATTCCCCGGCTTCGTTGGCGTCGCTGCCGTAGAGACGGACCGTATTGTTGGAGTTATAAGGCTTCGGCTCCAGACCCAGCCGGGTGTTGCCCGACAGCGCTTCGGTGGGCTTCACCGTGACCACGTCGCCCTTGGTGAGATGGATGGTGAAGTAGCTGTACTCCATCCACCCCACGCCGCTCCAGAGCTTTGTGGCGGGGTCATAGGTAGCGGTCTCGTCCTCGTCAGTATACACCGTGGCGTTGTCGGTGGTGACGTCGGCGGTGGTCACCGTGGCGGGATACCACTGGTAGGCGGGCGGGCAGGCGGGCGCGCCGTTGGCGGCGGCGGTGTAGCTGTTGGCCGCGCTGGGCTGCTGGGTGATGGCCAGGGCGCGCATATCCAGGCCGCCCTCGGCGTTCAGGCCCACGAACAGGCCCTTGGTGGCGCTGACAAAATAGTCGGCAAAGTCCGCGTCACCCATATGGGTGGCCCAGCCGTCCACCAGAGGGATGGGCTTGTCCTCGGCCAACGCCACCCGCCAGGGAGCGGCGGGCTTGGTCAGCGGCCCGGTGAGGGTGAAGTGGGCGTTGTTCTCCCAGGTGGAGCTGGGCCAGGTGAAGTAGACGTCCTGGTCCGACCCGCCCCGGATGGTCACAGTTCCCGAGAGGTTCAAGCCGTCGGCCTGCCAAGTGCTGACCCACAGGCCGTTGCCGGAGCCGGAGATCAGCTTGCCGCTATAGAGGTTGGCCGTGCCGGCGTTGAGACACAGGGCGTTGTTGGCCTTGTCGCAGGTATTTAGCACCGTGCCGCCGTAGAGGGAGAACTGATTGGCGACGTAGACCGTGCCCTGGCTGTCACTGCCTTCCATGGCGCTGGTGATAAGGCCGCTTTCCTTCTCCGAGCAGTCGCAGACGTTCAGCACGCCGTTGCCCTGGTTGTAGGTGGTTCTCACGTTGATGTAGCTCGTCCCCAGGTCCAGGGCGTTGCCGCCCAGACAGAGGTTCACCGGCGCGTCATTGGCGTCCAGAATGGTGAGAGAGCCCGTTATGGTGATATCCTCCGCCAGATAATAGCTCCCGGCGGGGAGGGTGTAGCTGCCGTATGCGTCGGGGGTGAGGGCCGCGCCGCTGACGCAGAGTACGCCGCTCTCGTTCAGGGTGAGGGGCGCATAGGTCACCTGCGTCCCTTCGGTGGCGGAGCAGTCCACGCTCATGGCGTGGACGTGGGGCGGGGCGGTGAAGGTGACCACGTCGCTGTCCAGATAGGTGCCGTCGGACCAGAGGATCGTGCAGAGGTAGCTCTGCCCCACCTGACCGCTGGTGAGGGTGGCGGTGGTCTGGTCGTCGATGGCGTCGCCCAGCTTGATCCCTGTCACCGTGGCGGAGAGGGACGGAAGGGCGTCGCTGTCCAGCCCGTCTGGCGTCAGCGCGTAGATCCCATCCGCGGGGATCGCGTAGGTGATGATGGTGTTGTCGCCGTCGGTGGTGGCAGAAGCGTCACCGTTGCCGCCGTCAAAGTAGTACCACACCTGGGTGCGGGTATCCCGGTCGTAAAAGCCCAGTTGGCCATAGGTGGGCACGGCGGCGGTGGGGATAGTGACGGCCACCCGGTCCCCCTCCTTCAGTGCCATGGTGAAGTAGCCCCCGGAGCCGTAGTCGTCCTCTCCGGCTGTCCACTTGCCGTCGGCGTAGGTGCAGGCGAAACGCCCTTGGGTGGTGTTCTGGTCGGTGACGGCCTGGGTGTCCACCGTGGCGGGATACCACTGGTAGAGCGTGGGCTCTCCGGTGGCGGCCACGGTGTAGCCGTTGTCCGCGGTGGGCTGTTGGGTGATGGCGTATGCCTCTAAGTAAATGGCGTTTTCCTCGCTGTTCAGGTCGAGGAAGTAGCCCGGCTGGTCGGAGAAGAAGACCGCCGCGTCGGTGTCCTGGAGGGTATAGCCGCTGCCCTGGGCCAGCTTGCCAGTGGTGGGCTTGTCCGTATTGTAGTCCAGCAACGTCACGCCGATCTCGCTGCCCTGCAACGAACCGACCACCTGAATGGGCGCGGTGGCGCTTGTCGTCGGATCGGGATCGGGCGCAAACACCAGCAGATTGGCGGGGGTCCTGGGGGCGTTGTCCACCTGATCAAAGCTGTAAATGCCGGTGAGGTCCACGGCCACATTGTCCTTGATGGTCACCGCTCCCGAGAGGGTGACGGTCTCTTCCACCACCACGCCGCCATACCCGCCGCCCTGGTTGTCGATGATGGCCGAGCCATCGGTCATGGTGAGGGAGCCCCACACATCCACCGCCGCGTCGGGCAGGGCGGGGCCACCGAATTCCTTGTTAGGCTGGCAGTTCTGGATGGTGGCCCCTTCTCCCAAGGTCAGGTCAGAAGAAACCTTGACGAAGCTGGGCATTTCGGTATTCTCGGGCGGTACGGGGGGAACCGTGCCGTCCAGGGTCAGGTTGGTAACGGTGCAGTCGCTGGAGGCGGTGAGCAGGTCACCCCGTTTGCTGTGGCTGTCGTTGATCATGTCCCGGGAGATGGTGTAGGGGCCGCCCTCACCGCTGGTGAGGGTGACGGGGATGTCAAAACTCAGCTTGGCGGCGCTGTTGGCCAGAAGGGTCAGAGTGGCCCCGGCGCTGGTGTCGGCGCTGCTCAGATAGTCGGAGACCCTGTCATACCGCACCTCCCGCTCGGCGAGGTCGGCGGTCTTGGCCGCGCCGCTCTCGGTGTAGTCCAGCCGGGCCACCGGGGCCTCGACGGTGACGGTCTCGGAGGTCTCGCTGGCCTGGACCTCGCCGTCCTTTTCCGCGGTGGCCACGCAGAAATACTCGCCCGCGTCCCGGGTCTGCAAGGCGGCCCCGGTCTCGTCGGCCAGAGTCTCCCACTGGCGGGTGACGGTAATGGTGGCGGTAAAAGATGTGTCAGATACCTCTCCACCGATACCGATCAGATTGCTGCCACCATAGGTGGTGGTCAAAGTGGCGTAGTCGCCCTTTCTGACATAATCGCCAGAACCACCGACGATATCAATAGATTGCATATTGATCGAGAACGGGATGGTCACCGATACCACGTCGCCGGGCAGAGCGGGATAGTAGACAACGAACTCATACGTGGTTCCATCAATTTCCGCTTCCCAATGGTCGTCAACATAGGTCGCGGCTGTGAACTCCCCGGTGACCGTGGCCAGCTCGTTCTCGCCGGGGTTTTCCGCCACCAGCGTATAGGTGGTGGCTGTGTCCGTTTTCTTGTACCACTGGTAGCTCACCGTCGCGCCGGCATCGGAATACTCCACCTCGAAGGTGTAGTTGTTCTCCTTGGTGGGCTGGGCTTTGACAGAAAACGCGAACATGGCCCACGCCGTGGTGGGCAGCAGCGTCAGCGCCATACAAAGGCACACCAGAAGGGAAAGCAGTCGTCTTTTCATGGTAGAAGTCCTCTCTTTCCGGGAATTTGTGCCGCGGGGGTCCCCGCGGACAGGGCGGATATCCGCCCTGATACGGCTTGATACCTGTATCATAGCAGATGGGGACCCCGGATTTCTACCCCCCTTTGAAAATGTGACGAGTCTGTGACTTTTCTGCGGGGGTATTCTATGGTATGATAAGGGTGAAATGCTATGGAAAGAGAGGCGAGGACCATGTACCGGGTGCTTTTGGTGGACGACGACCCCAGCATTTTAGAGACCAACGCGGCCTATTTGAAGTCCAGGGGCTACGAGACCATCCCCGCTCTGGACGCCCAGACGGCGTTGAAGGTGGCCTCCTCCGCGGCGCTGGACGCCATCGTGCTGGACGTGGAGCTGCCCGAGATGGACGGCGTGGAGGTCTGCCGCCGCATCCGGGAGGTCAGCGGCGTGCCCATCATCTTCCTCTCGGCCTACGCCCAGGAGGACGACCGGGTCCGGGGCTTGCTGGCCGGGGGGGACGACTATGTGGCAAAGCCTTATTCCCTCCAGGAGCTGGAGCTGCGCCTGCGCCTTCGCATCCAGCGGGGCGTGGGCGAGGCCGAGCGGGAGGTGCTGGCCTTCCGGGGCCTGGTCATCGACCCGGGGCTTCGGGAGGTGCGCTTTGGGGAGGATTCCGCCGCCCTCACCTCCCTGGAATTTGACCTGCTGGCCTTTCTGGCCCGGCACCCCGACCGGGTGTTTTCCTACGAAGAGCTCTACGACCGGGTGTGGAAGTCCCCTATGAACCAGGGCGTTCACAATATGCAGGTGTGCATGGCCCGGGTGCGCCAAAAGCTGGAGCGGCTGTGTCCGGGGAGGAATTATATCGAGACCATCTACCGCAAGGGCTACCGCTTTTTGGGGCAGGAAAAGACCCGCCCCGGAGAACCCTCCGAGGCGGGTTGAGCGTTATCGCTTTCGTTTGGTGACCAGCACCCCGGCCAGGGCGCACAGGCCGCCGCCCGCCAGGACCAGCAGGGCCTGGACCGTGGGGGGAAGACCCTCGGGCTCTTGGGCCGGGAGAGGCTCCGCCGTGGACACGGGCGGGTCCGGGGGCTCCGCCGGGGGCGCTGCCGTGGAAGAGGGTTCCACACTGGGCGTGGGCGTTGCCGCGGGCGACGGCTCCGCCGAAGGCGCTGATGTAGGCGTAGGCTCCGCCGTGGGGGTCGGTGCGGGCACAGGCGTGGCGGTAGGCTCCACCGGGACCACCACCGGGATGGTGGAGGGAGAAGGCTCCACACTGGGCTCCGGGGACGGCACTATGCTGGGCTCCACGCTGGGAGCCGCCGACGGTTCTACCGAGGGCGGCACGCTGGGCGGTATGGACGGCGCTACGCTGGGCGACGGAGTTGGCGTAGGCGTAGGAGTTGGTGTCGGTTCCGCTGAGGGCGTGGGCGTAGGCTCCGGGGTGCGGACGGGCCGTCCCACCGTGGTGGCCCCGCCCCGGTTGCCACCCTGGTCGCTGGGGCGGGTCACGGTCTTGGGCAACCGCACGCTGTCGGACATCCAGTAGCGGCGGCCATCCTCGCTGGCGGCTCGAATACGAAAGTGCCGGGGCACGGCGTTGGGCAGGGAGAACACGCCGGCGACGGTGTCCTCGCTCTGGCGCAGCTCAAAGCCTTCCCACTGCTGCCAGCTTTTCTCTTCGTCGTCGGACACCTCGCCCCAGACCTCCGACGCCTCGTCGGGCAGGGCCTTGAGATAGAGCTTGGCGCTGGCGGCGCTCTGGCCCAGCCAGGCGGCGTCGGTGATGACCAAGGTATCGGGCTTGACCCAGTGGACGGTCAGCTCCAGGGGCCGCACCGAGGGCAGGACCTGGCCGCTGTCGTCCAGAAAGGCCCCGGCAAGGACCGCTTCGCCGTCGGGCACTTCGTTCCAGTCCTCCAGGTCCCAGCGCACCGGGAGGGTGGCGAATGTGGTGGAGCCCTGGTCCTGCAGGATGCTCCGAACGCTCTGGGGCAGAAGCTCGGGCTCCAGGACGGTCCCCGCTTCCAGCCAAAGCTCCAGGGGCTTTTGATAGGTGTTGTCCACCGTGGGTCCCGCCCAGCGGACCAGGTCTTGGCCGATGGCGGTGTCGGTGAGCTCCACCGAGCCGCCGGGCTCCTGGACCAGGAACAGCCCCTGGCCCGAGAGGTCCAGGGAGACGGTCTTCAAAATGAGCCGCCCGCCGGGCCGGACCACGATGAGGCCGTCTTGGGTCAGCTCCCCGGCGATCACCGGGCTCTGCTCCTTGTCGTTGCCCGCGGACAGGGTGCCGATGGTGAGGCAGCCGCCTGATTCCACCACGAGCTGCCCCGTCAGCTCCACCGTCAGAGCGCCGGGGTAGTAGCCTTGGGCGAAGGGATTGCCCGCCAGCTCGGCGGCCACCGTCTCGAAGGCCAGGCCCTCCCCGTCGCCCACGCGCTGGGCGTCCAGGGTGACGCGGTGGCTGTCGCCGGCGGGGTCGGCGGTCTCCTGGGGCGGGGTTTGGCTGCCTGAGATCATGGCGGCGGGTGAGAGCCGGAGCGCCCCCAAAAGCACGCCGAGCACGCATAAAAACGCCCCTATTTTGGCCCATTTTCCTGTCATAAATACTCCCCCTAGTGAGGTGTTGTGAAGATGAAGCGAGAGAAGAAGCGCGGTCTGGCCCTGGCGCTGGCCCTGCTGCTGGCCGGGGCGGCGGTCATATGCGCGCTGTTGCGTTGGGACAATAAGTATACGGCCGCCCTGCCCGGCGGGCCGGGGTATAACGTCCTCCAAGCGGATGCTGAGCAGGTGGCCTTTTTGGTGGACGGCTGGGAGGCGTACCCCGGACTGCGTACGCCCCAGGAGCTGGAGAATATGTTCTGGTACTCCACTCGCTACACCTACGCCGGGGAATACCCCAACTTCTCCTACCTCACCGGCGATCCCTACGGCCAGGTGACCTACCGCCTGACCTTGGCCGACCCCGAGGGCGGCGGGCGGAGCCTGGCCCTCTATCTCCCCGAGCTCCTATGCGCCGGGCGTGTGTATATCAACGGCGAGCTGGTGGGGGAGCAGGGGAGCCTCTCGCCCTACCGGCCCCATGTGACCGACGCTGTCTATCCCTTCCGGTCCGGGGAGCGGACCGAGCTTGTCATCCAGTGCGCCAACTACACCCACTATTATTCCGGGCTTTACTACCCGCCCGGCGTGGGCACGCCCAACGCCGTCCAAGGGATGGTGGCCGCACGGCTGGCGGTCTATGGGCTGATGTGCTTTCTCTCCCTGGGCCTGGCCCTGTCGGGGCTGGCCATGTGGCTCTTTGACCGGGACCGCCAGAGCTTTCGGCTGGGGCTTTTGTGCCTTTGCTTCTCTCTGCGGGTGTGCTATCCCTTCCTCCGGGCCATGGGGGCGCCCCTGGTGCGCCCGCTCTACGCTTTGGAGGACTTCTGCGCCAGCGCGGCGCTGATGCTGGCCATCCTGCTGGCGGGGGAGCTCTCCGGCGCGGCGGTGCGGTGGTACCACCGCAGGGTGGCCCTGCCTGCCACGGCCACTTTGTGCGCGGTGACAGTGGTCTTTCCGCTGTTTATTCTACCATATGCGCCTCTTTTCATCAATACCTACGGCGTGGTCCTCTTTCTTTGGAAGCTTTTGTCAGGGGGCTACCTAGTGTTTCTGGCCCTCCGGGGCCTGGGGGAGGAGCGGCCGCTGTGGCGGTATCTGCTGTGCGCCTCGGGGCTCTACGGGCTGAGCCTGGCGGCGGGGGCCCTCTCCTATGGCCGCTTTGAGCCCATCCGGGGAGCGTGGCTGGAGGAGTACGGCGGCTTCGCGCTGGTGCTGGGCTTCGCGGCGCTGACGGTGCGCGCCCAGGTGAATATGATCGGGGAGAACCAGCGGCTGAACCTCCACTTGCAATCGGAGGTGGACCGCAAGACGAGCACTTTGGAGGCGCTGCTCCAGGAGCGGCGGATGCTGCTGGCCCATCTCATCCACGACATGAAAAATCCCCTGGCGGCGCTGAAAAACTATGCCCAGCTCATCCAGAGCGGCGCGCTGGCGGTGGACAGCGAGACCGCCGCCTACCTGGAGGCGCTGAACGAGCGGGTCAACGTCCTGGAGGGCCGGTTTGAACTGCTGCAGGGCTTCTCCCGGGCCGAGCGGGGCATGGCCCCGGCGGAGCGCATCTGCCTCAACGACTTCCTGCGCCGCTTCCACGCCGACAACCGCCCGGATATGGAGCTATCGGGCCAGCTCTTTCACCTGGAGTTGCCCCGTGAGGAGCTGTCCATCGACGGAGACGAGGAGCGGCTGCGCTCGGCCTTGGAAAACCTCTGCTACAACGCGTTGTCCTTCACCCCCGAGGACGGGAGCGTCACCCTGGCCCTGACGAGGGAGGGAGATCAGGCCGCCATTTGGGTCAAGGACACCGGCTGCGGCATCCGGCCCGAGGACCTGCCCCACGTCTTTGAGTACGGCTTTACCCGCCGGGTGGGTGGCGGCGAGGGGCTGGGGCTCTACATCGTCCAGTCGGTGGCCATGGAACTGGGCGGCACGGTGGAGGCCAGCTCCGAGCTGGGGAAGGGGAGCGTGTTTGTGATGCGCGCGCCCTTGGCCCCATAAAAAACGTGAAAGAGCCCGCTCCGGCATGACAGCCGGGGCGGGCTTTTTGGTTCAAGAAAAGGTGACGTAGGGCCCTAGAGCCTCCAGTGTAGCCTGGCCGATGCCGGGGACCTGGGCCAGGTCGTCTAAGGAGGCAAAGGGCCCGTGGTGGGCGCGGTAGTTCAAAATGGCCTGGGCCTTGGCCGGGCCTATCCCGGACAGCAGCGTCAGCTCGTCTAGGGTGGCGGTGTTCAGGTCCACAGGCTGGTCCAGCCGGTAGACCCGGGGCGTTTGGGAGGTTGCCGCCTGGGGCGGGTGCTGGCCCGAGACCGTGACGCCGCTTTGGGAGAGGTCCCCGGTCAGTTTGAAGGCGCACAGCAGCGCCACCGCCGCCGTCAGGCCCACGGCCAGAGCTTCCGCTTTGGACAGCTTCACCGCCCTCGCCTCCTTTTCGACGATTTTCGACCATTATTTTACCATGTTTTTCCACCAAAGACAAGGGCCGGAGACGGGGAGGTTTTCATTGACAACCGCCCTGCCCCGGCGATATAATACCCTATCGACAAAACGCCCCTTGGGGCACAGAAAGGAAGCGGCTGGACATGGAGCTGAAGACCTCTGAGCTGTTGGACCTGGAGCACACCATGGCGAAGGACTACCTGACCCAATTTACATACCCCTGGCAGGCCCTGGACGGCATCAAGGAGCTGATCGTCACCCTGGGCGCGGGGCTGGATCAAAACGAGTTTGAGGAGCGGGCCCCCCAGGTGTGGGTCCACAAGACCGCCACCGTGTTCCCCACCGCCTACCTGGGCGCGCCCTGCATCATCGGGGCCCGCACCGAGGTGCGCCACGGGGCCTTCATCCGGGGCAGCGCGTTGGTGGGCGAGGACTGCGTGGTGGGCAACTCGGTGGAGCTGAAGAACGTCATCC
Source organism: Oscillospiraceae bacterium (assembly GCA_048201935.1). GTDB lineage: Bacteria > Bacillota > Clostridia > Oscillospirales > Oscillospiraceae > MGBC124762. The sequence goes on along the minus strand of DBFBGR010000007.1, from coordinate 106,930 downwards.
TCTTCGACCACGTCCAGGTGCCCCACTATAACTACGTGGGCGACTCCATTTTGGGCTATTACAGCCACATGGGGGCGGGCTCCATCACCTCCAACGTGAAGTCGGACAAGACCCTGGTCACCGTCAAGGATAGCGGCGGAGCGGTGGAGACCGGCCGCAAGAAGATGGGCGCCATTTTGGGCGACCATGTGGAGGTGGGTTGCAACAGCGTTTTGAACCCGGGCACCGTCATTGGCCGGGGCAGCAACATCTACCCCACCTCCTGCGTCCGTGGGGCGGTGCCGCCCAACTCCATCTGGAAGACCGGCGGCGTGGTGGTTGCCAAGGAGCCCCGGAGCTGAAGAGATATACTTTTAACAGGAGCTGAGACAGCATGACGAGAACGAGAACATCATGCCGCCTGGGCATCGGGACGCTGTGCCTGGCGCTGACGCTGGCCCTTTCGGGGCGGTGCCAGGCCCAGGAGCAGCCCATGGTACAGATGGTGTACAACGAGCGCAGTGGCCTGCCCACCGGGGAGGCCAACGACGTGCTCCAGACCGCCGACGGCTATATCTGGGTGGGCAGCTACGGCGGGCTCATCCGCTATGATGGCAGCCAGTTTCGCAATTTCAGCGCCGAGGGGCTGCTTCCCTCGTCCTCGGTGCGGATGCTCTTTGAGGACAGCGCCCAGCGGCTGTGGATCGGCACCAACGACGCCGGGGTCTTCTTCCTGGAAAACGGAGCGATCACCCGGCCCCAGGGCCAGCCGGAGGACAGCTTTTTGTGCGTGCGGGGCTTTGCCGAGGACGCCCAGGGCACGGTCTACGCCTGCTCCAACTCCGGGGTAGGCCAGATCAAGGACGAGGCGATGGAGGTCTATACCGCCCCGGAGGTCTCGGGCCACACGGTCTACTCCCTGGGGGTGGACGCCAAGGGCCGGGTCTGGGGGGCCACCGACAGCGGCTGCGTGGTGCTGCAGGGCGGCGAAGTGTTGGCCACGCTGGACTCCGATCAATTCTTTGCAGACGGCGAGAGCGTCTACAGCGTTACCGGCGACGGCGAGGGGGCTGTCTGGCTGGGCGGCTCGGAGGACCACCTGGTCCGGCTGACCTTTGCCGGCGACGGCCTGAGCGCCGCCGACTTTGAGCGGATGGGCTACACCCTGGAGAAGACCTCGGTCATCAACAGCCTGCGGGCCCTGAGCGACGGACGGGTGTCGGTGTCCGGGCTCCACGGCTACGCCCTGGTCAGCCCCACCGAGGGCGTTGTCCAGGAGCTCTCCGAGGAGGAGGGCGCCAGCGACCTCAACAGCTCTCACATCGACTACCAGGGAAACATTTGGCTGGCCTCCACCGAGCAGGGCGTGGTGAAGTTCACCCAAGGCTACTTTACCCCCTACGCGCCGGACGAGCTGGGCCAGCTCAACCTGAACGCCATAGCCATGTGGAACGGCAAGGGCTACGCCGGTTCCAACGGTGGACTCACAGTGGTGGGCGGCACGCTGACCGGCGGCGACCAGGCTCTGATGGAGCTGCTCCACGGCGTGCGGGTCCGGGACGTGATCGCCGACGGCCAGGGCAATATCTGGGTGGCCTCCTACTCCGACAGCCCCGTGGCGCGCTATACCCCCGCCAGCGGCGCGCTGCGGACCTTCTCCTCCGCGGACGGGCTGTGCAACGACCACGCCCGGGTCCTGGCCGCGCTCGGTGACGGCAGCGTGGCCGTGGGCACCCAGGGCGGGGTCAGCATTATCCAGGACGACCAGGTGGTCCAGAGCTACACCGAGCTGAACTACCCCACCATCCTCTCCTTTTTGGAGCTGCCCGGCGGTGCTTTGCTGGCGGGCAGCGACGGCGGCGGCGTCTATGAGCTCCGGGACGGCCAGGTCATCGACCACGGCTTTGCCGAGGGCCTTTCCGAGGGCGTGGTGCTGCGGATGCTGCCCGACCAGGGGGACAACTGCTTTGTCAGCGCGGGCAGCAGCCTTTACTACATGACCCCCGGACATTTTGAAAAGCTCACCTCCCTGAAAAAGGAGGCGGGCAGCATCTTTGACCTCTACCTCCAGGATGGCAAGCTCTGGCTGCTACAAAACTGCGGGCTTTTGGCGGTGGACCGGGCGGACCTGCTTGCCGGCGGTGACGGCGCGCCGGTGGTATACAGCTTCGACCAGGGCCTCACCGGCTCGCTCAACGCCAACACCCGGCACTGTCTCCAGGACGGGCGGCTGTACCTGGCCACCCGGGGCGGCGTCAGCGTCTTCGACTTCCAAGAGCCCCAGTCTCTTCTGCCCAAAACGGTCATCAACAGCGTCACCGTGGACGGCGTGACCTACGAGCATCCCCAGCGGCTGGAGATCCCCAGCAACGCCCGCCGCGTCAGCGTCCAATACGCCGTGCTGTCCTACAACAGCGCCCCCGCCAAGTTCCACACCTCCTACGAGCTGGAGGGCTTCGACCACGACCAGAGCGTGGTGGCCGATGGGGAGAACGCGGTGAGCTACACCAACCTCCCCGGCGGGGAGTATGTCTTCCGCCTGCGGATCACCACCCCCGACGGCGCGCAGAGCGGCGAGTGTTCCTTCACCCTGGTGAAGGAAAAGCGGCTTATGGAGCACCCGGGCTTTTGGATCGCGCTGGCGCTGGCGCTGGTGGCCGCCACGGTGTGCGTGGCCCGGGCGGTCTACGCCTTCAAGCTCCGGCGCGTGCGCCGCCGCCAGCAGGAGTACCGCCACATCACTGAGCAGTCCCTGCTTACCTTCGCCGGGGCCATCGACGCCAAGGACAAGTACACCAAGGACCACTCCACCCGGGTGGCCCACTACTCCCGGGAGCTGGCCCGGCGCATGGGCATGAGCGAGGAGGAACAGGAGAACATCTACTATATCGCTCTGCTGCACGACGTGGGCAAGATCGGCATCCCCGACCAGGTCCTCAACAAGCCCGGACGGCTCACCGACGAGGAGTTCCACCTCATCCAGACCCACCCCTCCATCGGCGGCGAGATCCTGAAGAACTTCACCGCTTTGGAGGGCATTGCCGAGGGGGCCCGGTACCACCACGAGCGCTACGACGGCAAGGGCTATTGCGAGGGCAAGGCCGGGGAGGACATCCCACTCATGGCCCGTATCATCGCCGTGGCCGACGCCTACGACGCCATGTCCAGCGACCGCTGCTACCGCAAGGGTCTGCCCCGGGAGGTCATCGAGGAGGAACTGCGCAAGGGCGCGGGCTCTCAGTTCGACCCCCAGATCATCCCCCACATGCTGGCCTATATCGAGGACCAGGCCGCCGAGGACGGGGCGAAGGCCGGGAGGGATTGACGCTTTTTCTTGCAGTGGAGCGGGAAAAGTGATATGATAGCCACAGTTGAATTTTCACGAGGGGGCAAATCAAGATGGAATACACCATTCATAATTCCGCGCTGACTTTGACCGCCAACGACCAGGGCGGTCTGCTGTGGGGCATCCGTAAGGCCGACGGCCAGGAGCTCATTTGGGGCGGCGACCCCGCCGTGTGGGCCTTTCGGGCCCCGGTGTGCTTTCCTTGGTGCGGCGTGATCCAGGACGACTGGTACGAGTTTGAGGGCGCGCGCCACACCGTGACCAGCAAGCACGGCTTCGTCCGGGACTTTCCCCACGCCCTGGTGAGCAAGAGCGAGGATAGCGTTACCTTCCGTTACGCCCACGACGGCTCCGAGCCCTGGCCCTGGGCCTTCACCTTTGAGACCACCCACAAGGTGAAGGGGCAAACGGCCTACACCATCTGCACCGCCGAGAACACCGGCGACAAGGCCATGCCCACCCAAATGGGCTTTCATCCTGCCTTCCGTGTGCCCTTTGTACCCGGCAGTGAGTTGACGGACTATGAAATTCAACTGGAGGGCGGCGCGGTCCTGGGCGTAGAGGCTTCCATGTTTGACGACGGCCCCATCGTCCGCAAGGACGCGGGGAAGTGGTGCCGCCTTGCCCACAAGCCCAGCGGCAAGTACATCCAGGTGACCACCGAGGGCTGGTTCTGCACGGTGCTGTGGGCGCCTCCCGGCGTGCCCGGCTTTTTGTGCATGGAGCCCTGGGAGGGTCACATCAACGCCTCCCACGACCTGATGGAGCGCCCCGGTGCGTTTTGGATGGCGCCCGGGGAAAAGCGGACCTGGACCTTGGAGATGGACTTTCAGATGTAAGGAGGAGCCTTAAAAATGCGAAGCGAAAACGTGACAAAGGGCGTGGAGCGTGCCCCCAACCGCTCGCTCTTTTACGCCCTGGGCTACACCGCCGAGGAACTGGAGCGGCCCCTCATCGGCGTGGTGTGCTCCTATAACGAGATTGTCCCCGGCCACATGAACCTGGACAAGATCGCCGAGGCGGTGAAGGCGGGCATCCGCCACGCCGGCGGCACGCCCATCGAGTTCCCCGCCATCGCCGTGTGCGACGGCATTGCCATGGGCCACATCGGCATGAAGTACTCCCTGGTCACCCGGGACCTCATCGCCGACTCCACCGAGGCCATGGCCATGGCCCACCAGTTCGACGGCCTGGTGATGATCCCCAACTGCGACAAGAACGTCCCCGGCCTTTTGATGGCGGCGGCGAGGCTCAACATCCCCGCTATCTTCTGCTCGGGCGGGCCTATGCTGGCGGGCAAGCTCCAGGACGGCCGCCGCTCGTGCCTGTCTCACATGTTCGAGGCGGTGGGGGCCTACAAGGCGGGCAAGCTGGACGACGCGGGGGTGGCCGACTTTGAGGAGAACGCCTGCCCCAGCTGCGGGAGCTGCTCGGGAATGTACACCGCGAACTCTATGAACTGCCTGACGGAAGCCCTGGGCATGGCCCTGCGGGGCAACGGCACCATTCCCGCCGTGTGGTCCCACCGGCTGCGCCTTGCCAAGCACACGGGCATGCAGATCATGGAGCTGGTGCGCCGGGACATCCGGCCCCGGGACATCATGACCCCCGCGGCCTTCCACAACGCCGAGACCGTGGACATGGCCTTGGGCTGCTCCACCAACTCCATGCTCCACCTCCCCGCCATCGCCCACGAGTGCGGCCTGGACATCGACTTCGACATGGCTAATGAGATCTCCCGCAATACCCCCAATCTCTGCCACCTGGCCCCCGCTGGGGACACCTTTATGGAAGATCTGGAGGCCGCCGGCGGCGTGTGGGCGGTGATGAAGGAGCTGACGAAGAAAAACCTGCTGGACACTTCGCTTTTGACCGTCACCGGCAGGACCATTGCCGAGAATCTGGCCGATGTGGTCAACCTGGACCAGAGCATCATCCGCCCCATCGACAAGCCCTATTCCCCCTACGGCGGCATCGCCGTTTTGAAGGGCTCATTGGCCCCCGAGGGCTGCGTGGTCAAGCAGTCCGCCGTAGCCCCGGAGATGATGACCCACCAGGGCCCCGCCCGGGTCTTTGACAGCGAGGAGGACGCCATCGCCGCCATCTACGCGGGGAAGATCGTCTCCGGCGACGTGGTGGTCATCCGCTACGAGGGCCCCAAGGGTGGCCCGGGCATGCGGGAGATGCTCAACCCCACCAGCGCCATCGCCGGCATGGGCCTGGATAAGGAGGTGGCCCTCATCACCGACGGCCGCTTCTCCGGAGCCACCCGGGGCGCCTCCATCGGCCACGTCTGCCCCGAGGCCGCCCAGGGCGGGCCCATCGCCTTTGTGGAGGAGGGCGACCAGATCGCCATCGACATTCCAAACTGCAGGATCGACCTGCTGGTGGATGAGGCGACCTTGGCTGCCCGTAAGGCCAACTGGACGCCCAAGGCCCCCAGCGTCACCACCGGCTATCTGGCCCGGTACGCCAAGCTGGTCAGCTCGGCGGCTCGTGGCGCGGTGCTTGAGTAAGGAGAGAAAGGGACCCACCGAGAGGTGGGACGCGCCAGCAGGCGCGTAAATTTGAGGCCCGCTAGGGCCGAGAATTTGTGCAGGGCCGGGTTTGCCGGCCCGAACATCATAATCAGAGAGAAATAGGAGGAGTAAACTATGGCTACCACAAGAAAGCGGGCCCCCAGGCAGCACACTTTTGTCTCCGCCGGCGGCGGCACGGCGACCCCCGGCGCGGGCCGGGCCGAGGGCAACTCTGTCCTGCTGCGCGTCATCGCCGTGGTGATGTGGCTGCTGGGCATCGGGTTTGAGGTCATCGCCGTCCTGGCCATCAAGCGGCCCGAGGTGCTGGACTTTATGCCCAGCACCTGGCGAATGATCGGCGCGCTGGTCATCGACCTTATTTTGGTCATCATCGGCTCTCAGTGCTGGAAGCGGGCCAACCGCATCGCCCCGGCCTCTCGCCGGAGCCCTGTGAAGTTCTGGCTGTGGAACAACCTGGGCGTCATCATGAGCGTCATCGCCTTCGCCCCCTTCATCGTGCTGCTGCTCACCGATAAGAACGCCGACGGCAAGACCAAGCGCATCGGCACCATCGTGGCCGCCGTGGCCCTGGTCATTGCCGGGCTCACCTCCTACGACTTTGACCCCGTGGCCCAGGAGGACATCGACCAGGTCTGTTGGGCCGCCGGCGGCAGCGTCTACCATATCTACGAGGACTGCTACCACCTGGACCGCACCGGGGAGCTGATTGTGGGCAGCGTGGCCGAGGCCCAGGAAGCGGGCAAGGAGCGGCTGTGCTACACCTGCGAGTCCAACTACCAGGCTGATATGGAGGCCCAGGGCGTGGCTCCGGACGATCTGGAGGACCTGACCGGCCGCACCGACGGCGAGTTGGACGGCGAGGGTTTCCAGGACCTGGAGCTGATCCCCGACGCGGCGTAACAAAGCGCGACAAAAAGAGACGAGGCAGGCCTGCCTCGTCTCTTTTTTGTCGCTTAAGGGGCCATAAAGAGCCGCTGGAGCAGGCCTTTGAAGATGCCGCCCACGGTGAGCCGGGGCACGGCCCGGTCGGCCACCAGCGGGAGCTTGGCCACGCTCTGGCCGGCCACGGTGACCTCCATTTGGCCCAGCACCTGGCCCTCCTCCACCGGGGCGGATACGCTGGGGGAGAGGGTGAGGGTGGTCTCCACCTGAGCGGCTTGGGCCTTCTCCACTAGGATGCGGGGGGTCTGGGTCAAAACGGGCTGGACCGCGTCATAAACGCCCAGCTCCACGCTCACCGGCGGCAGGGCCTGGTCGGGGTAGACGTTGACCAGGGCGTAGTTGGCAAAGCCGAAGCTCAAAAGGGCCTTGGCGGTCTCAAAGCGGTCGGTGGAGGTGGGGGAGTCCATGGTGACGGCGATGAGCTCCATGCCGTCTCGCTCGGCGGTGGCGGCCAGGCAGTAGTGGGCGGTGGCGGTGAAGCCGGTCTTCAGCCCGGTGGCGCCCTCATAGAATCGAATGAGCTTGTTGGTGTTGGATAGCTGAAACGCCCCGCCACGCAGAGAGTCCATCCAGATGGTGGTGTACTCGCGAATTTCAGGATGGCGCAAAATAAGCTCCCGGGACATGAGGGCGATGTCGTAGGCGCTGGTGACGTGGCCCGCCGCGGGCAGGCCGGTGGCGTTCAAGAAATTGGTGTCCGCCATGCCCAGCTCTCCGGCCCGCTGGTTCATCCGGGCCACAAAGGCCTCCTCGCTGCCCGCCACGGCCTCGGCCAGGGCCACGGCGCAGTCGTTGGCCGATACTACCGCCACGGCCTTGAGCATATCATGGACGGTCATCTGCTCGTTCTCTTTGAGCCAGATCTGGCTGCCGCCCATGCTGACGGCGTGGGCGGAGACGGTGATGGGCTGCTCCAGGGTCAGCACCCCGGAGTCGATGGCCTCCATCACCAGCAGCATGGTCATCACCTTGGTGACGCTGGCGGGCTCTAAGCGGGCGTGGGCGTTTTCTTCATATAGGATCTGCCCGGTCTCCTTCTCCATCAGGATGGCCGAGGTGGCCTTGATCTCTCCCGGCGTGCCGGTGACGGCCAGGGCAGGGCAGATGTTGAGCAATAAAACGAGGCAGAGCGCTGCCCCAAATACTTTTTTCATGGTGGGTCTCTCCTTCGCTTGCAGTCGTGTGTTCCCTGCCAACAGGATGTGAGCTTTTCGCCGGGAATATGCCTTGGGAGAGACTGAAAAAATGGGGCGAAAAAGGCAAGTTTTGACACAGGCAAAATTCACGTAAAAGGGGAGGCGAGACCGTGGGAAAGGCCGTTGTGAATACGCCTGTCTGTCCGCTGATGACAAGGCCTAGGCCCGACTGTCCCCGCTCCGACGAGGCGCTGCTGGGCATGGTGGTGGAGGTGCTGGAGCGGACCACGGCGGAATATTGGCGGGTGCGGACCTCGTACCGCTACGAGGGCTACGCTCCGTGCCGCTGCCTACTCACGCCCGGCGCGGCGGCTTGGGCGAAAAAGCATAAAAAAGTGGTGCGGCATAAGCGCTTTGCCGACGTGCAGCATGACCCCAGCTTTCAGTCCTGGCCCCTAGCCACCGTGCCCATGGGGGCGGCCTTGGCGGCGGCGGAGGACCCGGCGGCCCCGGCTGGCTGGACGGCGGTGGAGCTGCCCGATGGCCAGCGGGGCTGGGTCCGGGAGAGTATCCTGGACGACCGCCCTACCACGCCGCCGGACCTTGCTGAGGAGGACCTGCGGGCCTGGCTGGTGGAGACCGCCCTATGCTACCGGGGCGCGCCCTACCGCTGGGGAGGAAAAACGCCCCAGGGCGTCGACTGCTCGGGCCTTGTGTCCATGGCCTATCTTTTGAACGGCATCGCCATCCACCGGGACGCGAAGCTGGTCCCGGGCTTTGACCTGGTGGAGGTCTCCCAGGCGAAAATGAAGCCCGGCGACGCCATCTTCTTCCCCGGCCACGTGGCCATGTATATCGGGGAGGGCCGCTACGTCCACGCCACCGGCAGGGCCGGCTCCGACGGCGTAGTGGTGAACTCCCTGCGGGAAAGCGACCCCGCCTACCGCCCCGACCTGGCCCAGTCCATCACCGCCATCGGCAGCTACCGGGGGTTTCATTGACAGGATTTGACAGCGGGGAGAGGCCTGTGCTAGAATGGCACGAAGAAGGGGAGGGACGAAAATGTGGAAGCAGATAGAAACCCAGAGGGATATCGATGAACTGTTGCTGGAATGTCAGGGCTTCCACGATTGCTGCCTTTATAGTATGCAGTATACGAGTGGGGCGTATGTGGATCAAAACGGCAATATGCACCCCATCAACAGCCAGCGGGCGGTAGAGTTGCAGGTGCATCAGCAGAGTGCGGGGCGAAAGACGATAGAACTGCGATTTGAAGGCATTGAAACGCTCGTATTAAGTCCTACGCCACCGAATTTGACCTGTGAATTGCTGGAGGGGTATGTGGTATTACACGATGATAAAGTGTTTTGGATGAGCGATCGTCCAGAGGTATCAGATACGGACCAAAGGATGTATATTCGCGCGGAGAAAATGCTGTGGAGAAGGGCGTGACAAGAAAAAAGCACAGGGACAGCCTCTTGGCTGTCCCTGCGTTTTTATGATGCGCCTATTGCTGCCTCGACAGCGGCCGGTAGACCACGAAGTACATGGTGGTAAAGCAGGCCAGGCCGCCCAGGAGCTGGCTGGCGGCCTCGGCGGCGAAGACCCCGGTGGTGCCAAGGCCGAAGCACATGGGCAGCAGCACCGTCAGCGGGGCGTTGACGATGGCCTTGCGAAACAGGGAGAAGAAGATGGCGTGCTTGGCCCGGCCCAGGGCGGTGAAGGTGGACTGGCCCACCAGCTGCAGCGACATAAAGAGGAACATGCAGTAGTAGAGCCGCACCGCTGGGACCGCGGCGGCCACGATCTCGGCCTCGGCGTTGAAGATACGCACCAGCGCGGCGGGGAAGAGCTCCATCACCAGCATCACCAGGGCGGCGTAGCTCACGGTGACGGCGGCGGTGAAGCGGATGGACTGGCACACCCGCTGGGGCTTGTTTGCTCCGGCGTTGTAGCCGATGACGGGCTGACTGCCCTGGCTCAGGCCCTGGACGGGCATGGTCACCACCTCCCGCAGGGAGTTGACGATGGTCATCACGCCCACATAGAGGTCGCCGCCCCAGCGCTGAAGGGTGGCGTTGCACACGATCTGCACCAAAGCGTTGGTCAGGTTCACAAAAAAGCCCGCCAGCCCCAGAGAGACGATTTTACGCACCCGACGCCAAGAAAGGCGTAGCTTGTCTCGACGTAAGCGCAGGATGGCCCTTTTGCCGGTGAGGAACTTCAGCGCCCACACCGCCGAGCAGCCCTGGGCCAGCACGGTGGCCAGGGCCGCGCCCCGAACGCCCATGCCGAAGGTGAAGATGAACAGCGGGTCCAGCGCGATGTTCACCGCCGCTCCAAGCCCCACCGTCAGCATCCCCATCTTGGCAAAGCCCTGGGCGTTGATGAAGGGGTTCATGCCCAGGCCGATCATCACAAAGAGCGTGCCCAAAAGGTAGATGGTCAGGTAGCTGTCGGCATAGGGGAAGGTGGCGTCGCTGGCGCCGAAGAGGTAGAGCATGGGCCGCTTGAGGACCAGCAGCAGCGCGGTGGCCGCCACGCCCAGGATGAGAAGCAGGGAGAAGGCGTTGCCCATCACCGCCTCGGCCTCGTCGTCCTCCCCCTTGCCCCGGTAGAGGGAGGTCAAAGGCGCGCCCCCTACGCCGCAGAGGTTGGCAAGGCCCATGATGATGGACACGATGGGCATGGTCAGGCCCAGGCCCGTCAGGGCCAGATGCCCGGGCAGACGGCCCAGGTACATCCGGTCCACCACCGAGTAGAGCACGTTGATGAGCTGGGCCAGGGTCATGGGCGCGGCCAGGGACAAGATGGTCTTGGGGATACTGCCCTGGGAAAAATCGTTTTTGCGCTGGTCCATGTCCGCGTCACCGCCCTTTCGAGGGTCTATTGTACCCCTTTCCCCACGCAAAAGCAAGAGCGAAGGGCCTTGACTTGCGGGGGTGGATATTTTACAATGATACCCACAAAGCGGGAAAGAGGGGAATGGTCATGCTGAAAGGAAAAGGAACGGCTGCCTGGGGACGGGCGGTGGCCCTGGCCCTGGCGGTATGCCTGTCGGCGGGGCTGTGGACCGCTCCGGCGGCGGCGGAGGGCCAGCGGTTCGTGGTGCTGCGCCTGGGCTCGGCCCAGTGCGTCATCGACGGCAAGCTGGACCAGGTGGACCCAAACGACAGCGGGGTCTATCCCATTGTGGACAACCAGCGCACCCTGGTGCCCATCCGGCGTATCATCGAGGCCTTTGGGGGCACGGTGATCTGGAGCCCGGAGGAGCCCGGGCATATCAGCCTCAACCGCATTGCCGCCGACTGGGTCCACTATTGGGACGTGAGCCTCTGGCTGGACGACCCCTGGATGGGCACCAGCCTGAAGGGCCCGGTCCATCTGGACGCGGCGCCCCAGGCCCGCAACGGCAGGACCTACGTCCCCGTCCGGGCCCCGCTGGAGCACATGGGGCTCTATGTGGAGTATGAGCCCACCTACGGCCTGGTGGTGGTCTCCGACCAGCCCATCGGCAAGACCGGGGAGGCGCTGCTGGACATCCCCGAGGCGGCCTATCTGGCGGACAACTCCACGGTGGAGACCACCGCGCTGGGGTCGGAGCGGAAGACCCAGCGCGAGCCCCACTATGTGGACCAGCCCCTGCGCCTGGACCAGGACCAGGTGTACGACCTGCCCTCGGGGCAGGTCAGCGCCAACATTGTCACCATCGACCCCTCCGACACCCGGGTGAAATTCCGGGCCGCCCTGCCCGGAGGTAAGCTGAATGTCAACGTGCCCTTTGAAGAGATCTGCGCCGCCAGCGGCGGCGCCCAGGTGGTGGTGGACGCCAACTACTTCCAGGTCAACCGTGTGGTGAAGGACCCGGTGGGCCATGTGGTCATCGACGGGGCCTTTGCCTACGGCAACTCGGGGCTGTCCACCCTGGCGGTCTATGACGACGGCACGGTGAAGCTGGGCCGCGGGGCCTTTTTCTACCGCTTGAAGACGGTGGACGGCGGGGAGTACCAGGAGTGGGCCGCCTATGAGGTGAATACCCTGGCCCACTTCGCCGACCAGTCGGTATATTATACCCCCGCCCGGGGAGCGGGCTTCACCGTGGGCTACCCTGGGGCGGTGCTGGTGCTGGAGGACGGGGTGAGCGTGGACTACCGCACGGTGTCCGCCGGGGAATATGTGGCCATCCCCGCCAACGGCGCGGTGCTCTACTCCTCCAAGGAGGTGACGGCCACCGGCTGGTACCAGCGGCCCCAGATGGGGCGGCGCATGGAGCTGGAGCCCTACACCGTCCAGGGCTCGGGCCAGGACCCGCTGGAGGCCCAGGGGCTGGTGACGGCGGTGAACGGCGCGCCGAGACTGGTCACCGCCGGAAAGGCCGACTACACCCTGGAGGACGGCTTCCGCCCCGGGCAGTTCAATGCCGACGTGACCCGCCGCACCGCCGTGGGCCTGCTGGCTGACGGCAAGGTGCTTTTGGTGTGTACCCCCGCCGCGTCCATCCAGCAGATGCGCGAGCTGATGCTGGCGCTGGGCTGCCAGGACGCCATGTGCCTGGACGGCGGCTCATCCACCGCCCTTTACTACCAGGGCCAGACCATCATGGCGCCCGCCCGGGCCCTGTCCACCACCCTCCAGATCTTCCTGGAGGACTGAGCGAACAACAAACAACCGCCTCCCCCAGCCGGGGGAGGCGGTTGTTTGTCGCACTATGGGGTGGAGGACCGTTCCTGTTGCTTTTTCTCCTCCTCGAACTTCCTCTTGTACGCCTCGATGAGCTCGTCCAGCGTCAAAAGTTCCCTCGCGGTGGCAGACGCAAGCATGTGGTCATAGGTGCTGCAGGGACCGGGTTTGAAGGGGAGCGCGTCTTGCTTATTGCGCCATTCCCGGAACCACGCCTTGAACCCCATAAACATACCCCCAAGAATGGAGAGTGGTTTCTTTTTATTCGCTGTCTCACTTTTGCAACCGATTTTACCATAGGCGCGCGCTAAAATCAAGAAGAGGTTGTAAAAATGAGACAGAGGTGATGCGCGATGCCAAAACCCAGAGGCCCCATGGGTCAGAAAAATCTGATCGGCGCACGCCTGAAAATGTTGAGAGCAAAGGATAGCTTGTCCCAGCGTGACCTAGCGCACCGCTTGCAGTTGATGGGGATGGATATGGACAAGAACGTGATCACCCGCATCGAGACCGACAAGAGATACGTCACGGATATGGAGCTGCAGGCTCTGGCGCGGATATTTAAGGTAACATATTCGTATTTGATCGACGGCGAGGGAGCTGACGATCTGGTGAAATAGCAGAGGGCAAGGGCCCTTTCGTAGTAAAAAAGCAGCCGTTCACCCTGTGAACGGCTGCTTTTCTTTGCCCGGCCTTACTTGGCGGGCATATTCAGCACAAAGAGGTTGCCCTCGCTGACGAAGTTGGCCACGCTGTAGAGCACCAGCACCTGGTCCATGGCGTTGTCCTTGGCGTACTGGGCCATGGAGGTCTTGTAGTACCGGGGGTCCACCAGATGGATCTCCGAGAAGTGGTAGGCCAGGAAGGGGGCCAGGGAGTCGGAGAAGGAGTCCCGGATGAGCATGAGCCGGGGACTGCCCGCGGGAGCCACGTTGGACTTGACGATGGCCAGGGGCTTGTTGCCCCCCAGGAACATGGAGTACTTGTCCTTGTCCTGGAGCTTGGTTATGTCGTAGAGGGGCTGATCTTCCCGCACGTCGGTCTGGCTGAAGTGGTTGGTCACCGTGGCCGCCTCCTGGGGCACGTAGACCTCCATCACGTCGGGGTCGATCCACCGAACGCCGGAGGTGGAGAAGGTGGTGCCGTAAAATTCGGTGGACACGGTCTGGGGGGTGAAGTCGCTCAAAGGCTTGGGGGTCACACCCATGCCCTCCATCAGCGCGGCGTAGGCGTAATAGGCCCCCAGGCTGGTCCAGTGGTGGTCGGTGCGGTAGAAGACGGCCTCGTTTTTGTGGCTGGTGAGGGTGGTGTTCACATCCAGCCACTTGGGGCCGGTCAGAGCCGCGCCCCGGGCCAGGTAGGTCCCCTCGTCGTCGTTGGGCGCGCCGTAGGGCAGCCGGTCGGCCCAGACGGAGACCTTGCCGGGGATGAGGGAGAAGTAGACGGGCAGATCGGTGAGGGTGGCAAACTTCTCCACGTAGCCAAAGTTGTCGTCGATGCGCTTTTTGGCCCGGTCGTCGGCGGGGGGATCGAAGCGGGGGATGAGGGTGTGCTGGTCGCAGAGGTAGACCCCGTTGTTCTCCTGTTTGCCCGAGGCGTACTCCGCCCCGGCCTTCAGGGCGATCCAGCGGTCCCGCAGGGCAAACTGGTCGGTGACGTAGCTCTCAAAGTCCTGCATGAAGTCCCCGCTCTTCAACCCCGCCACGGTGAGGGCCGGGGCCTGGGCCAGGGCGCGGTTCTCCATGGGGGAGAACTCCTTGTCCGGCGTGGCGGCGTTGGCCACGAAAAAGGCCCCCAAAAAGACACAAAACAGCGCGGTGATGAAGATAGAGTATTTCTTAGACATAGGGAAGTCCTCCTCAGAAGCGGAAGTATAGGAAGGGGTTGTAGGTGGCGTCCACCAGATAGGCCGTGCAGAGCACCAGTCCGCCCAGTAGCAGCGCGGGCAGGGCGAGCTTCTTGGTCCGGTCTGGGGACTTGGTCCAAAGACCGGCCGCCAGCGGCGTGGAGGCCACTCCCGCCAGCAGTAGCACCGGGCCGTAGGAGCGGAGGAAGTAGAGGGCGTCGGGACTGACCAGCCCGCCCTGGGCGAAGCCGAACATGGCCCCCAGATAGCCCGGCAGCACCGCCAGGTCCTCGATGGCGAACAGCGCCCAGCCCACCACCGCCACCAGCAACGCATAGATGTGCTGCACGGGGCTGGGGAGCTTCTTCAAATGCTGGCCCAGCCACAGCTTTTCTACCACCAAAAAGGCGAAGTAGTAAAGGCCCCACAGCAAAAAATTCCAGTTGGCCCCGTGCCAGATGCCGGTGCAGGCCCACACCACCAGGAGGTTGAACACCAGCCGGGGCTTTTTCACCCGGCTGCCCCCCAGGGGGAAGTACACATACTCCCGAAACCAGGAGCTCAGGGAGATATGCCACCTGCGCCAGAACTCGGTGACGCTCTTGGAGATATAGGGGTAGTTGAAGTTACGCATGAACTCAAAGCCCAGCATCCGGCCCAGGCCCACGGCCATATCCGAATAGCCCGAGAAGTCAAAATAGAGCTGGAAGGAGAAGGCCAAAATGCCCAGCCAGGCCCCTAGGGTGGACAGCCCCGACAGCGGCGTTGCCAGATAGGCGTCCCAGAGCTGGCCCAGGTTGTTGGCGATGAGGACCTTTTTGGCCAGGCCCACCACAAAGGTCTGCACGCCAGAGGCAAACTGCTCGGGGGAGTGGGTCCGTGTCTCCAACTGCTCGTCCAGGTCCTTATATTTGATGATAGGCCCGGCGATGAGCTGGGGGAACAGGGTCACGAAGGTGCCAAAGGTGACGATGTTCTTCTGGCACCGGGCATCGCCCCGGTAGACATCGATGGTGTAGCTCATGGTCTGGAAGGTGTAGAAGCTGATGCCGATGGGCAGGCTCAGGCCCAGCTGGGGCATGAAGTGAAGGCCAACGCTGGCCAGGGCCCCGGCGATGAAGTCCCAGTACTTGAAGAAAAAGAGCAGCGCCAGGTTGAAGATGACCGAACTGGCCACCGCCGCCTTGGCGGCGCGGTCGTTGCCGTGAGACTGGGCCCGGGTCACCAGCATGCCGTGGGTGTAGTCGATGGCAATGGAGGCGAACATGATAAGGATGTAGACCGGCTCGCCCCAGCCGTAGAAGATGAGGTTGACCACCAGCAAAACGGCATTTCTCAGCTTCAGCGGCGTAAGATAATACACCGCCAGCACCACCGGCAGATAGAAGAACAGGAAGAAGGGGGTTGAGAAGACCATAGAACGCCTCCGGACCTAAGTTTTCTTTATTTTACCGCGTTTTGGAAGGCGCTAACCGCGCCGCTGGGGTCGGGGCAGATGCACAGCATGACCCAGTCGCCCTCGGTGACGATCTTGGCGCTGTCCAGATAGACGGCGGCGGTGGGGTAGGTGGCCCCCTCCTCCTTCAGACCGTCCAGACGGCTCTGGCAGGCGGCTTTCACGCTGTCCACCTTGCCCGCCTTGGCCCGGGCGATGAAGAACTCCTCGGTGTAGGCGCTGAGCTCGGGCATATAGAAGGCGAAGTCCTCCAGGTCCCCGGCGGAGACGCTGTAGAAGGTCTCCAGCACCGCCGAAGCGTCCATAGTGGCGGTGGTGCCGCCGGAGGACTGGGCTACCGTGTCATAGACCGTGCTGGCGGCGGGGATGGCGATGGAGGGGGTGTCCGAAGGCTCCGCGCTGGGCTCCTCCGAAGGGGGCGCAGTGGGATCGCCGATGGCGGGGGTAGGCGTGGGCGAGGGAGTCTCCACAGGGTCGCCGCTGGGCGCGGGCGTGGCGGTCACCTCGTCCGAAGGAGCGGGCGTGGCGGTGGGCTCCACGGTGCCCTCCGGGGCGGGGGACACGCTCTCCACGGGGGCGGGGGTGGGGGGAACGTCGCCGCCGTTGCCGCCGCAGGCGGCCAGTCCGGCCATCATGCACAGGGCCAGGCCCAGGGCCAACATACGATGCTTCATCATAAAAAACTCCTTTTTTGTTTTGTTAGCAGTTCTTTGACGTACCCGGGGCAAAAAAGTTCCCTGTCACGCTCGGGTTGGGCGCATGGCCGCTCCCGCTTCCCGGCTGCGCGGCCAAAATGCCGCTCACGCCTTCGGCGTTCGCCTGTTTTTGGCCTGTCGCCGGTCCATCGGTCGCTATGCGCCTACCCTCGCGCTTCGAGATGGCTCTCCACCCTCTGGATGAGCAGGTCCAGGGCCACCACGTTGTGCCCGCCCTCGGGGACCACAATATCGGCGTACTGCCGGGAGGGCTGGACGTACTGCTCGTGCATGGGCTTGACGGTGGTAAGGTACTGGCTCACCACGCTGTCCAGGCTCCGCCCGCGCTCCTTCACGTCCCGCAAAATGCGCCGCAGGATGCGCACATCCGCGTCGGTATCCACGAAAATTTTGATGTCCATCAGGTCTCTGAGGGCCTTGTTCTCGAAGATCAGAATGCCCTCCACCAAAATGACCCGGGCGGGCTGGATGCGCACGGTCTCGGCGGCGCGGTTGTGGATGGTGTAATCATAGGTGGGGCAGTCGATGGCCCGGCCCTGGCGCAGAGCGGCAAGGTGCTCCACCAGCAGCGCGGTGTCGAAGGAATCGGGGTGGTCGTAATTGAGACGGCACCGCTCCTCAAAGGGCAGCTCGTCGTGGGCTTTATAGTAGCTGTCGTGGTAGACCACCGAAACGTCTTCGCCAAAGCGGTCACGCAGCCGGTTGGTGAGGGTGGTCTTGCCCGAGCCGGTGCCCCCGGCGATGCCGATGACCATAACGCTGTCCAGATCCGCCGCCCCCCTTACATAGGTTTATCGCCTTTCAGTATACCGCCCAGGGCCAAAAAAGGCAAGAGGAAGAGAAAAAATCTCCAGTTTTGGGCCGTTATGTGGAGATGTGTACTTGTCAGGGAGGGAAAAATATGGTATACTGCTAAAAGCATGCGCGCCGCCCTTGCTTCGGAGAGAGGGAGAGAATTTGGGCGCGTCCATGGAGAGAGGAGCGTTTTTATCGTGTTTTGCAAACACTGCGGCACCCAACTGGGCGACAACGACCGCTTTTGCCCCGGCTGCGGCGCGCCGATGACCGACCCGGCCCCCGCGAGCCCGTCCTACATCGCCCCCGACCCGGGCAACCCCCTGCTGGCGGCCGGCCGGAGCCCCTTGTTCCTGGTGGCGGTCATCTGCGCGTCGGTGGTAACGCTGCTGCAGTTCATCAGCCTGTTTTTTGCCTACAACACCATGAACGACTACATCGACTACACGATGTGGAGGCAGGGAGACTGGGAGGCGGCGGCAGGGCTAAACATGGTCCAGACCCTTACCGTGGTCCTCACCCTGGGCGCGCTGGTCATGTCTGTGTTGCTGCTCATTGGGCTGTGGATGACCTACGTCTCCGGCGCCCAGGGCAAGACCTCCGGGCTGGTCCGTGGCCTGAAGCTGGTCCGGGGCACGCTGATGGCCCAGATGGTCTACGTGATCGTCATGCTGGCCCTGTTGGCCTTTATGATGCTGATGCTGGCGCTGGTGGGCGGCTTCATGGGCGCGGCGACCAGCGGCTATGACTATTACTACGACTACGATCGCTACGCCGCCCGGGCCGCCGCCGGCATGGTGACCATGCTGGCTGTGGTGGGGCTGGTCATCATCCTGGCTATTGGGGTTTTGATGGTGCTCTTTTACCTCAAGGCCCGCAAGGCGGTGGGCTACGCCATCGCCACCGCCCAGACCGGCGAGATCTCCGGCGCGCCGTCTATGTATCTCATCGTCATGTGCTTCATCATCGGCGCTCTGTCGATCTTGTACATGGTGGTGTCTGTGACCGTACCCTCGGAGCTGATGGTGCTGACCATACTGAACTATCTGTTCAGCGCGGCCCACTCCATCCTCTTCGGCGCGGTGGCGCTGAGCTGGCGCAACAAGGTCCTGGCGGCCGCTTAAACTCTGTCGACCCCGGCGGTCTGCCGCCGAGTCAATTTTGAAAAAAGAAAAGGAGAGAGCAAGTATGTTTTGTAAGAAATGCGGCGCTGAGATGGCCGACACCGACAAGGTGTGCGCCAGCTGCGGCGCTCCCGTGGAGGAGACCCCCGCTCCCGCCCCGGTGAAGACCCCGGCTGTGGGTGGTCCTCTGGAGTCCGTCCGGGCCAATCCCCTGTACCTGGCCGCCGTCATCTGCTTGTCCGTGGTGGCCTTCTTCCAGCTTATCGGCATGATCCAGGGCGCGGGCGCCAGCGATATGTTCGCCGCGCTGGGCGCGGGCAGCCTGGGCGCTGTGACCGTGCTGGCCTCCCTGGTCGCCCTGGCCATCACCGGCGTGATCGTGGCCGGGCTGTGGCTGTGCTGGGTCTCCGGCTTGGACGGCTCTAAGGCTCACCTGATGACCCTGGGCTTGAAGCTGCTTTGGCCCGGCGTGCTGGCTCAGCTCATCTACATGGGCGTGACGCTGGGTCTGACGGAGATCATGCTGCTCATCGCCGCCATCGGCGTGGGCAGCTATGCCGGCTACGGCTATGAGTACGGCTCCATGGCCTCCGCCGCCACCGGCGTGATGGTGGTGACCTTTATCCTGGTGGCCGCCATCCTGGCGCTGATGGTCGTCTACTACATCAAGGTCCTGAAGACCATCAAGGAGGCCCAGGTCTCCGACGCCACGGGCAAGCTGGCGGGCGTGCCCTCCATGTTCGTGGTGGTGGTGACCTTCGTGGTGGCCGGGTGCCAGTTGCTGACCCTGCTGACCAGCGGCTTTGCCGGCGGCCTAAATGTGCTCAACTCCCTGGCTGGCATCGGCGCCAACGTGCTGTTTGGCATCGTGATGCTCCAGTTCCGCAACGAGAACACCGTGGCCTGAGCAAGGCTTCCTACATCAAAAAAACACACCCCACCTGGGGTGTGTTTTTTTATACCACCGCCGGAGAGCGCCGCCACTCCTCCCCGCAGGGCAGGGGAGACGGCGCGCACAGGCCGAAGAGGTCGGTGAGCCGGGCCTCCTGGGCCAGCAGGTCCTTGTGGTCGGCGCTCTTGGTGAGGATGGGCAGGGGGCAACGCTCCTTGATGGCGGCCAAATGGGCCGCGCCTTGCTTGGTCATGGACAGCACCCGGAGATACGCGGGCGACGCGGGCCGCTCCTCCAGCCCGAAGGCCGCCCACAGCGTCAGCCGCCGCAGCCGGGACAACGTGTGCCGCCGGGTCTTGGCCAGGCCATAGAGCTGGGCCAGGTCCCGGGCCTCTTGGGTCGCTTTCCACAGCCGCTGGCCCAGGCCGTCGCCGCCGTCGGGCAGAGCGGACAACGCCTCGGGGGACATCTGACGAAGTTTACATAATATTGCCATCTCGAAGCGCCCCAGGTCGTAGACCGGCCCCTCCCAGGGCTGGGGCAGGTGAGGCACTGCCCGGTCAAATTCTCCACGGCGCAGCAGTTCTCGCAGAGCCGAGGCGGAGGGGTAGGTCTGCTCCAGCGGCCCGTCGTGCACGCCCAGCCGCGCTATGGGCAGAGCGGCCAGGCCGCAGGGCTTACTGGCTCGTAGATACTCCACCGCCAGGTTGTTGTTGGGGGTGCGGACCAGGGCCGCCGTCTCGGGTCCTAGGAGCGGGGCCAGGGCCTGTTCCCGGGCGGCGGGGTAGGCCAGGCCCTGGGCCAAAAGGGGCCGGAGAGCCTCGTCGAAGGCCGGGTCGTCCAGCGCATCGGCCAGGGCTTGGAGCCTGGCCAGGTCCGGGTCCTCGCAGCCGAAGCTGAGGGTATCCGCCCCAGCGGCGTGGAGGAGGGCCACGGCGCTTTGGGCGAAGGTCTCGGCGGAGGAGAGGGCAAAGACCGTGGGCAGCTCGAAAACAAGGTCCGCGCCGCTCTGGCAGGCCCAGCGGGCCCTGGTCCACTTGTCGGCCACGGCGCAGTCGCCCCGCTGGACCCAGTGGCCCGACATGCACACGATGAGCGTGGCCGACTGCCCCGCCAGCGCCCGGGCACGCTCCAAATGGTAGGCGTGGCCCCGGTGGAAGGGGTTATATTCCGCCACGACGCCCACGACGGCCATTTTCCTCACCTCCGAAAAAAACACTTGCCCTGCAACAGGAAAAGAGTTACAATATTAGAAGCATTATAATACAAGCAAGCCTCTGCCGCAAGAGGCGATCATTTTTACCGTAAGGAGAGATGGTTTTTATGAAGATCCTGGTCATCAACGCGGGCAGCTCCTCTTTGAAGTATCAGCTCATGGACCCCGACACCAACGAGGTCTTTGCCAAGGGCCTGTGCGAGCGTATCGGCATCGACGGCCATTTGAAGCACAGCCCCAGCAACGGCAAGGCGGTCTTTGACGCGGACGTGCCCATGCCCACCCACGCCGAGGGCATCCAGAAGGTGCTGGAGCTGCTGGTGAGCGCCGACCACGGCGTGATCGCCTCCACCGACGAGATCGACGCGGTGGGCCACCGGGTCCTCCACGGCGGCATGGCCTTCACCAAGAGCTGCATCATCGACGACGCCTGCATCGAGGCCATCAAGGAGTGCATCCCTCTGGGGCCCCTCCACAACCCCGCCAACCTCACCGGCATCGAGGCATGCCAGAAGGTCATGCCCGGCAAGCCCCAGGTGGCTGTGTTCGACACCGCTTTTCATATGACCATGCCCGAGCAGGCCTATGTCTATCCCATCCCCTACGAGTACTATGAGAAGGACAAGGTCCGCCGCTATGGCTTCCACGGCACGTCTCACCGTTACGTTTCCGCCGAGGCCATCAAGATGCTGGGCAATCCCGCCCACAGCAAGATCATTACCTGCCACCTGGGCAACGGCTCCTCTCTGGCCGCCGTGGTGGACGGCAAGTGCGCCGACACCTCCATGGGCCTGGGCCCCTTGGCGGGCTTTGCCATGGGCACCCGTGCCGGCGACATGGACGCTACCATCCTGGAGTACCTCATGGGCCGCTACGGCTATGACATCAAGGAGATGCTGAACATCCTCAACAAGAAGTCCGGCGTGCTGGGTGTGTCCGGCGTCAGCTCTGACTTCCGTGACCTGGACGCCGCCGCGGCCCAGGGCAACCACCGTGCCCAGTTGGCCCTGGACATCTTCCAGTACCAGGTGAAGAAGTTCATCGGCTCCTACGCCGCCGCCATGGGCGGGGTGGATGCCATCGTCTTCACCGCCGGCGTGGGCGAGAACTCCTCGGATATGCGTGCGCGTATCTGCCAGGGGCTGGAGTATATGGGCGTGAAGATCGACGCCGAGAAGAACAAGACCCGGGGCCAGGCCATCGACATCTCCGCCCCCGGGGCCACGGTCAAGACCCTCATCATCCCCACCAACGAGGAGCTGATGATCGCCATGGACACCGCCAACATCGTCTCCGGCAAGGCATAAGACCAGGCCCATTCCAATACCCTATCATCTGTCCGGGCGAAGACCGTTCGGTCTTCGCCCGTTCTCATTTCTACCGCGCGTAAAGGAGGAAGGCGCCTATGGACTCCAAGCACCCTGGCCAGGAGGGCCAAAACAAGAAGCCGGAGGAGACCATTATCCTCAACACGGGCCTCATCCAGATGGCCTTTGATAAGAAAAAGGAGAGCGAGGCCCTAGAGCTCCAGGAGCTCCAGCAGCAGGCCGACCTGGCCGACATCGAGGCCCAGCGCAAGCTGGGACTGCGCTACGCCCAGGGCGACGGCGTGGAGCGGGACATGGACAAGGCCATCCAATACCTCACCCAGGCCAGCGACGCGGGGGACATGCAGGCCCAGGACGCCCTGGGCGGGTGCTACCGCCACCTGGCCAACGACTGCGGCGAGGACGAGGAGGAAAAGCGCCAGCAGCTCTACCGCCAGGCATTTGAGCTCTACCGCCAGGGCGCGGAGGCGGGCTATCCGCCGTCGGTCTATAACCTGGGCCTGGCCTATGAGAACGCCGCCGGCGTGGAGGAGGACCTGGAGCGGGCCGCCGAGCTCTACCGCCAGGCCGGCGAGGCCGACTACCCGCCGGGAG
This sequence comes from Oscillospiraceae bacterium, assembly GCA_048201935.1. Taxonomy (GTDB): domain Bacteria; phylum Bacillota; class Clostridia; order Oscillospirales; family Oscillospiraceae; genus MGBC124762. The sequence goes on along the minus strand of DBFBGR010000007.1, from coordinate 84,340 downwards.
ATTGCGCCCTGGCGGTGTGCTATCTCAACGGCAACGGCGTACCCGAGGACCGCCAGCAGGCTTTGGAGCTGCTGGCCAAGGCCGCCCAGGCGGGCTACGCCCGGGCCCAGTGCATCCTGGGGGACTTCTTCATGAACGGCGACGGTGTGGACCGGGACGCCAGCCACGCCCTGGAGCTCTACCGGGAGGCCGCCAAGGAGGACTACGCCCCCGCCATCGAGAAGCTGGGGCTCTGCTACGAAAACGGCGACGGTGTGGAGACCGACATGGCCGAGGCCGTGCGCTGCTACCGCCAGGCCAGCGACCTGGGCCACTCCCCCGCCACCTGCGACCTGGCCGTTTGCTATTTGAACGGCGCGGGGGTGGAGCGAGACGAGGCCGAGGCGGTGCGCCTGCTGGAGCTGGGCGTGGCCGACGGCCATCCCCGGTCCATGTGCGTGCTGGGGGACTGCCTGCGCTGGGGCACCGGGACCCAGAAGGACCCCGACCGCGCTTTTATGCTCTATGACAAGGCCGCTAAGCGAGGATTTATTCCGGGGTTTCGCCAGATGGGCGTGTGCTATGAGGCTGGCGAGGGCGCGCCCCGGGACCAGGAGAAGGCGGTGGAGCTCTACCGCAAGGCCGCCGACGCGGGAGACAGCGCCGCCATGTGCAACCTGGGGGTGTGCTGTCTCAACGGCATCGGCGTGACCCCCGACCCGGTGGAGGCGGTGAACTGGTTTGAAAAGGCCGCCCACGGTGGCTCGCTGCGGGCTATGGACTTTTTGGGCGACTGCTACAAGGACGGCACCGGCGCGCCCAAGGACCCCGAGCGGGCCATGCGCTGGTATAAGGAGGCCGCAGACGGCGGCTACCTCACCGCCATCTGCTCCATCGGCCTTTGCTATGAGATGGGCGAGTGTGTCCCCGAGGACAAGCTGAAAGCCACCGAGTACTACCGCCAAGCCGGCGAGCGCGGCCACGCGCCCAGTCAGTGCAACCTGGGCTTTTGCTACCTGCGGGGTATCGGCGTGGACAGGGACGACAAGGAGGCGGTGCTCTGGCTGGAGAAGGCCGCCGACCAGGGCTGGCCCCGGGCCATGGACCTGCTGGGCGACTGCTACAGCGACGGCCGGGGCGTGGAGCGGGACCTGAAAAGGGCCGCCCAGTGGTACGCCGAGGGGGCCCAGCGGGAATACGCCCCTAGCCAGTGCTCTCTGGGCCTTTGCTACGAGTGCGGCGACGGGGTAGAGGAAGACCCCAGGAAGGCCGTGGCCTACTACGCCGCCGCCGCCAGGCAGAAATACGCCGCCGCCCAGTGCAACCTGGCGGTGTGCTATTTGAGCGGCATCGGCGTGCCCAAGGACCCGGAGAAGGCCCTGGTGTGGCTCCGCGCCGCCGCCGACCAGGGCTGGCCCCGGGCCATCAAGATCCTGGGCGATGTGTATAAGCACGGCGACGGCGTAGAGAAGGACCAGCACAAGGCGGTGGAGTACTACATGAAGGCCGCCGAGCGGGACTATCCCCCAGCTCTTTGCAACCTGGGGCTGTGCTACGAGTTCGGCGAGGGCGTGATCAAGGACGCCAAAAAGGCCACGGAGTACTACCTCCGGGCCTCCCAACTGGGCGATGTGGCCGCTACGTGCAACTACGGCTACTGCTGTCTCAAGGGCATTGGCGTGGCCGAGGACCCCAAAAAGGCGGCGGAGTTCTTCCAAAAGGCCGCCGACCGGGGCCAGGGCCGGGCCATGGACCTGCTGGCCGACTGCTACGCCTACGGCGACGGCGTGGACAAGGACGAGGCCCGTGCCTTTGAGCTCTACCAGGCCGCCTACGCCCAGGGCTACGCCCTGGCCTGCATCGGCCTGGGCCTGTGCCACTTCCATGGCCGGGGCGTATCCGCCGACAAGCAAAAGGCCAAGCCCTTCCTGGAGGAGGCCTGGAACCGCACCAAGAACGAGACCTACCGCAAGCTGCTCTTGGAGTGCGACGGCAAGAGCCTGCCCGCCGCCCAGTCCGGCGGCGACAAGCCCGCCCCGACCCAAAGCCCTGCCCAGCCCTCCAAGGGGAAGAAGGGCGGCCTCTTCGGCAAGCTCTTCGGGGACAAATAATGCGAAAATAGGCAAAAGAACCTAGCATAAAAGCGAAAGTTCTTTGGACATACCATGCAAAATGCAACGAAAAGAGCGGCGCTCAAACCGCTCTTTTCGTTTATTTTGCAGTTTTGAAAAAAATTCTTGCATTTCCATCGGAAGGGAAGTATAATAACAAGTACAGTCCGCCATAGGCGGGCGAAAAATCCAAGGGCGGATTTTCACGCCCGCAAAGTAAGGAGAAACGGTGCTATGGCTATTACCAATCAATATCTCTTGGGCATCTATGAAAAGGCCGCCAAGAAGGACCCCGACCAGAAGGAGTTTTTGCAGGCGGTGTACGAGGTGCTGGAGTCCCTCCAGCCGGTGATCGAGAAGCGTTCCGACCTGGTGGAGGCGGGCGTGGTGGAGCGCATGGTGGAGCCCGAGCGGGTCATCATGTTCCGGGTCCCCTGGGTGGACGACCAGGGCAAGACCCAGGTCAACCGCGGCTTCCGGGTGCAGTTCAACTCCGCCATCGGCCCCTACAAGGGCGGTCTGCGGCTCCATCCCAGCGTGAACCTCTCCATCATCAAGTTCCTGGGCTTTGAGCAGATCTTCAAAAACTCCCTCACCGGCCTGCCTATGGGCGGCGGCAAGGGCGGTAGCGACTTTGACCCCAAGGGCAAGAGCGACGGCGAGGTCATGCGCTTCTGCCAGAGCTTTATGACTGAGCTCTGCAAGCACATCGGCCAGTTCACCGACGTGCCCGCTGGCGACATCGGTGTGGGCGGCCGGGAGATCGGCTACATGTTCGGCCAGTATAAGCGCCTCCAGAACGAGTTCACCGGCGTGCTCACCGGCAAGAAGGTGGGCGCGGGCGGCTCCCTGGCCCGCACCGAGGCCACCGGCTACGGCCTTTGCTACTTCGCCGACGAGATGCTCAAGGCCGCGGGCAAGTCCTTTAAGGGCGCGCGGGTGGTCATCTCCGGCAGCGGCAACGTGGCCATCTACGCCAACCAGAAGGCCACCCAGCTGGGCGGCAAGGTGGTCGCCATGAGCGATAGTAACGGCTACATCGTGGATGAGAACGGCATCGACTACAAGGTCATCCAGGTCATCAAGGAGCAAAAGCGCGAGCGCATCAAGACCTACCTGGACTATGTGCCCACCGCCAAGTACGTGGAGGGCTGCAGCGGCATTTGGAGCGTGAAGTGCGACATCGCCCTGCCCTGCGCCACCCAGAACGAGCTGGATGAGCAGAGCGCCAAGGCCCTGGTGGCCAATGGCTGCGTGGCCGTGGCCGAGGGCGCCAATATGCCCTCCACCCCCGAGGCCGTGGCCGTCTTCCAGTCCTCCGGCGTCCTCTTTGGGCCGGCCAAGGCCGCCAACGCCGGCGGCGTGGCCACCTCCGGGCTGGAGATGAGCCAGAACTCCCTCCGGCTGGAGTGGACCTTCGAGGAGGTGGACCAGCGCCTCCACGACATCATGGTCAACATCTACAAGAACGCCGCCAAGGCCGCCGAGGAGTACGGCTGCCCGGGCAACCTGGTGGCCGGGGCCAACATCGCCGGCTTCCTCAAGGTGGCCGACGCCATGCTCTGGCAGGGCGTTTCCTATTAAGATAACCTCATATAAAAAGGCCGCCAGTCATCTGACTGGCGGCCTTTTTGCGCTCTGGGGTTGCAAATGAAGCATAGAGCTGGTAAAATAATCCTAGACGGGTACCCGTCTATTTGCCCCATTGGGGCAAATAAAGGACCTTGTATGAGAGGAGAGACACCTATGAAAAAACGCGTTCTTTCTATGCTGCTGGCGGCGGCGTTGTCTGTGGGTCTGGCCGCCCCGACAATGGCGCACACCACCCCGGACTTTACGGATGTGCCCCGTGACCACTGGGCCTATGAGGCGATCATGGAGATGGCCGATGCCGGTGTTATCAAGGGCACAGGAGATGGTCGGTTCAGCCCGGAAGAAAACCTCACTGCCGAGATGTTTTTGGTTTTGATAGGCCGGATCATATTCCCCGACGTTGTCGCGGATAAGGATGACTGGTCGGGGCTCTACCTTTCGACGGCGAGCGGGAGAGGGCTTTTGGATAAAACCAGTTTTACAGATTTGGGGCAGCTGAAGGGGGAGCTTACCCGTTATGATATGGCGGAGATCTTGGCCCAGGCAATCAGGCATACAAAGGTCGATATTCATTACAGCTTCACGAAAAGTGTAGAAGACGAGCGAGAAGCGGCGGTGGAGATCGGGGTGTGGAGCAGCGGTGCGCAGACGGCGTTGAAGGACTTTGAAATCGTGCCACCCGTGCATAAGGATGCCGTATGTGTGGTCTATGCGGCGGAACTAATGATGGGGGATGGCGATAGCAACTTCAACGGGGACGGCACCGTTACCCGTATGGAGGCAGCCGTGGTCCTCCAGCGGTTTTTGGCGCTCCAAGACCGGGCTGATCTGGCGATCCAGCTGATTGCCCAGCGGCTCCAGCAGGAGTTGGAGACGGCGGGAGAGGAGTATCGAAAGCTGTCATACCTGAGCAAGGAGGAGTTGGAGAAGATATTGTTCCAGATGGACGAGAACTCCTTCGACCTACTGAGTGGTGGCCGAGGGGGCAATTATAAAACTGAGGTCCAGATGATCGTACTAAACAGCACAGGTATATCAGAAAAAACCTTTGACGCAGCCTACAAGTCCGCCTCGAACCGCAGAAGGACGCTGGCCGAGGCGCGGGACAGACTGGAAGGGATCACAACGGAAAGCATGGCAAGTATTCCTGCTGGTTATGACGGTCATGATCTTGCCTTTCAGTTGAGAAGCCAGCTTAGCTGGCTAGGCGGGTTGGAGGAAGATCGGCTGGTGGCGCTGATGGATGATCTGGGCGTCACATCGGCGGAGCTGGACGAGGCATATCATCTGTTGGATCAAAAGGGGCAGGAAGCAACCTATTCATTCACTCGGGCTTGCCTGTTTGACGCCGCTGGGGAATTTGCGTTCGCTGCGGCCCGCATGGCAAAGGCGGAGGGCAAGAAGAGCTACACCATTCGTGCTCATGGATGGATCAGTACCGTGGATGTTGTTGGACCCCATTTCAAACCGTTTCCGCTCAATGTTTATGACGGAGATGGACAACTGATTGGGGAGGTCACGGCCTACTCTGGTATAGGTTGGGGAATGGATATTACATTTGATACAAAGCGTTTGGATGAGACTTTTACCATCAAGCTGGAGGAGCCCTTTGAAAGCGATTGGTATCGTTTGCTTCCAGAGGAGGCCGACGAGGCCACCGGAGGCCTAAAGGACCTTGTGAGTGGTGTCATTTTTAGCCTACGCGGAGGAAAGGTCATCCGATAGACTCGCCCCATTGACAACCAGTCAGCAGGTGCGATATACTGTTGAAAGAAAGACAAAGGAGGGTGGCCCAATGAACAAAAAGAAGCTCATCGCCGTGGGCGTGGTCGTCCTGGCGGTGGCAGTCGGTCTGCTGGTCTTCTGGCTGGTCAAGCCTGGGGCGGAGACCGGGGTCCCGCTGGCGGAGGAGACGGTGCGGGCCGCGGCGGAGAGGGTGGGCTGGACCCTGGACCCGGAGGCCACCCAGTCCCAGACGGACCAGGTCATTTATACCCTTGAGACCGGGGACCAGACCAGGGCGTTTGTCTCCTGCACCTCGGTAGACGGGGACCGGGTCTTGCAGGTATCTCGTATGGCGACATTCCTCCCGGACAAGCCGGAATTTGCCTGGGAGGACTGGAAAAAGGCGGTGACCTTGGCCGAGACCCTGTACGGCTTGGACGAGGGAGCGCTCTATCAAGCCCTGTCCCGGCAGGGTGTGCCCACGGGCCAGGAGTCTCTCTATTGGGAAGCGGAGCTTCCGTCGGGATATGGGCAGGCGCGGTGGTCGATCGGCGCCGGCGAGATGGAGCATGGCTTCCCGGAGCCCACCATCCGAAACTGGCGCGCGACCTTTATGCTTTCCCTCTACGAGTCCAAGGATGCCTATACGAGTATGATGGACGCAGCCAAGCGTTGAGGACAAAGGAGGCGGTCCAATGAGCAAGAAAAGGCTGGCGATGGCGCTTAGCCCGCTGGTGGCGCTGGTGGTCTGCGTGGGCGTCTATTTCCTTTACTGGTCCTACCACCCGCATATCTATATTTACGTTCCGAAGCTGGTTTCCCCCGCCGAGGAGGACTACCGCCGCGAGTGGATTGGAACGGCCCTGTCGGAGCACCGCGGCATTCCCACGGCGGCCTCGGTGGAGGACGAGCTGATGCGGATGGCCGACTGGAACAACCAGGTGATCACAGAGCTTTACACCTACACCACGCCCTATGACATTCGCGTTTCGGGCAAAAACGAGGACGGACGCGTCACCCTGCGCTACGCGGGCTACGTCACCGACCGGACGGGCCAGCGCATCGACTACCAGCGCGAGGAGACCTTCGACCTCCCGGTTCGGGATGAGGACTTCCGACTTCCCGCCTACGAATAAACGAAGGGACAGCTCCCCAGGAGCTGTCCCTTTTTGTATGCCGCCGGAACCGTTATATCGCACAAAAAATGGGCGCATGATTTGTGCGATTCGTATAATGCGGCCGTTGACTTTCTCTGGGGACGTGCGTAAAATATGGGCGAGCGTCGGGGAGGCCCCCGGCGGCGAGAAACCAAGAGATACATTGGCACGTTAGGAGGTGTCATCGTCATGGTGAAGGAGCTTGACATCAAGAGCAGCGCCCAGGTGGAGCGCATCAACCGTCTGGCCAGCGACGAGCCTTACGAGGTGTGGCTGGCCGGGGACGCGATCATGCTGGACGCCCGTTCTTTGCTGGGGCTGTATGCGCTGGTGGGCCAGCGGGTCCAGGTGGTGGCCGAGGACGACATCGACCCCCGCCGGTTCCAAAAGCTGGTGGACCGCATGGAGCGCTGAGATGGAAAAAGAGGGACGGTTCCCACGGAACCGCCCCTCTTTTTATGGCTTTTTGGGCTCTACCAAAATGGTCTGGTAGGTGGTGTAGACCACCATGCCGGGCTTGGCGGCGGCGGGCTTTTTCACGAACTTCACCGGCGTGTAGTCCACCGCCGTCTTGGCCCCGCCCTCCCGGGCTTGGGAGTGCCAGGCCGCTAGCTGGGCGGCCTCCAGGATGCTCTGGGGGTCGGCGGTCTCTCCCTCCAGGCAGAGGATGACGTGGGAGCCGTGGATCTTCTGGACGTGGAACCACAGGTCGTTTTTGTCGGCAATTTTGGTGGTCAGGCGGTCGTTTTGGGTGTTGTTTTTGCCCACCAGCACCCGAAAGCCCCGGCTGGTGACGAACTCCAAGGGCCGCGATTGGGTCTTCATGACCTTCTTGCTGTTTTTGGGGCGGCGGAGCCAGCCCTCGGCTTCCAGCTCGGCGCGGATCTCCTGGAGGTCCCGGTCCCCCTCGGCCAGCAATAGGCTCTCCAACACGCTGTCCAGGTAAGAGAGCTCCTCCTGGCCCTTGGCAATCTGCCCGGTGAGCACCTCCTCGGCGGTCTTGGCCCGAGCATAGTCCTTATAGTACTTGGCGGCGTTTTGTTGGGGGGTCAGTAGCGGGTCCAGGGCCACGGTCAGTGTGCCGCCAGTCTCGCTATAATAGTTCTCCAGCTTGGCTTCTGCCATGCCCTTTTGCAGCAGGTGGAGGCTGGACATGATAAGGTCGCCCCGGAGCCGCAGGCTCTCCCGGTCCTTGGCCTGGGCCAGCTCCCGGGACTGGTTTGCCACCTTGCGCGCCGTGCGCTCTCGCAGGGCCTTGACGCTCTTATAGAGCTGGCCTGAACGTTGTTTAGAATCTTGCTGGTCGGGCCGGGCGGCGTAAAATTCGTCCAGCAGCACGGCGAAGCTCTCCCGGCTGTGGCTCTCCAAGCGGGGCCCATACTGCAGGATGGGCAGGAAGGAGAAGTCCTTGATGGCCCCGTTTTCTATGAGCAGAGTAGGGCTGTACCGCCCAGCATCAATGTCCGCCAGCAGCTCCGCCGCCCCGGCCTCCGGATCACGGCCCCGAAACTCCAGCTCCCGGGCGATGAGGGGCGGCACCCCGGGATGGGGGTCGGGGGGACGGTAGAAGAGCCCGGGCATCACCGCCCGCTTGCCCGTGGCCAGGTCCCCCTCCACACGGCGGGTGCAGGCCAGGATGCGGTCCTCCTCGTCGGTTAACATAAGATTTGTTTGGCTGCCCATAGCCTCTAAGATGAGGCACCGGCGCACGATGTCGCCCAGCTCGTTTTGGGCGTCAAAGACAAAACGCAAGAGCCGCTCCCCCAGGGGCTGGACGATATCCGTCAGCCTGGCGGCGGAGAGGTGCTTGCGCAGGAGCATACAAAAGACCGGTGGCTGGGCCGGATTCTCTCGGTTTACATAAGTTATCTGCGCCCGGGCCCGCCCGGGCTCGGCGCAGAGGAGCAATCGCGCATTTCCGTGGTTGGTATGCAGGGCCAAAAGTATAAGTGCGCGGTCGGGCTGGGTCACCCGGTCCACCTTGCCCCCCAGCAACTCGGCGCGCAGCTCCTGGGCCACGGCGGCCAGGCAAAGAGCGTCTAGGGCCATTGGGTTTCCTCCATGATAACGGCAAAGAGCTGGTTGAGCCGCTGGGTATCTCCCCGGAGCCACAGCCAGCCGAAGAGGGTCTCCAGAGCGGTGGCGGCGGCGTAGTCCTCCCGCTTGGCGTGGGCGGGGATGGTGTGGGGGCTGGCGTTGCGGCCCCGGCGGAGGACCTCGGTCTCCTCCTCGGTGAGCAGGCCGGAGATGGCCTTCACCGCCGCGGCCTGGGCGGGGGCGGAGACGTAGCCCACGGCGGCCTTGTGGAGACCCTTGTTGGTGGACTTGCCGTTCAGGCACAGGTGAGAGCGGACCATCAGCTCGTAGACCCCGTCGCCCAAATGGGCCAGGCCCAGATTGCTCAGCCCCGCCAACTGGCCGGGGGTGGCGGACAGGTGGAAGTAGTCCATCAGCGGCTCATGACGGTGGCGGCGGCGGTGGCCTTGCAGCCGCTGTCGGCGGCGGCGGTCAGGTAGAGGTGGTTGACCTCCAGCGCCGCACCGGACTGAACGGCCTTGCCCGCGGTGGTGTCGGTGAGGGTCCCCAGGGCGGTGGCGGCGCCGCTGGTAAGCAGCACCTCCCGGCCCGCGCCGGGGGTGAAGCTGTCGCCCTTGGCCAGGGACTTGGAGGCGAAGGCCCCCGCCCCGGCGGAGGCCAGGGCCTCATCCACCCGGTTCTCATAGCTGGTGACGGCCAGCTCCAACTGCTTTTGGAGCTCGGCGCGGTTGGCCTCCACGGCGGCGGTGACCTGGCTCTCCAGTTGGGGCCGCAGGACCTTGTCCAGATAGCTCAGGGTGAGCAGGGGATCGTCCTGGCCGCCCTGGGTGGCGGCCACGGCGGTAACGCCGGCGGCGATGGCCAGGGCGCAGAGGATGGCGGCGGAACGCTTGCATTTCATATGTATAACTCCCTTTCTTGTCTCTCCGGGGCCTGGGGGTCCAGGGCCCCGGAGGACGGTTCACACAAAGGTATCTCCATGCAGGCCGAAGCTGACGGCGATGGCGGTGTCCACCCGGTCCATCAGCGCCTCGTCCAGTCTGCCCATGCGCTCTCTCAGCCGCCGCTTGTCCAGGGTACGGATCTGCTCCAGCAGGACCAGAGAGTTCTTGGGCAGACCGTATTGGTTGGCGGTAAGCTCGATGTGGGTGGGCAGCTTGGCCTTGCCTGTTTGAGAGGTGATGGCGGCGGCGATGACGGTGGGGCTGTGCTTGTTGCCGGTGTCGTTTTGGATGATCAGCACCGGGCGCACGCCCCCTTGCTCGCTGCCTACCACCGGGCTCAGGTCGGCATAGAAGATGTCGCCTCGCTTCACGCTAAGTTCCACTTGCTCTCACACTCCGCGCCTCAAGTAGTCACCGCTCCGGCGTCATCCGGTTCGGTCACTATTGATTCTCCCACGGCGCGGCGGGGTTTATACTTCTCTGAGACGAAAATTCCCAAAGTCAGTTCCCCCGCTGCTCGATGCCCCAAAGGGTCCCCGAGTCAGTGTATGCCAAGCGGCGGCAAGGGGTGCCTCAGCCCAGGTACACCCGGGGCACCCGGGGGGCCACAGAGGTGAGCAGCTCGTAGCTGATGGTGCCAAGGGCGTCGGACTTCTCCTCCACGGGGAGGTCGGGCCCAAAGAGCTGGGCCACGTCGCCCACCTTCACGGCGGGCAGGTCGGTCACGTCCACCATACATAGGTCCATGCAGACCCGGCCCAGGATGGGAGCCCGGCCGCCGGGGAGGAGGACCTCCATGCGGCCCGACAGGCCCCGGTGGAGCCCGTCGGCGTAGCCGATGGGGAGTACCGCCACCCGGCTCTCCCGGCCCAAAACACGGGTCCGGCCGTAGCTGATCGAGCTGCCCGCAGGCAGGTCCCGGACAGCGGCCACCCGGCTCTTCAGCGTCATCACCGGGATCAGCCCCGGCCCGTCCAGCCCTACGGACTCAGGGTCGGGGTAGCAGCCGTAGAGGGCGATGCCGGGCCGGACCATGTCCAGGTGGGTACAAGGATAGTGTAGCATAGCCGCGCTGGCGGCGCAATGGTAGATTTTTAAGGTCAGGCCACGGCTAGTCAGGGCGGCCTTCAGGTCCAAGAAGTCGGTGAACTGGGCCATGGTGTAGTCCTCCGAGCCGTCGGCGTCGGAGAAGTGGGTGAAAAGGCCCTCCACCTCCAGCCCGAGCAGGGCGCACACCGCCAGGATGTCCTCTACCCGGCGGGGCCCCACAAAGCCCAGCCGCCCCATGCCCGTATCCGCCTTGAGGTGGACCCGCAGGGGCTTGCCCAGGCTTTGGGCGGCCTGGGCGTAGGCGCTGGCGGTGGGCAGGTCGTAGACGGTCTGGGTCAGGTCGTAGTGTAATAGCTCCGGCGCAAAGTCTCCAGGGGTGCCGCCCAGGATCAAAATGGGCGCGGAAATGCCGCTTTCACGCAGCTCGATGGCCTCAGAAAGGCAGGCCACCGCCAGATACTCCGCACCCAGACGCTCCAGCCGCCGGGCCACGGTGACTGCGCCGTGACCGTAGGCGTTGGCCTTGACCACGCCCACGAACCGGCAGCCCGGGGCCAGGTTGGAGCGCAGGGCGTGGTAGTTGTGCTCCAGGGCGTGGAGGTCGATCTCGGCCCAGGTCCGCATTTGCGCTTTGTCCACGGGGCATTTCTCCTTTGTTCAGTCAGTCTCTGGAATCAGGCTCTGGAAGTCCTTCGCCTGGGCGGTGGCGACGCGGGTGCCGTCGTAAAAAAGCTCGCCCCATAAGGGAGTGCGGGTCTTCGCGTCAAAGCTCACCACCGTCTCCAGGCCCACACCGGGCTGGCTCTCGCCGTCTCGGTAGGTGACGGTGAGGACCTCGCCGCTCACGTCCACCGCGGCGATGTAGCCCGCCGAGATGGCCTGGTAAAAGGCGGGCACCGCCTCCACCGGGCTGAGCCCATCTGCCGTCAGCGGCCCCGCGTCCAGGCTGAAGCCGTCGTAGACCAACTGGGTCTGGCCCGCTTCGATGTGGGCGGTGACCCCCCGGGCCAGCTCCGGCTCCACGATAGTCAAGTCCGCGCCCGAGGCGTCGTAGGTCACGTCCAGCACGTAGTCAAACACCCGGGTCTCGTAGTCGGCGGTGAGGGCCACCTGGCACGAGCAGGTCGTCATGGCGGCAAAGTCCTTTTGGATGTCCAGGGCCAGCTCCTCGCTGGAGCCCGTCTTCCCTTCGCTGCCGCAGCCCGCCAGCAGCAGAAGGCTCATCATCAGTGGAAACAGCCCAAACCGCCGTTTCACACCCGATTCCTCCTTGTGTTATGCTTCCCGTTCTCGCTCCAAGCGGCGCAGGACCACCGCCTGATAGTCGGCGTAAATGAAAAAAGCTGTCAATGCCAGGCATATGCCGCCGCCTAAGATGGACCCCATCAGAATGACCGGGGAGCGGAGCATGAAGTAAGCCCGTAGCAGCGGGATCGTCGCCAGAAGGCGTCCCACCACGTAGACCACCGTGGCGGCGATCCCCCAGGCGGGGTGCTTGAGTAGCAGAAAGAGCACCGCCAGCGCCAAGTGTCCAAAGCCAAACACGGCGAAGCTGAGGGCATCGCTTCCCAGGGCCGCGTTCACGCCGATCAGCGCGGCGAAAATGCCATGGACGATCCCCGCGCCCAAGATCACGCCGGAGGCCCGCGTCTTGGCTTTGTAGCGTTCCTCTTTATTCACCATGTCCGTTCTCCTCCGCGGTCTTCATGGCAGCGGGGAGGTAGTCCAAAATATCCGCCGCCGTCATGGCGTATTCCCCCAGCGCCTGGGCCGCCAGATCGCCGGCCAGGCCGTGGAGGTACACCCCGGCGGTGACGGCCTCGCAGGTCTCCAGCCCCTGGGCCAGCAGTCCGGCCAGCATTCCCGTCAGCACGTCTCCCGAGCCCCCCACGGCCATGCCGGGGTTGCCGGTGGGATTGACAAAAAGCTCGCCCTCCGGCCCGGCGATGACACTCCGGTGGCCCTTCAAGACCAGCCAGCAGCCGTGGCCCTGGGCAAAATCGGCGGCCTCGGTCTCCCGGTCGCCTACCTCCCGGCCCAGCAGCCGGGCGAACTCCCCCATGTGCGGGGTAAGCACCGTCACCCGGCCCCGGCGGCGGTCCAAGCTATCTATATGTCCGCAAAGGGCATTTAGACCATCGGCGTCCAGCACCACCGGGCAAGGGATACGCCCCAAAAGCCGCCGGGCGAATTCGCCGGTAAAAGGTTCCCGGCCAAGCCCCGGGCCGAGGGCCACCACATCCTTGTCGGCGCAGTGGGCCACCGCGGCCTCCAGCGCGTCCAGGCCGAAGCGGTCCCCCGCGCCCAGGGGATAGGGCATGGCGCAGAGGAATTTCGCCGCCAGCAGGGGATAGACCCCGCCGGGCAGACCCACCGACACAAGGCCCGCCCCGGCGCGTAGCGCCCCCTGGGCGCACAGATAAGGCGCGCCGGTGTAGCCCACGCTGCCAGATATTATGTCAACTTTGCCGAAATCCCCCTTGTGGCTGTCCCGCTGGCGGCGGGGCAGGGTCAGCTCCTTCACGAGATATCCCTCCACCGGTAGGTCCAATAGCTGAATTCCACGCCGTTTTCCTCGTAGGGCCCCTCCCGGTCCGCTACCTGCCAGGCCGGGGCCAGGTCCAGGTCGGGGAACCAACTGTCGGCGGGGAAGGAGGCGTGTATCTTTGTTATGTAAACTTCATCGCAGTGGGGCAGCAGGGCCCGGTAGACGCTCTCGCCGCCGATGACGATGGCGTCGTCGGGGGCGTAGTCCAACAGCGCGTCCAAGCTGCCGAAGACCTTTGCTCCCTCAGGGGCGCTGGCCATGGTGGCCGAGAGGATCAGGTTCTCCCGCCCGGGCAGAGGCCTGCCGCCGGGAAAGGTGGCCAGGGTCTTGCGGCCCAGGATCACTGGATGGCCCAGGGTGAGGGCCTTGAAACGCTTGAGGTCGGCGGAGATGGGGCAGAGCAGCCTGCCCTGGAAGCCGATGGCCCAGCTCTGGTCTACCGCGGCGATGGCCTTCATGGCGCGCCTCCTTTTTAAAACGGGCATAAAAAAACAATAGCCGATAGGCTATTGTACCACATCCCAAGGGCTTTTTCAACCAAAGAGCCCCCAAAAAACACTTACCCCCCGGCCATCCGACGTGACCGGGGGGTTACTTCTGTTCGTTCTGGATCTCCATGCTTTTTCAACCTCTTCTTTCTACGGGGTGCCCGGTATTGCGATTTTACCGGGTTCGCGCGGTGGTCGGGCCTTTGGTACTCGTTTCCTGTCCATGCTTCAAACTCTTTGATGGCTTGGTGCCTTTCCCATGTCTATGGGAGGTTTGGTGGTACATTCCTCAAGTTCCTTTGGTCTTGCCGCTGCGCTTGGAAATTCGTTGGGTCCTTCGGCTTCCTAGCCCATTGGACTCACCTTCCTTTCCCTGGCTATACTATACAATGTTTTTAATAATATGTCAATAGCTTTTATGAAATTTTCCAAAAATTTTTTCGCCAAAGGGGACAACTCCGAACATTTGTTGCCCCTACTTGAAAAATGTAGGGGAAGTGGGTATAATGAAGAACACGATTTTTACTATTTTTGTGTAGGGACGTGACGCCAAATGAGACCCTCCATGTCCGCTCCGGCGGTCCACAAACAGTATGACGAGGGCGTTTCCGCCTTTCGTAAGCTCATCGCCGACCCTGGCCTGCGCGCCGCCTTCGCCGCCGAGGCCGACGGCTTTTTTCGCCGCGCCGCCACCGGAGTGTGGGGGGAGGACGGGGGGCTGAGCCCTAGGCACGTGGAGTACTATAACGCCATCTACTGCAAGGGAAGCCCCGTGCCCAGCGTGCTCTACTGGGACCTGTGCGCCCAGGTGGCGGATTACCCGGGCTTCCAGCCGCCCAAGTTCTTCGCCGGACTCATCGAGTACGACAAGCGTACCGGTAAGCGGCTGGCGAGGCGGTTCGTGGACACCTTTACGCTGATGCTGCTTCTCTTCGCGGCGGTGGACAACGTCGTCAGCGAGGCGGAGGCGGGCTTTGTCAACCGCTGCGCCGACGCGCTCACCGGGCTGTGTGACGCCGCCGCTCTCCCGGCGGACAAGGCCGCCCTGGATGTGCGGGAGTTCGTCACCCCCGGCCACGAGACGGGGAAGGAGCCCGGTGTGGAGACCGCCGCGGCGGTCCCCGCCCAGCCCCAGCGGCCCGCCGAGGAGCCCGAGCCGACGCTGGAGGAGCTGCTGGCCCAGCTGGACGAGCTGTGCGGGCTGGAGAAGGTGAAGGCCGACGTGAAGAGCCTCATCAACCTGGTAAAGGTCCGTAGGCTCCGGGAGAAGGAGGGCCTGCCGGTGCCGCCGATGAGTTTGCACCTGGTGTTCATGGGCAATCCCGGCACAGGCAAGACCACCGTGGCCCGGCTGCTGGCGAAAATTTACCACGCCATCGGCGTTTTGAGCAAGGGCCAGCTGGTGGAGGTGGACCGGGCGGGCCTGGTGGCGGGCTTTGTGGGCCAGACGGCCATCAAGACCCGGGAGGTCATCGACAAGGCCCTGGGCGGCGTGCTCTTCATCGACGAGGCCTACGCCCTCACCAGCCACGACAACCCCAACGATTTTGGCACCGAGGCCATAGAGACCCTTTTGAAGGGCATGGAGGACCACCGCCACGACCTCATTGTCATCGTGGCGGGCTACACCGAGCTCATGGACGACTTTATCCACGCCAACCCCGGCCTGGAGAGCCGCTTCAACAAGTATTTCATCTTTGAGGACTACACCGGCGACCAGCTCTTTGAAATTTTCCAGTCCCTGTGCCGCAAAAACGGCTACGCCCTGGACGACCAGGCGGCGGCGTATTGCCAGGAGACCTTCCGTCGGCTCTACGAAGACCGGGACGAGAACTTCGGCAACGGCCGGGACGTGCGCAATCTCTTCGAGCAGGCCGTGGCCCGTCAGGCCGACCGGTTGGCGGCGGTGGAGGAGCCCACCAAGGACCAGCTCATGGCCCTGACGCTGGAAGACCTGAAGGAGGCCGGCGAACATGAATGACATCCGCCTCATCGCCCTGGACATGGACGGCACGCTGCTGGGGGCCGACCACCACACCATCCCCCAGCGCAACATCGACGCCCTGCGCGCCGCCTCGGCCAGGGGGGTGAAGATCGCCATCGCCAGCGGCCGTAGCTGGTCCCTGGTCCGGGAGCACGCCGCCGGCCTGGGCTGCGTGGACTTCGGCATCACCGCCAACGGCGCTTTTGTGCTGGACGCCGCCACCGGAGCGGAGATGGCCTCCTTCCCCATGGACAGCGCCCAGTGCGTGGATATCATCCGCATTTTGCGCCGCTGGGGGCTGGCCTTTGAGCTCTACATCGGCCCGGAGAACTACATGGACGGCAGGCTGGAGGACGTGAAGGAGCTGATCCTAAGCGACCACTTTTTCGAGATGTTCTGCCGCAATACCACCTCCGTGGACGATGTGGCGGCGGTGGCGGCGAAGGGGAGACCGGGGAAATTCGACATTTTCTGCGTCCCAGACTCTGTACGCGCCCAGGTCCAAGCGGAGATCGCCGCCACGGGAGACGTGGTATTCACCGGAGCCCTGGGCTATAATATGGAGCTCAACGCCCCCGGCGTCCACAAGGGCCGGGCTTTGGCCGCCCTGGCCCAGCGTCTGGGGCTGACGGCGGACCAGGTCATGGCCTTCGGCGACGCGGACAACGACCTGGAGATGCTGGAGTACGCCCGGTGGTCCTTTGCCATGGGAAACGCCGCGCCTGAGGCGAAAGCCACGGCCAGGCACGTCACCGGGGCCAATTTTGAGGGCGGCGTAGGGATGGCGGTGGAGGAATATGTCCTCAAACCCGACCGCTGAGAGAAAACTTGAAAAACCGCTGAGAATTTGCACAATTTTTCCAAAAATAAACAAAAGTCGCCATTGACAGAATTGGGAAAGGGTGGTATACTGCATCTAGTCTGCACAGGAAACTAGGGCTCACGTCTGGCGTAAGTCATAGTCATGGCTTCGCCGGACGAGGGCTTTTTGTTTACAGACAAACAATTCTCAGGAGGTAATCAATCATGTATCAGGGCACCGTCAAGTGGTTCAACGAGACCAAGGGTTTTGGCTTCATCGCCAACGACGAGGGCGGCGAGGATGTGTTCGTGCACTTCTCCGCCATCCAGGTCGACGGCTTTAAGACCCTGGCCGAGGGCCAGAAGGTCACTTTTGACACCGAGCCCGACCCCCGCGGCAACGGCAAGCTCCGCGCGGTCAACGTCATTCCTCAGTAATTCGCGGGAAAGACCAAGAGAGCGTCCCCAACTTGGGGACGCTCTCTTTTTATAGTCTCTCGGGCATCAGAGGGCGGCGGGCCCCTCTTGACTTTGGGCGTGTAAGACCCGGACGGGGAGCTGGGTCTCCAACTGCCCGGCCACCCCTTGGGTGACCAGTAGCTCTCCCGACTGGGTGAGTAGCACCATGTCGAACCGGCCGGCCCGCTGGGCCCAAAAGGCGGCGGCCTCCTCCGAGCCCATGACGTAGAGGGCGGTGGATAGCGCGTCGGCCAACACGCCGTCTTCGGAGATGACGGTGGCGCTTTGGAGGTCGGACTGGGCGGGCCAGCCCGTGCGGGGGTCCAGGATGTGGATGTAGGTTTGGCCGTTTTCCTCAAAGAACCGCTCGTAGCCCCCGGAGGTGATGACCGCCTTGCCCTCCACCGGCAACACCCCCAGGTAGGACGACGCGCCGCCGACCGGGTCCCGTACGCCGATGCGCCACGGGCTGCCGTCGGGCTTGGTCCCCAGGGTCTGGATGTTGCCCCCCAGGGAGACCATGCCCGCCTCCACGCCGTGGGCGCGGAAGATCTCCATGACCCGGGCGGAGGCGAAGCCCTTGGCGATGCCGCCCAGGTCCAGCTCCTGGCCGGGGGCCAGGGAGACCGTCTCCCCCGACAGGGCCACCAGGCCGCCGTTCACCAAAGGCAGCGCGGCCTGGATGTCCACGTCACGGGGGACGTGGGGGTGGTCGGTGTGGAAGCCCCAGAGGGTCATCAGCGGGTAGATGGTGGGGTCAAAGAGACCGCCGGTCTCCTGGGAGATGTCCAGAGCCCGCCCCAGCAGGTAGGCGGTGTCGGCGCTCACGGCGTTGTCCGTCCCGGCGTTGAGCCGGGCGATCTCGCTGTCCGGGGACTCCACCGACCATAGAGCGTCCAGCCGCCGCAACTCCTGGGCGGCCTCGGCCACGGCGGCCTGGCCCTCGGGGCCATAGGCGGTGAGGGTCATCACCGTGTCCATGGCGAAGAGCTGTTCCTCCCAGACCTGGCCCTGGTCCCGGTCTTGGCTTCGGTGGACCAGGGTGAGCGTCACCGCCGCCACCAGCACCGCCGCGCCCAGGGCCAGAAGGACCGCCGGTGTTCTGCCCACCGGGCGGCGCTCTTTTTTGGGCATCGCCCTCACCTCCTCCTGTGTTTTTGCCTATTCTACCAAAAACCCCGTGGGATTGCAAGCGGGGCAAAAACGACGAAAAAGGTGTTGGATACGCAAAAATCAGGCCCGTTCCCTTGACAAAGAGAGAGATGGCCCGTACAATGGATACATATTATAAAAAAGGGAGGCGGCGGCGTGACACGGCAGCAGCGAAACACGTGGATCTTAGCCCTGGTCCTGTTGGCGGCGTTGGGCGCGGCCTTTTTGGTCCAGCGGCTCTGGCTCCATGACGAGGGGGCCAAGGCTGTGGTCAAGCTGGGCGGCCAGGAGGATATGGAGCTGGACCTGTCCCAGGACCAGGAGTTCTGGGTGGGAGACGAGGAGATCGGCCGCAACCTCATCCGGGTGGAGGACGGGGCCGTGCTGGTGGCCCAGGCCGACTGCCCCGACAAGGTCTGCGTCCAGACCGGCCCCATCCGCCAGGAAGGGCAGGTCATCGCCTGCCTGCCCCACGGGCTCATCGTCTACATCCCACAGCGGGAGGGCTAGGCCATGGGCGGTAAGGGGACTAAGACGGCCTATCTGGGCCTTTTCTGCGCGGCGGCCATCCTTTTGGGCTATGTGGAGGCCCTGCTCCCTGTGTTCTCCATCCCGGGGATGAAGGTGGGACTGCCCAATCTGGCCATCGTCACCGTGCTCTATCTCTATTCCTGGCGGGAGGCCGCGCTGGTGTCGGCGGTGCGCATCGTCGTCAACGGTCTGCTGTTTGGCAACCTCTTCAGCTTTTCCTTCAGCCTGGCCGGAGGGGCGCTGAGCCTGCTGGCCATGACGGCGGTGAAGGCCCTGGGCGTGTTTGATTGCACCGGAGTCAGCCTGGTGGGCGGTATCGCCCACAACGCCGGACAGATCGCCGTGGCCATCTTCCTGGTGGACAGCGTCTGGGTGGCCTACTATTTCATCCCCTTGGTCATCACTGGGCTGGTGGCGGGGGTGCTCATTGGGCTGGTCAGCGGCATTATGGTCCGGCGGCTGGCCCGCTCGGCGCCCAAGCTCAAGGAAGATCCAAAGACGAGAGGGAGGTCGGAGCCATGAACGCACTGGCTTTGATGGAGGAATGGTTTGAGATCATCGTCCAGTTCGGGGTGCTGTTTTTGGAGTGCATCGGCGTGGGAGTGCTGCTGGTGTCCGCCGTCAAAGCCCTCATCGGCTGCCTGAGCCACGACAGCCACGTGCGCCTGGGACTGGCCGAGGGTATCGCCCTGGCCCTGGAGTTCAAGCTGGGCGGCGAGGTGCTGCGCACCGCCGTGGTCCGCACCCCCAGCGAGCTCATCATCCTGGGGGCTATCATTTTGCTCCGGGGCGCGCTGACCTTCCTCATCCACTGGGAGATCAAAAACGAGGAGTCCAAGATGGACGACCAGGAGACCCGCATCCACGCCGAGGAGGGCGCCGCCCAGGGCCGCTAGAGGAGCCAATCTTTTCTTGACAATGGCGTGAATGTACCATAAAATGGTCATGTAAGCATAAAGTAGGACGAATATCACAAAATGCCGGGAGGTGACGCTTCTCTGTTTTAGACGATCTGGGCGGCCGCGCCGCCCCATCCGCGCGACACTTTTTTGAAAGGGAGGAACTATTGATGTTTAAGGATTTGACGAAAAGGCTGGCTCTGATCCTGGCGCTGGCCCTGGTCTTCTCTCTGGTGGGCTGCAACAAGACCAAGACCGGCGAGAAGATCTACACCCCCGGCACCTACACCGGCGAGGGCCAGGGTTATGGCGGAGCCGTGGTGGTAGAGCTGACCACCGACGAGAGCTCCATCACCGACGTGAAGATCACCGGCGACAAGGAGACCCCCGCCGTGGGCGGCGCGGCTCTGGAGGAGCTGGCCGGTCAGATCAAGAAGGCCCAGAGCGCTGACATCGACGGCGTTTCCGGCGCTACTCTGACCTCCAACGGCGTAAAGGAGGCCGCCGCGGCCGCCATCGCCGCCGCCCAGGGCGCCGCCCCCGAGGTCCCCGCCGGCGCGCTGAGCTTCACCGCCGGCACCTACACCGGCACCGCCATCGGCTACAACGGCCCTGTGGAGCTGGACGTGACCTTCTCCGACAGCGCCGTCACCGCCGTGGAGGTCAAGACCTCCGGCGAGACCGCCCACGTGGGCTCTCCCGCCTTTGATATCATGATCCCCGACATCGTCGCCGCCAACGGCTCCGGCGTGGACGGCGTTTCCGGCGCCACCTTCACCTCCCGGGCCATCAAGGACGCGGTGAACGACGCCGCCGAGCAGGCCAAGGTCTCCGACCTGGCCTCCTTCAAGAAGAACACCGTCAAGCACGAGGCGCAGGCTCCCATCGAGGCCACCTATGACGTGGTGGTGGTGGGCGCCGGCGGCGCGGGCATGGGCGCGGCCGCCCAGGCCACCCAGAACGGCGACAGCGTGCTGGTCATCGAGAAGAACGCCGAGATCGGCGGCAACACCCTGTGCTCCGGCGGCGCTTACCAGAGCGTGATGCCCTACCTCTGCTGGGAGGCCGACAAGCCCGACGCCACCTCCGGCGAGTACCGGGGCGCCACCTATGACAAGGTGAAGTCCGGCAACGGCGCCATCGAGACCTTGAAGACCATCTACAACTGGTCCGAGGAGCCCTTCGACGGCGACTACTATAAGGACCACGACTACGAGGCCGGCGACATCGGTGAGCTGTCCAAGCACGGCGTTCACGCCGAGTTCCTGCCCACCCTCCAGGCGTTGAAGAAGGAGATCAAGGCCTACCTCGACTGGGCCGAGCCCAAGCTGGCCGCCGGCGCCGCCGAGAACACCCTGACGCTGTTCTCCACCATCAACCTCCACGTCTTCCAGACCTACTACGGCGGCCTCCGCCAGAGCGCGGACAAGACCGAGTGGATCTACGGCGACGTGGACCTGGTCAAGCAGTTCATCGAGGACGGCCAGGACCTGAAGCCCTGGCTCCAGGATCAGGGCGCTCTGTTCAATGACGCCGACCAGTCCACCCTCATCGGCGCTCTGTGGTGGAGAGAGAACTCCTTCTCCGGCGGCGATATGGACGGCGACGGCCAGATGGACGTGCCCGCCCAGTACGGCACCTACTTCGCCACCACAAAGAAGACCGTGGACGGCAGCGACAAGAACAAGATCATGACCCGGACCACCGCCGAGAACCTCATCATCGAGGGCGGCAAGGTGGTGGGCGTTACCGCCACCATGTATGACGGCACCCCCGTCACCGCCCGGGCCAACAAGGGCGTCATCCTGGCCACCGGCGGCTACGCCGCCAACATCTCCAAGGTCATGGAGACCAATAAGTATTGGGACGCCAAGTACATCACCAACGCCACCAAGACCACCAACCGCAGCTCCATGCAGGGCGACGGCATCAAGATGGGCCAGGCCGCCGGCGCGGCCACCGTGGGCGAGGGCTGGACCCAGATGATGCCCATTTCCTGGATCGACAACGGCAACCTGGCCTTCGGCGCGGGCAACTACGCCGCCTACATCAACCCCACCACCGGCAAGCGCTTCGTCAACGAGGCCGCCGAGCGCGACGTGCTCAGCCAGGGCGAGTTTGAAAACGGCATCGAGGTCAACGGCACCCAGGGCGTGTTCCTGGAGATCTCCAACGCCGAGACCGTGGTCGGCTTCCCCTATCCCTACGACACCTATGTGAAGCCCGGCGTGGAGGCCGGCGCTACCACCGGCAAGACCCAGATCGACGGCCGGGTGTACTTCGCCACCAGTGCCGACGAGCTCCAGAAGGTCCTGGATGAGTTCGGCATGAAGGCCGATCCCAAGGTCATCTACGAGACCCTGGAGGCTTACGACAAGGCCGTTATGGCCGGCACCGAGCCCCCCGAGGTCAAGAAGGAGAATCCCACCAAGCTGGTGGGCACCGCCGAGGTGGACGAGAACGGCAAGTATAAGGCCGACACCTACAAGCTCGACGGCGAGCTCCTGCGTATCCGCATCATGGCCCCCTCCACCCACCACACCATGGGCGGTCTGGCCATCGATACCGACCGCCACGTGCTGGACGCCAGCGGCAAGATCATCGAGGGCCTGTACGCCGCGGGCGAGGTCACCGGCGGCATCCACGGCGGTAACCGCCTGGGCGGCAACGCCATCGTGGAGATCTTCGTCTCCGGTCGCACCGCCGCCAACGCGGTGAACGCCGACAACAAGTAAGCTCTCCTCTCAGCGAAAGACCCGAGCAAACAGCCGGGCGGGACGCGTCAGCGTCCCGCCCGGTTTTCTTGCCTTGCGCCCTTTTTCCCCAAGAAATGGTTGACAGCCCGGCGGTGGCTGGTGTATAATTCCCCTTAGTCGTGAGGCTCAAACCGATCACGCAGGTGTAGTTCAATGGTAGAATGTCAGCTTCCCAAGCTGAACACGGGGGTTCGATTCCCCTCACCTGCTCCATAAGCAAGGACGCCTGCCGGGCGGCCTTGCTTTTTCGTAGACAGGCTTATCAAGAAGGGAAAAGGGAGACGCGATCTATGGATAGAGAGAAGCTGAAGACCCGCATGGGATTCATCCTGCTGTCGGCGGGATGCGCCATCGGCATCGGCAACGTGTGGAAATTCCCCTACATGGCGGGCCAGGGCGGCGGCGGAGCCTTCGTGCTGTTTTACCTGCTGTTTCTGGTGGCGCTGGGCCTGCCCATCTTGTGCATGGAGTTCGCCGTGGGCCGGGCCAGCCAGAAGAGCCCGGTGAAGGCGTACCAAGCCTTGGAGAAGCCGGGGCAGAAGTGGCACATCCACGGCTATCTGACCCTGGCGGGCTGCTATCTGCTGATGATGTTCTACACCACCGTGGCCGGGTGGATGCTCCACTACTTCTGCCTCACCGCCGCCGGGCGGTTTGAGGGCCAGGACGTGAACGGTGTGGCCGAGGTCTTCAGCGGCATGCTGGCAGACCCCGTGACCATGGGCTTTTGGATGGTCGTGGTGGTGGCCCTGGGCATCTTTGTGTGCGCTGTGGGGCTGCAAAACGGCCTGGAGCGTATCACCAAGGTGATGATGGTGGCGTTGCTGGTCATCATGGTGGCCCTGGCGGTCCACAGCCTGCTGCTGCCCGGCGCGGCAGAGGGACTGCGGTTCTATCTGCTGCCCGACTTTGGCCGCATGGCGGAGGAGGGCGTGGGCTCCACCCTGGTGGGGGCCATGAACCAGGCCTTTTTTACCCTGAGCCTGGGCATCGGCGCTATGGCCATCTTCGGCAGCTACATCGGCAAGGAGCGCTCGCTGCTGGGCGAATCGGCCCGGGTGGTGGCCCTGGACACCTTTGTGGCCATCACGGCGGGGCTCATCATTTTCCCGGCCTGCTTTACCTACGGCGTGGACCAGACCGCCGGGCCCAGCCTGGTGTTCATCACCCTGCCCAACATCTTCGCCGACATGTTCCTGGGGCGGCTGTGGGGCAGCTTGTTCTTCCTCTTTATGTCCTTTGCCGCCCTTTCCACGGTGCTGGCGGTGTTTGAAAACATCATCTGCTGCGGCATGGAGCTCACCGGCTGGAGCCGGAAGAAGTCCAGTGTGGTGAACCTGGTGGTCATCATCGCGCTGTCGGTGCCCTGCGTGCTGGGCTTCAACCTGTGGCAGTGGGACTGGCTGAGCGTCTTCGGCGGCACCATCCAGGACCTGGAGGACTTTTTGGTGAGCAACCTCTTTTTGCCCCTGGGTTCTCTTGTCTACCTGCTGTTTTGCGTCACCCGGTACGGTTGGGGCTGGAAGAACTTCCAAGAGGAGGCCAACACCGGCGAAGGTTTGAAAATGCGCCGCTGGATGCGGCCCTATCTGACCTACGTGCTGCCTGTGGTGGTGCTCTTTATCTTCGCCGTGGGCATCTACGAAAAGTTCTTCTAAGGAGCTGAGGAGCGTGCGTATCCGCAAAGCCCAGGCCGATGACGTAGCCGGAGTGGACGCCATCTACCAGCGTCTTCACGACGGCGAGGAGCAGGGCCGCACCACCACCGGCTGGGTCCGGGGAGTCTATCCCACCGCCGCCACCGCCCAGGCCGCCCTGGAGCGGGACGAGCTCTTCGTATTGGAAGACGGCGGCCAGATCCTGGCCGCCGCCATCCTGAACCAGACCCAGGTCCCTGAGTACGCCCTGTGTCCTTGGAAGCACCCCGCGCCGGAGAATGAGGTGATGGTGCTCCACACGCTGGTGGTGGACCCCGCCGCCCAGGGCAAGGGCTATGGCCGGGCCTTTGTGGACTACTACGAGCGCTACGCCCGGGAGCGGGGCTGCCGGTATCTTCGTATGGACACCAACCTCCGCAACCAGGCCGCCCGGCGGATGTACGCCAAGCTGGGCTTTGACGAGCCCGGGGTGGTGAACTGCACCTTCAACGGCATCGCCGGGGTAGAGCTGGTCTGCCTGGAAAAACGGCTGGACTTCTAAGGCTCCACGGCGGCGCGAAGGGCCACCACGTTGGCCGCCAGCCGTCCGTCCTCCGGCGAGAGCTCCAGTGCTTTTTCCGCCTCCTCCAGGGCCTGGGGGAGGCGGTTTGTGTGATAAAAGGCCAGGCTTCGCAGGTCGTGGGGTCCCTCGGCCCAGGCGGATGCCTGGGTGATGTAGCTCCGGGGCCGGTCTTGGATGGCAAGGGCCCGTCCGGTGAAGTAGAGCACGCCGTCCCAGTCCTTCTGGCCGTAGCACTGCCAGGCCATTTCCATCCAGGGCTCCCGGAGGTGCGGGGCCTGGGCGATGGAGCGCAGCCGCCAGACCTGGGCCTCGCCGCTCTGGCCCTTTTGGTCGTAGCACTTGGCTATGTAGCCCATGGAGGCGGCGCGCTCGTCGGCCCACTGGGCAGAGGGCAGGGCCAGGTGCCGCTCCAGGGTGGCGATGGCCTCGTCCCAGCGGCGGTGGAAGTAGTACTCCCGGCCCAGATAGTGCATATTGCGGTCGTCCTCCGGGTCCTCGGCCACTGACAGCTCCAAAAGGGGCAGATACTGGCCCCGGGACTTGCCCGGGTCGGGATGGTGGTCCAACTGGACCCCCCGGGCCCAAACGGTGGGGCCGCTCTGGCCTGGTCCCTCCCAGGTCAGCACCTCGTGGACGGGATGGGTCCAGCGGTAGCCGTGGCGGCGGTGGATCTTCTCGATCCAGAAGACGGTGTCCTCCGCACCGGTAGGGGTGAAGCTCCACACGTAGCGGTAGGCGGCCTGGCCCGCGTCGGGGGTCCACGCCGCCTCCAGGGCCTTGCGCCAGCCTGGGTGGAAGACCTCGTCCAGGTCGGTGCAGACGCAGATATCCGCGTCGTCGTCCACCAGCTCCAAGGAGCGGTTTCGGGCGGTGTCGAACCGCCAGGGAGAGATGGTCTCCTCGGTCACCGAAGCTCCCAGCTCACGAAGGAGCTGGGCCGTGCCGTCCTCTGAGCCGGTGTCCAAAACGGCCACCTGGTCGGCCTCGGACATGGAGGCCATCCAGCGCCGGGCAAAGGCCGCCTCGTTTTTGCAGATGGCGTACACCGCCACTTTCATGTGCGTCCCTCCTTAATCCTTAAAAGGAACGGGGGCGGTGGTCCGCCCCCGTGTGGGTCGTCAGGTTTCCAAAAGGCCCGCGGCGCGCAGGTTGGTCAGCAGATTGTTGAACTGACCGACGATGTTGTTGGCGTTGGCATTGGCCACCGGGGCGGCCGGGGTCAGCTCCGCGTCCTCGCCCCGAGGCCCGGTAGGTCCAGTGGGTCCGGTGGGGCCAGTAGGACCAGTGGGGCCAGTGGGACCAACAGCGCCCGCAGCGCCAGTCGCGCCAGTCGCGCCGACAGGGCCAGTGGGCCCGGTGGGACCAACAGCGCCCGTTGCGCCAGTAGCTCCGGTCGCACCGACAGGACCAGTGGGGCCAGTGGGACCAACAGCGCCCGTGGCACCAGTCGCGCCAGTCGCGCCGACAGGGCCAGTGGGCCCGGTGGGACCAACAGCGCCCGCAGCACCAGTCGCGCCCGTCGCACCGACAGGGCCAGTGGGCCCGGTAGGACCAACAGCGCCCGCAGCGCCAGTCGCGCCAGTCGCGCCCACAGGGCCAGTGGGCCCGGTGGGACCAACAGCGCCCGCAGCGCCGGTCGCGCCAGTCGCGCCGACAGGGCCAGTGGGCCCGGTGGGACCAACAGCGCCCGCAGCGCCGGTCGCGCCCGTTGCGCCGACAGGGCCAGTGGGTCCGGTAGGACCAACAGCGCCCGCAGCGCCGGTCGCGCCCGTCGCGCCGACAGGACCGGTGGGGCCAGTAGGACCGACCGCGCCGTCGGGGCCGGGAATGCCCTGGGGCCCGGTAGGACCGGTGGCGCCGTCAGGGCCGGGGATGCCCTGGGGCCCGGTGGGACCCATAGGGCCCGTGGGACCAGGACAGCAGGGGACAGGGGCGGGGCAGCAGGGAGGCTCGGGCTGGACGCAGCCGCAGTCGCAGCCGCAGCCCACCGAGGCCAGATAGTCCAACCGTTGACGCTCCTGGGCCGCCCAATCAGAGGGATAATATCGGCTCATGCTTCTTCTCCTTTGACCATTACGGTGGATGCTTGCGCGGTTCGTGGAGAGACCGCACCCCATTCTATGCGCCGGGGCCGGGGCCGGGTGCATTTGCTTTGGATATAAAAGGGCGGCCGCGCTTTTACGCGGCCGCCCTTGTCTTAGTTTACTGTCAGTTCGTCCTTTTCTACATCCAGCTTCAGCACCTGCCCTGGGCTCACAGACCCGGCGATGATGGCCTTGGAGATGAGGGTCTCCACGTTGTGTTGGAGATACCGCCGCAGGGGCCGGGCGCCGTAGAGGGGATCGTAGGCCGCCGCCAGGATGAAGTCCTTGGCGGCCTGGGTGGCCTCCACGCGCAGCTCCTTATCCGCCAATCGAGCGTTGAGCTCTGCCAGCATCAACTCGATGATGTGGGTGACGTTGTCACGGGTCAGGGGCTTGAAGCAGACGATTTCATCCAGACGGTTCAAAAACTCCGGCCGGAAGGACTGCTTTAAGAGCGCGTCCACCTGCTCCCGGGCCTCCGGGGCGATGTCGCCGTTTTCATCGATGCCCTCCAGCAGGTACTGGCTGCCCAGGTTGGAGGTGAGGATGAGCACGGTGTTTTTGAAGTCCACCGTCCGGCCCTGGCTGTCGGTGACCCGCCCGTCGTCCAGAATTTGCAGCAGCACGTTGAACACGTCCGGGTGGGCCTTCTCCACCTCGTCAAAGAGGATGACCGAGTAGGGGCTGCGGCGCACCGCCTCGGTGAGCTGGCCGCCCTCCTCGTAGCCCACGTAGCCCGGAGGCGCGCCGATGAGCCGGGAGACGGAGAACTTCTCCATATACTCCGACATGTCGATGCGCACCAGGTTCCGTTCGCTGTCAAAGAGGGCCGCGGCAAGGGTCTTGGCAAGCTCTGTCTTGCCTACGCCGGTGGGGCCCAAAAAGAGGAAGGAGCCGATGGGCTTGTTGGGGTCGGCAATGCCCGCTCTCGAGCGCAAAATGGCCTCGCTCACCAGCCGCACGCCCTCGTCCTGGCCAACCACACGCTCATGCAAAATGTCCTCCAGGTGAAGGAGCTTTTCCCGCTCTCCCTCCATGAGCCGGGCCACGGGGATGCCCGTCCACCGCTCCACGATGCGGGCGATCTCCTCGTCGGTGACCCGGTCGCGCAAAAGGTTTTCTCCCTTGCGGGCCCCAGCCTGGGCCTCCTGGGCCTCAATGGCCTTTTGCAGCTCCGGGATGCGTCCGTATTTGAGCTGGGCGGCGGTCTCCAGGTCGTACTCCCGCTGGGCCTTGTCCAAGGCGGCGTTGGCCTCGTCCAGGTCGGAGCGGAGCTTTTGTACCGCGCCGATGGCGTTCTTTTCGTTGTCCCAGCGGGCCTTTTTCTCGGCAAAGTCCGCCCGGAGCTCGGCCAGCTCCTTCTGGACCTCCGCCAGATGGCTCTGGGCCAGCTTGTCGGTCTCCTTCTTCAAGGCCTGTTCCTCGATCTCCAGCTGGACGATCTTCCGGCTCACCACGTCCAGCTCGGTGGGCATGGAGTCCATCTCGGTGCGGATGAGGGCACAGGCCTCGTCGACCAGGTCGATGGCCTTGTCGGGGAGGAAGCGGTCGGTGATATAGCGGTTGGAGAGGGTGGCGGCGGCGATAATGGCGCTGTCGGAAATTTTCACGCCGTGGTAGAGCTCGTAGCGCTCCTTGAGCCCTCGCAAAATGGCGATGGCGTCCTCCACGGAAGGCTCGGCCACCAGCACGGGCTGGAACCGCCGCTCCAGCGCCGCGTCCTTTTCGATATACTGGCGGTACTCATTGAGCGTGGTGGCCCCGATGCAGTGGAGCTCGCCCCGGGCCAGCATGGGCTTGAGAAGGTTGCCCGCGTCCATGCTGCCCTCGGTCTTGCCCGCGCCCACGATGGTGTGGAGCTCGTCGATGAAGAGCAGGATGCGCCCCTCAGACTTTTTGACCTCTCCCAGCACCGCCTTGAGCCGCTCCTCGAACTCGCCCCGGTACTTGGCCCCGGCGATGAGGGCGCCCATGTCCAGGGAGAACACCGTCTTGTCCTTCAAGCTGGCGGGCACGTCGCCCTGGACGATGCGCTGGGCCAGGCCCTCGGCGATGGCGGTCTTGCCTACGCCGGGCTCACCGATGAGCACCGGGTTATTCTTGCTCTTGCGAGACAAGATGCGGATGACGTTGCGGATCTCGTCGTCCCGGCCGATCACCGGGTCCAGCTTGCCCTTCCGGGCCAGCTCCACCAGGTCCGAGCCGTACTTCTTCAGCGCGTCGTAGGTGTCCTCGGGGTTGTCGCTGGTGACCCGCTGGTTGCCCCGGATGGCGCTGAGGGCCTGCATGAGGGCCTCTTTGGTGACGTTGTAGGTCTGGAAAAGCTGGGCCAGAGGAGATTCCGCCCGGTCCAGCAGGCCCAGTAGCAGATGCTCCACGGACACATACTCGTCCCGCATGGCCGCGGCCTCGTCCTCGGCGGCGTTGAGGGCGGCGTCCAGCCCTTGGGTGATATAGACCTTCCCTGCCTCCCGGCCCGGGCCGGAGACCTTGGGCTGATCGGCCACCAGTTTTTTGACTGCCGCCTGGAAGCTGGGCAGGGTCAGGCCCATGGCGGTGAGCAGCTGGGGCACCAGCCCTGCCTCGTCGTCCACCAGAGCCAGCAGCAGATGGGCCTGGCCCAGCTGCTGGTTGCCGTACTCGCTGGCCATGTCCTGGGCGGTCTGCACCGCCGCCAGAGACTTTTGGGTGAATTTCTGCGCGTTCATGTTTCACCCCTCCTTTCATTTGCCTTTAGTATAGTGCGCCCCGGCATAAAATACATGAACGCATTGTAAACAATTAGCACTCTCATTACGAGAGTGCTAATCATGGTTTCTTATTTTGGAGGTTGCTCCTCCTCCGCCAGATTCTCCAACGCTACCCGTGTGGCCTCAATGACAAAGGCGGAAAAAGTCGCTCCTGTTCCTTGGATCGCAACCTCGATCTGCTCAATGACATCGTTGGGAAAGCGAATGGTTTTTGAAGTGGTAGAGGGGACAACCGGGACCTTGAATTTTCGCATGGCCACCACCTGTCTTACATTTTGTATTTACATTGTAAGACAATACGTGGTATAAATATGTAAGATATTTGTCTTACATAAAGAGAGGGGATAATGAAAATGAGCGAAGAAAAAATTGTCATTGTGCGGGACTACACCGGTGAGTATGTAGAGCAGGAGTTTACGCAAGAGGATGCGAGGATGGCCGCAGAGATTGAGAGGGGCAGGGCGGAATTTTGTAGGCGGCCTCATATGATCGATCCTGTCGCCAAGGCCAGTTTTGACAAAACGGTGGATATTTGCGATGCCCTTGCCGAAGACTTTTTTGGAAAAATGATTGTAACAGTGGAGCGAAAATACTGTAAGGCAACCATTAAGCTGGAACTGAAATATGTAGAGTTTTTTAGTGGCTTTCTCATGGATCAGCTTCACGCCATAGCGGATGCCGCCATCAGTATCCGTATATTTGCCCTGCCCCAAGAAGAATTTTTGATGTGCCTCGATATGCCCTACTTTGTTCCCAAAGCCCAACCTTGCACCGAGGCGAAAAAAGAGGTATACTAAGGCAAATCCATTTTGAGGACGTGATAGCATGGTCTCCAAACGCTGCCATGAGCTGGGCACGGCCCGGTCTGTGATCCGGGAGCTATTTGAATACGGCAACCAGCGCACCAGAGAGGTGGGGCCGGACAAGGTCTACGACTTTTCCATCGGCAACCCCAGCGTGCCGCCCCCCAAGGCCGCGCTGGAGGAGCTGGAGCGGCTGGTCCGGGAGAGCGACCCCCTGGAGCTCCACGGCTACACCTCGGCCCAGGGCGACCTGGCGGTGCGGCAGAAGCTGTCCGCCGGTCTGGCGGCGCGGTTTGGCCACGGCTACGGCCCCGATGACCTCTACCTCACCGCCGGTGCGGCGGCGGCGCTGTGCTGCGTGTTCCACGCCCTGACGGCGGAGCCCGGGGACGAATTTATCGTCTTTGCGCCCTACTTCCCCGAGTACAAGGTCTTCATCGAGGGAGCCGGGGCCACGGCGGTCATCCTGCCCCCCAAGGTCCCCGACTTCCAGATCGACCTGGAGGCCCTGGAGGCCGCCATCGGCCCCCGGACAAAGGGCGTGCTCACCAACGCTCCCAACAACCCCTCCGGGGTGGTCTATACCCCCCAGACCCTCGCCGGCCTGGGCGAGCTCTTGGGCCGCAAGAGCCGGGAGCTGGGCCGGCCCATCTACCTCATCTCCGACGAGCCCTACCGGGAGATCGTCTACGACAGCGTGACCACTCCCTGGGCCCCGAATTTTTACCCCGATACCCTGGTGTGCTACTCCTGGTCCAAGTCCCTGTCCCTGCCCGGCGAGCGGCTGGGCTATGTGCTGGTGGGGCCAGAGGTGACGGACCACGACGACCTCTTCGCCGCCGTGGCCGGGGCGGGGAGGCGGCTTGGTTATGTAAATGCGCCCAGCCTCTTCCAGCGGCTCTGCGCCGCCTGCGACGGCCTGACGGCGGACCTGTCCATCTACGCCGAGAACCGCCGCCTGCTCACCGAAGGGTTGGGGGCGCTGGGCTACGACACCTCCCTGCCGCCGGCGGGGACCTTCTACTACTTTTTGCCCACGCTGGAGCCTGACGACGTGGCCTTCTGTGACAAGGCAAAAAACCTTGATTTGCTTATCGTTCCGGGCTCCGGCTTCGGTGCGGGCGGCTATGCCCGGCTCAGCTTCTGCGTGCCCACCAAGCGCATCCAGGGGGCCATGGAGGTCTTCGCCCGGCTGGCCCGGGAATACGGGAGGTGAAAAGAGATGTTTGAGGGCTTTTCTCCCGCCACCTATGACTTTCTGCTGGGCCTTGCCGCCAACAACGAGCGGCTGTGGTTCAACGCCCATAAGCAAGATTATGTAAACTACCTGCAAAAGCCCATGAAGGCCCTGGCCGACGAGGTCTTTGACCGGCTCATCGACCGCTGCCCGGACCGGGACCTTCTTTGCAAGGTCGCGCGCATCTACAAGGACGCCCGCCGCTGCCGGGGGATCGAGTTCTACAAGACCAGCCTGTGGTTCTCCATCCTGCCCCCGGTGGAGCAGTGGCAGGACGCGCCGGGCTTTTGGTTCGAGGTGGGCCGGGACGGCTGGAGCTACGGCATGGGGATGTTCCAGCCCAAGGCGGCCACCATGGCCCGCCACCGCGCCGCCATCGAGACCGCGCCCCAGCGGCTGGCCCGGCTCAACGCCCGCCTGCTGCGCCAGAGCGAGTTCGTCCTCTGCGGGGAGAGCTACGCCCGCTTTAAGGAGGGCGCGCCCCCGGACCTGGCGGGGTGGTACAACCTGAAGTCCGTCAACCTGAGCCACGACAGCGTCTGTCTGGCCGAGACCTACGACGGTCCGGCTCTGGTGGAGCGGCTGGTGGAGGGCTTCGCCTTTTTGATGCCCTTTTACGACTATCTCTATGAATTTTGCGAGGCCGCCCAGGCCGGCGTGGACCCCTTACGCGGCGACATTTTCCAGTAAAAAAACGCCCTCCGGGGGCACACTAGACCCATCTGCGATGGGGAGGTGTGACCGTGGCACGGCGACGTTGGCTATTGCTCTTGATTTTGGCTGTTTTTGGCGCTCTTTGGCTCTTTTGGCCCCGACCGGAGCCCCCCAAGACCGCCCAGGTGGACATGGTCCAGCCGGTGACCCAGCCCCCCAAGCTGGTGGCTCTCACCTTTGACGACGGCCCCAAGGCCGCCACCACCGCCAAGCTGCTGGACGGCCTGGAGCGCCGTGGCGTTCGGGCCACCTTTTTCCTCATCGGCGCGCAGCTCGAGGGCAATGAGGACCTGGTCCGGCGCATGGCCGCCGCCGGGCATCAGATCGGCGTGCACACTTACGACCACGTGGCCCTCACCGACCTCAGCGACGCCGACTTCGACGCCCAGGTGGGCCGGGCCCGCCGAGAGCTGGAGGCGCTGCTGGGCGAGCGGGATTACTGGCTGCGCCCGCCCTACGGCATGGTGGACGACGCCGTGGAGCGCAACGCCTGCAGCCCCATCATCCTGTGGTCGGTGGACCCGGAGGACTGGCACGAGCGCAGCGTCCAGCGGGAGGTGAGCCACATCGTCTCCGCCGCCGACGACGGCGCGATCATCCTCATGCACGACATCTTTCCCGAGAGCGTGGACGCGGCCCTCCAGGTGGTGGACCAGCTCCACCACGCCGGCTACGCCTTTGTCACTGTGGAGGAGCTCTTCGCCGCCCACGAGGTGGTCCCCAAGCCGGGGCAGATCTACCGCCGGGGCGACGAGCAGTGATTTCCAATTTTTTCTTATGAGGAATTTTTATCATTTCTATATTGTGAGAATAGCCAAATAGTAAAAAATTTCAATATAAAAACTTGCTTTTCCACAAAAAGTGTGGTATGCTAAATCCTGGAAGAAAACGCATGATGGCGGGGAGGGAGGCATACCATGTTTCAGCCTGGCGACAAGATCGTCCATCCCATGCACGGCGCGGGCGTTGTTGACTCCATTGTCAGCAAGAAGCTGGGCGGCGTGGTCCGGGACTACTACATCCTCAAGCTCCCTGTGGGCGGCATGGTGGTCATGATCCCCACCGAGACCTCGGAGGCCATCGGCGTTCGCCCTGTGGTGTGCGCCGAGCGGGCCGACCAGGTCATCGCCGCCATCCCGGACATGGACATCGACATGACCCCGGGCTGGAACCAGAGATACCGGGAGAACATGGTCCGGCTCAAAAGCGGCGATCTGATGGAGGTGGCCGCGGTGGTCAAGGGCCTGTCCCGGCGGGACGAGGCCCGGGGCTTGTCCACCGGCGAGCGCAAGATGCTCCACACCGCCCGGCAAATATTGCTCTCCGAGCTGGTCCTGGCCCACGGCTCCAGCTACGAGGAGATGGAGCGCCGGGTCAACAGCGCGCTGGATCAATAAGTTACCTCGGACGCCCACGCTCCGGCCTCGGACGTGGGCGTTTTTCGTGAAAAGACCGCTTGGAAAGGGAGGAAAGCCCATGCTGTTCAAGCGCAAGAAGAAGCCCCAGCTCCTAGGCCCGCGCTGCGCCTGCGTAGTGGCCGCCGCTGGGTCGTCCAGTCGGATGGCGGGGGCGGACAAGCTGATGGAGGACTTAGGCGGTGAGCCGGTGATCCTGCGTACCCTCCGCGCCCTCAGCGCCAGCCCCTATATCCACGACATCATCGTGGTCACCCGGGAGGACCTGCTGTTGGAGATCGCGAGGCTGTGCCGGGACAACGAGCTGACCAAGGTCTCCCAGGTGCTATTGGGGGGCCAGAGCCGGTTGGAGTCGGTGTACAAGGGTGTGTGCCAACTGCCCAAAAACGTCAAGCTCATCGCCGTTCACGACGGCGCACGGCCCCTGGTGACCCACGAGGTCATCCACGCCGTCTGCCATGCCGCCAGCCATTGCGGCGCGGCGGCTCCGGCGGTGGAGGTCGTCGACACCCTCAAGCGGGTGGAGGGCACCGCCGTGACCGAGACCTTGGACCGCTCCGCTCTCCGGGCGGTGCAGACCCCCCAGGTCTTCGACGCCGAGTTGATACGCGCGTCGCTCCAAAAGGCCGTGGAGGAGGGTAATGCCGTTACGGACGACTGCTCCGCCGTGGAGGCCCTGGGGGCCACGGTCCACCTCACCGCCGGCGACCCCCGGAATTTGAAGATCACCACTCCCACCGACCTGGCCCTGGCCTGGGTCCTGCTGGAGGGCTGAGCCATGCGCATTGGACACGGCTACGACGTGCACCGCCTGGTGGAGGGCCGGGCCCTCATCCTGGGCGGCGTGAACGTCCCTTATGAAAAGGGCCTGCTGGGCCACTCCGACGCCGACGTGCTCACCCACGCGGTCATGGACGCGCTGCTGGGGGCGGCCTGCCTGGGCGACATCGGCCGGCATTTTCCCGACAGCGACCCCGCCTACGCCGGGGCCGACTCCCTGGCCCTGCTGCGGGCAGTGATGAGCCTTTTGGAGGACCGGGGCTACGCCTTGGGCAACCTGGACGCCACCATCCTGGCCCAGGCCCCCAAGCTGGCCCCTCACATCCCCCAGATGCGCGCCAACCTGGCCCAGGCCATGGGGGTGGAGGCGGACCAGGTCAGCGTCAAGGCCACCACCGAGGAGGGCCTGGGCTTCACAGGCCAGGGCCTGGGCATCGCCGCCCACGCCGTGGCGCTGCTGGAAAAGACTTGATCGGAGCCTGCCTGAGCGGCTGGGCCCTTCGCATGCCCTTAGCATCAAAAAGCGACGGCTTGAGCCGTCGCTTTTTTTAATCCTCCTCCATGTGGTCCAGGGCGTACCGACAGCACTGGATGACCAACTGGTTCATGGACACGCGCTCGGCCTGGGCGACCTGCTCCAGCCGCTCGGCCAGCTCTGTGGGAAGGCGAAAGGTCTTGTTGACATACTCCGTTCGGTCTACATGAAACATGGCCTGGGGCCTCCTTACCTGTTTTATCCAGTGTACCCAAAAAACCAGGCGGAGTATACACGCTGTATTTACATTATAATTTACACTTAAATTTATCTTGCATTTTCTGAGGCGGTGTGGTAAAGTGATACCATCTTACTCAGAGGAGGAAGCATAATGCCTGAAAAGACAGAGAAACCGAACAGTGAACCGAAAGCTAAGCGTCCCATTTGGAAAAAATGGTGGTTCTGGGTCGCTGTTGTGCTGGTGGTGGCCATCGTTGGCGCGGGGGCCGGCGGCAGTCAAAAGAGCGCGGTGAAGGTCCCGCGCGTAGATGGGGACGCGACGCAGTCCGGTACGCAGACCAAGGCTCCAACGGAACCCTCGGCGCAGCCCTCCAATGTGTTCCGCCCCGGCGATACCATTGAGACCGACCACTTCTCCATTACCTATCAAGAATGCGACACGGATTGGAAGGGCTACAAGGAGTATATGGGGCCCCACGATGGCTACAAGGTGGCGCGGGCCTACTTTATCTTTGAGAATATCAGCGACACGGACCGTTCCTGCGGCAGCTTCGACTTTGACTGCTACGCCGACGGCGTGGATTGCGGCGCCTTTATCTGGTCGTCGGACGACGCGCTTTCCTATGCGTCCCTGTCTCCGGGGCGTAAGCTGCAGGGATATGTCAGTTACGAGGTCCCTGTGGATGCCAAGGAAATTGAGCTGGAGTACGAGACCTCCTTTTGGAGCCAGGAAAAGGTCATTTTTGTGATGGAATAGCCCATCAAAAAGCGACGGCGTAAGCCGTCGCTTTTTTTTGCCGTTCGCTCCGCCGCCAGGTTGGCAGGTCGTCAGGTGAGGAGGGTCTTGAGCAGGGAGATGAGCTTGTCCGCGTCGATGGGTTTGGCGATGTGGCCGTTCATGCCCGCCCGCAGAGCCTCCTGCCGGTCGGTCTCGAAGGCGTTGGCGGTCATGGCGAAGATGGGGATGGCGGCCAGGGCCGGATCGGGGAGGGCCCGGATGGTCCGGGTGGCGGTGTAGCCGTCCATGACGGGCATCTGAACGTCCATCAGAATAAGGCTGTAGTAGCCCGGCACCGCGGCCTGGAGGGTGTCCAGAGCCAGCTTGCCGTTCTCGGCAACGTCCGCTTGAAAGCCCGCGTCCTCCAGGATGGCCACGGCGATCTCCCGGTTGAGCTCGTTGTCCTCTACCAGGAGGATGCGGCCGCCCTGGACAGGCGTGTGGGAGTCCGGGGAGCCGGAGGAGGTATCGTCGTGGGCGGCGGCGGTGTTCAGGCGGAAGGGGATGGAGATGGTGACGGTGGTGCCCTGGCCCTGGACGGACTGGATGTCGATGGAGCCGTTCATCATGTCTACGATGTTTTTGGTGATGGCCATGCCCAGCCCGGTGCCCTGGATGCCGCTGGTGGTGGAGTTGTACTCCCGCTCAAAGGGCTCGAAAATACGCTGGAGGAAGTCGGCGCTGATGCCGATGCCGGTGTCCTGGACCCGGAACTCGTAGCCGGCGTTGCCGGTGAGGGTGCCGGGGAGCTGGAGGGCGGTAAAGGTGATGGAGCCGCCCTTGGGGGTATAGCGGATAGCGTTGGAGAGGATATTGAGGAGCATCTGCTCTAGGCGCAGCTTGTCGCAGAACACATTGGGGTCATGGATGCCGTCCATGTTCAGGGTAAAGGACAGGTCCTTTTTTTGCAGGTCGTTTTGGACCATGTTGGACAGGTTCTGGATCACATCGGTGAGGGAGCAGGGGTCCTCGGTGAGGGTGACTTTGCCGCTCTCGATCTGGGACATATCCAGCACATCGTTGAGCAGCCGGAGCAGATGCTCGCCCGAGGAGCTGATCTTGCCTAAGTACTCCGATACCTTGCCCTGGTCGTCGATGTGGGCGGTGGCCAGGGAGGTGAAGCCCACGATGGCGTTCATGGGGGTGCGGATATCGTGGGACATATTGCTCAGGAAGGTGGTCTTGGCCCGGTTGGCCCGGTTGGCCTGCTCCAGAGCTTCCTCCAGCAACTGGCGCTGCTTCATCTCCGCGCGAACGGTCTCGTCCACGCTGCGGATACCCAGAACGATGTTGTGGTTGCTGGGCCAGCTGGCGGAGCGGACGACCTTGAATTCGTAATAGCGCACCTGGTCCTTTTCCAGCACCCGGAAGTCCAGGCCGCAGACGGTGCGCTGGGCCATCTCGGTCAAGAGCCGGTCCCGGGAGCAGAACTGGCGCACCAGCTCTTGGTCGGGGGCATAGACCCGGCGCTGGGCGTAGGTGTTGATGGCGGCCTCTAAGGTGACGCCCTCCAAGAAGGCCTCGTGGACCACATGGCTGGGGTCGGCGTCCAAACGCACGGGAGTGCCCACGCCGGAGTCCAGATCGAACAGGCACACCACGCTGTAGTCCGAGGCCAGAGCGTGGACAAGCTCCATCTGGCGGCGTTCGTTTTCCTTCTCCCGGAGCTTTTGGGCGGTCACGTCCAACAGGAAACGGCGGAAGTAGAGGGTGCCGTGCTCTTCGATGAGCTTGATGTTGCCCATCACATGGAGCAGACTGCCGTTGGCGTGGCAGACGCGG
The DNA here is from genome assembly GCA_048201935.1 of Oscillospiraceae bacterium. Taxonomy (GTDB): domain Bacteria; phylum Bacillota; class Clostridia; order Oscillospirales; family Oscillospiraceae; genus MGBC124762. Next base: position 46,848 of record DBFBGR010000007.1, on the reverse strand, counting down.
TACTGGACCTCGATGCTGTCGCCGGGCTTTTGGAGGCTGGTGATGGCCCGGCGCAGTACGGGTTTGTCCTCGTCCAGCACGGAGGGGGCGACCATGTTAAAGCCGTTTTCCAGGTCGTGGAGGGAGTCGTAGCCCAGGATGTCCAGGGCGGCCTGGTTGACGCTGATGATCCGGGAGCCGTCCACGGTGTGGCACAGCACGCCGCAGTTGAGGGAGGTGAAGATGGACTCCATGGTCTGGCTCTTGGTGATCAGCTCCTGCTGGAAGGCCCGCTCCTGGGTCACGTCGATCCCTACGCCGACGGTGCCCATGATGGAGCCGTCAAAATCGTAGAGCGGGGTCTTGTAGGTGATGAAGAGCTTCATCTCGTCGCCGCTTCGCACGTTTTCCTCGGCGGTGCAGGTCTTGCCCGCGGACATGACCTTGCGGTCGGTGGCGGCGCAGACCTCGGCGTCCTTGGGGGAGGCGTCCCAGATGAAGCAGTGGTCCCGGCCCTCCACCAGGGCCTTGTCCTTGCCTACGATCTTGCAAAAGCCGTCGTTGACCTTCTCGTGGGTGCCGTCCTTGGCCTTATACCAGATCATGTTGGGGGAGGAGTTGATGGTGGCGTCCAGATACTGCTCGGTCTGCCACAGGTCGGTGTCCCGCTTGCACATGGCCTGCCACTGGGCGAAGCGGAAGGCGGCCTCCGCCTCGGTCATGGGGGCGGTCCAAAGGGTGTCGCGGTCACCAAGGCTGGGGAGCAGGGCGTCCAGCGCGGCGTGGTCGGCGATGATGATGCGGTAGGCGCTCTCTGGGACCTGCGCGCAGAGCTCGGCCAGGGCGGCGAGGGCGTTGGGTTCGCCGGAGAGATTGACGACGGCCACGCCGGCCTCCTGGGGCTGGGCGGCCATACGATGGGAAAAGTGGTCCGGCGGCGCGGCCGCCCGGATCACAGAAAAGGCGGCGCATTCGGGGCCTGAGAAGTAAAACGCAAGGTGGCGGTGGTACAAGGCCGGTCCCTCCTCTTACTTGCGGCCATCATGCCGGACCGGAGAGGGATGCGGCATGAACACCGTGCTGATCTGAAAGAATTGTATCACCAATGAGCTGGATTGACAACTATTTTTCGCCATTTTCGCACACTGGCGCGGTAGTGCCACCGGTGAGGGCGATCAGCGCCTGGGGGGAGAGCTCCACCTGGAGACCCACCCTGCCCGCCGAGACGCAGATGGTGTCGTAGGCCAGGCAACTCTCGTGAAAGACGGTGGGGTACTGCTTCTTCATGCCAATGGGGGAGCAGCCGCCGTGGACGTAGCCGGTGAGGGGCAAAAGCTCCTTTTGGGGCAGCATGGCGATGGACTTTTCCCCCACCGCCCGGGCGGCCCTTTTCAGGTCCAGGGTCTCGGCCACTGGGATGTCGAAGACGTAGAGAGCCTTGGACGCTCCCCGGGCCACCAGGGTCTTGAACACCCGCCCCGGATCCTGGCCCAGGGCCTTGGCCACGCTGACGCCGTCGATGCCGTCGGTCTCCGGGTCGTAGGCGTGGGGGGTATAAGCCACGCCCTTTTGCTCTAAAACCCGCATGACGTTGGTCTTGTCCTCTTTGTGCTTTGCCATAGCCTAGTTCCCCCGCAGCTCGATGATCTGGTCGCGCAAGACGGCGGCGTACTCGAACTCCAGCCGCTTGGACGCCTCGCGCATCTCCTTTTCCAGTTTGGCGATGGCGGCGTCGCGCTCGGCGCGGGACATCTTGTTCTTCAGCCGCACCGCCCGCGCGCCCTGGCTCTCGTCCTCGGCCAGGTTCAAAACGTCCCGGACCTGCTTGACCACCGTCTTGGGCACGATGCCGTGGGCCTCGTTGAAGGCGCTTTGCTTTTCTCTTCTGCGCTCAGTTTCTCCGATGGCGGCGGCCATGGAGGGGGTCGCCGTGTCGGCGTACATGACCACCACGCCCTGGGCGTTTCGGGCCGCCCGGCCAATGGTCTGGATGAGGGCGGTCTCGGAGCGCAAAAAGCCCTCCTTGTCCGCATCCAGAATGGCGACAAGGCTGACCTCGGGGAGGTCTAAGCCCTCCCGGAGCAGGTTGATGCCCACCAGCACGTGGAAGGTCCCCAGCCGCAGGTCCCGGATGATCTCCTGGCGCTCCATGGTGTCGATGTCGTGGTGGAGGTAGCGGACCTTGATGCCCACGCCCTGGAGGTAGGCCGTCAGGTCCTCGGCCATCTTCTTGGTGAGGGTGGTGACCAGCACCCGCTCGTCCCGCTCCACACGAGCGTTGATCTCCCCAATCAGGTCGTCGATCTGGCCGTTCACCGGCCGCACCTCCACCTTGGGGTCCAAAAGCCCGGTGGGCCGAATGACCTGCTCCACGATCTGGCCCGAGCGGGAGCGCTCGTACTCGCCGGGGGTGGCGGAGACATAGACCACCTGGTTGAGCCGCTTTTCAAACTCCTCGAACTTCAAGGGCCGGTTGTCGTAGGCGCAGGGCAGGCGAAAGCCGTAGTCCACCAAGGTGGTCTTCCGGGCCCGGTCGCCGTTGTACATGGCCCGGACCTGGGGAAGGGTCACGTGGCTTTCATCAATAAATAGCAGAAAATCGTCGGGGAAGTAGTCCAGCAGCGTCATAGGCGGCGACCCCGCGGGCCGTCCGGAGAGCACCCGGGAGTAGTTCTCAATGCCCGAGCAGTGGCCCAGCTCCTGGAGCATCTCCACATCGTACATGGTCCGCTGCTTGATGCGCTGGGCCTCGATGAGCATGTTGTTGGCCTCGAAATAGGCCACCTGCTGCTCCAATTCTTTGTAAATTTCCTCGATGGCCGCCGCCAGCTTCTCCCTGGGGGTGATATAGTGGCTGGCGGGGTAGATGGGGATGTGCTCCAATCGGCGAATGGGGTTTCCGGTGACCACGTTGATCTCGCTGAGGCGGTCGATCTCGTCGCCGAAGAACTCCACCCGCACGGCGGTGTCCCGCCAGTAGGCGGGGAAAATTTCCATCGTGTCTCCCCGGACCCGGAACATGTTTCGCTCAAAGGCGATGTCGTTGCGCTCATAGCGGTCCTCGATGAGCCGGGCCATCAGCTCCTCGCGCTGGATGACCTGGCCCACCCGCAGGGGTATCATCATGTTGGCGTAGTCGTCGGGCTCGCCCAGACCGTAGATGCACGACACCGAGCTGACCACGATCACGTCCCGGCGCTCGATGAGCGAGGCGGTGGCGGACAATCTGAGGCGGTCGATCTCGTCGTTCACCGAGCTGTCCTTTTCGATGTAGGTGTCGGTGTGGGGGATATAGGCCTCGGGCTGGTAATAGTCGTAGTAGCTGACGAAATACTCCACGGCGTTGTCGGGGAAGAACTCCTTGAACTCCGCGCACAACTGGGCCGCCAGAATTTTATTGTGGGCCAGCACCAGCGTGGGCCGCTGGACCTTCTCGATGACCTTGGCCATGGTGAAGGTCTTGCCCGAGCCGGTGACGCCCAAAAGGGTCTGCTCGTCCAGACCGTTCATCACGCCCTGGGCCAGCGCCTCGATGGCCTGGGGCTGGTCGCCCTGGGGCTGAAAGGGTGAGACGACCTTAAATTCGGGCATAGGGGTACCTCCTGTTAGTTGCAGGTGCGGATGATATAGACGTACTGGGCCAAGGTCTCGTCGTCGTCGGCGGGAATGACGGCGGCCCGGACGCTGGAATAGGGCTTGTCCTCCTCGGGACCTACCTCGGCGGGGTTGAAGAAGTTGTTGGGCGGGAAGGGACCGTACTCCCATATACACCAGAGGTCCTTGTCGGGCTCACGCACGCCGATCATGTTGGCGTCGTCGTCCTGGTCGTCCTGCCAACCAAGATCCACGTGGACAAAGCGGGTCTGTACGTCATACGCCCAGGTCCCGGCGGCGGTGGTGATGGAGTGGTCACCCAGGGCCTGAAGCGCGTGGGTCTCCACCGGCTGCAGAGCCAGAGCCACCCCGTCTTGATCCATAGCGGTGATCTGCCAGAGCTTGCCCGCGTAAGCGTTGCTGTCGAGGCGGTCCAGGCGCATGCTGTCGTAGTGGACATCCCTGACAATGCTCTCAAGCACCCGCAGGGTGGCCTTGGAGCCGTCCACATCCACCACGTTGATGCGGTAGACCTCCTCACCGAGCAAGACCCCATTGAGCTGGATGATGTTGTCGGCCACCAGGATGCAGCCACCGGGCGGCTCCACCGCGAAGTAGGGGATGTCCAGATAGACGATGTCCGCCACGCCGTCCTTGTCGGTCAGGACGCAGCCCTTGGCCTGGGCGAAGGGTAGCTCCTGGAAGCCACGGCGGAACTGGTAGGTCTTGTCGGCGCTGCCCACCGCGATCCAGAATAGGGTGTTCTCGTCGGCCTTGCAGGGGACCGCGCCGAAGCTGAAGTCAGCGTCGGGCTGCACGGCGCTGCCCTCAGGGATGACGTAGTTCTCGCCCGTGGCGAAGCCGGTGTCCACCGGGGCGTCCTTGCCCGCCCGGACCAGGTGATAGCTGTTGCCGAGGCGGCGGCCGCAGGAGTAAAAGGCGCGCTCACGGTCGGCCTCGATCTGGGCCACAGCGTCGGCGGCAGAGATGCAGTCCGGGCCGTCGCCAATGGCCTTGCCATCCAGCCGGGAGACGGTGAGGACATCGGTCTCGGCGGCGGAGAGCCGTACCAGCACCCGCACCTGGCCCTCCTCCTGCACCGCGGTCAGGGGCAGGCAGAGGCTGTGGTCGCTCTCTGTCAGTTGCTCGATCCAGCAGATGGCACCCTGGGGGTCCAGGTAGAAGTCATAGGTGGCGGAAAAGCTGCCGCCGTTTTTGCTCCAGTTCTGAAAGTCCTCCGGGGAAATGGGCATATCGCAGCCCTCCACCGTCAGTTCGGTGGCGGGATACGTTGTGTCGTTGATGAGCAGCGTGCCATCACGGCCAAGGAAGGTGACCTTCCCTGTGGCCTTCTCCGTCACCGGCTGGGTCACCGCCAGGCCCTGGCCGCTGCCATAGCAGATAAGCACCTGGCCCTCCACCTTGCGGACCACGGCCTTGTCGGGCGAAAAGGCCAGGGCTGGGCCCTGGGGGATCGTATTTTCGTCTGTGCGCAGGAGCTTGTAGCTGACCGCATCGTCCATGGCGTCCACCTGGCCGTCGGCGTCCAGCACCCGCAGACCCACCATCCGTCCCGCGTCGTCATAGCCCGCCAGATAGCCGGTCTGGCCCTGGGCCAGGCCGTCGACTTGGAACGCCGCTGCCGCACTGGCGCACAGCCCCAGGGCCATCACCAGGGTCAGCAGGAGCGTTGTTATGTACTTTTTCATTTGTGTCACCTCATTCAATACGCTTGCCAAAGAAAGTCAGTTGCTGTATAATGATACCATTATACGCTTGCCTTTGAAAAAAGGCAAGAAGACCCTTGCGCTGGGAGGATGCTTTATGAGCTACAAAGAGGAATTCATCACTTTCATGGTCCGCTCCGGGGTGCTCACCTTCGGGGACTTCACCACCAAGTCGGGCCGCAAGACCCCTTACTTCGTCAACACCGGCAACTACAAGACCGGGGCCCAGGCCGCCATGCTGGGGGACTACTACGCCGCCTGCATCCAGGAAAACGCCCCCGATGGCGTAGACTGCCTCTTTGGCCCGGCCTATAAGGGCATCCCCCTGGCCGTCACCGCCGCCGCCAGCCTGTACCGCAACTACGGCCGGGACCTGCCCTACTGCTTCAACCGCAAGGAGGCCAAGGACCACGGCGAGGGCGGCAGCCTGGTGGGCTATAAGCTCCAAGACGGCGACCAGGTGGCCATCGTCGAGGACGTGGTCACCGCCGGCACCGCCGTCCGGGAGTCCCTGGCCTTCTTTGAGGGCCTTGGCAAGGCTGTCCAGGTCAAGCACCTCTTCGTCAGCGTGGACCGCATGGAGCGGGGCACCGGGGACCAGACCACCCTGGACGAGCTGCGCCAGAGCTGCGGCATCGCCGTCCACCCTATTGTCACCGTCCGGGAGATCATCGACACCCTGCACAACAAAGCCATCGACGGCCAGGTGATCCTGGACGACCACCGCCGCGACCAGATGGAGGCCTATTTGAAGGAATACGGCCCGCGCTGAGGGAGGACTCCCTGAAAAATTTCCCAAAAAAGTTCGTAAAGCCCTTGCATTTCCAGTATGAAGGTGGTATACTACCCATAGTATGAAGAGTAGGTATTGACAGAGTGGGGCTTGCCCCGCTCTTTCTTTTGGAAATTTTACGGCGCATACGCCCTCCAAAAATTTCCAAGCCGAAGGAGGTCTGCACATGGCAAAGGTCACCGACACCGTAGAGGCCCTGGCCGCCCCCATCGCCGCCGCCAACGGCTGCGGCATCTGGGATGTGGAATACGTCAAGGAGGCGGGCACGTGGTTTCTGCGGGTCTATCTGGATAAGCCTGATGGCGTGGACATCAACGACTGCGAGGCCGTCAGCCGGGTCCTCAGCGACAAGCTGGACGAAGTCGACCCCATCGAGGGCAGCTACGTGTTGGAGGTCTCCTCCCCCGGAGCGGACCGGGCGCTGAAAAAGCCCGAGCACTTCGCCCAGTTCATGGGCCAGACCGTCGAGCTGCGGCTCTACCGGCCCCGAAACGGCGCCAAGAGCCTGGTGGGCGAGCTGGCGGGCTACGCCGACGGAGCCGTCACCCTGAAGACCCCCCAGGAGACCGTCACCCTGGAAAAGCAGGACATCGCGCAAGCGCGCTTGTACGTCACTTTTTGATAAGAGGAGATAGAAGTCATGGCTAAGAAAGCACCCGCCCCCAAGAATCCTGAGCTGGACGGCCCTGAGTTTTTCGCCGCCGTCAACCTCATCGAGCAGGAGAAGGGCATCCCCAAGAGCTATATGCTGGAGAAGATCACCCAGGCTCTGGTCTCCGCCTACAAGCGCGACCATGAGGGCATCACCGACAACGTCACCGTGGACTTCAACGAGGAGAAGGCCGAGGTGAAGATGTACGTCAAGAAGGACGTGGTGGAGGTGGTGGATAACCCCTACACCGAGATGAGCCTGGAAGAGGCCCAGTCCAAGCTGCCCCAGGCCCAGCTTGGGGACGTGCTCCGGATGGAGATCAAGACCCGGGCCTTTGGCCGCATCGCCGCCCAGACCGCCCGCCAGGTCATCGTCCAGGGCATGCGCGAGGCCGAGCGGGGCATGATCTACGACGAGTTCTCCGCCAAGGAGCACGAGATCCTCACCGGCATCGTCACCCGCATCGATCCCAGAAATGCCGCCGCCTCCATCCGCATCACCTCCGGCGGCGAGTTTACCGACGCGTACCTGGCCGCCTCCGAGCAGGTGGTGGGCGAGGAGATCCACGAGGGCGACCGGCTGAAGGTCTACGTGGTGGAGGTCCGCAACTCCACCCGTGGCCCCCAGGTCATCATCTCCCGGACCCACCCCGGCCTTGTGAAGCGGCTGTTCGAGCTGGAGGTGCCGGAGATCTACGACGGCACCGTGGAGGTGCGGTCCATCGCCCGGGAGGCGGGCAACCGCACGAAGATCGCCGTGTGGTCCGAGGACCCCAACGTGGACGCCATCGGCGCGTGCGTGGGCCCCAGGGGGCAGCGCGTGAACGCCATCGTGGACGAGCTGCGGGGTGAGAAGATCGACATCGTGAAGTACAGCGAGGACCCGGCGGAGTTTATCGCCGCGGCGCTGGCACCGGCGGATGTGGTCAGCGTACAGCTGGCCGACGAGGGCAAGGCCTGCCGCGTGACGGTGCCCGCCGACCAGCTGAGTCTGGCCATCGGCAAGGAGGGGCAGAACGCCCGTCTGGCCGCACGGCTGACCGGCTATAAGATCGACATCAAGGCGGCCAACGCGGAGTAAGCGGCGGCTGCGGAAAGGAACGGCAGCGATGCAGAAGACCCGAAAGATACCCCAGCGGCAATGTGTGGGCTGCCGGGAAATGAAAGACAAAAAGGCGCTGCTGCGTATCGTGAAGACCCCGGAGGGGGAGATACTGCTGGACAGCACCGGGAAGAAATCCGGCCGGGGCGCGTACGTGTGCCCGGACCCGGAGTGCCTGAAAAAAGCACGGAAAAGCCGTGCGCTGGAGCGCGCCTTCGACACCGCCATACCGGCGGAGGTGTACGACGCGCTGGAAGGGCAGATGGTGGCACTGTGACAGAGCATTTGTTATCCACTTTGGGTCTGGCGCTGCGCGCCGGTGCGGTGGCCGTGGGCGAGGAGCCCGTAGGCGCGGCGGCACGGGCCAAGAAAGCCAGGGTCATCTTTACGGCGCGGGACGCGGCGGCATCCTCGGTGCGGCGGGCGTACAGCTTCGGCCGGGCAGGCAGCTGTCTGTGCCTGCCCTTCCCGGCGGACAAGGAGACCTTCGGCCGGGCGCTGGGCCGGACCAGCGTGGCCATGTGCGCGGTGACGGACATCGGGTTCGCCCAGTCGCTGGTGAAAAAGCTGGCGGCGGTGGAGCCGGAGATCTACGGCGCGGCGGCGGAGGCGCTGGACCTGAAGGCCAAACGGGCAAGGGAACGGAAAGAAGAGCAACTACAGCACGAGAAGAACCTGCGGCAGGGCAGGCACCGCGTTCACGGCGGCAAGCCGCCGGAAGCGCCCCACGCGTCTCCGGAGCCTCCGGCACCGGAGCACAGGCCCCCCGCGCCGGAGCACCGGCGTCCGCCGCGGCGGGAGTATCCGGAGGGACGCCCCGACCGGGTCTATAAGGAACGGAGCGGCCGCCCGCCCAGGGATAAACGGCCGGCAAAGAAGGAGGCCCCCGGCGCACGGTATGAAAACGCGCGGCCGGTAAAGAAGGGCAAGGGAAGCCGGAAGACGACCGGCAGATAACAGGAACACAGCGCGCCGTGAGCGCGGCGCGAGCAACTGAGATGGAGGTGGCTTTATTTGGGTAGTATCGCTAACAAATACAGAGTGCATGAGGTGGCCAAGGACTTCGGCGTGTCCACGAAGGAGATCACGGAGATCCTGACCAAGTACGCCGAAACGCCCAAAAATCACATGCAGGTGCTGGAGGACCGGGAGCTCAGCCTGATCTTTGAGTATCTGACCCAGCACAACCCGGTGAGCAGCATCGCGGTGATCTTTGCCGAGGGCGCCAAGCCGGAGGAGAAGAAGGCGGAGAAGCCCGCCGCCAAGCCGGCGCAGAACGCATCCGCGCCGGTACAGGGTCAGGGCCAGAGCGGCAGGCCCCAGCAGGGCGGCGCGCCCAAGGCGGAGCAGCCCAAGCCGCCCATGTCCCGCGTGCCCCAGCGGCAGGTGGTGGACACCCGCAAGGCCACCAACGTCAATCTGGACAAGTACGACGAGAAATTGCAGGATATGGCCGACGCCCGCAGCAGCGGCAAGCGGGACCAGCAGGCCCCACAGGGCAAGGAGAAGTTCCGCAGCAATAAGCAGCGGCGGGACAATAACTTCGCCAGCAACAAGCGCAAGCAGGAGGAGGCCGACCGGCTGCGGAAGCTGCGGCTGGAGGTCATCAAGAAGACCCCTGTGACCGTGCAGATCCCCGACGAGATCAGCGTGGGCGAGCTGGCCAGCCGGATGAAGAAGACCGGCGCGGAGGTGGTCAAGTGCCTGATGAAGAACGGCGTGATGGCCTCCCTGAGCCAGATGATCGACTTCGACACCGCCGCCATCATCGCCGAGGAGATGGGCTGCAAGGTAGAAAAGGAGGTCGTCGTCACCATCGAGGAGCGCCTGATCGACGACCATCAGGACAAGGATGAAGACCTGGTGCCCCGGGCACCCGTGGTGGTGGTCATGGGCCACGTGGACCACGGCAAGACCAGCCTGCTGGACTATATCCGCAACGCCCACGTGGCCAGCGGCGAGGCCGGCGGCATCACCCAGCACATCGGCGCCTATCAGGTGCAGATCAATGGCAAGCCCATCACATTTCTGGATACCCCCGGCCATGAGGCCTTTACCTCCATGCGCGCCCGCGGCGCTATGGTGACGGATATCGCCATTCTGGTGGTGGCCGCCGAGGACGGCATCATGCCCCAGACGGTGGAGTCCATCAACCACGCCAAGGCCGCCGGTATCCCCATTATCGTGGCCATCAACAAGATGGATAAGCCCGAGGCCAACCCCGAGCGCATCAAGCAGCAGCTGACCGAGTACGGCCTGGTGTGCGAGGAGTGGGGCGGCGACACCATCGTGTGCCCCATCTCCGCCAAGACCGGCATGGGCGTGGACAATCTGCTGGAGATGCTGACGCTGACCGCCGAGGTGGGCGAGCTGAAGGCCAACCCCAACCGCGCGGCGCAGGGCACCGTGATCGAGGCCCGTCTGGACAAGGGCCGCGGCCCCGTGGCCACGCTGCTGGTACAGAACGGCACGCTGCATCAGGGCGACATCATCATCGCCGGTACCTCTGTGGGCCGCGTGCGTGCCATGGTCAGTGACAAGGGCCAGCGCATCACCGAGGCCGGACCCAGCGTGCCCGTGGAGATCACGGGTCTGAGCGAGGCACCCTCCGCCGGCGCTACCTTCAACGCCGTGGCCGACGAAAAGCTGGCCCGCGAGCTGGTGGAGCAGCGCAAGGCCGAGGAGAAGGCCAAGGCCAACGCCCCTGTGACCAAGGTGTCGCTGGAGGATCTGTTCAGCCAGATCCAGGCCGGTGAGATGAAGAACCTGAACCTGATCGTCAAGGCGGACGTGCAGGGCAGCGTGGAGGCGGTGAAGTCCTCGCTGGAGAAGCTGAGCAACGAGGAGGTCCGCGTCCGCGTGATCCACGGCGGCGTGGGCGCCATCAACGAGAGCGACGTCATGCTGGCGTCCACCTCTCAGGCTATCATCGTGGGCTTCAACGTCCGGCCGGACGCCGCCGCCCGCGACAGTGCCGCCCGCGCCAACGTGGACATGCGCATGTACCGCGTGATCTACGATGCCATCAACGAGATCGAAGCCGCCATGAAGGGTATGCTGGCCCCCAAGTTCCGCGAGGTGCTGCTGGGCCACGCCGAGGTGCGCCAGACGTACAAGGTGTCCGGCGTGGGCACCGTTGCCGGCTGCTACGTGCAGGACGGCAAGCTGCAGCGCAAGGACTGCCAGGTACGGCTGGTCCGCGACGGCATCGTCATCCACGAGGGCGTGCTGGCCTCCCTGCAGCGGTTCAAGGACTCCGTCAAGGAGGTGCAGGCCGGCTACGAGTGCGGTCTGAGCATCGAGAAGTTCAACGACATCAAGGAAGGCGACATCGTGGAGGCCTTCACCATGGAGCAGATCGAGGTATAAGCAACAGCCGAGGGGTGGGCAAAGCCCACCCCTCTCTTTCTTGAGAGGAGGAACGGTCTATGGCCGGAAACCGTATCGGGCGCATCAATGAGGAGATACGCAAGGAGCTGAGCGCCCTGCTCCGCACCGTAAAGGACCCGCGGGTATCCGAGGGGATGCTGACCATCACGCGGGTGGACACCACCAGCGACCTGCGGTACGCGCGGGTGTATATCAGCGCGCTGAACTGCGCGGATGAAAAGGGCCTGATGAAGGGGCTGAAGTCTGCGGCCGGATATCTGCGGCACGAGCTGGGCCAGGCCATCGACCTGCGCTACACGCCGGAGCTGCAGTTTTTCATGGACGACTCCATCGCCCACGGCGCGCACATTCTGGACCTGCTGAACCACGTGAAGCCCGCCAACCCCGCCAACGCGGACATCGTGCTGCCGGAGGACCGGGAATGAGCGCGCGGCTGACGGTGCAGGAGACAGCGGACTTTCTGCGGACGCTGGACGGCGTGCTGATCCTGACCCACGTGCGCCCGGATGGGGACACGGTGGGCTGTGCCGCCGCGCTGTGCCGCGCCCTGCGGGCGCTGGGCCGGACGGCGTATCTGCTGGAAAACCCGGAGATCACGGAGACGTACACGCCCTACGCCGAGGGGCTGTGGGCGCCGGAGGGCTTTGTGCCGCAGCGCGTGGTATCGGTGGACATCGCGGCGCTGAATCTGCTGCCGGAGAACGCGGTGCCGTATAAAAACGACATCTGCCTGGCCATCGACCACCACGGATCCCAGGAGTTCTTCGCGGAACGGACGTGCCTGGACGCGGAGGCCGCCGCCTGCGGCGAGATCGTGTATGAGATCGTGGGCAGGCTGACGGATATCACGCCGGAGATAGCCATGGCGCTGTATGTGGCGGTGTCCACAGACTGCGGGTGCTTCGTCTATGCCAACACCACGGCGCGGACGCACCGCATCGCCGCCGCGCTGATGGAGCGGGGCATCGACGTGGGGCCGGTGAACAAGGCACTGTTCCGCACGAAGTCGCCGGTGCGGCTGGCTATGGAGGCCCGGATGGTGGCGGACATGGAGCTGTACGACAACGGCCGGGTGGTGGTGATGTCCATCCCTCTGGCGCTGTGCCGGGAGCTGGGCGCTGCCGAGTCCGATGTGGAGGAGCTGAGCAGCCTGGCGGCGCTGGTGCAGGGCACCGACTGCGGCATCACGCTGCGGGAGCTGAAGCCGGGACGGGTGAAGCTGTCGCTGCGGACGGGACCGCGGGTGGACGCCAGCGCCGTGTGCCGCGTGCTGGGCGGCGGCGGCCACAAGGGCGCCGCCGGAGCCACGGTGGACGGCACCATGGACGAGGCGAAGGCGGCCATTCTGGCGGCCTATACGGAGGTCATGGGATAACATGGCCGACGGGATCATCATTATCGACAAGCCCGCGGGATGGACCAGCATGGACGTGTGCGGCAAGCTGCGGGGCATACTGAAAACGAAAAAGGTGGGCCACGCCGGAACGCTGGACCCCATGGCCACCGGCGTGCTGCCGGTGTTCGTGGGAAACGCCACGCGGGCGGTGTCCTACGCCGAGGGCGGGGACAAGGAGTACGTCGCGGGGCTGCGGCTGGGGCTGACGACCAACACCCAGGATACCACCGGCGAGGTGGTGGCCGAGCGCCCTGTGTCCGTGACGCGGGCGCAGCTGGAGGACGTGCTGGCGCGGTTCACCGGGGAGATCGACCAGGTGCCGCCCATGTACTCGGCTATCAAGATCAACGGACAGAAGTTGTATCAGCTGGCCCGGAAGGGGCAGGAGATCGAACGGCCCCCACGGCGGGTGACCATACACGAACTGGCGCTGCTGGCGCCGGAGGACGGCGACTGGCGGCTGCGGATACGGTGCAGCAAGGGCACGTATGTGCGGGCGCTGTGCCACGACATCGGGCAGGCGCTGGGCTGCGGCGGATGCATGAGCGCTCTGCGGCGGACCATGGCCGCTGGGTTTACACTGGCGGAGAGCCGCAGTATTGAGGACGTACAGGCGCAGGGCGAGGCCCTGCTCTCCCCTACCGACTCGCTGTTCCGGCAGTACCCGGCCTATCACATCGCCGGTGAACGGGACCACAGACGGTGCCTGTGCGGCAATCCGCTGGCGGCGGAGGGCTTGCAGCCAGGGCTGTACCGGGTGTACGGCCCGGATGGGGCGTTTCTGTGCCTGAGCCGCTGGGAAGCGGGTGTTCTGACATCAGAGAAAAACTTTTTCGGAGCGTGAACAACTTGGAAAAGACAGTTATCGCCCTGGGCTTCTTCGACGGCGTGCACCGGGGCCACGGCGCACTGCTGCGGAAGACGGCGGAGCGCGCCCGGGAGCTGGGAGCCGTCCCCGCGGCATTCACCTTTGACCGGCCGCCGAAGGAGGTGGTCACGGGGCAGCCCGTGTACCTGATCAACTCCAACCGGGACCGGCAGGGGCTGATGGAGCGTCTGTACGGCATCGAGCGGGTCATTTTCGCGCCCTTTGACCGGGAGATGATGACCATGCCGTGGGAGGCCTATCTGGAAATGCTGATCGGGACATACGGCGCGGTGCACTTCGTGGCCGGGCACGACCACCGGTTCGGCCATAAAAACGCCGGGAACGTGCAGCTTTTGCGGCAGAAGTGCGCGGAGATGGGCATCGGGTGCGACATCATCCCGCCGGTACAGCGGGAGGGCATCACGGTCAGCTCCACGTACATCCGGACGCTGGTGGAGGCGGGCGACATGGAGCGCGCGGCGGACTTTCTGGGCCACCGGCACTGCCTGAGCCAGACGGTGCAGCACGGACAGCGGATCGGGCGGACCATCGGCATCCCCACGGTAAACCTGGCGGTGCCGGAGCACGTGCTGGCCCCGGCGCACGGGGTGTACGTGACGGAGGTATTTCTGCCGGACGGACGGCGGTGCGCCGGCGTGACCAACGTGGGCACGCGGCCCACGGTGTCCGACAGCGATCGGGTGTCCGTGGAGACGTACCTGCTGGGCTTCGAGGGCGACCTGTACGGGCAGGAGCTCCGGGTGGAGTTCTGCCGCCGGCTGCGGGGCGAGCAGAGGTTCGACACGCTGGAGGCGCTGCGGCAGGAGATACAGCGGAATATTCAGCAGGCAGAAGCCTATTTTGAGGCATGAGAAAAGGCACCCCTGACGGGGTGCCTCTTCTATTATTTCACACGGCGCCGGGGTAAGACACCGCGGAAAACGGTGTCAGTCCTCGCGCTTTTTGCCCACAAACGCCACGCCGGCGGCGGAGGTCAGCGCCATGCCGACATACAGAGCAATGCCCGCGTCGAAGGTCTTGGGGCTGCCCTTGGTGTCGGTGGTCTTGGTGTCGGTGGTGGGCTGGTAGTAGTAATAGCCGCCGGAGGAAGTGGATGTCCACTTGGCGGTGAGAGTAATGTTTTTCTCAGCTTTGTATTCAGCAGCCACCTTTGTGGTACCATTATACCAGCCTGCGAAGGTATACCCGCTGCGGGTGGGGGTAGGCAGGGTAATGGTGCTGTCTTTCGCCACCTTAAGTGCTTTTTCCGGGGTAGCCTGGTTATCGTTATAATTCAGAGTAACAGTAACCATCTGCTCCTCGCTGACACCTCCGCTATAGTCTGTACCCTTGACCGGTGTCACTTCGATGGACTGGCCGTTTCCGTTTTCTTTGGAGAGATACAGATGCTCAATGGTACCGTCGGTGTATTTAAACTTTGCACCGTAATTCGCATCATACTCCACATAAAGATTGGTAACCGTACCGCCATTCATCGTAAAGCTGCCGGGATTGTTGGCCGAATACTCATTGGAATTCACAAACACATTGCCGATGGTACCGCCGTTGATCGCAGTCAGTGCACCGGTGGCATTGGCACCGATCCACAGATCGGAACTGTACTGTAAATAATTGTCGTTCTGATATTTTTCACCGTTTTTGTTGCCGACGATACTGCCGGAGTTCATCTCAAACGACGCGCTGCTGGTCATATAAACACCGCCGATGAAATTGGGAGCCTTGCCGTTCGTGATGGTCGCACCATCAATGGTCAGCTTGCCCATGTCGCAGAAAATCACACGGCACTTTCCGTTTCCGTCCACGGTAACATTCTTTAATGTGACCGTGGCGGAAACATACAGAACGCAGGCGGTACTATTACTGTTGCCGGAACTGAAGTTGTCAGCCGCCTTAATGGTATACGCGCCCTGGCCGTCAATAGTAACGTCCTTTGCAAGGTTGAGTGTAGAAGTCAGCGTAATATCTGCGGCCAGTTTGATGTCGCCGCCGGTTGCAACAGCAGCCGTTAACTCAGCAGCCGTTTTGACTCCTTCATTTTCCGCCCAGCTGACGCTGCACAAACTCAGCGCCATGACCAGGGCCAGAATGGTTGCTAATACTTTTTTCATTGTTCATTCCCCTTATGGTAGTAGATTTCCGCAGGTGCGCTCGTTTTAATGGTTATTAAAACGCAAATGCAGAGGTACCTCTGCGGATAGTCAAATTATAGCACAGTTACACCGTTTGTCCAGCCTTTTTATGGAAATTTTACACATTTTTTCTGTTACCGGAAATAAAAACAGGAAAATTTGGCAGGAAATGGAAGTTGGGGGCGGAGAAAATGCCGCCTGCGGCGGGACAGGGAGTTCTACGCCGCTGCGCGGCAGCAGGGAGGATTTCGCGCCTGCGGGCGCGAGCTGCTTTCTTTTCGTGTCGAAAGAAAGCAGCCAAAGAACGCCACTTAAGGAAAGGGGGATTTCGAATTTCCCCCTTTCCTTAAGGATCCTATCCCCTTGAAACGACAAAGGAGGGGGCTCCGGCCCCCTCCTTTTGAAACCACCCCCAGGGGGAAGGCTCTTGGGGGTCAGACCTTCAGATCAGTGGCGGCGGCGCGGGTGTGCTCACGCATGGCCTGTTTGGCGGCCGCGTCATCCTGCCGGCGGATAGCGCTCAGTATCTCCCGGTGGCGCGCCAGAATACGGCGTTCCAGGGCCAGACACGCGCTGTCGTTCAGCGTCTCCATCTTTTTCAGCAGGGTGTGCTGCTCCACCTGGCCCAGGACATCGGTGACGATCATGGCCACCTGGTTGCCGGTGGCGCGGGAGAGCAGACTGTGGAAACGGACGTCCAGCTCGGCGAAGCGGCGATAGTCGCCCAGAGCCTGCTCCGCCGCCGTGAGACAGCTGTCCAGCGCCGCCAGATCCTCGTCGGTGCGGCGCCGGGCCGCCCAGCCGGCGATGGTGCCGTCGTTGACGGCGCGGTACTCGCCCAGCTCCTCCAGAGAGATCTGGTTCAGCTGGAGCATGGCCGACAGCGGCTGCTCCACGCCGTCGATGGTCAGCTCCTGCACCACGGCGCCGCTGGCGCCGTGGGTGGAGGCCACATAGCCGCCCTGCTCCAGCATACGCAGGGCCTCGCGGATGGTGGGACGGGAACGGTGGAGCTGCTCCATCATGGCACGCTCGGAGGGCAGGCGGTCGCCGGGCTTCAGCACTCCGGAGGTGATAAGCTCCCGCAGCTGGTCATAGATGGCCTCGCTGGCCCGCCCACCGCCGATGGGCTGCCAGGGGATATGTACGGCTTCCGGCATGGAAGGGCCTCCTTTCACAGAAAATACCCGGACAGTATAGCGCATCCCGGGGAAAATAGCAAGGGCAGGATGCAGGAAAGCCCGGAGGACGGCGCCTTCGGGCTTTCCCGCTGTGGGGAGGGGGATATTACTTCTTCAGGGCTTTCATTTCCTCGATCATCATGGGGACCACCTTGAACAGGTCGCCGCAGATGCCGTAATCCGCCACCTCGAAGATGGGGGCCACGTCGCTCTTGTTGACGGCGATGATGCACTCGGAGTCCTGCATGCCGGCCTTGTGCTGGATGGCACCGGAGATGCCCAGCGCCACGTAGATGCGGGGATGGACGGTCTTGCCGGTCTGGCCCACCTGGTGGTCGGCGGTCATCCAGCCGGCGTCCACCACGGCGCGGGACGCGCCCACCACGCCGCCCATGAGGGCGGCCAGCTCCTCGGCCAGGGCGATGCCCTTCTCCACGTCCTTGGCGATGCCGCGGCCCACGGAGACCACCACCTCAGCGCCGGTGAGGTCCACCATGGCGCGGGCGGCCTTGACGATCTCCAGCACCTTGGTGTGGATGTCGGCCTCGGTGAGGGTGAAGGCGGGGTGGATGAGCTCCACCTTGCTCGCGCCGTTCTCGTCAAACTCGCGCTTCTTCATCACGCCGGGGCGCACGGTGGCCATGGCAGGGCGGAAGCGGGGGCAGACGATGGTGGCCATCAGGTGGCCGCCGAAGGCGGGACGGGTCATCTTCAGGTTGGTGTTGACGTCAAAGAGCTTCGTCTCGAAGTTCATGGCGTCCACGTCCAGGGAGGACCCGGTGCGAAGGAAGTTGATGTAGCCGTTGAGATCCACGTCCAGGTGGGTGCAGTCGGCGCACAGGCCGGTGTGGAGCCGGGCGGCGCAGCGGGGCGCCAGGTCGCGGCCGATATGGCTGGCGCCGAAGAGCATGATCTCGGGCTTGAACTCGTGCACCGCGTCGGTGATGATCTTGGTGTAGGCGTCGGTGGTGTAGTCCTTCAGCAGGGGGCTGTTGTAGACGTAGACCTTATCCGCGCCGTAGCCGCCCAGCTCCGCGGCGATGTTGTCCACGCTGTCGCCCAGCAGAATGCCGGAGAGCTGGACGCCCAGCTCGTCGGCCAGCTTGCGCCCCTCGGAGATCAGCTCAAAGGTGGTGGGCATCATCTTGCCCTGCCGCTGCTCGCAAAAGACCCACACGCCGGAGAAGGCCTTGGGATCGGTATTCATAAAAGTAGACATATCGTTTCTCCCTTCTCAGATGATGTGCTTGGCGGACAGGATGCCGAACAGCCGCTCCACAGTCTCCCTGCCGCTGCCCTCCAGCATCATGCCGCTGCCCTTGCGGGGAGGCGTAAAGCTCTTGTAGATATTGGTGGGAGAGCCCTTCAGACCGATGGTGTCCACCTCGATGAGGGGATCGTCCTTCAGCGCGTTGTAATCCAGCACGGTGACGGGCTCGGCGTCGCAGTCCAGGATGCCCCGGATGGTCATGTAGCGGGGGGTGTTCAGCTCCTTGATGCAGGTGAGCAGGCAGGGGGTCTGCACCTGCACGGTCATATAGCCGTCCTCCAGCATACGGCGGACGGTGAGGGTGTCGCCGTCCTTCTCGATGTCGGCTACATAGGACACCTGGGGGATCTCCAGCTTTTCGGCGATCTGGGGGCCCACCTGGGCGGTGTCGCCGTCGATGGCCTGACGGCCGCAGAAGATGATGTCGTCCTTGTCCACGCCCAGGTTCTTGATGGCGGCGGCCAAAATCTGGGAGGTGGCGAAGGTGTCGGAGCCGCCGAACTCACGGGCGGACACCAGCACGGCCTTGTCCACGCCCATGGCCTTCAGCTCCAGCAGCATACCGGCGGCGGGAGGGGGGCCCATGGACACGGCGATAACGGGGCAGCCCAGCTGATCCTTCAGGGCCAGGGCGGCCTCGACGGCGTTCATATCATCGGGGTTGATGATGGTCTGCATGGAGGCGCGGTCCAGCGTGCCGTCGGCGTTGACGGCCACCTTGCCGGAGGTGTCGGGCACCTGCTTGACACATACGATAAGCTTCATTCTATTCTTGCTCCTTTCCGCATTACTTCAGCAAATTGCCGGAGATGACCATCTGCTGGACCTGAGAGGTCCCCTCGTAGATGGTGAACACGCGGCAGTCGCGGTACTTACGCTCGACGGGGTACTCCTTGATGTACCCGTAGCCGCCGTGGATCTGCACCGCCTTGGCGGCGATCTCGTTGCACGTCTCGGAGGCGAAGTACTTGGCCATGGAGCAGTACATGGAGGCGTTGGGGTCGTTTCTGTCCTTCATCTGGGCGGCCATATAGACCAGCTCCTTGGCGGCGGTCAGCTTGGTTGCCATATCCGCCAGCATGAAGGCGATGGCCTGGTTCTTGCAGATGGGCTTGCCGAACTGGACGCGCTCCTTGGAGTACTTGATGGCCTCATCCAGGCAGCCCTGGGCCAGACCGATGGACTGGGCGGACACACCCAGACGGCCGCCGTCCAGGGTCTTCATGGCGTTGATAAAGCCCATGTTCTCCTTGCCCAGCATATCGCTCTTGTGGACGCGGACGTCCTCCAGCACCACGTCGGAGGTGGCGTAGCCCACCAGGCCCATCTTGGCCTCGTGCTTGCCGCAGGAGACGCCGGGGGCCTTCATGTCCACGATAAAGGCGGAGATACCCTTATTGCCGCGGCTCATGTCGGTCTTGGCGTAGACGATGCAGTAGTCGGCCAGGGGCGCACCGGAGATAAAGCACTTACGGCCGTTGAGGATGTAGTCGTCGCCATCCTTCACGGCGGTGGTGACCATGCTGCTGGCGTCGGAGCCGGCGCCCGGCTCGGTGAGGCCGAAGACGATCTTCACCTTGTTCTCCACGGAGGGACGGAGATACTTCTCCAGCTGCTCGGGGGTGCCCGCCTGCATCAGGGGGCCGCCGCCCAGAGAGTTGGGGGTATTGGCGTACAGGCTGGCCACAGCAGAGACACGGGCGATCTCCTCGATCATGATGACATAGGCCAGGGTATCGGCACCGGCACCGCCGTACTCGCGGGGGATCTTCAGGCCAAGGAAACCGCACTTGGCCATCTTGTCCACGATCTCCTCGGGAAACTCGCCGGTCTCCTCCACCTTGTCAAGGACCTCGGTGGTGAGCTCGGTCTCGGCAAACTGGCGGACCAGCTTGCGGATCATTTCATGCTTTGCGTCGAAAATCATAGTTTTCCTCCTGTTAAAGTATGGGTCACTGCTCTGCTCAGCAGGGGATCTCGTGCTTGGACTTACCCTCTGTCAAAATCTCATAGATGCTGTTGACGCCGCACTCGGCCATCTGCTCCGCGGCCTCCTCGGTGAAGAAAGCCATGTGGGGCGTGTGGTAGACGTTGACGAAGGAGCGCAGGTACTTCAGCTTGAAGTAGGGCATACCGGGGGTACGGATGATGTCCTCATCGTGGGGAACGTGGATGATGCCCGTCTCGCCGGGGAAGGCGTCCATGAACAGCGCGCCGAACTTGCCGGACTCCACCGCCTCGGTGACGGCATCGATATCCATCAGCTCGCCCCGGGCGTTGTCGATGAACACCACGCCGTCCTTCATCTTGGCAATGGCCTCGCGGTCGATCATGCCGGTGGTCTCCGGCAGCAGCGGGGTGTGGATGGTGATGATGTCGGACTCACGGTACAGGGTGTCCAGGTCCACGTACTCGGCGTACGCACGGACGGCGTCGTTCTCATAGACATCGTTGGCGATGATACGGCAGCCGAAGCCGCTGAGGCACTTGATGATGGTGAAGCCGATCTTGCCGGTGCCCATGACGCCCACGGTCATGGTGCGCAGCTCGCGGCCCATCTTGCCCTTCAGGGTAAAGTCGTTGTCGTTGGTGTTGTACAGCGCCTTCTTGAACTTGCGGATGCACATCAGGATGGCCATAACGGTGTATTCCGCCACACCGTTGGGGGCGTAAGCGCCGTTGCACAGGCGGAAGCCCAGGGAACGGGCATAGTCGCAGTTCATGTGGTTATAGCCCACGCAGCGGCTGGCCAGCACCTGCACGCCATAGCCCTTCAGCTCATCCAGCACCTCGTTGCAGTAGTCGGACTGTCCCAGGGTGGTGACGCCATCGCAGCCGGCGGCCATATGGGCGGTGGTCTTATCCAGATTTGCGGGGGTGGAGATCAGCTCGATACCGTATTTCTTGCACAGGCCCTCGATGACGGGCTTCTCGTCGGGACGTACTTCGTAAGCAGCGATCTTCATGATTCTTCTCCTTCACATTCCGGGGGGCGGCGGCGCGCTCCTCAACGCGCCGCGCCCTTATAGTTTGCTTTTCCTCAAGTCGCCGGGGTGTTCGTGTTCGTCGCGCTCCGCCTACGGCGGAGAGATTTTTCGTTCTGCCGATGGCAAACCGGCGATGGCGTACCGTGTGTACGTCGAGACGGTTTGACGATGGCAGGGCGGAAAAGATCCCGCCGTCAGTCTTTCAGGGAAGGATCCATGGGCACCGCCTCGCCGGCGGCGATCATGGCGGCCACCTGCTCGTCGGTGTAGCCCAGGTTCTTCAGCACCAGTTCGGTCTGCTCGCCCAGGTACGGACCGCGGTTGTAGGGAGGCAGCTCCGTCTCCTCGAAGATAACGGGAGGCCGGACCATGGTGCGTTTATTGCCGTTGGAATATTCCATCTCGTAGAAGCAGCCGGAGGCCCATGCCTGCTTATCCACCAGCAGCTGATCCCAGGTCTGGGCCACGGCGTAGGGCAGATCGTTGGCGTCCATCAGCTTGCACCACTCGTCCAGGGTACGGCTGGCCATCTCGGCCACCAGGAAGTCGTAGAACTCCTCGATGTTGGCCTGTAGGTTGGTCTGGGGATAGTAACGGGGATCCTCGGCCAGCTCGGGGTGGCCGATGGCGCTCATAAAGATGGGATAGTGGCGGTTGTACTGGGGCATGGCGATCTGGAGCCACTTGTTGTCCTTGGTCTTGTGGGCCACCACCAGGGGATTGGGCAGGGTGCGGCGGGACAGGGGGTACTGGGTGGTGGGGTCGCCGTACTGGCTGGCCTGCAGCAGCAGGGAAACATCCCAGATGGCGCTGTGGAACAGGGAGACCACCACGCGGTCGCCGATGCCCGTCTCGCGGGCGCGGTACAGGGCCGCCAGCACACCGGAGGCCAGGTACATACCCACCTGATGGTCGCCGAAGCCGGCGATGGTCAGCATGGGCAGGGCGTCCTTGTCAAACAGGGTGCCCAGGATGCCGCCGCGGGCAAAGAAGGCGGTGAAGTCGAAGCCGGGCAGGTCCTTGTCGGGGCCCTTCTCGCCGTAGCCAGATACGAAGCCATACACCAGCCTGGGGTACTTGGCGTGGAGCGTCTCGTAGTCCAGGCCGGCCTTCTTCAGGGGGTTCTGGCGCCAGTTGGTGATGAAGATGTCCGCCTCGGCGATGAGCTTTTCCAGTGCCTCACGGCCGGCGGGGGTCTTGGTGTTCAGGCAGACGCAGGTCTTGCCGGCATTCTCCAGATCGTAGGAGGTGTTCTCCTTCTGATCCTGGGGACGGCCCTCGTTGACGGCGGTGTAGCGCAGGGGGTCGCCGGCGGGGGCCTCGACCTTGATGACCTCGGCGCCCAGATCCGCCAGAAAGCGGGCGCAGCAGGGGGCGGCGATAAAGGTGGCCAGCTCCAGCACCTTTACGCCCTCGAGGGGACGCTTTACTTCACTCATATCGTTCCTCCATGTATGTTAATAAATGGTGTGTTGCTTACATTTTCAGCAGGTCGCGGAAGGTCTCGAGGTTGGTTCGCACCTGCTCAAACCGCACCATCTGACGGTCCACCTCCACCAGCGTCAGGGGCAGGTCGGCGGCCTCGCAGGCCTTCTTGATCATCACATAGTCGAACTCCTCCGGGTCGCAGAACTTGGTCAGCACCACCAGAACACCCTTGGCGCTTCTCGCCTTGGCGGTGTCCACGATCCACTTCACCCGGTTCTTCTCCTGATCGTACAGCACAGAGCAGTTGCCCATGGCGGCGAACTTCTCGGCCAGCGCGTTCAGGGCGTCATCGCGCTCCGGTGCGTCGGTGCGGTACTGGCGGGACTGGGCGGCCACGTCGTCGGCCACGATGTGCAGACCCATTTCGTCCAGAATGGCGTTCAGCGCCGGGGCGTCCGTCAGGATGCCGGAGATGAGGACAGGCAGCTTCTCCGCGGCGGGGGTCTGGGCTTCCAGCTTCTCAATGAGCGCCTCCACCAGATCGGTGTGCTCCTCCTTGGTCATGAAGAAGGCGCTCTTGAAGATGTCGCTGCGCTGGGCGGCGGTGATCTCCGGGTGCCCGGCCAGCAGCTCGTCTATCTTCCGCATAGCGGCGTTGTGGCGGTTGTAGACCTTGATGGATGCAAGCAGCTTCTCCTCGGAGAAGGCGCCGCCCAGCTTCTCCAGGTCGCGGATCACGCGCTCATAGCCGGCCTTGGTATAGGCCACGCCGTAGGCGGGCTTGCGGTTCTGGGGATAGGTCATGGGGATGAAGGGGATGGACGGCACGGCGTACTTCCAGTTCTCGCCCACGGTCTTGAGGGTATCGCACAGGGAGGGGATGACGATAGCGGACGCGCCCTCGTAGGCACCGTTGATGCCCAGCTCCAGCAGGGACTGGACAATGGCGCACAGGAAGGCGGGACAGTATTCCTTGGCGCGGTTCAGCGCTACATCGCCGCCCCAGGCTCCCATAGGCACGAAGCCCATGGCGTGGATAAGCTCCTCGGGAGTGTAAACAGGAGCGCACAGGACGATCTTTTTGCCCTGCGCCAGATAGCCGTCCATCTGCGCGCGGGGAGAGGCTGCCACCTCATGCAGCTTGTTGAGGATGTCGTTCATGGCTTACACTCCTTTCGCAGCCTTGTTGGCTTCCATGATCTCCGTCAGACCCTGCACACGGGTGTCGTACTGGGCCTCGGAGAAATTGCGGGGGTCGGCCTGATCGCCGTCGAAGCTGACCACGGGGATATCGCAGGCCTTGCCGATCTGGCGGCTCATCTCGTACATGAAGCCGCTCCACAGCTTGCAGGAGCGGTTGGTATGCACCAGCATACCCTCCACGTGATTGTCCTTGCAGAGCTTGATGCGCTTGTCGCGGCTCATCTCCAAATTGATGGCGTTGGGCACCTTGCAGTAGGCGCGGATCATCTCGTCGAAGGTGTTGTAGTCGAAGCCGAAGGCGTCGGCGTAGATGGTGGTGACCATGTTGATGCCCCGGGACTTCAGACCGGTGCTGGTGGCACGCAGGTAGGGCCAGCAGGCGATGCCCTCAAACATGATGCGGTACTTCTCCTCGCCGCGGAAGGTGGAGGTACCGTTCTTGTGGTTGTCCTCGTACTCCTTCAGCAGCGTCTCCATGGCGTCGGCGGCGGTGGACTTGCCCCGGGCCGTGACCATGACGGCCATGTGGTTCAGCAGGTCAAAGCCATTGAAGGGGGACGGCACATACCTGGCGCAGCCGGTGGCCGCCAGCCATGCGCGGCTGGAGCGGCAGGAGAAGCCGGTGACCTCCTTGAATTTCTCGTCGGACCACTTTTTGCCGGTGATCTCCTCCAGCTGCTTCACGGCGTCCCAGAACTGGCCGGTGACGTAGGCCACCTCCACGTCGGACACCTCATAGTCGGGATTGAAGGGGATATCCAGCAGGATCATGGGGATGTTCAGCTCACGGGCCAGGTTCTCATACCACTTGATCATGCAGGAGCAGATGTTGCTGCAGCACAGCAGCACATCAGGCATGGCCACGTCCTGCTCGGGACAGGACTTCAGCTTGGCGTAGGCCAGCGACACACGGGCATAGGCGCAGATGTCGTTGGAGTAGCCCTCGGACTCCGCCACCTCGCACATTCTCGTGCCCGCGCCGCGGGCGGCGATGCCGGCGGCCTGATTTTCGGGATACACGGTGGCGATGCCCATGGTCTCCGGGATCTCCACGGGGAAGTTGCTGGAGACCCAAGCCACCTTCTCGCCGCGCTTCTTGGCCTCGATGGCATCCACATAGGCGTCCGCCGCGATCTTGCCCAGCTTATACTTGGCGGAATTGGGATCCACCGGCTTAGGCACCTTCTTCACTTCTTCTGCCATTTCAGTTCCTCCTCACAGCTTTTATCGAAACATATTTCTGTTTATTCATGTCATCTGCTTATATGCCCACAGGGCCGCGCCGATGGCGCCGAAATACTGGGCCAGCGGGTCCACACTGACGGGGACGTTCAGCTCGTCGCTGAGCGCCTGCCGCACCGCGTCGTTCCGGGCCACACCGCCGGAGAGACAGACCTGCTCCGTGACGCCCGCCCGCCGGGCCAGGGCCGCCACGCGGCTGGCCACGCTGCGGCAGATGCCTGCCACCAGGTCGGGGCGCCTGACGCCGTTAGCCAGCTGACTGATGACTTCGCTCTCGGCAAACACGGTGCAGGTGCTGGAGATAGCGGCGGGGGCCGCGGCCTTGGCGGCCTCGGCATCCAGGTCGTCCACATCCAGGCGGAGGATAGAGGCCATCACATCCAGAAACCGCCCCGTACCGGCGGCGCACTTATCGTTCATGACGAAGTTCACCATCTTGCCGGAGGGCGACAGGGCGATGACCTTGGCATCCTGGCCGCCGATGTCGATGACGGTACGCAGGTCCGGGAACACAAAGCGTCCGCCCAGGGCGTGGGCCGTCAGCTCACTGATCTCGCCGTCGGCGCCCTGGTAGTTCTTGCGGCCGTAGCCGGTGACAAAGGCGCAGGCCATATCGGCCCGGGTCAGGCCGCTGGTCTGCCACAGCTGCGCCAGCGCCTCCTCCGGCCCGCCGGTGCCCAGGCCGCCGGTTTGGAGGCTGTGGGCCACCAGCTCTTTTCCGTCTTTAAGAACGGCGCACTTGGAAGTGGTGCTGCCGATGTCGATACCTAAGGTGTACATGGGGTCCTCCCTATTCTGTGCGATCGGGCAGAAATACCCTCTCCCGCGGTGCGGAGATACTGCGCGCCGCACTGGTCTTACCAGTTTATTTATATTATACGGGTTTGTGAAATTTGCGTCAATTATGCGAATTGCCAAAGAAATAACAATTATTTGTGCATTGTACCGAGCCGCACTTTAAATGATTAAATCTTTCCGGATTTTTCCGGGACAATGTTGCGTTTTCTTTGGAAACTCGTCATGGCAGTATGGGAAAGCCGCATGGCGCGCTCGCGCCATGCGGCTTTCTGCGGTTCACGGCTCCAGGTCGTGTTTGTCCAGCTTCATGTTCCGGTAGGCCTTGGGCAGGCCGGGGGCGATGAGGGGAAAGGTGTTCTCCGTGTCGGACGTGGGCTGAATGTTATAGGTGCCGTACATATTCACCAGGTCGAAGCTGCTGCGCGGTACGCCGGGAAAGTGGTGGACGTCCGGTGTAGCGTCATAGGGAAAGCCCTCCCGGCTGCGCTTGCGTTTGGGCATAAAAATCACCTCCGGCCTTAGTATGGCCGGAGGCGGTTGGTTTATGAGCTTCAGCGGTAGACCTCCGCGTCGAAGTCGCGGACGATCTCGTCCCGCTTCTCGTCGCGGACGCAGACCAGATTTGTCTCGTCAAAGGCCAGGCGCATGGCAAAATCCTTGGCCTCGTAAATATCGTTTGTCTCGAAGAAGTCGCGATAGGCCTCCTCCGGCTCATGGCTCTTGCGCCAGATAACGTGAAAACGCATAGAAATTCCTCCTGCAAAATGGGGGTAATTTTTAGTATACCCCCGCCGGAAACAAAAAGCAACGGTGGGTTTTGCCAAAAAACACAGTCAAAGTTCGTCACATTTTCCCCCGGGAAAGTTGTGATTTCTTCTTTCCCTACCCCACAAGATATTGTATAATAGCAGACGATATTTTGGAGAGACAGAGGTGGATCAGGGTGAAGATCGGATTTGACAACGAAAAGTACCTGCAATTACAGGCGGAGCACATCACGGCGCGGCGCGCCCAGTTCGGCGGCAAGCTGTATCTGGAGTTCGGCGGCAAGCTGTTTGACGACTATCACGCCTCCCGTGTGCTGCCGGGGTTCCAGCCGGACAGCAAGATACGGATGCTGCAGACGCTGAAGGACGACGTGGAGATCGTGGTGGCCATCTGCGCCGGGGACATCGAGAAGAACAAGATGCGCGGCGACCTGGGCATCAGCTACGACGTGGACGTGCTGCGGCTGATCGACGTATTCCGGGGGCTGGGCTTCTATGTGGGCAGCGTGGTCATCACCCAGTACGCCGGCCAGCCGGCGGCGGATGCCTTTATCAAGCGGCTGAGCGCCCTTGGCGTGAAGAGCTATAAGCACTATCCCATCGCCGGGTATCCCTCGGACGTGGCGCACATCGTGTCCGACGAGGGCCTGGGCAAGAACGAATACATTGAGACGACCCGGCCGCTGATCGTGGTAACGGCCCCCGGCCCCGGCAGCGGCAAGATGGCCACCTGCCTGAGCCAGCTGTACCACGACAACCGGCGGGGTATCCGGGCGGGCTACGCCAAGTACGAGACGTTCCCCATCTGGAACCTGCCACTGAAGCACCCGGTGAACCTGGCCTATGAGGCGGCCACGGCGGACCTGAACGACGTGAATATGATCGACCCGTTCCACCTGGAGGCCTATGGCAAGACCACGGTGAATTACAACCGGGACGTGGAGATCTTCCCGGTGCTGGCGGCCATGTTCCGGATGATCCAGGGCGAGTGCCCCTACAAGTCCCCCACGGACATGGGCGTGAACATGGCGGGCTTCGCCATCGTGGATGACGCGGTGTGCCAGGAGGCCAGCCGGATGGAGATCCTGCGCCGGTACTACACCGGGTGCGTGGAACGGGCCAAGGGGCAGGCGGACGAGTGCGTGGTGCGGAAGCTGGAGCTGGTGATGCAGCAGGCGGGCGTGACGCCGGACATCTGCCCGGCGGTGGCGGCCTCGCTGGAAAAGGCGGAGGCCACCGGCAAGCCGGCGGGCGCCATGGTGCTGCCGGACGGCAGCGTGGTGACCGGGCGGACCTCCCCCCTGCTGGGCGCATCGGCGGCGCTGCTGCTGAACGCGCTGAAGAAGATGGCGGGCATCGACCACAAGCTGGACCTGATCCCCCCGTCGGTGATCGAACCCATCAGCGCCATGAAAACCGGCTGCCTGGGCCACCGAAACCCCCGGCTGCACTCGGACGAGGTACTGATCGCGCTGGCGATCTCCGGCCTGACGAACCCCCTGGCGGCCATGGTGCAGGCGCAGCTGAAGAACCTGCGGGGCTGCGAGGCCCACTTCTCGGTCATCATCTCCGAGGAGGACGCCAAGCTGTATAAGCGGCTGGGCATCAACGTCAGCTGCGAGGCGAAATATGAGGTCAAGAGCCTGTATCACAAGTAAATAAGCGTCTGTGCCCGCGCATGGCGCGGGCACAGCTTTCTGAAAGGAGCACATATGCAGAGCATCACACAGATATTGGCATCGGAGCTGGGCCAGCCGGTCCAGTACGTGGAAAACGTTATCGCCCTGCTGGACGAGGGCAGCACCATTCCGTTCATCGCCCGCTATCGGAAGGAACAGCACGGCTCCATGGATGACACCACCCTGCGAAAGCTGGAGGACCGGCTGCAATACCTGCGGAACCTGGACAAGCGGCGGCAGGAGGTCAAGTCCGCCATCGACGGGCAGGGCAAGCTGACCGAAGCACTGACGGCGGCCATCGACAGCGCCGCCACGCTGGCGGAGGTGGAGGACCTGTACCGTCCCTACAAGCAAAAGCGGCGGACCCGCGCCACGGTGGCCCGGGAGAAGGGGCTGGAGCCCCTGGCGCAGCTGCTGCTGGCGCAGGAGAAGGACTGTCCCGCGCCGGAGGCGGCCGCACAGGCGTACATCGATCCGGAGAAGGGCGTGGAGACCGCGGCCGACGCATTGCAGGGCGCCAACGACATCATCGCGGAGATCATCAGCGACGACGCGGACATCCGCAAGGCACTGCGGGGCCTGCTGATGCGGCAGGGACGGCTGAGAAGCCTTGCCGCCACGGAGGAGGACAGCGTGTACCGGCTGTACTACGACTTTGAACAGGCCATTCCCAAGCTGGCGGGGCACCAGATCCTGGCCATCAACCGGGGTGAAAAAGAGGGGCTGCTCTCCGTCACGGTACTGCTGGACCGGGAGGCCGCGCTGCCGGCACTGCGGCGGGCGGTGGTAAAGCCCGGCTCGGCGGCCATGGAATTCATCAAGGCCGCCTGTGAGGACGCCTATGACCGGCTGATCTATCCGTCGCTGGAGCGCGAGGCGCGGTCCGCCCTGACGGACAGCGCCAACGAGGGCGCTATCGGACAGTTCGCGCTGAACCTGAAGCCGCTGCTGCTCCAGCCGCCGGTAAAGGGCCACGTGACCATGGGGCTGGACCCCGGCTATGCCCACGGGTGCAAGGTGGCGGTCATCGACGGCACCGGCAAGGTGCTGGACACCACGGTGGTCTACCCCACCTACGGCGAGCGCCAGAAGCAGGAGGCCATCGCCAAGCTGACGGCCCTGTGCAAAAAACACGGCGTGGCGCACATCGCCATCGGCAACGGCACCGCCAGCCGGGAGACAGAGCAGATGACGGTGGAGATGCTGCGGGGCCTTCCGGGCGTCAGCTATATGATCGTCAACGAGGCGGGCGCGTCGGTGTACTCCGCCGGCAAGCTGGCGGCGGAGGAGTTCCCGGACTACGACGTGAACCTGCGCTCGGCCATCTCCATCGCCCGGCGGTTACAGGACCCGCTGGCGGAGCTGGTGAAGATCGACCCCAAGGCCATCGGCGTGGGGCAGTACCAGCACGATATGCCGCAAAAGCGGCTGGACGAGGCACTATGCGGCGTGGTGGAGGACTGCGTCAACGCCGTGGGTGTTGACCTGAACACCGCCAGCGCCAGCCTGCTGGGCTATGTATCCGGGCTGAACGGCACCACGGCGAAGAACATCGTGGCGTACCGGGAGGCCAACGGCGCCTTCCCGGACCGGAAGCGCCTTTTGAAGGTTCCGAAGCTGGGCCCTAAGGCCTATGAGCAGTGCGCGGGCTTTTTGCGGGTGCCGGAGAGCAAAAACGTGCTGGACAACACCGGCGTACACCCGGAGAGCTACGGGGCGGCGGAGAAGCTGCTGGCCCTGTGCGGCTGCGGCGACGAAGACGTGCGCCGGGGCGCGGTGGACGGATTGATGCAAAGGGTACAGGCCATGGGCGAGGCAAAGGTAGCCGAAGAGATCGGCGTGGGCGTGCCCACACTGCGGGACGTGGTGAAGGAGCTGATGAAGCCCGGACGCGACCTGCGGAGCGACCTGCCGGCGCCCATCCTCCGCACCGATGTGCTGGACATGAAGGCCCTGAAGCCCGGCATGGTGCTCACCGGAACGGTGCGGAACGTGATCGACTTCGGCGTATTCGTGGACATCGGCGTGCATCAGGATGGGCTGGTACACATCTCGCAGGTGTGCAGCAGGTTCATCAAGCACCCCTCCGAGGTGGTGGCCGTGGGCGACATCGTGAAGGTGCTGGTGCTGGACGTGGACGAGAAAAAGCATCGCATCAGCCTGTCCATGAAGCAGGTGAAGGAGTAAAAAAGAAACCGCCCTGGAGGGCGGTTTCTTTTTTATGCGTCTTTTACTCGATGACGGGGAGCTTTTTGACCACGGCGGCGCAGCGGGGGCACAGGTCGGGGTGCGCGGTGTCGCTGCCCACGGTGGGCAGGACCTTCCAGCAGCGGGCGCACTTGGCACCGCTGGCGGGGCGAACGGCCACCTTCTGCTCCGCGTCCACGTCCACGCGGACCTGGGAGACGATAAACAGGTCGGCCACCTGGGCGGCGTCCATGGATGCCAGGAAGCCATCCTCCGGCGTAACGGCCAGGTCCACCTCAGCCTCCAGGCTCTTGCCGATGGTCTTGTCGGCACGGGCGGTCTCCAGCGCGCCGTTGACGGCGGTGCGGAGGGCGGCAATACGGGTCCAGCGGGCCATCTCGTCCTCGGAGAGGGCGTAGCCGTTGTAGGGCAGCACCATCTCGTTGAACAGGACGTTGCGCGCGTCATCGCAGGAGCGATGGGGCATGGCCAGCCAGATCTCATCGCAGGTAAAGGCCAGAATGGGGGCAAACAGACGGGTCATAGCGTCCAGGATCAGGAACAGGGCGGTCTGGGCGCTGCGGCGGGAGAGACTCTCGGCCTCGTCGCAGTACAGGCGGTCCTTGAGAATATCGAAGTAGAAGGAGCTCAGGTCCACCACGCAGAAGTCGTTGATCATGTGGGACACCACATGGAACTCGTAGTTGTCATAAGCGGCATAAGCCTTGGTCAGCAGGTCGTTCAGGCGGGTGATGGCCCACTTGTCCAGGGGCAGCATCTCTCCCGGCTCCACCAGATGATCGGCGTCGAAGCCGGTCAGGTTATCCAGGCAGAACTTGGCGGTGTTGCGGAACTTCAGGTAGTTCTGGCTCAGCTGCTTGAAGATCTCGTCGGAGCAGCGGACATCCACGTGGTAGTCGGAGCTGCCGGCCCACAGACGCAGCAGATCGGCGCCGTACTTGTTGAAGATCTCGGCGGGGTCCATGCCGTTGCCCAGAGACTTGTGCATGGCCTTGCCCTCGCCGTCCACGGTCCAGCCGTGGGTGACGCACTCCTTGAACGGTGCGCCGCGGCCCAGAGCGCCCACGGCCACCAGCAGGGAGGACTGGAACCAGCCGCGATACTGATCCAGGCCCTCGATGTACATGGTGGCAGGCCAGAAGCCCTGATCGCGCTCCATGGCGGCAAAGTGGGTGGAGCCGGAGTCGAACCAGCCGTCCAGCGTGTCCGTCTCCTTATCAAATCCGGCGGCCTTGCCGCAGTGGGGGCAGGTGAAGCCCTTGGGCAGGATGTCGGCGGCGTCTCTGTCGAACCAGGCGTTGGAGCCCTCCTTCTCGAACAGCCCGGCCACGGCCTCGATGCTCTCGGGGGTGCAGACGGGCTTGCCGCAGTCCTTGCAGTAGAACACGGGGATCGGCAGGCCCCAGCGGCGCTGGCGGCTGATGCACCAGTCGGTGCGCTCCAGGATCATGGAGCGCATACGGTCCTTGCCCCAGGCGGGCACCCAGCGCACGTCCTCGCAGGCGGCGATGGCCTCGTCCTTGAAGCTGTCCACGGAGCAGAACCACTGGGGGGTGGCACGGAAGATGATGGGCTGCTTGCAGCGCCAGCAGTGGGGGTAGCTGTGGACGATGTCCTCGCTGGCGAACAGAGTGCCGTTGTCCTTCATATCCTGCAGGATGACGGGGTTGGACGCATCGGTGGTCATGCCCTCATACTTGCCGGCGTAGGCGGTGTGCTTGCCCTGATCGTCCACGGGCACTACCATGTCCATGCCGTAGCGCTTGCAGGTCACATAGTCGTCGGCACCGAAGCCGGGTGCGGTGTGGACGCAGCCGGTACCGGAGTCCATGGTCACGTAGTCCGCCAGCACCAGGCGGGAGGTCTTGGGCAGGAAGGGATGGTCGGCCAGCATGTTCTCGAAGAAGGAGCCGGGGTGCGTCTCCACGATCTCATAGCTGTCAAAGCCGCCGATCTTCATGACCTTCTCGACCAGTGCCTCTGCCATGATGTACATCTCGCCGTTGGGCGCCTTGACCACGGCGTAGCTCTCGTCGGGGTGCAGGGCGATGGCCAGGTTGCCGGGCAGGGTCCAGACGGTGGTGGTCCAGATCACGAAGTACAGCTTGCTGTGGTCCAGATGGCCCAGCTTGCCCTGATCGTCATGCATGGGGAACTTGACATAGACGGTGGTGCAGGGGTCGTCCTTATATTCGATCTCCGCCTCGGCCAGCGCCGTCTCGTCGTGGGGGCACCAATACACGGGCTTCAGGCCCTTGTAGATGTGACCGTTCTGGTACATTCTGCCGAACACACGGACCTCCTGGGCCTCGAAGCCGGGATCCATGGTCTTGTAGGGGTGCTCCCAGTCGCCCACCACGCCCATGCGCTTGAAGCCGTCGCGCTGGACATCGATGTAGTGGTCGGCAAACTCATGGCAGGCACTGCGGAACTCAGAGACGCTCATGGCCTTGTGGTTCAGCTTGTTCTGCTTGATGATGGCGGACTCGATGGGCATACCGTGGTTGTCCCAGCCGGGGATATAGGGGGTATAGTAGCCGCGCATCGCGTACATGCGGGTGATAAAGTCCTTCAGGGACTTGTTCAGAGCGTGGCCCATGTGCAGCGCGCCGTTGGAGAACGGAGGGCCGTCGTGGAGGGAGAACAGAGGCTTTCCCTCGTTCTTCTTCAGCAGCTCATTGTAAAGGTCCAGCTCTTCCCAGTGCTTCAGCATCTCCGGCTCGCGGGCAGGCAGGCCGGCGCGCATGGGAAAGCCGCTTTTGGGCATATTCAGTGTCTTCTTGTACTCCATGTTGCTTCTCCTTTATCTGAATAGTTTTGAAAACAAAATAAAAAGCGCCTTTGTCTCGTTCAAGAGACAAAGGCGCGGAAAAACGTCCTCTGCGGTACCACTCTCGTTGCCGCCGGGGCGGCCACTCATCCCCCACGGAATGGGGCGGGGAGAAGGTAACGGCTCCCTTGCCGTCCGCGCTTACTCGGCGAGCTTTCAGGCGGATGCTCCGGGGTGATGTTCGGTGTCCCTGTCCCGTCCGCCTTGCACCAAACGGCGGCTCTCTTCGCGTGGACATGAGGCACGGCCTGTCCCCTTCATCGCAACTTTCAATATTGCTGACAATGTAGCACGGTTTTGAAAAAATGTCAAGAGGAAAGCGGAAAAAGGCGGCACACAGCCGCCTTTTTCAGTTAAATTATCCGATAATCCCGCTGGGCCAGGGCCTGCTCCCGGCGTATTTTCTGGGTAGCCAGCGCCTCCTCCAGGGCCACGATGATGCTGTTGGACACCAGAAAGCCGCGGGGCGTCAGGCGCCAGCCGTTCTCCGTTCGGGCGGCCAGTCCCGTGCGCTCATACTGCACGAACAGATCCTCCATGGGCTGGAACCGCTGGCGGTAGGTCGTCTCGAAATACCGGCGGTCGATGCCCTCCGCCGTGCGGAGAGACAGCATGACGTACTCATAATCCCGGGTCAGCGTGGCGTCAGACTCGGACTCCGACAGGATCAGGCGTCCGCTTATGTAGCTGTCCAGGTCCCGGACGTAGGCGTAGCGCACGCCGCCGAAGTCGGAGTGGGCGCCGGGCCCGAAGCCGGCGTACTCCTCCATGTGCCAGTATTTCAAATTGTGGCGGGAGGCAAAGCCCGGCTTGGCGAAGTTGGATATCTCGTACTGTTCATAGCCGTTCTGCGCCAGAACCGTGACGGCGTAGAGATACATATCCGCCTGGGCATCGTCGTCCGGAAAGCACTCGCTGTCCCGGCGGTCATACAGGGGCGTGCCGGGTTCCAGCTTCAGGCCGTAGCAGGAGATATGCTCCGGGGCCAGGGCGATGACGGCGGCGAGGGTGTCCTCCCACTGCTGCATGGTCTGGCCCGGCAGGCCGTAGATCAGGTCCATACTGAGGTTTTTGAACCCGGCCTTCCGCACGGCGGCCACGGCCTCCTGCACCTGGGCAAAGGTATGGATGCGGCCGATGGCGCGAAGCAGGCCGTCATCCGCCGACTGAACGCCCAGAGATATCCTGTTGAAGCCCGCCCGACGCAGCGCACGCAGGGCCTTGACGTCACAGGCGGAGTCCGGGTTGGCCTCCAACGTGATCTCGGCGTCGCGGGCCACAGGGCAGCGCTTGCGGAGGGTCCGCAGCAGCTTTGTCAGGCGGTCCGGTCCCAGATAGCTGGGGGTACCGCCGCCGAAGTACACCGTGTCCACCCGATGGGCAGCAGTGCGGGGCGCGACCTCCTCGATATGGCGCAGCAGGGCGGCGGTATAGGCGTCCATCTTCTCCTCGCTGCGGGGCAAAGAGTAAAAGTCGCAGTAGGCGCATTTCTGGCGGCAGAAGGGGATGTGGATATAGAGCCCGAGAGGGGCTTTTTCTTTCTGCATATCAGCGTACCTGAGGCGGCAGTATGGTCACAGCGCCGTAAAAGCAGTTGACCTTACAGCTGCGGCAGCCGATGCAGTCATCCTGACGGACCTCATAATAGCCGTCCGGCCGCAGGTCGATGCACTTCATGGGGCAGAACATGGCGCACCAGCCGCAGCCAGTGCAGCTCACCGGGTCGATCACGGCCAGCTGGACCGCCTTGCGCCCGAAGGGATGGGCAGGGTCGTACATAACTGACGCCCTCCTTTCCTGAGATCACCGTATCATTATAGCCGCTTTCATGGGTTTTGACAAGTATAGCCGCGGCGAAAGCGGCACATATTACCGGCGAAAGGATGTGATGGCGTGACACCCAAGGAATATGACGCGCTGGTACGGCAGCTGTCGCCCAGCTCACCCATCGGCAAGGACACGGCGCTGGCCTTTGTCGTCGGCGGCGGGATCTGCGCCGTGGGACAGCTGATCGCCAACGGCTGGCAGGTGCTGGGGCTGACGCAGCAGGAGGCGGCCTCCGCCACCTCGGTAACGCTGGTGTTCCTGTCGGTGCTGCTGACGGCGCTGGGGCTGTACCACCGGCTGGCGCGGTACGCCGGGGCAGGCACGCTGGTGCCTATCACCGGCTTCGCCAACGCCGTAGCCTCGCCGGCCATCGACTTCCGGGCGGAGGGCATCGTCACCGGCACGGCGGTCAAGATGTTCACCGTGGCCGGGCCGGTGATCGTATTCGGCACCGCTGCCAGTGTGGTGTATGGGCTGGTGCTGTATCTGCTGGGGTGAAAGAAAAAAGAACCGCCGTCCCGGCGGTTCTTTTTGTATTTCGGATAAAAACCTCAGATGTACTGCTTCATGCCCTCGGTGGCGGTGTCCTCGTCCGCGCTGATGGTGACGGTGAACTTCACGCCATTCTCCTCGCTGAAGCGGTCCAGCCAGTGAAGGAACGTCTCTACCGCCTGCAGGTCGTTGCTGCCGGCGATCTTGCAGAGATTATCCACGAACACATGGGAAATATCGTAATTGCCCGCGTACATACCGCACAGGAAGCCGCGCAGGCAGTCAAAAGAATCCACATTATACTCGCCGGCGTTGACCAGACGGACGTTGTAGCTGACGTCGTAGGTCATATCGCCCTTAGGCTCGATGCACACGACACTTCCGGTCTCGGACTCCACACTGGTGTGGATGAGCTCGATGAGCTGCTTGGTCTTACCGGCACCGTTGGCACCCATGATCAGTCTAACCATAAGAAATCACTCCTTTGTCATTGGTGGTTTCCACCTGAGTACAGCATACCATACCGGTGGAAAAATAGCAATGCAGAAAAAGTAAACTTATTTTTGGGCACTTTTACTTTTCCAGCTTCCCCAGCAGCGTCTGCCGCAGGTCCTCATACCCCGGCTTGCCCAGCAGGGCGAACATATTTTTCTTATAGGCCTCCACGCCGGGCTGGTCAAAGGGGTTCACGTCCAGCAGGTAGCCGGACAGGCCGCAGGCGTACTCAAAGAAGTAGATCAGCCCGCCCAGGGTCTGCTCATTGACGGATCCTGTCCGCAGCGTCACGTTGGGCACGCCGCCCTCCACATGGGCCAGCAGCGTACCGTCCATGGCCTGCTGGCGGATAAAGTCCATGCTCTTGCCCGCCAGGAAGTTCAGGCCGTCGCCGTTGCCCTCGTCATAGGGCACGGGGTTTTCGTTTTGAGAGGGGCCGAAGCGCACCACCGTCTCGAACAGGTGGCGCTCACCCTCCTGGATATACTGGCCCATGGAGTGCAGGTCAGCGGTAAACTCCACGCTGGCGGGGAACAGGCCCTTGTTCTCCTTGCCCTCGCTCTCGCCGTACAGCTGCTTCCACCACTCGGACATAAAGCGGAAGCAGGGCTCATAGGCCGCCAGCAGCTCGATCTTCTTCCCCGTGCGGTACAGCTCATACCGGGCCCCGGCATACTGCCAGGCGGGATTGGCGTTCATGTCCGCCAGGGCACATTCGCGCATCATATCCGCCGCGCCGGCCATCAGCGCGTCGATATCGATGCCGGCCACAGCAATGGGCAGCAGACCCACGGCCGTGAGCACACTGTACCGTCCGCCGATGTTGTCCGGCACCACGAACTCCTCGTAGCCCTTATCGTCGGCCAGGCCCTTCAGGGCCCCCTTGCGGGCGTCGGTGGTGGCATAGATGCGCCGGGCGGCCTCCTCCGGGCCGTACTTCTTCTCCAGCAGCTCACGGAAGAAGCGGAAGGCCACGGCGGGCTCCGTGGTGGTGCCGGACTTGGAGATAACGTTCACGGAAAAGTCCACGCCGTCCACCAGCTCCATCACCTCGGTCAGCGCGTCGGAGCTGAGGCCGTTGCCGATAAAGTAAATGTTGGGTGTATTCTTCTTTTTCAGGTTGTAGTTGGGGGAGCGCAGGCATTCGATGACGCCCCGGGCGCCCAGATAGGAGCCGCCGATACCGATGACCACCAGCGCCTGGGAGTCGGACTGTATTTTCTTCGCCGCCGCCTTGATGCGGGCAAATTCCGCCTTGTCATAGTCCTCCGGCAGGCGCACCCAGCCGGTAAATTCGCCACCGGCGCCATCACCATTTTGCAGATGGTCATGGGCGATACGCAGGCGGGGGGACAGCGCGGCCTCGTAGGGCAGTGGGATAAAGCTGTGGACATTTTGCAGATCGACCTGTATCATGTTAAAACCTCCTCGTCGGTGCAATGCAACTATTTGCCCTATCGTACAACGTTTCCGGGGAAAATACAAGGGGAAAAACGGGACTTTCCCCCGCTTTTCCCCTTTCCGCTACGCCAGGAACACCGCCTGCTTCAAAAGATCGGTGAACATCCGTCCCCAGCTGCGCCCCGGAACGCTCTCCGCCGCCAGAATGGGCACCGTCAGCACCTCCGTATCGCCGCTGCACAGGGTCAGCGTGCCCACCTGCTGGCCCTGCTGTATCGGGGCCGCCAGCGTCTCCGGCAGGTCCACCCGATACTCCAGCGACGAGGCCTGCGCCTTCTCCACCACAGCGGTAACGCCCGTCTCCGGCAGCGTCAGGCCCACCTGCTCCGCCTCTCCCATAGTCACCGGCAGGGCGGGCAGCGGCTCCTCCGGCGCGGCGGAGACCAGCGTATAGGCGGAGAATCCGTAATTCAGCAGCGCCTTGGCGTCGGTATTCCGCTTGTCGGACGTCTCCCCCTTCATGACCACCGCGATCAGCTCCATGCCCTCGCGCTCCGCCGTGGCGCTGATGCAGTAGCCTGCGGAGGCGGTGTAGCCGGTCTTCAGCCCCGTGGCGCCGTCGTACCAGCGGATGAGCTTGTTTGTATTGGCCAGATCAAAGGTGCCGTTTCGGATGCTGTCCGTCCATATGGTGGTGAAATTGCGGATGTCCGGGTGCTTTGTCAGCAGCTCGCGGCTCATAAGGGCAATGTCATAGGCGCTGGTAACGTGGCCCGCCGCCGTCAGACCGGTGGGGTTGGCAAAATGGGTATCGTCCATACCCAGCCCCCTGGCGCGGTTGTTCATCTGCTCCACGAACAACTCCGTCACGCCGGCGACCTTCTCCGCCAGCGCCACCGCCGCGTCGTTGCCGGAGGACACGCACACGCATTTCAGCAGCTCCTCCACGGTGATCTGCTCGCCCTCCGCCAGAAAGACCTGGCTGCCGCCCATGCCGGCGGCGTTGGCCGACACCGTCACCACGTCGTCATAGGCCAGCGCGCCGCTGTCGATGGCGTCCATGGTCAGCAGCAGCGTCATGATCTTGGTGACGCTGGCCGGCTCCAGCTTCTCATGCTCGTTTTGGGCGAACAGCATCTGTCCCGTGGTCTTTTCCATCAGCACCGCGGCGCGGGAGGTCAGCGGCAGGTCCACCGCCCCGGCGTGTACCGGCAGCACAGCGGTGATGCACAGCGCCGCCAGCAGCGCTGTCAGTTTTCGTTTCATAGCGTCCCCTCCAGGCTTTTTTCTATGGGTATGCGGCGGGACAAGACGTTCATGCCCTTTCGACACAATTTTCGGTTGCAAAACCGCCGCCGGTATGCTACAATAACCCGGTAAGTAAATCGCAGGGTTGGTATATCGGTATTACAGCGGCTTCCCAAGCCGTTAAGGCGGGTTCGACTCCCGTACCCTGCTCCAAAAAGAAACACCATCCGTCTGGATGGTGTTTCTTGTTGGAGCAGCACTTTTGCTACGCAAAAGTGGTCGCCTGCGGGCGGGTGATTGAACGCGAGTGGGGGAACCCGTCAAAGGTTCCCCCCTCACACTCTCCCTTCCTTGCGATGTGCGGGAGTGCAGACAACAAAACCTGTGGGTAATCACAAAAAAAGAGACACGCCATGCAGCGCGTCTCTTTTTTTGGAGCAGGGCATACGATACCGCCGGGTAAAAAAGGAGGGCGGACGCCGTGCGTCCGCCCCAAGTGAGGAGAAAAAACAGGACCCTTGCGGCGGTGACTGCTCACAGCCGCCGCGATAAAAAGGGCAGAAACAGCGGAAACCGCTGGAAGTAAGCTGATACAGCATCCGCAGGCCACGGGACCGCGACGATCAAAGCAGCGCAGCCAGCAGCCACACCAGGCCGCAGGCACACGCGCCCCATACCGCCCACAGCCATGCAGGCGGACGCCACCGGCGGCGGGCGCCGGTCTGGCCCCGGGCATAGCTGCGGGCGATCCGCACCGCCTCGTCCACCAGCTGACGAGAGCTGACGCCGCCGCCGTC
This sequence comes from Oscillospiraceae bacterium, assembly GCA_048201935.1. Lineage (GTDB taxonomy): Bacteria > Bacillota > Clostridia > Oscillospirales > Oscillospiraceae > MGBC124762. Next base: position 7,345 of record DBFBGR010000007.1, on the reverse strand, counting down.
CGTGGGAAGGATGAAAATAGCCTGCTCGAATATCCGCGGGTCGGGAGAGTCCACGACGATCACGCGGCGGGAAACGCCTTTTACCAAAACCGATGCCTCCTTCAGCCGTGACGGGCGCTGTTTGTTACAGCCATAGTATCGCCGCGGCGGCGGAAAGTTATACGGCGCGGCGGGCAAAATTTCCCGCCGTTTTTTGTCGCTCAGACGCGGTGCGGGTCCGCCTTGCCGTCGATGGCCAGCACCAGCACGGCGCAGTCGTCCGCGCCGCCCGTCCGCTGAACGGACTGGCGGAGAAGCTCCTCCGCCAGCGCCCGGGGCGAGGTGCCGTCCCATCCGGCCAGCAGGTCCTGGAGCCACTCGTCGTCCTCGCCGGCCACACCGTCGGACACCTGCACCAGCCAGCTACCCGGCGACACCGCGATCCGCTGGGGCGGCACGTCGCCGTCGGCGCTCTCCAGTCCCGCGGGCAGCGCCTGTGCGCGATAGCGGGCCACGGCGCCCTGCCGCTTGATATAGGACGGCGCGGCGCCGTACTTGTACAGCGTCAGCACGCCCTCGGCCCGGTCCAGACAGGCCAGGTCGATGGTCGTAAAGCCGGCGCCCCCCTGACAGCGGAGCATGGCAGCGGTGTTCAGGGTCTTCAGCGCCGGGAGAGGCTCGATACCCGCCTGCAAAAACTGCCGCAGGAGGCGGATGGTCATAGCGGCCTCGCAGTGGGCGCTCTCGCCGCTGCCCATACCGTCGGACAGCGCCAGACAAGTCAGCCCTCCGGCATCAAAAACGGCGCACTGATCGCCGCAGTGCTTTTCGCCGGTCTTGGGCCGCAGCAGGGCAGCGGTGCGGCAGGTCAGGTGTGCGCGGCGGAGGCGCTCCGCCGGGGCGGTCCGTGACAGCACCTCGGCCACCTGCCGGTACTGCTCCCTGGCCAGACGATAGGCCGCGTCCAGCCGCCCGTGGTGCAGCCGGCGCTGGAGGAAATCATGGAGCTGTCCGTCCAGCGCCGTCAGCAGCTTGGGAAAGCGCACGCAGCGGGCCGCAAAGTACGGCGGGAAATCCTCCGCCAGCGCCTGTCCCCGCCGCAGAAGCGCCGGGCAGGCATCGTTGAAGGCATTGTACGTATCGGTATAATGGGTCTGCCAGCAGTCGCTCCGCAGGGGACAGTCCCGGCAGACCTGCTCCGCCGCCCGGTCAAACAGCACGGCGGGGTTTTCCGGCCGCAGCAGCGGCGCGTGGTCCTCCAGGCTGTCATACACCGCCCGGAAGGCCGCCGCAGGTGCCGCGGCCTCCGGAGCCACCTCTCCGGCGGCCGTCAGCAGCATCCCCTCCTTTTCCGGCAGCAGCAGCCACACACCGGCAGCGGTCAGCAGCTGGCACAGCACCGCCAGAGGGCGGACCTCCCCCAGCAGCAGGGCCGCCAGCACACCCGCGGTGCAGAAGGCCGCAGCCGCCGGCAGTCTTTGTCCTCTCCGCAGCCCTGCGGCAGCGGATGCGGCGGCGCACAGCACCACCGCCAGATACAGCTCTCCCGTGCCGCACAGGTCCAGCGTCAGCCCCGCCAGCGCACCGGCGGCAGCCGCGTCGGGCACCGGCCCGCGGCCCACAAAATACAGCAGCAGCACCGCTGTCAGCACAGCCGCCGGTGAAAATCCCATCACCGTCCAGCCCGCCGGCACGGCGCATACCCCCAGCAGCAGCAAAAACCAGGCCCGGCGCTTGTCCGCCCGCTCCGCCGCCGACTCCGGCAGCAGATCGGGCAGCAGCGCCGCCGCGCCATACAGCAGCGCCAGCGACGCCATACACAGCGCCCACTGTCGTCCGCCCCGCTGTATGAGATACGGCAGCTGGGTCAGCCCGGCGGCGCACACAGCGGCCATAGGCCGGAAGCGGGGCCGCCGGTACAGCCGCGTATTGCACAGCGCCGTGTTGGCGCAGAAGATCAGCAGCGCCGCGGCGGTATGCCGCAGCCCCGGCTGAAAGTCCATGAACAGCAGGGCGCCCAGCCCCGCACAGACCACCGCCAGCAGGCCCTGCCAACCCACGCCGGCTGCCGCCACCGCCGCCAGTGCCCAGGGGGCGTACTGCCCGCCGGGGGCGGCGGCCGTCAGCAGCAGCGCAGCGGCACAGCCGCCCACAGCCGCCCAGGGAATACGCAGGGCGGTGCGCTGTACCGCCGGGAGCAGATGTTTCATGGCTCGTCCCTCCTTTTTCCGTTATTGTAAACGGCTAAAGGCGCGATTTCCGTCGGGAAATGGCAAAGGACTTTGATTTTTCGGCCCAGGGGTGAAAAGCGTCGGTCTGCCCTTGTAATTTTTCGTCGTATCTGGTAAAATAGCGTGAGTTTAAGGGGATCGCTATTCCCCGCACAGGAGGTAACACCATGATAAAGAAGCTTGCAGCCCTGACACTGGCGCTGCTGATGACCCTGTCCATGGCCGCCTGCGGCAGCCAGAAGGATGACCAGGCCGGCGGCGCCGTGACCCCCGGCGTGACCGGCGATGCCGTTCCCGATATGGGCACTGTCAGCGGCGGCACCTACACCAACCGCTTCGCCGGCATCAGCTGCACCCTGGATGACAGCTGGTATTTCTACACCGATGAGCAGATCGACGAGCTCAACGGCTTCGTCCGCGAGAGCACCAGCGACGAGGAGCTGAAGGCCCGCTTGGAGAGCAGCAGCAGCGTGCAGGATATGTACGCCGCCTCCACGGACGGTCTGATGACCATCAACGTCGTATTCACCAACATGGGTCTGTTGGGCGGCAGCACCGTGACGCCCCAGGATGTGGCCGAGCTGTCCGTAGAGCAGGTCCCCGCTGCGCTGGAGAGCTATGGCTTCACGGACGTGACGGCCCAGCTGACCACCGTGGATTTTGCCGGTCAGAAGAACGTTCCCGCCGTGGCCGTATCCGCCATGAACGGCGACATCGCCACGTATGAGCTGCTGGTATGCCTGAAGGCGGGCAATTACTCCTTCAGCGTGACGCTGTGCAGCTTCACCGAGGATGTTACCGCCGACATGGCCGCCCTGTTCACCGCCGTGCAGTAACGCCGCAATAGGAAAAGACCGTGCCTCTCGGCACGGTCTTTTTTTGTTACCATGTGGCGCGGGCAGTGAGCACATTGCGCTTGTAAGTGATGCGGAAGTAGATATACTCCGCCACGCCGGTGAGTATCCAGGAGAACATATACAGCAGATACAGGGACGTGATCGTGTGGAAGTAGGCAAAGATGGTGTAGATCCAGATGACCCGGAACACGCAGGAGCCCAGAATGACCATAATGGTGGGGGCCACGCTGCGGCCCAGGCCGCGGGAGGCGGCGATGCTGGCGTCCATCAGGGGGCCGATCCAGTAGGAGAAGGCCATGATCCGCAGGCGGTCCACGCCGGCGTCGATGACCTCGGGCTTGTCGGCAAACAGGCCCAGGAACTCCCGGCCGAAGACAGTCAGCAGCACGCCGACCAGCACGCCCACAACGGCGGCGTACAGCATACTGATGTAGTAGCTCTTAAGGATACGCTCCTTCCGCCCCGCGCCCCAGTTGCGGCTGACAAAGCTGGCGCAGGCGGTGTAGAACGCGGCCATCATGTTGAACACCAGCGTATCGGCATTGGCGGCAGCCGCCGCGCCGGAAACGGTGATCTCGTCAAAGGAGTTCAAGCCCGCCTGCACGAACAGGTTAGCCACGGCGAATATAGCGTTCTGCAATCCGGAGGGGATGCCGATCAGCAGCACACGCTTGGAGGCCAGGTGGTGCAGCCGCAGCTTGCGGATATCCAGGCGGCAGGCGTCCTTGCGGTGCAGCAGATGGATGATGATGAGCAGGGCAGACACCCACTGTGCGATGGCGCTGGCGATAGCCACGCCCTCGGCCGCCATACCGCAGCCGATAACGAACACCAGGTTCAGTATCACATTCAGCACACCCGCCACCGTCAGATACAGCAGGGGGCGCTTGGTGTCGCCGGTGGCGCTGAGGATACCGTTGCCGCAGTTGTAGATGCCCATGGCCGGCAGGCCCAGGGCATAGAGCTTCAGGTACAGCACCGCGCCGGGGAGGAATTCCTCCTTGGTGTGCAGCAGCCGCAGCATAGGCTCGGCAAAAAACACGCACACCAGGCACGTCAGCACGCCCATCGCCAGACAGATCAGGAAGGAGGAGTGGGTGGTGTGCTCCACGTCCTCGTCATTGCCCATGCCCAGCCCGCGGGCCACGGCCACATTGACGCCGCCGCCCAGGCCGATCAGCAGTCCCGTGAACAGCGTGACCAGCGTGGTGGTGGAGCCCACAGAGCCCAGGGCCACATAGGTGTTGTACGCATACTTGCCGGCGATGGCCACATCGCTGAGGTTGAACAGCACCTCCAGCACCTGGGTCATCATCAGCGGCAAGCTGAACAGCAGGATATTTTTCCAAAGTGAACCGGAGGTCATCTCCACAGTGAGAGCCCTCCGGCGTGTTGCAGTCTTCATGCCCGCACCCTCCTATACAATACATATCACATAGAAACATCCGAACGTGATTGCCAGTATAACACAGCGCATTACACAAAACAACCCCCTTTCGACACAATATTTTTTTATACCTGGCGCTGTTCTTTTTGTGCATAGTGCATAGATAAGCTTTCAGGTTTTGGGCACATCGTCAAATGTGATACTTTGTCCCCCGCCTTTCGACGGAATTTGACAGCCACGGCAGTCTCCGCTATAATGTTAGGGAGTCTGGCCGCCCCCTTTTTCGGCGGCCGCAAGGAGGTCCCCCTATGAAACGTATGCTCACCGCAGCGCTGGCCCTGCTGCTGGCGCTGTCCCTGTGCGCCTGCGGCGCGCAGGATACGGACGATACGCCCACCTACCCCGCCGCCTTCTCCGGCTTGGAGACGCTGATCGACACCGCCCGCGAGGAGGGCCGCCTGACCGTGTGCGGCACCGGCGACGAGGCGTATATGACGGCCCTGTGCGAAAAGTTTGAAGAGCTGTTCGACATCAAGACCACTTACCGCGCCATTACCGCTGCCCAGGCGGGCAGCGCCCGGGGCGACGTGTGGTTCGGCGGCAGCGCGGATACCTGCCGCACCCTGGCCGCTGACGGCAAGCTGCTGACCTATACGCCCGTCCACGCCGCTGACCTGACCAACGCCGCCTACGGCGATGCGGACGGCTATTGGTACGGCGTATCTGTCGACGCGGTCGTTTTCGCCGTCAACAGCGACGTGCTCCGGCGCATGACCATCTCCGCCCCCAAGGACTGGGCAGACCTGACCGACCCGGTATACCAGGAGCTGGTGTGGCTGCCCACCTACCGCAGCACGGAGATCGGCCGTCTGACCGCGTACAGCGCCGCCCTGCGGCTGGGCCGCGACAAGGGGCTGGACTATCTGGCAGCGCTGGACACCAGCGTACAGTTCTACACCGCCGCGGATGACACCTTCGTCAAGTGCCTGTCCACCGGCGAGTGCGTCATCGCCGTGGGTTGGCTCCACGATGGGCTCTCCGCCCTGTCCGCTGACACCTCCGGCGACCTGCATCTGATAATTCCCGCCTCCGGCACCTTCGGTCAGGTCACCGCCAGCGCCATTTTATCCGGCGCCAGCCATACCGCTGCTGCTCAGCTGTGGCAGGAGTTCGTTCTCTCCCCGGCCTGCGCCGATCTGGCAGAGGCACACGGCGACTATCGCCTGCCCACTATCGGCAGCGCCGACCTGGTCCAGCGCACCGGCGTGACGCTGGACCCCTCCCTGCTCTCTCCCACCGGTGACGCCGACACCATCGAGGATAAGGAGACGCTCGTCTCCGACCTTATCGAAACATTGACCGACGCCGGCATCGACACCGAGGATACCGCCCGCTGGAATGTGGCATAGATTCCCGCAGGCCGTCTCTTACGAGATGGCCTGCTCTTTTTCTACGCGGTCACTCTGCCTCTTGCAGCAGCTCCTCCGGCCTCACGCCAAAGAGCTTCGCCAGCGCCAGCAGATTGGTCGTGCTGGGATCCGACTGCCCGGATTCCCACTTGGATACCGCCTGTCGGCTGACACCCAGCGCCTCCGCCACAAACTCCTGCGTCATTTTGCACGCCGTCCGGCGACGCTTCAATGTCTCTCCCAATGTTTTGGCCTGTTCCGCCTTTTCCTGCCGCAGCGGCTCGGACCGAATGTATTTCCGCAGCGCCTTGATGATCAGAAACACCACGTATGCCAGCACCGCCCATACCGGAACGGACAGCAGAAAGAGAATGATCGTCGTTTTCATAGTGATGCCCTCCTTTTCTGCCACCAGTATAACAAACCGATCACGGTTGCGCCAGCAACTATCGCGCAACCCTTCAGTAAAACGCCATGTTCCCTACATAGAAGTACCATGTATGTTACATGGGTGTACCCATTTTTATATGAAAAAATGACCACCCGATCGGGTGGTCATTTTGGCAGGGGCAGAAAGGCTCGAACTCTCGAGACGCGGTTTTGGAGACCGCTGCTCTACCAACTGAGCTATACCCCTATGTGGTGGGCCTTCGGGGACTCGAACCCGGGACCGGACGGTTATGAGCCGTCTGCTCTAACCAACTGAGCTAAAGGCCCAAGTCTACGCTGGCTTTCTGAGTAAAAGAAATGAGCCGCCACCTTTTCGGATGGCGGCTCACCCTTCGTGGCTCCCCCTGTTGGGCTCGAACCAACAACCCTTCGGTTAACAGCCGAATGCTCTACCATTGAGCTAAGGAGGAGTGTTGGCGCTACCTATCTTCCCAGGCCGTCTCCAGCCAAGTATTGTCAGCAGAAGCGAGCTTAACTTCCGTGTTCGGGATGGGAACGGGTGGACCCTCGCCCTAATCAGCACCAACTGCGCTGATCGCAGCTGCTCTCACAGCACGACCTATTAAATTGGAGAAAAAGTGGTGACCCGTACCGGATTCGAACCGATGTTAAAGGCGTGAGAGGCCTCTGTCTTAACCACTTGACCAACGGGCCGCATTTTTTCTTCTATTCCATCGGCCAAAGCCGCTGAAACCATGGTACACCTTCAGGGACTCGAACCCTGGACACCCTGATTAAGAGTCAGGTGCTCTACCAACTGAGCTAAAGGTGCATATCGTTTGCACCTTCAAAACCGAACAATGAAGAGGTGAACGGAGAAGGCTAAGATTGCCTGCAAATTGTAGGTCAAGCCCTCGGGCTATTAGTACCGGTCAGCTGCACACGTTACCGCGCTTCCACCTCCGGCCTATCAACCAGATCGTCTTTCTGGGCCCTTACTCCATAATGGATGAGAGATCTCATCTTAGGGAGAGTTTCACGCTTAGATGCTTTCAGCGTTTATCTCGTCCGTACATAGCTACCCAGCTATGC
>DBFBGR010000006.1:0-39140 GCA_048201935.1 Oscillospiraceae bacterium | reverse complement strand
ATTTCTTGACGTTGCCCCCAAGCAATATTGCTCAGGACAACCTTTAGAATAAGCTTCAAGCCAGGCTCTCGCCCAACTCTCCGCCCACTCCTGGTGCTTCGTGTTTCTTGTCACGTTGTTTAATTTACAAGGTACACGCCGGTTTTTACACGGCTTGAAAAACGCACGCCATCAAGCGAGCGCCCGATTATCATACCAAAGCCAAGGGGGAATGTCAAGAACTTTCTGAACTTTTTTGAAAAGTTTTTTATGTAAACCATCGCCCCGCTCCCACAGGCTGTAGGCCGGGGGCGGGGCGATGGCAACGGGATACCTTATCTTGTGGTTCAGCCCAGGAATTTTCCCAGGACCCGCATAAAGAGGTCGATGTCCAAAGGCTTGGCGATGTGGGCGTTCATGCCGTTTTTCAGCGCGGCCTCCTTGTCTTCCTCCATGGCGTTGGCGGTCATGGCGATGATGGGGATGACCTTCACGTCCTCCCGGGCCATAGAGCGGATGGTGCGGGTGGCCTCGTAGCCGTCCATGACGGGCATCTGCACATCCATCAAGATAGCGTCGTAATACCCCTCGGGGGCCCGGGTCATCATCTCCACAGCGTCGGTGCCGTCGGGGGCGGTCTCCACCTGGAAGCCGGTCTCCTCCAGGATGGACTGGGCGATCTCCCGGTTGAGCTCGTTGTCCTCCACCAACAGCACCCGCTTGCCGGTGAAGTCCGCTTGGGTCCATTCCTGGACGATCTCCCGCTCTCCCAGGTCGTTAGCGGCCAGCAGCACGGATTTCAGGTCGGACATGAACAGGGGCTTGGCGCAGAAGGCGGTAACGCCGGCCTCCTTGGCCTCCTCCTCGATCTCGGTCCAGTCGTAGGCGGTGAGGATGACGATGGGCGCGTCGTCGCCGATGGCGGCCCGGATGCGGCGGGTGGTCTCCACGCCGCTCATCTCAGGCATCTGCCAGTCGATGATGTAGGTGTGGTAGGCGTCGCCCTCGTTGTAGGCGCTCTTGGCCCGGTGGACCGCCTCCCGGCCGGAGATGGTCCACTCCGAGCGCAGGCCGATCTGGGTGAGCATCCGGCTGACGCTCTCGCAGCTGTCGCAGTCGTCGTCCACCACCAGGGCCCGCAGGCCCTGGAGCTCCTTGATCTCAGCGGCGTTCTTCTCCACGTCCTGGAGCTTCAGGCTCAGCTCCACCCGGAACTCGCTGCCCTTGCCCTTTTCGCTCTGGACGGTGATGGTGCCGCCCATCATCTCCACGATGTTCTTGGTGATGGCCATGCCCAGGCCGCTGCCCTGGATGCCCGACTTGGTGGCGCTGGCCTCCCGCTCGAAGGGCTCGAAGATGTGCTCCACGAACTCCGGGGACATACCGATGCCGTTGTCCTTGACGATGAAGACATAGTCGCCATAGCCCCGGTGGAAGGTGGTCTGCTGCTTGATGCGGAAGCTCACCGTGCCGCCGGCGGGGGTGTACTTCACGGCGTTGCTCAGCAGGTTGACAAAGATCTGGCTGAGCTTGAGGCTGTCGGCGATCACGTCCTCGTTGTTCACGTCGAAGGTGTCGATGAACAGCTCCAGCTTCTTGGCCTTTACCTGGGGCTGGATGATGTTCACCAGGTTATGGGTCAGCTCGGAGATGTTGCACTCCTGCTCCAGGATCTGGATCTTGCCGCTCTCGATGCGGCTCATGTCCAGGATGTCGTTGATGAGACTCAAAAGGTGGTTGCTGGAGGACAGGACCTTCTGCAGGCAGTCCTGGACCTGGTTTTTATTGTCGATGTGGGTAACGGCCAGGGTGGTGAAGCCGATAATGGCGTTCATGGGGGTGCGGATGTCGTGGGACATGTTGGACAGGAAGGTGGTCTTGGCGTTGTTGGCGTGCTGGGCCTGCATCAGCGCGTCCTGGAGGGCCTGGGTCTGCTCGCGCTGCTTCTGGACCTGCTCGGTGATGTCCCGGGAGACCACCATGACCATGATGTCGCCGGTGGTGTCGTCCTTGGCCATAATAAAGGATTGGCGCACGCACATCTGCCCGCCGTCCTTGCCCATAGCGCTCCAGTAATCCACCACCACCTCGGCCTCGCCCTGGTCAAAGTGCTCCTTCAGCCGGGCCAGGTCCAGCGTGGCGTTATAGTCCTCCAGGGACTCCTCCAAAACAGAGGCGCGCCACTTGTCAAAGCACTCCGAGGCCGCGCAGGGCGCCGACAGCCCCGCCCGCTCCAAAAGGGAGATCTGCTGTCCGTCCACCTCACAGACGACATCCTGCTCGATGCGGTCCTGGGTCAGGTTAAACTCAAAGGTGCTGAAGGCGGTGGAGGTGATGGCCACGCGGTACTGACGCTCCTTGCGGTTGGCCTGGGCCACCTCGGCCTGGGCGGCCAGCTCCTTCTCCTTGAGCTCGGTGATGTCCTGGCGGAGGATCAGCGCCTTACTGACCTCCCCGTCCTCGCGCTCGATGCAGACGATGTTGATATGCTCCCAGGTGGCGACGCCGTCGCCGCGGCTGAGCTGGTACTCATACTGGATGTCGCTGGTGTCTGCCAGGTCCTGGCGGATGGCCTGGCGGGTAAACTGCCGGGCGAAGCGCTGGCGGTCGGACTCGCTGGACAGATAGCCGCACAGGTACTCCGCGAAGTCCTCATAGCGCCCGGAGCTGGCCAGGCCCATCCGCTCCGGGGCGGTCCCGGCCAGGAAACGGTAGGTCCCCTCCTCCAGGTCCACCAGGGTAAAGCGGGAGAAGAGGGTGGTCACGCCGTTGATGACGTAGCCCATCTCCTTATTTTCCCGCTGGAGCTTGCGCCGGTCCTTGCCCGCGCGGATGACCAGGAAGAGGATGTAGAGCACAAAGAGCCCGATGAGGATGGCCTCCAACAGCATACCCGTGCCGTTGGCGGAACGGGTCATGGTGCGGGTCACGCTCTGGGGGAAGGTCTGGACCAGGACGCAGTCCGTATCCGGCACCCGCAGCGCGCAGACGTTGTCCACGCTGCTGCCCTCTACGCAGCGGAAGCTGCCCTCGTCGGCCTCGCCGGCGAAGATGGCCTCCAGGCCGCGGGCGGTCTGGTCGCCGATGACCCCATCGGCCTTCAGGTTGTCGGGCAAAAAGCCCGGGTGGGCCTCGCCGCAGGAGGAGGCAAAGGCCTCGCCCTTGGCGTCGCAGAGGTAGACCTGGGCCTCGGCGCCGAAGTAGCTGGCCTGGAGCATATTTTGGAGGTATGCCTCCGCCCGGTAGCGGCCGGTGAGCACGCCGATGACCCGGTCGCCATAGCGGATCGGGGCGAAAAAGACCATGCTGCGCTGCTGGGTCTTGTCCGCTTCAAAGTCCACATCGTAGCCGCTCTCACCCTGAATGCCCCGGAGGAAATACTCCCGGTCGGAGCAGTCGAAGGTCTCGCCGCTGGAGGTCAGCGTGACGCCTTGGTCATCCACATAGCGGATGGCGTCGAAGGTGGCGTTTTTCTCCATCCCCGCCAGCAGTTGGGTGGTCACCGGGGTCAGCTCGCTGTCGCCGTCGCCCAGCAAATAGGCATAGTTGCGGATGCGCAGCAGGGTGTTGTCGAGCTCGCTTTGGATGCGCGCGCCCATCTGCCGGGTCGAATCCATGGCGTAGTTCAGATTCTGCTCCTCGATGCGGTGGTTGTTGGACACGGTGTACCACTGGAACAACGCGATGATGGCGCACAGCAAAAGCAGGATGATGACAATGTTTTGCCAGGTCTTTCTTTTAGGCGCGCGCATAGGTGGAGGCCCCTTTCTTACACTGAATTCGAGCTATTCTATCATCTTTCCTCAAAAAAGTACAGCCCCTTCTTGCTCAGATGTCCCGCACATCGTAGGGCGTGGTCTGATAGACGTAGTAGTTGAGCCAGTTGGTGTACAAAAGCTGGGCGGCGGAACGCCATTGGACCATGGGCGTCTGGCTGGGGTCGTCGCCGGGGAAATAGTGGGCGGGCAGGTCGATGGGAAGACCCTTGTCCCGGTCGCGCTGGTACTCCAGGGACAGGGTGTCCGGGTCGTACTCGGGGTGGCCGGTAAGGAAGAACTGGCGGTTGTCCCGGCTCTTGACGGCGAAGACCCCCGCCTCCTCCGACACCGCCAGCAGCTCCAGTCCCTCCGCGGCGCGGATATCGGACTCCCACACCTCGGTGTAGCGGGAGTGGGGCACCCAGAACACGTCGTCAAAGCCCCGAAACAGCGGGGAGTTGGGCCGCAGCACCCGGTGTGGGAAAACGCCAAAGAGTTTGTTGCGAAGGGCATGCTTGGGCACGCCGTAGTGGTAAAAAAGGCCGGCCTGGGCGCCCCAGCAGATGTGGAGGGTGGAGTGGACGTGGGTCCGGGTCCAGTCCATGATGGCGCACAGCTCCTCCCAGTAGTCCACCTGGTCAAACTCCAGGTTCTCCACCGGCGCGCCGGTGATGATCATGCCGTCATATTTCTGGTTTTTTATCTCGTCGAATGTGGTATAAAAGGTGTCCAGATGGCTGGGGTCGGTGTAGTGGCCCACATAGCTGGCCGTCTGCAGCAGCTCCACCTGGATCTGCAGCGGCGTGTTGGAGAGCTTCCTGAGTAGCTGGGTCTCGGTGACGATCTTGGTGGGCATCAGGTTCAAGATAAGCACCTTCAAGGGCCGGATGTCCTGGTGAAAGGCCCGGTACTCGGTCATGGTGAAGATGTTCTCGGCCTCCAGCAGCTCCCGGGCGGGCAGAGCGTCGGGGATGCGGATGGGCATGGGCGGGACCTCCCTCCAGCGTGTAGTCACCTTACATTATAATATACTTTCCAGGCCGGCGCAAGGGCTACCTGGCCACGCCGCCCCAGCGGTCCGCCCAGCGCTCGGTGTAGAAGGCGTAGTAGGACATGCCCCGGCGGGCGCGGCGGCGCTCCAGGGCAGGCAGCCCCGCCCAGATGAGCGACGGCAGGCCGATGACCAAAAGGTAGAGCGGCCCCAGGGCCAGGGACTGAAGGCTGTGGCCCTGCTCGTGGCGGACCAGCCGGGCGTCGGCGTCCCGGGGCACAAAGATGAAGTAGCCCAGGGACACCCCCCGCTCAAAGGGCCAGCGGGTGACGAAGGCCCCGTTTTCCCGCGCGCCGCCCGGGTCCTCCAGGCTCCGCCGGCACAAGGAAAGGTACACAAGGCTCCCCAGCAGCGTCTGGGGCAGACCCCAGGTCCACTGGACCAGCAGCCGCAAAAAAGCCATGAGCCTTCCCTCCCCTCTCGTTGATCCGCTTATATTATAAGGTATGTCTCCCCCGGAGCGCAAGGAGAAAATAGACTGCGGCAGGTGGTATGCATGGCTTTGCCCCTTTGCGCCATACTAAGGAAAACCATGTCAGGAGGGCTCTTTTATGGACGAGACCGGACCTACCCAGCCCCAGGAGGAAAGCGACGAGCGCGCCCAGCAGGTCCAGGACATCATCGACCTGGGCAGCGCCACCATCCGTACCGCCCGAGGCACCATCCACACCCTGACCATCGTGGGCCAGATCGAGGGCCACCAGCTCCTGCCCCCCAGCGCCAAGTCCACCAAATATGAGCACGTGTTGCCTTTGCTCGCCAGCGTGGAGGAGAGCGAGGACGTGGACGGTCTGCTCATCTTGCTCAACACCGTAGGCGGCGACATCGAAGCGGGCCTTGCCATCGCTGAGCTCATCGCCGGGATGAAAAAGCCCACGGTGTCCCTGGTGCTGGGCGGCGGCCACTCCATCGGCGTGCCGTTGGCGGTGTCGGCCAAGCGGTCCTTCATCGTCCCCTCGGCGGCCATGACCATCCACCCCGTGCGCATGAACGGCATGGTCATCGCTGTGCCCCAGACCTTCAGCTACTTCCAACGCATCCAAGAGCGCATCATCGAGTTCGTCACCGCCAACTCCCGGGTGGACAAGCAGGCCTTTACCCGGCTGATGATGGCCACCGGCGAACTGGCCGCCGACGTGGGCAGCGTCATCTACGGCCAAGAGGCGGTGGAGCTGGGCCTCATCGACCGCATCGGCGGGCTCCACGACGCGCTGGAGTGTCTCCACGCCATGATGGCGGACGATTCGCCACAGGTGTGAATAATTTTTTTGGAAAGAATGCTGATTCACTCTTGACTATGACCGCCTTGGGTTGTATAATATGTCCAAAGTTGAGGGGAATTTTCCCTTTCCCCGGGTCAATTTCACCTCGGCAAAACACCAAACCAGCAGGCGAGGGCCCCGGCCCTGGCCGGTGAGGAGGCACCCCATGGACCAGAAAAAGCACAGATTCCCACACTTTACCTCCGGCGACGAGGTGGCGGCCTATACCTTCCTGGGCTCCCATCCCGAGGGCGACGGCTGGACCTTCCGGGTCTGGGCCCCCAACGCCAAGGCGGTGTCCCTGGTGGGTGATTTTAACGGCTGGGACATGAACGCCCACACCATGTTCCCCCTGGGGGACGGGCTGTGGGAGGTCCATGTGGCCGGATTGCAGCAGTACGACATCTACAAATACGCCGTCATCGGCGCCGACGGTCAGGTCCACATGAAGGCCGACCCCTACGCCTTCCACGCCGAGACCCGCCCGGGCACGGCCAGCAAGCTCTATGACCTCTCGGGCTACAAGTGGGGCGACAAGGCCTGGCAGGACCGCAAAGCCAAGACCCCGGTCTACGACCAGCCCCTAAACATCTACGAAGTCCATCTGGGCTCCTGGCGCAGAGGGGACCAGGGCCGGTTCCTCTCCTACCGGGAGATGGCCCAGCAGCTTCCGGGCTACGTGAAGGAGATGGGCTTCACCCACGTGGAGCTCATGCCCATCACCGAGCACCCCCTGGACGCCTCCTGGGGCTACCAGTGTACCGGCTATTTCGCCGCCACCAGCCGCTTCGGCACCCCCCACGACCTGATGCACCTCATCGACACCTTCCACCAAGCGGGCATCGGCGTCATCCTGGACTGGGTCCCCGCCCACTTCCCCAAGGACGCCTTCGGCCTTTACCACTTTGACGGCACGCCTACTTATGAGTACGCCGACACCCGCAAGGGCGAGCACAAGGAATGGGGCACCCAGGTCTTCGACTACGCCCGCAACGAGGTGCGCTCCTTCCTCTTCTCCTCGGCCAACTTCTGGATGCAGGAGTACCACATCGACGGCCTGCGGGTGGACGCGGTGGCCTCCATGCTCTATCTGGACTACAACCGCCAGGGCGGGCAGTGGTGCCCCAACATCTTCGGCGGCCACGAGAACCTGGAGGCGGTGGACTTCCTCCAGAAGCTCAACACCCACATGTTCCGCCTTCACCCCGGCTGCATGATGATCGCCGAGGAGTCCACCGCCTGGCCCAATGTGACCAAGCCCGTGGAAAAGGGCGGTCTGGAGGGCGGCCTGGGCTTCAATATGAAGTGGAACATGGGCTGGATGAACGACATCCTCCACTACATCCGCCTGGACCCCTACTTCCGCCAGTATAACCACCACGACATCACCTTCTCGCTGTTCTACGCCTTCTCGGAAAACTTCCTGTTGCCTCTCTCCCACGACGAGGTGGTGCACATGAAGGGCTCGCTCCTCAACAAGATGCCCGGGGACGACCCCCAGAAGTACGCCGGCGTGCGGACCTTCTACACCTACATGCTCACCCATCCGGGCAAAAAGCTCACCATCATGGGCACCGAGCTGGGCTCCTGGAGCGAGTGGCACTACGAGGCGGAACTGGACTGGTTCGTGCTGGACCAGGACAGCGAGGATGGCCTGCGCCACCAGCAGACCCAGGCCTTCTTCAAGGCGGCGAACCACCTCTACCTCAAGACCCCCGCTTTGTGGGAGCAGGACTACTCCTGGGAGGGCTTCCAGTGGCTGGTGCCCGACGACAACAACAACAACATCATCGCCTTTACCCGCACCGACAAGAAGGGCAAGTGGGTGATGGTGGTGTGCAACTTCTCCCCTGTCATGCACGAGGACTACCGCATCGGCGTGCCCGTGGCGGGAGAATACAAGGTCACCTTCTCCACCGACGACACCGCCTTCGGCGGCCTGGGCCGGGCCAAGAAGGGCGCCATCAAGACCGCCAAGGAGGCCATGCACGGCCAGGAGCAGAGCGTGTCCCTCGTGGTGCCGCCCATGAGCGCTATGGTGCTGGAGTGCACCAAAAAGGCTACGGAGAAAAAGACCAAGGCCGCCTCCGCCGGCCCGAAAAAGGCTACGGCCAAGAAGCCTGCGGCGAAGAAAGCCCCCGCCAAGAAACCCGCGGCTAAGAAGACGGCCACTTCAACGGCAAAAAAGCCTGCGGCGAAAAAGGCAACCCCGGCCAAAAAGGCCGTAAAAACAACTGTGAAGGATGTGAAGAAGCCGTGAAAAAAGAATGTGTGGCCATGCTGCTGGCCGGCGGACAGGGCAGCCGTCTGAAGGCCCTCACCCGCCATGTGGCAAAGCCTGCCGTCCCCTTTGGGGGCAAGTACCGCATCATCGACTTCCCGCTGTCTAACTGCGTCAACTCCGGCATCGACACCGTGGGCGTGCTCACCCAGTACCGCCCCCTGGAGCTGAACTCCTACATCGGCAACGGCGAGCCCTGGGACCTGGACCGCTCCGACGGCGGCGTACACATCCTGCCCCCCTATCTGGGCGAGAACGAGGAGGGCTCTTGGTACAAGGGCACCGCCAACGCCATCTTCCAGAATATCAACTTCATCGACCAGTATGACCCCGACTACGTGCTCATCCTCTCGGGCGATCACATCTACAAGATGGACTACGCCGACATGCTCCGCCAGCACAAGCAGACGGGCGCCGACCTGACCATCGCCGTCCAGGAGGTGCCCATGGAGGAGGCCTCCCGCATGGGCATCATGAACGTGGACGGGGACGACAAGGTCTACGAGTTCGAGGAGAAGCCCAAAAAGCCCAAGAGCAACCTGGCCTCCATGGGCATCTACATCTTCACCTGGTCGAAGCTCCGGAAGTACCTCATCGACGATGAGAAGGACCCCAAGAGCTCCAACGACTTCGGCAAGAACATCATCCCCACCATGCTGGCCAAGGGCGAGCATCTGCACGTCTACCGCTTCGCGGGCTACTGGCGTGACGTGGGCACCATCGACTCCCTCTGGGACGCCAACATGGACATGCTGGCGGCGGACAACGGCGTGAACCTCTTTGACGACGATTGGCCCATCTTTGCCCGTACCCCCACCAAGCCGCCCCACTACGTGGGCTCCGACGCTAAGATCGACCACTCCCTGCTCACCGGCGGCTGTTCGGTGGAGGGCGACGTGGAGCACAGCGTGCTCTTCCACTCGGTCACCGTAGAGCCCGGCGCCAGCGTGAAATACTCCATTCTCATGCCCGGCGCGGTGGTGAAGGCCGGGGCCAAGGTGGACTACTCCATCGTGGCCGAGGGCGCGGTCATCGAGGCCAACGCCGTGGTGGGCTCCAAGCCCACGGGCAAGGAGGACTGGGGCATCGCCGTCATCGCCGGCGGGGTGAAGGTGGGCAAGAAGGCCCACGTGGCCCCGGCGGCCATGGTGACCAAAAACGTAAAGGAGGGCGCGAAGGCATGAATAACCTCCATGGACTTGTATTCGCCTATCGGTCCAACAAGGACCTGCGGGAGCTGACCCAGCACCGCAACACCTGCTCCATCCCCTTCGGCGGACGCTACCGCCTGGTGGACTTCACCCTGTCCAGCATGGTCAACGCCGGGGTCACCGACGTGGGACTCATCGTCCACTCCAGCTACCAGTCTTTGCTGGACCACGTGGGCTCGGGCAAGGATTGGGACCTGTCGCGCAAGCACGGCGGCCTTCGCATCCTGCCCCCCTTCGGCTACGCCGACGCCATCTCCAGCGACTACTATGGCCGCATGGACTCCCTGGCCGGGGTGCGCTCCTACCTGGAGAACATCCGTCAGGACTACGTCATCCTGGCTGGCGGCGACCTGGCCGCCAACCTGCCCATTCAGGATATCTATGAGCAGCACCTGTCCACCAAGGCGGACATCACCACCGTGGTCACCTGCCAGAACGTGGGCGAGCCCCGCTCGTGTACCTATCTCTCCTCCAACCCCGAGGGCCGGGTCACCGACGTGTTCGTCCACCCCAAGAGCCCCATGGGTTGCGAGTCTCTGGAGGTGTACATCCTCTCCAAGCAGCTACTTCTCAGCGTGGTGGACCACTGCGCCACCCACAGCATCCACTCCTTCTCCGAGGGCGTCATCCTGGCCATGAAGGACCGGCTGCACATCCACACCTACGAGTTCAACGGCTACGTGGGCCGGTTCCACACCGTGGGCGCTTATTATGAGCACTCCATGGAGCTTTTGGACCCGGCGGTGCGCGCCAACCTCTTCGACCCCCGTTTCCCCATCAAGACCAAAGACCAGTCCAACCCCTCCACCTACTACGGCCCCGACAGCCGGGCGGTGGATTCCCTCATCGCCGACGGCTGCAAGGTAGAGGGCGAGGTGGACCACTGCATCCTCTTCCGTGGTGTGACGGTGGAGAAGGGCGCGCGGCTCAGCCACTGCATCCTCTTCCAGGGCACTCACGTGGGCGCGGGAGCGACCTTGCAGTACGCCATCACCGACAAGGACGTGCTCATCAACCCCGGGCGGATGCTCATGGGCCACGAGAGCTACCCCATCGCCATCGCCAAGGGCTCGCAAGTGTAAACACTTGCTCTGATTATGTTGCTCAGGTCGGCGAAGCCGACCTTCCGCAAGTTCCCCGCTGTGCGGGAAATTTACGCGCCGCCTTGCGGCGCGTCCCACCTCGCGGTGGGTCCCTTAGTTCTATTCTGCGTTCCGACTCCACTGAAAGGAGAACCGTATGAATATCCTCTTTGCCGCCTCTGAGGTGGCCCCCTTTATCAAGACCGGCGGCCTGGCCGACGTGGCCGGATCCCTGCCTGTGGCTCTGGCCAAGGAGGGCCACAACGTCAAGGTCATCCTGCCCCTTTACGAGGCCATCGGCCCCGCTTGGCGGGACCAGATGACCTTCCTGAAGTACTTCTACGTCAGCCTGGCCTGGCGCACCCCCTACTGCGGCGTGTTCGAGCTGGAGAAGGACGGGGTGACCTACTGGTTCCTGGACAACGAGTACTACTTCCGCCGCAGCCAGATCTATGGCCACTACGACGACGGCGAGCGCTTCGGCTTCTTCTCCAAGGCCGTTTTGGAGACCCCCTGTCAGTTGGACTGGTATCCCGACGTGATCCACTGCAACGACTGGCAGACGGCGTTGGTGCCCATCTACCTGATGGAGGAGCGCTGGCGCAGGCCCCAGCTAGAGAACGCCCGGACGGTGTTCACCATCCACAACATCGAGTACCAGGGCCGCTACGGCAAGCAGACCCTCCAGGACCTGTTTGGCCTCAGCGACAGCTACTTCAACGAGAAGATGCTGGCCTACCACGATGACGTGAACCTGATGAAGGGCGCCATCTACGCCTCGGATTGGATCACCACCGTCTCCCCCACCTACGCCCACGAGCTGAACTACTCCTTCTACGGCCACGGCCTGGAGGGCGTGGTGAGCGAGTGCGGCGGCAAGATCTCGGGCATCTTGAACGGCATCGACACCGAGCTCTATAACCCCGCCAAGGACGAAAAGCTGCCCAAGAAGTTCACCTCCCGCTCCCTGGCGGGCAAAAAGGTCTGCAAGGAGGAGCTCCAGAAGACCGTTGGGCTCAACGTGGACCCCCGGGTGCCCATCGTGGCCTGCGTGTCGCGGCTGGTGAGCCACAAGGGCTTTGACCTTGTGAACGCCGTGCTCCACGACATCATGCGCATGGATCTCCAGATGGTGGTGCTGGGCACCGGCGACTGGGCCTTTGAGGAGGCCTTCCGCCGGGCCGCGGGGCAGTATCCGGGCCGGTTCTCCGCCCAGATCATGTACTCCGCGCAGCTCTCCAACCTCATTTACGCCGGCGCGGACCTCTTCTTGATGCCCTCCATCGCCGAGCCCTGCGGCCTTTCCCAGATGATCGCCATGCGCTACGGCACGCTGCCCGTGGTCCGGGAGACCGGCGGGCTCAAAGATAGCGTCCTGCCCTACAACTACGTTACCGGCGAGGGCACGGGCTTTACCTTCACCGACGTGAACGCCCACGACATGCTCCACGTGCTGGAGAGCGCCGTTGGCCTCTACTACGACTATCCCAAGGAGTTCAAGAAGCTCCAGGTCAACGCCATGACCGCCGATTTCTCCTGGAACGTGTCCGCCAAGGCCTATTTGGACATCTACCACCGCTTGACAGGGAAATAAGTTTTGTATATACTAGGTGTCTGGGGTCGAATTCGACCTCAGACACCTTATTTTTTGCTCTTTGGGCCAACACGGCCCCTCTCAACGACATATACTATACAAGACAACGTCGCAAGAAAGGCAGGATCACACTTATGGGTTATACCTCCAAGCAGCTCTCCAAATTGATGGTGGATAAGCTCCGCCGCACCTTCGGCCGGGACGTGAACGAGGCCACCAACGCCGATATGTTCCAGACCTGCGCCCTGGTGCTGCGGGACATCATGTCGGGCAACCGGGTGGAGACCCGGGAAAAGACGCAGAAGACCAACGCCCGGCACGTCCACTATCTGTCCCTGGAGTTCCTGGTGGGCCGTTCTCTGGAGAAGAATGCCTTCAACCTGGGGGTCCTGCCCCAGCTCAAGGAGGCCCTGGACTCCCTGGGCTTCTCCGCCTCCGACCTCTTCGAGCTGGAGCCCGACGCGGGCCTGGGCAACGGCGGTCTGGGCCGCCTGGCCGCCTGCTATCTGGAGTCCACCGCCACCCAGGAGATCCCCGCCACGGGCTATTCCATCTGCTACGAGCTGGGCATCTTCAAGCAGAAGATCGTGGACGGCCAGCAGGTGGAGCTGCCCGACAACTGGCTGCAGCTAGGCGACGCGTGGCTGGTCACCCGTTCGGAGGACACCGAGGAGGTCCACTTCGGCGGCCAGGTGGAGGTAGGCTTTGAAAACGGCAAGCACGTCACCCGCCACACCGGCTATACCACCGTTTTGGCCGTGCCCCGGGATATGAAGATCGCCGGCTACAAGACCAACCACACCAACCGTCTGCGCCTGTGGGACGCCAAGAGCCCCACCCCCGTGGACCTGACCCGCTTCTCCTCGGGCGACTACGTCAAGGCCGTGGAGGAAAAGGCCACCGCCGAGGCCATCGCCAAGGTCCTCTACCCCGAGGACAACCACACCGAGGGCAAGATGCTGCGCCTGCGCCAGCAGTATTTCTTCGTGTCCGCCACCATCCAGTCCATCGTGCGCAAGCACAAGGCCAAGTACGGCACTCTGCGCAATTTCCATGAAAAGCACGCCATCCAGATCAACGACACCCATCCCACCCTGGTCATCCCCGAGCTGATGCGTATTTTGCTGGACGAGGAGGGCTATAGCTGGGATGACGCGTGGTATATCACCACCCATACCGTCTCCTACACCAACCATACCGTCCTGGCCGAGGCCTTAGAGCGCTGGCCCCAGGACCTCATCATCTCCCTGCTGCCCCGGATCTGGCTGATCTTGGACGAGATCTCGGGCAAGTACCAGCGCCAACTGGAGCAGGAGTTCCACGGCGACATGGACCGGGTGGCCCGCAACGCCATCATTTGGGACGGCCAGGTCCGCATGGCCAACCTCTGCATCTGCGCCTGCCAGGCCATCAACGGTGTGTCTGCTCTCCACTCCGACATCCTGAAGAACGATGTCTTCAACGACGCCTACCGCCGCACCCCCAAGAAGTTCCTCAACGTCACCAACGGCATCGACCACCGCCGCTGGCTGGCCCAGATCAACCCGGGCCTGGACCAGCTCATGCGCGAGGCCATCGGCGGCGCGGGAGATTACCTGCTCCACCCCGAGCTGATGGTCCAGCTGGAGAAGAAGGCCCCGGTGGCCACCGCCAAGCGCCTGGCGGAGATCAAGGCCGCCAACAAGAAGTCCTTTGCCGACTGGTACGCCAAGGAGACCGGCGTGGTCCTCAACACCGACGCCATGTTCGACGTGCAGGTAAAGCGGCTCCACGAGTATAAGCGCCAGCTTTTGAACGCCATGCACATCATCTACCTCTACCAGCGCCTCAAGGACGACCCCAAGTTCACCTTCACCCCCCGGGTGTACCTCTTCGGCGCCAAGGCCGCCCCGGGCTACGCCATGGCCAAGCAGATCATCCACCTCATCAACTCCCTGGCCGACACCGTGAACAAGGACCCCGCCTGCAAGGACCGGCTCCAGGTGGTCTTCCTGGAGAACTACCGCGTCTCCCTGGCCGAGCGGCTCATGCCCGCGGCGGAGCTGTCCGAGCAGATCTCCACCGCCGGCAAGGAGGCCAGCGGCACGGGCAACATGAAGTTCATGATGAACGGCGCGCTGACCATCGGCACCCTGGACGGCGCTAACGTGGAAATGTGCCAGCAGGTGGGCGAGGACAACATGTTCCTCTTTGGCCTCACCGCCCAGGAGGTGGCCACCAAGGTCCAGCAGGGCTACCGCTCCTATGAGTACTACAACCAGAACGAGACCCTGCGCCGCATCCTGGACCAGATGACCCGGGGCTTTGACGACGGCGTGAGCTATACCGACATCGTCAACTCCCTGCTCTTCGCCCCCGGCGGCGGCATGGCCGACCAGTACTTCCTGCTGGCCGACTTCGAGAGCTACCGGGCCGCCCAGTCCTTGGCCGGGGAGACCTATCTGGACCCCAAGAAGTGGAACCAGATGGCCCTGGTCAACATCGCCCGCTCCGGCCTCTTCGCCGCCGACCGGGCGGTGGCCGAGTACGCCCAGAACATCTGGCACGTGCCCGTGCGTAAGGATTGAGCACAACGCAAGTAAAAAGAGCGTGGAGCCTCGGCTCCACGCTCTTTTGCGTTTATGGACTTGCAGCGCCGGACTCTATGTCCCGAAGGCCCTCTCCTCCCGGTCCCAGCGGGCCTTGCTCCAAAAATAGTAGCTGTACTCGTAGCCCATCATAAAGAGCCAGCCCACGCAGCAGGCCAGGGCCACGCCCACGATGCCGACGCGCGGGGCCAGCAGGTAGGTCCCGCCCACCCGGAAAAACACCTGGATGCAGGTGGACACCAGGGTGATGCGCATCCGTCCGCAACCCCGGAAAAAGCCCTGGATGCCGTTGGACAGGCCGGGCATGATGTAGAAAAAGCCCATGACGGTCAGGTAAGTACAGCCCATGGCGATGGTCTCGGCGGCGGTATTTTCCTCGGTGAACAAAAGCATGATGGGCCGGTTCAGAAGCTCCGCCACCAGGCAGATACACACCCAGTAGCCAAGCTCCAGGGCCAAGCCCACCCGGAAGCCCTGATAGACCCGCCTGCGGTCGGCCAGGGTGCGCACGCCGTGGCCCCGGTTTTGGGCCACGAAGGTGGTAATGGCCTGGGCAATGGATTGCTGAGGGGTAAAGGCGAAGTCGTCGATGCGGGTGACGGCATTGAAGGCCGCCATAGCGTCCACCCCCAGGGAGTTGACGCACCGCTGGATGAGGAGCTTGCCGATGGGCTGGCAGGACTGCTGGATGGCGGTGGTGGAGCCGTAGCGCAGGGTGATCTTGAGCAGCGGCTTGTCCAGCCGAAGCTCCTCCCGGCCCAGGGCCAGCTCGGGGACCTTGCGGTAGATGTAGGCTGCCGCCATCACCGCCGAGCAGCCCTCCGCCACCACCGTGGCCACCGCCGAGTAGACAAGACCCAGTCCCAGCCCCACGATGAGGATAAGGTCTAAAGCGGCGTTGAGACAGGCGGAGAACACCAGAAATTTCAAGGGCGTTTTCGCGTCGCCCACCGCCTTGAGCCCGGCGGCCAGGGTATTGTAAAAGTAGGTAAAGGGCACGCCCAGGAAGGTGACGCGGACGTAAGCCCCGGTCATGGAGAGGATGTCCTCCGGTACCTCCAGCGCCCACAGCAGGGGCGTGGTGAGGACCACGCCCAGTGCGGCGGCGGATAGGGAAAAAATCAGGCCGAAGAGGAGCACCGTGGACATCTCCCGCTTCAGCTTTTCCCGCTCCCCCGCGCCGAAAAACTCGCTCATCAGCACTCCCGCGCCTACGCTGAGGCCCGAGATGCCCAGGATGAGGATGTTCATAATGGGACTGGCGGTGCCCGCCGCCGCCAGAGCGTCCTTGCCGATGAACCGCCCGGCGATGACGCTGTCCACTAGGTTATACGAGAGCTGAAAGAGGTTGCCCAGGATCAGCGGCGTGGCGTAGCGGAGCATATCCCGGCCCACCGCTCCCCGGGTCATATCAAGCTGTGCCATGGCAGGTCACTCCTCCAACTGGTCCCGGGCCTCCTGGGCGGAGGCCTCGGTCACCACATGGAAATAATCGTCCTCGCTCCAGGTGTTGCGCCGGCGGCGGCGGGCAAACAGCGGGGTCAGCACCGCGTAGAGCACGATGGCCAAAATACCCGCGGAGAAGCCGTTGTTGTAGAGGTTGACCCCCTCGGCGGCCACCCCGGCCCGCAGGACGATGCACGAGTGCAAAAACCCCGCCGCCACGCCAATGGGCCAGCCGAAGTGGCCCGACAGCGGAGCCAGCGTGGTGCCAAAGAGCGCCGCCATCTGCACCGCCGGAGCGTCAAAGGAGTGGAGCAGCGCCCCGCCCAGGGCCACCCCCGCCATGATGGGGATAATGTTGCCCGGGTGCTTGCCGAAGGCGGCAAAGCCCAAAATGGCAAAGAAGCCGCCTAGGATGGGGCCGTTGAAGTTCGCCCCGGTGAGCAGTAGATAGGTCAGCGCCGCCGCGCCGCACAGCCCCATGTTCACCAGCGTAGCCCCCAGGCCAAAGGACAGCAGGTAGTCGCTGGGGGCCCGGCCCGCGGTCTTCAGAATGCCCCGCAGGCCCCGCCAGGCGTTTTTGCCTTCCAAAGCTGTGCCCAACACAAGGAAAACAGCGCATAAAACGCCCATAAACAGGGCGATGGGCAGGGCGTACTGGGTCGACCAGTGGTGAGCGCTCTGCGTGGGCGAGCGGCCCATGGCCGCCATGACAGGGACGATGACCAGCGCCAGCAGGCCGCAGGCAAAGCCCATGTTGTAGAGGTTCATGCCGTTTTGGATCTTGTAGGTGTAGGCCGACAGCGGCGGCAGACAGAAGCCGATGACCACGCCGATCACAAGGCTCAGACCCACATGGCCCCAGTCGGCGCTCCAGGCGAAAAAGCTGACGCAGGGCCCCAGGGCGCTGCCCATGAGCCCGGCGGCTGCATATTTGGAAAAGGGCTCGCGGCGGACCAGGGCATAGAGCCCCGCTCCCAACACGATGGGCAGGGTGTTGAAGAGGTTCTTGCCAAAGAAGGAAAAGCCGGTCATCAACCCCATGACCACGGTGGTATAGCCGTTGACAGGCATTTCGCACAGCCGCATCAATCCCAGAGAAAAGGCCAAGATCACCGCGGCGTTGACAAAAGCGGCGGCTGGTCCGGCAATGGCGAAGTAGTCGGAGATGAGGATGTCTTGGCTTCGCAGAATACGCCACAGACCGGGCAAAAGCTCCGACACATCGCCCAGGATGAGCCCCAGGACCACCATGACCGCGCACAGCGTAAAGCCGCCCCAATAGACCTGCCTCGCGGCGCTTTTTGACATAGCCCTTCCCTCCTAACGCTGGGAGAAATACTGCCGGACCTGTTGGGCGTTTTCCATCACCGCGTCCCGCAGGGCCTCCAGACTGTCAAATTTCCGCTCGGAGCGGAGGTGGTGGTAGAGCTCCAGGGCCACGCTCCGGCCGTAAAATTGGCCCTCTACGTCCAGTAAAAAGCCCTCCACGGTGACGCTCTGGCCGTCGTTCACCGTGGGACGGCGGCCCACATTTACCGCCGCCAGGGCGGTTTCGCCGCCGGGCAGCTCCGCCTTGGCGGCGTAGACGCCAAAAGCGGGGAGCTGCACCCGGGGGTCCAGCTCCAGATTCACCGTGGGAAAGCCCAGGGTGTGGCCCAGGCCCTTGCCGTGGCGGACAGGACCCTCCAGCCGGTAGGGGTGGCCCAAAAAGCGGCAGGCCCGCTCCAGCTCCCCGGCGGCCACCATATCCCGGATGGCGGAGGAGGATACCCGCTGGCCCTCCAGCGCGACCTCCCCTACGATGTCGCAGCTCAGGCCCAGCGTTTCGCAAAGCCCTTGGAGCCCCTGGGCCGTGCCCCGGCCCTGGTAGCCAAAGCGGTAGTCATACCCCGCCACCAAATGGCAGGCGTGGAATCGCTCCACCAAAACGCCGGTGACGAACTCCTCCCAGGGCAGGGTCATCATGGCCCGGTCGAAGGGAACGATGTGGAGCCGCTCCACGCCGTAGAGGGTCCCCATCAGCCGCTCCCGCTCGGCCAGGGTGGTCAAAAGGGGCGGCTCCACCCCGGCGGTGAGGGTCATGGGGTGGGGGTCGAAGGTGCAGGCGGCGCTGACGCAGCCCTTGGCCCGGGCCGCCTCCACCGTCCGCTTCAAAAGCGCGCCGTGGCCCAGGTGGACCCCGTCAAAAAAGCCCAGGGCGATGACTTCACCTGTCATAACTCCACCTCGTAAAAGCTCTTCACGACGCGGCACTCCTTCCCGTCGCAGCGGCCCAGCAGCAGAAAATCCCCCCCGGGCCCGTAGACCCGGTACTCCCCCGCCGGAGCGGTCAGAGGGAAGGGATTGCCGCACAGGGCCAGCTTCAGGGCCCTGCCGTCGATGGTGACCTTGGGCGCGTCAAAGCAGCCGTCCACCCCTTGGAGGTAGGCGGCGGGGTCGGGGGCCTTGACCAGCTCGTCCAGCGTCACCGCCTGGTCCAGGGAAAACCGGCCCACCCGAGTCCGCCGCAAGGCAGTCATAGTGGCTCCGCAGCCTAAGGCCTGGCCGATGTCGTGGCACAGGGTACGGATGTACGTCCCCTTGGAGCACACCACCCGGAGGGTGAAGTCAGCGGGGCCGTCCTGGCCCACCAGCTCCAGGGCATGGATGGTCACCGGTCTGGCCTCCCGCTCTACCTCCACCCCCTTGCGGGCCAGCTCGTAGAGCTTCTTGCCCTCTTTTTTGATGGCGGAGTACATGGGCGGGACCTGAGAGATCGCCCCGGTAAATTGAGGCAAAACAGCCCGCAGTCGCGTCAAGGCGTCCGCGGGTGCAGGTTTGGTTTCCAATATCTCGCCGGTGATGTCCTGGGTGTTGGTGACAAGGCCCAGGCGCAACGTGGCGATGTATTCCTTTTCATGGGCGGCCACGAAGTCGGCCGCCCGGGTGGCCCGGCCCACGAAGACGGGCAGGACCCCGGTGGCCAGCGGGTCCAGGGTGCCCCCGTGGCCCACCCGCTTTTCATGAAACACGCCCCGGAGCTTGGCGCACACGTCCATGGAGGTCCAGTCCTGGGGCTTGTCCACCACCAAGAGGCCGTTAGTTCCCATGGAGCACCGTCAAAATGGCCTGCTTCATGGCCTCCTGGGCCTGGGCCACGCTCCCCTTCACCGTACAGCCCGAGGCGGCCTTGTGCCCGCCGCCGCCCAGCAGGGCGCAGGTGTCGGTGGCGTTTAAGTAGCCGGGGTCGCTGCGAAGAGAGATCTTGCACTCCCCCGCGCCCACCTCCCGGATGGTGGCGGAGACCAGCACCCCCTCGATCTGGCCCAGGAAGGCGGCGATGTCCTCGGCGTCCTCCTCCCGGGCGCGCAGCGCGTCCATGTCGGCCTGGGTGATGGCGGAGAGGACGACCTTGCCCTCCTCCAGCACCTCCATGCGCTCCATCAGCAGGCTCTCCAGCCGCATCCGGGCCATGGACTTGGTGCGAAAATGCCGCTTGTTGATATCCACAAAGGGGATGTCATAGCGCATCAGCTCCGCCGCCACGGCGTGGCTATTGGCGGTGGTGTTGGAGTAGACAAAGCAGCCGGTGTCGGTGGACACGGCCACATAGAGCATCTTGGCGATCTCGTCGTCCAAATGGCCCAGCTCGCCCACCAGCTTGTAGATGATCTCGCCGCAGGCGGCCTTGTCGCTCTCCACGCAGTTTTCCTTGGCGTAGAGCTCGTTGGAGGGGTGGTGGTCCACGCAAAGGTCCACGCCGTGGCTGTCGGCGATGGCCCGGCCCGCCGGGGTCAGAAGGCCCAGGGTGGCCACATCCACCGCCACCACCTTGTCAAAGTCAAAGCCCGCCGGGGCGATATAGCCCTCCATGTAGGGCGTGAAGCGGGTGGTGGCGTCGGGGTTTTCCAGCACCCAGGCGGTCTTTCCACACTGTCTGAGCAGGGCGCATAAGGCCACCGCGCAGCCGATGGTGTCGCCGTCGGGCCGCTTGTGGGTGAGGATCAGGATGTTGTTCCAGCCCCCCAGCAGGGAGGCGGCGGCTTTGTAGTCCACGCGTTAGTCCTCCTTCTTGTCCAAGCCCCGCAAAAGCTCCAAAATATGCGCGCCCTTGTCGATGGAGTCGTCCTGGACGAACTCCAGCTCAGGCACCGCGCGCAGGTTCAGCGCGTGGCCCAGCTCCCGGCGAAGATAGCCCGACGCGGAGCGAAGGCCCCGCATCACGTCCTTGGAGGTGGTCTTGTCCAGGGCGCTGATATAGACCTTGGCGTACTTGAGGTCGGTGGTGGTCTCCACGGCGGTGACCGAGATGAGCCCGGTGACCCGGGGGTCCTTCACCGTGCGGATGAGGGAGCTGAGCTCCCGCTGTATCTCCTCGTTGATGCGGCCCATGCGGTTGTTTGCCATAGGGGACCTCCTGCCTTTTGTGTCAACGTAGCTTACGCCCGGGCGTACCCGAGGTGCTTTTTCCCTTGTCCTGGTAGTGGCCGCCGATGGTGACCAGCGCCAGGGCCAGCACCAGCGCCAGAGAGAGAGCCAGGGAGTAGTCCCCGGGCTTGATCTGGGCCAGTAGCGCGGGCTGGAATGCCTGATAGGTCCCCATAGCCAGGAACACCCCGGCCCAGAAATAGAGTAGCCACTTGCCGCCGCTCCAGGCCCAGCTCAGGACCGTCAGCGCCAGAAAGGGCAGGAACATCCAGGGCTTGCCCCAGACAAAGCCCACCACCGCCAGCAGGGCGATGAGGACCAGTTGGGTGATACACAGGCTCCGGTGCGCGCGGAAATAGGACGAAACGCCGCCCATGCTCCTCTCCCCTTTCTATAGGATGCCCGTTAAACCTCGATCTGCTCCAAAATGAAGGCCTCGACGATGTCGCCTTCCTTCACGTCGCCGTACTTCTCGATGGTGATGCCGCACTCGTAGCCCTCGGCCACGTCCTTCACGTCGTCCTTGAAGCGTTTCAGCGTGGCGATCACGCCCTCGTGGATGATGATGTTGTCCCGGATGAGGCGCAGCTTGGCCCCACGCTGGATGTGGCCGGTCTGGACATAGCAGCCCGCCACGATGCCCGCGCCGGTGATCTTGAAGACCTGGCGGACCTCCGCCTCGCCCAGGGAGACCTCCCGGAACTTGGGGGCCAGCATGCCCTTCATGGCGGTCTCGATCTCGTTGATGGCGTCGTAGATAACGCTGTAAAGGCGGATGTCCACGTCGGCGCGGTGGGCGCTTGCCTGGGCGTTGGCGTCCATGCGGACGTTAAAGCCCACCAAGATGGCCTTGGAGGTGGCGGCCAGGGTCACGTCGGACTCGTTGATCGCGCCCACGGCACAGTGGATGACCCGGACCCGGACCTCGTCGTTGGCGATCTTCTCCAAGCTGGCCTTGATGGCCTCGGCAGAGCCCTGCACGTCGGCCTTGACGATGACGTTCAGATCCTTGATCTCGCCCTGCTGGATCTGGCTGAAGAGGTCCTCCAGGGTGACCTTCTGGTTCTGAGGCCCGGCGGCGGCCATCTTCTGCTCGTGCTTGCGCTGCTCCACCAGCTCCCGGGCCATGCGCTCGTCGGCCACGGCGTGGAAGTCGTCCCCCGCACCGGGGACCTCGCTCATGCCGGTGATCTCCACAGGGACAGACGGTCCGGCCTCGTTGACCTTCTTGCCAGCGGCGTTGGTCATGGCCCGGACACGGCCCACGGCGGTGCCGGCGATGATCACGTCGCCCTGCTTCAGGGTGCCGTTTTGCACCAGCAGCGTCGCCACAGGGCCGCGGCCCTTGTCCAGCCGGGCCTCGATGACCGCGCCGTGGGCGGTGCGGTCGGGGTTGGCCTTCAGCTCCTGCACGTCGGCGGTGAGGGTGACCATCTCCAGCAGGTTGTCAATACCCTGGCCGGTCTTGGCGGAGATGGGGCAGATGATGGTGTCGCCGCCCCAGTCCTCGGACACCAGCTCGTACTCGGTGAGCTGCTGCTTGATGCGCTCGGGGTTGGCCTCGGGCTTATCCATCTTGTTGATGGCCACGATGACGGGGATGTTGGCGGCCTTGGCGTGGTTGATGGACTCCACGGTCTGGGGCATGATGCCGTCGTCGGCGGCCACCACCAGGATGGCCACGTCGGTGATCATGGCGCCCCGGGCCCGCATGGCGGTGAAGGCCTCGTGGCCGGGGGTGTCCAGGAAGGTGATGGGCTTGCCGTTGACCTCCACCTGGTAAGCGCCGATGTGCTGGGTGATGCCGCCGGCCTCGCCGGCGGTGACCTTGGTGTTGCGGATATAGTCCAACAGGGAGGTCTTGCCGTGGTCCACGTGGCCCATGACCACCACCACGGGGGCACGGGGCTTGAGGTCTTCCTCTTTGTCCTCGGACACGTCGATGAGCTTTTCCTCGATGGTGACGATGATCTCCTTTTCCACCTTGCAGCCCATTTCCTCGGCAATGATGGCGGCGGTGTCGAAATCGATCACGTCGGAGACGCTGGCCATCACGCCGTTTTTCATCAGGGTCTTGACCACCTCGGCGGCGGTCTTCTTCATCCGGGAGGCCAGCTCGCCCACGTTGATCTCGTCGGGGATCTTCACCAGCGTGGGGTGCTTTTTGGCGATCTCGGCCTGGAGACGGCGCATCTTCTCCTGCTCCTCAGCCCGGCGCTTGCCCGACTGGAAGGCGTTGCGGCCGCGCTGGTTGCGGCCCTGGAACTTCTGCTTGCCCGCCTGCATCTGGGTGGTCTTGCCCGCGGCCAGGTTCTCCAGCCGCTCGTCGTACTTCTCCAGGTTCACCTGGCCGCCCTTGCGGGTGTCCACTACCCGCTTTTCGGGCACACGGGTGGTGGGCTGCTGGGTGGCGGTGGACTTGCTCTTCACCGGGGCCGGAGCCGGGCTGGGCGCGGCCTGCGCGCCGGCGGCGGGCTTGGTCTCGGTGGCGGGCTCCTTGGCCTCGGGAGCCGCCTTGGGAGCCTCGGTCTGGACCGGGGCGGGCTCGGGCTCGGAAGCCTTGGGCTCGTGGTAGACCTCGGTCTCAAAGATGGCGGTCAGGTCGTCCACCTGGTTATGGAAGGTCAGGTAGGCGAAGATGATGGACAGCTCCTCGTCGGTGAGGACCTGCATATGGTTCTTGGGCGTGGCGGAATATTTGGTCAGGATCTCGGTGATGTCCTTGGTCTGCTTTTTGAAATCCTTTGCCACCTCGTGGACACGGTATTTGTTGTCGATGCTCAAATCGTGACACCTCCATCGGGATCAGTGTGGGGCGCTTGGGTCAGCCGCTGGGAAAGGCTCTGGGCGAAGCCCTTGTCGGTGACGGCGCAGATGGCGCAGCTCTCCCGGCCCAGGGCGTTGCCCACCGCGCTCTTGGGGGCGCTGAGGGTCTCCAGGGGGACGCTGCCCAACTTGGGCTCCAGCTTGCGGCGGGTGCGGTCGCTGGCGTCGGCGGCGATGAAGACCACCCGCGCCCTGCCCTCGGCTAGGGCTTGGCGGACGGGCTCCTCGCCTATGGCCAGCTTGCCCGCTCTCAGGCACAGGCCCAGGTGGGTGAGAAAGCTATCCATCGCCGTCGCCTCCCTCCAGCTCCTGGGCGATGGCCTGGGCCACCTCAGGCGGGATGGGGGCCTCCAGGGCCCGCTCCAGGGCCTTGGACTTGACGGCCTTTTTCAAGCAGTTGGGGTCGGGGCAGAGATAGGC
The DNA here is from genome assembly GCA_048201935.1 of Oscillospiraceae bacterium. Lineage (GTDB taxonomy): Bacteria > Bacillota > Clostridia > Oscillospirales > Oscillospiraceae > MGBC124762. The sequence goes on along the minus strand of DBFBGR010000006.1, from coordinate 15,235 downwards.
CCCCCGGCCGGGCTGCTTGCCCCGGCGGTCCAGGGTGATCACGCCCTCGGGAGAGCGGACCACCCGGATGAGCTGGGGCTTTTCCTTGTGCTCCCGGCAGCCAACGCACTGGCGCACGGGGATCTTCTTCGGCATGGGGTGGTTCGCCTCCTTTCCTGGGCGGGCCGGTGAGGACACCGGCCCCTACGGTTTACTCCTCGGTCTCCTCGGCGGCAGCCTCGCCCTCAACGCTCTCCTGGGCAGGCTCGTCGTCGCCGGACTCGGCGGCGGAGACGCTCTTGATGTCGATCTTAAAGCCGGTGAGCTTGGCGGCCAGCCGGGCGTTCTGGCCCTCGCGGCCGATGGCCAGGGAGAGCTGGTCGTCGGGGACCACGACCTTGCAGCTCTTGCCGTCGTCCAGCAGCTCGGCCTTGACCACCTCGGCGGGGGCCAGGGCGGCGGAGACGTAGGCGATGGGGTCGTCAGAGTACTTGATGATGTCGATCTTCTCGCCCCGGAGTTCCTCCACGATGTTGTTCACTCGCTGGCCCCGGGTGCCCACGCAGGCGCCGATGGGGTCCACGTTGGGGTCGGCGGACCAAACGGCGATCTTGGTGCGGCTGCCCGCCTCCCGGGCGGTGGAGCGGATCTCCACGGTGCCGTCGTAAATTTCCGGCACCTCCAGCTCAAACAGCCGCTTCACCAGACCGGGGTGGGTGCGGGAGATCATCACCTGCGGCCCGCGTGTGCTGCGGCGCACCTCCACCAGATACACCTTCACCATCTGCCCCTCGTGCAGCTCCTCGCCGGGCACCTGCTCGTTCATGGTCAGCACAGCCTCCGTGGCCTCGCTGCCGCTGCCGATCCGCAGGATCACGTTGCCGTTCCGGGGGTCGATCCGGCTGACGGTGCCGGTGAGGATCTCATGCTGCTTGCTGCCCCACTCGTCATAGATCATGCCGTGCTCGGCTTCCCGCAGGCCCTGGATGATGACCTGCTTGCCGTTGCCGGCGGCGATGCGGCCGAATTCCACGGACTCCACCGGGAAGTTCACCATGCCGCCCAGCTCGTTCTTGGCGGAGATGTGCTTGGCCTCCTCCAGCGAGATCTGGCTGGCGGGGTTCTCCACCTCTTCCACGATCTCCTTCTGGACGTACATTTTCAGGTCCTTCTTCTCCTCATCCACGTCCACCACCACATACTCCACGCCCTCGTGGTCGCGCTTATAGGCGGTGGTCAGCGCCTGGATGATCTTGCCCATCATAAAGCTCTGGGGAATGCCCCGTTCCTTTTCCAGCATAGCCAGTGCCGCGAAGATCTCGTCACATTTCATGGTCGTTTCTCCTTCTATCTCAAGTCGTGTTGTCTCAGAATTCTACCCGCAGGCGCACCAGCGCCGTCTCGTTCTTCTCAAAGCGCACCGTCTCGCCGCCCATGTCCAGCAGCACCGCGCCGTCTTCATAGCCCACCAGGGTCCCGGCGAACTCCTTGCGCCCGTCCTTGGGCTGGTACGTTTTCACCAGCACGGGGCTGCCCATGAACTGCGCAAAATCCCCCGGCCGCTTCAGCTGGCGCTCCAGCCCCGCCGAGCCCACCTCGAACACGTAGCTGCTCTCGATGGGGTCCGCCTCGTCCAGCAGATCGCTGACCGTGCGGCTGATGGCCTCGCAGTCCAGAATGTCCACGCCGCCGTCCTTGTCCAGATACAGCCGCAGGTACCACTGTCCTGCCTCCCGGACGTACTCTACATCCCAGATGCGGCAGCCCTGCGCCTGCACCGCCGGCTCCGCCAGCGCCCATACGACCTCGGTGATCTTTTTCACAGCAAGCCCTCCAACAGAACGTCCCGGTCATCATGGAACGATGACCATTAAAAAAAGCGGACGATCTCGTCCACTCCAGTCAATACCTTAACCTTACGTACACACATAGCATACCATATAAGCACACGAAACGCAAGGGTTTTTCCGCAAAAAGCACCCGCAAAATAGGTCGAAAAGCTGAAAAGAACGCCCTTAGGACGCTCTTTTCAGCTTCATAACGCCTCTCGACAGCAAAAACGCCGCCAAATTTACCAGCACCACCGTGGCGCCCACCGGCGTGCCCCACAGGTACGACCCGGTCAGCCCCACGCAGAAGCACACCACACTCAGCCCCGCGGCGCAGATGACCACGCCCCGGAAGCTCCGCAGCAGCGTCATGGCCGTCAGCGCCGGGAAGATGACCAGACTGGAGATCAGCATCGCGCCCATCATCCGCATGCCCAGCACGATGGTCAGGGCCGTCAGCACCGACAGGATGGTGTTATACAGCCCCACCTTCACCCCGGTGGCCCGGGCGAAGCTCTCGTCGAAGGTGATGGCGAACAGCCGATGGTAAAACAGCACATACAGCACCAGCACCGCCGCGCACAGCCCCACGCTCAGCGCCACATCCGCCCGGTCCATGGCCAGGATGGAGCCGAACATAAAGCTGTCCACATCCGTGGTCATGCCGGTGGTCAGACTGGTGACCACCACGCCCACGGCCAGCGCCGAGGCGCTGACCACCGCGATGGCCGCGTCCGCGCCCATCCGGCTTTTCTCCGTCATCCGCAGCAGCCCCAGCGCCGCCAGCACCACCACCGGGATAGACACCGGCAGCGGCGCCCAGCCGCAGGCCAGTGCGATGCTCAGTGCGCCGAAGGATACATGGCTCAGCCCGTCGCCGATCATGGAGTAGCGCTTCAGCACCAGCGGCACACCCAGCAGCGCCGCGCACAGCGCCACCAGGATACCCACCACAAAAGCCCGCAGGATGAACGGGTACGTGAACATTTCCAGCAGTAAGCTCATGCCTCGTCACCTCCGAACCGTTTGCCCCAGGGGGACGTTAGATAGTCCGCCGCCGTGCCGAAGAAGTACGTTCCATGGCCGGCGTGCAGAATATGGTCGGCGTAGCGCAGGGCACTGCGTATATCGTGTGTCACCGCCACGATGGCGATGCCCTCCTGCTTGTTCAGGTATTCCAGCGTGCGGTACAGCTCCTGGGCCGCCGCCGGGTCCAGTCCCGTCACCGGCTCGTCCAGGATCAGCAGTTCCCCGGCGGCGCACAGGGCACGCGCCAGCAGCACCCGCTGCTGCTGCCCGCCGGACAGCTCCCGGTAGCACCGGTCCTTCAGCTCCAGCACGCCCAGCTTGCCCATGTGCATCAGCGCGGTGGACTTCTCCTTCGGCGTGTAGAAAAACCGCATGCCCCGGCTGCTGAGAAAGCCGCTGCGCACTACCTCCGTCACCGTGGCGGGAAAGTCCTTCTGCGCTTTTGTCTGCTGGGGCAGATAGCCGATGGCGCCGGAGCGCAGGGAGGGCGAACGTACGATCTCGCCCGCCATGGGGTGCAGCAGCCCCAGCAGGCTCTTCACCAGTGTGGACTTGCCGCTGCCGTTTTCACCCACGATGCACACATAGTCGCCGCTGTGCACCTGAAAGCTCAGGTGTTCCCACACCGGCTTGCCCTCATAGCCCAGCGCTGCGTCCCGGCAGTCCAGCAATATGCGCTTCTCCTGTTCCATCAGGACAGTCCCTCCTTCAGTGCCGCCGCGTTGGCGGTCATCAGACTGATATAGGTGGCTCCGCCGTCGAATTCCGCCCGGCTCACCGTCTGGCAGGAGTGGAATGTCCGCACCTGCGCCCCGGTGGTCTCGGCGATGGCCTGCGCCACCTTCCGGCTGCTCAGCTCGATGGTGTATACCACCGGTATCTCCTGCTTCTCCACCACGTCGATCAGATATTTCAGCGTGGCGAGGGACGGCTCCGTGTCTCCCGCGCAGCCGTGGAACGCCGCCCGGTAATCCAGATCATATTCCCTGCAGAAATACAGCAGCGGGAACCGATCGCCGAACACCAGCAGCCGCCGTGCCGCATGGTCCGTGATGTCACGGAATGTCTCGTCCAGCGCCTGCAATTCGTCCAGATAGTCCGCCAGCCGAGTCCGATAGCCGTCGGCATTGTCCGGATCGGCCTCACACAGCGTATCGCAGATGGCCCGGCACAGGGCCATGGCGTTCACCGGCGATGTCCAGATGTGCTCGTCGTACTCTATTTCCTCTTCGTGGCCGTCGTGCAGATGCCCATCATGCGCCTCATGGTCATCGTGCTCGCCATGTTCGTCATGTGCGTGGTCATGGCTGCCCTGCATCCCCTCGGCGTACTCCTCCCGGTATGTCTCCACGCAGTCCATCATAGCCAGCCGGTAGGGGATAGCCTCGCCTGCCGCGTCCAGAATGTCCTCCACCCACAGCTCGCTTTCCCCGCCGTTGTAGATGAACACCTCCGCCTCGCTGACGGCGATCACGTCCAGCGGCGTGGGCTCAAAGCTGTGTGTCTCCCGCCCGGCGGGCACCAGCAGCTGTACGTCCACCGCGTCCCCGCCGATCTGCCGCACAAAGTCGTAGTAGGGGAACAGCGTGCACACCACGTTCAGTTTCCCGCTTTGCGGACGGTCCTGCCGCCCGCAGCCCGCCAGCGTCAGCGCCAATACCGCCGCCAGCACCGCTGCGCCTGCTCGTCTCACGTGTCCCGCCTCCTTTGCGTGTCTTGTCTCATAAAACCATAGTATACCACACAATGCGCAAAAAGGGAAGTGCCCGCCTTTTGCGTCCGGACACCGTCTCCCAGCGTATAATTAACGCACTCTTAACACGACGATGAAAAAGTTTCCTAATATGAAAGCGAAGATATTTACGCCGGAAAACATGGAAAAACACCTGTGCTTTGCATATATTTAAACGCAGAGCGGTTGAAAAATACCACAAAAACCACGTTGCAAACGTTAAGATAATGTTAAAACAGAAAAAGACGTTAAAATTGCTGATCGAACCATTCGACGATTTCCCGTATACTTTTTCCATAGTCCGCAGCGTTTTTCTGCGGATGTGTTTTCAGTTGTTCCCGAGACCGCCATCCGGTCAACCTCTCTCCTGACAGATCGAAAAGACCGCCGGAGGGCGGTCTTTTTTGTTCCCTCTCCCACCTGTTAATAAAGCCACAATCGGTTTCCTCAAAAGAAAATCATTCACCGTCCGTTGCAAAAATCCCGGAACCCCGCCAAAAACTGAATGGTTCAATGTAAAAAAGAGGCAAAAACCATATAAAATATGCAGAAAAATCCGTTCACAGAATGTTAAAAATGTACAATATGGCGCTCAATTTTTATAAAAACTGCTAATTGCGGGCGGAAAGAGTTTCCTGTATACTTTTTTCAGGTAGCCTTGAAGGGATTTTATCCCGTGAGGAAATACCTGCGGGGCATGGCGGTGCCCCGTGCCGTTTCCTGTCAATAGACGGGTGCGGTAAAGTTTATCAGCTTCTGCGGCGACGTAGGAGCAAAAATCTGTTAAGGAGAGAAAACAATGGAAGAAAGAAAAGGCTTTGGATCCAATTTCGGATTCCTGATGGCCGCGGTCGGCTCTGCAGTCGGCCTGGGCAACATCTGGGGCTTCCCCAATAAGATGGGTGCCTCCGGCGGCTTCACGTTCCTCATCATCTATCTGATCCTGGCGGTCCTGTGCGGCTTCATCGTTATGGTGGGCGAGCTGGCCATCGGCCGCAAGACCGGCCACGGCGCCGTGGGCGCGTACAAGGCTCTGTCCAAGAAGTTCAAGTGGATGGGCTGGCTGGGCATCCTGTCCGCCTTCTTCATCCTGTTCTTCTACTGCGCACTGGGCGGCTACTGCATCAAGTACACCGTTCTGAACATCGGCGATCTGTTCGGTGCCGGCTTCGGCTCCAATGGCCTGTCCGGCGGCGAAATTTTCGGCAACTTCCTGGGCAGTCCCGCTGAGGGTGTTATCTACGGCCTTATTTTCGTGGCGCTGACCATGCTCATCGTTATGGGTGGCATCGGCGGCGGCATCGAGAAGGTCTGCTCCGTGGGTATGCCCGCCCTGTTCGTGGCCCTGCTGATCTGTATCATCCGCGCCTGCACCCTGGAGGGTACCGACGTGGCCGTGCAGATCCTGCAGGCGGACGGTTCTCTTGTGGAGGGCGTTGTTAACGGCAGTGCTCTGGACGGTCTGAAGTACATGTTCTCCCCCGGCTGGGCGGCCAATGTCGGCTATTATGTGCCCGCCAAGGCGGTTGTTGATGGCGCGGAGGTTTCCTCCATCATGGTCAATGGCGTGGCACAGGCCATCGTCGCCTACAAGTCCGGCGCTCCCAGCATCTTTAACGTTGTTTCCACCGCTGGTGGCCAGATGTTCTTCTCCCTGTCCCTGGGCATGGGCGCCATGATCACCTACGGCTCCTACCTGCATAAGAAGGAGAACCTGCAGAAGAACGCCCTGCTGATCATCATCATGGATACCATGGTGGCGCTGATGGCCGGTCTGTGCGTCATGCCTGCCCGCTTCGCGCTGGATCCCGCCGGCAACATCGGCGGCCCCAAGCTGCTGTTTATCACCATGCAGAACGTGTTCCACTCCATGGGCACACTGGGCCCCATCTTCGGCATCCTGTTCTATCTGCTGGTGGTGTTTGCCGCCATCTCCTCCTCCATCTCCCTGCTGGAGGTCATCGTGGCCCACTTCGTGGATAAGGCCCGTATCGAGGGCAAGGGCGACAAGCGTAAGCCCTACACCCTCATCGCCGCCGCCTGTGTGTGCCTGGGCTGCATCCTGGTCTGCGCCGACTGCCTGGGTTCCAGCGGTATCGCACCGGCCAATATACTGAATATAGCGGAACCCAAGAACTGGGCGGCTGACTGGCTGGACTTCTGGGATGCACTGTCCGAGGGCGTTATGATGCCGCTGGGCGCCCTGCTGATGTGCCTGATGATCGGCTGGGAGATCGGCCCCGAGTTCGTCAAGGAAGAGGCGGAGCAGTCCGGTCATGCCATGGGCAGCTATGGCTTCTTCAAGGTCTGCGTCAAGTTCATCACCCCGCTGTGCATGGTCCTCATCCTGTACGGCCAGATCAAGGAGTTCTTCTTCTAAGTAAATGCAGAACGCCGGAGCATTGCTCCGGCGTTCTTTCTGCCATAAAAAGGCCGGGCGCTGAAAGCGCCCGGCCTTTTGTTTACTTAAGCGTAATGCTGTTTTGCAGCACGGCAACGCTGTACAGCAGCAGTACGTCCGCCCCCTCCGGGAATTCCGTTACCCGCGAAAGCGCGTCGGTGGAAATATAGCGGATGTCCACCGCGTATACGGTGCGGTAGCCGCCCGCCAGCAGGGGGATCAGGCTGCTGCCGAAGGAGTCGCGCACCACCACCAGCGTCCGGTCGTTGTCCGCCGCCGGGTTTTCGATCCGCAGCAGCGCCTTCGGTCCGCCCAGAAACAGGTCATAGGGCGATTTCTCCGCCGCGGTAAAGTCGTATACGCCGCCGGTGCTGTCCGTCTCATAGTCGTACACCGTGCAGCCATCCAGCAGGGGAGAGGTGATATAGGACAGGACGTCCGCCGTCAGCGGCTCCGCCGTCTTGCCCCAGTAGCTGCCGTGAAATTCGCCCGCCAGCGCGCACAGCGTCTCCTCTGTCGTGTCCGGCACAGGCGCGCCCATGGCCTCCGATATGGCCTGCGCCACGGCGGAAAGACGCTCCTGCTGCCAGTGGGGATCGGTACGGTAATAGTCCTCCAGCGCCAGCAGCGGCGCGATGTCGATGATCTCCACCGGCAGCCGCTGCGCCAGATAGTCCGCCGTCTCCTGGGCCCCGGCGGGCGTGTAGCCCTCCGGCGTCTCCATAAAAGCGGCCTTATCTGGGATCACGCTCATATATACGTGTTCCGACCCGGGGAAATATGCCTCCAACAGGTGGGAAAACCGCTTCACGGCGAAGTCCAGTGATTTCTCGCTCCACGGTGCGTCGGTGGCGGCGGCATAGCCACGGTACACATATACCTCCGGCAGCGTATCCTCCTGCACCCGCCGGGTGGGAATGGCGGCAGCAGCTATGACCATAGCCGCTGCCGCCAGCAGAAATACGCCTCGCTCTATCCAGCGCTTCACAGGATGGCCTCGTCGTAGACGGGCTGCACGCCGAAGATGCCGTTCAGGTGGGACATAAAGGTGTTCACAAGATCCTCGGCACCGAACACGGACACCACATACTCGCCCACCACGGCCACGGCAACCTTATCGGGGAAGCCGCACATCCACTGCCGCTGCTGGATGTTGTCCCGCAGGGCGGTGGCCAGCGCATCGGCATCATCGGTGCAGTGGTACGCCGCGGCGGTAAAGGTGTTCTGGTTCATCATGTGGACCAGCGACGCGGCCTGATCCACCTTGGCCGTCTCCGGCAGGCCGAGGGCGCTGTCCACAGCGGCGCGGTCGGTCAGGTCATAGACGCCGGGGGCGTCCTCCTTGCTGTTCGCCTCGGAGTAGTCGCCGCCGGAGGCGGGGAACTTCTCATCATCGGTGTAGGTGCTCCACACCTTCTCCAGCAGGTCAAGAGCGCTGGCAGGCGCGGCGGGCTGATCGCCCTTGCTGTCGTTCTTCGTGCCGCAGGCGGCGAGACTCAGGGTCAGCACGGCGGCGAGCACAAGGGAAATGATTTTTTTCATCGTGTAGTTTCCTCCTGAAATAGGTTTCTGTCCATTGAGACGGAGTGCGGTGCGATTTGGTTCCATGAAAATTCTGCCGCTTTTACAGCCAGCTCTGGTCAAAGCCGTAGGGCAGCAGCTCCTTCAGCGCGAAGCGCTTGCTCTCGCCCTTGCCGTTCAGGCAGATCACCGTCAGGTCGGGCGCGAATTCCATCATCACCTGCCGGCAGGTACCGCAGGGCACGCAGTAGTCCTTGCTGCGCCCGGCGATCACGATGGTGTCGAAGTCCCTGTGCCCCTCACTGACCGCCTTGACCATGGCCGTCCGTTCGGCGCATATCGTGGCGCCGTAGGCGGCGTTCTCCACGTTGCAGCCGGTAAACACCGTCCCGTCCTTACACAGCAGCGCCGCGCCCACCGGGAAGTGGGAATAGGGCACATAGGAACGCTCCAGCATGGCCACCGCCATATCACAAAGCTGTTTTTCCGTCATGGTGCATCCTCCTTATGGTTTCCGTTTTTTGGTAGTCCTATACGTCAGCTCAACTCCGCCTTACCGGTGTAGAGCTGATAATACTTGCCCTGCTGCGCCAGCAGCTCCTGGTGGTCGCCGCGTTCGATGATGTGCCCGTGCTCCAGCACCAGAATGGCCTGACTGTTCCGCACGGTGGACAGCCGGTGTGCGATAACGAACACCGTCCGGCCCTCCATCAGCGAGTCCATGCCCTGTTCGATCAGGTTTTCCGTCCGCGTGTCGATGGAGCTGGTGGCCTCGTCCAGGATCAGTACCGGCGGGACGGACACGGCGGCGCGGGCGATGGCCAGCAGCTGCCGCTCACCCTGGCTCAGGCTGCCGCCGTCCCCGGTGATCACCGTGTCGTACCCCTGGGGCAGGTGCCGGATAAAGCTGTCGGCGTTGGCCAGCTTCGCCGCGGCTCGGACCTCCTCGTCCGTGGCATCCAGCCGTCCGTAGCGGATGTTGTCGGCGATGGTGCCGGTGAACAGATGGGTGTCCTGCAATACCATGCCCAGCGAACGGCGCAGGGAGTCCTTCTGGATGTTCCTCACGTCGATGCCGTCATAGGTGATGGTGCCCTCCTGCACATCGTAGAACCGGTTGATGAGGTTGGTGATGGTGGTTTTGCCCGCGCCGGTGGAGCCCACAAAGGCGATCTTCTGCCCCGGCTTGGCGAACAGCGACACGTCGTTCAGCACGGTTTTCTCCCCGTCATAGGAGAAGGTCACATGGTCGAAGCGCACGTCGCCCTTCAGCTCCACCAGCGTGCCGTCGGGCTTTTTCCACGCCCAGCAGCCGGTGCGGCGGTCTGTCTCGGTCAGCGTATCGCCATGCTTTTCCACCCGGACGATGACGGTCTTGCCCTCGTCCACCTCCGGCTCGGCCTCCATCACGGCGAAGATGCGCTCCGCGCCGGCCACCGCCGCCAGCAGCACGTTCACCTGCTGGCTGATCTGCGAGATGGGCTGGCTCACCTGCTTCACATACAGCAGGTACGCGCCCAGCGAGCCCACGTCGAACATCCCACCGATGGCCAGCAGTCCGCCCACGCAGCAGGTGACGGCGTAGTCGATGCGTGACAGGTTGGCCATGGCCGGCATCATGGCGCCGGAGTAGGTCTGGGCCGCCGTGGCGGCGTCCCGATAACTGTCGTTCAGCCCGGAGAACTGCGCAATGGCCTTGTTCTCGTGGTTGAACACCTTGATGACCTTCTGGCCCTCCACCATCTCCTCGATATAGCCGTTCATGGCGCCCAGCGCCTGCTGCTGTGCCTGAAAGCTCACGCGGCTTCTGCCGCCAACGCCCTTGACCACCAGCAGCATCAGCACCAGAAAGGCAAAGGTGATCAGCGTCAGCACCCAGTTCATATACAGCATCATAACAACAATGCCGATAAACGTCAAGGCGCAGGACACCACACTGGCGAAGCTGGAGTTGATCATCTCCGACACGGTGTCCATGTCGTTGGTAAAGCGGCTCATCAGGTCGCCGGACTGGTGGGTGTCGAAGTACCGCAGGGGCAGGTCCTGCAATTTGTCGAACAGATCCTGCCGCATCTGTGCCACCGTCCGCTGGGAGATATGCACCATGATGCGGGCGTAGGCATAGGAGCACAGGCCCGACAGCAGGAACAGTCCCAGCAGCAGCGCCAGCATTTTCAGCAGGCCGGCGAAGTCGCCCACCAGAATATAGTCGTTGATAATAGGCTTGAGCAGATAGCTGCTCATCACCGAGCCCACGGAGCTGATCACCAGGCACACGAACACCACCGCCAACGCCGCCTTGTAGCGCCCGATATAGCGCAGCAGCTTGCTCACCGTGCCTCTGAAGTCCTTGGGCCGCTGGAAGCCGTGCCCCTGGGGCCCGTGGCCGCGCGGTCCGCCGCGTTTTTGTTCAGCCATCGATGCTCACCCCTTCCTGCTGGGAGCGATAGACCTCCCGATAAATGTCGCTCTGCGCCATCAGCTCCTCATGGGTGCCTATGGCGGAGATGTGCCCATCGTCCATCACCAGTATCAGGTCGGCGTCCATAACGGATGTGATCCGCTGGGCGATGATGAGCTTTGTGGTGCCGGGCAGCGCCGTTTTCAGCGCGCCTCGGATCTTCGCGTCCGTGGCGGTGTCCACCGCGCTGGTGGAGTCGTCCAGGATCAGTATCTTCGGCTTCCGCAGCACCGCTCGGGCGATGCACAGCCGCTGCTTCTGCCCGCCGGAGACGTTGGTGCCGCCCTGTTCGATATAGGTGTCGTATCCGTCCGGCATCTTCTCGATGAACTCGTCGGCGCAGGCCAGACGGCAGGCCGCCTCGATCTCCTGATCGCTGGCGTTCTCGTCGCCCCAGCGCAGGTTCTCCCGGATGGTGCCGGAGAACAGCGTGTTCTTCTGCAATACCATGGCGCAGCCATCCCGCAGCGCCTCCATGGTGTAGTCCTTCACATTGTGCCCGCCCACATACACCGCGCCGCCGTTCACGTCGTACAGCCGGGGGATCATGCTCACCAGCGTGGTCTTGGCGCTGCCGGTGCCGCCTAAAATGCCCACCGTGGCCCCGCTGGGTACGGTAAAGCTCACGTCCTCCAGATTCCAGGCCTCCGCCGTGTCGTGGTACTTGAAATACACATGGTCGAAGCGGATGGAGCCGTCCTCCACCTTCAGCGCCGGGTCGGCCTGCTCGTCGGTGATGCGGGGTTTCTCCTCCAGCACCTCGGCGATACGCTTGCCGCAGGCGATGGCCCGGGTCAGCATCATCAGTACCACGGATACCATCATCAGCGACATCAGTATCTCACTCAAATAGGTAAAGAACGCGATCAGATCGCCGGAGAGCAGCGTGCCCTCCCACACGTAGTGGCCGCCGATCCACATGACCGCCGTGATGGTGCCGCCCATGAGAACCATCATCACCGGCATGAACAGCACCACAAAGCCGAAGGCGCGCTCGGCCATGCTTCGCAGCTTCTCACTGCGCTGGGCGAACTTCTCCTTTTCCTGTGCCTCGCGCACAAAGGATTTCACCACGCGGATGGCGTTCAGGTCCTCCTGCACCACCAGGTTCAGCTGGTCCGTGGCCCCCTGCAGGGAGGTGAAGAACGGCCCTACCCGCTTGATGACGATGACCACCGCGATGATCAGCAGGGGAATGACCACCAGGAACACCTGGCTCAGCCGCTGGCTGATGATCAGGGCCATCACCAGTGCCGTCACCAGCATGGTGGGGGCGCGGACCAGCATACGCATTCCCATAAATGTGGTCATCTGCACCGAGGCCACGTCGTTGGTCAGCCGCGTCACCAGACTGGCGGTGGAGAAGCGCTCGATGTTGGCAAAGGAGAAGCGCTGTACCTGCTCGTACTCCGCCTTCCGCAGCGCCGCGCCGAAGCCCATGGACGCCTTGGCGGCCAAAGCCGCCGCGCCCACGCCGCAGCCCAGCGCCAGCAGCGCCATAATGACCATTTTCAGCCCCGCCATCAGGATATAGCCTCTGTCTCCGTTGGCGATGCCGATATCCACGATGTCGCTCATCACCTGGGGCAGCGTCAGCTCCAGCACCGCCTCTCCGGCGGAGCAGGCGATGGCAAACAGCATCAGCAGGCGGTAGCCCTTGGTATAGGGCGCCAATTTTTTTATCATGCTTCCTCCTCCTCGTCGGTCAGGTTCCGTCCCGCCCGCAGCAGGAACGCGGTGAACTGCGCCTTTTCCTCCTGCGTGAAGCCGCGCTCCAGCCGTTCGTTCACCTGGTGCAGCACGGTCTGGAAATCGTCATGGAACCGCTGGCCCTCCTCTGTCAGTGCCAGAATGCGGCACCGTCCGTCCGTGGCGCTGACGGTGCGGTATACCAGCCCCTTCTCCTCCAGCCGGTCCACGATGCCGTTCACCGTGCTGGGCTTGATCATCAGATGGCGCTCCAGTGTTTTCTGGTTCACGCTGTCCTCCGCGTCGTGCAGGAACATCAGCGTCCGGCACTGCATGGGCGATACGTCGTAGCGCTTCAGCATCCGCCCCATCAGCTTATGCACCTGGTGATCGCAGTAGCCGAACAGCGCGCCGAAGTGCGCCGGGTGCTCGTCAAAGCAGAATTTCATGGCGGTCCTCCTTCTTTGCTTTTGAATTTTTAGCATACAAACTATTAGTATGCTAAATGGTAGCACCAATATTTTTTGTTGTCAATAGGGAAGAGGGGCGGCTCTGTAAACGATCTGTGAACGGCGGGCGCGCTTTGTGAATGATTTGTTAATTCTTTATCAAGCCTGTTGACTTCCGCCCCGGATGCGTGTATGATACGCTCATCCGAAAGGATACCCACCCATTGTATTTCTCTCTCCTTTTACCGAAAAAAAGGCGGCGCTGAAGCGCCGTCTTTTTTCGTCTCTGCCCTTGTCAACAGAGGGTATAATAAAAGCAAAAGCGAAACAGGCGGCAAAAAACAGTTGCCATCGCGGAAGAATTGTAGTAGAATATATCTCACGAACTTGTCCTCCGCCGTGAGCTGCGGGGCCGGTCTCGCGCAATGGATACCCACGAATCATGTCAGGCGGGGAACCGAGCAGCATTAAGAGGGATCATCCATGTGCCGCGAGGGTGCCGGCCCTGTGGCTCACGGCGGAGGACTCGTTTATTTTGTTTGTCAGCAGGGAGGTGTGCCCATGTACCAGGCGCTGTACCGCAAATACCGGCCCAAGACCTTTTCCGAGGTGGTGGGCCAGCAGCACATCACCGATACGCTCCAGCGCCAGGTGGCCGACGGTCAGGTGGGCCACGCCTACCTGTTCACCGGTACCCGCGGCACCGGCAAGACCACCTGCGCCCGTATTCTGGCCAAGGCCGTCAACTGTCAGCACCCCATTGACGGCGCGCCCTGCAACCAGTGCGCCGCCTGCCGCGGTATTGACGACGGCTCGCTGCTGGATGTGACGGAGCTGGACGCCGCCTCCAACGGCAGCGTCAACGATGCCCGCAGCCTGCGGGAGGAGGCCGTCTACCCGCCGGCGGTGCTGCAAAAGCGCGTCTACATCATCGATGAGGTGCATATGCTCTCCCGCGACGCCTTCAACGCCCTGCTGAAGATCATGGAGGAGCCGCCCGCCCACCTGCTGTTTATTCTGGCCACCACCGAGATCCAGAAGGTCCCGGCCACCATACTCTCCCGCTGCCAGCGGTTCAACTTCAAGCGCATCCTGCCCCACGATATGGAGCAGCAGCTGCTGAAGGTGGCGAAGGCCGAAGCCATCGACCTGACCCCGGATGGGGCGGACCTGCTGGCCCGCATGGCCAACGGCGCCCTGCGCGACGCACTCAGCCTGCTGGACCAGTGCCGTGCCGCCGGCGCGGTCGTGGACGGCCGCAGCGTGCTGGACACGCTGGGACTGGCCGGCAGCACCCAGACGGTGCAGCTCATGCGCCTGCTCCTGGCGCGTCAGGGGGGCGACGCTTTGGCGCTGCTGGACCAGCTGTACCGGGGCGGCAAGGATGTGGGCGCGCTGCTGGGTGAGCTCAGCGACCTGTGCCGGGATATGACCGTTCTGGCCGCCGCGCCGGAGGGCGGCGCCGCCCTGCTGGGCGGCCTGTATGACCGCAAGACCCTCTCTGAACTGACGGCGGAGATCCCCATGCGCCGCCTGCTCTATATGACCGATACCATCCAGCGCACCGCCGCGGCCCTGCCCCGGAGCATCCGCCAGCGAACGGATGCCGAGCTGTGCCTGCTGCGTCTGTGCGACGAGAGCCTTTCCAACGACACGGAGGCTCTGGCGGACCGCGTCTCCGCCCTGGAGGACGCCTTGAAGAAGGGCGTCGTCCCGGCGGAAAGACCCGCCGCCCGTCCGGCGGCCGCGCCGACTCCGCCGCCCCGGCGTGAAGTGTCTCCGATCCCGCAGGAGACATCTCCCGCACCGGTACCCACGCCGGCCCCCGCGGCCCCTGCACCCGCGACGCCTGCGCCGGAGAGCGCCCCGGCGGCTCCCGGCACCGGCGGTGACAGTCAGGTCTGGGCCGCGCTTATCGAGCACTATAAAGGCCCCCTGACCATCCCCGACCGGGTATGGCTGAACCAGGCGACAGGTACGCTGGAGGGGGATGTGCTCACCGTTTCCTGTGCCAACGATCTGGTGAAGCAGCAGCTCAGCCGCAAGGCCATCGAGGACGTGCTCTGCGGCGTCACCAGCCGCCATGTGGGCCGTCCCGTCCGGGTGCAGTTCACCGTAGGCGGCGGCCCCGCCGCGCCCGTGCGG
>DBFBGR010000005.1:0-22460 GCA_048201935.1 Oscillospiraceae bacterium | reverse complement strand
ATGTTTTATCTATACTGAAACCATCTCTGATCGGGGTGGTGTGCTATCGTGTACCAACGCATCCGTGACCTGCGAGAAGACCGAGATCTGCGCCAGCAGGATCTGGCCGCCTATCTTCAATGCTCTCAGGTTTGCTACTCGTACTACGAACTGGGTCTGCGGGACATTCCCAGCGATGTACTCATCAAGCTTGCGCGGTTTCATCGCACCAGTGTGGATTACCTCTTGGGTCTGACCGATGAGCGCAGTCCCTATCCCAGATCAAAGCAATAAAGAAACAGCCTCCTGTCTGATGACAGGAGGCTGTTTCTTATTGTGTGAAGGATGAACTGATTACTTGTGGTCCACCTTGAACATGTGGCGGATCAGGTCCAGAACCTTGTTGGAGTAGCCCATCTCGTTGTCGTACCAGGAGACCACCTTCACGAAGGTGTCGGTGAGGGCGATGCCGGCCTTGGCGTCGAAGACGGAGGTGCGGACCTCGCCGATGAAGTCGCTGGAGACCACGGCGTCCTCGGTGTAGCCCAGGAGGCCGTTGAGCTCGCCCTCGCTGGCCTTCTTCATGGCGGCGCAGATCTCGTCATACTTGGCGGGCTTGGCCAGGTTGACGGTCAGGTCCACCACGGACACGTCCAGGGTGGGCACGCGCATGGACATACCGGTGAGCTTACCGTTGAGCTCGGGAATGACCTTGCCCACGGCCTTGGCGGCGCCGGTGGAGGAGGGGATGATGTTGCCGCTAGCGGCACGGCCACCACGCCAATCCTTCTTGGAGGGGCCGTCCACGGTCTTCTGGGTAGCGGTGGTGGAGTGGACGGTGGTCATCAGGCCGTCCTTGATGCCCCAGTTGTCGTTGAGGACCTTGGCGATGGGGGCCAGGCAGTTGGTGGTGCAGGAGGCGTTGGAGACGAAGGTCATGTCGGGGGTATACTTATCCAGGTTGACGCCGCAGACGAACATGGGGGTGTCGTCCTTGGAGGGGCCGGTCATGACGACCTTCTTAGCGCCGCCGTCGATGTGGGCCTGGGCCTTCTCCTTGGTCAGGAAGATGCCGGTGGCCTCCACCACGTACTCAGCGCCCACCTTGCCCCAGGGGATGTTCTTGGGCTCCATCTCGGCGAAGAACTCCACCTTCTTGCCGTTGACGGTGATGGAGTGGTCGTCGTAGGAGATCTCGCCCTTGAACTGGCCGTGGACGGAGTCGTACTTCAGCATATAAGCCATATAGTCCGGGGTCATGAAGGGGTCGTTGATGCCGACAAACTCGATGTCGTCGCTGAGGACGCCGGCCCGGAAGACCAGACGGCCGATCCGGCCGAAGCCATTGATGCCAACCTTGATGCTCATAGTTTCATTTCTCCTTTTCATCATTCTTGCTAGGGTCCTTTGCTAACGTGCTCATGATATCACATTTCGCGGCGTTTGGAAAGAAAACTTTTAAGAATTTTTCCACAAATTTTCCCTGCCGAAGGGCGTTCTTTTTGCACGTTTCACCGTCGAAAGGTTTTTTTCATCAAAATTCGACGGTTTTGCTTGTACCCAGGCCCAAAATTTGGTATAGTAACAGCAGTTCCCCCCAAGTCATACTATATCTCATCATGGGATACGCCAGGAGGTGAGGGCCTTGACGGCAGAGACGTTCCACCAGGTATTCGACCAGCTCACCGACCCCGTTCTGCTCCACGACGGCGAGGGCTGGGTCGCCAACACCGCCGCCCAGCGCCTGGGCCTGTCGGAAAGCGGCCTCCAACAGCTGGCGCGCTGGGAGGAAAACACCCTGGCGTGGATCGCCCAGCGGTTTTACCATGTCTCTTGTCAGCGCGTGGACGGCGCGTCCATGCTCTTTTTGCGCGAAGACGCCTTTTTCAGCGGCGCGGCGGAAAACGTGGCCGCTCAGGTACGCCAGCTGCTCCAGTCCGCCTTTGGCTGCGCCGCCGACCTGAGCCAGATGCCGTCTATCCGCTCCGACCTCCAGGCCAGAGACCGCCTCAGCGGGGTCAACCGGGAGCTCTATCAGTTGCTGCGCATGGTCCAGGAGCTGGAGCTGGGCAGCTATTCCACCGCCATCCTCCGCCAGTTGGAGTGCTTTGACCTGGTGGCCCTTTTGACCCAACTGGCCGACGAGCTGCGCCAGTTGTTCCGGCCCAGCTCGGTGGAGTTGCGGCTGGAGCTGGAGCCGGGCGAGCTGTTTCTGAGCGCCGACCAGGACAAGATCAAGTTCATGGTCCTGAGCCTCATCTCCAACGCTCTGGTCCATCTGCCCCAGTCCGGCGGGTGGGTCTCCCTGGGGCTACGCGAGCAGCAGGGCCAGGCGGTGATCTCGGTGTGCGACAACGGTCAGGGCTTCTCCCCTGACCTGCTGTCCCGGCCTCTTTGGGGCGAGCCCCAGCGGCTCCTGCCCGGGCGTGGCCTGGGCCTGGGCCTGCCTCTGGTCCAGCGCATCGCCGCCGCCCATGAGGGGACCATGATGGTCAACCCCTCCGACCAGGGCGCCCGGGTCACCGTGTCCCTGCCCATCCGTCTCCTCTCCGATACCCTGGCCCAGCCCGTCCTGCCCCGCCGGGACCCCAGCGGCTTCTCCATGGCGAAGGTGGTGCTGTCCAACGCCCTGCCCCGCTCACTTTTCTACCCCGACCCCGAAGGCGACGACTGAGCTTTCCCATATCAAAAAGCTCTCTTCCACAAGGAAGAGAGCTTTTTTGTCATTTGGCCTGAAAAATGTTCAGATCCTCCTGGGTCAAGGGGTCCTCATAGGGGCTCATGCCCAACTGGTTGAGCAGCTCCAGCGTGGCCGCCGGGTCCAACTGGTAATAGTAGGGGATGCCCTTGTAGGTCACCGTGCCGTCGCCGGGCAGCGTGCCCAGGCTAACGCCGGTATTCAGGTCCAGGTCCAGGATGGACAAAGCAAAGTAGCCCAGCTCCCGGACGGACAGGTCGGTCTTGACGTTCTGGGCGAAAATGTCCACGAAGTCGTTGATCTTGGATACGCTGTTCCAGCTCACCAGCTTCTTGGCCAAGGCCACCAGGAACTTCTGCTGGGTCTGGATACGGCCGATGTCGGCGTTGGCGTAGCCTGAGCGGAAGCGCACCAGTTGTAGTGCCTGAGCGCCGTTGAGGTGCTGCATACCCTTGTTCAGATGGATGTGCAGATTTTGGGTGGGGTCGTCGTAGTTCATATTCACCGGCACGTCAAAGTCCACGCCGTCCATGGTATCCACCAGGGCCTTGAAGCCCCGCAGGTCGATGATGATGTAGTAGTCCAGCGGAAAGCCCAGCATCCCAGACAGCTCCGCCTTGACCTCCTCCACGCCGCCGCTGGCATAGGCCGCGTTGATCTTTTTCACCGTCCGGGGCACGTCCATCAGCGTGTCCCGGGGCACTGAGACTACGCCCACGTGCTTGCCCGGCACGTCGTAGGTCACCACCATCATGGTGTCGGTGTTGCCGTTGCCCGCGTCCATGCCCATGACCAGGAAGGTATAGCACTGGTCCTTGTAGGCCCGGCCCTGCTCCTCCGGCGGCATGGAGGGCGGCAACAGGCTCTCGTCCTCCGGCGTGGCGGGGTCGTCGGACACCGCCACCGGCGAGGGCGCAGGCTCCTCCCGGGTCACCGTGGGCGGGCGGGTAAAGTGCCAATAGCCCACCACGATCACCAGCGACAGCGCGAAGACCAGCCAGTATACGACCTTGGCCACGATCAGAGCCACAGAGCGTCCCCTTCCCGTCCCGGGGCGTGTCCGCAAGCCCGTCATGCCTCCGCCTCCCGGAGGATGGCCTCCAGCTCGGGGCGTGTAAAGCGGTATGCCTTGTCACAGAATTGACACGTCAGCTCCGCCTCGCCCTGGTCCTCAATGAGCTCTCGCAGGTCTTTACCGCCCATACTCACCAGCGCCCGCTCCATGCGCCGACGGCTGCAATAGCAGTGATACTTGACCTCGCTGCACTCCAAGACCTCCAGCTCGAAGCCGGACAAGACTTGCCGCAACACCTCTTCTTCGCTGAGCCCGGCGTCCAGCGCGGCGGTGATGGGGCCCAGGGCGGCGATGCCCGATTCGATGCAGTCGATGTCGGCCTCGGTGGCGCCGGGCAGGAGCTGGATGAGGTAGCCCCCGGCCTTGCGCACCGAGCAGTCGGTGTCCACCAGCACCCCCAAAGCGCAGGCGGTGGGGATCTGCTCGCTGACGGCGAAATAGCTAGTCACATCCTCGGCGATCTCGCCGGAGACCAGGGGCACCGTGCCCACATAGGGCTCCTTCAGGCCGATGTCCTTGATGATGGTCAAGGTGCCCTCCCGGCCCACGCCCGCACCCACGTCCAGCTTGCCCGGGGCCTTTAGCGGCAGGTCCACGGCGGGGTCGCTCACATAGCCCCGGACCCAGCCGTTGCAGTCGGATACCGCCATCACCGTGCCCAAAGGCCCGCCGCCCTTGATGGTGAGGGTGAGAGCGCCCTGCTCCTCCTTGAGCTGGCTGCCCATCATGGAGGCCGCCATCAAAGCCCGGCCCAGGGCGGCCGTAGCCAGGGGCGCGGTATGGTGGATGCTCCGGGCCTCCTCCACCATATCCTTTGCTGTAATGGCAACAGCCTTTACATGGCCCGTTTTATCTATCATACGAATGGAGTTATCCATGACTTTTCCCTTTCTTTCGCGCCAAAAAGAGCACGCGGTCGTCGCCGGGTTTCGGCCCGCGCCGCTTGCCCCAGGCGTAGGCTTTGACGGTGGAGAATCCGGCCTTGGCCAGCATATCCGTCAGCTCCTCCAGATCGTAGGCCCGCTCCCGGTGCTCCTCCCAGCCCCGCTCCCACGCGCCGTCAACACGGCGGCGGAAAATGTCCATCTCATAGGTGCAAAGGCGGCTCCTAGTCGAAAACTCCCCCTGCCACACACAGTAGGCGTCCTCGGTCTGGTCCACGAAGACCTGGCCGTCCATGGCGGCCAGCGCCTCCGGGGTACGTACGTCGAAGAGAAACAGCCCACCGGGCATAAGAAACGTGTGAACTCGCATAAAAGCCCGCTGGAGAGCGGCGGGCCGGGTGACGTAGTTCACGCTGTCCAGGGAGGACACACACACGTCCATCGTGCCGTAGAGGTCCAGCTTGTCCATAGACTGGCATAAAAACAGCGGCGGGATACCGCCAAAATCCTCGCCGCCCTTGTCCCGGGCCTGGGCCAGCATCTCCTGGGAGAGGTCCACGCCGATGGTCTCGTAGCCCCGCCGGGCCAGCAGCCAGGTCAGGCTGCCTGTGCCGCAGGCCAGGTCCACGATGGTCCTCACCGGGCACCGGGCTGCGGAAAACCAGCTTTCCAGGTAATCACAGATATGGACATAGTCCACATCCCGGGTCAAAACATCATAGCTGGGCGCAAGAAAACCGTAGCTCATGCCTTGGCCTTCTCCTCCGCCCACATGGGCCGGACGCGGGGCAGCACCTGCTGGTAGCCGTCCGCGCCGTAGTGCAGGGCCCGGTTGACCCGGCTGATGGTGGCCGAGGAAGCGCCGGTGCGCTCCAAAATGTCGTTGTAGATCATGCCCTCGTCCAGCAGCAGCGCGACCTCAAAGCGCTGCTCCATGGCCTTGAGCTCTGCCACAGTGCATAGATCCTGGAAAAAGCGCTTGCACTCCTCCGGGCTCTGAAGGGACAATATGGTGCGGTAGAGGATGTCGCTGTGGACCTTCTGCTCGTTCTTTGTCAAAACAGACCCCTCCCAACAGGTTTTTAGCTTTCATATTTTATCGCAATAAAGCATGAAAGTAAAGGGGGTTTGCAAAAAATTCAAAAATCCCGGTGGAAGAAACTTCCTTCGCTACCCTTGACAACCCTTCCTCACCTATGATTAAATAGGGTAAATTGCCCGAGAGAGGAGCGTTTTTCCATGACAGATATCGAGATCGCCCAGAGCTGCAGCATGGAGCACATCACCGCCATCGCCGCCAAGGCCGGCGTGGACGGCAAATACCTGGAGCAGTACGGCAACTACAAGGCCAAGGTGGACTACCGGATGCTCTCCGATCTTAAGGACAAGCCCGACGGAAAGCTGATCCTGGTCACCGCCATCACCCCCACCCCCGCCGGCGAGGGCAAGACCACCACCAGCGTGGGTCTTGCCGACGGCCTTCGGAAGATCGGCAAAAACGCCGTGGCCGCTCTGCGAGAGCCCTCTCTGGGCCCGGTCTTCGGCATCAAGGGCGGCGCCGCCGGCGGCGGCTATGCCCAGGTGGTGCCCATGGAGGACATCAACCTCCACTTCACCGGCGACTTCCACGCCATCGGCGCGGCCAACAACCTGCTGGCGGCTATGCTGGACAACCACATCCAACAGGGCAACGCCCTTGGCATCGACCCCAAGGCCATCACCTGGAAGCGCTGCGTGGACATGAACGACCGCCAGCTGCGGCACATCGTAGACGGCCTGGGCGGGCGGCTCCAGGGCGTGCCCCGGGAGGACGGCTTTGACATCACCGTGGCCAGCGAGATCATGGCCGTTTTGTGCCTGG
Organism: Oscillospiraceae bacterium; assembly: GCA_048201935.1. Classification (GTDB taxonomy): domain Bacteria; phylum Bacillota; class Clostridia; order Oscillospirales; family Oscillospiraceae; genus MGBC124762. The sequence continues at coordinate 15,963 of DBFBGR010000005.1, read as the reverse complement.
CCAGCGACATCCCCGACCTGAAGGCCCGGCTGGCCCGGGTCATCGTGGGCTACACCTACGACGGCAGGCCCGTCACCGCCCACGACCTCAAGGCCGAGGGCGCTATGGCGGCCCTTTTGAAGGACGCGCTGAAGCCCAACCTGGTCCAGACCTTGGAGGGCACCCCCGTCTTCATCCACGGCGGCCCCTTCGCCAACATCGCCCACGGCTGCAACAGCGTCACCGCCACCCGCATGGCCCTGAAGCTGGGGGATTACACCGTCACCGAGGCGGGCTTTGCCGCCGACCTGGGGGCGGAGAAGTTCTTGGACATTAAGTGTCGCATGGCGGGGCTCAAGCCCAGCGCGGTGGTGATGGTGACCACGGTCCGGGCCCTCAAGTACCATGGCGGCGTGGCCAAGGCCGACCTCAACAGCGAAAACCTGGCGGCCCTGGAAAAGGGCCTTCCCAACCTCCTCCAGCACGTGTCCAACATCAAGGACGTGTACGGCCTCCCCTGCGTGGTGGCCATCAACGCCTTCCCCACCGACACCAAGGCCGAGCTGGATCTGGTGGAGGCCAAGTGCAAAGAGCTTGGAGTCAACGTGGCCCTCAGCGAGGTGTGGGCCAAGGGCGGCGAGGGCGGCATGACCCTGGCCCAGGAGGTGGTCCGGCTGTGCGAACAGCCCAATGACTTCCGCTTCAGCTATCCCCTGGACGCCTCCATTGAGGAAAAGCTGCGGCTCATCTGCCAGCGGGTCTACCACGCTGACGGTGTGAAGCTCACCGCCAACGCCAAAAAGCAGGCCGCTCAGTTGGCCGAGCTGGGCTTCGCGGGCCTTCCCATCTGCATGGCTAAGACCCAGTATTCCTTCTCCGACGACCCCGCCCTCCTAGGCGCGCCCACGGGCTTCACCGTCACCGTCCGCAACCTGAAGGTCTCCGCCGGAGCGGGCTTCATTGTGGCCCTGACAGGCGACATCATGACCATGCCCGGCCTTCCCAAGGTCCCCGCTGCCGAGAGCATCGACGTGGACGAGACCGGCAAGATCACCGGGCTGTTCTAAGTCCTGTATCCACCGAAAATTTTATGAAAGGGCCGCCGGTGTTCCGGCGGCCCTTTCCTTTATCTCTTGTATCTTCCCCCACCAAAAAGGCTCTCCAGCCTGAAGTAGGGAAAAACGTATCGGTCGGCGGTCCCCGAGGCGGACCACACTACGTCCCAGTCCACATAGCTCCACGCCTGGCCCGGCGTCCGCTCAAACCAGTACAGACAGCCGGTATAGCCGTCCACAGCGTATACCTCCGCCTCGGCTTCTCCGCAGCGCAGGACCTTGAGCGACTCATCCTCTAAAAATCTCTTCCCAGAGATGTCGTGGACCATGACCCTTCTAAATTGCTCGCCATAGCGCCAGCTATCGTACTCGCAGGCGGCCAAAGCGCCCAGCCAAAAGACAAGGCAAGCGCACAGGGCCATCAAAGCCGCTCTTTTGAAGATTGCCATTGTCCAGTCTCCTCCCTTGGGAACAAAACCGCTCCTCGTCCACTATATTGAACTATGGGGGTGAGGGGATGTTTCTGGACGGTCTGACGCCGGAAAATATCGTCTATCTGTCCGCGGTGGCGGCGGTGCAGTTTGCCAAGGGACAGTCCGCCGAGTGCATCGAGCTTCTGGCCGCCTTCTTCACCGTGCTGGGGGACAACCTGGCTTTGCTGGCCCTCAGCGCGCCCTCATCGGGCGATGAATGAACGAACCTCGTCGGCGCGGGCCAGAGCCTCGTCGTAGCCCTCTTGCCACAGGGCCCGGATCTTAGCAAGGTCCCGCTCTGTGCGGGAAAAGCCCCGGGTGCTCTTGGGGCAGAAGATCAGCGCCCTGCCCTCTCGCTCCAGCCGCAGCAGCTCAGCCCGGTCAGCGTTGTATCGCTGGGCCCGGGTGTGGATAGCCTGGCAGAAGGCGGGGTATTTCTCATAGCGGCGGCAGATGGCACCCTCCAGTCTCTCCGGGCTTCGGTAATAGCTCCGCTCCCGGGTCAGCACCACGATGAGCCTGTCGCAGCCCCGCCGCATGGCCTGGCGGAAGGGCACGGCGTCCCCCACGCCGCCGTCCAGATAGGGCTTGCCGTTGATCTTGTAGGTGGGAAAGAGCAAGGGCATAGCGCAGCTGGCCCGCAGCAGGATCAGCCGCCGGTCGGCGCAGTCTACGGTGTAGTAATCGGTCTCCCCCGTCAGCAGGTTGGTCACCCCCGCCTCCACCAAGCCCGGATAGGCGTTATAGGCGTCGTAGTCAAAGGGGACCAGCACATTTGGAATATCGTCATAGACAAAGTCCAGGCCAAAGTAGCTGTAGTGGTTGCGGCGGCGCAGCATATTGCCCGCGCCCATATAGCGAGCGTCCCTGGCGTAGCGGGTCACGATCTCCAGATTGCGGCCCTCCTGGCCAGAGACGTAGCTGACGCCGTAGGCGATGCCCGCCGACACGCCCACCACATAATCCGCTTGGATGTCTTCGTGTAAGAGGCCGTCGCACACGCCGCTGGAGTAGATGGTACGAAGGGCCCCGCCCTCCAAAACAAGTCCCGTCATGCGTCCCGGTCCTCCCGGATAAGGTTTTTCACGGCCTCCACCCCCACCTCAATGGCGGCGGCGAGATCGTGGCTCTCCTTCACGTCCAACCCGGCCTTCTCCCGCTCCTGGTTCCACACCACATGGAAGCAAGACCCGCAGCGCACCCCACGGGCGGCGGCCACGGTAAAGAGGGCGGCGGACTCCATCTCGCTGGCCAGGGCGCCCAGGCGCAGCCAGGCGTTCCACTTGTTTAAGAGCTCATAGTCCACCGGCATGGTCTCCGGACTATGTTGCCCATAAAAAGAGTCCTTACACTCCACCACTCCGGCGTGCCAGGGCTTGCCCAGGGCCTTGGCGGCGTTCACCAGGGCGGTGGTGACCTGGAAGTCGGCCACGGCGGGGAACTCCATGGGGGCGTACTCCTTGGAAGTCCCCTCCATACGGATGGCCCCAGTGGCGATGACCACGTCATCGCTCTGGACCTTCAGCGCCATACCGCCGCAGGTGCCCACCCGGACGAAGGTATCGGCCCCCAGGTGGATGAGCTCCTCCATGGCAATGGAGGCCGAGGCCCCGCCGATGCCGGTGGATACCACGCTGACCTTCTCCCCCAGCAGGGCGCCGGTGTAGGTGGTGTACTCCCGGTTGGAGCGGACGTGGACCGCGCCGTCCAGATAGGCGGCGATCTTCTCGCACCGCCCGGGGTCGCCGGGCAAAATGCAGTACCGCCCCACATCGCCGGGGGCCAAGTCCAGGTGAAATTCCCGTTCATGCTTTTGCATGGCAAAGCCCTCCATTCCCTTGGTATTTTCTGCCTTTAGTTTACCCTCAAATACCTGGAAAGTCAAGAAAAAGCCGACCCGTCTCCGGGTCGGCTCGTGGCTGTTATCGGCTTCTGGGGATGAGGAGCATCCGCCCTTCCAGCTCCTCGGCGGCGTCCAGGTCGTTGGCCTGTAGGATGCTCTCCTGGGTGGCGGCGCAGGACTTGGCGATGTCCCACAGTCCCTCCCCCGGCTGGGCCAGCCGCAGCAACACCGACGGCCGCTCCTCGCCCTGGGCACGCTCCTCGCAGGACAGGGCGGTGACCACCTGGCGGGGCTGCTGGACGGTGATGAGGTAGGAGAAGGCCACCGGGCAGCGAAGCTCCAGGCCACTGGCGGTGACCACCGCCTGGACCTCGCCGTCCACCGCGCAGCGGCAGCGGCACTCTCCCTTGGAGGGCAAGGCCGTCCGGCACGAAAAGGTGACGCTCTGGCTCAGGGCCCGGAGCTCCCCAGCCTCGTCCACATAGAGGACCTCGGCCAGTCCCCGGACGGTCATCACCGCCTCCTGCTCCTCCCGCGCCGTCTGGCACGGACCTAAGGTGAGGGCGCAGTCCTTGATCTCCCGCACGCCCTCGGAGAGCTCCACCGTCTCCCGAAAGCTCTGGTTCAGGGTCTTCTCCTCCCAGAGCTGGGCGAAGCTAACACTCTTGCGCTCCACGCCTAGGTCATGGGTGATGGAGTAGGCGTCGGAGAAAAGTTGGGCGGTGCGGCTCTGGCGGATGGTGGCCTGGGCCAGAAGCTCCATGTGCAAAGACAAGCTCCGTCCGTCGCCGCCGGGGGTCAGCACCAGGGAGCTGTCCCGCTCCACTACCTCCACGGCGCACGCACCCTCCTCCTCTACGCCCTCGACCTCCATGATCTGGGAGAAGGGCAGGCTCCACCGGCCCATAGCCAGGGCGTTCTCCGCCGTCAGATACCGGCAGCACACCTGGGCCTCGCCCTTGAAGATGAGCTTGCTGCCGATGACCTTGGCCTCGCCGCAACGAAGCTCCAGACGGTGGCCCAGAAGGGTCTCGGCCTGGGGCTGGCCCCCAGGGAGCTCGATCTCGTCTGTAAAGGCAAAGCCCTTTTCACACACCGCCATCACCGGGTAGAGCTCCAGCTCCTCTGTGCGCTGCTGGAGAGCGAACTCGCTGTCCTGGCAGGGCTGGCAGAGTTGCTCGATCTGAGGGCTCCACACCTGGCAGGAGATGGCAAGCTCCAAACGGCACAGCACCTTTCTGGGGTTCAGCGCCCGGGTCTCCGCCGCCGTCACCTGGGGGATCACCACCGCCAGCGCGCCCGGCTCCACCGGGCCCTGGGCCACGGCCCGGAAGGGCACCGCCAGCTCCAGCCGGCAGGGACCGGCGGCCTCCTCGGGACGGTAGAGCACCGTCACCTGCACCGTGCCGCCCACCTCTAACCGTCCCTCAACACACTCCTTGCGGCCCAACTGACACCGGGTCTGGGTACACAAAATAGCGCCGATGTCCGGGCAGGCGTCGGGCACGATGCTCTCCTGGGTCTCCTCTTGGTAGAGGATGGTGTCCAGCGCGCAAGCGTAGCCCTCCATGGGGTTCATGCTCAATTCCAAGTCCATATCGTCCTCTCCTTGTCCGTGCCCCCATGGGGGCCTTGGTTTTCCTTGCCGGAGAAACTATATGACGCTTGGCCTCTTTCTATGTCACCGCACCTTGAAAATAGCCGCCAGAATGCCCCGCAGGGCCTTTGGTGCCTGGACCACGACGATCTTCATAAAAAAACGCCTCCTTTTCCATATACTGCTCCAGTATACGCAAAAGGAAGCGAAGGGGTTATTTACTTGTGCTCCCAAGGCTTGACGCTGGCAGCCTCCTCGTAAAGACGGCAATAGCTCCTGTGGCGGCTGGCGGGGATGGCCCCGGCCTCCACCGCCTCCAGCACCGCGCAGCCCGCCTCCTTGCGGTGGGAACAGCCCACGAAGCGGCAGCGCTCCAGGTAGGGCCGAAACTCCCGGAAGCTCTGGGCCAGGCCGTCCCGGTCCGGCAGCTCTAAGCTCTCTCCTTCCAAAGAAGAAAATCCCGGTGTATCTGCGCATAGACCTCCGCCCACACGAAAAAGCTCCACGTGCCGGGTGGTGTGGCGGCCCCGGCCCAGCTTCTCGCTGACCTCCCCAGTCTCCAGGGCGAAAGTGGGCTCCAGCATGTTCAAAAGGCTGGATTTGCCCACCCCGGAGTTGCCTGTCAGGACGGACACCTTGCCCGCCAACCGCGCCTTCAGCTCATCCACACCTTCGCCGGTGACCGCGCTGATGGCCGCCACGGGAAAGCCTGCGCGCTCATAGACGGCCCGCAGGTCCAGTCCCTGGTCCAGATCGCACTTATTGAGGCAGATGACCACCTCACAGCCCTTGGCCTCGGCCATGGCGGTGAGGCGGTCGATGAGGAAGGGGTCGGTGACGGGATTCACGTTGGCGCAGAGAATGACCATTTGGTCCACGTTGGCCACCGCGGGCCGGGCAAGCTGGTTCCTCCTGGGCAGCACCGCGTCCACAGCGCCGGCGCCGTCCGGCAGTACCGTCACCTCTACCCGGTCGCCCACCAGGGGCTTGACCTTCTCGTGGCGGAGCTTGCCCCGGCCCCGGCAGGTCAGGGTCTCGCCGTCCAGGTCCACATAGTAGAACCCGGACAGGGCCTTCATGATGACGCCTTGGGCCATCAGCTAAAGGTCTCCAAATACTGGTCCACCAGCTCGCCGTCCACGTAGATGCTCACCTGCTGGGTGCCCCGTCCCGACACCAGCGGCGAGATGGGGAAGAGAGCGGTCTCGGCGGTCTGGGTGTAAACGGTATGGCTGTCCACGTCGATACGCACCTGGACCGAGGTCTTGCCCTCGGCGGAGGCGGGCAAATGGACGAAGATGGCCTTGCTGTTCAGCGGGGCCTGGCTGGCGGGGGGCGGCGTCACCGGGACCTCGCTGGCGGGGGGCTCGCTGGCAGGAGCGGAGGGACTGGGCTCCGCGCTGGGCTCAACCGGGGCGGAGGCTACCTTCAAGGCCACCACCGTGCCCGCCATCACCGTGGTGTCCACGGGGATGCTCTGCCAGGTCACGGTGCCCGGCTCCTTGTCGCTGGTGGGGTCGTCGGTGACCTCGCCCAGGGCCAGCTCCATCTCAGTGAGCTGGGCCTTGACCCGGTCCAGCTTCTGGCCTGTAAAGTCGATGACCTTCACAGGCTTCATCTCCGGTCCACTGGAAATGACCAGGTTCACCAGGTCGCCCTTCTTCACCGGCGTGCCCTCGGGCAGGTCGGTACGGATGGCGTAGCCCACGGTGATGCTGTCGTGGGGCTCGCGCTGGATGTTGACGGTGAGGCCCATGCGGTCCCGGAGCAGCTCCATGGCCTTGCGGTATTCCATGTTCTCCACCTTGGGGATGGCCATGGTCTCGGCGTTACCCGAGCTGATGGTAACGGTGATTTGGATCTTCTCACCCTCGACCAGCTCCTCCATGGTCTCGGCTGCCGGCTCCTGGCTCACCACTTCTCCGGCCTCATAGGTCTCGCTGGTCACCAGCTCGCCCTCAATGAAGTCGAACTTGTCGATATATTCCCGGTTGGTCCGAAGCTCGGACAGGGTCTTGCCCTGGAAGTCGGGGATCTTCACGCGGCTTTCTCCGCCGCCGCTGGAAAAGCTATGCAGGATCACCGCCACGATGATGACGATAAAGGCCAAGATCGCGCCGATGGCCAGCAGGATGGGCCAGATGGGGCCGCGCTGGTCGTCATATTCCTGGTCCAGAACGTCCTCCTCCCTTCCCCGGCGGGCGCTCTGGCGGGTCTCCCGCTCCTCACGCTCCCGGATGGCGCTGGAGGTGGGCACAGGCCGGGTAGGCTCGTCACAGGGCGTCAGGTCTCCAGCGTTGTAGTCGAAGTTGATGTTGGGGTTCTTGCGGAACTCCTCCAGGTCGGTGAGCATGGCGTCGGCGTTGAGGTACCGCTCGTCGGCGTTGGGCGCCATGGCCTTCATGGTGATCTCCTCCAGGGCCTCGGGGATGTCGGCGTTGAGCTCCCGGGGGCTCAGAGGGATGGAGTTGATGTGCTGAATGGCGACCGCCACGGGGCTGTCCCCCTCAAAGGGCAGACGGCCGGTGACCATCTCGTAGAGCACCACACCGGCAGAGTATATGTCGCTCCTAGCGTCGATATGGCTACCACGGGCCTGCTCGGGGGAAATATAATGCACCGAGCCCAGAGCCTCCTGGGTCAGGGTGGACTGGTGGGCGGAGGTGATGCGGGCGATGCCGAAGTCGGAGACCTTGACGCTGCCGTCGCGCAGGACCATGATATTGTGGGGCTTGATGTCCCGGTGGATGATACCCCGGCTATGGGCGTGGCTCAGGGCCCGGACGATCTGGGTGATGAAATGCAGAGCCTCGCGCCAGTTCAGGGGCGCGCCCTTTTTCTGCATATATTGCTTGAGGGTGATGCCGTCGATGAGCTCCATGACGATATAGTCCAGGTCGTCGGAGTGGGACACGTCGTAGACGGCCACGATGTTGGGATGGGAGAGCATTGCGACGGCCTGAGACTCGTCGTGGAAGCGGCGGCGGAACTCCGCGTCCTGGGCCAGGTCGCTTTTGAGCACCTTGACCGCCACCAGACGGTTCAGCCGGTGACAGCGGGCCTTGTAGACCACCGCCATACCGCCGGTCCCGATGACCTCCAGCAGTTCATATCGGTTGTCCAGGAATTTACCTATGTACTGATCCATGGGTCATCCCTCCTTTACAGTTCCATGAGGACCGCGGTGACGTTATCCGGCGCGCCCCGGCTCAGGGCCAGGTCCAGCAGCCGCCGGCAGCCCTCCTGGGCCGGGCCGCCATGGACCAGCTCGAAAAGCATCTCCTGGTCGGTGACTACGTTGGAAAGGCCGTCGGAGCACAGCAGGATCAGCTCGCCCTCCCGGCGTTCCAGGGCGTACAGATCCGCCTGGACCTCCTCCTCCGCACCCAGGGCCCGGGTGATGAGGTTTTTCTTCGGGTGGGACCGGGCCTGCTCATGGGTGATCTCCCCACGCTCCACCAGGTCCTCCACCACCGAGTGGTCTCTCGTGACCTGGACGATGCCCTCGGGGCCGATGCGGTAGCCCCGGCTGTCGCCTACGTTCACCAGGCGCACCAGAGGTCCGTCCACCACCGCGGCCACCAGCGTGGTGCCCATGCCCCGGCAGTCCTTGTCCACCTCCGAGCGATAGCGCACCAGCTCGTTGGCCCGCTCTACCGCCTGGAGCATAAGCTGCTCCACCGTAGCGCCGGTCATGGCCAGGCCCTCGGTCAGGGTGGCGGCAAAGCTCTCCACCGCCACGGTGCTGGCCACGTTGCCCGCCTTAGCGCCGCCCATGCCGTCGCATACCACGGCGAAGGGCACCTGGGCCTCGGGCTCGGTGACAAAGTAGGCGTCCTGGTTCTGGGTCCGGACCGCGCCTACATCGCTGACGCCCCATATGTTCATCGCTCAGTCACTTCCTTTCCCGTGGGCCCTCTGCGGCGGCCTTTCGCCGCAGTTGACCGCAGGATGCGTCAATGTCGCCGCCCAGCTTGCGCCGAACGGTGACGGTCAAGCCCCGCCGCTCCAAACGCTGCTGGAATTGCCGCACCCGGCGGCTGGGCTTTAGCGGGCTCTCGGCCACGTGGTTGAGGGGAATGAGGTTCACATGGCTCCCGGTCCCCTCCAGCCAGTCGGCCAGCAGATCGGCCTGGGCGTCGGAGTCGTTGACGCCGTCGATCATGGCGTACTCAAAGGAGATGCGCCGGCCTGTGGTCTCAAAATACCGCCGGCAGGCCGCCAGCAACTTAGCCACGCCCGTCCCCCGGTTCACCGGCATGAGCTTGTCCCGGGTGGGGTCGTCAGGGGCGTGGAGGGAAACGCTTAAAGTTAATTGTAACCCATACTCGGCCAGTTTGTCAATTTTTTCGGTAAGGCCGCAGGTGGACAGGCTGATGTGCCGCATGCCTATGTTCAGCCCGTCGGGATGGTTCACCAGCTCCAAAAACCGCAAAACATTGTCAAAATTATCCAGAGGTTCGCCAATGCCCATCATCACGATGTTGCTGACAGCCTCCCCCGCGTCCATCTGGGTAAAAAGGACCTGGTCCAAGATCTCCCCGGCAGTCAGGTCCCGGACCTTGCCCCCCAGGGTGGAGGCGCAGAAGGCACAGCCCATGCGGCAGCCCACCTGGGAGGAGACGCACACGGTGTTGCCGTGCTGATAGCGCATGAAGACCGTCTCCACGCAGTTGCCGTCCATCAGCCGCCAAAGATACTTGATGGTACCGTCCTGAGCGGAGACCTGCTTGCGCTCCACTGTGGGATAGGAAATGACGCAGTGTTCCGCCAGCTTGGCCCGGAGGTCCTTGGGAAGATCAGTCATCTCCTCAAAGCTGGTCACTCCCCGGTGGAGCCAGGTGAAGACCTGCTTGGCCCGGAAGGCGGGCTGGCCTAGGTCACGAAACAGCGTGCCCAGCTCCTCCTGGGTCATGGACTTGATGTCGGTCATAGTGCTCACCTCCGCTCCAGCACGGCGTAGAAAAACCCGTCGGTCCCATGTCGATGGGGCCACAGGGTCCTCATACTTTTGGTTGTAAAGTCCTTAAACTTTACAAGGAAACGCTCCACCTGGTCCTCGTTCTCCGACTTTCGCAGCGTACAGGTGGCGTACAGCAGCCGTCCGCCCGGGGCCACGGCCGCGGCGGCATTTTCCAAGATTTTGGCCTGGATGGGCAGCAAAGCGTCCAGCTCGGCAGGGTCCTTATAGCGGATGTCGGGCTTCTTGCGGATGATGCCAAGGCCCGAACAGGGCACGTCGGCCATGACCAGGTCGTACTGGCCAGACACACTCTGGGTGGCGTCGGCCACTGCGGTCTGGATGCAGGACAGGCCCAACCGGGCGGCAGACGTGTAAAGCTCCTTCACTTTACGATCATAGAGGTCCCGGCTGAGGATGGAGCCCTGCCCCTCCATGGCCAGGGCGGCGGCAAAGGACTTGCCGCCGGGGGCGGCGCACAGGTCCAGCACTCGTTCTCCCGGCCTTGGCTCCGCCGCCAGCACCGCCATGCGGCAGGCCGGGTCTTGGATGTAAAAGAGTCCGTCCTGAAAAGCCCTCAGGCCCTCCAGGTCCCCCAGCTTCTCCAGGGTCAGGCACCCCTTTAGCGCCGGATGGGCCGTGGCGGCTACTCCCTCGGCGGCCAGCTGCTCCATCAGGGCCTGGGGCGTGATTTTCAGAGTATTCACCTGGGCGGTCACTGGGGCAGGGGCGTTGTTGGCCGCCAAAAGGGCCTCCAACTCCTCCACGGGAAGTATCAAGGCAAACTCCTTTACAAGCCACAGAGGATGGCTGTATCTCACGCTGAGCCGTTCCAGCTCACCGCTGGGCAGCGCAGGTAGCTCGTCCCGGCTCCGGTCCAGATTTCGGAGCACGGCGTTGACAAAACCGGCGGTCTTGGGGTTTTTACAGCGCTGCTTTGCCAGCTTCACCGACTCGTTCACCGCCGCCATGGCGGGGACCTTGTCCAGCAGCAGCAGTTGATAGGCCCCCAGGCGCAAAATATCCAGGACCCGGGGCTCCAGACTGTCCAGGCCACGGGCCACAAAATGGGCTAAATAGTAGTCCAAAAGGAGCCGGTTTTGCTCCACACCGTAGACTAAACGGCTGGCAAGGGCCGCGTCCCGGCTGTCCAGCCCGGCCTTGGAGAGCTCCCGCTTCAAAGCTCCGTCGGCCCAGGCCCCTTGGTTGTGGCAGGCAAAAAGCACCCCCAGGGCCACCTCTCTGGCGTTCATAGGCGAATGGGATGGCCCTGCAAAAAGGCAGTGGCCGGCATGGCCTTTTTGCCGTCGGGTTGAAGGGTCTTGATCTCCAGCACCTTACCGTCGCCGCAGACCAATTTCAGCCCATGCTTATCCGCCTGGACCACCGTCCCGGCGCTCTGCGCGCTGGTCTCCGGGGTCAGCACCGTCTCCAGCACCTTACAGCGCACACCGTCCAGCGCAGTCACCGCGCAGGGCCAAGGGTAAAGGCCCCGCACTTGACAGTGCAGCTCCCAGGCAGACCGGGACCAGTCCATGACCGACAACTCCTTGGAGAGCATAGGCGCTAAGGTGGCCTTGGCGTGGTCCTGGGGGGTCCGGGTGGCCGTGCCGTCTTGGAGCTGGTCCACGGCCTGGATCAGCAGCTCCCCGCCCAGGGCGGCCAGACGGTCATAGAGCTGGGCGGCGTTCTCCTGGGGGTCGATGGGGGTGGTCTCCTGTAAAATGATGTCCCCCGCGTCCAGATCGCTGGCCATGTGCATGATGGTAACGCCGGTCTCGGTCTCGCCGTTCAAAATGGCCCAGTTGATAGGGGCCGCGCCCCGGAGCTTGGGCAGCAGCGAGGAGTGGACGTTGATACAACCCTTAGGCGGCAGGTCCAGGATGTCATCGGGCAGGATACGGCCATAGGCCGCCACCACGATGAGCTCCGGCGACAGAGCCCGAAGCTGTTCCAGGGCCGTGCCGTCCCGGAGCTTGACAGGCTGGAAGACCGGGATACCCTGCGACAAGGCATATTCCTTTACAGGGGTCGGCTGGAAGGCGTTCTGGTGCCGCCCCACGGGCTTGTCCGGCTGGGAAAATACGCCGCAGACCTCATGCCCGGCCTCCACCAGCGCGCGCAGAGAGGCCACGGCGAAGGAGGGCGTCCCCATGAAGACAACGCGCATCACGACTTCCCCTTCCGGCCCTTGCCCTTTTTCTCCTCGTTCTCCGCCTGGGCCGCGTCCAGCTCGGCTTCGGTGTACAGCCCGCCGATGACGTGCTCGGTGAAGAGGTGTCCGTCCAGGTGGTCGATCTCGTGGCAGAAGCACCGGGCGGTCATGTCCACATCCTCCACCTCGAAGAACTTGCCGTCACGGTCCTGGGCCCGGACCTTGGCCCAGCTAGGCCGTTTGACCCAGCCGTACTTTCCCGGTACGGACAGACAGCCCTCGTAGCCCTCCTGCTCACCCGAGGTCTCCAGGATCTCCGGGTTCACCAGCTCGATGAAGCGTCCGTCCGAGCCCGTGACCAGGCACACCCGGCGCAAAATGCCCACCTGGGGCGCCGCCAGACCGTAGCCGTTGGCCAGCTCCAGGGTCTCACGCATGTCGTCGATGAGGTCGTGGAGCCGCTGGTCGAAATTGGTCACCGGGCGGCACACCTTGGTCAAGGTCTCGTCGCCCTGCTCGATGATCTGTCTTGTCGCCATTGCAGATACCTCCGTTAATCCATGGGGTCGTAGTCCCCGAATAAAGACACATCCCGGTTTTCCTTATCCTGCTGGGCACAGCGAAGAAAGTGGGCCAGCAGGCTCCGCAGCGGCCCGCCCTGACCGGTGGGACAGGACAGGGTCAACTGGCAGCGGTAGCGGTCGTTGAGCTTGTAGATGGCCGCGGGCGCGGGGCCCAAAAGCTCCGCACCGCAAGCGTTGTAGGGCGGCTGGGCCAGCGCCGCGTCCAAACTCTGGCGCAGTCTGGCGCAGGAGCGCAGCACGGCGGTCTCGCTCCGGGACGAGGCGGTGAGCACGAAGATCTCCCGAAAGGGCGGCGTGCCCATGGCCCGGCGCAGGGCGATCTCCTGGGCGTAAAAGCCGTCATAGTCCTGGCGTCCCGCCGCGGAGATAACGTCGTTGTCCGGCGTGAAGGTCTGGATCACCGCCCGCCCCGCTTTTTTGCCACGGCCTGCCCGGCCTACTACTTGGGTGATGAGCGAGAAGGTCCGCTCGGCGGAGCGGAAATCGGGCACATACAGCCCGCTGTCGGCGTTGACCACGCCCACCAGCGTCACATTTTCAAAGTCCAGCCCCTTGGCCACCATTTGCGTGCCCAGCAAGATGGCGGTGGGGCTCTTGGCAAACTTGTCCAAAATAGACTGGTGGGAACGGCTTGGAGTCACCACGTCGGCGTCCATGCGAAACACGTCCCGGCCGGGAAACATGGCCTGCAGGGTCTCCTGGAGCCGCTGGGTCCCCGAGCCTACAAAGGCCAGCTCGCCGCCGCAGGCAGGGCACCGCTGAGGCAGGGGCTGGGAGTGACCACAGTGGTGGCACATCAGGCGGTTGTTGGCCGAGTGGTAAGTCAAAAACACCGAGCATCTGGGGCACTGGGGCGCTTCGCCGCACTGCTGGCAGACCACCCGCTGGCGGGCTCCCCGGCGGTTCAGGAGCAAAATGCTCTGCTCTCCCCGCTCCAGGTTTTTCAGCAGCTCCTCCTGGAGCTCCTGGCCCACGTCGGTGTCGTTGCCCTGGCGCAGCTCCTTTTTCATGTCGCTGACGATGACCTGGGGCAGAGCCTGCTGGTTGAAACGGCCGGGCAGAGTCTCCAAGGCGTACCGGCCTATCTTGGCCTGGTACATGCTCTCCACCGACGGCGTGGCCGAGCCTAGGAGCAACAAGGCTCCCTCCGCCGCCGCCCGGTATTGGGCCACCTCTCGGGCGTGATAGCGGGGCACGTTTTCCGATTTATAAGAGCCCTCTTGCTCCTCATCCAGCACCACAAGGCCCAGCTTTTCCAGCGGCGCGAACACCGCGCTGCGGGCTCCTACCACCACACGGGCCGCGCCGGAGCGGACCCGCTTCCACTCGTCATAGCGCTGGCCCTCGGTCAGCGACGAGTGGAGCACCGCCACCAGCTCGCCAAAGTAGCCGGTGAAGATACGCATGAGCTGGGGCGTTAAGGAGATCTCGGGCACCAGCACCAGAGCCGTCCGGCCCCGGGCCAGGGCCTCTTGGATGAGGCGGATATAGACCTTGGTCTTACCTGAGCCGGTGACACCGTAGAGCAAGGCCACCCCGGGCTTGTCCGACTGGGCCCTTGCGTTCAACACCTCGAAAGAGCGCTGCTGGTCGTCGTTCAGGGTGAAGGGCTCTCCCCTTCCCAGGTCGGTGAGCTGGGGGCGGCGCAGGACCTCCCGGCGGTCTAAGGTGACGATGCCCCGCTTGGCCAGAGCCCGAACGGTGGCGGGGGTCGCGCCGGTGAGGTAGCACACGTCCTTCATGCCGCCCCGGCCCACCGCGCAGAGAAGCTCCACCACGTTGTACTGCAAGGGCGCGCTCTTTCTCCGCTGGGAGACAAGCGCCAAAGCCTCCTCCGCCGGGATGGCCAGGGCGCAGACCTGCTCGGTCTTGTCCCCCACACTGCGCTTGGCGCTGGCGGCGACCTCGGCCACGCCGGCCTGGACCAGAGTCTTGACCGCCGGGCCGGGGTCGGCGGCCCCAAAGGCCAGCCGAAGCTCCCGCAGTTCCATGCCAGTGGGGTGAGAAAGCAGCAACTCGGCCAGCCGCTGGGCGTTCTTAGACTTGCCCGCGGCGGCGTAGGCCCCCTCCCGGTCTATGCCGTCTACCAGACGGCAGATATCCTGGATGGAGAACCACAATCCCGTGGGCAGCATGGCCTTGGCGCACTGATAGACGGTGCAGAAATACCGCCGGGACATCCACAAACAGAGCTTCAGCTCCGTCTGGGTGAGCACCGGCTGGTCATCCAGCACCGTCAAGACCGATTTCAGCCCCTTGGTCTGGCCGGAGGCTGGGCCAAGGGCAAGGACAAAGCCCTCCACAGCCTTGTTGCCCCGGCCAAAGGGCGCCATCACCCGCATACCGGGGGCAATGCGCTCCTCCAGCGCCTGGGGCACCAGGTAGTCAAAGGGCTTGTCTATCGCGAAGGTGGCCGAGGATAAAGCCAGCTTCGCCGTTACCGGCTGGGCCACGGGTGGAAGGGCTTACTCGGCCAGGATGACCTGGCCCTCGGCCACCTGGCGGATGGCCAGGGTCACGGGCTTGTCGTCCAGAGGATAGCCCTCGTCCTCGGCGGTCTGGGCGATCTTCCGGGCCTGCTGGGCCACCACGTTCACCAGCATATAGCGGCTGGGCACCTGGTGCAGCAGGTCGGCCATGGCGGGATAGAGCATCATAATGGGGTCACTCCTTCAAAAAATTTAGCGGTCTTCAGATATCACGCGCCCGTTTGGAATATGGGTAAGCGCTGTTTCACCCGGCAGCCCTCCGCCGCCAGGATGGACAAGATCTCCTGGGTGGCGTTGGGGACGCTGTCGTTGATGACAAGGTAGTCGTACAGGGGGATCTGCTTGTATTCCTCCAAGGCCCGCTCCAGGCGGCCCTGGATCACGGTCTCGTCGTCGGTGGCCCGGCCATGAAGGCGGCGGGAGAGCTCCTCGAAGCTGGGGGGCATGACGAAGATGAGCACGGCCTCGGGGCACTTTTGCTTGACGGTGGCCGCACCCTGGACCTCGATCTCCAGTAGCACGTCCACTCCCGCGGCCAACTGGTCTTCAATGACCTTCAGCGACGTGCCGTAATAGTTTTCCACATATTTGGCGTATTCCAACAGCTCATTTCGCGCGATCATGCCCTCAAATTCCTCTTTGGACACGAAGTGGTAGCTGACGCCGTCAGCCTCGCCTACCCGGGGTTTGCGGGTGGTGAAGGAGACGGAGAAATGAATGTCGTCACGTTCGCTCAGCAGCTCGGCGATCACGGTGGATTTGCCCACCCCAGACGGCCCGGACAGAACGATCAGCGTGCCCTTTGTCTTTTTCTTTGGCGTCATCGGT
>DBFBGR010000004.1:0-212766 GCA_048201935.1 Oscillospiraceae bacterium | reverse complement strand
GGCCAGGAGGCTCTGGCCAACACGGTGGAGCAGAACCCCGTTTTGAAGAAGGCGGGGGTCGTGGACGCCGGCGGCAAGGGCTTTTTGCTCATTTTGCAGGGCATGCTGGACCACCTCCAGGGCAAACCCATGCCCGAGGGTGTGGAGACCGACGTAAAGGAGAGCGCCGACTTCGCCGCCATTGGCGAGGAGGACATCACCTTTGACTTCGACACCGTCTTCATCGTCCGCAAGAAGACCCCCGAGGTGGACCTGACCCGGTTGCGGGCCTATCTGGACTCCATCGGCGACTCCCTGGTCATCGGCGAGGACGACGAGTCCTTCAAGGTCCACGTCCACACCGACACCCCCGGCGACGCGCTGAACAAAGCCCAGGAATTCGGTACATTGGAGCTCTGCAAGATCGAGAATATGCGCACCCAGTACGAGGACCTGGCCGCGGGCAAACACGTCCAGTCCACCGACGACCTGGACGCCATCGAGAAGGAGCTGGAGAGTGGCGAGGCCGCCGACCAGGGCCCTGTGGAGCCCGAGAAGGACATCGGCTTTGTGGCCGTCTGCGCCGGCGAGGGCCTGGCCGCCGCCTTCAAGGACCTGGGCTGCGACGGCGTCATCTCCGGCGGGCAGACCATGAACCCCTCCACCGAGGACATCCTCAAGCAGGTCCTGCGGACCCCGGCCCGCACCGTCTACGTCCTGCCCAACAACGGCAACATCATCATGGCCGCCCAGCAGTGCGTCCCCCTTTGTAAGGACCGCAAGGTGGTGGTCATCCCCACCAAGACCGTGCCCCAGGGCATCTCGGCCCTCCTCTCCGCCCTGCCCGACGGCTCGGAGGAGGACAACACCGCCGCCATGACCGAGGCCATTGGCCGGGTCCATACCTCCGAGGTGACCTACGCCGCCCGGGACAGCGACTTTGACGGCTTTGACATCCACGAGGGGGACTACATGGCCCTCTCCGAGCACAAACTCTTTGGCATCGACACCGACCTCCACGCTCTGCTTGCCAAGCTGGCCCAGGACAAGCCCCAGCAGGAGGCGGAGTTCATCACCGTCATCTACGGCTCCGACGTGAACGAGGACGAGGCTCAGGCCGCTCTGGCCATTTTCGAGAAGGAGTGCCCCAACGCTGAGATCAGCCTTCTGGACGGCGGCCAGCCCGTCTACTACTATATGGTCTCCGCGGAATAAGACTGCGAATCCCAAAGGCTGAAACAGAGCTCTGACCAAACGGCGGAGCTCTGTTTTTTGGGAAAGGAGGCTATTGGACATGAAGAAGATCGCCCTAGGAGTTGTCGCCCTTGTGGCTGTCTGCGCCATTGCCGCCGCCCGTTTGCCTACCGGGGAGCGGCAGGCCGCCGGGCCTTCTCCCAGCACCGTCACCGCGTCCCCTGGCGTTTCCGCCCCGGCTCCGGCGGGGAACGCCTATGCCCTGGAGGAGCTGGAGGCGGTGAAGGACTACCTGACCGACTACATGGACGCCCATGCCATCCTGGCCTTGGACGCCAACGAGGTGACCGGCGTGGTGGATGTGTGCCTCCAGACCTACACCCAGGAGAATATGGACCAGCTCCGGGCCTTGATGGAGGAGCGTTGGCCTGGCATGGACTGCCTCCATTTTGAGGATTACAGTGACAAGACCATTCTGTTTACATAGACGGTCCGATGGGACACACAAAGTGTGTCCCATCTTTTTTACTACTTGAAAATATCCCAGCAAGTGTGTAAAATAGAGTGGATATGACCAGAACCTCTGAAACCAAAGGAGATGGAGAGAACCATGAAGCTCGGAATCGTCGGCCTTCCGAATGTTGGAAAGTCTACCCTCTTTAACGCCATCACCAACGCCGGCGCGGAGAGCGCCAACTACCCCTTCTGCACCATTGACCCCAACGTGGGCATGGTCACCGTGCCTGACGCGCGGCTGGACTGGCTCAGCGAGCTCTACCACCCCAAGAAGACCACCCCCGCCGTCATCGAGTTCGTGGACATCGCGGGGCTGGTGAAGGGCGCCAGCAAGGGCGCGGGCCTGGGCAACCAGTTCTTGGGCAACATCCGGGCCACCGACGCCATCGTCCACGTGGTGCGCTGCTTTGACGACGAGAACATCATGCACGTGGTGGAGAACGCCAGCGTGAACGTGCCCGTGGACCCCGCCGGGGATATCGCCACCATCGACCTGGAGCTGATCATGGCCGACCTGGAGATGGTGGAGCGGCGCATCAAGAAGGCGGAGACCATGGCCCGTGGGGACAAGAAGTACCTCAAGGAAGTGGAGCTTTTCCAGCGTCTGGCGAATTGGCTCAACGACGGCAACTCCGCCCGGAGCTTCGAGTGCGACGAGGACGAGGAAAAGCTGGTGGCCACCGCTGAGCTTTTGAGCCTCAAGCCCATCATCTACGCCGCCAACATGGACGAGAGCGGCGTGGCCGACTACGAGAAAAACCCCTATTTCCAGACTGTCCAGGCCATCGCCGCCAAGGAAAACGCCCAGGTCCTGCCCGTGTGCGCCAAGTTGGAGGCGGAGATCGCCGAGCTCGACGGCGAGGAAAAGCAGATGTTCCTGGACGACATGGGCATGAGCGAGTCCGGCCTGGACCGGCTCATCAAGGCCAGCTACACCCTGCTGGGCCTCATCTCCTTCCTCACCTCCGGCGAGGACGAGTGCCGGGCCTGGACCATCACCCGGGGCACCAAGGCCCCCCAGGCCGCGGGCAAGATCCACACCGACTTTGAGCGGGGCTTCATCCGGGCCGAGATCGTGGCTTTTGACGACCTGAAGGCCCTTGGCTCCATGGCGGCGGCCCGGGAGAAGGGCCTGGTCCGCAGCGAGGGCAAGGAGTACGTCATGCACGACGGCGACGTGACGCTGTTCCGCTTTAACGTGTAAGCGCCTTCTAAGCCAGCAAACGGGGAAGACGGCCCAGCCGTCTTCCCCGCTGTTTTAGGTCCTCCCTTGGGCGGATTTTTTGATCTCGCTGTGATAGAAGAAATTGACCATGATGGGTGGGGCCTCAAAGGGGCGGCTCATACTGTCGTCGTTGGTCACATAGTCCAGCCCGATCTTCGCGGCAAAGGCTTGCAGCTCGGCGTCCAGCAG
The DNA here is from genome assembly GCA_048201935.1 of Oscillospiraceae bacterium. GTDB lineage: Bacteria > Bacillota > Clostridia > Oscillospirales > Oscillospiraceae > MGBC124762. The sequence goes on along the minus strand of DBFBGR010000004.1, from coordinate 209,663 downwards.
TTCCCAATAGCGGCGGTCATTTTTGTTGTATATCTCCTGATAGAGCGGCAGCAGGTCGGGGCGCTTCTCCCGGATGTAGTCCATGATGACCGCTTTATAGCCGCCCCGGAGGTTGAGGTTTTCCAGCCAAATGAGGTTGCATTGCCCCTTAGCCCGTTCCACGATGGCCTTCACGTCGGTGATGCCGGGGAAGATAGGGGAAATAAAGCAGGTCGTCCGTACCCCAGCTTCGTGAAAGGCTTTCATCGCCGCCAGCCGCCGCTCAATGGACATGGCCTTGTCCATGTCGTTCTTGAAGTCCTCGTCCAGCGTATTGACCGACCAGGACACACGGGCGGCGGGAAAGCTTTTTATCAAGTCCAAATCACGCAAAATGAGGTCGGACTTGGTGGCGATGCTCAGCTTGGCCCCGCTGCCCTGAAGCTGCTCCAGCAAGGCTCTGGTGCGGCAAAAAGTCTCCTCCTGGGGGTTGTAGGGGTCTGTCACTGAGCCGATGAACAGCTCTTTCCCGGCGTACCTTTCCGGGTGTTTGATTTCCGGCCAGCGCTTCACATCCAGAAACTCTCCCCAGGGCTCGGCGTGCCCGGTGAAGCGCTTCATAAAACTGGCGTAGCAATACTTACAGGCGTGAGGACAGCCCACATATGGATTGACCGAGTATTCACATACGGGGAGGTTGGACTTGGAGAGGACGCTTTTGACCTCAATTTCCCGGATAATGGGAGTTTCCATCGCGTTCACCACTTGTTCCAATGGACTTTGTTCTCTACGTTGGCCTTGACCTGTGTGGGCACCAGGGCGTCCGGGGCGGCGTAGCCCAGGATGACCAGGGAGGGAAGATACCAGCCCTCCGGGATCTTCAAAAATTCCTTGATCTGCTCCGGCTCCTTCTTGACGGGAATATGAACGACAGAGCCCAGGTCCTCCGCTGTGGCGGCCAGGAGCATATTCTCAATGAGCGCCCAGGTCGCCCCATAGTCCATCAGGCCGTAGCCGTTTTTGTCCTCGGTCATGGGGTACTTCTGCTTGAAAAACGGCAGGATCACACAGGCCGATTCCTCGATCATGCTCCGCTGGCGGGGATAAGCGATTTGGAACATCTCCTGCTGGGGCGACTTTGGCTCGGTGATACGGCAGGGATAAGGACGGACGACTTGGGCAAGGTCATGGATGATGGCCTTGTCCGTCACCGTCACCAGCTCCCACCGCCGCTGATGATTGGAGGACGGGGCTTTTAGTCCAGCATCCAAAATGCGCTCCAGAACATCCTGGGGGATAGCCTTGTCCTCGAATTGACGTATGCTCCGCCGGGCATTTACCACATCATAAAATTCCATCTTACGTTTCCTCCTTGATCGCCTGGAATTTCGTTCTCATTTGTTCCGAAAAGAGGGTAGTTAGCCGCACCAGCTCGGCAATATCCTTACCGTCCAACTCGGCCATAGCGTCAATTTCCGCGCTGGCGGCGGGCGGGATGATTTTTCCTGCGTACTCCCGCCCCTCCTCGGTAAAGCGGACGATCTTATTGCGACGATCTGTTTCCGATTCGGTCATAGTCAGATAGCCCAGCTTCCAAAACTTTTTGATGATGGCGCTGACGGTCTGCTTGGTGGCGGACAACCGCTCACTGATCTCCGATTGCAAGCAACCCTCCGGGGCAAACCAGATAATGTCCAGCACGAAAAGCTCCTTGGCGGTCAGTCCAAATTTCCGAGCGTACAGTTCATAAGCGGCAAACTGTATGTCCCGCAACCGACAATACTGATTGACAAAATTTCTTACTTGCTCTCGTTCCATAAGCGCCCCCCATTTCTACAAATATTAGATAGTCTAATATTTTACTTCTAGAGTGTAGCAGAGCTTTTCCCCTTTGTCAAGCGCTTAACAGAAAGGAAGGTATCACATATGGACGGCTGCGGGGTCTATCCCTTCCTCTTTGGGCGGCTGAAGATCGCGTGTGAAAACGGCGCTGTCACGCTGCTGGCCCTGACCGAAGAGCCGGTCCAGACCGACGGCCGGACCGCCCTCACCGACCTGGCCTTCGGCCAGGTCTCGGAGTATCTGGAGCTCCGGCGGCGGGAATTTGACTTCCCCTATGTCCTCCACGGCACGCCCTTCCAGGTAAAGGTGTGGCACGCGCTGGAGGCCATCCCCTACGGCGAGACCCGAAGCTACGGGGACATCGCCGCCGCTGTGGGCAGGCCCAGGGCCTGCCGGGCGGTGGGCATGGCAAACCACCGAAATCCCATCCTGATCGCCGTCCCCTGCCACCGGGTCATCGGCGCAGACGGGAAGCTGGTGGGCTACGGCGGCGGCCTGGAGATGAAAACGGCGCTGCTGGCGCTGGAAAAGAGAGTCCTTTTGGGCTGCTAAAACGAGAAAAAGCAGGGCTCCATCCCATGGGATGGAGCCCTGCTTTTTGCTTGCGCTCAGAAGATCAATACTGGCCCAGGTTGCCCGAGCCGTGGGCGCCCTCAGCGGCGCCGAAGGTGTAGTCCTTGCCGGGGAGGATGGCGTTGAGGACGATGCCGGCGATGGCGGCGATGGCAAGACCGGTGAGGGTGATGCTGGCGTCGCCCACGTTGAAGGTCAGGCCGCTGGAGAAGCCCAGGCCGCAGACCAGGACGGTGGCGGCGATGATGAGGTTGCGGGAGTTGGTGAAGTCCACCCGGTTCTCCACCAGGTTGCGAACGCCGATGGCGGAGATCATGCCGTAGAGGATGAAGCTCACGCCGCCGATGATGGCGCTGGGGATGGAGCCGATAAAGGCGGCAAACATGGGGCTAAAGGACAGCACCAGCGCGTAGATGGCGGCCAGGCGGATGACCCGGGGGTCATAGACCCGGCTCAGGGCCAGCACGCCGGTGTTCTCGCCGTAGGTGGTGTTGGCGGGGCCGCCGAAGAGGCCGGCCAGAGAGGTGGCGATGCCGTCGCCGATGAGGGTGCGGTGGAGGCCCGGGTCCTCGATGAAGTTCTCGCCCACGGTGGCGGAGATGGCGGACATATCACCGATGTGCTCCATCATGGAGGCGATGGCGATGGGGGCCATGACCAGGATGGAGGTCAGGTCAAACTTGGCCACCGAGCCGCTGAAGTCGGTGAAGAAGGGCTGGAGGCCCACCACGTCGGCCTGGGCCAGGGAGGCGAAGTCGATGAGCTGGGGACCGCCGGCCAGGGTGACGATGGCAGCCACGATGTAGCTGCCCACCACGCCCAGCAGGATGGGGATGATCTTCACCATGCCCTTGCCCCAGATGTTGGCCACCACGATGATGGCCATAGCCACCAGGGCCAGCCACCAGCAGGAGGAGGCGTTGTTCACCGCGCTGGGGGCCAGGTTCAGGCCGATGCAGATGATGATGGGGCCGGTGACCACCGGGGGCAGGAAACGCATGACCTTATGCACGCCGACGAGCTTGATGATGAGGGCCAGCACCAAGTACAAAAGGCCCGCCACCACGATGCCGCCGCAGGCGTACTGGAGCTTTTCCGCCTGGGACATGGTGGCGTAAGCGCCGGCGCTCATGTTGCCCATGGCGGCAAAGCCGCCCAGGAAGGCGAAGGAGGAGCCCAGGAAGGCGGGGACCTTCATCTTGGAGCAGACGTGGAACAGCAGGGTGCCGAAGCCGGCAAAGAACAGGGTGGTCTGGATGGACAGGGGCAGGTTGGTGCCGCCGTTGGGATCGCTGACCAGGATGGGCACCAGGATGGTGGCGCCGAACATGGCGAACATGTGTTGTAATCCCAGGATCAGCATCTTGGGCACGCCCAGCTTCCTGGCGTCCCGGACGGGCTCCGCGCCCACGTTCTTGACTTTCTCGCTCATTTTTCTATGTACTCCTTTCTCTTCTCATAAAAAAGCGCCGCCGGAACTACCGGCGACGCTTTATTTATCACTTCAGGCTCTCAGCCACGGCCACAGCCACGGCGACGGTAGCGCCCACCATGGGGTTGTTGCCCATGCCCAGGAAGCCCATCATCTCCACGTGCGCGGGGACGGAGGAAGACCCGGCGAACTGAGCGTCGGAATGCATACGGCCCATGGTGTCGGTCATGCCATAGCTGGCGGGACCGGCAGCCATGTTGTCGGGGTGGAGGGTACGGCCCGTGCCGCCGCCGGAGGCCACGGAAAAGTACTTCTTGCCCTGCTCAATGCACTCCTTCTTATAGGTGCCGGCCACGGGGTGCTGGAAACGGGTGGGGTTGGTGGAGTTGCCGGTGATGGACACATCCACGCCCTCCATGTGCATGATGGCCACGCCCTCGCGGACATCGTCGGCCCCGTAGCAGCGGACATTGGCCCGCTCGCCGTCGGAATATTTGGTCTCCTTGACCACCGCCACCTTGCCCGTGGCGTAGTCGAACTGGGTCTGGACATAGGTGAAGCCGTTGATGCGGCTGATGATCTGGGCGGCGTCCTTGCCCAGGCCGTTGAGGATGACCCGCAGGGGCTCCTTGCGGGCCTTGTTGGCGTTGCGGACGATGCCGATAGCGCCCTCGGCGGCGGCGAAGGACTCGTGGCCGGCCAGGAAGGCGAAGCACTTGGACTCGTCGCTGAGCAGCATAGCGCCCAGGTTGCCGTGGCCCAGACCCACCTTGCGGTCGTCGGCCACGCTGCCGTCGATGCAGAAGGACTGCAGGCCCTCGCCAATGGCCTTGGCGGCCTCGGCGGCGGTCTTCACGCCCTTCTTCAGCGCAATGGCCGCACCCACACAGTAGGCCCAGCAGGCGTTCTCAAAGCAGATGGGCTGGATGCCCTTGACGATCTCGTAGGGGTCGAAGCCCGCGGCCTTGCAGATCTCCCGGGTCTCCTCCACGCTCTTGATGCCGTACTGCGACAGGACGGAATTGATCTTGTCGATACGACGCTCGTAACTTTCAAACAAAGCCATTTCTCAATTCCTCCTTTTCTTTACTGCTTGCGGGGGTCGATGTACTCGGCGGCGCCGTCGAACTGGCCGTAGTGGCCCTTGGCCTTCTCCACCGCCTCATTGGCGTCCATGCCGCCCTTGATGAAGTCCATCATCTTGCCCAAGTTGACAAATTCGTAGCCCACGATCTCCTTGTCCTTGTTCAGGGCGACGCGGGTGCAGTAGCCCTCGGCCATCTCCAGATAGCGGGGCCCCTTCTCCTTGGTGGCGAACATGGTGCCCACCTGGGAGCGAAGGCCCTTGCCCAGGTCCTCCAGGCTGGCGCCCACGGCCAGGCCGCCCTCGGAGAAAGCGGACTGGGTGCGGCCATAGACGATCTGGAGGAACAGCTCGCGCATGGCGGTGTTGATGGCGTCGCACACCAGGTCGGTGTTCAGGGCCTCCAGCAGGGTCTTGCCGATGAGGATCTCGCTGGCCATGGCGGCGGAGTGGGTCATGCCCGAGCAGCCCAGGGTCTCCACCAGAGCCTCCTCGATGATGCCGTTTTTCACATTGAGGGTCAGCTTGCACGCACCCTGCTGGGGCGCGCACCAGCCCACGCCGTGGGTAAAGCCGCTGATGTCCTCGATCTGCTTGGCCTGGACCCACTTGCCCTCCTCGGGGATGGGGGCGGGGCCGTGATAGGCGCCCTTGGCCACGGGACACATGTGCTGCACTTCGGTAGAATAGATCATCCGTGTTTCCTCCTTCTATACCTTTCTGTAGTCTTGCCGATTTTGTTCATCGGGTGATATTATACGATACCGCCGTCAAAAAGTAAAGCGTTATTCTCAGGATTTTTCCCGCCATTTTTGCCAACTTTTTGTGCAAAAGGCCGTCGCAAAAAACCGGCGCCGTCCAGAGGACGACACCGGTATTTGGCAAAGTTACTTCTGGGCCTTGGCCAGCTCCACGAGCTGGGCGAAAGCGGCCTTATCGTTGACGGCAAGCTCCGCCAGCATCTTGCGGTCGATGGTCACGTTGGCCACCTTCAGACCGTGCATGAAGGTGGAGTAGTTCATCCCCTGCTGCTTGCAGGCGGCGGAGATACGGGTGATCCACAGCTGACGGAAGTCGCGCTTCTTCAGCCGGCGGCCGGTATAAGCGTACTGCAGGGACTTCATCACCTGCTGCTTGGCCATCTTAAAGTGCTTGGATTTGGCGCCCCAGTAGCCTTTGGCCATCTTGAGCGTCTTATTGCGTCTCTTGCGCGTCATCATCGCGCCTTTCACTCTAGCCATTTTGAAAAGCCTCCTATATCTTGGTAAAGGGTCTGATTATTTGTAGGGGATCATGCGCTTGATGGTGGCGGCGTTGGTGGCGTCGGCATAGGCGCCGGCGCGGAGGCCTCTCTTGCGCTTGGTGGTCTTGCCGTGGCCGTTCAAGAGGTGGCTCTTGTAGGCGTGGGCACGCTTGACCTTGCCGGTCTTGGTGAGCTTGAAGCGCTTCTTGGAAGCGGAGTGGGTCTTCAGCTTGATCTTAGCCATTTTCGCGTTCTCCTTCATTTTTGGTTTCTTCGGCCTGAGACTCCGCCGGAGCCTCGTCGGCCGCGGGGGCCCTGGGCTTGGACTTGGCCTTCTTGGGGTCCTCCTTGGCCTTGGGGGCCAGGAAGATGCTCATATGGCGGCCGTCCAGCTTGGGGTCCTTTTCCATGTTGGCGGTGTCGGCGCACTGCTCGGCGAACTTGATGAGCAGGTCCCGGCCGATCTCGGTGTGGGCCATCTCCCGGCCGCGGAAACGGACGGTGACCTTCACCCGGTTGCCCTCGCCCAGGAACTTCTGGGCGTTGCGGAGCTTGACGTTGAAGTCGCCCACGTCGATGCCCGGCGACATACGGATCTCCTTGATCTCCACAACGTGCTGATTCTTCCGGGCTTCCTTGTCCCGCTTGGCCTGCTCAAAGCGGTACTTGCCGTAGTCCATGAGCTTGCATACCGGGGGCACGGCGTTGGGCGAGATCTTCACCAGGTCCAGCTCTTGCTCCTCGGCCTTGGCCAGGGCCTCCTGGGCGGACATGATGCCCAACTGCTCGCCGGTCTCGCCTACCAGGCGGACCTCCTTGTCCCGGATGTCCTCGTTGATCTGATGGGCCGTGTTAGCGATGGAAAAACACCTCCAAACATAAAAAGACGGATACCTGAAAAGGTACCCGACACCACGCAAAGCCGCGCTGAACCAGTCAGCACAGCCGTCCATGTTGACCCTTTGGCCGGAGCCTGGGGTGAGGAGGGGGTACCCTTCCTACTTCCTTGTACCGGGGTATTATACCAGCCTCTCCCCCGCTTGTCAAGAGTTTTTTAATCGATAGGCTCCGGACCCATGGCGGTGTGGAGCTCGGAGGTGATGGCACCGCGGAAGATGCGGTCGGCGTAAGTGTGCAAGGTCTGCAAGGTGTCGGGCAGGCCGGGCATCTTCACGCTGCCCGTCACCGACAGGTCGTTGTCCAGGATGAACTTGACCTCCGGGTCCCGCTTGCCGTCGCCCAGCAGGCCCAATCCCGCGTGGATCTTGGCCCGACAGCCCTCGGCCAGGGCCATCTCCACGTCCACCGCGCACTTGGTCAGGGACTTCTCCTCCACGTCGGGCTCGGCCATGACCCCCAGCCAGGCGGGCTGGATGAGGTCGGACCAGTCGCTCTCCTCCAAATTGAGGCGCTTTCTGGACACGGCGTTGACGTAGCGAAGGCCGATGCGCTCGAAAAAAGCGGGCTGGTAGATGGGGATAAACTGCGCCAGCACCTTGTCAAGCCGCCCGGCGAAGTCCTCCCAGCAGGTATAGCCCACGGTGGACAGGGCAATGAAGCCAGAGGTGAGGTTCACCTTCCAGCGGTTGTCCTCGGACAAAAAGACGTAGTTATTGATGGGCTTTTGGGCCTCCACGGTGGGGTTTGGCGTGTTGGCGTTCACCACCCTGGGGGCGGGCTGGTCGTGCTGGAGCTGGTAGCGGGGATAGTCCCCCCGGATGCGCTCTTGGAAGGCCGCGGGCTCCTGGGCGCCGATGGACAAAATGGCGGGAAAGCGCAGTTGGCAGATGGTCTCGATGACGGTGGGCGCCATATAGCGGTAGCGGTCGCTGGAGGCGAACACGGCAAAAACCCCTTTCCAAACGGTTTCTTTTGTGCTATTCTACCCCATTCGGCGGGAAAAGTCAATTCGGCCATTTTTTGCGAAAATCCTCTTGACAGCCGGTAAAAAATACCGTATGATAGAAACGTAATCAGGAATGGTTCCTATTAAGAACCATTCTCAACTTCAAAAAGAACATACATATAAGGAGGAAACGATCATGGCGAAATATGTTTGTAGTGTGTGCGGTTACGTCCACGAGGGGGACAATCCCCCCGCCGAGTGCCCGCTGTGCAAGGCTCCCGCCTCTAAGTTCGTCAAGCAGGGCGGCGACATGGCCTGGGCCGCCGAGCACGTGGTGGGCGTGGCCCAGGGCGCGCCCGAGGATATTCTCGAGGGCCTGCGCATGAATTTCCAGGGCGAGTGCACCGAGGTGGGTATGTACCTGGCTATGGCCCGCGTGGCCCATCGTGAGGGCTATCCCGAGATCGGTCTCTACTGGGAGAAGGCCGCTTTGGAGGAAGCCGAGCACGCCGCCAAGTTTGCCGAGTTGCTGGGCGAGGTGGTCACCGACTCCACCAAGAAGAACCTGGAGATGCGCGTGGACGCCGAGCACGGCGCCACCCAGGGCAAGACGGACCTGGCCAAGCGGGCCAAGGAGCTGAACCTGGACGCCATCCACGACACCGTCCACGAGATGGCCCGCGACGAGGCCCGCCACGGCAAGGCTCTGAAGGGCCTGCTGGAACGGTACTTCGGTTAAGGAGGCCCCAGTCATGGATCTCAACGAGACTGTGTGCTTCTGCGGCGGCGTCAGCGTTGGCGACATCAAGGCCGCTGTGGAGTCGGGCAAGACCACGCTGGAGGCCGTTCAGGAGGCCACCGGCGCGGGCACCCACTGTGGCGGTTGTGTGGACCGTGTCGCCGAGCTCATCGAGCAGTTCAAACAGTAAGCCAAACCCGCAAACAGCAAAACTCCCCGCCCTCCGGGCGGGGAGTTTTCTTATTCCTGCCGCTTCAGCAAACTTTGGAGATAATCCCGGTATTCCTCGGCGGCCCACTGGGGCTCCAGCACCCTGGGCCCCGGGCCCAAACCCGCCAGCCAGCCCCAGAACTGCTGGGAGACCACCACGTCCAGGGTGACGGTGAAGCCGCCAGTCTCGGGGACCAGCATCACGTCCCTGCCGAAGCGGTCCAATATGACCCCGGCCAGCCCCTCCGGGCAGCGCAGACGCACCTTGGCCGCTCGGCCGGAGAACATGGAGAAGTACCGGGCGGCGTAGGCCGCGGAGTCAAAGCTCTGGGGGAGCTGGGCCTTTTCCCCGGTAGGGGTGACATTCGTCATCTTGTCCACCCGGTAGTGGCGCGTCTCGTCCTCGCCGGGGACCTGACCCACCAGGTAGTAGCTGGCGTTGTCCCAGATGAGGCAATAGGGCGCCACCCGGTAGGTCCGCCCCTCATGGCGCAGGACCTTTTCCTTGCGGCTGTTGTAGTCGAAGTACTGAAAGGACACCAGCACCCCCTGGCCGATGGCGGTGTGGATGGCGTCCACGCTGTAATAGACGCTCTCGTTCATGCTTTTGACCCGGTCGCCCACAAAGACCTGCCGCCGCAGGGACTTGGCCTGGTGGCGAGAGGTGAGCGCGGAGAGCTTACCGATGAGAGCGTCGGACTTTTTCCCGGTGATGAAGCGGCTGGACTGCACCGCGTCCACCAGCAGCTTCAGCTCGGCCAACTCGAAGTCCCGCTCTCCCAGATACACCCCGCCCTTGGGGCCCCGGACACGCTGGATATCATAGTCCCAGTCGGCCAGGGTATCCAGGTCGGCGTAGACGCTCTTGCGCTCGGCCGAGACCCCCTGCTGGGCCAGATGGGCCAGCAGGTCGGCGGTGGAGGCCGGGTGGTCCTCGTCGGTCTCGCTCTGGAGATAGTCCAACAGCAGCAAAAGCTTGGCCTTTTGGTTGCTCTGCCTGGCCATAGGTCGCCCTCCTCGTCTTTCTCTATGGGCGGTCTTTACCACATGGTGGTCAGCAGCTTGGCCACCTCGCCCCGGGTGACAGGGTCCAGGGGCCGGACAAAGCCGTCGTAGCCGCTGACCACGCCCTGGCCCGCCAGGGTGTAGACGTGGTCCCGGGCCCAGGATGGGATATCGCCGTCGTCGGCGAAGACCTCCGTCTGGGCGGCGTAGCCCTTGGGCTGGATGCGCCCCAGCATGGTCATGGCCTGGCAGCGGGTGATGGGGTCGTTGGGGGCGGCGTAGAGCCCGTCGCCCTCCATGCTGCCGGTCATCACGCCGGTCTGGTAGAGGTAGGCCACCGCCTCCAGGGCCCAGGAGGGGATGTCGGCGGCGTCGGCAAAGGGCAGGTCGGCCCCGGCGGAAGCGGTCAGATCGGAGCGGAGCCACCGGGCCAGCATGGTGGCGAACTCCGCCCTTGTAATGTTGGTGTCGGGGTCGAAGACGTAGTTGCCGTCCTCGGCTTGGCGGCCGTTGGTCACGCCCTGGTCTCGCAGGAAGACGATGTGGTTTTTGGCCCAGTGGCCGTCAATGTCGGTAAAGGGCAAGGCCCGGTCTCCGGTGGGGGCAAGCTCCACGCTGGTCCGGGCCAGGTTGCCCGAGGCGTCGGTGACCGTCAGGCTCAGGCGGTGGAGCAGGCTGTCCACCGGGACGGCGGCAGTGAGGGTATCCCCGGTCAAGGTGAACTCCATACCCCAGCCGTCCAGGGTCAGCTGGATGCGGGCGGGGTCGAAGGTCTTGTCCACATTATCAGACAGCTTGGCGGTGACCTGGCCGTTTTGGACGCTGAGCTTCACCGTGGGCGGCGTGGTGTCCACGATGGGGCCGTTGGCGGTGGTAAAGTGGTCCAGGTAGAGGGTATCCCAGAACACGCCGCCGGGAACGATCACGCCGGGCGGGTAGGTGTCCGTGCGGTGCCAGGTGATCTCCAGCCCGGTGAGCCGGGTCGTGTTTTCCGGCAGGTCGGCCTGAACAAAGCTCCACTGCTCCGGGGTAATGGCTGTGCAGGGCACACTGGTCTCGCTGCCGTCAGCCAGCTCCACCCGGAGGGCCAGGGTGGGCGGCTGCCCCATGTCGTAGGCCCAGAAGCCCACCTGGCTCTCCCCGGCGACCACCGGCAGGTCCAAAGGCAAGGCATTGGTGCCCCCGGTCAGATACTCCACCTTCAGCGCGGACTTGCCGTAGCGCACCTGCTGCGCGGTCAGTTCCGCCCGGATGGCTCCCTCCGGGTCCAGAACGGGCACATGGGCCCCCTCCTCCCAGGGCTCCAGGGTGTTCACATGGCCGCCGATGGTGATGGGGATGGACACGCTCTTAGCCCCGGCGGTGACGGTGAGAGCCCCCGAGCCCGCCTTGGGCCCGGCGGTGAGGTTGCCGTATTCGTCCACGCTGCCCAGCTCCTCGCTGAGGGTCCAGGTAAAGCATGTGTCGTCGGCCAAAAGGGGCAGCTTATACCAGCTGGCGGCGGCGTTGAGGGCCGCCTGCTGGCCCGGGTCCAGGTTGAGGGCGGTGACCTTGGCCCCGGCGGCGTCGGTGACGTCGATGGTATCGGGGGTGTCCACCACCGTCATCCGGGCCGTGCCCGCAGCCCCATTGGCCGCGGTGGCGGTGACGGTGGCCACACCCTTCTGGGCTCCGGCCACGAACACGTCGCCCTCCATGCTGCCCGGGCCGTCCACCCGGTAGGTAAGGCCGCTCAAGGGCTCGCCGCCCAGGGGGTAGAAGCCGGTGTCGATGCCAAGACCCGTCAGGCTCTGCCGGGCCCCGGAGAGCATCAGCGCGCTCTGGGGCTGGAGGTGGACGCTGCCCAGCACCCCGGTGGGCTTTTCCTCGGAGACGAAGAACAGCGCGTCGGAGACCGCACGCTGGCTCCCCTGAGAGGGTTTGTTGCTAAGGGCAAACGACTGGTCCAGGGCCCCCGTGGTGCCGAAGGTGGTAGAGCCGCCGCCGTCAAAGAGCACCGCCTCCACGCAGCCCAGCTCCTGAAGCCGCTTGGCCACCTGGTTCACGCTGGCTCCCACGCTGTGACCGGAGCGGCGGCCATCGATGGTGTAGAGCAAAACGGTGCCGTCGGCCTTGATACCCAAGGCGGTCCGGGGGTCGGCGTTTTGATCCAGGCCGCCGGGGACCTGGCCGTTTTGGAGGATGTATTCATAGGCCCCGATGGCGGCGTAGGCGCTGTTCCAGCGAGGGTCCGGGGAGGATACCAACACGCTCAGACGCTCACCGGGCACTAGGTTTTGAACTTCGGAGCGTAAAAATTCGTCGCCGCTTTTGGAGATGGACAGCACAAAACGGCCCTGGGGGATGTCCACTGCGCCGCTCTGGTCCACCACCGATTCCACTACGCACTCTACCCTGCCGCCAATGGTCAGGGTGGCCTCTACGCTTTGAAGGCCCGCCGCGCTCTCCAGCAGCGCGGCCTTCCACTCCGCCATGGCCTGGTCCCAGGCGGCTTTGTCCTGCTCATACTGGGCCCGGGTCTCCTCCCAGGCGTTCAAAGCGGCGAGATCCTCGTCGGTGACCACGACGGCCTCGCCCTCCTCCCCCGGCTCCCCCGCCAAAGCGGCCCAAAGGGCCTCAGGGTCCAGCCCCTCGGGGGGCTGGGGCTCTACTGGGGCGGGGCCGGGCTTTTGGGGCTCCACATAATCCTGGGGCAGGTCCACCGGGCGCAGGACCACATTGACCCCGCCGCCGCTGGCGCGGGTGGAGGGGCCGAAGTCGGTACTGTACAAAAAGTAGCCGTCTTTGGCAGTGCGGGTCTTGTTGAAGCCGCCGGAGACGGTGAGGTCATAGCCGTGGAAGGCGGCAGAGATGGTCAGGTCGGGCTTGCCCACAAAGCATTTGCCGTCGGCGTCAAAGCCCACGGCGTAGTGGTAGGACGAGCTGGTGCGCAGCGCGCCGTAGCTCACCACCATACCCAAAGGCACGCCGGAGGCCATGACGAAGTAGTCGCCGTTGGCTCCGGCCAAGACCCGGTAGCCGTACTCCTCCAAGCCCTTGGCCATAGAGGTCAACGTGGCGGTGGCGGGGACGCTGGTGCCGTAACACACCACGGGCTGGGTCCCCTGGCCCGGGGTGTAGACGGCGTACTGCTCCCGGCGGTAGTCCTGCTTGCTGTCTCCCCAGAGGGTCTGGGCGGAGACGCTAAGGCCGGGGCCCAGCACGGTGTCGGTCTGATAGAGCTCCCAGCCCAGGGCCTGGGAGGCCAGGGCGGCGGGGGCCAAAAGCAGCGTGAAAATAAGCAAAAGTGAGATAGCGCGGCGGGTCATAGCTTCCTCCTATCGTTGGGTGCGGTTCAAATAGCGCAGCGTGGCGGGCAGGGTGGCCTTCTCCTGGACCTCCAAGAGCTGGCCGATGAGCTGGTTGGAGCGCAAAAAGCCCTCGGGGGTCAGCCGCCAGCGGCCCTGGTCCCGGCAGAGCCAGCCCTGGCGTTCATACTCGCCCAGCAACGGCGTCAACGCCTCGAAGTCCATATAGTATTCCCTTCGGTACTCCCATTCCTCGATGCCCAGGGTGGTGCGCAACCGGAGCATCAGGTACTCCGAGGCCCGCTCGCTGTGGGGCACGCTCTGGTCCTCGTCCAGCAGCCGCGCCCCCTCCTCCACGCCCTGGATGTAGCCCTCCAGGTCCCGGACAAAGGAAAAACGCCGCTGGCCAAAATCGCTGTGGGCCCCGGGGCCAAAGCCCAGGTAGGGCTTCATTAGCCAGTATTTCAGGTTGTGGCGGGAGCGGTAGCCGGGCTTGGCAAAGTTGGAGATCTCATACTGCTCGTAGCCCTGCTTGGCCAAAAAGTCCACCATGTAGAGGTAGGCGTCGGCCTGGAAGTCGTCGTCAGGCAGGGTCTCCCCCGCCTCTACCCTGCTCCATAGCGGCGTGCCCTCCTCCACCTTGAGCCCGTAGCCCGAGATGTGCTCGGGGCCCAGCTCCACGGCGGCGGCCAGGGTGGCCTTCCAGCTATCCATCGTTTGGCCAGGCAGGCCGTAAATGAGGTCCAGGCTCAGATTTTTGAACTTGGCCTTGCGGGCCCACTCCACCGCCTGGCGGGTCTGGGCAAAGTCGTGGGGACGGCCTACGGCCTGGAGCTCGGCGTCGCTGGCCGACTGCATCCCCAGGCTCAGACGGTCAAAGCCCGCACGGCGCAACCGCTTCAGGGCCTTCAGGTCCACCGAGTCGGGGTTGGCCTCCACGGTGATCTCCGCGTCCTTTTCCACATGAAAACGCTTTTTCACATAGGCCAGGGTGTCGCACAGGGCCTTGTCCCCCAACAGCAGCGGCGTGCCGCCGCCGAAGTAGAGCGTGTCCACCCGGTAGTCCCGGGCCTGGGGCGCGGTCTCGTCGATGTGGGTGCGCAGGGCCTGGGCGTAACGCTCCCGCCACGCCTCCTGGCCCGCCAGGGAGTAGAAATCGCAATAGGCGCACTTGCTCTTGCAAAAGGGGATGTGTATATAGACGCCCAGCTTGTCCGACAAGTTCCCCACCTCGTTCCAAAAAATCAACTGTCCCAATTATAGTACAGTGTCGCCGTCTTCGCAATCCAGAATTTTTTCCACCTCTTCCACGGTGGCGGTCAAATTCAGCACGTCCATCAAGGCGTTGGTCGAAAGGTTTTCCGGCAGGCCCAGCGCCCGCTGGAGCCGCTTTCGGCGCGCTTGCGCCTGGGGCGTGCCGGTGAGGCCCAGGTCGAAGAGCACAGCCTTTGTAAAGGGCTTTTCCTTGACAGCCTCTCCCCCGTCCTCCCAGGTAACTCCGGCGTTATCCAGGGCTCGGAGCAGGGTGTCGGGGTCCATGCCCTCCACCCCCAGCTTCCCCTCCTTGCCCGGGGCGCGCTTGCGCCGCTCCTTGCCCGGGACGGCGGGGACGTAGGCCAGCTTCACCTGCTCGGGGGGCAGGATGCCCTTGAGGTGATTGCGGATGACAAGGCCCGCGCCGTCAGGGTCGGTGAGCACCACCAGCCCTCGCTGGGCCGCCAAGCGGCGCAGCAGGGCGGTCTTTTCCTTGTCCTTAAATATCCCGAAGCCGTCGGTGGTCAAAATGAGACCGTCCACCACCTGGGCCAGGGTGTTCTTGTCGTACTTGCCCTCCACCAGAAGGACCTCCCGGACCGCTCTTTTACCCATGGGCCAGCTTGAGCACAAGGCCGGTGAGCACGTCCTGGGGGCGGTTGCCGGTGGATTTCAGCTCTAGGTCCGCCGCCGCCGCGGCCTCCAGGGCCTGGCGGCACCAGCTCAGGCTCACCCGCTGAGCGGCGGACATGAGCTTGGAGGCGGGATAGGGGTGCATTTTCCAAAGAGCGGCCAGATCATCGGCGGTGTGGCGGCTGTCCAGGGCCACCCGGGCAGCGTAGAGCTGCCGCAGGTACTTGCCCAGGGCCCCCAAGATCACATAGGGCACCTCCTGCATATGGAGGAGGTCGGACAGCGTGGCCATAGCCTTGTCGTAATTTTTCGCGCTGAGGTGGTCGGTGAGCTGGAAGACCACCGCGTCGAGTCTCCGGGTGGCCACGGCGTCGATGTCCTCCCGGGTGACCCGCCGGGCCTTGGCGTAGGCCCCGATCTTGCCGATCTCGCTGGCCAGGTCGTGCATCAGATCGCCGCAGAGGAAGATGAGGTACTTGCACTGCTCGGAGTCGATGTCGTGGCCGGTGGCCTTGAAGCGGCGGACGATCCAGTCCACCAGGTCCCCCTGCTCCTGGCGGGGGAACTCCACCACCAGGCCGTGGTCCTTCAGGCTGGCCGCCAGCTTGGTCCGGGCGTCGGGCTTGTAGGGCAGCACGTCGTAGACAAAGACCAGGCACAGGTACTCGGGCAGGTCTGCGAAGTAGGCCATCAGGGCCTCCCGGTCGGCCTCGTTTTGCTTGTAAAGGTCGAAATCGGTCACCAGCACCACCGTCCGCTGGGCCATCATAGGCAGGCAGTCGCAGGCGGCGGTGATGTCCCGGACGGTCACGTCCTTGCCCTCCAGGCGTTTACAGTTGAAGGTCTCCATCCCCGGCTCCAAAAGCTGCTCTTGGATGCGGCTCAGGTAGTAGTCCCGGAGGTAGGCCTCCTCGCCGTGGAACACATAGAGCTGGCCCAGGGTCTTTTCCTTGAGCTGGGCCTTCAGGGTCTTCAGCGATGACTGGTCGGGCTTTTTGGGCGGCATGGGGAAGCCTCCTTTCGTGGGTGATATGGTTAGCGGAAACGAACGGTGAGCGTACCCTCTTGGTCGGTGCGGCGGACGGCCACGCCCCTTGCCGCCAGACGCTCCAGGGTCTCAGGTCCGGGGTGGCCATAGGGGTTCCGGCCTACGGAGATGAGGGCGGTCTCGGGGTGGATGGCGTTCAGCAGCGTGTCGCACGAGGCGTAGTTGGAGCCGTGGTGCCCCGCCACCAGCACCTGGCAGCGGCCCAGCTCGGCGTGGTCCACCAGGGCCTTTTCCACTACGGCGTTCATATCGCCGGTGATGAGGGCGGCGTAATCACCCCAGCGGACCCGGACGCTGGCGCCCTCCTCGTTGGCCCCGCCGTCGCCCAAAGGCGCGAAGACGGTGAGCCGGGCCGCGCCCAGGGAGAGGTGGGTATCCTCCTCCAGCCAGGTCACCGCCGCGCCCTCTGCCCGGGCCAGGTCCATGATGTGGGCCTGGGTCTCCTGGTCCTGGTCCATGGTGGGCAGGACCAACGCTCGGATGGTCAGGCGGCGAAACAGCGCGTCCAGGCCGCTTGTGTGGTCGGCGTGGTAGTGGGTCAGGATCAGGGTGTCCAGGGTGGTCACGCCCCGGTCGCCCAGGTAGTTGGCGCAGAGGTCGCCGGGATCGTCGCTTGCGTTGCCGCCGCAGTCGACGAGGGCGGTCTCGCCCTGGGAGTGGAGGAGCACGCTCTGACCCTGGCCTACGTCCAGCACCGTCAGCGTCAGCGGCGCAGAGGAAAAGCTCCACCGAGTGGCCCCCACAGCGGTCAGGACCATCACAAGGCCGCAGAGCAAAAAGAGCCAGCCACGGCGGCGCTGGCTTCGCCAGCAAAGAGCGGTGAGGGTCAGGCCGTAGCCCCCGGCCAGGGCGACGGGATAGTACCCCTGGCAGGAGACCGCGCAGTAGGGGAAGGCGGCAAAGCCTTGGGCCACAAGGGCCACATACCGTCCAAGCCAGCCAAGGGGCAGGCCAAGCACCGCCGCCAGGCCGGGCCAGAGCATCCCCACAAGGCCCACCACCAGTGTCCCGGCGAAGAGCGCCGAGGCCACCGGCAGCACCAAAAGGTTGGTCAGCGGGGCCAAAAGGGAGATGGTCCCAAAGTAATAAGCGGACAGGGGCAGAGTGAAGACCATGGCCCCTAAGGAGGCGGAAAAGAGCTGGTAAAACCGCAGCAACAGGCGATTTCCGCCATTTATCCACTTGCCCTCCCCCGGCAAAAGAAAGCGGTTTAGCCCCGCGAAGGCCCGGGGCGTGACCACCACGATGCCCATGACCGCGGCGAAGGACATCTGCAGTCCCACGTTGGCCGCCGAGAAGGGGTCGATCAGCAACAAAAGGGCCAGGGCGGCGGTGATGGTGGTCCAGCGGTCCTCCTCCCTGGCCGTCAGCTCGGCCAGCAAAAAGGCCAGTTGGAAGATACACGCCCGCAGCACTGAGGGCGTAGCCCCCACCGCCAGGGCAAAGAAGACCACCACCGGCGCGCACAGCCAGAACCGCCGCCTGGGGTCCAGGCCGGTAAAGAGGGTCAAAAAGCTCACCAAAAAGCACACGTGCATCCCGCTGACCGCCACCAGATGGACCACGCCCGCCCGGGCCAGGTCGGTGCGAAGGCCCGGGTCCAAAGCGGTCTTGTCCCCGGTGACCAGGGCCGCCAGCAGCCCCGACACATCGGCAGGGAAAACGGTCTGGATGGAGGCGGAGAGCCTCTGGCCCCAGTAGGTGAGCACGCACCACCAGGGCGCGGCCCCGGCGTGCTCCACCTCCAGCTCTCCCCGGGGCTTCAGGGTGAGAAATACGCCCCGGGTAGCGGCGGCGGAAAAGCGGCTCTCCTCCCGGAGGGCGGTCTGGGTGCAGTCGCACACGGCGGTAACACTGTCTCCTGGGTCCAGCTCCAGCAGCTCAGCGCCGCCGTAGAGGGTGGCCTTCACCGGCGCGCCCTGGCCGGTCACCCAGCAAGGGAGGCTCACGCCGTAGTCGGTGGCGTAGGCCCGCTCGCTGGCCACGGCGGTGACGGCGCACCGGCGGCCGTCCAGGCTCTCCGCCGGGGCAAGAAAGACCGCCCGGAAGGCCCCGCACCACAATAGCGCGGCGGCCGCGCCCAGGCACAAAAGGGCGACCGGGCGAAGCCTGCGCCAGACGGAGAGCCCCGCCGGGAGCAGCAGTCCAAGCCCCAAGATCGCCCACCATCCAGGCGGCAGGAAATAGACGGCGGCAAAGGTGGCCGCGCTAAAAGCGGAAAAGAGCCACAGGCCCCGGCGCGGGGCGCTCACTCCAGCGCCTTATCGCAAAAGCCGCAGCAGGCCACGCCCTCGATCTGGCGGTCCATGGGCGGCAGGTACCATTCGCTCTGGGTGATGCAGGTGGGATTTTTGCAACGCTGAGCCGCGGCGATGTCCACGGCGGGCACGCTGTCCCACCGGGGCTGGTTGGCCAGGTCCGCCAGCAGGGCCATCCGGGCGAACATCCCGTAGCGGGCCTGCTGGAAGTAGACCGCCCGGGGGTCGTCGTCCACGTCCACGTGGATCTCGTCCACCCGGGGCAGCGGGTGCATGACCAAAAGGTCCGCCTTGCCCCGCTGGAGCTTGCTTTTGGTGAGGATATAGACCCCCTTGCACCGCTCGTACTCCGCAGGGTCCACGAACCGCTCGCGTTGGATGCGGGTCATGTACAAAACGTCCAACTGAGGGATGATGGCCTCCAGCCCGGTAACCTCTAAGAGGGGCATATCATGGGCGCGCATAAAAGCCTTCATGTACTCGGGCAGGGTCAGCTCCCGGGGCGAGATGAGGTAGAAGCGAACATTTTGGAACTTGGCCATGGCCTTGATGAGGGAGTGGACGGTGCGGCCATTTTTCAAGTCGCCGCACAACCCGATGGTCAGGCCGTCCACACTGCCGCGCAGATGTTGGATGGTGGTCAGGTCGGCGATGGTCTGGGTGGGGTGCATATGCCCGCCGTCTCCGGCGTTGATGACGGGGACGTGGGAGTAGAGCGAGGCCGCCTTGGCCGAGCCCTCCCAGGGGGTGCGCATGACGATCACGTCGGCGTAGCCCGAGACCATCTTCACCGTGTCCTTCAAACTCTCACCCTTGGCGGTGGAGGAGTTCTTGGGGTCGTCAAAACCGAAGACCGTGCCCCCCAGGCGGAGCATGGCGGTCTGGAAGGAGAAATTGGTGCGGGTGGAGGGCTCGTAAAAGAGGCTGGCGCAGACCTTGCCCCGGCAGGCGTCCAGGTAGTCCGCCGGATGGTCCATGATGTCTTGGGTGCGTGCGTATAAGGCGTCCCACTCGGCACGGGTCATGTCTCCAAAGTCGATCAGATGGCGCACGCCTTCCCCTCCCTTCGACGAATTTTCTAATATGTTATTATACCATATTTTTCGTCCTGGGACAAGGCCCAGGACAAAAAAAGGAACTCCCCCGGGAGTTCCTTTTTTATACCGGCAGAGCCGCCTCTTCAAGCCGCCGCTCCCTTGACGTTTAGAGGGATCTAGGTTATAGTATCACCAAAGGAGGAGTTTGGGCTATGTTTTTTATGATGCTGTCCTCTCTGCTCGGCATTGTCTTTCTCATGGTAGCCTTTGGGCTCTATGTGGATATTCCCGGAAGCGCCCGACCTGTGCGATGGCTCGTGGTGTCTTTTGTCACCCTCTGTTTGGGCCTACTTTATTATATCATGTTTTAGTCCGCTCGGCGCAGTAGCTGCTCCTCAATGATCTCCAAGGCCATATTTCTCCGGCCATTGGTGTGTCCCAAAGGCTTGCGCACCCGCAACAGGCTTCCCTCTTCGGTCGTCTCGATCCTGACGTCCATCATGTCGAAGGACTCGCCTCGGGTGTAGGCGATGCGAAAGCCGCCCAGAAGCAGCGGCTCGTAGAAGAATCCGCAGCAGTCCCAGTAGTCCATCCGGTCCCGCTTTCTATCCCAGCGGTAGCCTCGCTTTTCTAACCGGTCCGCGATCTCCTTCGCTGTCAATTCGCTGACAAAGGTCATACCTTAGACCGGGACGCTCCAGCCGTAGGGGTCGGGCTCGGTGCCCCACTGGATGCCGGTGAGGGTGTCGTAGAGCTTCTGGCTCAGGTCGCCGATCTTGCCGGCGTTGATCTCCACGCTCTTATCCCCCCAGGCCAGGGTGCCGATGGGGGAGATGACGGCGGCGGTGCCGCTGCCCCAGGCCTCCTCCAGCTTGCCGGCGGCGGCGGCATCAAAGAGCTCCTGGGCGGTGATGAGCCGCTCCTCCACCACGTAGCCCCAGTCCCGCAGCAGGTCCAGGCAGGACTTGCGGGTGATGCCGGGCAGGACCGAGCCGGTGAGCTTGGGGGTGATGATCTTACCGTCCACCTTAAAGAGGACGTTCATGGAGCCCACCTCTTCGATATACTTGCGCTCCACGCCGTCCAGCCAGAGGACCTGGGAGAAGCCCTTCTCCTCGGCCCGCTCTCCGGCGCGGATGGAGGCGGCGTAGTTGCCGCCGCACTTGGTGTAGCCCGTGCCGCCCTTGACGGCCCGGACATCCTCGTCCTCCACGTAGATCTTCACGGGGTTGATGCCCTCTTTGTAGTAGGCCCCAACCGGGCAGCAGATGATGGAGAAAATATAGCTGTGGGAGGCGTGGACCCCCAGAGAGGGGTCGGTGGCGATGACGAAGGGACGGATATAGAGGGACGTGCCGGGCATATTGGGCACCCAGCGCTCCTCCAGCTTCACCAGGGCCTTGACGGCCTCCACAAAGTCGTCCACATCCACGGGAGGAATGCACAGACGCTCGCAGGAGGCCTGCATCCGCCGGGCGTTCTCCTCGGGCCGGAACAACCGCACACCGCCGTCGGGGGCCCGGTAGGCCTTCATGCCCTCAAAGACCTCCTGGGCGTAGTGGAACACCATGGCGCAGGGCTCCAGAGGGATGGGGCCGTAGGGGACGACCCGGGCGTCGTGCCAGCCCTGGCCGGCGTCGTAGTTCATCAAGAACATATGGTCGGTGAAGGTCTTGCCGAAGACTAGGGTGCTGGGGTCGGGCAGTTCCTTCAACGCGGCGGCTTTTTCTACACGGATGTCCATAAAATCTTCCTCCTCATCGGGCTTTCGCGATTAAAACCTAGTATAACAAGTTTTCCCTGAGAGCGCAAGACCCTCAGGGAAAACTTTTATGCGAAGACCAAACTATGCGCGGATAGGTTGGTGCAGGGTTGGGCTATGCATGGGCTCAGTCCTGGGTGGAGTCCTCCCCGGTGGGCGGGTCGTCGCCCGCGGCGGGCTCCTCAGGCTCCCAGGGCAGGGCCTCCGTTTCAGGGAGGACGGCGGGGCTCTCCTGGCCCAGCGCGTCCTCGCCCACGGGAGTCTCCACCCGCTCGTTGTAATTCTCCGCCCGTTCGTCGTCGTCCGGGGTGGGCACGGCGGGAAGCTCGGGGATCTCGGTGTCCAGGCGGAAAACTCCGTCGCTGCCGATGAAGAAGGTCTCCAGCGGCAGGGCCGACAGCTCTGCCGGGTCCACGGTCTCGTCCCAGAAGGGATCGGTGAAGATCTCACCCTCGCCGATGCTCCGTAGGGCAAAGAGGGCATCGTAGGTAGTATCGTCCCGGGGACCCATGCCGAAGGGCAGCCTGCTCTGCCAGGCGTTGGAGCCGTTCTGGTAGTACCAGTGGTAGTCCTCGGCGGTGCGGTTATAGTTGAAGCGGGTGTTGACGATGTTCAGGTCCACCACCGTCAAGCGGCGGTCGCCGTCCAGGTCGCAGCGGTAGGCGGCGCTGTCGGGGTTGTAGACCGAGATGGCCCACTGCGCCATGGCGGCGGTATAGGCCGGGTCGGGCCCGGCGGCGGGCTCCACGGGCTCGGTCTTCACGTCGCTCCACTTCCGGGAGCGGTAGACGAAGTCGTAGACCGCGTCGTAGTCCTGGACCTTGGTGGCGCCGTTTTGATCCACATCGCCTGCGATGAGCTGGACGGTATCCTGGAGCATGAAGGTCCGGGTGGTATAGTCGGGCTTACCGCCCGTCTCCTCATAGTAGTCCGTCAGCGGCGCGTTGGGTGCGGCGTAGTCGGCGCTGTGGGGGTCCAGGTCCAGCTTGACGCGGGTGTAGGTCAGGTTGGAGATCTTTTCAATCTCCAGGGCGTACACCAGGTTTTGCCCGGCGGGGACGTTGTCCAGCAGGGTGCGGTCGTCGGGCTTGGCCGGGTCGGAGACCTGCTCTCTGGGGTCGTAGCTGCTATCGAAGCCGCCCAGCAGCTCGGACGAGCGCATGCGCAGGATCTGCAGCCACTTGCCGCTGCCGACGCCCTCCAGCACGATGGAGTCCTCCAGCGTGGGCTCGGCGTCCTCGTCCCACTTGTAGTGCTGGAAATCGTCCGGGTCCAGCGTGACGCTGGCGGCGGGGTCCAGGATGGTCCCGGCCTTGTCCTTGTAGCCGCTGGCCACATCCAGCTCGTCCTGGGTCATGAGCCGGTAGAGCTTGCCCTCCACCGGGTGGGTGGGTCCGTAGGAGTTGACCTTCACCCCCAGGGCGAACCAGGGACGGATCCAGACCTCGGTGTATTCGCTCATACTGGCCGCGTCCTCGGCCCGGACCACCAGGCGGGTGCGGTATTTGGTGGCGGTCCCTTCGGTGTAGGTCTCCAAAGAGCCCTGGTCGTTGAGCATCTCGTAGAGGGCCTGGGCCCCGGCGGTGCGCTTGCCGGTCTTGGGGTCGGGCTCGGTGGGATAGAGCTTGAACTTGGAGCCCA
Source organism: Oscillospiraceae bacterium (assembly GCA_048201935.1). GTDB lineage: Bacteria > Bacillota > Clostridia > Oscillospirales > Oscillospiraceae > MGBC124762. Next base: position 186,790 of record DBFBGR010000004.1, on the reverse strand, counting down.
CGAAGTCGTGATCCACGCCCTTGTCCTTGGGGTTTGTCTCCCAGTAGCGGGAATCGTCGCTGGACCACATGCCCTGGTCCTTGCCCACATAGTAGTTATAGGGGTCGGCGGGGTCTACCAGTTCGTCCTCTCGCCAGGGCATCAGCTCCACGTCCACGCCCGGCTCCAGCCGCTCGTAGCTCACCGCGCCGGTGGCGGAGACGGTGCGGATGGCGAAGGTGAAGCGCTGCACGTCCAGAGCGCTCTTCTTGTCCTCGGGTTTGCCGGAGGCGGGCTCGTCGTAGTTGTCGGTGTCGTAGAGGTGCTTACCCACGCTCTCCTCGTCCATGGCCAGGGTGGGGATCTCCACGATGGCATAGGCTCCCCGGTTCTCGCCGTAGATGAAGCCCTCCTCCAGGAAACCGGGCTGGTGGTCGTAGGCCACGCCCCGGACGGTCTTGTTCACGTTTCTGGGGTCGAAGGGCTGGGGCATGGTGCTGATCTTTTCAAAGGTGACGATGACGGTGACGTTGTCCACGGTGTCCGCCATCACATAGCCGTCGGTCCCGGCGGCGCCGGTCTCGGCGGCGTCCTGAGGCATGGTGAAGCGGAAGTGCTGCACGCCGCAGACCGAGCCGGGGAAGGTGCTCTGGGGCCGGAACTTGTCGTCGGGCCGGAGGACCACCTCGGTAACGCCCAGCTCCCGCTCGCCCTTCACGCCGTCGCCGGGGTCGCTGACCAGGTCGTCGTGGCCCCAGGTGAGGGTGCCGGCGTCGTCATACTGGTAGTCGCTGGCGAAGTGGTAGCGGAAACCGTCCAGGTAGTTCCACTTGGTGGGGTCGTTGGGGTTGTCCAGGTAGGCCTGGTCGTCCCGGCGGACCTTCACCCGGGCCACATAGCCCTTTTGGATGGTGATGGACAGGTCTACGGTGTTGCCGCCCTTTTCCACGTCGGTCTTGGTGCCGTTGAGGGTGGTCTGGGTGGTCTTTTTGTTGTCCACGTCCCAGTTGGTGTAGTCGTAGATGGGCTTTGCCACATTGCCCTCGATGTCCCGCTCGCCCTCGGTCTGGACGGCGGCGTAGAGCTCATTGGAGTTAGTCAGCTCGGTGGTGCCCAGGGTGTCCTCGTAGCCCATCATCATCTCCAGGCTGGCGGGGTTGGCGCTGTCGCGCTTGGTGTTCACCGCCATAAGCTGGGTGCCGGTAAAGGGCGTGGTGCGGAAGAGCCGGGCGGTCACGTCCTCGTTGGTACCCAGCAGCGTGTCCAGGGTCACCGCCGTGGTCACCTTCAGGTTACCGGGCAGGTCGTAGAGGGTGTCGGGGTCGTTGGTTCCGGGGGCGTAGGGGTTGGCGGCCAGGAGGCTCACCGACTGGCCCATCAGGGCGTTCACCATGCCGCTGAACATCCGGGCGGCAGAGGCGGTGGGCACACTCTTGGAGGCGGTGACGGTGACGGCGGAGCCGTCGCCGGGGTTGCTGGCGGTGTTTGTGATGCTGCCGTAGCCCGTGGTGCTGACGGCCACGTTGCTGGCCTTGACGTTGGTCGGGTCGGCGTTGACGAACCGGGTCCGGTCCCGCAGCCGCATAGTCAGGTCGTAGCCCTTGGTGAACTTCACCGTCACCGTAGCGTCGGTGTCCTTGGGCATGGTGAAGGTGGCCTCCTTGCCCGCGGGCAGGTTGTAGATGAACTGGGTGCGGGAGATGTAATACTGGTAGTCGTCGGTGGTCAAGGGCTTGCGCGTATTGGTCCCGTCGTAGATATCGGGCAGGTCACCCAGCTTGGTGTCGTCGTCGATCTTGGTGGTAATGATCTCCGCTTGGAACCCGGCGGCCACCTTGACGGTGACCTCCACGCTGTCCTGGTCCCGGGCCTCGGTCCAGTATTTGCCGCCCAGGGCCTTGTCGTTGGTCAGGTTCTTGATGGACACGGCGTTGTCGCTGTCGTCCAGATGCTGGCTGTCCTTGGCGAAGGCCACCTTGGCCACGTAGGCCCGGTCATCAGGGTCATCCGGTTCTTTTTCAAAGAAAGCATAGAAGTCCACGTCGGCCTCGGGCATGGTGAAGTCGTAGCGGCCGGAGCCGTCGGTGGGCCGGGCACCGTTGAAGGTGGCCGAGGCCGCACCGGTGAGGTCGCTCTCCCACACCACGTCCACCACTCTCCGGCCCGGACCGGCGGTGGCGGTGGTCTGGATGTCCTCCGCGCCGTCGCCCTGGTAGCCCTCAAAGCGGTCCAGATGGTCCTGGATGGGCTTGGAGATGGCGGTGTCGGAGACGTTGTAGGCGCTGGTGTAGGGCACGGTGTCGGTGGCGGTGTGGCCGTCGGTGGCGTCCTCGCCCACCAGGTGGAAGATGGCCTTGTAGATGTTGCCGTAGTAGACCCGAATGACGATCTCCTCGTCGGGGCCGTGGGTGATGGGGGCCGGGGCCCGGGAGGTGGCGGAGTCGGCGTACTTGCTCACCAGCAGGTCCACCTCCGGCGTTTCAGCCACCGAGAGGACGGTAACGCCGTCGGTGTCATAGGTGACCTTCCGCACCGCCACGGTCATGCGCACCACCTGGCTGCCCGAGGCGCTGCCGGCCAGGGTCCGCAGGTCGTCGCCCAGCTTGGCGGCGGACTTCACCGTCTCCACGGGGTCGGTGTTGTGGGTGTAGGCGGGCGCATGGGGCGCGAAGTTGGGCGTCACGCCGGTGGTGGCGAGGCCGCTGAGCTGGGTAGGATCGGTGAAGTTGCTGGTGGCGGCCTCGTTGGCGGCCTGGGCCTTGTGGCCCAAGAGTTGCAGGGCCACGTTGTTGGGCTCCTTGGGCGGCTCGCCCTTTTCGTAGGTCAGGGTGATGACGATGTTAGCCGCGGGCATGGTGGCCGAGGCGGTGCCGTTGGCAGTGGAGCCCAGCTGGAGCACGGGAAGGTCGGCATTGGTGTCGGCGCGCTTGGCGGTGGCGGTGACGTGGTAGCCGTCGGCCACCTCGTAGGAGACCTTCATGCCACTGCCCGGATGGCCCGCGGCCCAGTTGGGACTGCCGCTGGGCAGGCCGGCGGCGGGGATGTTGACGATGCTGACGGCCTTGTTGCCCGGGTGGTTGGTGGGGTCGTCCACCACCACCGTGGCGATGTAGTAGTCGTCCTCGGGCTTGCCGGCGTGGTCGTCATCATAGATGACGGTGACCACCACGTCGTCCTCGGGCATGGTGAAGCTCTTGGACGAGGGGGTCCCGGCGGCCAGGGCGGTGGGCTCCAGCCAGTGGGTGGTCCCCGAGGCAGTCTGGTAGTAGACGGCCACGATGTGGGGGTCCTTGGCCGGGGCGGTAGCCCCGGTGGAGGGCGCGGCGGAGACCGCCACATTGCCGCCGTGGCGCACCTGGGTGGTCTGGCCGCTGGCGGTGAGGCTCGTCAGCGCGCCCACCACGTCGGCGGCGGCAGGCGTGACGGAGGTCGTGTTCGCCGTCGGCGCGGCGGTGGTGTCGATGACCCGGAGGGTCAGGTCGAAGATGGTCTTGGCGTAGGTCACCGTGATCTGCACGTCCCGGGCGGGCATGGGGAAGGTGACGGTCTGGACGTTAGGCGTACCGGGGGCGGCGGGGCCGTAGAAGGGCCCGGCGGCGCTGAGGGTCACGTCTGTGCCGTCGGCGCGAACGGTGGCCTTGTAGCCGTAGGGCACGTTCAGCGTGACCTCCACGGTGTCGTTTCGCGTCGCGGTGGTCCAGGTCTTATCGCTGCCCCGGAGCTGGCTGGAGGTCTTGTCCTCGATCTCGGGGTGGGCGGTGCCGGCGGGCAAATTCACCCAGTCCACGGCGGCCAGGTAGCTGTCAGGGTGCTCGGTGGGGCTGTCCAGAATCAGGGTGATCTCCGCGTCGGCGCGGTCGATGGTGTGGTAGAAGTGGTCGGGATCGCCCACAATGCCAGTGTGGGTGGCGGGGAGAATAGTGGTGAGGCCGTTGCGCGTCAGCAGGCCCTTCACCGTCCGGCCCGTCATGGAACTGGTGACGTAGGCGTCCAGCTTGGTGGCGTTGGGCAGGCTCTGGAAGGAGTCGCTGGTGCGCAGGGAGTGGACGGCAAGGGGCGGCAGGCCCCGCTTGTCCTCGGTCATGGCGGCCTGTCCGGTGGCGTCGCCGGAGATGCGGTTTACCAGGGTCAGGGTGCCGGTGTAGCCGTCGTAGAAGGTGATGACCACCCGGGCGTTGTTGGCGGGCATGGGGAAGGAGCCCTCCCACACGCCGTCGTTGTCGGCGTCGGTCAAGGGGACGTTCTCGCTGGTGCCGTCGATGTAGTAGAGGGTGGCGTAGGCGGAGTATTCCCGCTGGGCGTCCTTATAGGGCTTGGCGGTCAGCTTCACGTCGCCGCCGGCGGTCACGCCCTTCATGATCTGGTAGGACCCGGCCACCGAGGTGGAGGTCAGCCGCAGGGTGGGCGGCGTGGTGCCCGCGGGGTCGGCGGTCACCACCTGCTCCACCGTGCCGTCGCCGGGGTTGTCGGGGTCTTCGATCTCCACGGTGAGGGTCAGGTCGTCGCCGCTTTCAAAGTCGATGCGGATGACCTGGTTGCAGAGGATGGAGGTGACCTCGTAGAGGAAATTGGTGTAAGGGGTGGTGAGGTTCTGGGTGATACCGTCGTTGCCGGTCATCACCGCCGGGTCGTCGAAGCGGTAGCCCGCGGCGGCCCGGGGCAGGACGGAGATGGTCTCGGTCTCGGTGACGGTGACCCAGGCGATGGTGGGCACATTGTCGCTCTTGGCCACACGCTTGTCGGTCACGTCCTTGTGGTTCCAAAGGTCGCCCTCATTGAGGCCGGAGTTGTTGCCGGTGGGGCTGTGGTCGGTGGCCACCAGGGCCACGGTGTGCCAGGGGTCGGTGGGCGGGTCGGTGGTGACCACCACATAGACCTCCACATCGCCCATGGGCATCTTGAACGAGCCCGTGGCGTCGGCCAGGGAGTTGTCGAAGTCCGGCGCGCCCGAGGCGCTCTCGGTGACCCCCTCCAGCCCGGTGAGCACGCTCAGGCCCGCGGGATAGCTGGGGGTCAGGGTGACGATGGAGCCCCGGTCCTTCCACACCACGAAGGCGGCCAAGATCACGTCGGACTTGCCGGTGGTGGGGTTGGTGTCCAAGGTCACGTCCAGGGTGACGGTGCTGCCCTCCTTGACGATCATGCTGGACACATCACTCCAGGGCTGGTTGGAGCCGCCGGGGTTGCCCGTGGGCTTGGCGTCGGCCCAGATGCTCTCGGTGGGCTCGCCGATGGGCGTCCAGCTCAGCTTGGCGTAGTCCTCCACCTGGGGCGCCTGCTTGCCCGGGCCCAGGCAGGCCGGGTCTTGGATATAGTGGAGCGTGGCCTTGAAGTTGGTGTCGCTGCCTCGCTTGAGGTAGACGGTGACGGCCACGTTGACATGGGGCATGTCGAAGGTGATGGTGTTGCCCGTGCGGTCAAAGTGGTACACCGGGTCGGTGTCCAGCGGGAAGCCCAGAGGCGTGATCTGGACGTAGTCGATGACGTAGCCGGTGGCGGGCTCCACGCTGATGGTGATCTTCTCGCCGTCGGTGGCGGTCACATAGGCGTGGGAGTCCGCAGGGTCGTTGACCCGGACCTTGTCCCGGCGCAGGGGATCGGCGTCGTTCCAGGCGGTCACGCTCTGGTCGGCGTGGATACCCGCCTCGGACTGGGTGTCGCTGGCCGGGGAGCGGAGCATCAGCACCGCGGCGTGCTCGTCGGCCTTGGGGGCCTTGCGGGTCAGGGTGACGTACACGTCGTTGCGGCCGGGATGGACCACGAAAGACTGGGGGTCGGTGGTGGGGTCGTGTAAACCACTGTAACCCGGCCCCGCACCGCCCAAAAGGCTGTCCGGAGTCAGGTTGAAGTGGACCATCTGGCCGTTTTGCTCGAAGAGGACGTAGGCCGACTCAATATACACCGGGCCATTGGGGTCGGTGAGGTTGGAGCAGGCGGTCACGTCCACGCTCTGTCCGGCGGGGACGTGGATGGTCTCGGTGACGGCAAAGGTCCCCGCATCGGCCAAAGCCTGGGTAAGGCCCACCTTGCCCGTATCGTCCGGCCCCGCGCCGATGGCGGCGTTTCCGGCGTATTGCAGGCGGCCGTAGTTGTCGTTGTCCAGCAAAATGGCCTTTGTAGCATCCCGGTCCTTGTCGATGACGTGGAGGACGATCTCCTGACCCACGGGGGTGGGGTCGTCCTTATAGGTGATGGTGACGATCACATCGTCGCTCACCATGGGGAAGGTGAGCTTGCCCTGGCCTGTGGCCGGGTCCACCACCTGGGTGAAGGGCACGTTGGTGCCGTCGGCGGCGGTCTGGACGGTGATGGAGGCCACGGCGCTGGTGGCCACGTCCCACTGGTAGTCCACGTCCACCCAGTCCACCTTGGGCCGGGCGGAGACCGACTGGGGCTTGCCTTGGACATACACCGGGCCCTTGGTACCGCTGGCGGGACTGGTGATGGTGGCGTGGTTGGCGGTGTTGCCTGTGGGCGCGCCCACCACCGCCAGGGTGACGTTCTTGGTATCCACCCCGTCGGCCACGAACTTTACATAGACCGTCACGTCGCCGCTGGGCATGGTGAAGCCGGTGGACTGGTCATGGAGGTAATAGGTCACGCCGCTGCCCATGTCGGTGCCGATGGGCAGGCCGGGGACGATGCCGAAGGACTGGGGCACCACCTTCACATACTCGATGCGGTAGCCGGGATGAACGGTAATGTCCAGGTCGATCCACTGCCCGGGCGTGGCGTACTTCAACCGCTCCAGCACCTTCTGGCCCGCCACGTCCTTGGGGAAGCCCGCGTCGTTGCGGCTGTTAGGATCGCCGGCCAGGGGGTCGTTGACCACCACCTGGGCCTTGAAGGGCTCGGTGGATTCCGTGGCGTAGGTCACGTGGATGGTCACGCCGCCGGAGGGCACGATCAGCTTGATCTGCTTGTCCGGGTTGGGCTTGTAGGTGGGATGGGTCACGCCCGGGGCCGGGGCCACGCCGGGCCAGAGGTCGGTGTTGTCCTGGGGATTTCCATTTCCGTCGGTATTGTCCACCACGGGCGGGTCCTGGAGCACCGAGATCCAGTCATAGGGCACCGGCGCGCCGGTGGAGTTGTTGGTGACCTCCAGCTTGGCAATGCCGTAGCCGGCAGCGGGGTCGAAGGTGACCACAGCCTGGTTGCCCTGGGCGGTGAAGCGGGTGTCCACCCCGGGGGCGGCCACGCTCATGCTCTGGCCCGTGCTGGGAGCGGGCTCGGTGATGTCCGCCGTGGCGCTGCCCGCGCCGTTGGGGCCGGAGACCACCAGCTTCACCACCATGTCAGTGGCGGAGATGGTGCCGTCGGCGTAGTTGACGTACACGTCCACGTCGCTCTCAGGCATGGCGAAGGCGCCCTTGGTGGCGGTGCCCGGAACGGCGGGCGTGGGCGGCGTGGTGGAGTTGTCGGCAGGGACTCCAGCCTTGCCGGGGACGTACTGCACGGCGATGGCGCTGAGGTCGCCCGCGGCGTCATAACCGTAGATGGGAATGACCGCTCCCGTGGCGCGGCTGACGGCGTAGGCCGAGGTGATGTGCCGCCCCGCGCCGGGCCGGACGGACAGGTCCAGCGCGTCGCTGTGGTAGAGATCGGTGATGACGGCGGTATCGGTGTTCACCGCCGCGGGAGGCGCGGTGGTGCCGGCGGCCTGGGAGGTAGTCGTGGCATGGGTATTTCCGGTCTGGGCGGAGAGGAGGACGTAGTCGTTGATGATGTCGGCTTCCGCGCTGTGGTCGCCGGTGACCATGCCCGGGCCCAGGTGGAGCGTGGCGGTATACTTCTTGTCCGGCTCGCCCTGCTTGAAGGTGATGTCGGCCACCACGGACCTGGGCGGCTGGGTAAAGGCCACGCCGCCGGGGACGTACCACCAGGCGACAGGATCGCCCAGGGTATCGGTGATCTTGATGTTGGAGGAGTCCACATGGAAGCCGGGCATGGTGTGGATATCCAGAATGACGGTATCCCGGTCCAGGATGTAGTCGGTCCCGTCCACCAGCTTGGTCTGGCCGCCGAAGACCGGTGTCTTGTCCCCAGACGCCACAACGGGGGCGGGGGCCCGCCCGGCCACCGTCCTCAAAGCGGCGTAGTTATTGTCGTTGGCGTTGGGGGTCTTGGCCGGATCCAGCGAGGAGTCGTGGACCTTGATGGTCAGGTCGTAGGGGATCTCGTCGGGCCAGCCCTTCTTGAACCAGACGTTGACATTGATGCTGGCGTGGGGCATGATCACGTCGCCGTCTTGGTAGCCGCAGGAGCCTGAGAGGGTCCCGGTGACCCCCAAAATGGCGGGCTCCACGGTGACGCGGTCGATGTAGTAGCCGTCGAAAGCGTAGAGGTCGTAGGGGATGTCGGTGCCGGGGAGCTGGACGGTGGAGTAGATGGCCTTCTTGGCGTAGTCGTCCAAGCTGCCCAGGGTGCCGCCCGGGTTGGCCTCGTCGGGAAGCACGAAGGTGCCTCGGCCCACGTCGTGGATGGTCTTGCCCGTGGGCAGAACGCCGTCATAGCGGAGGATGAGGTTGGCGGTGTACTGCTGGGGCGTGCCTTTGACCACCCTGGCCACCACCGCCACGCCCTCTTTGGGCATGGTGAAGGAGGCGGTATTGGCGTCGCTCCACACCGGAATGAGCTTCAATCCCGCGGGGTTGACGATCATGTACTCCAGGTAGTAGCCGTTGGCGATGGTGGTCTTCAAGGTGACGATATCGTCGGCGTGGATGTGCTGGACGGCGGACATGGACGCCTTATTATGGCCCACGTCCAGGGCACTGTGGGTCCCCGCCGCGCCGGTGGGGTCCTGGAAGGACGCGCTGACGCTGTTCTCGTCCCACAGCTTGGTAGCGTCGTCCATGACGTTGTGGGGGTCGTCGATGATCAGGGTAAAGGCGTAGTCGGGGGTGGTGGGCTTGGGGCCCTTGCGGTAGTTGACCACGAATTCCGCCGGGCTGGCGGGCATGTAGAACTCCACCTGGTAGGTCACCACTGTGGTGGTCTTACCGGCGATGACCTTGGTGGCCCGGGACTTTTCGGTGACGTTGTCGCTCAGACGCGTGCCCGCGCCGTTGGAGATGAGCACCACCGACTGGTAATACCAGCCCGGGTTGGCGGCGGTGCCGTCGCCGATGTCCACGTCGAAGGTCATGGTGACCTTCTCGCCGGCGGTGGCCGCGCCGGTGCCGTTCTTCTCGTCTCGAGGCGGCACCAGCTCGGGGTTGGTGTTCCAGTCCAGGGCGCGGCCGGGGACGTTGGTCCCGCCCTCAGGGATGGTGCTCCACAGGCCGATGGTAGCGCTGCGGGCGGAGGTGATGTAGCTATACTGGTCGGTATTGGGCGGGGTGGCCGCGCCGGGGTTCAGGTCGGTGTAGGTCTCCCGGACGGTCAAAACATAGTCGGGCAGACGACCGTTGGCGGGGTATTTGGAGAACTCCACGGTGACGGCGGTGGAGCCGGCGGGCATATAGAAGCTCACCGCGCTGGAGCCCTCCCACACCAGCGCCACGCCCAGATGGTCCGGGCCCACGGTGACGCTGGAGACGTAGTAGCTCTTCTCGGTGTCCACCACCTCAGCGCCGGCGGGCGCGCCGGGGCTGGTGTCCTTTTTCATCACCACGGCGGCGGAGAAGTCCACCAGCACCCACTTGCCCGTCTCCACATACTTGCGGTCGGTGAGGGTGCCGGCGCCGTGGTCGGCGTTCTTACCCAACTGGTCGCCGGGCAGGGCACCCACGGTGGGCAGGTCCTGCTCGGGGACGATGGTGGAGATGCCCGTGGGCCGCTGGTCAAAGACCTTGGCCCGGGCCCAGTTGGCCGCGGCTTTGGACGGGTCCACCTCGGTGTTGTCGTCGTCCTTGACGATAAGGGTCAGGGTGTTGTCCGGGGCGGGCTCCGGCGGGCCCTTGGCAAAGACCACGTCCACCACCAGGTCCTCGTGGGGCATGTCCACGAAGATCTCGATGGGCACGTTGGCGCCGGTAAGGCTGGTGCCGAAGCCGTTGTTATAGCCGTTGCCGGTAATGGTGTAGGGGTAGTTGCCCGAAGCGCCCCAGGCGGTGACCGACTTGATGTAGTACCCCGGGGCCACGGTGACGTGGCCGATGAGGTGGGTGGTAGGCCGCACGTTGGAGATGACCGTGGGCGTGGTCACCACGCCGCTGTTTTGCACGTACCACGTGGCCTTATTGGTGCCGTCGATGGCGCCCTCGGTGGTGGACTGGATGGTGGCGGTAAAGGTCTCGTCCACCTCGGGACCGTAGGTGATGACCAGGTTCACGTCGTCCTCACGGCCCTCGGGGATGATGAAGGTATACACATCGCCGTCGGCGGGGTCGTCGGCGGGCCGCTTGGTGACGGTGATAACGGTGTCGTCGGAGTTTTTGGCCTCCACGCTCTTGACCTCGTACCCCTCGGCGGCCTTGGCCCGGATGGTGACGGTACTGCCCTTGAAGGCGTCCTTCACCGGGTCGGTGACGTAAACGTCGTTGAAGGCGTCATAGGAGCCGCCGGAGGGCAGCGTAGTGGTGGTGTAGCCCTTGTTGGTGATGATGTTGAGCTTGGGGGTAACGGCGGGAGGATCGGCCACGGAGTAGGCCTCCACGATAGCCTCGTTGTCGTCCAGGCCCGCCGCGCCCTTGTAGGTGATGTTCAGCTGCCGGGTGCCCCGGAGCTTATAGGCCACCCGGACCACGCAGTCCTGGTCGGGCATGGTGAAGGCGTAAACGTTCTGGTAGCCGGGCACGGGCACGGGATTGGCCGCGGCGATGCGGGCCCCGGTGGCGTGGTTCGGGCCGGGACCGCGCTGGAAGATGTCGGTGTTGGCGGTGTCCAGCTCGTAAGCGCTGTCCGCCTCCAGGGCGATATACACCGTCCGGCCACTGCGGGTCTCGATGGTGTTGCCCTGCTGGCCCGTGGGGACCTGGGTGGGCACGGCGGCGGGCTTCCAGCCATATGCGGCAACGGCGGCCACCGCCGCGGTGTCCGTCTTCAAAGAGATGGTCTTCATATTGGGGGCGGTGGGACCGGGATAGGAGGTGGGCGCGGTGGGCGCGCCGGAGCCGCCGGTACCGGCGTTGGCCTCCAACGCCCGCAGATAGGCCTCGTAATCGTCCAAATACGTGTCGTACTGGGCCAGATAGGTGTTCTTATAATCGTCGCCCTGGTACTCCCGGACGCCGTTGGTCACGGTGGTAGAAAGGTTCACCGCCGGGGCCTTCAGCTCCGCCATGCCCGCGTAGGCGGGGATGTCCTTGACGGCGTTGTATTCGCTGAGGATGGTCAGATACCGCCGCTGGGCGATGCGGTAGGCCAGGTCGTTGGCCGCCTTTACCTGGGCCGCGTCGAAGATCTCCAGCAGATAGGCCTGGAGCTGGGCGGGAGTCAAGTCATAGTAGGTGTAGGCCACGGAGTTGTCAGCGGCCTTCTTGACCTCCTTGAGATAGGTGTCCTTCAGCCCGCCGGTGGTGGTGTCGGCGTCGATGGCCTGCCGCAGCTCCCACAGCGCGTCGATGACCGTGGGCTTGTCGATATCCACATCCAGCGCGGCGGCCACGTCCGGGTCGCCGTAGAGCTCCTTGCCCGGGTTCTTGCGAAGGCCGGTGAGGCCGGGGATCACCTGGACGCCGGCCAGATCCATGCCGTTGATGGCGTCCCGGAAGTCCGACTTCTGGGCGGCGCTGGCCAGCAGGGCCATGACGCTCTTACCGCCCAAAAGCTCCTGCTGGGCGGTGGGCAGGGTCATGGGGTCCCAGACCTTGCCCGCGCGGCCAGTGTCGCCGCCCAGGCTGCCCGAGAGGCTGCCCTGGCTGGCGGAGACCCAGGGTAGTTTGTCCCCACCCTTGGTGGGGTGGATGGCCCGGTGGTCGTCGGGGTTGACGGCGGCGGTGGTGTCGTAGTCGTGGTAGGTCACGGCGCTGTAGGCCTTGCTGGGCTGGTTCAGCGCGTCGTAGAGGTCGTAGACCAGTTGGGCGGTGTTCAGGTCAAAATTGGTGGCGGCGCCGTTGGTGTTATAGACCTCCAAGGTGGCCTGCCGCCGGGAACCCTTTTCGTAGGTGACGATCACGTCCAGGTCCTGACTGCCCATGCGCAGGCGGATGGTGCCGCCCTGGGGCAGGGTGATGCGGCCGCTGGGGATCTTGGCCGGATGGGCCGGGTCGGTGGGGTCGGCCAGATGGGCGGGGTTGTCGATATCGGTCAGATCAGGGGTCACGCCGGAGGCGCCGACGGCGTCGATGGTCAGGCCGCCAGTGAGGAAGCTCTGGGCCTTAAAGTCGTAGATCTGCACCACGGCGGCATAGTCCGCGTGGGTCTCCACCTCGATCTCCACATACTGGTCCTTCTTGGCGTTGGCCACAGGGGTCTTGGGGTGGTCGATGCCGGGGTGGGAGTAGTTGGGGTGGTCGGTGGTGGGGCTGTAGCTGTTGATGGTCTCGGTGGCTGTGGTGGGGTCGTAGGCGGAGTCCAGGCTGGTGCGGATGGTGGTCTCGTTGCCCACGGCGTGGTCGGCGTCGCCAGGCTGGGGGACCTCGGTGAGGTAGATGAGCGCGTCGTCGCCCGCTTTGTAGGTAAAGGCCACGGTGACGGTGACTCTCCGGGCGCCAACAGGCACAAAAGCGGGCATGACGAACTCATAGGAGTTGTCATGGGCTCCGCTTGCCGTCTGGGTATATTGGTGATAGACCAGTTCTTCCGCGCCGTTGCCGTCGTCCTGGATATAGGTGACGGTGACGGTGGCCACATAGTTGTCCTGGGTGTGCACGTCCAGGTGCATCCCCTGTCCGCTTTGCAGACCGCCGATCACGTCGCCGTTGGTGTCGGCCCACACCGGCCACACCGCCGGGTCGCCCTTGACGGTGAGCTTGGCGTGGTTCAAACTGCCGCCGTCGCCGATGATGCGCAGCAGCGCGTCGTATTCATACTCCGCGGTCCGGCCGGTGGAGAAGAGGTTCAGGTCCCCGGCAAAGCGGGTCAGCAGCTTCAGATCCCGGTCGGGATGGGCCTCCACGCTCAGGGTGTTGGCGTCGCCGGCGGAGCCCGCCACCGCGCCGTTTCGGGTGGTGGTGCGCTCCCACGCGCCGTAGTCGTCCACGCCCCAGGTGCCACCGCCGATGGAGAAATGGGTGGCGTCCCGGACCAGGCGCAGCGGCGTCCAGTCCACCGAGCCGTAGTTCTTCAGCCGGAAGGGGATGAGGAGCAGATAGTTATAGTCGTAGCCGGAGCTGGCGTCGCCGTCTACGATGTACTGGTCGCCCTGGGCGGAGGCGGGAAGGATGGGCGCCTCGTTGCCCTCGTCGTCCACGCCCTTGTCCAGGCCGTCTATGCCCTTGTACACCCCGGCCAAACGGCGGTCCGCCGCGGCGTTTTCCACGTCCTTGAGCTCCAGGGAGACATAGGTCATCTTCCACTGGCTCTGGCCGGCGGTGGTGTAGAGGGTGTTGTTCATGATGTCGTTCATGGTGGCCGTCTCCAGCTCCTCCCGGGTCACCTCGTCGGTCTCGGGGGGCTCTACGCCGGGCAGGGCCCGAAGGATCTGGTAATCGCTGGACCACTGGGTATTGGCGGGGTACTTGGCGTTGGCGATGTTGGCCTTTTGGATGGTCCTTTGGTATGCCTCCCGCTTTTGCGCCTCGGTGGCGGTGGCGGCGGTAACGCCGCTGCCCAGCAGGCTGTAGTCGATGTAGGGCTCGATGATGGTGCTGTCGTAATAGAAGCCCGCCTCCAGGCTGGAAAGGCCCGTGCCGTCCCGGACCAGCTCCAGCAGTTGGGTGCGGTCTACGCCCAGGCCCACCCAGAAGACGGTCTTATTCAGGTTGCCATCGTCACAGTCGGGGTGATGCTTATACTGGAACCACGCTCCGGCCTGGTCGTTGCCCGGACCGGTGGGGTTGGTATAGCCCGACTGGTCGTAGGGCGCGGGGACGGAGATGTTGTTCAGGTTGGTGGGATTGCGGGGCGTTAGGCCGGCGTTGGCGCCGCCCTGGGTATAGATATAGTTGTTGTTGTCCCCCAAAAAGTCCACAAAAAGGTTGGGTCTGCCATTGCTCTCGTTGCGGAAGTCGTCTTGGTCGCCGGTGTCGGTGACCACCGTGGCCGCCGCCGGGTCCGGGGCCGCCGAGGCGCGGGGCATCAGCCCTGACAGGTCAGAGCATAGCAGCACCGCGCACAGCAGCGACGCCAACAGTCGATTCCACTTTTGTTTCATGGCAGACACTTCCTTTGCTGTCCCGATGGGGAACATAGAGGGCCTTTTTGTGGGAAAGGGGTTATCTTAGAAGCCGGGGGCCACCACGGAGTTCACCGCCCGGAGCACCGCGGGGTAGGACCAGTTCTCCGGGGTCATGTCGCTGGGCACGCGCAGCTTGGTCTGGTCGGCGGCGTCCATGCGGCTCACCACCAACCGGGCCATGATGGCCGCGGCCTCCTCCCGGGTGATGGGACGATCCGGCGCGAAGCTGCCGCCGCCGGTGCCCCGGATCACGCCGGCCTTGGCCATGGCGTCGATGTAGGCGTAGGCCCAGGTGGCGTCCTCGCCGGAGTCGGCGAAGGCGTGGGCCATGCCCACGGTGTCGGGGACGTTCAGCTCCAGCATCCTAGCCAGGATGGTGACAAACTCGGCCCGGGTGGCCAACCGCTCCCCGGCGAAGGCGGTGCCGGGCACGCCCACCACCGCGCCCACCTTGGTGAGCCGGCACAGCGCGCCGTAGTACTTCTCCCGGCCCGTTACGTCCACATAGGCGATCTCCCGGGTCTCGGAGGGCTCGTGCTCGGGGTTCAAAAACAGGTCCAGCAGCCGGGCTACCTCGCCCCGGGTCATGGTCTCGTGGGGCCGGAAGGCGTTGTCCTCGTCCAGTTCGGCCCAGGCCCCGGTATAGTAGAAGTTGAAGATGGGATTCTGTCCCGGGGTAAAGGGCAGCACCGGCGAAACCACCACGGTGATGGAGTCGGAGCGGCGATTGGTGGTGGTGACGGTGATCACCGCCGTGCCCTCGCCCCGGATGGTCACAAGGCCATTTCCGTCCACGGTGACCACGCTGGGGTCGGAGGTGGTCCAGGTATAGCGGCGGTTGATGGGCTTCTTCGGGTCGGTGACCACGCTCAGCTGCACCGGCGCGTCGCCCAGGCGGACGAAGAGGGCGGAGGGGACGATGCGGATGGAGCGCACGGTGCGCCCGCCCCTACCGCCGCTGATGTCCACATAGAGCTGGGCGGTGTGGCCGCTGGCCACGGGGTCATAGGTGAAGATGGTATCCACCGTTTCGCCATTGCTCTGGCGCTGGCGGATCTCCGCTTGCATCACGGTGTCGAAGTCGATGGGCTTTTCCTCGTCGTTGAACTTGATGGCCCCGGAGCGGTCCGGGTCCCAGTAGTAGCCGTAGTAACGGGTTGGGTTATTATAGACCACGCTGTCCATCAGCTTTTGGTCGTTGTAGGCCAGGGTGTCGGTGAAGCGCGCGTCCTCCAGCAGCGTGACCAGGTACTCGCTCTGGTCCTGCCGCTCCCAGTTGGCCGAGAGCAGGTCAAAGCGCTGGCGGTAGCTTTTCACCGCGGCGATGGGCCCGTCGGGCTGGGGCGGCTCATCGGGGAAGCCTTCCTCCACCCTGGCCGCGTCCGCCGCCACCCGGTCCTGGGCCTGCTTGCGGGCCAGGGCCTCCATGTCCCGGCAGCCCTCCAGCGTCGCGCCGGACTTGGCCTGGGCCTGGGCCAGCAGGGCCTCGGCCTGGGTCTCGTCGGCATTGGTCACATACGCGCTCACAGCCTGGCGAGCCTCATAGAGCTCCCAGGCGGATACGTCGGGCCGTCCGTCGCCGTCGCCGTCGGCGGTGAGGTCGCCCGAAGGATGATAGTTGTGGGTCTCGGCCAGGCGGACCAGGGGATAGAAAACGGTGTCCCGGGGCAGCGCGGTCCGGTCAGTGGTGTAGAGGTCGTAGTACCAGTAGGCGTCCCGGACGGCCTCGCCGTAGGTGGCGTAGCCAGGGTACGCCATCGGATCCACCGTGAAGCCGCCGTCCTCCCGCCAGCCACGCTCCGAAAGGCCCGTGTCCTCCTGGGCCCAGCGGTAGCGCTGGCCCTTGTAGACGGTGCGCTCGCTGGCGTTCTCCAGCTTATCCAGCCGGTCCAGTTGAGGAACATAGCCCGGGTCCACCTCGGGGGCCACAGTCTCGCCGCCGAAGAAGAGGGTGTCCTGATACCCCTGGTCCCCTGCCCTGCCCGCCCACTGGCGCAGCAGGCCGTCGGACTCGTAGACCAGGGCGTACTCAAAGTGGAGCTCGTCGCGGAACTCGTCGGCGCCGTCGGGGGTCAGCACGTTCTCCTGCTCGGTGACGCCGGTGCGGTCGTCGATCTTGTCCAGGTCCTCGCCGTAGGTCACGCGGATGACGTTGGTGTGCTCGTCCACCTGCAGCGTGGGCAGGACAAAGTCCTTACCGCTGAGCAGGTCCTGGATGCTCTGGCGGTTGGCCTTGTGGACGGTGGCGTAGGGCAGGTCGGCCTGGCCACTGCCCAAGGTGGCGCGGTCGGTGTCCAGGGTGACTTGAGTCTCAGTGACCTGGGCCTCGGTGCTGGGACCCCAGGTATAGTTGGCCGCGTCGGGACCCATAAAGGTCATGTTGTTGACCTCCACGGGCATCTGGGAAACGTCGGGATAGCTGTCCCAGCGGCCATCCACGCCGTTGAGGTCCTGGCTGGCGCGCCAATACTGGGCCAGCTCCGCCGTGCCCACCCCGGGGACAGCCCCGGAAAGGAAGGTATCGTCCACATAGTGGACGTTGGCGTTGGGGAAGGTGAACTCTAAAAGGCCCTTGCCCCACTGGTAGCCGCTGGCCCACTGGACGGCGGGGTTCTGGTCCAGGAGGCTGGCGCGGCCGTCGGTGTAAGCGCCGGTGGTGAAGGAGATGGCGCTGCCCGCCACCTGGTAGCCGGTGCCGGTATAGCTTTGGTAGTTGTCCCCCAGGCTCTCATAGCTCGCGCCCACGGGGACGTAGACCACGTCGGTCACGTCCTGGTACACCGGGGTGTGGAGAGCGGCGGTGCTGGTGGAGGTGATCTTGGTCTGGACGTTCTTCTGGTCGAAGAGGTTGGTCAGCCGCAGGGTGCCCGCGGTCTTGCCGTCGCCGTTGTAGGTCTTATCGGTGGCCGACAGGGTATACTGCAACCGCCGGGGCCGGACGGTGATGGTGAAGGGGGTCTTGTTGGTGTCGGTGACCTCATAGCTCTCCACGCCCGCGCCGGGGATAAGCTCCCGGGTGGCGGCCAGCACCTTGGGCTGGGCGGGGTTCTGGTTCTCACCCTCTTGGAAGGCGGAAATGATCAGCCCCATACCGTTGGCGGCGAAGGGCCGCTCCAAGGGCTTAGACTTGTCGTTGCCCAGGAACTGCTGGGTGTCGTGGGTGGGGGCAATGGTCAGATGGTCGCCGGTGCCCGCCTTACGGTAGCCGTTGGGGATGGACTTCCAGCGGCTCTGGTCGGGGACGGCGTCGTAGTCAGGGTCCCAGTAGTTGACGTAGAGGCCGTAGCTCTGGAACTGGTTGGCGTCGATGTAGTCTACGTTCACCGAGTCATACTCGCCGCCCTCGTCGCCCAGCATCTTGTAGTTGACCGTCACCCGCAGCCCGTCCAGGCTCAGGGTCTGGCCGTAGTCATACTTGCTCTCGGGGAGCTGGCGGATGATGATGTAGCCGATGGTACGCAGCTTCACCGCGCCGGTGGCCTGGTCGTCGGTGTAGGCGCCGTTTCGGGAGGTGCTCAGGTTGTAGTTGCGCTCAGTCTGGTCGGCGCTGGCGGCGAAGCCAGTGATGGTGGCCACCACATCCATATAGGCCTCGTTCTTGCCCTCGGGCAGAGTGGTGTCGTTGGAGCTATAATCGATGCTGGCCCGGTATTTCAGCGCGTCCGTCCCCACCAGAGCGGAGCCGGTGAGGGGCAGGTCCACGCCGCGGTGGATGCCGTCGGCCAGGTCCTGGGCCCAGGTGTCGCTCAAGCCGTCGTTGCTGCGCTTCACGGTGATCCGGTCCTGGTCAAAGGCGGTGTTGAAGATCTTACCGGCGGTCTGGTTGTAGATGGTATACACCGGGTCGTCCTGGCTGCTGGCGATACCGGTGACCCGGATGGGCCGGGGGTAGACATACAGCGTCGCCCCCACGCCCTCTACCTTATAGTTGGCAAAGGACTTGGCGGTGTTGGTGATGGGATATTCGCCCCACTTGCCATCGCTCGTGTTGATGGGGCTGGTTTGGTTGGCGGCAGTTGTGATGGCGGGCTTTTGGTAGCCAAAGCCCTTGGCCCAGGCCTTCTGCTCGTCGGAGCCCTTTGCGGCCAGGTCCAGGGCCTGCTCCAGCTCGCCCTGGGTGACGGTGTCCACCTCGCGGATGGTCTTGCCCAGCAGCTCGCTCAGCGTCTCCCGGTCCCACCGGGCCAGTTGAGAAGCCTGGAAGGCGTAGGTAAAGGTGAGCGAGCCGTCCCCCGCCTGCTCCGGGCTCTCGCCGTTCAGGGGGACCACATAGCCGGTCTGATTGTCCTCGCCGTAGAAGCGGTGGATATTCCGGGCCGTCAGCACCAGCGGCGTCTGGGCGATCTCCAGGGCGGCGGCGGTGATGGAGGAATAGACCAGCGGGTCGTTTTCGCCCCGCTTGCCCGAGACAAAGAGGTGCTTGCCGTTGTGGGTGGCGGGATAGAGAGGGTCGCCGCCCATCAGGATCTGCCCGCTCTCGCCCACGCCCTGCTCGGTCTGGGTGGCGGGGTCGATGTAGTGGATGACAAAGCCACGCTTGGCGAAGGAGCTGGTGTCCGTCTCGTAGGTATAGGCCACGGTCTCGCTGTTGACGTTGCCCACATAGGGCGCGGTGTAGTTGTCGTAGCGGGTGTCGTAGTTCACCGACAGGGTGAGCTGGCTGCCGCTGACGCCGGGGTTATCCGGGGCGAAATACTCGCCGTAGGTGTACTGCATACAGCCCACGCTCTTGATATCCATGGTCTTGATGGGCCGCAGGATCACAAGACCGGTGCCGTACTGCTGGAAGGCGGCGTTGCCCGGGTTGGTGGTGTTGGAGGGGTCGGGGGCGTTGACCAGCGTGGAGTTGGCCGGGGCCCGGCGGACGGCCTGGAAGGAGTCGGTGTAGACCAGCATATAGTTGTTGGCTACGCCCGTGTCGCTGGTCAGCGCCAGCTCCCGCAACTCCACAGGCCGCTGGGCCTGGCCGCCGGCGGCGGTCAGGTCCTCTACGCTGTAATAGTTGTCCGAGAAGGAGTTCCAGCTATACTGGCCCTGATCGGGCAGGAACTGGACCTTGTAGGTGATCTTCAGGTCGGCCAGATCCTTCTCCAGCACCGGGTGGTCCACAGAGTAGGCCATGCCGGTCTGCTGGGTCACGTTATCGCTGGCGCCGCCGTTATAATAGGTGACGGTCTGGGTGTCCGGGTCATAGGCCGGGGCGGTGAAGGTGACCCGGTCCACCGCGCCCACCGCGGCGGAGGCGGTAAAGGGCGTGTGGACGCCGTCGTCCACCT
This sequence comes from Oscillospiraceae bacterium, assembly GCA_048201935.1. GTDB lineage: Bacteria > Bacillota > Clostridia > Oscillospirales > Oscillospiraceae > MGBC124762. Next base: position 167,311 of record DBFBGR010000004.1, on the reverse strand, counting down.
GGTCGTCCAGCAACAGCCGCTTGGAGTCGGCGTAGAGCACGGCGAAGGTGTCCTTGCCGGTGGTGGTGGCGCGCACCACATGGCCGCTGGCGTCGGTGGTGTAGCGGCTGCCCACGTCCGCCACCACGATGGGCCGCTTCATGATGCTGAGATAGGCGGTGCCAAAGTCGGCGCTGGGCCGCCGGTCGCCGTCCACCCGGGCGTAGCGGAAGCGGTAGTTGGTGGACCGGGCCCCGGAGATGACCTGGTAATAATAGGTGTTGGTGGCGTTGGTCTCGGTGGTGACCAGGTCCTCGTCGGTGTCCGACTCAGGCAGGCGGGGGCTGCGCATGAACTGGATGGTGGGCTTTTGGAAGTTCTTGTCGCCCTCCATCAGCCACTCCAGCTCCTCCGACGCGCCGGTGAAGACATAGTCCTGGCCGTAGTGGGCCCGGAGCTTTTGCAGGTCGCCGCTGGAGAGCTGGTTCACCGCGTAGGTATAGCTGGGCTGGGCGGTCTCCTCGCCGTAGAAGCGGTTCATGTCGGTGACCGAGAGGGTGACCTCCTTGGGCAGCACATGGATGGGATACGCGCTATATTCCTTCACATAGGCGTTGGCATCCTGGACCGCGTCGGGGTCGTTCAGGGCGTATTTGCGGGCGATGGCGCACAGGTACATACCGTCCATGTCCACGCTGAGAGTCTCGTTGGTGTCCCGGTAGGGCCGCGCGTCCTGCCGGCCCTTGGGCTGGGTGGGGTCCCAGCCAGAGCCGATGAGGGTGTTGGGGCTCTTGAGGCCCGCCTCCATCTCCTCTTTGGTGACCCAGTTATAGTGGATGTCCATGGCCTGGGCCATGGAGCCGTCGTAGTCATAGGTGAAGTCGTAGGGCTGGGAGCCGATCTGCTGGTCGTCCCGGAAGACCCGGATACGAAGGTCGGCCAGGCTGATGTACTCACCGTAGGTCACAGAGCCCTTGCCGTTCAAGGCGTTGGGGTAGTCGGAGAACTCCAGCTCGGTGATCTCCCGGCGCATCACCTTGCCCCGAACGTCGTTATCCTCGCCGTGGAGGACGGCGCCCGACACCAGTTGCAGGTCGTAATTGGGATTTTCCTTGTTGAACAGGGTCCGGTTGGCCTCGCTGATGGTGATCTTGCCGATGGAGCGCTCCACTTCCTCACCGGTCATATAGAACATATCCTTGTTGTCGGGGAACTCCCGCTCGTCGTCGGCGTTGCGCAGGAACTCGCCGCTGAAGGTGAGCTTGAGGGCGTCGTCCCCCACCCGGGCCTCGCCGGTGAGGGGCCGTCCGCCCCAGGAACCGTTGGCGATGACCTCATCTCGCAGGGCCAGATGGATCATGAGGGCCTTGCTCTCCTTCTCGTCGATGGTGACCAAGCAGTCCAGACGGCTGCCGTCGCTGTAGATCTGGGCCCCGGTCTGCTCGGGAGAGGCCTCGATGTGGTCGATCCACACGGGCCTGCGGAGGATCTCCAGCACCTGCTTGTTCTGCGTGGTCTCGTCCAGCACCAGGTCGTATTTGTCGTCCAGGGCGGTGCCGTCGTCCAAAATGACGGGATAGGTGCCCACTTTGGTGTCCTGCTGGACGGGATTTTCCGCGTCGGTGGTGTTGCGGCTGAGCTTGGCGGTGAAGGTGGGCGGGGTATAGCTACCGTCCGAGCCCAAAATGCTGACCAGCTCCGCGCCGTCGCCCTCCAGCTCCACGTCCTCGGGAACGTCCCGGTCCGCCAGCTCGGAGACCCGGTAGGTGAAGGTAAAGCTCTCGTTGCTCTGTCCCCGGTATCTGTCCTGGCCGTAGTAGGAACCGCAGCCGTTGGGGTAGAAGTGGAGGGTCCGCTTCTCCACCGGCAGGACATAGTAGGTCTCTACGCCGCCCCGGGTGATGGTGAATGCAAACTCCCCGTCGCCCACCTCGGTGGGCGCGCCAGTGATGACCCCCTGGCCGCTGGACTGGTGGTGATACTCCATGCCCGCGGGCAAACTGCCCGCCGTCAGCTGCCCGCCGCCGTCAATGCGCAGTGTGCCGTAGTCCTCGGCGTACTTCGCCTTACGCAGGACGGTGGCGCTGGTCTTGTTCTCGCCAATGGGGATCATTCCGGGGATGGCGTTGGCGTCGTCCTTGTAGCTCACCTTCTCCCGCAGGTTCCGGGTGGAGCCGCCGTAGATGTCGTCCTGGGCGGAGAAGGCGTAGGTCACATCGCCGCTTTCCATGGCCCGGCCGTCTCCCTCGGCGTAGGCGGAGAAGAGCCGCCCAAAGACCGACGACGCGCTAACGCCCCGGCTGGCGCCGGAGGCCGCCTTGGTCACTAGGGTGAAGTCCCGCATGCCCGCGCCCAGCTCCACCAGCCGGGCCTTGCCGCCTGTCAGGCGGCCGCCGGTGGGGTGCTTCAACAGGCGGAAGGGCACGGCCAGCACACAGACCTCGTCGCCGGGCAGGGTGGCCCGGTGGCTGGTGGGCGCGTCGCTGCCCTGGATGCTGACCACCATCTCCCGCAGCGAGCTGTTGCTCTGGAGCTGCTCGAGCTCGCCGATGACCTTGGAGTAGTGGGTGGCGTAGGCCCGGCTCATGGCCGAGCCGGTCTCGTAGTCGTAGTCGGTGCGGTTGTAGCCGCTGAAGAGGGTCATGGTGTGGCTCTGGTCCAGCTTGGAGCCGTCGCCGAAGTTATAGTAGTAAAGGGCCCGGTACCAGTAGTTATCCTGGCTGGCGTCGGGGAACTGGCCGTTTTTGTAGACCACCATGGGGGCCACAAAATCGCTGTCGTAGGTCAGCGTGAGGGTCAGGTCCTCCACGGTGCTGCCCGCCAGGTCCCCGGGGGTGAGGTAGACCCCCACCCAGAACACGTCGTTTTGGCCGGAAATGCCGTATTTATCCTTGCCGGTGAGCACGTCCTTCTCCCGGACGGTGACCTCCCCTTCCCCGTCGGCCTGCCAGGGACCGATCTTGCCGTGCTCCAGGTCCACCACGCCGTCGGTGGCGGGGTTGGTATGGCTGTTTTCCCCGTCCAAAATGCCCTGCTCCACGCCCAAAAAGCGCAGTTCCAGCCGGGCCGAGCCGTTCATCTCCACCTGATCCCAGGTCCTGCGCTGGTAGGTGTCCGAAGCGTCGTCCGGGGCGGGCAGAGGCGGATAGAAGTAGTCGCTGCGGCCCAGGTCGGCCAGCACGGGCTGGTAGCCTTGGATGATGTCCTGAGCGGTCTTAGTCCCCAGCACCCGGAAGCGCAAAAGCTGCACGTCCAGGGCGTTGGAGGTCTCCCAGTCGGCCTGGCGGGCCCGAAGGGCCATGGCGTCGGCCACGGTGACCGCCCCGTCCATGTCCACATCGCCGGGGATGGGCAACACCACCAAGGGCCGCTGGGCCACCACGGGGTTACCCGGGTCCAGGGGATCGGTGAAGGTATAGGTCATGGTGTAGATCCCGGGCAGGATCCGCAGCCCTCGCAGGTCCACGCCGTCGCTGCCGTCGGCGTTTTGCAGGACCTGGGCGGTCTGGGTGGACTTCAACACGGCCTGGCCGCCCTCGGCGGTGTACCAGCACGCCTCCCCCGACGCGCCGTAGCCGTCGGCGGTGAGCTTGTCGGCTTTGCGCAGCTCGATGGTCCGGGTGACGCAGTCCTGGTACTCTACCGGAGCGTTGGCGCCAAACTCCACCGCCTTGCCGTTGCTGCCCACAAAGGTGACGCCGGGATCGGCAAAGGCGGTGTCCTGGTAGGCCACGACGGCGGTCTCGTCCAGGTCGATGTTGTAATTCTTCTGCCCCTGCCAGCTAAAGCCGGTCCAGGCGGCGGTGGTGAAGTCGCTTTTATAATAGGTGTAGTCGCCGGGGCTCACCGCGCCGCCGTAGCCCAGGCGGAAGGACTGGGCAAAGAGCTCCTTGGCCTCGTCCTTCTTTTGACGGCGGCGGCTCTCGGTCTCGCCCCAGTTGCCCCGCTGGTCCTTTTCGATCATGGCCAGCGGCGTGTTGCCCAGGCCCAGGGTATAGGTGGGGGTCATGAGCCGCTCCACGTGGAGGATGTACCGCTCCCTGTCGCCGTTGGGGGCCTCCACGGTGATGGTGATGGTGGTGCGGGCGTTGTCCATGTCCTCGGCCTGGGCCACCTTGGCCAGAGGGATGTTCTCCACGCTCCAGTGGGACCGGGCGGGGTTGGTGTCCCGGTTGGTGGGGGTCAGCCAGCCGCTGGTGTCCCTGGGCTGGGGCACGATGGCGTCGGTGGGCTGGCCCGCGTCGTCCCAGCTCCAGCCCCGCCGGACCTGGATGGCCTCGCCCTCGGCGGTGGTGACGTTCCGGTCGTTGAACAGCACGGAAACGGAGACAGGGCTGTCCCCTGCTCCGTTTTGGGTCACATTATAGGCGTAATAGGGCTCGTAGGCGGCGAATTTCAGCGTCAACGACTCCTGGTCTTCGCTGACCCGGAGCCAGAACTCCTTGGTATGGGCATCGTCGTCAAAGTAGGCGGCGTTGATGGCGGAGAGCTCCACGCGCGCGGGGTCGGCCTTGCCGGTGGGGTCCTCGGTGAAAAGCTGGGCCACCTCGTTGGCCGCGCCGGTGTCCTGGGTGTAGGTGGTGGCGGAGAGGCTGGTGAGGTTGGCGTTGGCGCTGTCCTTCCAGCGGGCCACCATGGGCACAAAGCCCATCACGTCGTCGTGGCGGGCGATGCTCGAGTTGAAGAGCTCCTCCATCTTTCCGCTTTCAATGTAGCCCAGGGAGAGGTATTTGCCCTCGAAATAGTCCACGTCGTCATTGGCGGTGAAGCCCACATCGTCGTTGGACCACTCCACCTTGAGGGCGCCATCGCCCCAGGTCTCATCGTAAGTCCAGCTCTGGACCTTGCTCACACGGGTGTCTTCGTCCAGCCAGGACTCGATGGGCTCGCCCAGGACGTAAAAGCCGTCCAGCTCCAGGTCGGGCAGGCGGCCCGGGTCAGGGAGCACGGTATAGAAGTTGTCGCCGGACTTGACAAAATACTTCTCGCCGGTATTGAAGGTCCGGTAGCCCCAGTCCCGGGCGGAGCCGCCCTCGTGGGTGAAATAGCCCTTGTAGCGGGCAGGGTAGGTCGCGCCGCCCACGCCCTGCTCCAGGGGGATACCAAAGGACAGGTCCACGGCCAGGTCCCGTTCATCCACAGGCAGGGCCATGAGGTCGGCGGAGCCGCCGCCACCGCTGACGGCAGGGGTCTCGGAGCGCTCTTCGAAGACCACGGCGGGGATCTCGGGCCGCTCGGAAGCGTCCCCCTCCGCCCTGGCCATGGCCACCGGAGAGCAGAACATCTCCAGCGCCACCGTCAGGCTCACCAGCCGTTTTGTCCACTTGTTATCCATAAGCCTCTGCCTCCTTGGTGTCCCAAGGCCCCGGCCCCGGCGAGCGGGGTCAGGGCTGAGGGATGGGGACCTGGGGTGTGGAAGGGCGGTCCGCTTAGTCCAGACCGTACTCCCAGGGATGGTAGAACCGGAGCCAACCGCCGCCCGCTCGGGCGTTTTTGTCCAGCTGGTTGGCATCGATGTGGTTGATGTTGCGGTCGTTATTCACATCGCATACCCGGAACTTGAAGATGTTGGCGAAGGGGTAATCCCTGCCGTAGGGGTTGCTGGCGTCCACCGCGCCGCCGGCCTCGTAGCCCAAGGGGTCCAGCCCCACCCGGTCCTCGATGTGGTACTCGTCGCTGTCCAGGAAGGGCGTGGACGCGGCCAGAGCGGTCTTGACGCTGTCACGCTTGCCGTCGGTGTTCACGTCGCCCACACCCCGGAGGATGACGAAGGGCCGGTCTACCTGGAGGGTGGTGGTGCCGTCAAAGTCGGTAAAGCTGTAAACGATGGCATACCGGCCCGGGCGGATGTCCTCGATGAGGGTGTACTCGGTCTCGGTGGTGGGCTCGCCGCCCTCGGGGGTCTTGGTGACCTCCTGGGAGCTGACGGGCCAGTTGGCGCCGGTGACGGGGAGCGGCGTGGCGGGCTGGTGCTCGGCCAGGAAGGTCAGGGTGCTGCCCTGAACGCCCAGGTCCATCACCGGGAAGTCGGTCTGGCCGCCCTTGAAGCGCTCCACCTGCTGGGTCTGGGTGGTGTCCAGCAGCGTCAGGCCCTTACCTCCGTTGGTCTCCCAGTCTACGTCCATAGCCACGGCGGTGATACTGTTGAGGCTCACCTCCCGGCCCGAGGAGTCCCAGGCCTTAATAACGCCGGGCTCGCGCAACGTCTCGCCCAGGATGGCGAAGTAGGCGTAATCGTTCAGGTCCAGGTTCTCCGCCGCCACATAGACGTTCTTTTTCGGCTCGTAGATGGGCTGGGTCTTGATGTTCAGCGGATTGTTGGTGTTTTCGTGGTCGTCGGGGTCCTCGTCGTAGAACTTCTGGCAGCCGTCGGCATGGCGGGCCGGCTGGAAGCCGGTAAGGCTCTCGGGCTCAAAGATGGCCTTGTTGCGGACCCAGGCTTCCCGGTTGTAGATGACGTGGTGCATGTCGCTGTGGTCCCACACCGCGTCGGGCACCACCGTACGGCTCAGGCCCTCAAAGGTGTAGCCCGCCAAGAAGGCCTCCTTGGCCGCGTCCTGCTTGGGCTTGGTATCGAAGCGCTCCTCGTTCATGATCATGCCGTAGGGGGAGTTGCCGTAGTGGAGGAGCACGTTGGGCTCGTCGGTCTTGCGGTGGATCTCCAGATAGTACCGCCGGGAATCGGTGCGGCCGATCTCCGGGTTGTAGGCCGACAGGGTGATGACCACATAGCTGGACTCGCCCTTCTTGGGAGAAGGGAACTGGCAACTGGTGTGGAGGCTGGAGTCGGAGGCGCCGTCGGCGGGCGGATAGCCGGTCTCGGTATAGGTATTGGGGGTGGAATAGACCCGCCGGGGATCGCCGGTGAAGGCGGGGCTGGGGCCGTAGCCCACGCTGGCCTTGCCGGAGGTGGGGTCGGGGACGTACACCGCGTCTGGGGTATAGCCCGACCAGTTGAAGGCCCCCGCGTCGTTTTTCTTTTCGATGTTGTAGGGGTAGACCTCCATGGAGATGTCCAGCTCGATCTCGTAGTTGTTGCCGTTGGGGTAGTTGCCCGGATTGAGGCCCTGGTAATCCTCGTGGTAGACCACCCGGCGGATCTTGGCCTCCACCTGGGAGATGTCGTCCTCAGCGTCGATGACCACGATGTACTGGTTTTCCCGGGAAATGAACCGTCGGCCCTCGTCGTCGCCGTCGGTCACCGTGGGCCAGTCCTTCCCGTGGGGCATGGCCTTGCCCTGGGTCATCAGGTAGTAGTCCGGGTCGCCCGCGGCGGTGTCGGTGGCCCACTGGGCGGCAGCGTCCTTCTCCGCCTGGGTGAAGGGCTGCTTGCGCCAGACAGGATAAGTGTGGTCGGCGCAGGGGTCGGGGTCGCCCATGGCGGTCTTCAGGTCGTTGACCTTCACCGAGCTGTCCGCCGGGTCGGGGGGCGAGGAGAAGTCGATGAGGTTCTCCAGCCGGAGCTTGGAGTGGAAGGGCTCGTAGAAGTCCACGTAGACGGTCACGTCGTGGTCGGGCATCTGGAAGACGTAGACCTCCTTCATGGGGTCATCCACGGTGGCTGTGCCAAAGAGGCCGGGCAGGGTCACCGCGCCGTATTTGTTATTGTTCAGCAGGTCCACGGTAACGCCATTGATCTCGGCGGTAATGGCCTTGACCTCGTACTCGTCCACCTTGTTGACCACCACGTAGACAAGGCCGTCCTTGGCGTAGGTCCGGGTGGTGGGGGTGTAGATCATCTGCACGTCGGCGGCGGTGGCGCCCTGCTCGCCCACGATCAGGTTGGCCGTACCCATGTTGCCGTTTTCCGGCTTATAGATGACGGTGACCTTGTGGAGCGGATTCTTGGAGACCACGAACTCCGCGTCGAAGTCCAGGAGGTACTGGTCGTCCATGCGCCCGGTGTCGTGCTGCTTGCCCACGCCCGCGTCGTTGTGGCCGCTGGCGGTGATGTAGAGGGTATCGCGGTACAACAGGGTGTTGGGGGCCTCGTTGGCGGGCAGGTCGTAGACGTAGGTCAGAGTAAACGTCGTCGTGCCGCCCACAGGCAGGAAGGAGGCCGGAGGCACCAGCATCTCGAAGTGCCCGCCCATCTTCCTGGTGCCGTCGCCGTTGTCCTTGAGGTCGTAGCCGTCGGTGACGGTGTCGATGTCCAGGCCGTAGATGTCGGTGGTGCCCACATTTTTGATGGTGAGGACGAAGTCCTGGCGGGCGGTGTAGTTCTCCTGCTTGGTGTCGTAGGTCACCAAGGTCACGTTGTCATTGTCAAAGTCCGTGCCCGGCGCGACGCGGGTGATGCCGTCGGTATCCCAGCTCAGCAGCTTGATGCGCACGCCCTCGGCGTCCTTCTGGGTCCCCTCCCGGCGGAGGGTGGCGGTATATTGATCAGGCGTGGCCAAGGGCTGGAACACCCTGCCAAAGCCCGCCACGGCGTAGCCGTCCAGCAGACCGTCGCCGTCGGCGTCGATGCCCTCGTAGAGGGGCGTGGGGCCGTAGCGGTAGACGCTATGGCTGCCCGCGTAGCTGTGGGTCAGGCCGTCGCCCAAGCCACCCGGCAGGGCCCAGGTCCTGGTCCCGCCCTGGGTGTGGTCCTTTTTAACCTTGACGTTGAAGATCTCGCCGGGCTGGGCGCCGGTCTGGCCGTCGTAGAGGGTCTTCACGCCGTAGGACTCGGTGTGGGGCTCCACGCCGGGCAGTAGCCGGTGGATGCTCCCGGGCTCAAAGACGGAGGTCCCATCGCGCAGGCCGTCGGTGGTGGAGAGCAGGTTGCCGGTGGCGTCCTTCACGTCGTAGATGGGCAGGCCCACGCCCTGGGTAAAGGTGGTGTCGCCCGGGCCCACCACGGCGTAGTCGCCCCGGGGCAGGTACAGCGTGTCGCCCACGCCGCCGGGCCAGTTGTAGAGCCCGGCGTTCTTGCCCAGGAAGTTATAGACCTTGTCCTCGGTATACTCGTTGCGCCGAGGCGGCACGTAGACGGGCAAGGGCTGGGACCAGTGGTCCCCCGCGCCGGGGTCCTCGCACACGGCGATCTGATACCAGCCGCCCAGGTTGATGTACCGCCGCAGGGTCTCGCGCTCTGCGCCGTGCTCGTTGACCTCGGGCTGGTCGGGGTTGGTGATGAGCTTGAAGAACAGGCCGTCGCCGGTGGCGCCGGGGCGCCGGTCGCTCTCCGTCTGGTAGTAGCCGTTGACGTGGTCCTGGCCGGTGGGGCCCAGGTCGGTGGAGTCGTTGAACCAGTTATCCACGCTCACGCCGCCGCCCACCTGGCCGGTGCCCAGCTCCTGGCCGTTGGGCAGCCACACCCGGAAGATGGAGTCCGCAGATAAAGAGCCGTAGTCGCTGAAGCTGACGCCGGCCTTTTTATACAGCGCCAGCGTCAACGTGGGCTGGCCCACGCCGTTTTGGTGGCCGTCGTTGGGGGCGTATTTGCCGTTGCCTACGTCCTCGGTGACGGTGCTGATCCAAACGGCCTCATACTGCTGGGGATCTACCTTGTCAAAGTCCTCTTCGCTCAGGATGCTGCGGTAGGCCTGGCCCACGTCCCAGTCCTCCACCCGGTCCACCGTGGAGCCGGGCTTGAAGGGAATGGTGAGCCAGGGGTAAAGGGCCTTGATGTCGACGCTGAGGATGTTCTCCTTGTCGGCGTGGTTGGACTTGGAGGTCTCAAAGCTGTACCGGCCGATGAACCGCTCAGGGTCGGTGGTGGTGGCGGAGCGGTCGGCGGAGTCGGGCCAGTAGGGGTAGCCGTTCTTGCCCTCGTTGGCGTCGCCGGCGGGATAGGTGCCGGGCATTACATAGTCGTCGGCCTTCAGCGAGTTCATCTTCTTGCCCGGGGTGTTGTCCACCGTGCCGGGCCAGGTGCTGACCACGCTGGAGCCCGCCGAAGCGGGCTGGACGGGCTTCCAGCCCTTGATGGGCACCACCAGGGACACGCCGCTGGGCACGATGTCGGTCTGGACACGGGCCTGCTCGGGCAGCCGCAGCGAGGCGGTGTCGGGGACCTGGTCCACCACGTCGGTGACCTTATAGCTGCGCTCTTTGTCCTCGGCGGTCACGTCGATGACGGTGATGGGGGTGACGGTGAGCTTGGCGGTGACCGGCTTGGGGAAGGTGTGCCGCTTGCCGTCGTTGCCGGTGTAGACATACTTCTGGGAGAAGCGGTACACGCCGTGAGTTGGGTCATAGTTGGCGGTGGTCACGCCGCTGAGCGCGCCGTCTTCGTTGCTCTGGCCCACCTGGAAGGGGCAGTCGGCGGCGGTGGTACCGGGGTTGGCCGCCACCCAGGCATCCACGTCGGCCTGGGTATAGTCGGGATAGCTCTTGACGGTGTAGCCGTCCTTGTAAGCTCCCGCGGCGTCCTTCTGGCCCCAGGGGAAGGGGATGTTCTCCTTGGAGCCGTCGGCGTAGGTCACGGTGACGGTGGGCGAATAGCGGCCCATGGTCAAAGGCAGGTCGTCGGGGTCGCCGTGGGTGTAGTTTTGGTAGGCGTTGACGGTGACCTCGGGCTCGGTGGCCTCCACGTCTACGATGGTCTTGGGGTCAAAGTCGAACTCGTAGCTGTCGATCATGGTGGTCACGCCGGCCTCGGGGGTATCCTTGGGGGACAGGGGCACCAACTCCTTGCGCCCGCGGTTGCCCACAAAGCGGAAGTGGCGGATGATCCAGGGGTCCTTGGTCTCGGCGATCTGGGCGGTGATGTCCAGCAAGAAGGTATCCTTCCCCGGGCCGTTGGTGGAATCGGTGGTGACCCAAGGAATGGTACTGGATGTATCGTCAGGATGGTGGCGCTCCGCCTTCAGGCCGCTGAAATAGTAGAGCGCCTCAGGAAGGCGGTCCATGTCCACCTGGAAGCTGATCTGGCCCAGGGTGACGAACAGGTCCTCGTCATCCCGCTCATCGGCCTCGTCCGGGTCCTGGCGGCTGTTGACCACGTAGGCGTTGTCGTCGGCCTGAGAGGTACCGTAGTTGATGCCCTCCAGCACCTCCACCTTGCCGCCGATGAAGGTGCCGTCGGCCAAAGTGGTGCCCGAGGGGCCGCCGGTGGTGGTGATAATGCCGTTGCCGTCCTTGGCGCTGTCCTGGTCCATCCAGAGGGCCATATGGACGATGCAGTGGCCGGTATCCAGTTGGCTGGCGTCCTTGGTCCGCACGCTGAAGGGGTTGACCACGGTGCGCGCGCCGTCCTTTTCCGTGTAGTAGAGTTCGGGGTCGGAGGCGAAGAAGCTGTCGCAGAAGGCCTCGGGGTCGGGGGCCACGATGACCTCGTTGGTGGTCATGTCCGAGGGCCGGAGGTAGTCCGGGTTATACTCCAGGTTAAACTCCGCGCCGGTGGCGTTGATCACATGGTCGATGGACACGTCAAAAATGGCCTGGACGCTCATCTCGCCGTTTGGCAGCTCCACACTGCGTAGCTCCGCGCCGCTGAAGTGGATCTGGCCCACCGTCTCCACCGTAGGCGCGCTGAACACCACAGCAGGCGCCGCCAACGCCACGGATACCAAGGCGCTGGCAAGTACGGCTTTGAGCCCATATTTCTTCTTCACAAGGCAACCCCTCCCATCGGGAGTTTTCGTCCTCATTTCTTCCATGTTTTGGAAAAAATGGTTGGTTTTTCCTGCTTTTGGGTCCAATTAGGCATAGTGATACTCATACAGGTATATCATACTGCATTTACCGATTATTGTCAACTGCAAGGTCGAATTTTCAGGAAGTTTTTCCGGCGAAAAGCCCCCTTGGGACAACGAAATGGGGCCTCTCCCCTGCCCCGGCGCAAAAGAAAGCACCCACCGCTGGATGCGGTGGGTGCTCAAGGGAACTTTGCGGTGCGGGGATGGGATCAGATCCAGGGCGCCAGGATGACCTGGTAGCGGTGGTACATATTGTCCAGGCGGCAGGAGCCGTAGGCGGTGAAGCCCCAGTTGTCGTGGATGAAGGAGGCGTCGGCACCCGTGAGGATGCGGTTGCCGTCCAGATCCAGGTACTTGGCGTCGAAGTTCGGGCTGCCCAGGATGATCATTTCCATGAGCAGGGCCTGGCCTTCTTCGCTGTCGGGGGCGATGCCGTTGGCCAACATATACTCCACCAGCTTCTCGGCGCTGCTGGTGACGGGATCGGTGACGATGCTCTGGTAGCCGTCGTCATCGGGCAGGTCCACCTCGGAGTTCCAGTCGTCCTCGTCGAAGACGGGGATCTCCTCTCGCTCGTCGTAGTCGGGGGTCTCCTCCAGCCAGCCCGCGGCGATGTTGCTGTGGCCGCGGCGGATGATGGTGGCCTCGTCTTGGACGATCTCGGGGGTCTCAGCCTCGGGTAGCTCGGGCGCCTCGGCGGTGAGGGCGGGGGTCTCCACCGCGTCGCCGGTGAGGTCGTCATCGCTGAGGACGGGCAGCTCGGCCACTTCGTCCACGGCCTGGAGGACCGCGCGCTCCATGGTCTCGCTCTCGCCGGTGATCAGGTCCTCCACCTGCGCGGTGGTGTCGCTCTCGCCGTCCACGGTCTCCACGGTGTCGGTGGTCTCCACCTTCTCCACGGTCTCCGGCTCATCCATCGCGCCCACGTCGACGCTGGGCGTCGGGGCGGAAACGCTGGGCAGCGGCGCGGGTGTGGCGGCCTTGGAGTCGCCCACCTCGATGGGCTGGACCAGGAAGACCACGTCCACGGAGTCGTCATCGTCCATACCGTCGCCGAAGAACTTAAAGGTGGCGTAGAGGTAGAAGGTCTGGTCGATGTCAGCGGTAGTGAAGGTGTACCCGGCGCTCAGCGCGGTGGCGGAGCCGGTGAGGTCGTCCATGGTCTGGAGGTCGGCGCGGCTGCTGAGGTAGAACTTCAGGCTGCCGGCCACGGCGAACTTGTCCGGGCCGTTGGTGGCGGCGGGCGAGGTAACGTCCACGCCGTCGTAGGCCACGGTGATGTCGGAGCTGACCCATGCGTCGGTGAGGGTGTCGCCGTCCACGAAGGCGCCGGTCCAGCCAGAGCCGGTGGTGACGCTCATCTTGGCCACGGCCGCCCGGGCCACCAGGTCGCGGTACACGCCGTCGATGGCGTTCTTGTACTGGTCGAACAGGCCCAGATCCAGCTTGTCGATCTCGCCGTCGTGGTTCAGGTCGCCGGCCACCAGCACGTCGGTGCCGAAGTCGTACTGCGCCTTGGCGTAGGTGTTGTAGATCAGCACGTTGTCGTACATCAGGTCCAGACTGCCCTTGCGCTGGAAGACGATCATGTACGCGCCGGGGGCCTGGTCGGTCAGGTCGATCTCGTAGGTGCCTTCCTGATCGTCCAACTGCGTGCCCTTGGCCACCTCGATCAGCGGCAGGTTGCCGCCGGCGAAGTTTGCCGGGTCAAGGAGGGCGGCGAAGCGCTCGGTGTAGGCCACCACGCCGTCTTGGTTGGTGTCGGCGTCCAGGATGCCGTCACCGTCGCTGTCCAGGGTGTTCAGACCCAGGGCAATGAAGGCCTGGTCCACGGTGTACCAACCCGGGGCCTTGGTGGGATACGGGTTGGGGATGGCCGGGTTGAGCACGGTCTCGTCCATCAGGGTGAAGCCGCTGGGATCCTTCACAAGGTCGGCGTCCAGACCCTGGTAGTACTTGAGCAGGTCGGTCTTGCGGTACACCGTCCACTCGAAGGAGTAATCCCGGTGCTTGGCCGTGTCGGGCACGCGCTTGGCGGCGGTCTCCAGGTTGCCGATGATCTTGGTCTGGACCTTGTATACCGCGTCGTCGGGGATGTAGCGGTACACGTGGAGGAAGTACACGCCCTCGGTGCCCTCGGTGGTGTTGATGATGGTGAACTGGAAGATCTGCTCCTCCTTGCTGGCGTCGAGACGGAACTGGGCGTCGATGATCTTGCCCGGGCCCTGTCCGAAGGTCCGCGAATCCACCATCTGCGGGTCGCTGACGCCGTACTCCTCAATGGTGATGTAGAAGTCGGGGTTGGAGCCGTCGTCGTCAACGGTGTTGCCCGGCGCCAGAGCATTGAGCAGGATGTAGGTGTCCAGGGTGTCCACGTAGACGCCGTAGTCGGCATGCATGTGGTTCACATCGTTGTCGTAGATGTTGTGCAGCTGCTCATGCTTGGTGGCGGTGTAGGTGTTGTCCCACTTGTTGACCACCGTGCCGTCCTCGTCGGGTAGCCAGGTCAGGTCCACTAGGTTGGCGATGGTGATGGTGATGTCGTTGATGTCCACCACGCCGTCGCCGTCCACGTCGTACTTGAGCTTGACGTTGCCCGCCTTGTCGGTGTAGGTCTCGTTCCACTTGCTCGGGTCGTTGTAGAGCTGCTGGGCCAGATAGTACTCGCTCTTGGGCGCGCCGGGATCGTCCATGAGCCACATCTGCTCGAAGTACTCGGGCCGGTTGTCGTCGGTGACGTTGTCCTTCTTGTGGGTGTACTCGGTGTCGGTGACCCAAATGTTCTCGAAGGCCTCGTTGTTCAGGCGCATGACGCGGATGACGTAGGTGGTGGCGTTGTCGATGTAGTACTTGTCATCCTTGGTGATGCCGTCAGGCGCGGTGTCCAGGTCGGGATGGACGGTGACGAAGATGTAGCTCAACTGCTCGCCCCGCTTGAGGGCCACGTCCACCAGGGTATCCAGGGTAAAGTCGGTCTTGGGCTCGTCATCGGCGGTGAAGCCGGTGGCGCTGGACCCATCCACGTGGTAGTACTGGTTGTTGTACACCACGCTGGCGTGGTCCATGCCGCTGGCGCCGAACTCCTTGAGGTCGAAGGTCAGGTTCTTGGCGGACATGGGCAGGGTGGCGGTGTAGAGGTAGTTCTTGGTGCTGAAGCCGTCCACCTTGTGCACGATGGGCATCTTCTGGCCCAAGTTGGTGGGATCGTCGGGCACCAATTCCTCGGTGTCGGCCACACGGATGGTCCGGTTGGCGTCGGAGGTGTCGATGTACAGGGTCTCGGCGCTCTCCAGCACGCGCTCCCAGACATGGAGCTCGTCGGTGCCGTCGCCATCGGCGTCGAACCAGTAGAGGGTACCCCACAGCTCCTCCTCGGTGAGGTCGGCGGCGGCGCCGAAGCCCAGCTTGCCGGTGTGGAGCGGGTCGGTGGTATAGCGCTCGGTGGCCTGGGTCAGAATGGCCTGGTTGGACGACTCGCCGTTGACGGCTGCGTCGTGGGCCTCGCTCTGGCTGAGGCCGTAGTACACACCCACGTCCATCTCGCTATCGCTGTCGCTGCGCTCGCCCCGGACCACCCAGATCATGTACCGGGAGATGTTGCCCTCGGGCTTAACATCCTTGACGGTGATCTGGAGCAGGGTCTTGAAGTTCTCGTCGGCGTAGTACTGGTCACCGAAGTGGATGTCCACCTTGCTGCCGGGCGTGACGGTCTCGCTGAGCTGCGGGTAGTAGTAGGACTCGGGGAACTGCCCGCGCACGTCGGCGGAGGTGATGGTAACGGTCTTGGCGTTGGGCCCGGTGGTCGGGAAGTCCATATCCAGCCACATCACGTTCATGCGGTGGTCCAGCGTCAGCAGGTAGTAGGGATGCGAGGGATCGAAGTTGGGCGCGCAGTAGGTCACGGGATCGGTATCCTCGTCCTTCACCGCCGGCGGCAGGACCTGATCGTTCTCGTCCAGCAGCACGTCGTTGTAGTCCGGGCCGGTCATGATGGCGCCGATCTGGACCAGGTCGCGGTGGAGGTTCTCCAACTGGAATGCCTCCATATCGTCCAGCTTGGTGAACAGGATGGGCACGTTGACGCGGGTCATGTGGACGGTGTAGCTGCCCACGCGGTAGATGGTCACCGCGTCGTAGCGGGCGTCGCCGCTGTTCTTCCAGCTCTCCAGCGTGGCCGCGGAGGTGGCCGAGGCGCTGAGGATCAGATCGCCAGGCTGGTAGGTGGTACCGCCGATGGTCACGGTCTCCTTGGCGACGTAGTCGCCCGGGACCACCGCATTGCCCTGGCTGTCGGTATAGGCGGTGTTGGCGGTGTTCTGCTTGTACGGATAGGTCAGGGAGACGACCACGTCAAACTTGGACAGATCCCAAGGCAGGTAAGGCTTGTCGCCGTAGGCGTAGCCCGCGTTGGCGGCATAGAGGTCGGTCCACTGGGTGTTATTGCCGTTGATGTCGGGCAGGGTCTCCTGCGGGAAGTAGCCGTGGAAGTCCTCGTGGCCCCAGGTGACGCTGGCGTCCGGCGCGAAGGTCGGGATGTAGTCAGCGTCGCCGGGATTCTTGCCGTTAACGTCGGTGGTGGGCGTGTGGCCGGTCATCTGGTACTCATAGTAGCGGTAGTCGTCCTTGCGGGCCTTGTCGTTGGCCACCCAGACGGTGCCGTCCTTGAGGTACCACATCTCCTTGTACTTGACCACCTCGCCGGGCTGGTAGGTCTTGCCGTCGATGGTCAGCGGCGCGTTCTCCACCAGGTACTCCTCGCCGGGCTGGAGGATGATGTTGGCGCCCGGGTTCTTGGGATCGTCCTCGCCGGTGTCGTAAGGCGCAAGCTCGGGATAGCGGGCCACCATGGTCAGCTTGCCGTCGCGCCAGGCCGTGTCGCCCAGGTCGAAGTACTCCGCGTGGGCGTACACGCCGAAGCCGTCCTGACGCTTATACACCTCGCCGTAGTACTCCCGCTCCAGAGTGTCGAAGGGCTTGGGACCCACCATATCGGCATTGTGGAGGTAGAGGTCGTCGATGAGAGGCTCGCTGGTGGGATAGACCCGCAGCTTGTACTCACTGACCAGCTCGTAGCCGGAGTCGGCGTACTGGATGACCCGGAAGGTCAGGTTCATCACCTGCCGCTTGCCCTCGGCGTTGGTCGGGAACTTGAAGTGGACGTAGTCGCCCGACTTGGAGACGGTGAAGCGGTTGTTTTGCTCGTCGTAGACCTCGATGTAGGTGCTGCGGTCGGCGGTGATGGCGGCCTGCTGGTCGGCGGTGAGGGCGGCCAGGGCCGCGGCCTCGGTGCTGGCCACGAAGTTGCCGTTGGCGTCGATCCAGTCGCCCGCGCCGATGACCAGGCTGCCCTTGGCGTCCACGGAGGTGGCCACCTTGACCAGCTTGCCGTTGGCGTCGGTGTAGCTGCTCTGGAAGACGTTGGGGGTGACGCTGGTGTCGTAGTGGCCCTGGTACTGGCCCAGGACGCGGTTGCCCATGGCGTCGATGTAGTCGCCGATGTTCACCTGGCGGCCGTAGTGGTCCACATAGGTCCGGACGCTGCGGCGGTAGTGGGTGTCGGCGTACATGGCCCGGCCCTCGTCGCTCTCCACCGTGGCGTAGACGGAGAAGGTGTCGCCCTGGGCGGTGGCCCGGTAGCTGAACACATCGCCCCGGAACTTGGTGGTGAAGGTGCCGGAGTGGACGGAGCTGTCGTTCTCGTCCAACTGGATCTCGGCCAGCTGCGGGCCGGTGATGACCTTGTCGGTGTACTTGAACGCACCGATGGTGTGGCCCGTGGCGGCCTCCCAATCGCTGAGGTCCAGCGCGGTGGAGCCCTTGGCGGTCTCGTCGGCCACCCACGCCTCGTAGTCGGCCTGGGTCCAGCGCAGCGGCTTGACGATGTCGCCGTAGATGCTCTCCTCCACGGTGGTGTCCACCTCGTGGGGCGCGTTGTTCTCGTCCACGATGGTCAGCACGTAGGAGATGTTGTCGATGCGCTCCACCTTGGCCAGGTCGCCGGTGCCGGTGGTCCGCGGGAAGTCCACCCGGATGTCGAAGCGGTCGAAGTAGGTGTTCATGGGCAGGGTCACGGTGTAGCGGCGGGTCACGTCGCTGCTGCCGGCGCTCATCTTGGCGGTGTGGCCGTTGATGCGCACCCGGGTGGCGGCCTTGGCCCGGACGGTCTGCAGGCCGATGTTGTAGAGGGCCTCCACGGTGATGTCCACCAGCTTGCCGGTGTAGGTGGAGCCGTCGGCCAGGGTGATGGTGCCCACATACGGGCTGATCTTCACCTCGTCGGAGGTCACCAGGTGGGCGGGATTGACCGTGGCGGGCGCGCCGTTGGCGTCCACGCCGGCGACCTGGATGCCCCGGATGATGCCCGGGAAGTTGTAGCCCAGGTCGGGGGTCTTGTCCGCCTCGGCCACGCCGCGGATCACGGTGACGGTGTAGCGCTTGACCGTTTCGGTGACAGGGTCGGTGATGGCGATGACCACCACGCTGGTGTTGTCCTCGGGCAGGGTCACCCGGACGCCGCTGCCGTCGGCGGGCAGAGCCGTACCGTTGACGGTGACGATGTTGCGTGCGTGGAGGGCGTTGGCGTTGAAGATGACCGCGGTGTCCTCCCGCTCCACGTAGAGGTAGTTGCTGTACTCGTTGAACTGGTAGGACAAGTTCAGGTCCTGGGTGCCGGACACGCTGATGCCGTTCTTGTCCACCCGCTGGGCGGTGATGGCGGGGATGGTCTCCATCACCGGCGTGGCGCCGTCGGATTCGAAGACGGGATCGCCGTTAGAGTCGGTCTTCTGCCGCTGGCCGTCGCCCAGCTCCATGATCACGCCGTCCTTGGCCTCGCGGTGGATGGTCAGGGAGTACACGCCGATGTAGTACGGATAGCCGCCGTCGGGAATGTCGCGCACGTCGTAGAGGTAGACGCGGATGAGGTTGCCGCCCTCCTTGAGCTGCAACGAGTCGGCCACGTACAGGGCCTTGCCCACGCTGACGCTGTCGCCGCCCACCATCTTGACGATGCTGGCGGGCCGCTTGGGATCGGTGCTGACGATGCCCATGTCGCCGTAGGTGGCGCCGAAGGACTCCACGTTGACGCTCTCCATGTCGTAGGGCACGGTGGCGTAGTAGTTGGAGGTACGGCCATGGAAGGTGGGCGTCATGGTGCCTTCGCTGATGCCCAGGAACTCCAGCTCGGGAGCCACATAGCCCTCGGGCAGGCGGACCACGTTGACGATGTAGCGGACCATGGTGTTGGTCACGTTACCCTCGGCGTCCCGTCCGTAGGCCACGAACTCGATGTTGTTCTCGTTGCCCACCTTCAGCGGGATGGGCAGGTTCCGCCAGCCGGCCAGGTCGGAGGCCAGCTTATCGGCGGCGGTGGCGTCCCAGCGCACGTCGTCCACATTGATGCTGGCGATGCGCAACTCGCCGGCGTTGGTGGCCTCGCCGTAGGCGTAGAGCTTGTCGATGCCGTAGGGCACCACCACGTTGTAGTAGTGGATGTCGCTGTGGAAGTCGGGGATCAGGGTCTCGTCGGTGCCCAAAGCGCCGCCCAGGGTGGTGTTGATGCGGATGTTGGTCATGGAGGGCAGCGGCCAGTTGGCGTCCACGCTGGCGTCCAGCTTCTTCTGCTCGGCGTCGCCCACGTTGAGGATGAAGGTGTAGTACTTGGTGGTCTGGCCGGGCACGGTGATGTCGATCTCCACGGTGTTGTCGCCCACCATCAGGTCGTGGATGGGCAGCTTGTTGAGGATACCCGCGGAGAAGTCGCTGGCGGCCACGGTCTTGCCGTTGACGATGAGGGTGTAGGTGGTCCGGGTCTTGGTGGTACCCAGGATCTTCTCGAACACGCCGGGCTCCGCGCACAGCTCCACATCCCGCGCCTCGTTGGGCAGGTTCAGGTAGTAGAAGTTGATCTCCGGGTCAAAGTCGGGGATGGTGCCGAAGACCTGGTTGGCGAAGCTGCCGGTACCGTTGACCCGGATGGCGGTGTTCTCGGCCACGTTGGGCATCTCGTACTGGTCGGTGAGGGCCCGGTAGACGGTGATCATGTAGTGCTTCTCGGTGATCAGCGCGTCGGTGAAGTCGCTACTGCCCTTGACGTGATCCTTGCCCTTGACCTGGACGGTGAAGGTGATCTGGCTCTCGCCCTCGTGGAGGTTGGGGATGGCGTAGATGAACTCGCCGGTGTTGGGATCGCGCTTGATCTCCTCGGTGGAGTAGTAGGTCTTGTCCTTGGTGACGGGATCGATGGTCACCAGGTCCACCTTCACCGTGGCGCGGTCTACCTCCTCGGGCCGCAGAGTGGCCTTCAGGTTCAGATGATCGTTGACAAGGTACACGACTTCGCCCTTCTTCGGGCCGTCGGTGTAGCGCTTGGGCACGGGCAGGCCGTACTCGTTGTACTTGGGCACGGGCTTGCCGGCGGCGTCGAGCTTGATGTTGCCGTGCTCGTCGGTCTCATACTCGTACTCATACTCGTTGGAGAAGTACGGATAGCTGAGGAAGTAGTCCACCAGGTCGCTGTTCCAGATGGGCGTCAGGTAGCCGCCGGAGGTGTAATCCATCCAGATGATGTCGGCGGTGTCCAGCCGCTCCTCGCGGTTCAGGCGGTTGTCGGCCTCGGCGCCGGTACCGTGGACGGGCACGAAGGTCTCCTTGTCGAAGCCGTTGTAGCCGGGCTCGTAGGTCTGCTCGTACTCGCCCTCGGCGTTCTTATCCGTCACGTAGGCAGTCTCGCCGGCCAGGTAGAGCTCGATCTCGTAGGCCCGCTTGAAGGTCCGCTGAGCCACGGTGGGCTTGGTGGTGGTGCCGTCGGCCTGGGTGGCGGCCACGGTGGCGTTGTCGCTGAGCACGTGCTTGACGGTGATGGTGACCCGGTTGCTGCCCTGGTGGAGCGGGATGTCGCCAGTCTCCACGCGGGCGCCGTTGCTGAGGATGTCGCCGGCCAGGTACTCGCCGCCCACGGTGCGCACCCGCAGCTCGTTGAGGTAGCTGCCGCCGGTCTTGGCCTGGGCGATGATCTTGGCGGTACCGGTCTCCACGTCCACAGCCGCGAAGTACTCATAGCGGTCGTCGCGGAACAGCGGCACGGTGGGCTTGGACACGGCCAGGTTCTCCAGCTTGGTGTCATGGAGGTCACCCGGGTCGCGGTAGACCGCGATGGAGGCGTAGAAGTTGTTGACCTGGTCGGTGGCCTTGAGCACGAACCAGTTGCTGTTCTCGGGCAGCGGCAGCGTGGTGACGCCCTTGAGGTCGGTGATCTCGTTCCACACCGGCTCGCCAGTCAAGTCATCCTTGGTGTCCGTGCGGGCCCAGTAGACCCGGTAGCCGCCGTTGTTGGCCGCCAGGGCGAAGAGGTTCAGCGTCAGGTCCACACTGGAGTGGGTGGTGTTGAAATAGAAGTTGTGGTCACTGGCGTTGGCGGTGCTGGCGGCGTTTCGGGTCAGCGGCACACCGTCCAGCTTCAGGTCGCTGAAGGGACTGTAATCCACCCGCTCGCGGAGGTTGTTGGTGGCGGTGACCAACTGCTCGGTAGCGTCGTTCTTATAGAAGTACAGGGTGTATTTGCTGGAGCTACCGGTGGTGGTGGCGTTGCCGATGCGGGTGATCTCCAGCTCGACCCGGAAGGTCTCGCCCGGGCCCAGCGCGGGCACGATGATGACGTTGTCGGTCACGATCTGGTTGGCGATCTGGGGCTGGCCGTTGCGGAAGCTGTCCAGACGGATGGTGTAGCTCGCGTCAGAGAAGGTGACGGGGTTGAGGTAAATGTCGCCCTTCATCAGCTCGGGCACGGCGAAGAAGTAACGGCCGTTGTCCGGGTCAAACACCGGCGAGAAGTCGTAGTAGTCGCCGGGGGTCAGGTAATCCATCTGGGTCAGGCCCTGCTTGACGGTGACGCCCTCGGGGATGGTCTCCACGCCCTGGAACATCTGGATATCCCGGAGCTTGGCCGCGTCAGGATCGGTCTTGCGGATGATGGTGACGGTGTACTCCCGGCTGACGGTGCGGTCCTGAGAGGTGACCTTGATGGTCATGCGGGTCACGCCGGGCTGTGCGATGACGTTGCGCAGCTCGTAGCGGGTCCGGATGGCGTTGTTGAAGGTCACGGTAATGGGCCCGTCCACGCCGTCGGTGAGGCTCAGGTTCAGGCCCTGGGCCGGGTCGTTCACGTCCACGGTGGCAACGTTGCCGTCGCCGTCCCGGGTCAGGTTGCCCAGGGCGCTGAAGGGCACATCGTAGCTTACGCTCACGCCGGCGTTCATGAAGGTGACGGTGGCGGTGGTGGCGGTGACGTTGAGGGTCTGGGCGCCGGTGCCGTCGTTGTAGATCACCTTGGTGTTGCCCAAGCCGTCGGGCACCGCGGAGACGAGATGCTCGCCCTCGATGGTCTTGATGGTGCCGTCGGAGAGGGTGATGTCCACCTTCTTGTCCAACTGGCTCTGGGTGAAGAAGTTCTTGCTGGTCTGGTCCACCCAACCGCCGTTTTCATAGTGGCGGGTGCCGTACTGGACGTGGACGGTCTCGGTGGCGCCCACGCTGGGCAGGATGTCGGTGAAGTCCACCGTCTCCACGTTGCTCTCCACGGTGATGTCGTAGGCCGGGTGGCCGGGCAACGCCTCAAAGACGGGGCTGGTCGCCAGCTTCACCGGCTTACCGGACTCGTTGTACTGGGCGGGCGCCTCGGCCTCCAGGTTGGCCAGGTACGCATCGTCGCTGTAGCGGTAGATGTGGAGCATGTAGAGGATGCCCGGGTCGTTGTTGTTGTTCTTGTTGTAGTTGAGGTAGATGGGCACCTCCATGTAGTCCATGCCCTCGGGGATGGTGAGCTTGAGCATGCCGTCGCTGGTGGTGAAGTTCTGGGTGGGCTTGGAGCCCATGCCGCCCTCACGGTCGGCCACACGCCACGGAGTGTTGCCGATCTTCACCTGCTGGAGGTCGTTGGAGTTGTCGATCAGGGTGTTGACGCGGATGGAGACCTCCTTGGTGGCGTTGGGCACACCCACCACGTAGGTACCGAAGACCATCTTGTCCTCGTTGGGCAGGGTGTAGCCGTGCTCCACGGTGAGGCGCTGGGACAGGACGTTGGTCACGTCGCCGTAGTTCGCGGGCGGCTTGTACCAGGTCTCCTCGGTGTCCCACTTGGCGGTGCGCGGGTTGTCCTTGTCGCCGTCCACGGGCAGGAAGGTACCGAAGTGGCTGTCCACGATCACGCCCACCAGGTCCTGCTCCACCTCGATGAGCTCCAGATCGTAGATCCGGTACTGGGTCCGGGTGGTGGTGGTGACCAGGTCGGTGCCGTCCATGGTGTAGACCACGTGGGTCTTGGTGACGATGCCATCGTTGTCGTTGCGGGAGATGATGGTCTTGCCACCGTCGAAGTAGGTGATGAGGGTGCCGTCCTCGTCGTTGAGGTCGCTGGGCCAGCGGTCGGTCTCGATAGGCAGGACGCCGCCGGGCTCACGCTTGATATCGGTGGTCTCCAGGCTCACCATCACCTGCATGGGCGTGCGGTCGCCGATGTTCTCGGCGCCGGCCAGCTCGTCCAGGTAGCTGCGCAGGGTCACGCCGGTAAGCTGGGCCTCTCGACCAGGCTTGCTGGGATCGGTGGCGGCGGAGCCGGGCATGTCGTTGGCCAGGGTGTTCCAGATGGTGGTGATGCCAAACTTGTGGTCCACGGCCTGGGCGGTGACGGTGGGATGGTTGTTCAGCTTGGCGCTGTACTTGGGCACGTAAGCGTAGTAGCTGTCGGTGGTGGGCTCGTAGATGGCGGGGATGCCGTTGACACGGACATACTCCAGCGCCAGGTCCACACCGCCGCGGTTGATGCGGATGAGGTACTCCTCCCGGTCGCCCAGCTCGGAGGTGACCACGATACGGAAGTCGTTGACGCCCTCGTTAAGGCTCACCAACTGGTGGAGGTTGGTGACGTTGCTGACCTGCAGCACCCACTCGCTGCCCACCTGCCGATAGAGGGTGATGGTGGCCTGGGTGTTGTCGTGGTCGTGGTTGATGTTGGCCCAGATGTAGGCCTCCCGGACGGCGTTGGGCAGGTCGTAGCTGTACTCGTAGGCCGGGTCGGTGGGCTCGATGCGGGCCTTGACGTAGTCGGGATCGTAGCCCTGGACGCCCATGTCCACGCCCCACTGGCCGGGCTTGAGGGTGGCGTCGTGGGAGAGGACGTGGTAGGTGGCCCAGTAGTTCAGCTTGAAGCCGGTGTTGGGCACGTAGAGCTCCACGGGGATGCGCATGTAGTCCTCGCGGTCGTAGACCTTGGCGGGATCCATGCCGGTGACGGTGGTCTGGCTCTGCACCGCGCCGGTGGCGGTGTCCGCGATGGTGTAGTCGCCGGGCGCGGGCACCACGATGTCCTCGCCGGTCTTCAGGTGGACCACCTTGGCGCCGTTGCTGAAGGAGTGGGTCTTGCCGTCGTTGGTGCGGAAGGCCGCGGTGGAGCCGGCCAGGAACTCGTCGGGCGTGCCGCTGGTCCAATCAAGATCGGTGGTCTTGAAGTTGTACGGGCCGTTGGGCAGAGCGGTGAGGGTGCCGTTGGCGGCGTTCCAGAGGAAGCCGTCCACGCTGTTGACCACCACGTCCAGGTCCACCGGCAGCTGGCGCTTGGTGAGCTTGGGATCGCCCTGATAGCCGCCGTTGGTCAGCGCCATCTTGTCCAGCACCGCGTTGGCGTAGATCTTGCCGTTGGTGGAGTCGGGCGTGCCCACGCTGGAGGGCACGGTGAAGGTGTGCTCCACGGTCTGGATGGAGCGCTGGGCGTCGTAGTAGGCCACCTTGGCCACGTAGGTCCCGGCATCGCTCTGGTAGGCGACGCCCTTATAGATGATGTCCTCGGCGGGAACGGCGGTGTGCCGCACCGTAGCGGAGGTGTTGGCGGTGAACTTGTACGCGCCCTTGCCCGCCTCGGCCTTCACGAAGGCGCCGGTATCCACGTCTAGATCGTAGGCTCCGCCTGTCCCAACGTAGCTGTAGAAGCCGGTGGGCTTGTCGTAGATATCGTAGGTGACCTTGTCCTTCTCGCCAATGGTGACGATGATGGTCTCCTTGGACTTGGCCTCGGCGGTGAGCTGGGCGGCCTCGTCGGCGATCTTCACGGGGTAGTTGGCCTGGAGGGTGCCGCGGTAGGTGGTCTGGTAGGTGGCGCTGTCGTAGATGACCTGATACTTAGAGCGAAGCTCGGTCACGTTGTTGTCCAGGATCAGCGCGGCCGCGGCGGCCAGATCGGTCTCGGGCAGCTTGTCGTAGTCGCCGTTGAGCTGACCGGCCTTCAGGGCCTCCAGCACCAGGCTGTAATACTTGTTGTAGGTCACGCCCTGGTAGTGATCGGGATAGAAGCTGTCGGCGTAGGCCTTCATCAGCTCGAAGGAGGTGGTGGCGTCGGCCAGGATGGCCAGACGGCCGCTGCCGTCGTCCTTCAGCTCGTAGTTGAAGCGGTACTCATAGATGCGCTTGTTGAAGGTGCGGTCGAAGGACAGGTAGAACTCGCCCACCATCATGGAGTCGATGTCGTCGGCGGGCACGCCGGCCTTGATGGCGTCGGCGGCGTCGAAGACCTGCAGTTTATCCAGGAAGATGTCAAGGTTCACATAGTGGATGATGACGGTGTAGTCCCGCGGCGGGTAGCTGCCGGAGACGGGGGTGACGGTGACGTGGAAGACGTTGTCGCCGTCGTTAAGGCTCTTGGCCTGGAAGGTGAGCAGGCCGGTCTCGGCCGTATGCTGGAGGTCGCCGCCCTCGTTCACGGGATCGTAGTAGCCGCTGTCCACCAGGTTCTCGTTGTCGTCATAGACGTAGACCTTGTAGCGCTCGCGGTCCATGGAGATGCCGGCGGTGGTCTCGGAGGACTGGATCTGGATCAGGGCGGACCGGGTGGTGTTGTAGACGATGGTGCTGGCCTCCAGCACACCGGTGGCGGGATTGCGGTTGAGCTCCAGATCGTTGTTGTCCACCCGGATGAAGTCCAGCCACTGGTCCAGCGCGTTCTTGCGGACCACGGCGTAGAAGGTGACCTCTTCCCCGCTGAGGGTGACGGTGATGGGCACGCGGGTCTCGGCGCCGAACAGGTTCACGGTCTTGTTGGTGGTGAACTTGGACCCGGCGGCGGGGTTGAAGGTAACGCTCTCAGCCAGATCCTTGCCCGGCTGGGTGGTGGAGACGGTAAAGCTGTTGGGCGAGTTGTAGGTAAACACGCCGTGGGACTGGTTGGCCTGCTCGGCCTTGCCGATGTCGATGCCGAAGCTCCGCACGGACTGGTTGAGCTTGTTGGCCAGGTTGATGAAGGTGGCGCCGATGGGCACGGAGGTCTTGGTCACGTCGTAGACGACTTCCTTCATGATGACCCGGGACTTGAGGATCTCGTCGTAGTTGCGGTCCTCGGGCAGCAGCCGGTACAGCAGGCCGTCCTTCTCGCCGTTGGTAATGGAGTTGCCGTTGACATCCACGCCGATGATCTTGTTCTGGCCGATGTAGTACAGCGGCTCGTTGGTGATGGCGTTGATGTCGTCCACGGGCAGGACGTACCGGAAGTCGCCGGCGGCGTCCATCTTCATCTCGGTATTCTCGTTGATCTGGACCACCAGGTCGCTGAAGTCGGTCTGCTGGTTGACGATCTCCAGAGTGTAGACGCTGGAGGACTCGCCGGCCCGAACGATGATGTTCAGGGTAAAGCTGGTGACCTCCTTGCGGACCAGGATCTCGCCGGTGAGGGTATAGCTGTTGCCCACGCCGGACAGGGTGGCGTTGTCGCCCACGGCCTTGTTCTCGGCGCTGTTGAGGATGGTGATGACGTTGGCGTCCTGGGGCACAGGCTTGCCGTCGGCGCCCATGATGATGGCATTGTCGATGCCCTTGCCGTTCACGTCCTGGCCGGGCTCGTACTTATAGGCCAGGTACGCGCCGCCGGGCTGGTCCATGAGCTCGATGGTGGCAAGGTCGCTCTTGGCCTGGAGGTAGAAGGGCACCTTCACGTAGCCGTCCTGAGCGGCGGCGGTGGTGTTGGTGGCCACAATGGCCTTGTAGCCGCGGTTGCCCAGAGGCGTGGACTTGATGTTGGCCCAACGGTCGTCGGGGGTGTTCTTGCCCACGTCCACACGGATCAGGTCGGTGTTGGTACCGCCGTTGTTGAGCTGGACCTTGTAGTCCTTCCACGCGCCGCTGGGGGCGGTGACCCGGACATCGATGTAGTCCACCTCGGCGCGGCCGATGCGGTGGTTGGTCTTGACGGTCTCGTGGATGACGGGGCTGGACCAGGTGCCGTCGGCGGGATTCTTGATCTGGATGGTAGCGCCGGGGTCCACGGTGACCAGCCGCACGTCGGTGATGTAGGTCAGACCGGGCAGGTTGACCATGTAGTGGGCGTCGTAGTCCTCATAGCCGTCCACATCGCCGCCGCTGGAGACGTTGCCCTCGCCGTAGCCCAGGTTGTTCTCGGCCCGGACCAGTTGGAGGTCGGTGTTGTCGGAGTCGCGGCGCAGCTCCAGCTTGTAGAAGCGGTGCATGGTCTCGTCCACGCTGTCCACACGGAAGTAGACGTAGGTGCGGTTCAGGTCCACCGAGCGGCGGGCGGTAGCCATGCCCCGGTCGGTCTGGAGCTGCTTGCCCTCGGGCATGAAGATGGTGACCTTGCTCTCGGGCATGCCGGCCACGCCCCGGACCCAGGCCATATCGCCGTTGCCGGCGCCCAGGTTAGAGCTGATGATGGAGTAGTAGTTGTAGACCGTCTCGTCCACCGTACCGCCGAAGCGGGTCATGTCCTGATGCTCGCTCTCAAACGGCGTGCCGCTGAGCTCGTCGGTGGTGGAGCAGGGATTGGCGGCCTGGTAGCCCACGGTCTGGTCGGAAGAGGTGTAGATCTTCAGATCCAGGTCGGCCAGGGCGTCCACCATGGTGATCTCCAGGACCACGACTTGGATCTCGTCGGGCAGAACGTCGCCGCTGTAGATGTCGTAGTCGTCGCTGGCGCCCACGTAGATGGGATAGTACCGGGTATCGCCGATGCGCATGCCCTTCAGGTCCACATACCGGCCGGTGCCGCCGCCGGTGGTGTCGTCGGAGCCGTTGGTGCCGAAGCTCAGGTCGGCGTCCACGTCCACCTGCACGCCGCTGTTGGTGTTGGCCACGATGGCGGTGAGGCTGGGCGAGTAGTTGGCGCCGGAGGCGGTGCCGGGCACGTTGATGTGGTAGAGCACGGCCTTGGTGGAGGCCATGGCGGCGTAGACGCTCTGGGCGTCGCCCAGGGTAGTGTACTGCCGGTAGAGGTACATGGTGTCGGGCATGGGCCCGGTGGTCCAGACGGTGTTCAAACCGCCCTCGCCGCCCACGGTGCTGCCCGTGGTCTTGGCAATGACCTGATACTGGCTCCGGGACGGGTCGATGAGGGTGGTGCGGACCTCGTAGGGACGGGTGTACTCCTCATCGGTGGGCTTGAGGACCTGGTTGGTGATCTTCTCGTCCCGGATGGCCTTCTCCGCCAGGGTGGCGGCTTCACGGTCCTCGATGGCCTGGCCGGTGACCTGGAGCTTGCCGTCGGCGCTGATGACCAGCTCCACGGTGTCGCTGGAAATATAGTCGGCGTTGCGGTTGTTCAGGGTGACCGAGGCCAGCCGCAGGTCGTTGTTCCTGTGGTTGAGGATGAGGGTGTAGCGGTTGGGCGTCAGGTCGCCGATCTGGAGGTTGGCCACCTGGATGCCGTAGGGCATACGCTCCTTATAGATCTTGGTGTAGTCGCCCTGGCCCTCGCCGACGTAGACGTACTCGCCGGTGGCGTCGTCATAGTTGTACGCGCCGCTGCCGTCGCTCACGGGGCTATAGTCGGCGATGGGGAAGTCCACCATGATGTCGTAGCGCTGGAAGGGACCGCCGTTGACATCGTCGCGGACGTAGCGCTGGAGGTTGTTGTCGTAGGTGTACTTGCCAAGCCACTTGCCCGCGTCGTCCTTGCCCAGGCGGATGTACTGGCTGCCCAGGGTGCCCTGGACCTGGGTCACGCGGTTGAACTTACCGGTACCCTTGTCGTTGAAGACGTAGCTCTGGGTGGCGTCATCCCAGTCGTAGAGGCCGATAGCCGGGGTGCGGTTGTCCTCCTTCACGCCCGCGGGGAAGTAGAACTCCATGGGCTTGGACAGGAAGTTGCCAAACTCGTCGAGCTGGTAGAGGCTGACCCAAGCGGTGTCGTCGGAGGGCGTGATGTTCAACGCCACGATCTCGCTGGAGGCGGCCACCTTACCGTTGATGACCATGGACTTGTTGACCTCTTCCAGGTCCTCGATGAGGCTGACGTTGCCGTGGGTGGCGCTCTCGTTGAGGCCCGCGTCGTCACGGACCACCTCCACGTCGGCCAGGGCCCGGTTGTCGTTGGCCCGCTTGAGACGCAGGGTGTAGAGCCGCGCGCAGCTCTCGGTGTGGTCGCGGCCGGCGTTCTGCTCGTCCTGGGAGCGGATGTAGATGTTCACGTCGGGATCGCCCACCACGCCGCGGATGAGGAAGGTCTGCTGGCCCACCTCGTAAGATCTGGGCGGGGAGGAGGAGTTCTTGGGCGGCACGATCTGCACGCCGCTGAAGAGATACTCCGCCTCGGCCCGGACCACGATCTCGCTGGCGTTGCGGTCCACGGTGGCCTGGAAGGTGGTGGGTACCAGACGGTACTCGTAGCGCGCGGGATCGTCCAGGGCCTTGTCCTCGTCCACCACGACCTTCTGGATCACGGGGATCTTCTGGCCCTTCTTGTCCAGCAGGTACTCCTGAGAGTACACCGTGTTGTGGGTGACCGGGTCGATGGAGGTGATGAGCTCCATCTCGTAGGCCATGGTATAGGGCTTGGTGAGGTTGGCGTAGATCACGTCGGTGCGCTCCACGCCGCCGTTGGCCGCGGTATCGGCCTCCTTCACGTGCACATCGCGGTAGGTGACGCCGTACTTGTCGGTGACCTCCACCAGGTAGTCCGCCGTCATCACGTCCAGGGTCTCCTTGCCGGAGGTGGTCATGTAGAGCGGCTGGGCGTTGGCGGGAATGGTGCCCTCGTTCACGCCGGGGGTGCCGTTGGCGTAGGCCCACAGGCCGTAGCCGTAGCCCCGGCCGGTCTCGGTGTCGGTGGCCCAGTTGGTGTAGTGGAGGTTGCGGTTCTCGGTGTCGGAGTTGCGCACCTGCATGACGTAGTGCTGTAGCGAGCCGTCCTGGGCCTTGATGGTGAAGAACACGTTCTCCATGGCCATCTCCAGCGGGAACTCGGGATAGCGCCGGTCAGACTGGTTGGCGATGTCGTAGTAGCTGCGAACGGCGTCCTCGCCCTGGTTCATCAGCTCGGCATAGAGGTTGTCGGCAGCGTACTTGGCGGAGTTTTGGTAGGTGTAGCCGCGGTCCTTGAAGTTGACCTGGGTGCTGACCTCGTAGTCCTGACGGTCCTTGGCCTCGTTGTGGTGGGTGTTCATACCCACGGAGCTGGAACGGTGCTGGGCCTCCACATAGGCGGTGTAGGGCACGTCGGCGTCGCCCCACTCGTGAGTACCGGCCAGGGGCAGGAAGCCGTAGTACACGGTGCGCTCGATCTTCTCGGCCCGCAGCTCGGTGAGCTCCTTGGCGTAGTCCACGATCTTGGTCTCAAAGACCCCGTCGCCGTCCACGTCCTTGTAGAGGTCGCAGGTCATGTCGAACTCGTCCATGACCATCTTGGCCACGACCTTGCCGCCGGCGTTGACGATGTCGCCGGTGTCCTTGCCGTTCTCGTCCACGGCGGTGCGGAAGTAGTACTTAAACTCGTTGAGCCGCAGGGTGCGCATGTCGTCCAGCTTGTCGTAGAGCAAGCCTTCCTCGCTGCTGTGGTCGGCGTCGTAGGCGGGCTTGAGCTCGGCCATGCGCTGGGCGATGGCGTCGATCTCGGCCTGGATGGTCTCCACAGTACGGACCTTGTTGACCATGTTGCCCTGGTTGTCCTTCATGTAGGCGGGCACACCGCCCACAGTCTTGGCGGCGCTCTGGGTGTTGACCTGCTTCAAACTGGTGTCGCTGGAGCTGATGTTCAGCTTGAAGCGGTAGATGCGCTTGCTGGCGCCGTCCTCGCTGGTAACCAGGATATCCTGGATGGTGCCCTCCCGACCGGAGCCGTTGTAATCCAGGACCAGCAGGTCCACAAGGCCGGTGGCCCCGGTGTGGACGGTGTGGTCGGGCAACTCGATGGTGCCGGAGCGGACGCCCAGGACGTTCTTGACGGTGTAGAGGTCGCCCTTGATGTAGTAGTCGTTGCCCACCTGGGTGATGCTCTTGCTGTTGACCTTGAAGAGGTACTCGTAGATCTCGGTACCGTCCTCGGCGTAGGTGGGCGTGGGCTCCAGATGGTTGTACTCGGCCAGCTTGCCGCCGATGGTGGTGGCCTCGTCCACCAGGACGTTGCCGTTCTCATCCACCTTCACATTGCCCTCGTCGTCGAGCTCGCCGGTGGGCGTCTCCACCATGTCCAGCTTGGCCTCGCCGCTCTTGCGGTAGACATTGATGATGTGGACGTTCACATCGCCGGATTCAGCCTCCACGCGGACCACGATCTGGAAGGCGTTGTCAAGGTTCGGATCGGTCGCCCAGGCGTCGGTGATAACGCCCACGTTCAGGCGGTTGTTGCCGCCCAGAATGGCCTTGTCCGCGGCGTTGGCGGCCTTCAGGTCCTTGTGGATGGCGGCCTGAGCCGGGTCGGTGAGGTCCACGCCCTCGGCCTGCTGGTACACGTCGATGGTCAGGCTCTTGGGCAGGTGGCCGTCGCTCACCTTCTGGTTGAGCCACAGGTCGAAGATGTCGTCGTTGGTGGCGTCGATGGCGTACTGGTACTGGGTCGTGGTGACGATGCCTTCGGTCTTGGAGCCCTGGAAGTACGGGTCCTTGCTCAGGTCGTTCATCACGTCCTTGCTGGCGGGTTCGGCCGCGCCGGTACCGTTGGCCTTGCCGTAGAGGTCCAGCAGGCCGGCGGTGGAGTTCTCCCGGGTGGCGATGACGTTGTAGGTGCTGAAGCCCTGGACATGGGCGTCGCCGTTCATGTCGGTGACGGCCTTGCCCACCCGGACCTTCACCATGGTCACCGAGTCGGCCTCGTCGGACACGTCCACCTTGTTGATGGCGGCGGCCAGGGCGGCGTTCACGTCGGCCTGGGCGGCGGAGAGGAACTTGCCGTTGAGGGCCGCGTCGCCGGTGGCGTCGTCGTGGATGGACACCCAGTCGGTGTAGACCAGGCCCTTGGCGCTACCCACACCCGGCTCAGCGGAGTCGGAATCGGCGCCAGAGCCGGAGATGAGGTAGGCCTGATAGTGCTCGTAGGTGTCGAAGTAGGGCGCGGAGTAGTCCACCCAAGTGATGCCCTTGTAGGACTGGTCGTAATTGTCCACGTTGTCGTTGTACTCTTCCACCAGGTCGGCGTAGATGTCCAGCAGACCGTCGGGGTCGTTCTCGGCGGTAACGCCGGCGGGACGCTCGGGCTTCTTGAGGAAGCCAAACTTCACCCGGTCCGCGCTCAGGTCGGTCTTGCCGATGGTGCTAAGGGCGAAGAGGCTGGCGTAGCCGTCCATGGTGGAGAGGTCGGTGCCGGTCTCGTCCACGGTGATGGCGAAGAACTCGTCATCGCTGGGCTCGGCGGGGATCTTGCCGTCGAAGGTGTTGGGACGGTCCAGCTTGCCGGTGATGGGATCGGTGGCGGTGTCCTTCACGAAGTTGGTCAAGGCATGGGCCTCGGGGGTCACGCTACGGTCGGTCTCCTTGTTGAACTCCACCGCGGTGATCTCCAGGTCCACGGGGATAATGCGCAGGGTGTAGTCGGCGCTCTTGCCGGTGTAGTACGCCTCGCTGGACTGGACGTGGATGTTGAAGCGGGTCTCGGCGATGCCGTCCACGCCCTCGGCGTCGGCGTTGAGGTTGAACGCGCCGTAGCTCTGGGTATGGCGCTCGGGAGCCATGGTCTTGGCCGGATCGGGCGCCACGGAGGCGGTCACGTCGCCGCTGAGGCTCACGTTGGCGTAGAGGCTGGTGGTGACGGCGGTGAGGTCCACCACGTCCTTGATCGAGCTGTCGTCCATCCGGGCCTGGAAGATGGCGCTGGGCAGATAGATGATGTACTCGTCAGACGCGGTCTGGACCGCCTGGACGGAGTAGTTGAAGCCGCCCATCTTGTAGTCCAGAGTCAGGGACTCCAGGCTCACCAGGTCGTCCCACTCCACGAACTTGATGTACTCGGTGTTGTACTGGGCGTTGGGCGCCACGGTGGTATCCCGCTCCACGCCCTTGATGACGGCCTTGGCGTAGAGGTTGTGGTGCTTCACGCCGTCCACGGTATAGGTATCCTGGAAGCCGGAGAGGTCCAGGGTGCCGGTGGTCTGCTTGTGGGTGGCGCTGAAGCTGCCGGTGGCGATCAGGTCCTCGTCCAGCTTGCCCAGGGCCAGGGTGTCCAGGGTGGACTGGGCGATGGCGCCGAAGCTGACCTGGCCGGAGGCCAGATTCTCAGGCTTCTCCACGGCCACGATGACCCGGCTGCCGCCCTCGGTGACCTCGGCGGCGGGGGCGTTCTCCTGGCCGGCCTGGTAGCCGTTGATATAGCTGTCCATGTCGAGGAATTCCACCACGTTGGAGTAGTTGGTCTCAGTGGCGGCGGTGGTGCCGGCGCTCTCCAGGGACTTGACCACCCGCTCCATATTGTAAATGTAGCTGCCCCGGACGCCGCTGCCAGGCAGGATGGTAACCACCACCTGGAAGTGGGTCTTCAGGGTGCCGTCGGCGTTCTTGGGCACATCCAGCGTGCCGTCGAACTCCTGGGCGTGGTAGCGGGTGAACTCCACAGCGTCCATGTCGTAGGTCTCGGGGTCGTAGACGCGCACGTCGATCTTGGCCGACTCGGAGTTGGCGGAGATCTTCACGCCGAACTGGGCCGCGTGTTCGGGGATGTAGTTGATCCAGTGGGGATTCTCCACCTGGTGGTAGAAGTCGTTCTCGTGCTTGCCGTCGGCCTCGTTCCAGGAGTAGATAGCGCCGGGCTTGACGGTGTTGTCGCTGTCCACCCGGAGGAGCTTGAGGTAGAAGACCCGCTCCAGAGCGTTGGAGGTGTGGACGTTGGCGGTGGTGGCGCCGGGCACGTCCTTGGCGCCGGCGTCGTCGGCGCCGTCGGCGGCGTAGACATCGCCGGTGACGGTGACCTTCATCATGGTGGAGGCCCGGGTCTCGGCCAATAGCTGGATGTTCCAGGTGCCGCCGCCCACATTGTTGATGGAGTTGGCGGTGTTGTTGCCGGTATTGAGGACCAGGCCGGCGTCCACAGTGACCTTCGCGCCGGACCGGGCGGCCAGCTCGACCACCGCGTCGATCACGTCCTTGTAGGTCTTGGTGGTGCCCAGGGTCTCGGTCTCATAGTTGGCAAGGTGCACTTCGTAGACCTTGACCGTCTTGCCGTCCACGTGGGTGTGGTTCTTGTTGGGATCCACACTGCAGGCGTCGTTGTCGGTCATGGTAGAGGTACGCAGCAGAGTCAGCGCGTCGGTATCGGTCTGGCCCGTGACGGTCTCGGTCACGCCCAGCTTGGTGTAGGTGCTGTCGTAGGTGAAGTCGGCCTGGCTCAGGTCCATATCCAGGGTCTTGATGGTGATGGTGTAGACCTTGCTCTTGTCCACCCGGTTGTTGGAGGGCAGCACGTAGGCGTACAGCTTCTCGCCGTCGGCCACGGCCACGTCCTTCATGGTGACCTGGTTGCGGGTGAAGTCCACACCCACAGCGCCCAGGGTGAAGGGCTTGGTGGAGAGGGCCACACGGGCGCCGGCGGAGGCGGTGGTGACGGTCAGGTCGCCCAGGTCCACATCGCTAGGCAGATAGAGCACGAAGTCTCTCGGGTCCACGTCGTAGCCGTCGGAGGCGTTCTTGGCGAAGATACCGAACTGCTGGGTGTTCTTGCCGCCGTCGGTGTAGTCCATCCGGACCTCCAGCATCTCGGCGTTGCTGGAGTAACGGTAGACGTTGAGCTGATACTCGGCCTCGTAGGGGACCTTCACGGTGGAGGTGAGGTTGTCGCCGGGGTTGAAGACGGTGACGTTCTCGTAGTTGGTCACCTTCAGCCGCAGGGTCTGGAGGTCGGTGTTGGCCTTCAACACCAAGCCCGGCAGCGGCAGGGAGTTGGAGGGCAGGTCGGGCTGCTCGGCGCCGCCGTCCACCTTTACGGTGATCTCGGCGCCGCCCCGGGCCAGCACGTCGTAGTCCACGACGATGTCGCCGTTGAACTGACCTTCCTTCTCGTCGCCCACCATGGACTCATAGTACCGGGTGAGGACGTTGGAGAGGGTCTGGTAGCTCATGGCGGGATGGTCCACCTTGGTCTGGCCGGTGCCGGTGGGATCGTAGTGGTCGGTGACGGCCAGGTCGCGGATGGAGAGGTCCGCGTAGAGGATGTGGACGGTGTAGGTGGTGGCGCTGGAGCCGTCGGTGGAGGTAACGTCGAAGTGGGCGTCGCCGGCGGACCAGCCCATGGCCTTGGGATCGATGGCCATGTCATAGATGCCCTGCTTCACACCGGGGATGGCCACGGCGTCCAGGTCGGCCTGGATGGAGGCCATGGGATGCTCGCTGTAGCCGGTCAGCATGGCGCTGACGGCGGTGCTGGGCAGCACCACGGTGTAGTCGGTGCCCGCGCTGGAGCGGTAGACGGTGGCGGTGCCCTCCTCGCCCAGGTCGGTGACATAGTCCATGGTGAAGCGGGCCATGTTGTCGTTGCTGTCCTTCTTGTAGATGTGCAGGTAGTAGACAGCGTCGGTGTAGGTCTGGCCCGGGTTGGCCTTGACCTTCATGGCCACCTCGGTGGCCTTCACGCCGTATTCGTTGGTGTAGTCCTGCTTGCTCAGGCTCACCAGGCCGTTGCCGTTCTTGGGCCACCAGTAGGCGTACTGCGCGGCGGTGTCGGCGGTGGGCATGAGGACGTTGGAGTGGTCGGTGAGGCTGTTGACCACACCGGCGTTGACCATGGCCCGGTGGCTGGTGGCCTCGGCATAGACCTTAGCGTTGACGGTGCCGTCAGCCAGGGCGTCGTAGAGGACGTGCTCGCCGTCGTCCTTAGCGTAAGGCTCGGTGCGCTTGATGGCGTCCTTGTTGTCCACCTGGACCTTGATGAGGGTGTTGTCCTCCTTGTAGATGACCACGTCATAGGTGCCCTGGGTGCCGTCCACGGCCTTGACCCAGAGGTCAAAGTGGTTCTCATCGGCGGGCACGTCGGCGTCGCGGACGATGTACTGCTTGCGCTCGGGCTTGGTCATGCCCGGGGTCAGCTGCAGGTAGCTCAGGTCGCTGGGCCCGATGAGCTCGATGTCGGCGATGTCCACGTAGTCGGGCACGAAGGCGGCGTACTGGCGCAGGGCCTCGTCGTAGATGGCGGGCACGGCGATGACCTCTTCGGTGTCCTTGTCCACATAGTAGACGATGACCTGCTGCATCCGGGTCTCACTGCTGGCGCGGTAGACGCGCAGATACTTGGTGTTGTTCAGCCAGCGGCTGGAGCCGTCGCCGGGTACCAGGTAGTTGCCGGTGTTGATCTGGAACTGGCTGGACTCGCCGGAGATGAGCATGCCGTTGTCAGCCCGGACCTCGTCCACCAGGCGCTGGGTCTGGCGGTAGACGCGAGAGCCGTCGTTGACGTTGGCGGCGCGGACGGAGGAGTCCAGGTCGCTGACGGTGAGGGTGGTGGCCTTGCTGATCTCGCCCGGGGCCGGGGTGGGCCACAGGGTGTGGTTATTGTGGGTCTGGACCTCCAGCTCCACGAAGTCGGTCTTCTCGGGCACCACGGCGTAGTAGATGACCTTGTCCTCGCCGTTGACCTTCTCCACGAAGTACTGGTCCAGATAGCTCTCGCCGTCCACCTTCAGCACGTCCAGCTCCAGGTCGGTCACGGCGAACTCGAAGGTGTAGTACTTGACCACCTTGCCGCTGGAGGAGGTGACCTTCACGGTGTAGTAGGTGCCGGTCTTGACGGTCTGGCCATCCATGGCGTTCTGGCCCCAGGCCTGGCCGGTGAGGGTGGCGGCGTGGTCATTGTTGTCCACGAACTCCACCTGGGCCGCCAGCTTGTTGGCGATGGCGGTGACGATGGCGTTCTCCACATCCAGACTGGCCAGGATGGCGTCCAGATCCAAATCGGAGTTAAAGGGATCGCGCTTGACCGAGATGGTGAAGCGGTAGAGACCGTCGGTGCCGTAGGCGTTGAGGTCGTTGTCCTCCTCCAGCACGCCGTGGACGGTCATGGGCAGGGTGTCGCCGGCGTCGGTGGTGTCGGGGGAGTTCCAATCCTGGAAGTTGAAGGTGAGCTGGGCGTCCTTCAAGGTGGCGTCGTCGCTGGTGCGGTAGACCTGGAGGTAGGAGGTCTTGTACTCGTCGGCGGAGTCCTCGGCCTTGACCTTGATCTCAAAGCGGACCATCTCGCCGTCCATGGGCACCGTGCGGATGCTGACGATGGAGCTGTCGCCGTCGCCGGGATCCTTGGCGGACTCGCCGGGCTTGCTGACGCTGACGTGGGCCGCGTCGTCGGTGGCCCGGACGACCAGGTCGAACTTGTCGTTGACCTCGCCGATGAGGATGCGGTAGAGGTCCTTGCCGGTAAGTTCATCCACGGTCTTGATGACGCTCAGATCGCCCTTCCAGTCGGGGTTGGTGTTGTCGTCCAGATCGTCGTAGAGCTTGACCTCCTCCAGACGGTCCTCGGGGGTGACCTTGATCAGGCGCAGGCTGTCGTCGTCGTTGACCCGGGTGACGTGGAGGGTGTAGACCCGGCTGAGGCCGTCGGCGGTGGTGACGATCACGTCCACATAGGCGTCCTTGAAGGTGACGGCGTTGTACTTGTTGACAGCGGGATTCAGATAGCGGGTCAGCCAGGTCAGGTTTTCAAGGTTGATGGCGAAGTGGCCCTTGCCGTCGGCGGCCACGTTGTTGCCGTTGCCGGCCACGCCGCCGTTGATATTGCTGTAGTAGACCGCCTTCATATCCTTGTCGTAGCTCTGGTCCAGGATACCCTTGGCCGCGCTCTGGTCGTTGGCGGTGTTGTAGCCCAGGGTGACGGTGGTGGTGGGATCCATGGCATCCACTTCGATCTCCAGCCACTTGTCGTCGGCGCCGATGCTGGCCTCGTAATAGGTGAAGGCGTTGCCCACGCTGTCATAGGCCTGCTTGGGCGCCACGGTCTTCCAGTTGCCGTTGGTGGCGGTGGCGGTGGTGCCGTTGTTGGGCACCACCTGGGTGGAGCCGTGGGCGATCTGCAGGGCGTGGATGCCGGTGGGATAGTCGGTGCGCTGGAGGCTGAGCTTGGCCCGGGCCGCGCCGGCCACATAGATGGTGTAGTCGGTGCGGGTGGCGGTGGGCGAGGTCAGATCCAGTTGGCCGGCCCACTTGCCCGGGGTAACGGTGCCGGTGACGATATTATCATTGGCATCCCGCAGCTCGATGGTGCCGCCCTCGGTGGCCGTGATGACCAGCGCCTTGTCGCCAGGCGTGACGTACTGGGCGGAGTAGACATCGCCGTCGGCGCTCAGAGTCTTGCCGTCGAAGGCAACACTGGCCAGAGCACCGCCCAGATAGGGCTGCGCCAGAGTAAGGGTATAGTCGCGGCTGGGCGCGGAGGCGTCCACGGGCTTGATGGTGGCGGTGATGGTCGCGCCGTTGCCGGTGAGAGGCTTGACCTCCCAATCCATCCGGCCCAGGCTGGAGCGGCCGTTGATGATGACGGTGGCGTTGGGATCGTCGGCGGTGAAGCTGACCACGGCGCTGGTCTGGTTGCGGTCCACATCGGCGGCGAAGCTGTTGCCGCCGGCGGACACGTCCACGCTCTGGGCGGTGCCCAGGCCACGGTCGATGTCGATGGCCTTCAGCCCAGCGTTGCCGCTTTGGGCCACCACGGCCAGCGGGTAGACGGTGGACTGGCCGTTGCCGGTGCTGATGTCGTTATTGTACACCCGTAGCTGGTAGAGCCCGGAGACATCCAGACCGCTGAGGTTCCAGTGATAAGTGCGGTTGACCAGCTTGCCGTTGACGTAATTGTAATCCACGGTGTAGGCCAGCGACTCGTTCTTGGTGCAGTCGTAGAGGTCCACCTCGTGGTCGGCGCCGCCAGTGACCACGTCCAGCACGCCGGAGGTGATGGCGCTGGTGGTGTTGAGGATGTAGCGTCCGTAAACGCCCTCCACATCCACATTGGTAGCCGAGGTGGCGCCGCTAGGCGTAAAGCGCACCTGGTCGGGACGGTAGGTAGTGGTATCCCGGGTGACCACCAGCTGGGTGATGTTGGCGCCGGAGTTGCCGTAGGGATCGGCCCCGCCGGTGAAGGTGTAGATGGTGATGGGGATGGTCTTGGTGTTGTGCGGCGGCAGGTTGGTCAGATTCAGGGCGATATCGGCCCAGTCGGTGAGGAAGCGCTTAGGCCCACCGTTGATGCTGACCATGGCCAGCGGGCTGTTGGCGGTGACCTCCAGCCGCAACTGCTTGGCGTCCACAGGCGCGGTGTAGCGGTAGCTGCCCATCTCCTGCTTCAAGGTCAGGCCGTTGACCTTCAGCTCCAGCACCGAGGCGGCGGAGCGGATGATGTAGACGGTGTAGGTCTCGTGCTTGTCGCCGGAGGCGGAGGTGACGCTGACGCGCATCTGGGTGATACCGGCGGGCACGGCCACGACGCCCTCGGCCTTGTCGCCGGCGTCGAAGTGGCTGTGGGAGGCGACGGTCTTGCCGTCGGCGGCCATCATATCCACATCCACCGACTGCTTGGAGTTGTTGAGGGTGACGCGGTAACCCACGCTGGCGCCGCTCATCCGGGCCAGATAGACGACCTCGCCGTTGCCCAGCTCGGTGCGCTGCGCGTCCACATAGGTATTGTTGTTGGTCTCCCGCAGGGAGATGCTCACAAGGCCGGTGTCGTCGGCGCTGTAGTAATCCAGGACCACGTGGTACTGGCTCTTGAACTGGGCCTTATCCATCCAGGACTCCAGCTCGCCGGAGTCGATGAGCTTTTGGAGCTTGCTCTGGAGGTCCACCTCGGCGCCATACTGCTCCCGCAGGGCCATGTAATCCCTGGCGGAGAGGACAGTGACGGTGTAGCGGTTCTCGCCCAGCTTGCTCACGGGCACGCCCTGGAAGACGCCCGAGCCGCGCTGGACGCCCAGGATCTTGCCGTCGCTGCTCTGGAGCACCACCATGGCCAGGCCGTTGCGGGCCTCCACGCTGAGGTTGACCGGCGTACGGTCGCCCACGATGAGGGCGCCGGTCTCGCCCGAGGCGGCGTAGGTCAGGGTCTGCTTGTTGGCGGTGGAGCTGCCGTCGGCGGTGGTGAGCTGGTCGTCGCCGCCGGAGACCACCAGCTTGCCGCCGGCGAGGGTGGTGTCGGTGTCGTCCTGGTAGACCCGCAGGGTGTACCACTGCTGGCGCACGCCGGAGGAGGAGACTACGTAGAAGGCCACGTCGGTATAAGCGCCGTTGATGGCGTACATGTTGGCCTCGTTGCTCCGGAGCTGGCCCTTGCCGGTCTCGCTGATGTTGTAGTAATCGTTGTAGCTACGGTTGGCGTGGGTCTTGTTGGCGCCGGTACCGGAGGTGAAGATCTCCAGCATGGTCAGGTACTTGTTGCCCGGGGTGTTGACCTCGAACTTGAACTTGCCGCCCTGGGCCACAGCCTCGTTGCCCTTGGCGATGTCGGCGGAGACCTCGTAGACCGTGGGATTGTTGGGACGGGCCACGGCCTCGATGCGGCGGTCCTCCAGCCACTGGCCGGCCACGGGCTCGTAGATAAACACCGTGCCGTCCACGCCCAGGGTGGTGTCGTGGTTGGAGCGGAAGATCTCGATCTTGAACATCTTCCGGGCGTTGGGGGTAATGACCCGGCCGCTGGCGTCCTTGGTGTAGAACGCCACGTCGGTG
The DNA here is from genome assembly GCA_048201935.1 of Oscillospiraceae bacterium. Lineage (GTDB taxonomy): Bacteria > Bacillota > Clostridia > Oscillospirales > Oscillospiraceae > MGBC124762. Next base: position 126,815 of record DBFBGR010000004.1, on the reverse strand, counting down.
ACCTGGTAGTAGACCGCGGCGGAGCTGCCGTCGGCGGCGGTGTTGGTGTAGGAGGTGGAGAAGTTGTAGGGCTCCACGGAGGCGGGCGGCACGTTGCCGTCGGCGGTCTCCAGCGTGGCGCCGAAGCCGGTGACCTGGACGTTGGGATCGGGCACGGTGTCGCTGACGCCCTTGGTGGTGACGTTCAGGATCATCTCCACGTCGGCCACGTTCAGGTTGAACTGGTCGATGCCCTTGATGCGGTCGGCGGCGTTCTCACGGATGGAGAAGGTATCGCCGTTGGCGTTGACGCTCTTGGTGTCCACCACCACGTCGCGGCGGCTCAGGGCCAGGTAGACCACGGAGGTCTCCAGCGGCACGCCGTTGCGGGTGGCCTGGCTGGTCACGGTCACGGCGTAGTAGAGGGTGTCCTTGGACTTGTCCGCGCCGGTGGCGGCGGGGGTGTCGATGACCACCGCGCCGTGGGCGTAGGCGCCCTCGGCGGCCTTATACACGTCGTAGAGCACGCCGCTGCCGGAGACGTTGGTGGCCTTGGTGGACACTACGCCCAGGCTGGTGGTGAAGCTCGCGTCGCCAAAGCGCTCGATGCTGGTGATCACGGCGTTGCGGTCCACGGGATCCACCTTCAGGTGGCTCTGGCCCAGCGGGATGAAGCCCTGGTACGGGTCGTCCTTGGCGCCGGTGCCGGGATGGGCCAGGTTGGCGGGGCTGTGGTCGTGGTAGATCCAGTACTCGCCCTGCTCGCCCTCGGCGGCCACGAAGCCGGTGCGGGTATCCTTGGACTTATCCTTGACAATGAGGGTGTAGACCCTGGTGTTGGCCGGGTTCTGGTCCTGGGCCTCCACGGTGACGGTGTAGGTGCCGCGGTTCAGGTTGCCCACGGGGAAGGCGGTACCCAGGGTGAAGCCACGGTTGGGATCGGGGAAGCCGGAGACCTGCTTGCCGTCGGCGGTGGCGATCTTCAGATACGCGCCGGGCGAGACCTCCAGGCGGCCCAGAGCGCTGGCGTCGCCGGTGGCGGGGGTGGAGCCCACGGCCGGGGTGTAGGCGTCCAGGTAGAGGACCAGGACGTTCTCGGTCTCGGTGGACTCGTCCTTGGCCTGGTAGTACTCCAGGTCGGGGATGTAGTTGCGGTCGCTGCCGGCGGGCTTGGGGTCCTGCTTGTAGTCGTTGAAGACGGTGAGCTGGGCCAGGTTGCTCTTGCGGTTGAGGATCAGGGTATGGCCGTAGACGGTGCCCGAACCGGAGCCGTACTTGGCCACGACCCGCTGGTCCTGCGCCTTGACCTGGACCCGCATGATGACGCTCTTGGCCGGGTCGCCCACGTTCTCGGTGACCTGATAGAGGTCGGCGGCGAAGACGTTGCCGCTCTTGATGTAGTTGGAGTCTACCATCTTCCACATACGGTCCCAATCGTCGCCGGTCACGTTGGTGGCGGCGGTGAGGCCGGTGAGGGTGGGATAGTTGTAGCCCTCGTTGTCCGCGGTGTTGGGCGCCAGCAGGCCGTTCTTCACGAAGATGGTGTTGTACTTGGGATCGGCGCTGTCGCCGTCGCCCACGGTGGTGCCCTCGCCGGCGCGCTGGTTGCCCAGCAGGTCCAGAGCGGGCTTGGCGTACGGGTTGACGGCCTCGATCTCCACCTTCATGTCGGTGGTGTCCAGCCCGATGGCCACCTCGTAGGCCTGGGTGGCGTCGTTCCACTTGGCCTCGTTACGGTAGGTGGTGCCATCCACCTCATAGGTCACCCAGATCTTCACCGAGGTATCCTCGCTCATGGGCAGGATGGTCACGGGGAACTTCCGGTTCAGGAAGGCGGTGGTGCCGTCGGCGGTCTTGATGCCGTCCTGGGTGGAGGAGATGACGATGGTGTAGTCGGTGTGGGCGTCGTCGGCGGTGGCGGAGGTAAAGCCGGTGTTCAGCACGTCGCCGCCGGTCTGCATCAGGATCTGGGCCGCGCCCACCACGGAGTACTTGGGATCGGTGGAGTCGTAGACAACATTGCCCTGGGCGTCCAGCAGTTGGAGCCGCACGTCGTCGTTGTTCAGGGATTGGACATGGAAGCGGTCGGCGTTGGGATTGCTCTTGTAGTCGTACACGCTGTACGCGCCGTTCTCGTTTCGGACCAGGTTCTCGGCGGTGGTCTCGCCCAGACGCTTATAGGTCACGTCCACATCCAAGTTCATGTTGGTGGGCACGATGATGACCTTGTGGGTCATGGTGTGCTTGTTGTACTCATCGGCCAGCTTCTTGGCCCAGGCGGCGTCATCGGGCTCCTTGTTGGCCTTGTGCTCGGCGATGAGCTGGCCCACCCGGAGCTGACCGTAGGCGGAGAGGACCGACAGGTCCATCTTGAAGCCCTTGGTGCCGGTGGTCTCGTCCACCACGACGTAGTCCTCCCGAGAGGTGGACAGGCCGCGGCCGAACTCGTACACACCCTTGACGCCGGAGATGTAGTTGCGGTTGGCGTCGTTGCCGTCGTTCTCCAGCACCTTGATCTGCGCCTTTTCGTAGTTCATGGTGGCGGTGAACTGGGTGGTCTCGTAGCCGGTGGACTCGGGGATGTAGGTCAGGTACTGGCCCTTGTCGGGCTGGTCCTTGACGGCCTCGTGCTCATAGTTCTTGTCGCCCTTGTTGGTGACCAGGCTCTTGAGGGTGCGGTCGGTGGACACCCGGTCCAGCTTCAGGGTGACGGGGATGTTCACCAACTTCTCCTTGCCAAACTCGTCGAACTCGCCGCTGAGGACCACCAGGTAGATCTTCAGCTCGTCCTTGAGGGTGCCGTCGGCGTTCTCCAGCTCGACGCCCTCGCGCTTATGGTAGGTGTTGAAGTTGGGGTTGGCGGTGACGCCGTCGGACAGGGTGGCGTCGGTATCCAGCGGGTAGTCCGGCCGGGTGTCGTAGTCCATGTCGGTGGGACGGTTCACCAGAGCCTGGGACTCGTCGATGAGGATGTACTGGGCCACGGGCATCTCGGGCAGCACCGTCAGGTCCAGGATCTTCTGGTCGCTGGGGATGGTGAGGGAGAAGATCTGCTCGGGATCGGTCTCCTTGCTGATCAGGGTGGCGTAGACGTTGCGGAACTCATCCCGGCCGCCCTTGCCGTCGGCGCCGGTGTAGTTCCAGTCGTAGTCGGCCACCAGGGCCTTGACCAGCAGGTCGGCGAAGCTCCAACGGAACTTCAGCAGGCGCAGCTTCACCGTGGCGCCGTCCTCGGCCATGACGTAGACGGGCACGTAGATGCCGGTCTGGAGGTCGCGGGCCAGCTGGGCGTCGGTGAGATCCAGCTTATCGGTCAGGTCGTTGATGGGATTGCCGCTCTCCAGCTTGTTGTTGTCCCAATCGGCCTGGGTGGGACGGTGGCTGCCGATGGCGGTGTTGAAGTCGGTGGTGTTGGCCAGGAAGTAGAAGGGTACCTTGATGGTGCTGCCGTCGGCCAGGGTCTTATCCACCGTGGGCATCCACACGCTGGCGTAGGTCTTGTCGGCGGTGACGCGGAAGGGCATGATGGTGTCTTCCCGGTCGATGAAGGTGTTGTAGTACTCCACTTCGTTGTTGGCGGAGTCCTTCATGGTCAAGGGCTTCAGCTTGGGCGCGTTGTCGCCCACGTTCTTGGTGCGCACGACCACGTTGGTGTCGCCCGACTGGAAGGTGATACGCAGGTAGTAGGTCTTGGCCTCGCTGCCGGCGTCGTCGGTGACGATAATCTCCACCACCTGACCGCCCTCCTGCTCCACCAGGTTGGTGTAGAGCGGGATGGGACGGCGGGCCAGGTAGATACGAGGATCGGAGGCGTTCTCACGGAACGGATAGGTCCGCTTGCCGGTGGCGTCGGGCACCATGATGGTGGTCTTGCTGCCCAGGAAGTAGACTTCCTCGCCCAGGCTGTTGAGGTAGCCGGCGGCAGCCTCCAGGAACAGCGGGCCGGCGGTGCTGCCCTGAGCGGGCTTGGGCACCTGGACCTCGTAGGTGTCGGGCTCGGTCTCGCTCTTGTGGATCTCATAGCGCGGGGTCTTGTTGCCCAGCTTGCCGCCGATCTCGGTACCCAGCTCGTCGCCGGAGTAGTTGGCGTCGCTGAAGTCCAGCAGGCGCACCAGCTCACTGCCCCGCTCGGCGTACTGGACGATGACGAGGTACTCGCGCTCCACATCGGTGGAGCCGTCCACACTGAGGCTGGCCTTGAAGCGGAAGGCGGTGTAGCGCTGGTCCTCGGGCCGCAGCTCCACGTTGAAGGTGACGCTCATGTCCTTGTCGCTGGCCTTCTGCGGCGTGGAGTAGCTGACGGTGCCGTCGGCAGCCTTGGAGTACATGCTCACCAGGGTCATGGGATTCTCGGTGGTGAGCTTCAGGGTGGCGCGGGTGGACTTGCCCGGCTCCACGTTGTCGGGATAGCGGACCTTCACCACGAAGGTGGCCAGATCCTGGCTCTTGCCCGCGGCGTCGGCGCTGAGGTCGATAACGTCCTGATAGATGTACTTGCCGGCCTTGGAGGCGTCGGGATAGGTGGCGGGATACTTGGCGTAGTACGGGTTGGTCTTATAGTCGTAGGGGTACTCGTCGTAGTGCTTGGTGGAGTTGGCGTACTCCAGGAAGTTATAGAGGTTGTAGATGGGTTCGCCAAACTCGTCCACCTCACCGCTGGCCACCTGGAAGGGCCGCAGGACGGGGCCGTTATAGGCGTCGGCCGCCACGATCTTGGGCTCCAGCTTCATCACCCGCAGGGTGACCACCACGCTGGGATAGTTGGGATCGTTGGGGGCGATGACCAGATAGAAGTCGGTGTTGGCAGACTCCTCGGACAGAGGCAGCTTATGGTCGTTGTTCTCGCCCTTGTAGTGGATAAAGGGCTCGTTGTCGCGGATGCTGTAGTAAGCGGCGTCCGCGGCCACCAGGGCGGCCTCCAGGGCGCTTTGCAGCAGGGCGCGGCGCTGGTGGGTCTTATCGATGGTGTTCAGACCGTCGCTGACCAGCTTGTCGGCGGTGAGGTCGTCGCCGGCAAAGACCAGCTTGGCGTCGCCGGCGGCCTTGGCGATGGCGGCCAGAGCCGCGCTCTCATAGGCGGCGGCGTTGGCGTTCTTGAGGATGACTTCCAGCACGTCCAGCGCCTGCTTCAGGTCGGTGATGGCGCCGGTGGAGGTGCCCACGGGATTGCCGTAGTAGCTGTCCACAGCCCGGATGGCCTGCTTGATGATGTTGGCGGGCTCAGTCTTGCCCACCAGCTCAGCGGGGTCGATGATGGCGGGATCCTGCTGGAGCATCCACGCCTGGATGGCCAGATACGCGGCGTCCACGGCGGTGGTGTCGCCCACGCCGGCAAGGTCGTTCAGGGCGGCGGTCAGCTCAGCCTTGATGTTCTGCATCACCGCGGCGTAGTCGTCCTCCATGATCTGCACCCGACCCATGACCAGGTCCATAGAGGTGCGCAGGTCGGCCAGGGTGCCGGCGGGCACCTCGTGGGCGGACACCAGGCCCAGGGACACGGCGGTCTCCAGCGCCTTGGCGGCGGTGGTCTGGCTGTCGTTGGCCTGGGTCCGCAGGGCCAACATGGCGGCCTTGGCGGAGGCCAGATCGGCGTAGGTCACGCCGCTGTTGTCGCCGGTGAAGGCGGCATAGACCTCGGCGGCCCGGGCCTGGATGGCCACGTCCACCTCGCCGGTGGCGATCATGATGGAGTCGATCACGTCGTTGACGCTCTCATTGTTCACGCCGCAGGGGGCGTCGGCGTCCTTCAGCGCGGCCTTCAGCCCGCCCATGCTGACACGCAGGTCGGTGTATGCCTGGTCCACCACCGCGCCGGCGTTGGCGCGGATGGCGGCGGCCATGGCCTGGGCCTTGGCGTAAGCATCGGGATCGTTGGCGTCGGAGAAGACTACCGGGAAGATGTGGGTGGGCGTGGCGCTGGTGGGCGTGGGCAGGATGGTCTTGGCGTCCAACTGCCAGCCCTTGGTCTCGTCCACGTTGGTAATGGCCACATAGTAGATGCCCTGGGCCAGGTCGTACTTAGCCTCCAGCTTGTAGGCGTCGTTGGCCGCGCCGTTATCGGAGTCGGTAGCGGTGTCGTAGTTGGGCGTCATGCCCTCCACCGGGGCCTTGCCGTCGTCGGGCAGGATGGTGAAGGTGAGCTCGTCGAGCTGGGTGTCGGCCTTGGCGTAGTAGAGCCGGACCTGCTGGCCCTTGGCGTTTACCGTGCCGGAGCCCTGCTTGGTGCCCACGCTGAAAGGCAGGTCGTTCCAGCCGTCGGCGTTGAAGTACCGGGTGGCGGAATCGGCGTCCTTGGAGCCCTCCAGGCCGAAGCGGAAGCTCTCGGTGCTGGCGCCGTCGTAGTACTGGGTGTTGTCGCCCACCTTGACCCGGCTGTTGGGCGCGGGGGCGATGACGGTGACGCTGGCGGGCACCACGGTGGTGTCGTCGTTGTCGGTGTCCTCCAGCAGCGCCACGTAGCGGTACTGGGCGGTCTCGGGCACACCGTCGTTGTTGGTGTCGGCGTCCTCCACCCGGCGGCGCGGCAGCGGGTTGAGGTAATCCTCGTTCAGGAAGACGTAGTAGGGCTCGTCGGTGGTGACGATGGTGAGCTTATAGTCGGTGTAGACATACCGGGCGTTCACGTCGGTGGTGGAATCGTCCAGGTATGCCTTCACACGGATGGTGAGGATGTTGTCGGCGATCTTGCCGGTGCTGTCGCTGAGCTTGTAGCTGGTCCAGCTCTGGCTGCCCAGCTTCTCCGCGGGCAGGAGGTTGGTGCCGCCGGTGCTGGCGCCGGTGGACTTGATAAACTCGATGTAGGCCAGATCGCCCATGGCGGCGGTGGCGGTGAGGCTGGTGAGCCGGTCGGCGGAGACGTACACGCCCTTGGGCAGCACCAGCAGGTACTCCCCTGCCTTGGGCTGGATGGCGGTGTAGCTGGCGCCATCCAACACCGCGGAGACGCCCTTGAGCCGGGTGGCCTGGCTCTTGCGGATCAGGTTCAGGGTGTAGTCCTTCTCGGTGGTCTGGCCCACGGCCTTGGCCGCGTCCATCTTATAGGTCTGGGCGGTGGCCTTGATGGTCACGTTGTGCTCCTGGGCGTCGCCCTTGACGGCCACCCACTGGGTGTCCAACTTGCCGCTGTGGATGCGCGCGTAGCTGGCGTCGGCCACGGCCTGGGCGTTGCCCAGCACCGCCTCGTAGGCGGGCAGGTCGGCCACGGTGCCGTTGTAGACGTTGGTCAGGCGCTGCGCGCACTGCTCGGCGGTGGACATGGCGTTGGTGGCGTCGGGATACACGCCGGCGGCCTCGCTCACAGCCTTGGCGTTGGCGTTCATCTGGGCGATGAGGTCGCTGCGGGTCATGGCCCGGGCCTGGTCGTTGGTGAGGACGTAGCTCCCGGTCAGGGCGGCGGCGGCAGCGGCCCTGCTGTCGGCGGCGGCGGTCTGCACGCTCTCCAGCAGGTTGATAGCGTCGGCGTAGGTGTTGGCCGCGCTCACCGTGTTGGTGGTGCCGTCATACTGGGTAAGGATCAGGTTGATGGCGGCGACCAGGTTGTCGGGCAGGTTGGTCACCAGCAAGATCCCGTCGGCGGTGGTGGCGTCCTTCAACTGCTTCAGCCGGCCGTCGATGGTGTACTCGGGCACGTTGTAGAGCGGGTCGGTGCCGTGGTACACGTCGGTGTCGGCCAGGATGCCGGCCTGGGCGGTATGGAGGGCCTGGACCGTGGGCAGGGCGGCGGCGATGGCGTCGCGGTAATCGGTCAGCCGCTTCACGTCGGCCTCAGCCTGGGTCAGGAGCATGCTGGTGCCCTTGGCCTGGGCCAGGTGGTCGGCGTTGACGGCCTGGCCGTTGACCGAGATGATGTCCACCTCGCCCAGCGCGCCGTAGATGTAGAGCTCGTTGTCCTGCTTCACGCCGCCCAACTCGACCGCGTCGGGGATGATGGCGTAGCGGTTGTCGGGCTTCTTGCCGTCGGGATACTTCATGGCGTCGACGGCGTTGGCACCCGTCTCGTCATAGACCTTGCTGATGTCCACGGCCACGCCCTTGGTGTTGGTCACGCCGGTGAGGATGCTGGAGCCGTCGGCCTTGGTGGCGTCGGCGGTGGCGGACATGTCGCCACTGGGATAGCCGGCGTTGTGGAAGCCCACATTGTCGGTGTTGGCGGTCTTGTTGCCCACGGTGACCTGATCCAGGACGGTGGCGGTCTGGCGCTCCACCACGATGAGCTTGGTCCAACCCTCGAAGGCGTCGCCGCCGTCGGTGTTCACCAGCCGCAGGTAGAGCTCCTCCACGTCCTCGTAGGGCACGTTCTCGAAGCGGGCGTAGGAGGGCATGGGAGTCTCGAAGTTCCACTGGTCCTTGATCTTGTTGACGTACTTATTGTAGAGGTCGTTGAGGATGGTCACCAGCTCCGCGGGGATGGCGGCGTCGGCGGCGGTCCAGTTGTAATTGTAGATGGTCCGGCCCTCGCCGTCCTGCTTACCGGTGTTGATCTGCAGGGCGTCGTCGTTGGCCATGATGGTCTCGATGGGCAGCGTGGAGGTATAGCCCGCGTCGCCCTCGGACCACAGGGTGAGCTGGTCGGTGTTGACCTGGAGCACCACGCGGATGTCGGCCAGCTTCTTGCCGTTGGCGTCCCGGACGATGTTGCCCGAGGCGTCCACACGAGGCACCACGTAGGCCACCACGGCGTTGCGCAGCTTGTCAGCGGTCACGTCGCCCACGGTGTCCTTCAGATCGCGGGGGATCACGCCGGGCATAGCCACCACGGTGTAGGTGGGCTTGCCGGTGGCGGCGTCGGTGCCGGTCTGGATGGCCCGGAAGGTGAACTCGCCCTGGCCCAGGTAACCGCTGGTGATGAGGGTCTCGTAGCCCGGGTTGGTGGCGTGCTCGTTCTCGGCGAAGATCTCGGCGGCGCGCAGGTCGTCACGGCTGAGCACCCGCAGGGTGGTCTCCACGGTGGTGCCGCTGGTGGTATCGGTGGCCACCACGATGGCGGTACCGGCCCGCAGACCGTGGACGGTGGTATTGGCGCTGAGGTTGGGATCGAACTTGGCCCGAGGCGCGGTGCCGTCGGCGTTGACGCTGTTGCCGTCCTCGTCCAGCTCCTCCCGGAGAGTCCAGTCCACGGGCACGGAGGCAATATACTGCGGGTTGGCCATCCACATCTTGCCAAAGTCGGCGGACATGGGGGCGTTGCCGCCCTCGGGCACCACCACGTCCTTGGGATTGATGGACGGATCGGCGCCCAGGACCTGGCGAGGCAGGTAGGTCAGCCGGGCGTTCTGCGGCGTGCCCAGCTCGCCCACGCCAATCTGGCCGGAGATGTTCTCGCCGTAGGCGTACACCAGGCCGTAGAGGGTGTTGTCATCAGGCTTGGCGGGGGTGTAATCCAGCAGACTGGCTGTGGCGGTAGGCGCAACGCCCTGCTCCACGGTGGACACGGCGGTAAAGGCGCCGCCGGTGGCCACGCTCTGGGCCCGGATAGGCACGATGTTGCCCGCGTCGTCGGTGCGCTTTTCAAGCTGGTAGGAGCCGTCGCCCATGTCCACCCAGTTGGTGGCGGGGACCTGCTGGGCCAGGGTGCCGTTGATGTTGCGGTCCAGCGGCTCCAGCTCGCTCAGGCCAAGCCGTCCGTCGTCGGTCATACCCCAGGTCCACACGCTCTGGTCGCCGGAGAGGACCGCGTTGTGGACGGCGCCGGCGGCGATGGCCACCATGTGGTCGCCGTTGGGCGTGCCATTGGGGATGAAGGTACCGTCGGTGCCCAGGACGATGTTGGGCACGCCGTTGGCGTCCTGGAAGGTGTAGTCGCCCTCCAAGCCCACCACGTAGCCGGGCTTATAGACGCCGCCGGACTGGCCGAAGGAGGTCTCCACGATGCGCTTTTCAAGGGCCGCGGCGTTGGCGGCGTTCTCCACCAGCGTGGGCGGGATCAGCGGGTCGGTGGAGGGCACCAGGTCCTTCTCGCCCGCGCCCAGCTCGCCGTTTTGGTTGGTGCCCCAGGTGATGACGGCGCCGTTGGAGAGCATGGCCATGGAGTAGGTCTGGCCGTCCACGACCTTGATGATCTGGATGTTCTTGGGCAGGCCCCGCTCGATGGCGTCCACCATGACCGGCGTGACGCCGTCGGCCTCAAAAATGGGCTGGCCCTTCTCGTCGGTGTCCTGGACCTGGATGCGGTTGCCGTTCACGTCCAGCGCGGGACGCACCAGGCCGGAGAAGTCGATCTTGGAGATGCGCGGACGGGCGTAGTACTCCAGACCGCTGTTGGTGTTCTGCTCGCCGTTGATGTTGCGGCCCCAGCCCCAGAGCTGGCCGTCATAGCGGGTGACGCGGACGGTGTTGGTCCGGGCGCCCTCGCTGAGGTCGATGACCCGGCTCAGGCCGGTGACCAACTGCGGCGTGCCGGTGGAGTAGCCGCGGGCGGCGTCGATGCCCAGCTCGCCGTAGTTGTTGGAGCCCCAGGTGTACACACGGCCCGCCTGGGTGAGCACGGCGGTGTGGGTAACGCCGGCCACCATCTTGGTGATGACACTGTCAGCGCCGGTAATGCTGGGCAGAGTGACCAGGGTGGGCTTGGTGTTGTAGGACATGGCGGCCTCCGCCTCGCCCAGGGTGAGGGCCAGGCCCAACTGATGGGTGATGTTGCCGCTGGCGTCGTTGTTGGAGCCCCAGGTGAACAGCCGACCCTTGTTGGTCAGGGCCATGGCGTGGTACTCGCCGGTGGTGATGTTTTTGATGTACTCGCCCTGGGTGAGACCGTCGAAGGTGATGCGCACGGGCACGGCGGAGTAAGGCTTGCTGGCGTCGATATCCTGGGCCAGCTGACCGTACTGGTTGTCGCCCCAGGCCCAGACCGAGCCGTCGGACCGGAGGGCCACGGTGAACTTCTGGCCCGCGGAGAGCACCGGCGCCACGATGTGGGTGTTGTGGTCGTCGTTCTCGGGGATGATGTTCACGTAGTAGACCACGCTCTGGTCGTTGGACTTGAGGATGACCTGGGTGAAGCCGTAGCTGTTGCCCCGGACCACGAACTGGTTCAGGTTCTCCAGGTCCTTGGCGGTCTTGAGGCTGTCAAAGGTGATGGTATCGCCGATGCCGGTCTGGTAAGTACCGGCGGCCAGGTCGTCGGCGTTGCGGAAGGCCACGTCGGCGTTGACGTTCTGGAAGGTGATGGGATAGTGGTTCCAGAACTCGGTGAGCAGGTTGAAGCGGTGGGACAGGATGAAGTCCACCACCACATCCTCGCCCACGTGGGCCAGGACCTGGTGCTTGCTGGAGGGCTGGCCCTTCTCGCCCACGATGATGGGCGAGTCGGACAGGGTGTCGTTCTGGACCAGGACCAGGTCGTCGGCATAGCCCTTGGTGTAGTCGCCGAATCCGTAGACCTGACCGATCTGGTCGGAGATGGCGCTATACTCTCCGCCGGCGGAGATGGAGTGGACCATCACGTCGGCGTCCTGGAGGTAGAGGACGTTGAGCTCGGGCCGCTGGGCGGTGAGCTGGGTGGTGGAGGTGCCCAGACCCAGCTGGCCGGTGCGGTTGTTGCCCCAGCTATAGAGGCCGCCGTTGTACTCCAGGGCCAGGGTGTGGTCGCGGCCGGCGTCCACATCCACGATGTAGGTCAGGCTGCGGATGTGCTGCGGCACGGCGTCGTAGACCTCGCCCTCGGCCAGCTCGCGGCCCAGGCGGTCGTCGCCGTTGTAGCCCCAGGTATAGACCCGGGTGTTGGAGCTACCGCCGGTCAGGGCCACGGAGTGGTCCTCGCCAGCGGACACGTCCACCACGGAGCTCAGACCGTTGACGAACACGGGGGCGGTGGACTGACCGTCCACAGGCAGGGTGGTGCTGCTGGAGCCCAGCTTGCCGTAGGCGTTGGAGCCGGCGGCGTAGACGGTGCCGTCGTACATGACGAACAGGGTGTGGTCCTGTCCAGCGGACACGCCGTTGACGTTCAGCAGCGTCAGCTTGGTGGGCGTGGTGATCTTGGCCTCGTCGGAGCGCAGGCCCAACTGGCCCTTGGAGTTGTCGCCCCAGGCGAAGACGGTGCCGTCGCTGGCCAGGGCCAGGGAGTAGCCCTTGCCCGCGGTGACGGACACGAAGCGCTGGCCTCGGGCCATGCCCTTGCACTCGCTGGCCTTGACGGTCATGATGAAGAAGGGCACGGATTCGATGGTCTGGCCGGTGGGATCCTTGGTCAGGCCCAACTGGCCGAACTCGTTGCTGCCCGCGGCCCAGATGTTGCCGTCGGTGTCGATGGCCAGGGAGTGGTCGTAGCCCGCGGACACGTCCACGAAGTCCACCTTGGAACGGGCCCGGACGGTGCCGTCGTTGCTCTGCTGGTAGATGTACTGGTTCTCATACTGCTTCGTGGCGGTGTTCCAGACCCAGGTCTGGATCTCCTGCGGGTCGTCCCAACCACGCACAGAACCGTTGGTGTGGTCGGCGGCGGCGCGGCCCAGACCCAGCTGGCCCTTGGTATTGAGACCGTAGGCCCAGATGGTGTTGTCCGCGCGCAGGGACAGGGTGTGGCCATAGCCGGTGGACACCTTGGCGGGCACCAGGGTAGCGCCGTCCTTGGAGTAGAAATTGGCCTGCTCGTCGGTGTTGGGGGTGATGGCCAGGTTGCTCCAGATGCTCTGCTTGGGCCGGATGGTCACGTTGCCGTTGCCGTCGGTCCGGCGGACCTGGACATTATTATAGGTAACGTCGTTCACCGTCAGGGTGGGCACGGTGTCCCAGACCACCTCGTTGGCCTCGGGACCGTCGTTGGGCACCACGGTGATGGGCACGAAGCGGGACTTGTTGGATACCTGGGTCTCCAGCACGGACAGGGTGGTCTTGCCGGGCTTGCTGCCAATGTCGTTGGTGGTCTTGAGGATGACCAGCTCCTTGGCGTACTGGACCACCACGCGGTAATCGCGCAGGCTACGGCTGGGCGAGAGGGTCTTGCCGTCCTTGCCCAGGGTGAAGTCCATCTGGCTGTTGTTGCCCACGAACCAGCCGCCGTGGTTGTTCTCGGTGGTGCCCAGGAGGTTGCGGACCACCACGTTGGTCTCGATGGAGCCGGCCTGGCGGTAGTTGGCCACGTCGTCGGTCTCGTCCACCTTGCCGTCGCCGTTGCGGTCGGGCCAGTACTGCAGCCCGAAGCGGAAGGCGCTCAGCGGGTTGGTGACGGTGTACTGCATGATGGTGCCGTTGCCGTCGTCCTCGCCCCGGATGTCGCCGGTGGCGGCCACGAAGGACTGGTACGCCTTGGGATCCTGGGTGTTGGTCTCGTGGGCGGTGTCCTTATTGATGGTGGCGTTGGTGGTGTAGGCGCTGTTGGGGATGGTCTGGATGACGTAGTCGTTGTCCAGCCGCTCGCCCGCGGCCAGCGCGTCGGGGGTGAGGGTGAACTCCAGGTCCTCGTCGGTGCCGATGACCCAGCCGGTGGTGCTGAACTTCATCTGGTCGCCGTCTGCGTTGGTCACGGTGTAGAGGCTGGTGTCCACCGCCGTGTAGGTGCCGTTGGGCTCCTTGTGGAAGAGGGCATAGGCCAGACTGCGGTGGGTGTTCAGCGCGGTGATCATGGTATGATCGCCAGCGCGGACCATCTGCTCCTCCTCCAACTTCTGCATCTGGCTGTTGTTGTTGAAGGCCAGGTTGTAGAGGTAGTCGAAGTTGGACACGTCGTTGGAGGTGAACAGGCAGAAGACGCTGAAGTCGGTCTCCAGGTAATAGGTGCGGTCGGCCACCAGGGTCAGCTCACCGGGAGCGACCTTGGTCTTGGCGTTGGGATCGAAGTACCACTCGGCGGCGTAGGTGCCCGCGTCGATACGGGTGTCGTTCTTGACGAAGGTGCCGTCGGCCAGGCGGTCATAGCGGTGGGTGCCGGTGGGATGCTTCTTGGTCTGGCCGATCTTGATGTAGTCGCCCAGCTTCAGGTCGTAGCCGTCGTCGGAGGTGGTGTAGTTGTTGGCGATGGTGACCTGGAGGGCGCTGTCGCCCACCAGCGTGGGAACGAAGGTATCCGAAGCGGTGCCGTTGGCCAACTGGTCGTAGTCGTTGGAGCCGTCGGCCCAGAGCATACCGGTCTGGTCCAGGTTCACCGACTGGAAGAACCCGGCGTAGACGCTGAGGTAGTTGTCGCCCCGGGTGCCGTTATCCACCTCGGCGGGACGGCCCATGGTCTCGGCCACGGTGCCCTCAGTGGGCGGCACCAGGCCCAACTGGCCGTGGTTGTTCAGACCCCAGGCCCAGACTCTGCCCAGCTCGTCCCGGGCATAGGAGCTGTACTGGCCCGCGGCGATGTCGGTGATGACGGCGTTGGGGGTGGTGTTGACGCTGGCGAACGGGTTGTAACCCAGGTAGCCCACGCCCTGCTCGCCGGCCTGGACGCGGATGGGCTTCTCGGAGGGCTGGTAGTCGTCGCCGTCCATGATCTGGGTGCCCAACTGGCCGTATTCGTTGGTGCCGAAGGCCCACACGCCGCCCTGGCCGTCCAGGGCCAGCACGTGCTCGGCGCCGGCGGCGATGCGGGTGATGACGGCCTCGCCGTCGCTGGTGTCGTCGCCGCTGGCCTCGGTGTTGGCGTCCACGAAGCCGGTGATCTTGGTGGGCACGCCCAGCTCGGTGTTGGCCAGGTGCCACACCTCGCCGCCCGCCAGGGCGTAGTCCCCGGCGATCTGGCTGATGGTGGACATACCGTCGGTCTTCATGGGCACGGGGGCGGCGCTGGTGAAGCCGTGACCGGCGGCGTAGAGGGTCTCATAGCTGTCGCCGCCGTCCACCTCGGTCTCCACGGTAAAGTAGAGTGTGGTGACGTAGCTGCCGGTCTGGGCGTCCAGGGTGGACTTCACGTCCAAGGTGCCGCCGTTCTTGCCGATGGGCTGGACGCTGGTGGAGGTGTGCTCCACGCCCAGCTCGTCCTTGATGGTGATGACCTGGGTGTAGACCAGCTCGTGGGGCGCGCGCACGTCGGTGCTGCCCGGGGTCAGGCCCGCGCCGGTGGTCTGGGTGAGGTCGCCCACGCCCAGCTGGTACATGGCGTTGTCGCCCCAGCCGTAGATAATGCCCGACTCGGTCATGGCGTAGCTCACGCCGGCGCCGGCCACCACGTTGACGATGGGATCGGGATCGTCCCAGGGATAGCCAACCTCGTCCATGAAGCCAAGGTCGCTGCCCGCGGCCACCCAGTCGTCGTAGTTCTCGATGGGCTTGCCCTCGGGAGTGAAGATGCCGTGGCGCTCGAAGTAGTTGGTGCCCTTCTCGTAGGTCACGTTGTTGCCGTTGGCGTCCTTGCCGGTGGTGGTGGTGGCGTCCCGGCGGGCAATGAGGTAGTCGATCATGTGGGGGAAGACCACCATGCCGATGGAGTCGTAGGTCTCCCGGCCCAACTGCCCGTGGGTGTTGTCGCCGAAGGTCCACACAGTGCCGTTGCTCTTGAGGGTGACGGTGTGGGTCTCGCCCACGGCCACCATGGGATTGGTCTTGGCGTCGGAGTCGGCCATGACCTTCACCACCACGTAGGCGGAGGCGGACAGACCGGGCACCCGCACCCGGATCATGGTCTGACCCAGGGAGTTGCCGGTGATGTAGTAGTTGTCGTACTCAGGCGGGATGTTGGAATACTGGATCTTCAACTGCGGCGCCTGGGGATTCTGGCTCATGCCGTTGTAGAAGTAGTGGTAGTTCTCGTCCACCTGGGCGGTGGCCGGGTCCACGATGACCGACTTGCGGCTGTCCAGGAACTCCCGGACGTACAGGCTCTCGCCCAGGCCGGTGTTGAACTGGCTCAGCTCGGCGGTGAACTTCACCACCACCTCGTCGCCGCAGACATCGCAGAAGTACTTGTCCTGGGAGTTGTCGTAGGAGGCGACGGTGGAGGCGCAGGTGGCGTAGCTCTGGCCGCAGGTGGCGTTGAAGCTGCCGGTGGTGGCCACCAGGCCGTCGGTGGTGTACTCGCCGGCGTTGGCCACGCGTCCACAGGCGTCGCAGTGCCACAGACCGTCGCTGGCGCTCTTGTGGATGGTCTTGCCCGCGCAGGTGGCGGCGTGGCGGCCGTTGACGTGGCTGTCATCGGTGGCGCTCAGGGTCAGCTTCTGCGGGGTGCCCGCGCCGGTGTCCATCTTCACGCTGGGCTGGGCGATGCGGTCGCCGGCGGTGGCCAGACCCGCGATGTAGTCCCGGGTGGCGACGAAGTCGCTCTCCCACTCGCCCCGCTTGGCCCAGCGGTAGAGCATGGCGTCGGTGATGTCCGCGCCGGCGTTGGCCAGGCCGGGCACGTTGGGCACGGTGGTGACGCCGTTATAGAGCAGGATGGTGTGGATATCCTCCATCCGCGCGCCAATGCTCTTGCGGAAGGCGGTGTTGGGCAGCTCGGAGGCCGCGGCGTTGGTGAAGTTGAACTCGGGGTGGTCGAAGGTCCGGGCCTCGGTGCCGGGGATAAAGTCGCCGTTCACGTCGTGCTCGCCCAGGTCCTCCATGAGCTGGCTGGCCCGGCGGACGGAGAGGATGCTCTCGTTCATGGTGGAGGCGGTCCACTTGTCGCCGGCGTTGAGCTTGCCCGAGGAGCCCTTCATCAGCAGGTTGATACCGGCCTGGTAGGTGACGTTGAGCTTGCGGTCCTTGCTGGTGATGACCTGGCTGATGTTCAGGGTCTGGCCCTTGACCATGGTGATGGTGGTGGGGGTGACGTTGACAGACTGCTGGCCCACCATGACCATGACCTTGGAGCTAACGGTGGACACGTTGCCCAACTGGCCGAAGCTGTTCAGGCCCGCGGACCACATATAGCCGTCCTTCTTGATGGTGATCATGTGCTCCTCGCCGGCCTTGACGGCCACCACGCTGGCGCCGCTGCTACCCTGGTCGTCGGTGCCCATGTTCACCCGCTCGGGGTAGATGTACGAGCCCTTGGGGTTCTCGTTGAGGCCCTGGGCCAGCTTGCCGTGGGAGTTGTCGCCGAAGGTGTAGAGGTCATAGACATCGGTCTCGGTGGTGCCCACGGTCTTGGTGTACACCTGGGCAGGGGTATCCTGTACCACGCTGGTCCAGGTGGACACCGTGTCGTCGGCCTCGGTGGCGCCTTTGACCCGCTTGGTATAGGTGACGGTGACGGTGGTGCGCAGCGCGCCGGACTCCAGATAGTCGGTCCGGGTCTCGGTGGCCTTGGTGAAGACCGTCTTGCCATCGGTGCTGGTGGCGGTGATGGTGACGGTGGTGGCGCTGCCCCGGACGGCGGTGGAGGTATTGTACGTGTAGTTCTTATCCTTGCTGTCGCGCAGATCCTGAGCGTCGGCCACACCGGCGGTCTGCATGGCGTCCAGCATATCCCGCTCGGTGTTGAAGCTCAGATTGCCGTCGGAGGTGTAGCTCTCAGCGATGAGGGCCCGGGCCTTACTGGTGTAAGTGGTGACGGTGTTTTCCACACGGATGCCGTCCTCCACCGCGGGAGAGCGGGTGGTGGTGACCCGGGTGAAGTCGTCGTAGCCGGTGTTGGCGTCGATGGCGGCGTCGATGGCGGAGGTCAGGGTCAGATACTCGTCCTTGCCGATCTCGGTGGCCACGCTGGTGGCCTTCTTGTCGGCGTTGGCGGTGTAGCTGGTGGAGATGAGCTTCTTGTAGACGGGCTTGGCCTCGCCGGAGACCACGTGCTTGGCGATGACCGCGGAGAAACTGTCGCCGGCGGCCACGGCGGTGACGGTCGCGTGGACCGGCTGGCCGTTTTCATCCCGGACGGCGTTGTCGCCCAACTGATAGAACTCCTCGTAGCCGCCGTTGGCGGGACCGCCGTCGTACTCATAGCGGATGACCACGGGCTGGAGGGTGTTGCTGGAGCCGGTCTCGACGGTGCCGGCGGGCCGGGCCTGGCCGGTCTGGCCCCACTGGTTGTCGCCCAAGCTCCACAGCTTGCCGTCCTTGTCGATGGCCAGCAGGTGGCGCTCCCGGTAGTCCTTGGTGACCTTGTCGCCCTCGCTGCCGGCGGTGATGGTGTACTCGTCGGAGTGGGCGGAGATGGCGGCGATGTTGCGGTTGGGCGCGCCCTTGGCGGCCTCGCCGGAGTCGCCGTCGCCCAGACGCTTCACGTCGGGGCTGTTGGCGTTCTTGGGCAGGGCCCAGATGGTGCCCGAGCCCTTCAGGGCGTAGCCGTAGCCCACCTCGATGGTGCGGGTCAGCAGAGACAGCGGGGTCGGCTCGTAGACCAGGGTCTCCACGCCGTCCACCTCGCCCATCACGCCGTAATCCTTGATGGCGGTCTCCTGGTCGATGAGCACGCCGCCGGCGGACTCGTCAGCGCCCATGAAGATCTCCTTGGAGCCCCAGGCGTAGAGGGTGCCGCGGGCGTCCACGGCGTAGGAGCTGGTGTCCAGCGCGTAGATGGCCACGATCTTGTTGCTCTCGTCCTCGGTGTCCAGCTTCTCGATGGGCATGGGCTTTTGGACCACGCCGCCGGCCTTGTTGCCCAGGCCGAGCTGGCCCTGGGTGTTGTCGCCCCAGACCCAGACCGTGCCCATGTCGTCCAGCGCCAGGGCATGACGGGCGCCGGTGGCGATCTGGACCAGGTAGTGCTCCTTGCCGTCGTTGTGGTGGATGCTCATTTCAGCGGCGATGGTGGAGTTGATGCCCGGGGAGATGTTGTAGCGGCTGGCGCTACCGTTGCCAAGCTGACCGAACTCGTTGTTGCCCCAGACCAGCAGCTCGCCCTTGATGTTCAGCGCCAGGGTGAAGGCGTCGCCGGCGGAGACCTGCGGCAGCGTGCGGAAGGCCCGGGTGGTGGTATAGGTGCCGCTACCGGTATCCTGGATGTCGTCCTTGCCCAGGACGTTGACGATGGCGACGCCGGACTTGGAGATGTCCTCGCCCTTGTTGTTCACGCCCTCGTAGGTGGCCAGGACCCGGGTGGAGCCGAAGTTGTCCTTGTCCAGCGGCTCGTCCAGCAGGATGGGCAGATAGGTCTCGATGCGCTGGTGGAGCGCGTCGTTGGTGTAGCTGACCTCCAGCTTACGGGTGAAGGCCTCCTGCTCGTCGGTGGCGAATTCCTGGCGGTTGCCCAGGGTGACCAGGGAGTCGTCCAGGACCTTGTACTTGAGCTTGAGGGTCTTCTCCTCGTCCACTTCCTTGTCCACGCTGAAGGAGTACATATACTTACCGATAATGGCGGTAGGCTCAACGTCCTTGAGGGCGCCGTCCACCACGGTGGAGCCGGTCTTCACCTGGTAGTTGTACTTCTCGGTGTGGGTCTCCACGGTCTTGCCGCTTTGAATGATCTCATTGACCTTGAACATGGCGATGTGCTCTTCGTCCACCAGGGTGGGCGCGTTGCGGGAGACCTCGCCCTCGTAGGTAGCCCGGAGGGTCTCGTCCACTTCGCCATACTCATTATACGGGTAGTTCTGGTCGATGTAACGGCCCGCCCAGCGGCCCTCGGTGCCGACCTTGTAGACCGGGGTCCAGGATTCGTCGACAACGCCATTGGGCGGCGCGTTGACCACGTTGCCCTCCGGATCGCGGTACAGCAGACCGTGCTCGTTGCTGTCCTGGACATAGACGTGGGACATGTAGTCGAACCGGCCCAACTGGCCATACTCGTTGTTGCCCCAGGTGTAGACGATGCCGTTGGTGTCATAGCCGGCGGAGTGGTTGCCGCCCGCGGACATGGACTTGATGGGCGCGGAGTTGGCGTCACGCTCCAGGTTCTCCTCGCCGGGACGCTCCTGGAACACGTTGAAGGCCAGGGCCCGGGAGGTATCCGAGGAGGTGGTGAAGCCCGCCTTGCCGTACTGGTTGGAGCCCCAGGCATAGGTGGTGTAGGTCCGGTCGCGGACAATGGTCTGGCCGCCGGAGTAATCATAGGTCACGTCCATGGTCACGGCCAGGGCCTGGACCTTGCCGCCCACATAGCCGCCCAGGGAGACCTCGATGACCTTCTCCAGCGCGCCGCCGCCGCTGTCGGCGGTCTGGAGCTTGACGGGCTTGCTGGCGTAGGTATACTGATCCAAGACCTCCTCGGGGTAGAACCGGCCGGTGGCCATGTTGTCCTCGATGAGCTCGGTGTACTGGAGCCACTCGCCCGCACCCAACTGGGTGGAGGAGTTGTCGCCCCAAATATAGGCGTTCTTGCCCTCGGTGATGATGGAGAAGTTGTAGCCGCGGCCCATGATGCGGTTGATGCTGGCGATGGGTTCGCTGGCCACGGGACGGCCCGCGGCGTCCAGCGCGTCGGCGGAGACGGTGACCTGGACCAGCTCGCCGGTGGCGCCCAGGTTGATCTGCTTGCCGTCCACGTACTGGGCCATCTTGCCGATCTGCTCATGGGTGTACTGGTCCACATCCTCGGGATCGTCCAGGTTCACGCCCTTCTCGCCCAGGCGCACGCCCTCGGAGTACATATACCCAGCACCCAGCTGGCCGTACTCGTTGGAGCCCACGGTCCAGATGGTGCCGTCCACCAGCAGCACGCCGGTGGCGGAGACGGTGGCGGCCATGTCCAGAACGCCGGTGAGCGGCATGTCGCGGAAGCCGTTCATCCGAACGGGCTTGTAGTCCTCCAACGCGGCCACGCCCATGGACAGGCTCTCATACTGGCTGTAGTCGGAGACGGTGCCACGGCCCAACTGACCAAAGTCGTTGCAGCCCCAGGCGTAGACCTCGCCGGTGCTGGTGAGAGCCAGGGAGTGGTTGGAGCCGGCGGCCACGGAGATGATGTTGCCGACGGGTACGCCCTCCTTGTTGGTGATGGTGACCTTCACCGGGTAGCGGGTCTGGGACACCAGCAGCGGGCTGTGGCCCAACTGGCCATAGCGGTTGTCGCCCCAGGCGTAGACGTTGCCCGCGGTATCCACCGCCAGCATATGGTTGTCGCCGGCGGAGATCTTGGTGATGTTCTGGAAGGGCTTGCGGCTGGTGTCGTCCAGCGGGTCCTCCAGGTAGTCGCCCAACTGGACGGGGCTGGTGATGAGGCTCTGGGTGGAGCCGACGCCCAGCTTGCCGGTGCCGTAGGTGACGCCAGTGTACTCGCCGTACTCGGGGTTCAGGACCGGAGTGCCCCAGCGGTCGGTGATATACTGCTGGGTGTTGACCTCGCGGAAGGTGTTGTCGCCCCAGGCCCAGACAGTGCCGTTCTTCTTCAGGGCGGTGGTGGTGTCGCGGCCCAGCACCAGCTGCGGGTAGGTCACGCCGTCGGTGACGATGACGCGGGTGAAGACGATCTGGCCGGTGATCTGGTTCTCGGCCAGGACGCGGGTCTCGCCCTCGCGGACGGCGTCGATGGTACCCACGGAGGAGTTGTGGGTGTCGGCCTTGACGGTGGCAATGGAGTCGTCCAGGCTCTTCCACTTATAGGTACCGCTGCCCGCGGCGTTGTTGTAGACCATCAGGTAATCGGTGCCGAACTCCAGCAGGGTGGTGTCCTTGGTGCGGGTGCCCACCAGGTTCAGGGTGATGGTGGACTCGATGGAGACCGTGCCGCTGCCCACCACCACAGGCACGTTGGCCGGTGTGGTGGTGCGGTTGCCCAACTGGCCCTTGGCGTTGTTGCCCCAGGCCAGGGTGGTGCCAGAGTTCTGGTGGGCCAGCATGTGGCGGTTCTTCATGGAGCCGGAGTTGAAGCCCAGGCGGACCATGTTGGCGATGTACTCGCTGCCGATCTCCTTGCGGTAGACCAGGCCGGGCACGGCCTGGATGTCGCCGGTCTTCTGGTTGCCCAGGATGGAGCCGTTGCCGTTGACACGCTGGTCGTTCTCGTCGTTGTTGGTGCCCCAGAGGTAGACGTAGCCCTCCTCGGTGATGGCGCCGGTGTAGGACGCGCCGGCGTAGACCGAGACCACCTCGTTGATGATGCCCACGCCCTGGAAGGTCATGCTGGAGAGGCTGCCGTCCAGGATGGCGGTGTTGCTCTTGCCGGTGGTAGGATTGAAGCCCAGCAGCGAATCGGCGTCGTACTCGCCCTTGCTGGTCGTCTGGCGCACCGCCATATAGGCCTTGTAGAGGTCGCCGGAGAGCCACTTGCTCAGGGTCCGGGCGGCGTCGGAGAGCTTGTCGGCCTCGGCGCGCAGCTCCGCGCCGTTGCGGGCCATGTCCACCATGGTCTGGCCCTCTTCCAGCTTGGCCTTCTCGTTGAAGCTCACCAAGGTCTCCTTGGCCTGCTCGTAGGCGGTCTGGAAGTCCTCGGGATGGACGGCCCCAGCGCCGGTGTAGGCGATGTCGGCGGTGATCTGGGTGCCGGGGTCGATCATGTCGTTGGTGCCCTCGGCGTAGGTGGGCAGACGGTAATCCTTGGGCGCGGGCAGGCCATCGGCCAGCCCCGTCTCGGCGGGGCCGTAATGGATGACGTACTTGACCTTCTCGTCGCGCTTGCCCTCATTGAGCACGATCTTCTCGCAGGTGGCGTTCTGATAGGTCTTGAAGTTGGCGCTGATGCGGCCCACCTGCTCCAGATACCGCAGGTATTCCTTGGTGTAGGTGATGATGGCCTCGGCGTTATTCAACTGGGCGTTCAGGGTCTCGATACCCGTGATGATGTTGCTCAGGGTATTGGTGGCCAGCTTCTTGTGGGCCTCCACGGTGGCCCACTGGTCCAGCTTCAACTGATCCAGCTTCAGGTCCTTATACGTGCCGGTCAGGGAGATGGGTTTGCCGTCGGGATCGGTGGTGTTGATGGTGGTGGCGCCGATCCACTCGCTGGCCACGTTGCCCGGAGCGGGGATCCACTCGCCCGCGTTGGCGGGGTCCTCCACCATCTTCAGACCGGTGACGCTCTCGCGCTGGATCTGGGCCAGCAGCTCCTTGAAGGCGTGGTAGGTGCTGCTCTGGGCCTGATTGGCCAGGACTTTGTTGTACTCTCCCTGGCAGATGTCCAGGGCCGTGTTGGCCCCATCCAGGACGCCCTTGAGCTCGCCTTCCTTCGTCATGGCCTCCGTGACCTTAGCATTCAGCTCCAGATAGGTGTTGGTCAGGCCCTCCAGCCAGGCCTCCATGTCGGAGAACAGCTCGTCGATGTTGGTGCGATTATTATTATCATCCAGCGGATAGCGCGTATCAAACTCTTTCTGATACTCCTCCCGCTTAATATCAGCTTCCTTGGCGGCATTGCGTGCCTGGTCCAGGACCCTCAACGCCTCCTGATGCTCGCTGTTGGCCTTCGCCTGGGCCTTCTTGGCGGCGTCCAGGGCATTCTCAGCGTCAGTGAGCTCCTTGAGCTCCACGGAGTAGTTGGCGTAGATGGGGTCAGCCTGGATTTGGGCCAACAGGGCCTTCCACAGCTGCTCCACCAGCATGGCGTGGTTGCGCTCGTCGATGGAGACATCGCGGCTGGCATCCAGGGTGGCGTAGGCGTCGTACTTATCCACCAGGATCTTCACCGCGTCCTCCACGGCGTTGCGGACCCAGTCGGGATGGGAGGTGATGTAGTCGCACACGGCCTTGACCTGGGTGCCGGAGTAGCCGCCGAAGCCATCCTTATAGAGGACGGTACGCAGCTTCTTCAGGATCTGGCTGGAGGTAGCGTCGATGGTGCCGCCCTCGGTGGCCAGACGCTCGGCCTCGGCGTAGAACTGCTGGTAGAGCGCGTTGATGGCGTCCCAGGTCATGGGCGTGGTAAAGCCGTTGAGCTCGATGTCGTCGGCGTAGCGGTTGCCGAACTTCTCCACCACCTCCATGGCGCTGGCGGCCAGCTCCACCAGGCGGTCGTACTCCACCTGCTGGAAGTAGGTATACTCCTTGGGCAGGTCCACATAGGTGCCCTTCACGCCCAGGGTCTTGGTGTCGCCGGACTCCTTCTCGGCCTCGGTCTGCTCCAGGGTGCCCAGCAGGCCGTGGATGTCCTGGCCGTGCATGTAGAGGTGCTTGGTGAAGCCCAGTTGCTTGAGGTAGGCCATCCAGGCAGCCTCGTCCGCGTCGGCGGCGGGCATGGGCAGATCGTCGTCATAGAAAGCCTGGGTCATCATGATGACCTGGTGGTCGCCCAGGCCGGCGTAGACCACGTTGTCCATGTAACGGGTGGGCTGGACGGCGGTGTGGGTGGTATCCAGCTTATTGCCCTCGGCGTCGTAGTCGGGCAGTTGGACATAGTTCACGTCCACCGGGCTCAGCATGGGCATGGGATACTTGGTGTAGGTGCTGTCGCCGTTGGCCTCCTCGTAGACCCGGGCGTTGCCGTTGAGGTCGGCCTCGCCCCAGCCCTTGATGCGGGTGTCATCCTGACCGGCCACCCAGACGGTGGTGTCGGCCATGACGATGACCATATTGTTGGCGGACAGGTATATCTCCATGGCGTTGTCCACGCCGGGGACCTTGTACGGATAGGCGTAGGCGTTCAGGTTGTCCCGGGCGCCCAGGCGGTAGTTGGAGCTGTCGCCCCAGACGTAGACCTCGCCCCGCTCGGTGATGGCGGCGGAGGAGTTGCCGTTGGCGTAGACCTTGATGACCTTGCCCGTGGCGCTGTCGCCCAGGTAGCCCACGCCGCCGGGACCTCTCACCCGCTGCGGGGTGTGGTATCTGGGCGTGGAGCTCAGGTCGTTGTTGAGACCCAGGGAGCCCCTGGCGTTTTCGCCCCAGGCGTAGACGTAGCCGTCCTTGGACACGGCCAGGGCGTAGTTGTTGCCCGCGGCCAGGGACACCATGTTCTCCATGGGACCCATACCGGTCTGGACCGCGGCGAAGCGGTCCTGGCTCTTGATGGCCAGGGTGGAGATGCCCAACTGGCCGAAGGCGTTGGAGCCGAAGGAGTAGACGTTGCCCACGGCGGTGAGGGCCACGGAGAACTCCAGGCCGGTGGACAGGGCGGGCGCCACCAGGTTGTAGGCCTCCACGGTCTCCTTGACCACATTGCCCTCGTTGTCCTTGAGGTCGTTGCCGTCGGCGTCCTTCACGGGCACTTCCTTGTAGTAGTTGAGGTTGTAGGGCAGGACCTCCACCTCGATGAAGGTCTTCAGACCCTCGGAGGGATCCTGGGCATACTCAGCGGTGGGCACCTCCTGGACGATGATGGTGGCCTGGCCCACGCCGGTGTAGGTGATGCGGCCATACTCGTCCACGGTGGCCACGCTGGGATCGGTGGTGTTGAAGATGTAGTGGGCGGCGCGGTTGCGCTCCACGGGGATCTCGTTATAGACGTTGAAGTAGTAGATGACGGGATGGATGGTCCAGTTGGCCACCCGGGTCTTCTCCACGGTCTCGTCCAGCACCACCACCAGGCGGTTGTTGTGCACGCCCTCCAGCTCGTTCTCGATGGCCAGGCGGTAGCCGTCCACGTAGTTGGGCAGCGGCTTGTTCACCGAGGCATCCAGCGGGCCCTGGCCGATGATGCGGTTGCCCATCTGGCCGAACTCGTTGTTGCCCCAGGTGTACACAGAGCCGTCGGTGACGATGGCGGCGCTGAGGCCCCGCTGGGCGCCGTTTTGGCCGCTGAGGTCCAGACCCATGCCGGTGTCGGCGTGGACCACGTTTTGGATGATGCCGGTGGTCTGCTCTTCCTCGGTGGCGCGCAGGCCCACGGTCTGACCGGGCAGGACGGAGCCATAGAGGTTCACAGCATCATAGGTGTTGTTGCCCAGCTCGCCGTGGCCGTTCAGGCCGGTGGCCAGGATGGTGTAGTCGTTGCTGCCCGGGGCGGTCTCCACCACAGCCAGGGTGGCCGCGCCGCCGGAGATGGCCTTCAGGTTCTGGCCGGACACGCCGGTAAGCTTGACGTAGCCGGTGGCGTCGGTGTTGGAGCCGTTGCCCAGCTGGCCCTCGTCGTTGGAGCCCTTGGCAAAGACCTTGTCGCTCTGGGTGGTGTAGAAGGTGCTGCCGCGGCCGGCGTCCAGCGCCACCACCCGCTCGGTCACGCCCTCATCCACGATCTTGTTGTCGGTGTAGCTGAGGATGGCGGTGTCGGCCTTGGTGTTGTCCCAATACATCATGGTGCCCTCTTGGTTCAGGGCATAGATGCGGCCCTGGCTGGGGGCGGACACGTCCACCAGGTCGGCGGCGGGGGCGTAGTAGGGCTTATACTGCTCGTTGCCGTCGGCGCCGATGATCTGGGTGCTGGCGCCGGTGCCCCAAGTAAAGAGGTCGCCCTTGTCGCTGATGGCCATGGCGTAGCTCTCGCTGTGGTAGCCGTCGTTGCCGTTGCCCGCCAGGTGCGCGCCGGCGTAGATGTCCACGATGTTCACCGCGGCCAGCTCGTCGCCGCTGGAGCGGAGATCCCGGAGGGACTCCACCGCCACGGGCGAGGGATAGAGGGTCTCGTAGATGCTCTGGGAGCTGGACTTGGCGCCGTTGCCGATCTGGCCCACGTTGTTGCGGCCCCAGGTGTAGACGGTACCCTCGGCGTCCAGAGCCATGGCGAAGTCAAGGCCCGCGGCGATCTTGACGATGGGCACGTTCTCCTTGCTCTGGGCGACGTACTTCTTCAGGTTCTGATAGCGCTTGGTGCTGTGCGCGGCGGCCTTCGCCAGCACACGGCGGTACTCGGGCACGGAGTAGTAGTCGGCGTAGACGAAGCCGTCGTCGGCAGCCAGGCCGGTGTCGGGCTTGGCGTAGCCCATGACCTTGGAGAAGGACAGCTTCTGCGGGGTGGATTCCACGCCGCCCACGCTGCCGTAGCCCACGCCCAGCTGGCCCCAGGTGTTGCGGCCCCAGGCCCACACGCTGCCGTCGGCCTTCAAGGCCAGGGTGTAGTCCTCGCCCACGACCACATAGGCATAGGCCTTGGCGGTGGTGGACACAGCCAGCTCGTACTTCACGTCCCGGATGGCCTCGGCGGAGATCTTCCGGTTCAGGGTCTGGTTGCAGTTGGGGCACTTGGCCTTGCCCGTCTGCAGGTCGGGGGCGTAGGTGAAGAAGGTGTGGCCGCACTTGGTGCACTGGGTCTCCACGTCGTAGCGGCTCAGGGCCACGCCGCAACCGCTGCACAGAGCGGTGCCGGCCTTCAGGTCGTCCTCCTTCACATAGGTGCCAACGCCGCAGTCCTTGCAGTCCACACGGACCGTGCGGATGTAGTAGGCGTCCTCGTAGGGCTTGGCCACCCGGATGCGGAACTGCATGGTCCGCTCCTGGCCGCCCTTGTTGGAGGCGGTGATCATGATGTAGGTCTCACCGTAAGCCACGGGTGTGACCACGCCGCTGGCGTCCACGGTGGCCACGTTCTCGTCCAGGCTCTTGTAGGTCACGGTGTAGTTCCCCGGGAGGGTGGACAGGTCGTAGGTGTTGACGCTGCCCTTCAGGAGGTTGAAGCCGGAGCCCAGAGTATCGGTCCAGGTCTCGGTGAGGGTGTAGTTCTTCGCCAGGTCCATGGTGGTGGCAAAGTCGGTGAAGGCGGTGGTGGCCACGCCCTTGGAGGCCGCGTCGGCGTTGAGCTGGGCGGCCCGGTCCACATCGGTCTGGAGGACCAGGGTGGCCTCGTAGGTGTCGGCGTCCAGGGCAAACTCGGTCATGGCCTGCTGGGCACTCAGGCTCCTGGGCTGGGCCAGGTCCTGGCTGCCCAACTGGCTATAGTTGTTCTGGCCGAAGGACCACACCGCGCCGTCGGTGGTAACGGCGGTGGTGAAGTAGCCGCCGGTGGCGCTGTCGGCGCTGAGCACGCCCTCCAGGGTGGTGCCGTCGGCCTTGACGGCAGGAGCGCCGTTGAGGTTGTTGGCGGCGGCGGAGTCGTTGCCCTGCTGGCCGTACTCGTTCTTGTTGCCGGTGAAGATCAGGTCCTTCTCCTGGCTGAGGGTGTAGAGGGCCGACCCACCGCTTACGGTCATGATGTGGCCGCGGTAAGCGCTGGGATCGGTGCGGTCGGTGTCGGTGATCAGCGTGGGCAGGTTGACGCTGGTGCTGATGACCTTGCCGTTCTCGTCCAGGGCCTGGAAGGCGCCGTTGATCTGGCCCCAGCCATAGAGGTTGCCGGTGATGTCCTTCTCGCCGGTGCCCTTGCCCGAGGGATCGGTGGTCTTGGGCTTGTAGTTGGCCACCTGGACGTAGTTGCCGTTCATGGACTGCTCGGTCAGGTAGCTGATGGCGAAGGTGGAGTTCTTGCCGCTGCCGATGGCCATGGAGCGGTAGCCGGTGCCCGCGGTGCCCTGGGCGCCGGTGTTGGTCTCGTTACCAAACTGGCCGTAGGTGTTGTCGCCCAGGCTCAGGATGGTGCCGTTGCCCACCAGGATGGAGCCGGTGGCCCCGGTGCCGATGGACACCTGGGCGGCGATGCCGCTGGAGACCCGGATGGCCATGGGCGCGTAGACGCTCTTGCTGGTGGTGAGGGTGCTGAGCTGGTTGCTGGAGTTGTCGCCAACGCCGTAGACGTTGTCGGCGGTGTTGTACTTATAGGGGATCCAGTTGCCGGTCTCCACCAGCTTGCCGCTCTCGTCCAGCTTCTTCTCCTTGCCCTGGTACTGGTAGTAGACGCTCTGGACAAAGTAGCCGAAGCCGTGGGCGTCGTCGGCGCCGCCGGCGGCGATGTCGATGATCTCCTGGAGGTAGATGCTGCCGTAGCTGCTGGTCTGGGTGCCCTTGGCCACCTGGGTGGCGTAGGGCACGCGGGTATAGTCGCTGAAGTCGTCACCCAGACCAAGCTGGCCCATGTCGTTGCGGCCCCAGGCCCAGACCGTGCCGTCATTCTTCAGGGCGTAGGCGAAGTTGCCCGCGGCCACCACACGGCGCACGTTGCTCAGGTACTCATAGCGGACCACATGGCGGTCGGTCCTGTCGTCGTTGCGGACCTGGGCGATGACCTGCCGCGGCGCGGCGGTGGTGCCGTAGATGTCGCCCTGGCCCAGCTGGCCGTAGTCGTTGGCGCCCCAGGCCCAGACCGTGCCGTCGCCCGCCAGGGCCACGGAGAAGTTGGAGCCGGAGGACACGTTGGGATAGCCAACGCTGGTGCCGTAGTTGGCCCGGTAGAAGGCGCGGTTATGCTGGGTGTAACCGCCGATGGCGGTGTCGTTGTAGGCATCGTAGATACCCTGGTAGAGGCCGCCGCTGCCGCCCAGAATGCCGTTGACGGCGGTGCCAGTGGCGGCCGCGCCGCCCTTGCCGGGCCGATAAAGCTCGTGCTCGTTCTTGCCATCGAAGACCGTGGCGGGCACATAGACCCCGGCCTCTTCCAGCGGGATGTTCAGCTCGTCCAGCTCGGCGTTGGACTTGCCCATGACATCCACCTTGTCGGAGAAGGTGTAGAAGTCGCTGGCCATGTTGTAACGGGTGATCTCCAGGGTGTTGGCGTTGGGCGCGTCCTTACCGAAGCGGCTCACGTCCATGCTGACCTCGTCAGCGGGACGGACCTCCACCCGGAAGGCGCCCACGATCAGCGGGTCGTTGGCCACGGAGATGATGACGTAGCTCACGCCGGCCTTCAAGCCGGTAATGGTGGCGAACTTGTCGTTCTGGGCGCGCTTGAGGCCCTTGGCCTTCCACTCAGGCTCCTTCAGGGTCTCGTACTCCACCATGACCGTGTCGTTCCAGGTGGTCTTGAAGCGCTCGCCGGTGCGGACGGGGGTCTCCCACTCGGAGTCCTCGGCGGCGTCCCAGACGAACCAGGCCAGATCCTGGTTGGAGGCGTCCTCCTCAATGGAGTTGAGGACGTTAAAGGCGGAGATCTTGGGGGCCACGGAGAACTGGAAGCTCTCGCCCTCGCGGATGGAGACCAAGTAGTCCTCCAGGATGAAGTAGCTGGCGCCCACGCGCACGGGCACGTCGGTGGAGGTGGAGGTGCCGTCGCCGATACGGCCAGAGCCGTTCAGACCGGAGGCCCAGACGGAGCCGTTCTTCTTGACGTACACGCTGTGGCCCTGGGCCGCGTCCACCGAGCCCTTGAGCAGCACCACGCCGGTGATGGGATCGCCGATCACACCGGAGGAGCCCGCGGAGGTCCAGCCAGGTTTGCCCCAGTAGACCTTGATGGGTTCGCCGGTCTCCTCGTCGTAGACCAGTAGCGGCTCGCCGGTGGTCTCGTCGTAGAGGATGTTGCCGTCGTCGTCCAAGGCGATCTCGTTGGCGGTCCAGTCGATGGGCTGGCCGTTGGTGGTCAGGTTGCCGCCCTGGCCCAGAGCGGGACCGTAGAGCTTGCGGTTCTTGCTGGTGTCGGCGCTGGCCTGGGGGATCATCTCCTTCATGGGACCGACGCTCCAGGCCTTGGAGTCGGTAAAGGCCACCTGAAGGTAGGTCGAGATGTCGGAGGTGATGGGCATGGCCATGTAGAGAGGCTCGGTCTTAGTGGTGTAGCCCTCGGGGCACTCGTAGCCCGCCTTGAGCCGGTCCACGGTGATCATGTGGTTCTGGATGACGGTGAAGTCATAGGTGGCGCCCGTGCTGGGATCGGTGCCAATGGCGCCCGCCATGCCGGCGGCGGGGAAGACGAAGAAGGTGTGGGT
The DNA here is from genome assembly GCA_048201935.1 of Oscillospiraceae bacterium. Lineage (GTDB taxonomy): Bacteria > Bacillota > Clostridia > Oscillospirales > Oscillospiraceae > MGBC124762. The sequence goes on along the minus strand of DBFBGR010000004.1, from coordinate 96,531 downwards.
CACGCCGTCGACCACCTTGGTCTCGGGGGCGAAGCCCAGGAGCTTGCCCTCCAGGCTGTAGATCTCCACGTAGCCCGCGAAGGACTTGGAGCGGAAATACAGGTCGTTGGCGTTGGCGCCCACGGTGCCGTCGGGATTGCCCTTGAGCACGTCCTCCAGGCTCTGGTAGTTGTTGGCGGCGTCGTAGAAGCCCACCACGCGCACACCGTAGGAGTAGCCCTCCTCGAACTCCTTGAAGGAGGTGGGCAGGGTGTAGTTCTCCAGCACGTCGCGGATGATGACAGGCTTGTCGCTGGTGTTGGTCACAGGCACCTGGGTGGTCATGGGCTGATACCAGATCTCATAGCCCGCGGCCAGGATGTCGGCCAGGGTGCCCAGGTCCTCTCTGGAGTTGGGGTTGGTGGGATCGGTGCAGTCGGGATCGTAATTGGGGTTATAGTACCGGCCGGTACCCACGTTCAGATAGGCGTAGGTCTTCACCTGGCTGGCGTCCAGGCCGGGCTTGGTCTCCCGGACGGTGTCGCCCTCGGTGGTCCCGGTCTCGCCCTGGGGCAGATAGACCACGTAGATGGCGTTGCCATAGGCGTCGGTCCGGGCCAGGTACTCCGCGCGGGTCTGGGGCACGCCCATGCGGTTGATGAGCTGCTCGCCGGGCTCGATGACCACGTCGTGCTTGCCGTTGGCGTAGCGGGTCTCGTAGTGGCCGGCGCTGTCCAGCGGGGAATCGTCGCCGCCCCAGGTCTTGACCTGGCCGCTGACGGTGATGACGCTGGCGTTATACACGCCGCTGGAGACCTCCAGGGCGCGGCCACCCAACACCGCGCGCTCGGGCTGCTCGGTGGTGCCGTATCCGCCATAGGTGTGGTGGTATTCGTCGTTGATACCCCAGGAGATGACCTGGCCGTCCTTCTTGAGCATCCGGGCGTTGGCGGCGATCTTGTCCCCGGAGAGGGTCAGGCCGCCGGAGAGGACGGAGGCGTTCTGGGTGATGTTGGTGGGAATGGTGTAGATCTTGTCGTAGTCGCTGGTCCGGCCGGTGAAGACGGTGCCGTGGTAGTTGTAGCCCCAGGCGAAGAGCCGTCCGTTCTTGTCCATGGCCATGGAGTACTGACGGGTGGTCTTGCCGCTCTTGTCCACCGCGCCGGCGGCCACGATGTCCACGATGGCGGAGGAGTAGAGGTCGCTGCCCAGCATACCGCCGTCGCGCGGGTTGATGCCGTGGACCTGCACCGCGGTGTACTGCGGCTGGCTGCTGATGGTGTTGATGCCCAGCGCGCCCTGGGAGTTGTCGCCCCAGGCCCAGACGGTGCCGTCGCTCTTCAGGGCCAGGTTGTGGTTGCCACCCACGGCGATCTTCACCACGCCGGTGAGAGGCGCGGAGCTACCGTCGGCTCTGAGCTCCAAGACCTCGGTGGGGGTGTTGGACTGGTTGGTGCCCCGCTGGATACCCAGCTGGCCGTAGTTGTTGAGACCCCAGGCCCAGACCGAGCCATCGCTCTTCAGGGCCACGGTATGGGCGTTGCCCACCTCCACCATGGGGAAGGCCACGTCACGGTCTTCCTTGCGGATCTCGGTGTCGCCCTCGCGGATCTGCGGCGCGGGCACCACGCCCAGCTTGAAGAAGCCCACATTGCCGCGGTCGTCGGTGGCGATGATGTAGGTGTAGCCCGCCTCGGTGTGGCCGGCGGTGATGAGGCCGAAGTCGGGATTATAGGCGCCCACGATGGGGTTGCCCGCGTTGTCCCGCTTCCACACGTCGTTGTCCACGGTGGCCACAGCCTCGTTGGTGGAACGGAAAGACAGGTTCTCGGGCTTGGGCGTGTACTGGAAGGGTCCGTAGGCGTTGAAGCCCAGGTAGGCGATGATATCCTTCACCGCGATGCGGACCTTCTGGTCATAGTTGATGGCGGTGGTGACCTCGCCCTTGGCCGAGACCATGGAGTCGTAGATCATGGTAGTGATGGCACCGTAGCGGAAGCTGACCTGGATCTCCACATCATCAGCGGGCATGATGAAGGTGGCGGTGTCGTTGCTCATCTGGTAGACGGGGATATCGAAGGCGCCGTAGTTGGCGGCGGAGGCGGTGACCTGGATGTAGTACGAGCTGTTGCCCAGGTTGGCGTGGATGGTCACCAGGTCGCCGGCCTTGGCCGCCACCTTACCGTCGGTGATGTCGTTCTGGGCGGTGATGGGCGTGCCAGTGAAGGTGGGCACGGAGTCGGAGGTGATGGTGACGGCGTTATTGACCAGCGTGCCGCTCTTGTCGCCGGGTACGGGGTTATAGTTGTCCACCACGTCCACGCTGATGATCCGGTTGGCGCTGGAGTGGGTCAGGGCGATGGCCTCGTCCTTGGTCATGACGTTGTTCTTGTCGTCGCCCACGAAGACAGCTTCCATCACGAAGTGAATGTTCTCGTTGTTGTCGGTGATGTTCATGGTGAAGCTGCCCTGGGCGGTGAGCACGTCGTCGCTCGTGTCGGCGGGGGTGTTGTTCACATCCTCCATCACCAGCTCATAGCGCAGCGGGATCAGCACCTCGGAGTCGGGATCGGCGGCGCCGGTCTCCTTCTTGTCCATATCCACCTTGTGGTAGTAGAGCCGGGTCAGGGCCTTGCCGTCGGGGATGACCACCTTGAAGGGCACACCCTGGCCGGCCATGACGGAGGCGGAGTAGGTCTTGTCACGGTTGTTGAGGTTACTATTGGGGGCGGTGGTCTTGATGGAGTCGCCCAGCTCCATGGTGTAGGTGATGCCGCCGTTGGTGGTCACAGTGCCGGTGTTGGGATCCTTGATCATGGCCACCACGGTGACCATGATGGTCACGTCCTCAGCGGGCATGGCGAAGGCGGAGATGGCGTCGCCGGAGTGGGTGGTGTTGCCGTTCTTGTCGGTGACCACGCCCTCGCCGTTGCCCTGGGTAAAGGTCAGCGCGTCGGCGGGCAGGTTGGGCGTATTGGAGTTGTAGAAGGGCACCACCATGCCGCCCGCGGTGATCAGGGCCACGGAGCCGATGGTGTACTCCGGCGCCATGGTGATATCGGCGTGGATGTTCTGCCCGGCGGGAGCCTTGACGGTGGCGTCGCTGGACCAGGTGACCACGCCCTGGTTGCCCGCGGTCAGGTCCGCGCCCAGGATGGCGTGGGTGCTGGAGGCCTCGGTCTCGGGGATGTTGAAGAGGATGGTGGCGGTGTAGTCGGGCAAAGTGGCGTCGTCATCCACCAGCACCCGGCTGATGTCCAGGTAGGAGCCGCCGCCGTCCTTGAGGACCATGACGGGGGTGGTGTGGTCGCCGTAGGTGCCGTCGCCCAACTGGCCGGCGGTGTTGTTGCCCCAGGCGTAGACCGAGCCGTAGTTGTTGTCGTAGGCCAGGATGGAGCCGCCGTAGGGCGAGGTGTGGATGTGCATGAGGTTGTCCACACGGGCGCTGGAGTCGAAGGGATTGGCCTCGCCGGCATGGACGTAGCGGGTCTGGCCGGGCAGGGTGCCGGAGAGCTTGGTGGGTCCGCTCTCCACGCCCAGCTGGCCGTGGTCGTTGGTGCCGGCGGCCAGGAGGGTATAGGGCACCAGGTCCGTGCGGTCCACCTTGGCGCCGTCCTCGGAGATCTTGACCTCGCCCAGCTTGGTGTAGAGCACGTAGCCGGTCTGGCCCATGGTGGTCTGGAGGGCCACGCTGTGGCGCTCTTCGGCCTCATAAGCGCTGGTGGCGGTGATCTGGTCGATGTACTGCTTCTCGCCGTTGTCGTCAATACCGTCACCATCGGCGTCCAGCGCGGCGTTGTAGGCGGGATTGAGGACCGGCGTGGTCTGCTCGGTCTTTGTCTCCTTGGCGTCCACATAGGTGGTGTTGTAGCCGTTGGTGAAGGTGGCGAACATCACCTTGTCGGGATAGGTGTCGCCCACGGTGAAGTAGCCGGGCTGGACCTCGCGGTAGCCGATGATCTTGGGCTCGGCAGTGTCGTCGGGGATCTCGCCCTCGGCGGGCTCGGCGTAGATGGGCTCGTACTTGGCCGGGACATAGAATGCCTCGCTCACCTTGGCGGCCAGTTGCTGCTTTTCGTTGTTGCCCCAGACGGCCACCTGGCCGTCCACGTCGATGGCGGCCACGCTGCCCGCGCCGGCGCCCAGCGCGATGAAGCGGCTGGCGGAGGTGATGTCCTTGCCGTAGATGTCCTTGGGCGCCACGGTCTCATATGCCTTGCCGCCCTCGATGACCTGGGCCACGCTGCCCAGCTCGGCGTAGTTGGGCCCTTGCAGGCTGTAGTTGGCGGTGCCGAACTGGCCGGCGGTGGCGGTGCCCCAACTGACCACGTCGCCGGTCCAGGTGAGGACATGGCTGGTGGACACGTCGGCCACGATATCCACGGCCCGGGCGTTGTTGGGCAGGACGATGCGCACGGGGACGGTGGAGGTGGACTTCATGGAGGACTGGCCCATGACCAGCTTGCCGTCGGCGTTGGAGCCCATGCCGTAGACCTGGCCGTTCTCGGTGAGCAGCAGGCTGTAATTCTCGCCCGCGGCGATATCCACCAGCTTGCCGTCCTCGGGACGGATGTATTTGGAGAGGTCCACCACGGTGGGCGTCATCACGTTGGAGGTGTCGCCACGGCCCAGCTGGCCGTAGGCGTTGTTGCCCCAGACCACCAGCTCGTGCTTGCTGGTGAGGGCCAGGGTGAAGTTGGCGCCCACGGCGATCTTGGTGACCACCATGTTCACCAGGGCCTCGCCGGACTCGTCCACCTTGCCCACCATGCCCGCGCCGATGATCTGTTGGGGCGAGGTGTAGCTGATGCGGTCCACATGGCCCTTACCGATGCGGCCGTCGCCGGGGACGGAGGCGTCGGTGGAGGTGTCGTAGTTGGCGCCGAAGGTCCAGACGGTGCCGTTGTCGCGCAGGACCACGGAGAAATTCTCGCCCGCGCCCACCATGGGATAGGTGTCGCTGGCCTCGCTCTCCCAGTCGTAGATCACGTTGCCCTTGTCGTCCACCTTGTTCTCGGGCAGCGGCTTGCCGTAGACGCGCAGGAAGGCGGAATACTCATAGCCGGTCTCGGGGTCGGTGTACTCAGCGACGATGTAGCTCACGCCGAAGCCCACCACGGTGATGACAGCGGCCTGGCTGTCCTTGTCCACCTCTACCCTGGCGACCTCCTCGTTGAGCGAGCGCAGGGTGAAGTTCTCGTCGTCCATGTCGAAGCGCTTGACCATGTAGGCGTTGATGAGGTTGAACTCATCCCAGGTCTTGGTGCCCAGGACGCTGAGGTCCAGCACCACCTCGCCGCCCACGTAGCGGATGTAGTCGTAGCCAATGCGCGCGACCTTCACGTCCACGTCGTTGTCGGGATCGGCGTCGGCGTTATTGGCCTTGACCTCGGCCCAGCTCAACTGCAACTCCCGCTCGTTGACGGTCTTGGTCTTCTCCCACTTGAGCTCGTTGAGGTACAGGCCAAGGACGCGCTGGTCGATGCCCACCTGGAGGCCCTGGGCCTCGGCGGAGGTGCCCACGGCGGAGTAGGTGGAGCCAAGCTGGCCGTTCTTATTGGAGCCCATGGCCCAGACCGTGCCGTCCTCCAGCATGACCACGGTGTGGCTGGCGCCGGCCCCGGCGGTGAGGGCCCGAACGCCGGTGCCGTCCAGCGTCACGCTCTCGCCCAGGCGCAGGTTGACGGTCTCGCCGGTCTCCATCTCGGTGCCGGTAGCGGGGTCGACGGAGGTCTGCGGCACCTTGCGGAAGGTGACGTTGGTGAGGAGCTGGGCGTAATCCACGCCCTGCGCGTAATTGCCGGAATCGCCGTGGCCCAACTGGCCGTTGGCGTTGTTGCCCCAGGTGTAGACCGCGCCGCTGGCGCCCACGGCCACCATGTGCTGCTGGCCCACGGCGGCGTGGACCGCCGCGTCGGCGGAGCCGTCGGCAGCGGTGAGCTTGACCTGGACGGGCTTGCTCTGGCGGACGGTGTTCAGCGCGTCGCCGTAGGACAGGTTGCCGAAGACCCACAGGGTGCCGTCCTCACGGATGACGGCGGAGGTGTTCTGGCTGGCGTAGATGGACACGGCGTCGCTGATGGAGGTGCGCATGGGCACCACCTTGAAGGTCTCGTTGAGGGTGATATTGTCACTGGAGACGTACTTGCCCTGCTCCGAGTCGTACTTACCGGGATGATAGTCCTGGTTGGCGATATCCCGGGCGTTGCCCAGCTGGCCGTAGTCGTTGGCGCCCCAGGCGTACACGTTGCCGAACTGGTCCTGGGCCAGGATGTGGTTGTAGCCCGCGGCCACCTTGACGATGTTGGTCAGGTAGACCTTGGCCTCGTCCAGGATGTCCTGGTCCTCCCACCACATGACGGCCCAAGTGGCCCGGTCGATGTCGGAGGGCCGCTTGTTCATCCACTCGTCGGGGGCGTAGATCATGGGGTTCTCCGCGCCGATCGCTTCCTGAGACAGCGCGTAGAAGCGCGGGTCGAGGATGGAGTTGTAGACGCCGGTACCGTTGGTCCGGGTGCCCCGGAGGACCCGCACGGGCGTACCGATGGCGTCCTTGAGCTGCTCGTTTTCAGCGCCGTAGTAGGCCGAGCCCACCTTGAGGTGGCCGGTGCGGTTGATGCCCAGCACGCCGGAGGCGTTGGTGCCCCAGGTGTAGACAAAGCCGTCCGCGTCCACCGCCACGGAGAACCGGTCGCCGGCGGCGATGTCCACGATGTTGCCCAGATACTCGCCGTCGATGTCCTGCTCGCCCTTGAGCACCCGGATGGGCACGCTGCTCTCCGAGGCGCTGACGCCGCCGGGCAGGATGCCGCCCAGGGTGGTGGGATTGTTGTTGCCCCAGGCGTACACATAGCCGAAGCGGTCCAGAGCCATGACGTGGTCGGTGCCGGTGGTGATCTTCACGATGTCCTTGAGGTAGTCGCCGTAGGCGGCGTCAGCGCCGTAGTAGGAACGGACCTGCATGGGGGTCTCCATCCGGGTGCGGCCGCTCTTATTGAGGCCGGTACCGCCCATGCTGAATTCGTTGTTGCCCCAGCTCCAGACGGAGCCGTCGCTCATCAGGGCGATGGTGATGTCGGCGTAGGAGACGATGGCGGGGGTGACATCCACGCTGGAGTCCTCCAGACGCTCCACCACCTCAGGATCGTCCTGATAGCGGTATTCGATGGTGATGTGCTTCACCGCGCGGCCGTCGTCAAAGGTCTGGGCGGCGGAGCCGGCAGCGTTGTTGATAACGTAACGGTCGGAGATGGTGAGGGTGCCGCTCTCCAGACGCTGGTCCTTGTCGGCGTGAGGCAGGACCACCCAATCCTCCATGGACTGGAACTGCTCCATGTTGGAGCTGACCAGGCTCAGGTCCTCCACCCGGTTGGAGTCGGAGGAGTAGGAGCGCAGGAGGTTGAGGTAGAAGTTGTTCATCTCGTAGACCGAGCTCTTCTTCAGGATGAAGACCTGGCCCTCGCCCAGCACCAGTTTGTCGGGCATGGGATTGGCGGCGTTGAAGAGGGTGCCGTCGGTGACCACGTCGTTCATGTCGGGCACGCGGACCATGGACGAGAAGAGCTGGGCCTGACCGCCGTTGGAAGCAGCACGCATGGGCGCGGCGCGGCGGACGCTGAAGAGGCTGGCGGACATGAGATGGGCGGCGGTGTCAAAGAGTTCGGCCGCGGCCTCCTCCACGGTATCCATCGAGAAGGTCTCAGCCACATCGTCAGAAGGCTCCTCCTCGGCGGTCTCGTTTTCGTCGATCAGGTCGGCGGACTGGCCCAGATGGCCCGCCAGAGCGTCGAAGCCGTAGAACTCGAAGAACTCCATGAGTTCGTCCTCGGTGGCGTTGTCCAGATAGCTGTCGCGCAGGTTCAGGATGGCGGCGTTGCCGATCTCCACCTTCTTGTGGGCGCCCACAGCCTGGGGCAGCAGGACCTGGTCCAGCCGCTCGGGCTCCTGGCCCATGCCCAGGATGCCGTTGGCGTTGGAGCCCCAGCCGTAAATAGCGCCGTTGGCGTCCAGACCCATGACGGTGGCACCGTTGGTGGCGATGGTCTCCTTGTAGGCCACGCCGGCGTTATCGGTATAGAAGCCCGCCTTGGCGGAGAGCTCGGTGGCGTAGCCCACGTTGTAGCGCTCGCCGTTGCCCTGCTGGCCGATGGCGCCCGCGCCCCAGACGTACACGAGGCCGCTCTGGGTCAGAGCCATGGAGACGTTACCGCCGGCGGCGATCTGGATAACGGGATCGCCCGCGCCCAGGACGGAGCGGTCGGGCTTACGGACGGCGCCCGCGCCGCCGTTGGTGCCGAGCTGGCCGTGGCTGTTGGAGCCGTAGGCGTAGACGGTGCCGTCGTTCTTCAGGAACAGGGTATGGCCGCTGCCCGCCGCCACGGACTTGACGCCGGAGCTCACCACCGTGGTGCTGCCCACATGGCCCTCGCCGCTGGTGTTGACGTACACCAGGGTGTTGCCCTGATAGTCGGCGTCCAGCACGCCGCCCACAGAGGTCATGGTGGTCCAGGTGCCATTGTTGGCCCGGCCCAGGGTATAGAGGACGTTGCCGCTGGTGATGTAGGCCAGGATGCCGTCGCCGGCCACGGCCTTCCGAGCGCCGGAGGCGTAGCCCACCCGGGCGGCCTTGCCCCGGTAAACGTCCTCGGTGATGGTCGCGCCGCCGATGGCGGTGGAGCCGGTGAGCTGCTGGATGTTGCTGGTGGGGGCGTTGCCGGAGGGACGGCCCAAACGGTTATCGTCGTTGCGGCCCCAGGTGTAGACGTAGCCGTTCTTGTCCACGGCGATGGCCTGCTGGCCCGCGGCGGCGATGGAGACGATGTTCGTCAGGGTGGCGGTGTTGCGGTAGGAGTCGTCGGTGACCACCTGGGTGGGCACGGTGAGGTAGCTCACGCCCTTGCGGGTGTTATACACGCCCTGCGCGCCGGTGGACACATCGCTGCCGGGCGCGTCCACGCCCAGCTGGCCCCAGACGTTGGAGCCCCAGGCCCAGACGGTGCCGTCGCCCTTCAGGGCCAGGGCGAAGTCCGCGCCCACCACCACCATGGGCTGGGTGAAGGTGAAGTCCTCGTTGGGGGCGTTGAGCTGACCGGGCGCCAGCTTCACCTGGACGGTGAGCTCCACGCTCAGGCCGGTGTTGGTCTCGGTGATGGTGAGGACGGTGGTGCCCTCGGTGCCGTTGTAGACCGAGCCGTTGGCGCCCACGAACTCGGCCACCACGGGCCGGATCTCGAAGTAGGTCTTGTCGCCGGTCTTGCGCTCCACCACGTCCACAATGGGCATGGAAGTGGTGACCCGGAAGTTGGTGTTGTCGCTACTGAGGCTACCCAGGCCAAAGACGTTGAGCAGCGCGTCGTTGTCCACCAGCAGACCAAGCTCGGTGAGGGCCAGGAGCTGGTCGTTATACATGATCACGCCGGTAGTGGAGGCGCTGACGCCGTCGCGGGTGGAGGCGGTGCCGTCCTTCTCCAGCACCTTGGGCACGTAGCTCACCGCCCGGGCGGTCACGCCGGCGGCGCCGATCTTCTCCACCACGCTGGGGGTGGTCACCGCCGCGATGGCGGTGGAGGTGCCGATCTGGCCATGGTCGTTGCGGCCCGAGGCCAGCACCGCGCCGTCGTTGCGGATCATGACGGTGTGCTCGCTGCCCACGGCGATCTGGCGGATGTCGGTGAGGTAGCCGCCGTTGACGTTCTCGGCAAGGCCGGTGTCCACGCCGTCGATGGTATAGTCGCCCGAGGGCGCCATCACCGGGTAAGCGGTGGGGGTGACATCCTTGTTGTAGCTATCCACAGCGGCCAGGTCGTAGTAGAGCTGGCGGCCGTAAGCGTCCTTCACATAGGTCAGGTCCGCGCCGTCCATCTTGGCCACGGGCCAACCGTTGGGGGCGGTGGTGGTGGGCATATCCTCGCCCAGGGCCTTGTTCTCCTGGGTGTTCAGGATGGTGTCGGTGACGGTGTAATCCTGGTAGTAGAGCTTGTTGCCATCGCCATTCACCGCCTGGGCGTACATATCGCCGGTGTTGTGGGGATAGTAGTTGATGGTGGCGTAGAGCTTGTTGGCGGCGGAGCCGTCGGCCAGCTGACCGTAGGTGTTGTGGCCCCAGGTGTAGACCTGGTCGTCGGCGGTCATGGCGAAGGAGGCGTAGTCGCCCGCGGCGATGGCGGTGATGTGACGGATGGGCTCGGCCGCGCCGGCGGTGTTCTGGGTGGTCATGACCTTGGTGAAGTAGTAGCGGTCGGTCTGGTCGCCGGTGCCCAGGGAGCCCAGGAAGTTGTAGCCCGCGCCGTAGACATAGCCCAGGTCCAGGTCGGCAAGCTGCTCGTCCCGGTCGTAGAGGCCGATGTCCTGACCCTGGTAGATGTCGTCCACCAGCAGCAGCGTGTAGGTGTTGCCCGCGGCGATGTCCACCACGGTGTGGGTGTAACTGAAGGGATGCATGCGCTCATCCAGGATCTCCCTGGGCTGATAATCGTAGGTGGGATCGGCCACGCCCAGGCCGTAGCCGTTGCGCGGAATACCGATGCCGAGCTGACCGTGGTCGTTGTCGCCCCAGGTGTACACCGCGCCGCCCGCGGTCAGAGCCACGGCGTGACGGTCACCGGCGGCGATCTTCACCACGCCGTCGAGCTTGTAAGGCGTGTTGGTGTTCTCGCCCTGGGCGGAGCTGGTGGAGAAGCCCACCACCTGGCTGGCGGTGTTGACGCTGGCGCCGGGCACAGCCGCGCCGGTCTGGCCCTTCTCGTTGGCGCCCCAACCCCAGACCTGGCCATAGATGTCAAGGGCCAGAGTGAAGTAGTCGCCGGCCACAACGCTCTTGAAGGGATGGACCACGCTACGGCCGTTGGTGTTCAGGGTGACCTTGGTGGGCACGGCGTTGTAGAGGTGCGCGTCGCCGCTGGTGCCCTGGCCAAGCTGGCCGTAGTAGTTCTGGCCCCAGGCCCACAGCACGCCATGGTCGTCCACAGCCACGGCGTGGTAAAGGCCAGCGGCGATGGAGACGAACTTGGGCTCGTAGGTATACTCCTCGTCCACGGTCTGCTCGATGGTGGCGGGGATGGTGGGATCGTTGTCGTCCACGCCGTCGCCATCCAAGTCCACGAAGGCGGGATTGGGCACGTTGGTGGTGACGCTGCGGATGCCGGTGGCGGTGAAGCTCACCTGGCCGGCGATGTTGGCGGGATGGTCGGCGTCCACGACGCGGCCCAGCACGCCGTTGTCGGTGGTGCCCCAGGTGTAGAGCTCGCCGGAGGCGGTGAGGGCCATGGAGAAGTCGTTGCCCGCGGCCACCATGGGCGCGATGGTGTTGGTCTCGGCGGCGCCGCCGGAGGGCGCGTTGACCACCACGGAGACCACGCCCACCTCGAGATAGTGGCCGTTGGCGTCCATGTGCTCGGTGTCCCGGATGAGCAGGGTCACCTTGCCGGTGTCGTTCTCGCCGGCGCTCAGGCTGCCGTCGGCGTTCGGCGTCAGAATGTTGGACGCGCCGCCCTGAACCTCGATCTGGTAGCGGCTGGTGTCAAAGTCCACCACCTTGCGGCTCTGATAGGTGTTGAGGTCGAAGTAGTACGGGCTGTTGAGGACCAGCTTGGTGAGCCGGATGGTCTGGCCGCTGAAGAGGATGATCTCGGGGATGTCCGCGTCCACGCTGCCGAACTCGGGGACGCTCTTGGACACGTAGGAGATGATGACATGGTCGGGATCGGCGTCGTTGATGGACTTGTCCAGATACTCGTAAGCGCCGGGCAGCATGCCGTAGCGGTCGCCGGTGACGCGGTGGAGGGTGGCCTTGTCCCGGTCATGGAGGTCACCGTCGCCGTTGGTGTCGGTGAAGCCGTCCTTGTCGCCCAGGGAGCCATTGGTGTTGTCGCCGAAGGAGTACAGCGCGCCGTCCTCGGTGGCCAGGACCACGTGGCTGTCGGCCACGCCGGCTACGAACACATCGCTGAGGAGGTCGTCGGAATTGTCCTCGGCGGTGGTGGTGATATAGGCCTCGCCGCTGTGGAGCAGGTTATCAGCGGTCAGGGCGGTATGGGCCACATCCACCCAGTGATAGACCTGGCCCTGGTTGGCCTGGCTGTCCAGGTCAAGGCCGCTGGGCGACAGGGTAAGGCCCAGCTCCGCGGGCACGTCGACCAGCGCCGTACCGGAGGTGACCAGTGCGGCGGTGTTGTGGCGGGCGTCCATACGGTAGACAAGGTCCTCGCCGGTGACGGTGGTGTGGGTATAGGTGGTGTCGGTGCCGTCGGTGGTGGAGGTCAGGTAGTCCACACTGCGGTTCAGGGTGAGCCGGGTGGCGGCGGTCTTCACACCGTCGGCCTCGCCCCAGACCCAGACGTGGCCGGTGTCGTCCAGAGCCATGGAGAAGTTGGCCCCGGCGAGGATGGAGACGATGTTGGTGAGCACCGCGCCGTCGGTGGTGACCACCTGGACGGGGTCGTCGTAGCGGCCGGCGGCGGTGAGGCCGTGCTGGCTGGCGGCTACGTCCGCGCCGATGCCGAGCTGTCCCTTGGCGTTGGAGCCGAAGGCCCAAACGGTGCCGTCGCCCTTGAGCATGAGGGTGTGATCGGTGCCGGCGGCCACATCCACCACGCCGGAGGTCTTCAGACGGCGGGCGGTGGTGAAGTTGCCGTAGCCCATCTTATCCCGGCCATCCCGGCCCGTGCCAGAGGCCTGGCCCCAGACGTAGACGGTGCCGTCCTGCATCAGCGCGGCGGCGTGACGCTCACCGGCGGCCAGCTTCACAGCCCGGTTGGTGTAGAGGTAGTCATAGTAGTCGCCCGCGGAGGTAAAGCGGAAGTCGGCGGGGTCGAAGGCAAAGTCAGCGGTGTTGGCGGTGGCGGAGGAGTTCTCGTACCGGCCATAGCCGTCGCCGTTGGCGTTCAGACCATAGGGACCGTAGGTGTCGGTGCTGGTGAGAGCGCCGTCGTGAGGACCGCCCACAGCGTAGAGGTCATAGGCGCCGTCGAACTTGATCTGCTGACCCAGGCGCACGTCGTGGTTGCCATTGAGGGTGTTGGGATAGGTGTACTGGACCGCGTCCAGCTTCACCGCCACCACGCTGTCGGTGGCGATGGCCCGGGTGGTGGTGGTACCGTTGCCCAGCTGGCCGTTGGTGTTGAGGCCCCAGCCATAGACCATACCATCGGACTTCAGGAACAGCACGTAGTTGGCCCCGCCCACCATCTGGGTGACGGCGGTGAGGTAGCCGGTAGCGTCGGCGCTGTCACGGACCCGGGTGGGCACCAGCACGGGGTTGTCATTGGCCACATTGGCCGAACTCAGGTCGTTGTAGCTCAGGTTGCGGCCCCAGCTCCACACGCTGCCGTCGGCCTTGAGGGCAAAAGCGTACTGCTCGCCCAGGACGATGGCGGGGGTGGCGCTCTGGTGGACGTAGCCGTCCTGGCCGCGCACGCCGGTGGCGCCGATGGCGTAGCCCGCGTCATAGACGATGTCGTCGGAGAAGAAGGCCACGCGGATCTGGGCGGTGTAGCCGGTGTCCATATCGGTGACCGAGATGTTGGTGACCATGCCGGGCTCCACGTTGGCCCAGTTGATGACCGCCAGGCCGGGCACGGTGTCGGAGAAGGTCAGCAGCCGCTCGTTGAGGCTCTTGAAGCGCAGGCGGCGCTTGGTGTCGTCGGTCTCGGCGGCGGTGGCGTACATATTGGGATACCACACCGCCTCTGTCATCAGGCTGAAGGTGTCCATCCGGCGCACGGCGATCTGGTCCACGTCGACGCGGAAGGTCTCGCCCAACTGCTCGCGCAGGATAATATCGGTGGGGGCGTGGAGGCTGAAGGACACCACGGGGATGTCGGTGTTGGCCGGGTCCGCGGCGTCCTGAGCGCCCACGTTCACCTGCTGGAGGGCCAGGGACTCGGCGCGGATCTGGGCATAGCTCACCTGGCCGACGCGGACAGCGTCGCCCTTGGTGTTGTCCCGCAGGTCGTCGATGGTGAGCACGTCGCTGACATCGGCGCTGCCGACGCCCAACTGGCCCTTGGCGTTGGAGCCCCAGCTCCACAGGGTGCCGTCGCTCTTGAGGATGGTGGCCACGCCGTTGCCCATGGCCAGGCCGAAGGTCTGGCGGACCTTACCGGCGGTGGTATCGTCGAAGTCCAGGCCGGTGTCGGCGTAGGAGACACGGCTGGTCGGGATGGAGTCCACATCGTCGGCATAGAGAGTGCTGATGGTGGTCTGGACATCCGCGCCGAACTTGCCCCACTGGTGGACGTGACCGTCCTGGGTCAGGGCCGCGCTGGCGGTGCCGCCGGCGGCCAGAGCGGTGATGCGGTCGCCCGCGGCCAGAACGGCGGCGTTGTCGCCGTTGGCGCTGGTCAGGCCGTTGACCACCACAGGCCGCTGGGCGTCGGCAGTCTTGTCCGGGCTCAACTGACAGCTGGAGCCCTTGCCGATGCCGTAAACGTCGCCGTTGGCGCTGGTGGTGATGCGCTGGAGGCCGTTATCGTTGTCAGTGGGCAGGTCGGTGGGCTGCCATGCGTCGGCCAGCACATCGGCGGCGGTGACCTGGGAGACGGTGTTCACGCCCATCATGAGCATATGGTCGGCGGTCTCGTTGCGGCTGGCACTGACCAGCAGCACGTCCCGCAGGTAGTTGCCCGCCATGTTGATCTCGCTGCCCTCGCGCACGGGCATGGGCACGCGCTGACCGGCGTCGTAGTGGGTGCCCACCACGTTGGTCTCGCCGATATCCCGAGAGCCGTTCATCGTGCCGAAGGTGTAGAGGTAGCCGCCCATGGTGCGGATGACGCTGTAGCCGTCGCCGGCAAAGGCGCTCTCCACGTTGACCATGGTGCCCTCGTCATAGACCCTATTGTTGATCTCGGCGTTGTTGACCAAGCCGCCCCGCTCCAGGGCCACGGGGGCGTTGAACCAGCTATTGTTGTAGTTGCGGTACCAGCCGATGTTGGAGCTGTAGCTCCAGCTCACGGTGTAGCTGGTGTAGTAGCGCTTGTTGATCTGCTGGCTGGTGCGCAGGCCCCAGCCGTAGGCGGTGCCGTCGGTCATGACCACCAGGTTGTGGTTGCTGCCGGCGGAAATCTGGGCGATGGTCTTACCCTCGGGCATGGCCACCTTCTCGGGATAGACCCGGTTACGGCGGTCCACGATGTCGCCCACATGGGTGTTGCTGCCCGAGCCGAAGGTCACGTTGTAGCTCTTGTTCAGGCCCAACTGGCAGTTTTCGTTGTTGCCCCAGGCCCAGAGCACACCCGCGTCGTCCAGGGCCAGCGCGTGCTGGCCGCCGGCGGCGATGTCCACGATGCCCCGGAGATAGTCGTTGCCGTTGGCGCTGCGGACCTGGACAGGAGAGTACTCATAAGCGCCCTCACCGATGGTGCCGTCGCCCAACTGGCCGGAGGTGTTGTCGCCCCAGGTCCACACGGTGCCGTCGGCCTTCAGGGCCATGGCGAAGTGGTCGCCGTAGACGATCTTGGGCACGGTGAGCTTCCGGGCCGGGTCCTCGGTGCGGTCGGTGCGCGGCTTGACGGTGACGGTGAGCATACGGGTCACCTGGGTGGCGTTCTCCCGGATGGTGATGGTGACCGTGCCGAAGGCGTTAGGCATGGTGCGGAACTCATAGTAGCCGTCGTTGCTGCCCGGGGCGGTCTCGGGATGGACATAGACCGTCAGGATGGACTCGTCGGAGGACAGCACGGTGAACTGGCTGGTGGAGATAGCGCCGGTGGCGCTGGAGTGGACGCCCCGGTCGATGCCCAGGAAGCCGGGCAGGTTCTCGGTGGTGGAGAACGGGAACATCAGGTCCTCGCAGCCGTCCACGCCACTGGTGCGGTGGAGGTTGGTGCCCACCTCGGCGTAGCGCTGCAGGTTCTTGACGGCCACGGTCTCGGTGGTGTCGTCGGTGTCGTCGTCGGGGGTGCCGTTGTCATTGACCACGGTATCCACATAGTTGACCTCGATGCGGAAGGCGTCGCCCTCGGTGAGCTCGACACGGGCGGCGTTGAAGACGTTGACGGCGGCGGTGCCCTTCTGGGTGGTAGCGTCGTAGACCGTGCCGCCCACCACGGTGCCCGCGGGCAGGGTCCGGTGGTCCAGCGCGCCGTCGAAGTCGCGGTACTCCACGGTATCGGAGTTCACGTAGTCGGTGATATAGCCCAGGCGGTCGATGCGGATGGTGTCCTCGTCCCGGGTACCCACCAGCACGGGCACGTTGGGCGAGCCGGTGCTGCGGCTGTCGGCCAGGACGTTGGAGCCGGACTGGTAATAGGTGTTGCCACCGTGGTTAAAGAGATAGGTGCCGGTGTAGGGGAAGTCGCTGTAGGAGACGTTGTTACCGGCATACTGTCCGCCGATGGTGCCCATGGCGTACATGGACCCGCCGTTTTGGACGTTCTGGTTGAAGCGCGTCACGGTGGCGACCACCTTGCCGCCCTCCTCGCGCACGTCGCTGAGGCCGGCGAAGTCCTTATAGGGCTGGAGGCCGATGGTCGCGTCGTAGTCAGCGACGATCACGTTCTCCACCGTCTCGACCACGGGAGTGTTGTTCTTATAGATGGTAGTCTGGCTGTGGTTCATGGTGATGGACTGCGCGCCGGTGAAGGCGTGCTCGTCCGCGCCGGTGGTGGCAAGCACCCCGGCCACACCGGTCTCGGCGCTCTCGCCGGCCACCGCCCGGGTGGGCACGGTGACGGTCTTGTCCGCCGCGATGGCGGAGCCGTCGGCCTGCGTGGTGGGCAGGCCCAACTGGCCGTAGTTGTTCGCGCCCCAGACGTAGACGTGGCCCTGGGCGTCGATGGCGGCGGAGGAATCCCCGCCGGCGAAGATGCGAGTGAAGGACAGGTTGACCACCGTGGCGTTCTCGGGCAGTGCCTGACCATTGCCCAGGATGTAGACGGTGTCGTCTCCGGGCAGGGTGTAGCGGGTCTGATAGCCCGTCAGCTTCACCTTCACCGGCGCGATGGCGTGGTTATAGGTCGTGCCCACGCCCAACTGGCCGTGGGCGTTGGCGCCCCAGGCCCAGAGCTGGCCGAAGGAGTCCAGCGCCAGCACGTGGCGGTCGCCCACGGCGATGTCCACGATGTCGGTGAGGTAATTGGTGGAGGTGGCCTGCTCGCCGGCCTTGACCTGGACGGCGTAGCCACGGGCGTTGTGGCTGCCGTCGCCCAGCGCGCCGGCGGAGGACGCGCCGTAGTGGTAGACGTAGGGCGAGCCCAGATAGGTACCGCCGGAGTTGGTGGTGGAGCCGAAGGCGGTATCGGTGTTGAGGCCCCAGGTGAAGACGGTGCCGCTGGAGGTCAGGGCCACGGCGAACTCGTTGCCGCCGGCGATCTTGGTGACCTTCGCGCCGTAGTTGGCGGCGGTCATGTAGGGATTGGCCTTGGCGGAGAGGTCGGAGGTGGTGTAGTTGTCGGTGAGGGTGTTGTCGCCCAGGAAGTCGGTGCCGTGGAGGCCCAGGACGGTAACGGGCACCAGCTTGGTGATGTAGTTGGAGGCGGTGGTGTAGCTGGTGGCGTCCACGGAGCCGGACACGCCCTGATAGTAGTAGTAGATATCGTAGGCGCTGCCGTGGGACGGATGGTTGCCGCCGCTGGCGCAGTGCTGGCTGCCGTAGGCCTGGGTGGGGATCTGGTGCTGCTCGCCCATGGAGCCGTCACCGCCGCGCATGGCGGGGCCGAAGGAGCGCTGGGTGTCGATGGCGGAGCCGTGCCAGCGGCTGG
This sequence comes from Oscillospiraceae bacterium, assembly GCA_048201935.1. GTDB lineage: Bacteria > Bacillota > Clostridia > Oscillospirales > Oscillospiraceae > MGBC124762. Next base: position 78,853 of record DBFBGR010000004.1, on the reverse strand, counting down.
AGCCGTTCTGCACCCGGGTAAAGTCGGTGTTGAGGTAGTCCAGGGACTGGTAGGTGCCGGTGTTGCCCCAATAGACCACGGTGCCGTCGGAGCGGATGGCCATGGCGAAGTCCCGGCCGGCGGCGATCTGCACCGCGTCGGTCAGGTAGCTGGAAACGCTGGCGATGGAGTGGCTGCCGCTGCGCTCGGAGCCGTTGTAGGTCACCGTGGCGCCGGCGCCGGCCACGCGGACGGGCGAGTAGGCGTTGGTGTCGCGGATGGCGGCCCAGTACTCGGGATAGCACACATGGTGGTGGCGGCCCCAGCCGTCGTTCCAGCAGTGGCAGCAGCGGTCGTAGAGGTATTCGTAGGTGTAGTTCCAGTTACCGTTGCCCAGCTCGGCGGCGTTGTTGTAGCCCCAGGAGTAGACGCTGCCGTCGGCGGCCAGCGCGTAGGAGGTGTACTCGCCCGCGGCGATCTGGATGATGTTGCTCATGGCCACGTTGCTGGAGCCGTCGCCGTTTTGGTTGCCGTGACCGCCCTGCATACCGGCCAGGACCTTCTGGGGCGTGGTGTAGGTGCCAAAGGCGCTGCGACCCTGGGCGTCGTAGATGGTGGTGTAGTAAGAGCTACGGGCGTTGTTGTGGCAGCAAGTGCAGCAGTCGCCGGTGATGTCATAGTGGTTCTTGTTGACGCTGGTGGCGATGCCCAACTGGCCGAACATGTTGGAGCCCCAGGACCACACGGTGCCGTCGCTCTTCAAGGCTAGGGTGTGGTTGGCGCCGGAGGCCACCATGGGCGTGGCGACGCCGGAGGCGGGATAGACCTCCACCTGCATGACGCTCTCGGCCACGCACTGGTGCTTGTAGCCGCCGTGGGCGATGACGTAGTCCTCCACGCTCATGCCGCCCAGGTTGCCGGCGTCCAGCACGGTGCCGTCGGCCAGGGTCAGCTTGCCGGTGTAGTCCCGGATGGCCTCGTAGGCCTTGAAGACCACGCTGGTGGCGCCGTACTCGTTCATGCCCGCGGCGCGGATGACCCAGTCGCCGCTGGCGTCCTGGTTGAGGACGGCGATGGTGGGATCGGTGATGTCCACGGTGACGAAGTTCTGACTGGTCTGGGTGCGGATGGCGTCCACGCCGGTGATGGTGCGCTGGGTGGTGGCGTTGGTGCCGGTGTAAGCGATGTAGTGCTGGGCCCGCAGCCGGAGCTGCTGGGTCTCGTTCATGCGGTAACGCCAGGCGCTGGCGGGAGTGCCCACCGCGTCCTTCACCGCGGCCTTCTCGTCGGCGGTGAGGTTGGTCTCGGTGACCAGGTGGCGGTCGGGGTTGGTGCCGGCCAGGTTGCCGGTGGCCAGGCTGACGCCGTTGACCAGCTCACTGGCGGCGGTGTCCCAATCGCCCATGGTGTTCAGGGTGCTCTTGTCCCCGGCGTTCTGGACCTCAGCCTGGGTGACGTACACCGAGCCGTCATAGCGGTAGCCGCTGATGACAGGGGTGGAGTTCTCCACCCGGGCCAGGTTCATGGTGCCCAACTGGAGGTAGCGGTTGGAGCCCCAGCCCCAGACATAGCCGTCGTATCGGATGACGGAGGCGTGGTCGTAGCCCAGGGAGATGTACTTGGCCTCGGTGAGGTTGCCGGTCTTCTCGGTGACCTTATAGCCCTGGGTGTAGGGAGAGGTATCCAGCACCTCGCCGGAGGCGATGTGCTCGGCGGTCTCGCCGTCCTGGACGAACAGCGGGTATTCCACATTGTGGGCGTTGTTGCCGGAGTAGACCTCGTTCACCACGTTGGACTTGCCGTCGCCCAGTTGGCCCAGGTCGCCCTGGCCCCAGGCGTAGACCTCCGCGTTGCGGCGGTACTTCATGACGGTATTGGGGTCGTTGGGGTCGGCCTTCGGGTCCACGGGCACCATGTGGTCGGCCTTCTTGTCGATACGGTTGATGGCCATGGAGGTGTGGACGCCGGCCTCCACGGTCTTCACGCCGTAGAGGTGGCTCTGGGTGTATACGCCGGTGGTCTCGTCGGCCACGGGGGCGGTGTACTGGATCTTGGGGGCGAAGTACTCACCGGTGGTGGTATAGCCGTAGCCGTCGACGCTCTTGCCGTCGGCGGAGAGCTTAGCCGGGCCCTTGGTGAGCTGGTAGTTGGAGTTGGAGCCCCAGCCGAAGACCTTCTGCTGGGCGGCCTCGATCTCGTCGTCGGTCATGGTGTCGGAGTCGAAGGTGACCTTGGTCTGAATGGCCAGCATATGGTTATCGCCCACGGCGATGGAGGACACGTCGGTGATGTAGTTGTCCACGCCGGCGCTGTCGCCCTTGAGGACCTGGCTGGGCGCGCCCAGAGGCTTCTCGTTACGGCCAATGCCCAACTGGCCCACGTCGTTGCGGCCCCAGGTCCAGACGGTGCCGTCGCCCTTCAGCGCGGCGGAGGTGTCGCCGCCGGCGGAGATCATGACGATGTTGGACAAATGGCCCTCGCCGCGGTCGCCCAGGACCTTCATGGGCGTGACGTTGACCTCGGTCCACTTCTCGGGCAGGGTCTCCCGGCCCAACTGACCGCCCAGGTTCTGGCCCTTGGCGTCGGTGCCGTACTTGTTGTTGCCCCAGGCCCAGACCTCGCCGGTGTTGCTCAGGGCCAGGGTGTGGGCCCGGCCGGCGGCCACGGCCATGATGACCACGTCCTCCATCACGCCGTCCTTGTTCTTGTCCTGAATGACCACGCGGTGGGCCAGGGAGGAATAGGTGGAACTGGTGCCGGCCACGTTGGTGGTGGTGGCGGTGGTCTCATAGCCCAACTGGCCGTACTGGTTGCGGCCCCAGGTCCAGACATAGCCATCCTTATCCAGGGCGACCATGTGATCGTAGCCCGCGGCGATGGTCATGATGTTGTCCAGATACTTGATCTTTGTGCTGTCCTTGGGATCCACGGCCTTGACCTTCTGGGGATTGGCCACGCTGGTGGGAGAGTAAGCGGTGTCGCGGGGGTAGCTGGGATCGCTCATGCCCACGTTCACCACGGTGTCCAGAGTCGCGCTGAACACGGCGGCGGTGCCGCCCACGTTGCCCTGGCCCAGCACGCCCCAGACGTTCTCGCCCCAGACCCACACGTTGCCCTCGGTGGTGTTCATGGCGGTAAAGTTCTGGCCCGCCACGGTCTTGGGCACGATCTCGGTGCTGGAGGGCTGGAGGTCGATATCCAGGGAGAAGACGTACTGGCCGGTGACCACCATGTCGGGCTGGACGGTGTCGCGGACCTTCACGCCGGTCTGGAGCGCGCCGGTGGAGTTGTGGTAGCCCTTCTGGGTGTTCTGGTGGGCGGCGGCGGTGCCGTAGTCGTTGTAGACCTGCCAGTTGTCCGCCAGGTAGCCCACGGTGTCGAAGTCATGGGCGGTGGCCACGCCGGGACCGTTGTTGTAGTCGGCGCCCAGGGTCAGGGTGGTACGGCCGGTCCGGTAATCGAAGGGATCGGCCATGTATTCACGGTTGTAGACCTCCACCATACCGCCGCTGGCCAGGTTCATGGTGGCGGCGTCCACGTCGGCGATGTCGGGGTTGGAGGTAACGCCAGCCCACTTCTCGCCCACGGGGGTGTACGGCGTGGCGGCAAAGCCGGTGCCGTTCAACCACTCCATGGAGTTCAGGTCGTGCTCCATGGGATAGAGGGAGAAGCCGGAGTTATAGTGGAGGTGGGTATTCTGCTTGTAGATGATCAGGTGCTCGCTGGCGCCCAGGGTGATGAAGGGCGGCACCACGTTGGTGACGTTCTTCGCGCCGCTGGAGGCACGGAAGTAGCCCTCGGCGTCGTATTCGGTGGTGAGGCCGGCCTTCCACTTGTGGCCCTCGTAGTCGCTCTTCCACACCCGGACCACCGCCTTGGAGGAGGTGTCGGGGGTGGTGTTGTCCACGTAGGTGATGGCCTCCATGTAGTCCACCATCAGCTCCATGGACTCGCGGGCGCCGATCTGGGTGGGCAGGGTCAGGTAGGTGCCGATCAGGTCGGACAACTGGCCCAGGATCAGGTTGGCGTTGTCGCCGGTGATGCCCATGGCGTTGTTGCCCCAGCCCCAGACGTAGCCGAACATACCGTCCAGCACGTCGTCGCGGTCGCCGTTGCCGTTGGCGTAGCCCGAGCCGGTCTTGTAGTAGAGGGAGCTGGCCAGCATGCTGTACGCGCCGGAGGAGATGTGGTACACGCCCTCCAGGTACAGATAGTCGTCGTTATGCTCCTCGTAGCCGCCCTTGCGGGTCCGCACGGGCAGGTAGCTGTTGGCGGTGGAGCCGCTGCCCAGCTGGCCGCGGTCATTGAGGCCGAAGGCGTAGGAGTGGGAAAGCTCGGTGAGGGCGGCGTTGGCCTGGTCGGCCAGACGGACCGCACGCATGCCGGAGTAGCCCACACCGGCGGAGATCTGCACGATGATCTCGCCCGCGTCGGTATCCAGATTCTCACGCTGGGACTCGTCGGCGGCGTGGCTCACGCCGTTTTCGTCCACATAGGCCGCGCCCATTTCCACATAGTTGCCGTTGATGTCGCGCACCGGCGTGCCGTCGCCGTTGCGCATAAGGGTGACAATGGTGGCGGCGTGGAAGTCGCCGGTCTCGGTGGCGTGGAAGACCAGCTTGGGCGTGACATGGACGTTGTCGGCGGCGGTGGCGCTGACGGCCATACCCATCTCGCCGTACTTGTTCTCACCCATGGCGTAGAGGTGGTTGCCCCGGGCCAGGAGCAGGCTGTGGTGCTCGCCAATGGCGGTCTGGGAGACCTGATAGAAGAACTCGTTGGTGCGGTAGAAGTTCTGGACCAGGTCGTCGGCGATGTAGTTCTGCGGGTAGTTGCGGCTGCTGACCACACGGATGGTGGAGCTCTTGGACAGATCGGTGTTCTCGGTGAGCCGGTCAGCGCGCACGCCGGTGGGCGCGGAGATGTAGGAGCGGATACCAGTCTTGGTGTCGGTGTCGCCCTGATAGCCCACGCCGGTCTGGCCGGAGGTGTTGAGGCCCCAGGCATAGACCTGGCCGTTGGCCCGCACCGCCATGGCGGTGGAAACGCCGGCGGAAATGGAGATCACATGGCCCAGGTAGTTGTAGACGGTCATATCGCTGGCGTTGAAGCTGCTGTCGTAGTCCATGGGACCAGCCGCCATACCGGCGGTGACCCGCTGGGGCATGGAGGAATAGAGCGTGGCGTTGTCGGCCACAAAGAGGTCGCGGCCCAACTGGTTCTGGGCGTTGTCGCCCCAGGCCCAGACGTAGCCCTTGTCGTCCAGGGCCAGGGAGAACTTATCCCCGGCGGCCACGGCCACGATGAAGGGCACCGTGCCGTTGGGATAGGCCATCTGGACCCGGATGGGGGCGTTTTGGTTCTCAGTGATGTTGGCGTAGTAGCCCGCCACGGGCCGGCCCGCGGCGTCGGTGGTGGTCCAGCGCAGGCCCATGCCGAGCTGGCCACGGTCGTTGAGGCCCCAGGCCCAGACCGCGCCGTAGCGGTCCACAGCCAGGGTGTGGCTGCCGCCCACGGAGAGGTAAACGATGTCGTGGAGGTAGCCGTAGGTGTCGTTGCCCTGGTGGGCGGGGGTGCCGTCCAGAGCGGGGATGCTCAGATCCAGCGTCATCTGCTCGCCGCAGGTCCAGCAGGCCATGCTGCCGCCGGCGGGGAAGGACTCCGCGTGGTAGACCCGGCCGCAGTTGTCGCAGGTCATGGCCTTGCTCTGGGCGCCGGAGACCACCTGGACGGGATAGGCCTTGCGCTCCCAGACATCGGCGCCGTCGCCCAACTGGCCGGAAGTGCCCTGGCCCCAGGTCCAGACCGTGCCGTCGGGCCGCAGGACGGCGGCATGGTAGTTGCCCATCGAGACCTGGCTGACGGTGAGGCTGTTCTGGGTGGAGCGGTTAGTGTCCTTGACGTAGACCATGAACTGGTAGGGATAGCGGAAGGTCAGGCCGGAGGTGGGATCGGTGTAGCTATAGGTGACGGTGACGGAGGTCTCGCCGAACTTGTCGGGATGGACGGCCAGGAAGTAGATCTGGCCCTTATCCCAGTAATACTTGAGGATGCTGGGATCGGTGATGTCCACCTGGACGGTGGCGGCGCTGGGCGTGCTGGCCGCCTGGAGCTCGGTGTTGTAGTTCAGGCTGCTCATGACGGTCACGCCGGGCTGGAAGAGGTTGAAGCCGTTGTACTCCTTCACCTTCAAGGTGGCCAGGTTCAGCGCGTAGGGGTGCTGCTGGTCCACCACGATGCGGCTGGCGTTGGTGTTGGCCATCTGGGCGTCCTTGGTGGTGGTGTCGGTGCCGTTGTACTGGACCACCATGCTCTCCTCGCGGATACCAACGCGCAGCGGCAGCGCGCTGTCGATGGCCCGGCCGTCGCCCAGGGTGCCCAGGGTGCCCGAGCCGAAGTCGTAGACGAAGCCGTCCTCGCCCAGCACGGTGGTGTGGTTCCAGCCCGAGGCGGCCTGGAAGGTAGTGTGGGCGAAGTTGTCGTAGTATGTGGCGTAGCCGGGGGTGTTGTAGTCGGCCAGAGTGGGCAGCTCCACCTTGGCCACGTCGCCCAGACGGGTGGACACGCCCAGCTGGCCCGCGGCGTTGTTGCCCCAGACGTAGAGCTGGTTGTTCCAACGGGTCTCGGTGCCCCGGTTGAAGGGCGCGGTGGTCACGTTGTCGGTCACCTTGGCGGTGACGCCCACGGTGTAGTCGGGGCTCTTGTCGTAGTAGACGTGGGTCTTGCCGCAGTCGTTGTCGTTGTCGATGACCTCGTTGGGATAGGGATGGGTGGTGACGCCGTCGGGCGCGCACTCATACTGGTACTTGGTCACGTTGGTGGGCGTCAGGTCGCCCATGTAGTAGAGGATATCCCGGCTGTTGCCAGAGGTGGGATCGGTGTAGGTGTAAGTATAGGTGTTGGCGGTCTGGGCCGTGGCGTTATAGCCGTTGGCGGAGATGGCCACGATGTGCTGGACGGCCTGGCCGTTCTCGTCGCGGATGATCTGCGGGGTCAGGTAGCCAGCCTTGCTGCCGGAGATGTAGGCGCTCTGGTCGCCCGCGCCCAGGCCCTTCTGGCCGAACTTATCCGCGCCCCAGGAGAGGATGGTGCCCTCGCGGGACAGGGCCAGGGTGAAGTCCGCGCCGGCCTCCACACTGAGGATGTTGGTGATGCCGGTGGCGCCGTTGGTGAAGGTGTCGGTGGGCTCGGCGTTGGCCACCTGCTCGGCGGTGGAGCGGGTCTCCATGTTGCCGATGCCCAACTGGCCGGCGGCGTTGTTGCCCCAGGCCAGCACCGCGCCGTCAGAGCGCACGGCCACAGCGTGGCTGCCGCCGGCGGCCACGTGGGACATACTGGTCATATAGCCGCCGCCCTTGATGCCCAGCACCCGGACGGGGAAGATACGGTTCTGGTTGATGTTGATGCCGAGCTGGCCGCGGTTGTTGAGGCCCCAGGCCAGCACCGAGCCGCCGGAGGCAAGGGCCACGGCGAACTCGTCGCCGGCGGCCACCCGGACCACGCCGCTGAGGATGCCCGACTCGCCGTAGAGGTTGGACATCAGCGTGGGCGTGGACACGGCCTTGGTGCCCTTGTTGATGCCCAACTGGCCGCTGGTGTTCAGGCCCCAGGCGTAGACGCGGCCGGTGGGGGCGATCTCGTTGCCCGCGGCGTCATACTTGGCGCCCACCACCGCCAGGCCGAAGGCGGCGCCGGCGGAGATGTAGGTGACGGTCTCGTCGGAGGGGATCTGGACCCGGACGGGGGCGTTGCGGGTGTAGCCCACGCCGTTATTCTGGGTGTCGGCGGTGTCCATGGCCTCACCGGTGCCCAACTGGCCGTAGTCGTTCTTGCCCCAGGCCCAAACGGTGCCGTCGGAGCGCAGAGCGATGGTGAAGTCGGTGCCCGAGGCCACCATGGGCACGGCCTTGGCGCCGTCGTCCAGCACGGAGACCTGCACCGCGCCGGCGTACACGTCCTGGTTGTCCACAGTGATGTTGAAGGTGACCGTGGCCCGGCCAAAGACCTCGTTGTCGGCGGGCTCAATGTGCCAGATGCCCTCGGCGTTGCGCCAGACCTTGACGATGTCGGGGTTGGAGGACTGCATCATCACATGGTTGCCGAAGACGTTCTTGACCTCGATATCGCTGTAGAGGTTGAAGCCCTTGTAGTTGATCTGGAGCATGGCGCCCATCTCCCAGGGCACCCAGTAGCTGTCGCCGTGGTTGAGCACGACCTCCTCCGGCGGCTTGCGGGAGGTGTCGGCGTTGTAGGTGATGACGGTCTTGCCGTCGGCCTTATGGAGCTCGGAGCGCTGGATCTCCAGGGACTTGTACGGCGCGGGACCGGCCAGGGTGGGATAGAGCGAGCGCACGGCCTCGAAGTCGCCGATCTGGCTGCGGTTGCCCTCGCCCCAGATGTACTCGTAGCCCTCCCAGTTGATGGCGCCGGAGTGGTTGTAGCCCGCGCTCATGCCCTGGCTCTTGGCGTAGAAGCCGGTGCGGACGGTGGAGTTCAAGAGCACGCTGGCGTCGGTCTCGGAGCGGGACTTGTAGTAGATGAGCTCGCCCATCATATCCCGCATGGGCATGTTGTTCTTGCCGTCCTTGACCCGCAGCAGGCCCCGGGACTTGGCGACGTAGTCGGTGGTGTTGTTGTCCTCGGTAACGCCCAACTGGCCGATGGCGTTGTCGCCCCAGCTATAGATGTCGCCCTCCTCGGTGTCCAGCAGCGAGAAGGTGCCGCCGGCCTGGACGTGGGTGATGAGCAACTTGCCCCGGCCCACGCCGGAAATGGTGACGCTCTTGTGGCCCAGGGTGTCGTCGGAGCGGTCCAGCACGGTGGGCGTGCCGGTACCGCCATGCTTACAGGTGTAGGTGTAGGCGGCGTTGAGGAGCTTGCCGTCGGTGTCGAAGGTCTGGGTGAAGGACTGGTAGTCCACCTCGTTGCCGCAGACCGGGCAGAGGAGGACAGACTGCATGGTGAGGGACTCGGAGTAGGTCTTGCCCTCCTCGCCGTCACGGAACTTGGCGTACAGCTTCAGCACCTCCACCATGTCCTTCTCGGCCGGGGTGAGCTCGGTGGCCCTGTTGTAGGTGCCGTAGTACTCAGACATCAGGGCGTAGATGTTCTCGGGCACGTAGCTGTCGGCGGTGGCGTCGGTGCCGTCCACCGGTCCGGCGTAGCCCGCGGGGATGACGGTGGTATCCCGGCCCAACTGCTCGGAATTGCCCTGGTTCTTGCCCCAACTATAGACCTGGGCGTTGACCACGTCGGCCTGGTCCTTATAGATGGCGGCGGAGGCGTCCTCGGCGACCAGGAAGTGCTCGTCCCGGTCCACGATGTCATAGGTGTTCACCAGGGCCAGAGCGTGGTTCTGGCTCATGTCCAGCTCCACCACGCCCGAGCGGTTGGCGGCGCTGCCCAGAACGGGATCGTCGTGGTGGCCCAGCATGGTGCCCACGTTGACCAGATAGTTGTCCACGTCCTCCTCCAGAGTCTCGGAGGTGGCGGTATAGTTGGCGTTGATATTGTCCTTATAGGGGTCGATGGGATGGTCCTTGCCGTCCTCGGCGTCGTGATAGGTCAGGCTGGTGGTGCCCTTGGCGGTGTAGCCGTCGCCGCTGGTCATCACGCCCAAGGGGCCCAGCACGCCCCGGCCGGTATTGTTGCCCAGGAGCTGGTTGACGTTGGAGCCCCAGGCGAAAACGGTGCCGTCGGAGCGGAGGATGGCGGAGGTGCCGTCGGTGGCGGAGGCGCCGGAGGCGCTGACGGAGATGGCGTTGGCCAGATAATAGCCGTCGCCCACGCTGCCGCCCTGGTAGAACACCCGCGGGGTCAGAGCGCGGAACACGCCGTCGATGGCGGGACCGGCCTGGTTGCGGTAGGTGTTGCCCCAGGCCAGGACGGTGCCGTCCTTCAGCAGGGCCAGGGAGTGGTCAAAGCCGGTGGCCATGTCCACAACGCCGGTGAGGTAGCGCTCCTCGCCCAGGGTCACGCCCTTGGGCAGGGTCTCGGCGGTGTAATAGACACGGGCCCGGGTGTCCACGTCGGTGGCGTACCAGCCGCCCTGGCCGTCGGTGTAGTAGCGGCGGTCGTCGCTGCCCATGACGTACCAATAGGGGCTGTCGCCCGCCAGGACCCGGATGGGATACTTGGAGCGGTCGGTGGTGCCGTTGCCCAACTGGCCGTAGGAGTTGTAGCCCCAGGCGTAGAGGTTGCCGTAGGCGTCCAGGGCCAGCACGTGGCCGCCGGCGTCCTTGGCTTCCTTGTAGCTGCGGTTGACGGACATCTTGATGATGGCGGGGTTGTAGTCGGTGCCGGTGCCCAACTGGCCCCGGCCATTGACGCCGGCCACCTGGGTGGGCGTGATGATGAGCTCGGAGTCCACATCCACGGTCTCTTCCTCCTCGGGCGGCTCCTTGCCGTCGAGCTGGACCGTGCCGAAGATGCCGGAGGCCTTCAGGGCGTCCAGGCGGGAGGTGTCGATGACGGTCTGGTTGCCGCCCTCGCCCGCCACGTCCTTCTTGGTGAGCTGGACGTTGACGTACTTCAGCGCGCTACGGCCATAGGGCGTGTCGGTGTACGCGTCGCTGGTGAAGGAGGCGGCCAGCATGGCGCCGGTGGTGTTGCCCGAAGCGTCGGCGGGCACCACGCCGTCGAAGTTCAACGTCTGCATCTTGGTGTCGGCCAGAGCGCCCTCCACATTGGGCACGGTGACGTTGACTCCGGCGCTGTTGGTCTTGGTGGTGGTGCCGTTTTCCACGATGCGGACGACCTTATAGCCCTCGGGGATGGTGAGGGTGGTGAAGACGCCGTTGGAGAAGTGGTCGCCGGGCTTGGTGGCGTCATAGTCCACCAGGAACACGGGGATGCTGGTCACGCTCTGCTTGGACAGGGCCTCGGCGGCGTCATTGCTCAGCACCTGGGAGTAGCTGCTCTCCTTCAGGGTGGTGGGCAGGGTCAGGCTGGCGGCCTTCTTGCCCGCCTCGGTCAGGCCGGTGATGACCACCACGCCGGGATAGCGGTTGATGTAAGCGTCGGGATCGGTGGGATCGTTCTTGTTCTCGCGCAGGAAGTCGATCATGGCCTGGTAGAAGGCCACGGTATTGCGGTAGGGGTCCAGCTTCTGGCGGGCGATCTGGTCGTCCTTGCGGGCGTTCTCCACCGCCTCGGTCTTGGCCATGAGGTCGTTGGCGTCGATGTTGGTCCGGGCGGTGTTGGCAGTGGCGATGGCCTGGTTCAGCGGGCTGGTCAGGCCGGTGATGCGCTCGTCCAGATCGCGCATGAGCTGGTCGGCGCTGGCGAAGGAGGGATTCACACTGGTCTGGAGGCTGCCCTGGCCGTCCAGGTGGATGAGGTACTCAAAGAGCTGGCGCTTGGTGGCGGTGGTGGTGTCGTCGCTGGGCGCGGCGGCGGGGTCCAACTGACCGCCGGGGCCGTACATCTTGTCCAGGTCGGTGGTGACGTTAGCCAGGTCGGCGTCCAGCGTGCTCAGGTTGGAGATCAGGTCCTTGAACTGCACCGCGGAGGGCGCGGTGGTCATGTTCTCCAGGTGGACCCGGGTGGCGGCATACACCGTCTGGCGGCGGGTCAGCAGGTCCAGCAGGTCGTCGCCGCTGGTCTCGTCGCCGTCGAAGATCAGGTCGGCCACGTCCTGGATCTCGCTGTCTTGGTAGTTGGCCCGCAGTTGGCCGGCGGTGGACAGGATTAGGGTCCGGGCCGCGGCGGTCTGCTTTTCAACGTCGGTGATGGCGTCAATGAGGCTCTGGCGCAGGGTGGGCCAGTTGGCCGCGGTCAGCTGGCTCTGGGCGGTGGCCAGGGTGGCGGCGGCGGTGGCCGCGTCGTTGCGCAGGGTACCGGCGTCGCTGGCCTTGCCCATGGCGTTTTCAGCGGCGGTGATGGCCTGGTCCATACTGCCCGGGGTGCCCTTGACGTAGGGATCGGCCTCGTAGAAGTCCCAGGTGAAGTAGTTGGCCGGAGTCTCGCTCTCGGTCTGCACGTCGTCGCTGGACTGGGTGGACAGGCCCAGGTTGCCGTTGAGGTTGTCGCCCCAGGCCCAGACGGTACCGTTGCGCTTGATGGCGTAGGAGGTGTTGTAGCCGGCGTAGACCCGCTCCACGGAGACGATAGCGTCGCCGTCGGCGTTGGTTCCCTCGCCGAAGACGGTGACCTTGAAGGAGCCCCAATAGCCGTTGATCTTGTCGATGACCACGATGGTGGCGGTGCCAAAGCGGCTGTACAGCTCGCCGTCGATGAGCCCGGTGGGCACGATCTGGGCGCCCACGGCCTTGGTGCCGGCCTCGTTCAAAATGGGCCGGACCTGGACGATGGACTCGTCGCTGGAGAAGAAGGTGAAGCGGTCGGCGTAGTCCTCGGCGTGGGTGTGAGTGGCGCTGGCGTTGGTCTCGCCGGTGGCCTCCGCGATCTGGGCGTTGCGGATGGTCTTGGTCCAGTTGAGGTTGTAGCCCTTATACATCTCCTCCACGATGGAGGCGCTGTCCACGGTGAGGACCTGGGTCTGGGTCATGTGGACATCCACGGGCAGCTCGCCCATGTAAATGCCCTGATCCTCAGCGTCCGCCTCGGGCGCGGGGGCAAAGTACTGGACCCGGCCCCGGGTGTCGGAGGCGGGGTTATTGAGGATATTGGCCTGCTCGGTGGCGGTGAACTGGTCCACATGCTCCTTGTCCATATGCCACTGCATATCCGCGCCGGTGAGGGCGCCGGTGGTAATCTGGAGAAGGTTGGCCGCGCGTGCGCCCACCAGGGCCAGGGTCGAGATGTCCACGCCGTCGTCACGCTCGGTGCCGCCGGTGAGGAGGTTGCCGGTCTGACCCTTGCGGTTGGCGCCGGCGCCGTAGACGTAGCCGTCCTCGGTGAGGACGAAGAGGGTATTCTCGCCGCCGGTAATGGCGGTGACGTGGCCGATGTAGTTAACGCTGCCCTGGGTCTCATAGGGACCCTCGCCGCTGCGCACGCGGGTCACGTCACCCGTGACGCCGCTCCAGCTCTCGCTGACGGTCTTGCCGGCGTAAGCGGTGGTGGCGTTGCCCCGGCCGCCGCTGAAGTTGCCGCCCCAGGAGTAGGCGGAACCGTCGCTGGCCATGGCGTAGCCAGTGTGGCCGCCGGCGGAGACGGCGGTGATGCGGGCGCTGCCGGCCTTCAGGGCCTCGGAGCCCGCCTTGCCCGCCACGTCCACCACGATGGGCAGGCTGTGGTGCTCGTAGTTGACGTTGACCCAGGTGTTGTCGTCACGGATGTAGGTCAGGCCCCAGGTGTAGACCTGGCCGTCAGCCCCCAGGGCGATGGCGTGGCTCTCACCGGCGGCCATATCCACCACCGGGGACATGGGCTTGTTGTAGGTGACGAAGTCGGTATCGGCCAAGGGGGCCTCCACCAGGGTGGGCACGTAGCGGTCCAGACGGTCGGACTGGGCCCGCTTGCCGTTGCCGCCATACTCCACGCCCTGGCCAAGCTGAGCGCCGTCGTTGCGGCCCCAGGCGTAGAGCGAGCCGTCGCTGCGAAGGGCCAGGGTGAAGTAGTCCCCGGCCTCGATGGCCACAATGTGATCCAGATAACGGTAGCCTACGTTGGCGCTGATACCCCGGGCGGCGGCCTCGCCCCGGACCACATGGACAGGCTTGGCGGAGCTGTCCCGGGCGGAGAGGTTGGCGAACTGGCCGTAGGTGTCGTTACGGAAGTAGTTGCCGTAGACGGTGTAGTAGGTGCTGGAGGCATAGTAGGAATAGGTGGCGGTCCAATCCCACTTGTTGGCGTTGGCCGTACCATAGGTAGCGGCGTCCCGGCCCAACTGGCCGAAGCCGTCGTTGCCCCAGGTCCACACAGTGCCGTTGGAGTCCAGCGCCACAGCGTGGTCGCGGCCGGCGGCGATGGAGACGATGATCACATGGTCGGAGACCACGCCGTTCTCGGCAGTATCCACCTCGTCGCTGGAGGGTGTGGCGGGATAGCCGGTGGCGTCGGAAATATAGTCTTCATCATAGCTGCCGGAGAAGTCCACCCGGACGGGGGTGAGGGAGTAGCCCTCGGCGGTGCCGGTGACCACAACGCCCTTGCCCCAGGCCCAAACGTTGCCCCACATGTCGAGGGCCAGGGTGTAGTCCTCGCCGGCGGAAACGTCCACGATGTGGTGGAGGGCGGTGCCGGTGCTCTCCAGGTCGTCCCGGTTCAGCACCAGGTGCACGTCGGCGCCGGTGGCGTCGTCGTGGTAGGTGCACTCGCAGGTGTAGGTGTACGTGTCGCTGAGGATGTCGTTGCCCTCGTCGTCGGCGCCCACAACGGCCCGGGTGAAGGCGTGTTCAGGGATGAGCGCGTCGCAATTCGGGCAGTAATAGTAGACCTCCTGCTCGCCGCGGGAGACGGGCACGGGGTAGCTGTAGGAGTTGGTCTGGCCGTCGCCCAACTGGCCCACAGAGCCGTCGCCCCAGGTCCAAACAGTGCCGTCGGCCTTCAGCGAGACGGTGTGGTCGTCCTGAGCGTCGATGGTGGGCGTGGCCACGTCGGGCCGCTGACGCTGCTCGTGGGTGATGTTGCTCGGCTGGCGGGAGACCACCAGCTTCATCAGCATGGTGTAGCCGTTGTAGGTGATGGAGACCATGGTGGAGCCCATGGTGGTCTTGCTGGGCTGGAAGGTAATGGTGTTGGCGGCGGTATCGGTCACCAAGGTGCCCATGCGCGCGTCCACCACGTCCAAAGTCAACTGGCTCACGCTGTCCAGGTCGTCAAACTCACCCTGGGCATTGCGGTCATAGAGGTCAAAGCCGGAGAGGTACTGGCGCTTAATGTCGTCCAGAGCCACCACGGCGGTCTGGTCGTCGGTGAGGCGGATGACCTCGGTGCCGGCGGGATAGACGTGGCGCTCCAGCTCAGTCGTGCCAAACTCGTCATAGGTGATCACGGTGACATGACCGCCCTGGTCGTCGTCCAGCATCATCAGGGTGTGCTCCACCTCCGCCACCCGGACGGGATAGTTGCGGGTGACGGTGAGGGCGGTGGGCGCCAGCTCGTTGGCGCGCAGCTCGTGGTTGTAGCGCTGGTCGGGCCAGGTCTGGTTCGTGGTGACGGTGACGCCGTCACTGCCGTAGAGGGCGTCGTCCCGGAAGCCGTTATACTTATAGCCGTGGTCCACACTGCGGTCGGTGACGTTCTGGCCCAGCTTCCAATCGTTGTTCTGGCCCCAGCCCCACACGGTGCCGTCGGCCTTCAGGGCGATGACGTGGTGGTACTTGGCGGCGGCGGTGCGGATGTCCACCAGATACTGCGCATAATCCACGCTGTCGCCGGTGTAGTCGCCGCTCTCGCCGGCCAGAGTACGGCGAGGCACGATGTTCTCGGTGTTGGGTCCGGCGGCGGAGGAGTTGACCGGGGTCAGGCCCAGCTCGCCGTAGCCGTTGTAGCCCCAGGCCCACATCTGGCCGTGGTCGTCCAGGGCATAGCTCTGGAACTCACCGGCGTAGACGGCGGTGAGGATGATGTTGTGGTCGCTGTCGTCGAAGGTGGAGCCAAACCAGTTGTGGCTGGCGGTCCACCAATCCTGGTTGGGTACGTTGTTCTCGTCCACCACGTGGCCGCCCAGCACCCGGACGGGCAGCAGGGAGCTGTACTCATAGAGGCCGCTGTTCTCGATGCGGTCGGCAGCGCCAAAGTGGTCCATGCTCCACGCGCCAAGCTGACCGTAGAAGTTGTCGCCGGTGGTGTAGACCTCGCTACGGACCTTGCCGGCGTAAACGCCCTCGCCGTCGATGCGCACCAGCACCACGGTGTGGTTCAACCCCGCGGCCACCATGTAGGCGTTGTGGAGGTAGTCGTCGGCGCTATCGCTCATGCCGGCGTGCATCAGCACAGGCAGGCCGCGGCTCTGGGTGGTGCCGTCGCCCAACTGGCCGTAATTGTTGAGACCCCAACCCAGGACGTAGCCATCGTTACGGATGGCAAAGGAGTTATAGTACCCGGCGTAGATGCCCACGATGGAGCCCAGGTAGTCGGTGTCGGAGGGGCTCTCGCCCTTCAGGACCCGGCGAGGCTGGACCACGTAGTTGTCGCTGGGGGTAGCGTCGTTGACGCTGGTGCCCTGGCCCAGCTGGAAGGTGTTGTACCAGGTGGAGCCCATGTACGCGCCGTTGGCGCCCCAGCTCCAGACCTCGCCACCGGTGTAGCTGACGGTCTTGACCTCACCGGCCTCATTATAGGTGTAGTTGGCGATCTCCACGCCCCGGGTCAGGGCCAGGGTGTGGTTGTAGCCCGCGGCCACGGTGGTGATGAAGGGCTGCTCGGCCAGCGCCACGCCCTCGTCGTCCGTAAAGACCACCTGGACGGCGTAGTTGTTCTTGAAGGGCACGTCGTAGTCGATGAGCCGCTCGGTGGTGTCGTTGCCCTGGGCGTCCTTGACGTAGACGGGATTGCCGTCGCCGTCCACCACATAGGTGGGGGCGGTGTTGTAGCCCAACTGGCCATAGGTGTTGTCGCCGGTGGTGTAGACCTTGCCGTTCTTGTCCACCATCACCAGATGGTTGGCGCCGGCGGCGATGTAGACGATGTCATAGAGATAGGTCCGCCAGACCTTGCCGTCGGCGCGGCGGTTCTCCACCTGGACCTGGGTGGGCATGGTCCGGGTGGTGGTGGTGCCGTCGCCCAACTGGCCATAGTCGTTGTTGCCCCAGGCCCAGACAGTACCGTCGGAGCGCAGCGCGGCGGAGAAGTTCGCCCCGGTCGCCACCATGGGAGCCACCATGATGGAGCCCTCAATCTTCTGGGTAACGGTCAGGCGCATGGAGCCGGTGTGGCCGGAGACGTTGTTGGTGACCCGGATCATGGTCTCGCCGTACTTGCCCTCCACCGGGGTCATGGTGGCGATGGTGTTGGCGGCGTTGGTGGTGACCTCGGCCACGGTGGTATCGCCGGAGGTCCAGTGCATGGCCCCGGCAGTCACGTCGGCCTGGCGGAGGGTCATGGAGCGGCTGTCCACCAGCAGGTTGAAGCCGGAGAGGAAGACCTCCACCAGAGCGGGCTTGTTGACCTGGTCACTGTAGTCCACCCGGGCGATCTCGTTCTCGGCGATGGTGAGCTGGCTCACAGCCCCCGCGCCGTCCAGGCCGATGACGCCGCCCACGCCCACGCTCTTGGTGCCGCAGGCTCCGGCGGTAATGGCGCCGATGTTGGCGTCGCTCGGGTCCACGGTGACGGCGGCGGCGTCCACCACGGCGTGGCACACGTCGCACTGATAGTCGTCGCCGATCTTGGTGACGGTGGTGCCCCAGCAGGCCACGGCGGGGCCATTGCCGTTGGCGGTGGAGCCGTCGGCGGGATTGAAGACGACCTCCCGGGCCAGGGTCTCGGTGGAGCCCTCCACGGTGTAGACCTGGGCACGGTAGATGGCCATGCCCTTGGACTCCAGCGCGCCCACCTGGACGGGGGTATCGGTGATGAAGCCGTTGTTGGCGGCGGTACGGTCCTCATAGACGGTGGCCGCGCCCAGCTTATAGTTCTCGTTGGAGCCCGCGGCGAAGGCGAAGCCGTCGGAGCGGATCAGCAGCGAGTGGGTCATGCCCGCGTCGATGGCCAGCACGCCCTGGAACACGGTCTCGGCGGCGGCGTTGAAGCTGTCGCCCCGGGCCACGGGGGCGGCCGCGCGGATATAGTAAGCGTCGTTTTGGTCGTTGACGCCCTTATTTTCGTTGTTGTCGCCGGAGGTGGTATTGCCATGGGTGCTGTCGTCCCAGCCCACGCCGGTCTGGCCGCTGGCATTGAGGCCCCAGGCGTAGACCTGGCCCTTGTCCTCCAGCACCGCCATGCCGTGATACTCGCCCATGCTCACATAGCTCACCCCATCGAGGACCTGGCCGTCGGCGGCGGTCATCAGGGTGGGCTGGGCCACGGACCAGTAGTTGGCGTGGTTCAGGTTGGAGCGCACGGACACAGGCGTGGCCTGGGCCACACCGCCGGCAGGGATGGTCTTGAGGTCGGCGTCGGTATCAGAGTCACCCAGCTTGTAGCCCTCGGTAATGTAGTAGTCGGCCACGCCCGCGTCGTAGTAGCGGTTGGAGCCCCAGGTGTAGACCTGGCCGTCCACGGTGACGGCGGCGGAGGAGTACCCACCGGCGGAGATGGACTTGACGCCGGTCAGGGGCGCGCTGGCCTTGGGCAGGTCACGGATCACGTCGCCCATGACGGGCACGTTGACCATCACGGGGGTAAGGGCGGCGAGATCGTCGGCGGTGAGGGTGAGCTCAGCGTCGTCGGCCACCTGCTTATAAGTCCCGGCCTCCAGATAGATCTCCACACCGGCGTGGTCGTAGACGGCGAAGCCGTTGTGGGTCTTCTGGACCTCCTGGGTGCCGGTCTGCATATTCACCCGCCCGACCACGTCCAGCCAGGCGTACTGATATCTGCCGTCCAGGTAGACATAGACCAGTTCACGCTGGGCGATGCCGGTCCAGTCCTCGGTGACCACGGCCTCGGGGGCGGTGCGGGTCAGGCCGGTCTTGGCCATGAGGTAGTCGCCGTAGATCTGGGTGCGGGCGTTGGTGTAGGAGCTGCCGGGGTCGGCGGCCACGAAGGTCTTGCCGGTGTGGCTGTCCACCAGGTCCATGGTGGTGGCGTTGCCGGTGCGGGCGCGCTGATAGCCAGCGCCCAACTGGCCGCTGGTGTTGGCGCCCCAGGTGTAGACCGTGCCGCCGGTAGCCTCGTCATACTGGCCCAGGAGCATGAAGTGCTCCGCGCCCACGTCCACCTGGTGGATGAGGCCGATGTTGCCGGGCAGGGTCACGTTCTGGGTGTTGTTTACGGTGGTGTTCACGCCGTTGATACGCTCGGCGTGGGTGCCGTCGGGGTTGCCGATGACGGTGATGACCCGGCCGTCGGCGGTGAGGATGACGACCCGCTGGTCGTAGGCCTTGACCTGGGCCACAGCACCCACGGTCTCAGCGCCCAGGGCGGTGACCATGACGGGCTCGGCGCCGAAATAGTCGCCCCAGGCCCACAGGTTGTCGTCTTGGTCGATGGCGAGGGTGAAGGTGGAGCCCGCGGCGATGGCGCGGAACTTCACGTCGTTGCCCGCGGCGTCCTTGACTTCCACGCGGAAGGGATACTCCTGGTAAGCGGGATTATAGATACCGTCGCGGCCCAACTGGCCGTTGGCGTTGGCGCCCCAGGTCCACAGCTTGCCGTCCTGGCTCAGGGCCACGGAGTGGTTGCGGCCAGCGGCCACGGCGGCGTTGGTGGCGGCCACGGTCTCCACCACGGTGATGCGGGTCACGCCCACGGCAATGGGGTTACCGGCCTGGTCCACCACGGTGATGATGAGCTCGGTGGAGCCAAACTTGTCGCCGGTGGGCACGATGGTGATGGTGCTGCCCGTGGCCACGCCGTAGCCGTCCACGGTACCGTCGAAGTGGGCGATGGTGTAGTCGCTGAGGCGGTAGCGGACGCTGGCGCCGTCGGGCAGGGCGTCATAGTAAGCGTCCTTATAGAGGTTGAAGCCCGCGCTCTGCTGGAGCTTGATGTTGGCGTAGTTGACGCCGGGCTCGATGGTCATCACGTCGTTCTTGCCCAGGGTCACGTAGTCGGGGATGACGTTGCCGGTGGCCAGGGTGTGATGGGCGCCCCGGATGGTCACGTCCACGGGCTTGACACTGAGGCGGTTGCTGGCCCCGGCCTGGACGGGCAGGTTCTTGGACTGCTTGGAGCTGTCGCCCAACTGGCCGTTGGTGCCACGGCCCACGGTGTACACCGTGCCGTCGGTCTGGTAGAGGACGGTGGTGTAGTCGCCCACCGCCACAGCGGCGTTGGCGGTCATGGGGACCTTGTCCCGGCTGTCCACAGGCTGCTGGGACTGAGGCGCGTAGATCTTCACCGGGCCCACAGTGGGATCGGTCTGGGTGGCGGTATTCTGGCCGGTGGTGTAGCCCTGGGCCAGCTGGCCGTCGGTGTTGACGCCCATGCCCCAGATGGTGCCCGCGGGGGCGGGACCGGTCATCAGGGCCACATTCTCGTTGCCCGCGGCCACCTGGTAGACGTTGGTGATGGCCTGGGACACGTTGGAGGCGGTATCGCTGTGGTCGGCCACGCGCTCGATGCTGCCCACCACGTCGGGGTCGGTAAGCACGGTGGGCCGGGTCCACTTATACTGCTCGCCGGTGTAGTTGTGGGGCCGCAGGGTGCCGGTGATCATGGCGTAGCCCTTGTCGTAGCCGGAGCTCTCGGCGGCGGTAGCGTCGGCGGCCTTCACGTCCACGGTCTGGAAGACGGTGGTCTGGTTGCCCGCGGCCACGCCCACCACCTGGCGGATGAAGCGGCGGTCGTTGACGGCGCTCATATCCCGCCCGGCGGGGTTGTTGCCCCGGGTCACAGACAGCGGGATGGTGGCGTTGTCGTTGTACTCGGTGCCAAGCTGCTGCACGTCCCCAGCCTTGGCCAGGACGTTGCGGCCCCAGGCCACGGCGGAGGAGTTGTCCAGAATGGCCACCATATGGCCCTTACCGGCGGTGAGGGCGATGACGTTGCGCAGATACTGGTCATAGGCGTACACGCTCTGGCTCAGACCGGCGGCGCTGTCGCCCGCCAGCACCCGGACGGGGGTGTTGGAGTTGGTGGAGGTGCTGTTGCCCAGTTGGCCGAAGGAGTTGTTGCCCCAGGTGTAGACATAGCCATACTGGTCCACAGCGCCGGCGAAGTCGCCACCCGCGGTGGCGCCCACATAGGTGCCGCCGGCGGCCACGGTCTTGATGCCGGTGAGGTAGAGCTCGGTGGTCACGGCGTTGGGCTGAGCGCCCTTGCGGACCTTCCGGGCGTAAGTGGAGTAAGCCCCGGTGAAGGCGGAGCCCTGGCCAAGCTGGCCCACGTTGTTGCGGCCCCAGGTCCACACGTAGCCGTCCTTGTCCGCGGCCACGGCAAAGGTATCGCCGGCGGCGATGGAGACGATGCCGGTCAGCGGGGTGTTGTAGATATCGGTGACCACCTGGACGGGGGTGGTGCGCTCGGTGATGGTGCCGTCGCCCAACTGGCCGTAGCCGTTGGCGCCCCAGGTCCAGACGGTGCCGTCGGCCCGAAGGGTGACCACAAAGGCGCTGCCCGCGGCCACCTGCGGCGCGGCCACGCGCTCCGCGGCAGGCACTCCGGCGGCCAGGGTAGGCACGGTGTTCTGGTCCTGAAGGACGTTGAGGGCGATGAGGGCGTACTCGGAGGTCTGGTTATTGCCCTCGCGGTCGGCGGTGGCGGCGTCGTCACCCTTGCCGGTCCACCTCACCAAGATCATGGCCTGGCCGTAGCCGCCGGGCACGGGGGTGACCTGGATGGTGTTGCCCACCACCCGGGCGACGGCCACGTTCTCGTTGGAGGAGGCCACGGTGAAGCTGCCCATATCGGGGGTCCAGTCCTCCCGCAGGGTACGGCCAGTGGTGGCGTAGCTCTCCGGAGCGGGCACAGCCTGGCCGGAGGTGGCGTCCACGGTGGCGGTGACGCTCTTATGGAGGTCGGAGGTGGTCAGCTCGTTCCACAGCAGGAAGCCGGAGTTGTACTTCATGGTGACGGCGTCCAGGTCGATGGTCAGGGTCTGGTGCTCGTTGAGGTTGACGAAGGCCTGCTGCACGTCGTGGGCGGCGTAAACGTCGCCGGTGGCGCCGTCGTCGGTGGCGGGCTGAGCGGAAACACCCACGCCGGAGAGGTCATAGCCCGCTCCGGTGATGGTCATGGCGTTATTGAGGAAGAGGGCATGGTAGTCGTCCGCGCCCACCCGGAAGGGATAGACCCGGTAGTTGGGATCGCCGTTGGCGGCCTTGTTGTCCCGGTTGAGCTGGGCCAAGCGGGCCAGATAAGCGCTGTCGCTCTCGCCGGCATTGCGCTCCAGCTCCAGGTCGGCCACGGCGTTATTGTAGTACGCGCCCAGCTGGTGGTTGGCGTTGGAGCCCCAGCCATAGACGCTGCCGTCGTCCCGGAGGGCCAGGCCGTGGCGGTCGCCCAGGACCACGGAGACCACATGGTCCAGACTGTCGTTGTAGGGATCGGAGTTGTAGTAGAACACGTCGGTGAGGCCACGGTTCTCGGCGGCGTCGGTGCTGAACTTCTTGATGGTGGCGAAGGCGGGCTGCTTGGCCACGCCCATGCTCAGGTTCTCGCCGGCCAGGTAGCCGTAGCCGCCCTCGGTCATGACGGTGAGGGTGTTGTTCCGGGCCAGGAGCTGGGTGACCCGGTCGCCGGTCCAGGCGGACTGGACCCGGGTGGCGTTGTAGCGGTCGGTGAAGTCGCCGGTGAGCGCGCCGCCGGTGCGGACCTCGCCCTGGCCCAACTGGCCGTAGGTGTTGTCGCCCCAGGCGTAGACGCTGTCAAAGCGGGTGGTGGCGGCGTTGAAGTTCTCGCCGGTGGCCACGTCCACAGCGCCCCGGAGGTACTTGTCGTAGGTAAGGCTCAGCAGCTCGTCGTTGCTGGCGTCCAGGTCCACCCGGACCGCCATGGGCACGTCCTTGTTGTTCCAGCTACGCTCCTTGTCGTCGATGAAGTTGTTCACGCCCAGGCCGATCTGGCCGTGGTTGTTGCGGCCCCAGGTGTAGATCTGGCCGTTGACCAGCAGCGCCGCGGAGTTCTCGCCACCGGCGGAGACGCTGATGACCGAGTGGATGCCGCTCTCGCGGTTGGAGCCGCCCACCAGGCCGTCCACCAGCTTGGGCGTGGTGTGGCCCTTGCCGGTGCCGTCGCCCAGCTCGCCGTAGTCGTTGTCGGCGGTGGCGCTCCAGGCGTAGACCTTGCCGCTCTCGGTGAGGCCCAGATAGCTGTTGGAGCCGCCGGCGATGCGCACCACCTTCTCGCCGCCGAAGTGAGAGGCGGCGATGGCGGTCATGGTGGTAACGGCGCTGGAGCCGGAGGCGGGGGTGACGGGCGCGGTGTAGACCACGCCGTTGGCATCCAGGGCCATCATCAGATCGTCCGCGGCGGAAATGTCCGCCATGGCGGGTAGCGCGGTGGTGGAGTTGCCCGAATACTGCAGCCGGCGGGGACTCCAGCTACCGGTGGTGCCCCAGACCCAGACGGTGCCGTCGGCCTTCAGGGCCATGGAGTAGTTGGCGGCGGCGGCAATCTTGGGCGCGGCGGGCATCACCAGGTCGGTGTTGTCCGGACCCTTGCCCCGCAGGACCTGGCGCACGGTGATGGCGATGGCGCCCTGGGTCTTGGTGACGCTGTCGTAGACGGTCAGGATACCCTGGCCATAGAAGCCATTGGTGTTGGCGTGGATCATCACGTCGCCGTCGGCGGTGGGCTCCACGGTGAAGAGCTTCTCGTTGGAGGAGCGGTAGGAGAAGCGGCCGTCGGTGACGTTGGGCAGGCCGGACCAGACCTTCACGCTACCGGCGGGGGTGTTGGCGGTGGCGTTGGCCTGGGCGGCAGCCAGGTCGGCGGCGGAGGGGTCAAGGGTGAGGACGTTATTGTAGCTGTAGCCGGGAGCGTCCACGCCGTTGGCGTTGGCGGTCAGGGCATAGCCGGTGTGGCTGGCCACGGGCTCACGCTCGGTGTACTGGCTCAGGTTCAGGCCCTGGTAGATGACCTTCTTGATACCGGTCACACGGGCGGTGTCCCCTTCCTCCAGGGTGAGGAAGAGGTGGTCTTCGTCGAAGCGGCCATCGGCCACAGTCTGGATGGTATCCTGCGTGGAGGTCACCGTCACGGCGGCGGCGGGCACGGTGTGGCCGTGGGCGCAGGTCCAGGTGCCGGTGGCCACATGGTAGGTCACGTTGGTCTCGCCGCAAGCCTCGGTATAGCCGCAGGCGGCGGTGCCGGTGACGGCGATGTTGGTGAGATCGGCCACAGCGATGGCCTGGGCGTTGTGGGTATGGCAGACAAAGCCGCCGGAGGTGTGGTCGTAGTCGGCCACGGTCTCGGTGCAGCCAGCCTCGCCGCAGGTACCCGCGGGCATATCCGCCACGCCGGTGGCGGCGGTGACGTTGGCGGCGGGCACGGTGTGGCCATTGGCGCAGCGGAAGTCCACGCCGTCAAAGACCACGTCGGTCTCGGCGCAGGCGGTCACGCCCCGGGCGGAGGCGCAGTCGCCGGTGGCGATCACGCCGGTGGCGGGGGCGTTGCCCTCCACGGTCTCGCCGCCCTCCAGCACCAGCTTGGTCATGCCCATATCACCGGCCCGCTTGGGCACGTCGGTGTCAAAGGCCTTGGTGCGGTCATAGAGCTTGGCGGGCTGGCCGCCGGTAAAGACGGTCAGCGAGGCGCTGCCCTCAAAGTTCTCCTGGGTACCCAACTGGCCCAGGGAGTTGGAGCCGGAGGTGTAGATCTGGCCGTCCTCGGTGAGGAAGATACCCGTAGCGCCCATATCCTTGCCGCCGTTGGTCACGTCCATGGCGGCGATATTGCGCAGCAGGGTCTCGGAGGCGTCGGTCTCGTTCCAGTGCTTGCCGGTGCGGCCCACGGCCACGCTGGCGGCGGCGGTCCGGCCCAACTGGCCGTCGGCGTTGACGCCCCAGGTGTAGGTCACGTTGCGCTCGGTGGCGGCGCCGGTGTTGTCCCGGAGCACGCCCTGAACATGGGCGGAGCCGCTGTGGGAGGCGGCGGCGGTGACGTACAGCGCGGAACCGTCGGCCAGGGCGTACACGCCGTAGGTATCGTTAAAGCTGATGCCGGCAAAGTCGCCGATGGCGTTGGCCAGGAGCACATCGCTGCCGTTCAGGTCGATGACCCGCTGGTCCCGGGTGAGGAACATAGCGCCGTCGCCGGCGGAGATGGTGGCGATGTCGCGCTGGTAGAAGTCCTCGCCGGTATGATCGTCCATCCCATTGGCGTCGAAGTTATTGGTGCTGTAGAGGTGGGTCATCACATTGCCGCGGACCTTGTTGTAGCCCGAGGCGTAGCTGTTGTTGTTGCCGTTGTAGGCCACGTCCTGGTAATAGACCGTGCCGTCGGAGGCCAGGGCCACCACGCACTTCTCGCTGGCGTAGAAGTCGATGATGTGCTTGAGGGCGTTGCCGTCCTGGTCCACCATGCGGCGGCTGACGGTGGTGGTGCCAGACTCATAACTGGCAGAGTAGACCGCGTTCTCCCGGCCGTCCCGGCCATAGCCGTACTCATACTTTTGCCAGAGCTGGCCGTCGGCGGTGAGGCCATAGTAGACGGCGACCTGGTTGCCGTTGGAGACATCGGCGGCCCAGGTGGAGCGCCAGTTGCTCAGATCCACATAGGAGGACACGCCCACCTTGACGATGGTGCTGGGCCAGCCGGAGACCTTGGTGGGCTGGGTGTACATACGGATGTTGGAGCGCTGGTCATAGGTGCCGCCGCCGTTGGTGTACCACTCGTCGTTGGCCAGGTTGGTGTAGCTCCAGCCCCACTGGTAGACCTGGCCGCTGGCGGTGACAGCGATGGAGGCCTGGTCGCCGGCGGCGATGGACACCACGGGGGAGCCGCCGAAGTAGCTGGTGGGGATCTGCTGGGGGCTGTCCTGGTGGACGGAGCCCAGGATGGAGGTCTGGTTGGTATCGCTGGCGATGGAGGTATTGCCGTTGACCGAGCCGGCGTAGTTGCTGACCCGGTAGGAGCGCTGGAGCCCGGCGGCGGCGCCGGTGCCCAACTGGCCGCGGAAGTTGCCGCCCCAGGAGTAGACCGCGCCGTCGGAGCTCAAAGCCAGGAAGTGGTCGCCGCCGGCGGCGATCTGGGGGATGGTGACCAGCTTGGCGGAGTTGCCGGTGACGGCGGTCTGCTTGACCTCCTCGCCGCTGGTGTAATTCATGGGGATATTGGCGTTGAGCAGGTAGGACATGTTGGTGGCGTCCTCGTCATAGGCGGGGATGATGCGCACCAGCACCAGGCCCTGGGCCTTGTGCTCCAGGTCCTGGAGTACCACGGTGACCAGGCCGCTGCCGCCAAGGGCCGCTAGCTGGCCGTCGTCCAGGTCGTGGTTGGGAGTCAGGTCGGCCTTGGCGGGATAGACGGCGGTCTGAACGCCGCCCACCATCACATAATAGGTGCCGTCGCCCACGTTGACCACGTCGGCGTCGGTGAGGCCATCGGGCAGGTCGGCGGGACGGCCGTCGTCGCCCACCACCTTGAAGTCATAGAGGTCCAGCCGCAACAGGTCGGTGTTCATGCTCTTGAGCCGCAGCTGGGTCCAGTCCGCGGGCATATCCTCAAAGGCGTCGGTGCGGACGTTGAAGCCCCAGTCGGCGCGGATAAACAGCTCGCTCAGGTCGATGGTCAGGTGCTGCATGGGCTGGAGGTTGATGCGCTGCTGGGCGGTGGTGGACTTGGAGTCGATGTCGTTGTACCACTTCAGCGGGTTCTCCACGAACTCGGTCTTGGAGCCGGTAGTCTTGACCAGTTTGGAGTGGCTGTAGAGCGTGCTCTGGGCTATGCCAACGCCCACAACGCCGGTCTCGTCGTTGTGGTAGAGGTCATAGGCGTTATAGTCGTTGTTGGTGCCGGGGATCTGGTGGATGTGGAGCTGAGCGTCGTCGATCTGGACATCATAGAAGTCCTCGTGGCCCACCTGGATGGGCATGCGGGAGCCGCCGGAGCCGTAGGCGCTGCCCTGCTCGGCGCCGTTGTCGCCGTAGTTGCCCAGGGCCTCGTTGGCGTCGGAGCCCCAGGCCCAGACGCTGCCCTCCACCTGTACGCCCACGGCGGTGTTCTCGCCGAAGGCTAGGGCGTAGGGACGGTTCCAGTAGTTGTTGTACTTGTCGCCGTAGACGGCGGTATCGCTGAGGCTCAGCTCGTTGCGGCTGTTGCCCCGCAGGGGCCGGTAGGCGGTGGCGGTGTTGGTCAGCAGAGTACCGCCCTGGGTGCCCTCCACGGTGGCGAAGGTATTACCCAGGTTATAATTGCTGTTCTTGCCCCAGATAAAGGCGAAGTTGTCCTTGGGGGTGACGGTGGCGTAGTCGCCGTCGGCGTCGTAGATCACGCCGGAGTTGTAGGCGCCGGCGTAGATGCGCAGGATGGCGGTGTCCACGCCCTCGGTGCCGCCGGGCACGGAGATGCCGGAGTGGACCACGCCGGAGCTGGCGGCGGAGATGGCGGTGACGTAGCTGGGCAGACGGCTGTCCTTGTCGCCCAGGCCCCGGGTGCCGGTGATATTCTCCTCGGTGCGGCCCAACTGGCTCTGGCTGTTGGCGCCCCAGCTCAGCAGGCTGTGGGTGGGACGGTACACGTCGGTCCCGGTCTCATCGCTGGCCTGGTCGTCCCGGACCTGGGCGGAGGTCAGGGCCAGAGCGTGGGAATAGCCCGCGGCCAGGGTCAGGGCGTCGCTGAGCTGGCGGGTGCCCTGGATACCACCGGTGACGGGATAGGGGTTATAGGACTTGACGGTGAAGACGTTGCGGGAGTAGCCCGCGCCCAGGTCAGGATTGGTGGCCTTGTAGGCCAGCGCGCCGTTGTCCATATCCCCGGGGGCGGTGGAGTCGCCGGACTGGCCCACCACGTAGACCGTGCCGTCCTGGTGCAGGAGGTAGAGGGCGTTGCGGCCAGCCTTGATCTCGATGATGTTGTTGATGTAGCTGTTGTGCTCCAGACCCACAGAGCCGGAGACCACGCCGGTGTGGCTGGGGATCATGCCCGCGCGGAGCTTGGTGGGACCGGAGAGGGTGTGCTGCAAGGTGGTAAAGCCCCCCTTGCGGATCTCGCTGAGGAAGTTATTGCCCCAGGTGTAGACCTCGCCGGTGACGCCGCTCAGCGCGGCGAAGAAGCCATAAGTATAGTGGCGGTAGCTATACCCGCCGGAAGCGGTGGTGTAGCGGTAGAGGTTGCCGCCGGCGGCGACCTGGGTGATACCGCTCAGGCCGTCGACCTTGGCGGCGCTAGCGCCGGAGATGGTATACACCTCGCCGCTGGCGGTGACGGCAATGGCCCGGTAAGTGCCCGCGGCAATGGCCGCCACACCGCTGAGGCCGCTCACCCGGGTGGGAGAGGAGTAAGCGACGGAGTCGTTGACCTCACCGCTGTCGGTCCGGGTATTGTCCCGATAGAGGGTGTAGAGGCCCCAGTACCACACGCTGCCGTCGGCCTTCAGGGCCACGGTGTAGTTGTAGCCGCTGGCCACCATGGGCACGGCGGAGGCCGCCACCAGGCCGCCGAAAGCGGCGGGGTCGCTGCCCAGGGTGTAGCCGTCCACCTGGCCGGCGGCGTCCTTGCGGTAGGCCCGCACGCCCTGGGACACCTCGGTGGCCCGGACGGTGAGCATGGTATGATAACCGCCCACGTCCCGGTCGTCGGAGACGTAGGTGTTGGCGATGCTGATGTTGGCGCTGCCCACGCCGGTGGCGCGGATCTCAATGCCGTCGGCGGTGACGCTGACCACCGCCACGCTGGGATCGCTGGTGTCCACCACCAGGTAGTCCAGCAGGTCCACGCCGGTGTCGGCCAGGTAGTCCTGGCGCACCTGCATAAAGGACTTGCGGTAGGCGGAGAAACGGATGGAGTACGGGAAGTAGTAGTCCTGATAGAGCTCATCGAAGGGGATGAGGGCCACAGCGTGGTCCACGCCCTTGGCGTCCACGGTGGTGGGCAGCAGGTCGTCGTCCACACCGGTGGTCATAGCCGCCAGCGTATCGGCGTCAGGCTGGACGGCGTACTGCAGGTTGATGAGGTTGGAGTACTTGGCGTACACGTCGTCGGTCAGGCTGGGTGTGGTGGCCCCGGCGGTCTGCTTGGCCCAGACGAAGAGCTTGGTCTCGTCGTTGCCGAAGCGGTCGGGCACCCGGCTGTCGTTGCGGATGACGGGGTCGGCGGTGTCGAAGTCGAACTTGCCCCAGTTATAGTCGCCCATGATGTAGATCTGGCCGTCGTCCCGGGCGATAACGGTGAAGTTCTCACCGCCGGAGAACT
The DNA here is from genome assembly GCA_048201935.1 of Oscillospiraceae bacterium. Taxonomy (GTDB): domain Bacteria; phylum Bacillota; class Clostridia; order Oscillospirales; family Oscillospiraceae; genus MGBC124762. Next base: position 50,068 of record DBFBGR010000004.1, on the reverse strand, counting down.
CGGTGGCGTAGCGGAAGGGCTGCTCGTTCTCGCCCAGGAGCTCGTCGCCGGACAGGAGCTTATCGTTGTCGCCCCGAAGGACGGCAACGGGATATATGACCTTCCGGGCCGTGCCGTCATAGACGGCGGTGGCGTCGTTGCCCAACTGGCCGAAGGTGTTGCGGCCCCAGGCGTACATGGTGTTGGTCATCTCGTCCTGGGCCATGGCGTGCTTGGGCCCGGCGGCGATATACCAGGCGTGGAGCGGCACGTCGTCCACCGGCCCGCCCTCGGCGTGGCTGCCGTCCAGCAAAAGCACCTGGACGGGCACGGGGGTGCCGGAGGCGGAGATGTCCTTGCCGTCCTTGTTGTGGTACACGCCCAACTGGCCCTGGTCGTTGCGGCCGAAGGTGTACACCGAGCCGTCCCGGAGCAGGACCATGGAGTAGTCGTCACCGGCATCCACCCGGGTGACATCGTGGAGGAAGTAGGCGTCCTCGTCGGACTCACCGGAGCGGGCCAGCACAGGCAGGCTGTGGTAGAGGGTCTTGGGCTCAGTCTCGCTTTCCAGGGTGTTGCGGTTCCAGTTGTCGCCCAGCTCGCCGTAGGTGTTGTCGCCCCAGACGTAGACGTAGCCGTCGTTGCGCAGGGCAAGGGCGTGGTCATGGCCGGCGGCCACACGGGAGGCGTGCTGGAGGTTGCCCAGGCCCTGCATGCCCTTGACGATCACGGGCCGGGTGAAGAGCATGGGCGTGGGGTTGGTGGTGGTGCTGCCGCCGCGGGTAAAGTTGATGGCGGGCATCGCGTCGTCGTAGTTGTAGCCGGAAGAGGACAGGATCTTGAAGGCGTTGTAGCCCCACTTGCCCTGGTAGCCCTGGCCGATCTGGCCACGGTCGTTCCGGCCCCAGGCGTAGACCTGCCCGGAGTTGGAGGCGGCCAGCGCAAAGCCGTCGCCCATGGCGATGGAGAGGATGACCTCGTCCTTGTTGCCCGAGTAGTCGCCCGCGGCGTTGAAGCCCACCACACGCTGAGGCTTCAAGGTGTCGCGGCTGTTTTGATAGTGGTTCCAGTCACTGTGGCTGCTGGTGCCATTGTAGCCGGTGTAGCGGGAATAGTCGTTCCACTGACCATTGCCCAACTGGCCGTAGTCGTTGTTGCCCCAGGTGTAGACCCGGCCCAGGTTGGACAGGGCAATAAAGGACTGCACGCCGTCCTCCTGGAGGCTCTGGCCGTAGGCGTCGATGTCCACGATGTACTCGCCCTTGCTGAGCACGGAGGCGAAGTCCACCATCACGGGGTACTCGTAGGTGACGTAGTACACCGGGTTCAGATGCTGGTCGATGCGGAACATATTGGCGTCGGTGTAGCTGGTGGTGTTGTAGAGGGTGTTGCTGCCATGGGGAGCGACGCCCCAATAGAGCTGATAGATGCCGTTTTCATCGGTGGGACCACGGCGCAGGCCGACACGGCCCCACATCCACACCGTGCCGTTGGCCTGGAGGGCGATGGTGGCGTTCTCGGCGGCCTTGACGGTGACCGAGGCCACAGGCAGGCCCTCGCCCACGCTCTCGGTGGGCAGAACGATGACCTCATAGTCGCCGCGGTAGTTGTTGTGGACGTTGTTGACGGTGATGATGAGCCGTCCGTAGGCGATGCCGGTGGGCCGCAGGTACCACTGGCCCCGGGCGGAATCGTAGACGAAGGTGGCGATGTTCTCGTCGCTGGAGGTATAGGTGACCACAGCGTCATCGGGAAGCTGACGCTCAAACTTGTCGTCCAGGAGGTTGAAGGTGCTGCTGAAGGCCTCGTAGAGGCCGTTCTCACCGTTGGGGGTGATGTAGAGCCGCTGGTCCTCGTAGATGGTGACCGAGCGCGGCATCTTCAGCTCGTTGGTGGTATAGCTGGGCGGCCAGGACCAGGTGCTGCCCGACTGGGTGGGATAGACGAACTGAGAGGTCTTGGTGTCCCAGACCTGGGCCTGGTGGATGACCAGGCTGTAATAGGTCTCGGTGCCCGTCTGAGTCAGGGCCTGACGCTCCACGGTGGTGTAGTCCGCACCCTCGTGGTGGGAGTTGGTGCCGGAGAACCACACCGTGCCGTCCTCCAGCACGTGGTGGTAGGTGGTGAAGCCGTCGCCCAGGTACAACGTCTCACGCACGTACTCGCTGAGCTCAGCGCCGCCCACGATCTCCACCTTGGACACCGTGCCGCCCTTGAGCATCTTGTGGGGGTAGGTGGTGTCGGCGGGGACCACGATCTGCTCGGTACCGATGCGCTCGCCCAGCGCAAGCTGGCCCTGGTCGTTGCGGCCGAAGGCCCACACCAGGGAGTCCACATATTCCGTGCCCTTGTAGGCGGGATGGGTCTTGTCGGCCCAGACGGGCTGGCCCACCACGCCCTGGTCAACAGCGTCGTCGGGCTTGAGGACCTTGTCGGCCTCCTGGTGGTGCTTCTCCACCACCGTCAGGGTGTCGGCCACCTGGACCATGGAGTAGTCGCTGCTGGCAGAGACCTGCCACACCCGCTCCAGAGGCCGCCAGGCCAACTCCTCTGTGTACTCGGCGGGGATATCCTGGGTCTCGTCCACATCGGGGGTGGCGGGATCGTCGTCGATATGGATGCCGGTGCCGGGCACCAGGACCTGGGCCAGGTACTGCTCCTGGACCAGCATGGGGTTGGTGCTCTTTTCCATGTAGTTGGTGTCGGTAATGCCGGTGCCGTCCACGTTCAGGTCCTTATCGTGCTCGGCGCCCACCTTGCCCTGGCCCAGCTTGCCGTAGCGGTTGGAACCCCAGGCGTAGGCGCGAGTGGTGAACTGGTCTTGGAGGGCCGCGTCGGCGGCCACGTTGGACTTGGGCCCAACGGTGATGGCCAGGGTGTGGTCCCGCCCGGCGTCGATGGCCATGACGTTCTTGAAGTAGTAATCGCTGGGGTCTTGGTCGGTGGCTCGGCTGACCTCGGAGGGCACGGTGACGTTGCCGGTGGCCACGATGCCCAACTGGCCGTGCTCGTTACCACCCCAGGCGAAGAGCACGCCGTCGGCCCGCAGGGCCATGGAGTAGTTGCTGCCCGCGTCGATCTGGACGATGCGGGAGAGGTAGGCGTCGTCGCTGGCGGAAACGCCCTGCACCACCTTCACCGGGGTGTAGAGCACGTGGTTCTGATAGGTCCGCACGTCACGGATGGTCTTCTGGGCGTTGACGTGCTGGCCTTCCTTTTCGGCGTAGTAGAGGTCGTTGGTGTCGCCCTGGCCCAACTGGCCGCTGTGGTTGTCGCCAAAGGCCCAGACGTTGCCCTTGCTGTCCAGCAGCAGGGTATGGCGGTCGCCGGCGGCGATGGAGACGATGCGGGTGCGGTCCTTCTCGTCACCAGAGAAGGAGGACAGCCACGGGATGCGGTTGATGATCTCGCCGTCATTATTCTTGTCGTAGTTCTTGGGGAAAACGCCGCCGTCGGTGGTGTTGGCCTTGCCCAGGTCGTCCCGGTAATAGGCGTCCCACTGACCCGCCGCCGCCCGGGCGGTGAGGTGGTCGTTGAGGCTGACGAAGCTGTTGTTGAGGATACCGGTCTCAAAGGCCGCGTCGGTGGCCGTGCCGGAGTAATAGCCGGTGAACTGGGTCAGCGCCTTGCGGGTGATGTCCTTCATCAAGGGCTTATCCTGGTCGGTGATACCGCCCGAACCGCTCCGGGTCAGGTCGTAGACGATGGTCTTATAGTACACGTCGGCAGCGTCATAGAAACCGGTCTGACCGTAGGAGTTGTCGCCCCACATGTAGACCTCGCCGTCGTCGCCCAGGACCACCACATGGCTGAAGTAGTCCTTCAGCTCCTCGTCGTAGTACGCGCCCACGGACATCTGGGTGGCGATGGTGTTGCCGGGCAGATAGATTTGGGTGGGGTTGTTGAACTGGATGGACCGGGTGCTCATCTTGGGCACGGGGTTCTGGTAATTCTGGCTGACCTTGCTAGGTTTGCCGGTGATGTCGCTGTTGTAGCCCCGGGCGTTGAAGCGGCCCCAGATGTAGATCTCGCCGTTGGCCTTCAGGGCGATGGCGCCGTAAGGCGTGCCCAGGACCATAGGCGTGGCCTGGCGCACGTCGGTGGGATCGTTGTTCTTGTAGCCCTGGATGCGGACCCGGAAGACGGAGATCACGTTGCCCTTGCTGTCCACGGCGGCCACGGAGGTGGTGCCCAGCTTCTGGAAGTGGGAATAGGTGTAGTCCGCGCTCTTCATGACCCAAGCGCCGTCGTCACGCTGGAAGACCTTGACGATGCTCTCGTCGGCGGCCAGGAAGGTATAGCCCTCGGGATAGGCGGTGTCCATGTCGATCTCGTCGGACTCCACGCTGGCGCGGATGAGGTTGAAGCCGCCGTAGGTGTAGCGCTTGGCGGTGGTCGTGTTGATGAGGGCGGCCTGGGTGTCGTTCTCCGTCCACAGCAGGGTGGTCTCGCCAAAGCTGGAGTCGCCGCCGGCGCGGACGTTGGCGCCGGTGAAGGAGAACTCCACCATCTCCGCCTCGTGCTGACCGGCGAAGTAGGGCTTCTCGCGGGTGTCCTCGCTGGCGCCCTCCTCACCGATAGCGGCAAGGCCCAGCTGGCCCCGGGTGTTGTCGCCCCAGGTGACCACCCGGCCATTCTCCATCATAGCAACGCCAAACTGGTTGCCCGCGGCGATGATAGAGGTGTCGTCCAGCCACTGGGCGTCGGGCTTGATGCGCGTCCACTCGCCGGGCACCACGGGCACCGGGCTGGCGCTGTAGGTGGCGTGCTCGCCGGCGTCGGTGACGCAGGACTCGGTGAGCTGCATCATATTGTTGCGGCCAAAGCCCACCAGATAGGGCTGGCCGTCCTTCTCCGTACGGATGAGGGTGAACTCCCCGCCGGCGGACACGGCGGTGACGCCGTGGATGTCGCGGTTGCGGGTGGCCATGCCCACAAAGGTGGTGCCATCGGCCTGGCTGAAGCCGCCCAGGCCGCCGTTGGCGTCGCCGTTCCAGTTGAAGCCGGAGACGTTGCCCAGCTGGCCGTAGTTGTTGTCGCCCCAGCCAAAGACGGCGGAGGCACGGTCATAGCCCGTGCCGTTCCAGCTATTCTCCCGGGCGGCGGCCACCACATGGCGGCGGCCAGCGGAGATGGCGTACACACCGGAGAGCACCCGGAACTGGGCCTCGCCGTCCAGGCCGTACTCGCCGCTGTTCACCCGCACGGGGGTGGCGGTGTGGTCGGGGGTGACCAGGGTCTTGACGCCGTTGGCCTCACGGTAGATGTCCTCGTGGGGCACCAGTTCGTTGCCCAACTGGCCCTTGTCGTTATGGCCCCAAGTGTACACCGTACCGTTGTCCATCAGCGCCACCGAGAACTCCTCGCCGGCGTCCACGTCGATGACGTGCTCCAGGTAGCCCTTGCCCTTGTAGCCCTTGACCAGAGAGGCGTAACCCACGGGGGTGGTGTCGCCCTGGCCCAGCTCGCCCTGGGTGTTGGCGCCGGCGGCGTAGACATGACCATCGGCCGTCAGAGCCAACATATGGTCGGCTCCGGCGGCGACTTCGATGATATTGGTGACGTTGTGCTCCACCTCGATGGTCTCGGGGTTGATCTTGGGATCGGCGGGATGGGTGGGATCAAAGTCGGGGTTGGGCACGGTCTCCGCCCAGGTCAGACGCTTGACCTCGGGGGTGGGGATGTCCTCGCCGCCGTCATAGGGGATGATCCACACGTGGCCCTTCTGGCAGCGCCAGATGCGGTAGGCCTGCTCGTCCTCGGGAAGCTGGTGCCAGTCCACGTTGTCTCTGTAGGCGGGATACTGGCCCCAAGCGTTGGCGGCATCCTCATAGATGAGGGTGAAGTAGTTTTGGCCCACGTTGGTGCAGCTGGGATCGCCGCAGACCACCGGGGTGATGGTGTCGGCGGGGTTATAGTCCTGGAGGCCGCAGACCGAGCAGGTCAGCATACCGTTGAAGTAGTCCTTGGTGCCCATCTTCCAGTTAATGGACTGGGCGTATTCCGGGCTGGTGCCGGGCACGTTGCCCTCCACCAGGAACATGGCGCAGTCCCAGCCCCAGGCGTTCCACAGCCCGGCCTGGACCTTCTCGGCGGTGTCATAGAGGTCCTCGTTGACCTTCCAGTCGTTTTTGAATCTCTGGGTCACCAGGAAGGTGGCGCCGGTGGCGGGGTCGGTGTAGCGCTGGTCGTACACATAGGTGGTCAGACCGTAGGTATAGGTGACGCTGGTCAGCTTGCGGTCGGAATCGTAGTTGTAGGTGATGGCGCTGCTGTCGGCGGGCTTGAGCTGGTAGTCCACCACCGCCAAATGGTGCACGTCCACGGTGGTGCGGTCGCGCTGCATGAAGGCGCTGGAGTGAACGTCGTGGGGATTGGGGCAGTTGTCGGGGATGTCCACCCAGATGCCGCAGTCCTCCCAGGCCTCGTTGTAGTAGACGTAGTAGGCCAGGTAGTAGATGGTGTAGCCCTTGGCCAGCATGGCGTTGGCCCGGGCCTCGTCATAGAGGTAGCTGTCATAGGTGTTGGTGACGTTGTTGCGGGTGACCTGGAACTGGTACCTGGTGCTCTGGGAGTCCTCCACGGCGTGGCCGTTGGCGTCGCGGTACTCCACGGCGCGGTACAAAATGCCCGCCGCGTCCCAGCCGTTCCACTCGTCGCTGCTGTCCTTGGGGGTGTTGAAGGGCTGGAGCGAGGCGCTGGAGCCGCTGCCCTGGCGGCCCATGTACATGATCATGGGCTCGTTGGCCCGGCGCAACTGGGTCAGCTCCTCGTCGCTGAGGACCCGGACCAGGTTGGTGGTGATGGAGCTCAGCGCGCCCACCACATAGACCTCCCGGTCGTCGGTGGTGGCCAGGTCGCCGTCGCCGTCGCGCAGGACGATGGAGAAGTTGTCGCCGGCGGCCACGCTGACGGCGTTGTTGAAGGGCAGGCCCTTCTCGTCCTTGACCTCCACGGGGTAGGCCCGGTCGACGAAGGTGCCGTCGCCCAACTGGCCGTTCTCGTTGCAACCCCAGGCCCAGACCGAGCCGTCGGCCTTCACGGCGATGACATGGCTCTTGCCCGCGGCCACCACCGGGGAGGTGGCAAAGCCCGCGGTCTTCTTGGGAATGACCTTCACCCGCAGCAGCAGGGTCCGGCCGGTATCCTTCTGGTAGATTTGGATAAAGGTGTCGCCGTACTTCACGTTGGTGGGGTCCTGGGGCCCGAAGACCATCTCGGTGGCGGTGGCGCCCACCTGGGTGGTGATGCTCTCGTCCAGAGAGGTGAACTCCAGACCGGTGATGTTCACCGGCTCCTCCTTGGCGTCGTAGCGCAGGTTGAAGCCCAGGTCCACGAAGTAGCCGATGTTGGTCAGGTCGAAGTGGAGCTGCTCGGCCTCCACCAGCACCACCTGGGGCGACAGGTCCCGGAGGGTGGTGTTGTTGTCGGTATAGCCCTGGACGGTGAGGGTCTCATAGCCCAGAGTGCCCACCACCACGGGGTATTCCGAGTCGGTGATGGTATAGTCGCCAAGCTGGCCACGGTCGTTGGCGCCGGCGGCGAAGACGGTGCCCGTCTCCCGGGCGAAGACGATGAAGTCTCCGCCGGCAGCCATGGTGGACACCTTTTGCATCCAATGGTAGTTATCGTCAATGACCTGCGAGCCGTAGAGGACCTCGCGGGCCACGGTGTTGTCGTAGTCAACGTAGGAGCCGCTCTTCACATCGCGGCTCAGGGCATAATTGCCCAGTTGGCCCCGGGCGTTATCGCCCCAGGCCAGGAGCTGGACGGGGTCCAACTGGTCGTAACTGGCGTCGCCCCAATTGGCGGCGTTGTCGTTCTTAATGCGCTGGTTCTCCACCTGGGCCAAAGTGGCGTGGTAGCCGGCGCTGAGCTGCCGGGCCCCGGCGTAGACATAGCCCGGGCCGCCCGCAGCGGCGTCCTCGGCGGCGATCATGCGCATGGGGGCGGAGAAGTACTCCACGCCCTCCACGTCAGTGGGCTCGGCCTGGGTCACGCCGTCGCCCAACTGCTTGTAGTCGTTGCGGCCCCAGCCGTAGAGGCCGGGCGTGACGGTGAAGTCCTTGGTGGCGACGCTGTCGCTGTGCATCTGGATGTTCAGCGCGATGGCGCTCATGTGCCCGTCGCCCATGGCGATGGCCACGGCCTTGTTGAAGTCGAAATCGTTCTTGTCGTTGGGGTTGATGCCGGGACGGGTGTGGTCATAGGTGCCGGAGTCGTCGGTCCACAACCCGCCTTCGCCGCCCTGGACCCGGACGGCGGAATAGTGCATATTGGTGCTGCCGTCGCCCAACTGGCCATAGGTGTTGTCGCCGTAGGTGAAGACGGTGCCGTTGGCGAACAGCACGCCCGCGGACTTACCGCCGGCGGCCAGGGAGACGGCCTCTTGCATATGGCTGGACTGAGAGGGGGATTTGCCCTTGCCCACGTACTTGGCGTAGGAGGAGGCGGCGACCTTGCGGTCGGCCAGGCCAAGCTGGCCCTTGTCGTTGTTGCCCCAGGTGTAAACGAAACCGCTGAGGGACAGGGCCAGGCCGAAGTCCTCGCCGGCGGCGATGGCTACGATGCCGTCGCGCTCTTGATAATTCTGGGGATAGACCAGGCCCTGGCCGGCGTCGTAGCGGTACTCCTTGCTGATGAGCTCGTCGCCCAGGGTGCCGATGCGCTTGACACGCATGAGCACGCGCATGGGCTGATAGCCCTTGTAGCTGTCGTCGGCGCCACGGCCCAGCTGATGGAGCTTGTGGGCGGTGTTCTGGATGCCAGAGTCGTCGTAGTTGTTGCCCCAGGCCCACACGTGGCCGTCCACGTCCAGGGCGTAGGAGAAGTCCTTACCGGCGGCCACGGCGGTGAAGGTCAGCGGGCCGCCGTCCAGAGCCAACTGCGGCGTGGTGTTGCTCTCGGCGTTCTGGGGATCGTAGGTGTAGAAGTTGGTGACCTGCACGGGGTGGTCGACGTACTTGTAGATGGAGGGGTCCAAAGCCAACTGGCCCTTGGAGTTGTCGCCCCACACCCACACGCGGCCCTTGATATCCAGGGCGATGGCGTGGTGGGCGCCGGCGGCCACCATGGGTGCGGCAAAGACCCCGGCGTTATCATCCGGGTCGGCGGGCTTAGTATTGTCATAGCTCTGGCGGTACTTGGCCCAGATGGGCAGCACCATCATGTTGCCGGTGGCAGGGTCTTCCACATCGCCCTGCTTGGTGCCGGCAAACTCGTAGTCAAAGTAGACGCTGGTCAGCCCCAGCTTCTGGCCGTCCTTATGCTCGGTGGGCTTGATGTCCCAAACGTTGGGCTGGCCCGCCACGGGCTCGGCCACGAACATGGACGGGTCGGTGACGCCCACGTCCACCAGGTGCAGGGTGTCGTTGATGGACTCGTTGGTGCCATCGCTGATAAGGTTGAAGCCGGTACGGTGGCTGTAGAGGATGTTGGTCAGGTCAAAGCGCAGGTAATCGCCCTCATCCATCATCACGACGTTGGGGTTACCGTTGGTGCCGTCGGTCTGGTTGGAGGCAAGGCCGTCCACATAGGAGTTGGCGTTGCCCTTGGGCCGCAGCTGATTATAGGTATTGATAAGCTGGTCGAGCTTGTTGTAGTGCTCGTAGCGGTCAAAGATCAGGCTCTTGGACTCGCCGTCGCCGGCCTGGACGGCCATGAAGCGGTCCTCGATCTCGCCGTTGCCCAACTGGCCGCTGCCGTTGGCGCCCCAGTTCCAGACGTAGCCGTTGGAGCGCACGGCGGCCATGTGCCTGCCGCCCACGGCAATGCGGATGGCGGAGTTGAAGTATTTATAGTTGGTGGTGCCGCCGTCGCTGTAGCCCGGGTCCACCTGGACGGCGTGGCCCACGAAGCCGGTGCGCGCGCCGGTGGTGTCCTCCTCCTGGCGCTCGTTGAGGCCCAACTGGCCCTCCATGTCGGAGCCCCAGGCGAAGACCGTGCCGCCGGTGTGGGCAGCCAGGATGGGATCGTCGGGGTCCTTCACGATGGCCTCGCTGGAGTTGCCGCCCGCGGCGATGGCCCGGACGTGGGAGAGCAGATTGCCGTCGGCGGTCTTGACCATGGTGGCCTGGGCCACACGGCCGGCCACGATGTCGTTCTTCAGCAGGTCGTAGGCGTCCACCCAGAACTCCTCTTCCTGGCCGCTGTCCTCGCCCACCAGGTCGCCGATGTCATAGGTGGCCCGGTCCACGGTGTGGTCGCCCAACTGGCCGTAGGTGTTCTTGCCGAAGGAGGCCACGGTGCCGTCGCTGAGCAACACAAGGGTGTGGTCGCCACCAGCGGCCACAGCCATCACGTTCACCAGATATTCGCTTGTGGTCTCGCCGCTGACGGCGTAATCGGGCCGCTCCATGGCGGGCTTGCTGCTGGCGATGATGTCGCCCTCCCGGACCCGGACGGGCACCCGGTAGGTGAAGGTGGCACCCAGGCCAGAGCTGGCGCTGACCTGCGCGGTGGCGTTGAGGTCTGCGTCCACGCCCACGCCCAACTGGCCGTAGGTGTTGTCACCCCAGGCGAAGAGAGAGCCGTCGCTGCGCAGGGCCATCACGTGGCTGTTGCCCGCGGAGATGGCCATGATCTCGCTGAGGTAGTAGCCCTTGCTGGCGGCCTGGCCCTCCATGACCTGATGGGGGATCCAGGTGTACTGCCGCAGCCCCAGGGCCTCGCCGTCCTTATAGAAGAAGGTGGGGGCGGACTCATAGCGGTCGCTGTCGGCGCTGTTGGGGGAGACATACTCGCCCTGCCAGCCCACCCAGGTCTTGTTCTCGATACGCTGATCGTACTTCTCCAGGGCCTCCACATAGTCCTCATAGGACCACTTGATGCCGCTGAAGGTGGGCGCGGCCAGGACCCAGTCCATCTCGTAAAGGTCGCCGGGGTCCGCGCCGGTGATGCCCAGGTCGTTGGCCAGCGGCACGAAGGTCTCCGCGCCCTTGTCGGCGTAGCCCTGGTCGGCCTCGCACATACGCTTGTGGGCGGCCAGCAGGTACTCCTGGGCCGCGTGATAGAGCTCCATGGCCAGCATGTACTGGCGCTGGGTGCGCATCTCGTTGCCGCGGTAAGCGTCCAGGGGCATGATGAGCTTGCCGTTGCGGTAGAGGTCGGCCACCGCGCCGGCGCTGTTGAGGGCCTGCTCCTGACGGCCCACAAAGGCGATCAGGTCGTAGAGGTACTTGGCATAGATATAGTAGCTGTCCAGATAATAGGGCTCGCCAATGGCGTAGGCGGGCCGCTCGTTGAGCTCGCAGTCCAGGTCGCGGTCAAAGAAACTCTCCTGGGTGAAGTGGCCCACCTTGGCGCTGATGCGGTCATTGTCCTGGCCCACCTCGTCGGCAAAGAGGGTGGTGATGAGCTGGCCAAAGAGGCCGCCGTTGCCGTCGGCGCCGGTGTTGACCACCACTTCCTCGTTGTCCTTACGAAGCTGGTCAAAGCCGAAAACGTCGCCGGTGTAGCCGATGCCCAGTTGGCCCTTGTCGTTGCGGCCCCAGGCCCAGACGGTGTTGCGCTCGGTGCGGACCACGGTGAAGCCGTCACCGGCGGCGACCTCCACCACCTTGCCCAGCACCACGTCCTTGCCGTCGTTGTCCTTGATCTTCGCCTCCACGGCGGAGTAGCTGATGTAGCCCACCACCTGGTCGTCACCGGCCAGGTCCTTCTCCTGGATGGCGAAGTCGGCGGGGTCCCGGCCCAGCTGGCCGAAGGTGTTGTCGCCCCAGACGTAGACCTTACCGTCCCGGGTCAGCGCCACGGCATGGCGCGCGCCGGCGGCGATGGCGACTACGTTGCGGATGGAGGTGGCCATGCCGCTGTCAGAGACGGTGACCACAGGCTGGGGCGCGTTGGAGTAGGGCGTCACGTCCCGCTCCTGGTCCACGCCCAGCTGGCCGTACATATTGTCGCCCCAGGTCCACACCGTGCCGTCGGCCTTCAAGGCCACGGAGAAGTCCTCGCCCAAGGCGATAGCGGGGGTGGACTTGTAGGCGTACTCCATGGCCAGGGGCTCGCCGTTGTCATCCACGCCCTGGGCGTTGATGACGTTGAGGACGTGGACAGTGAGCATGGCGGAATGCCGGGTCACAGGATTGTAGACCCGGATGGTGGCGGTGCCGTTCTTGGCCCCAGCGGTGAGGGTATAGCCCTCCACGCTCACCACCTCGGGATCGGAGGTGCTGAGCTGGAGACGGTATTCGGTGTCGCCGCCCCAGAGGTCGTCGCGGCCTTCCTTATAGGTCTCGCCGGTGGGGTTGCCGTTGCTGTCCAGCACGGGCAGCTCCACCACCTCGGCGTAGCGCTCGGGGTTGGGCTCCATGATGGGCTTGCCGTCCACGGTCTCGCCCACCTGGATCTCCATGGCGGGCTTGCCCAGATAGAGCTGGCCCAGGCCGTCGGCCAGGTTCTCGGTGCTGTTGACGTAGTAGCGCTGCTGGGTGGGGGTGTACTGGAGACGGAAGTCGGGGATATAGTTCTCCACGGTGCCCACGATGTCCACCGTGTCGCCCTCCACCAGCTCGATGTAGTTGCCAAGCGACAGGTCGGGCAGCTTGACCTCTTTATCGGTCCAGTTGGGCAGCACGCGGTCGGGCACCACGGCCTCCTTCTCGATCTCCACCGCCGGACCGGCGTCCATGAACTGCGCGCCGTCGCCGCGGAAGACGCCGTAGAAGTCGAAGTCCAGGTCCAAGCCGGCCAACTCCATGTTCTTGTCCACAGAGCTGAGGGTGGCCTGACTCTCGCCGCCGGCCTGGATGCCCGCGTCGGTCTTACCATAGACATAGATGTAGAAGGCGGTGCCGGTCTCCAGATACCAGGGCTCGGAGTGGTTGTTCTTCTGGCTGTCGTCGTTGGGGTAGTTGGGATCGCGGACCACAGAGCTATAGTCGGTGGCGCCGCCAAAGTTCTTGTGGTGCTCCTTCACGGTGCTGAAGGTCATGGGATAGCCCAGGGGCAGGGGGTCGGCCTGGATGAAGTCGAAGTTGTCGTAGGGGTCCTCCGTGGTGGCCTCGATGGTGGAGGCGCTGGCGGAGATCCGGAACTCGTCGGCGTTGGAGCCCAGGATCTGGATGGCCGCCTCGTTGTCCCGGGGCAGGATGATGGTGCCGGTGGCGGGATGGTCGGTGTCGGTGCCGTTGGCCACCACGTGGATGGTCTCCACCACGCTGACGTTATAGTCCGGCGCGGCCTGGTCGGGGGCGACCAGGATCAAGCCCTTGGGATTCCAGCCGCCCAGGGGGAAGGTGTCGCCGTTTTGGTCCATGTACTCCAGGGAGCTGTCGAAGCCGCTGATGACCTGGATGTAGGCCTCGGTGTTGCGGGTCATGCCAGAGGTGTCCAGGTTGGCGACGGTGATGCTGTAGGCCACCTCGCGCATGTCCACCTTCATGGCCGTGCCCTTGGCCGCGTCGGGCACCACGGGCAGCGAGGAGATGCCGCCGTCGGTATAGCCCTTGGAGGTCAGGGTGAAGTAGCTGGTGTCCACGGGGATCTTGGCGCCGTTGGGATAGCCGATGTAGATCTTATAAACGTCGTTGGGGATGTTGCCCAGGGCCTTGGTGTCGAAGATGCCGTTGCCCTGATGGGTCAGCTCATAGCTGGCCCAGACCTGGTCCTTGCGCTCCACGCGGCTGTTGTTGCGGCCCAGCACACTCTCGGCGTAGACGTGGTAGCCCTCGGAGGCGGCGGTGGCCCAGGGGAAGTCGTTCTTCAAAAGCTGGATGGCCATGTAGGAGACCCGGTTGTTGTCCCCCTGCACGCCGCCGTTCATCACCACGTGCAGGTTTACCTTGCCCGTGGCCTTGGCCACCTTGATGACCCGGGGCCCCTGGTTGAGGGAGCTGGTGCCGGGCATATCCACAAGGCCAGTGGTGCTGTCCACGCTGCCCGGGCCGGGCAGCCAGTAGGTACGGAAGAGCGAGCCGATAAAGCCCTCACAGGTCACGCCGTTGGCGGCCAGATAGAGCGGCGCGTTCTTCATCACCGGCTTGCCCCGCAGGCCGGACCACTCACTGGCGGTGTTGGCCACATAGACATCGTCGCCCTTGTCGTCCTTGGTGAGCCGGGCGTAGGAGATGTCCAGCCAAGCGTAGGCCGCGCCGTACTCAGGCAGGATGTCGGCGTTCATGGTATAGTAATCCAGCGCCACGTCATTGGGGGCGGTGTCGCTGTTGGTGGTGATCTTGGGACCGGCGCCGGGGGTGTCGCCGCGGCGGATGGTGATCTGCAGTGGGCCCTCCAGGCAGAGGGTGGGGTCCAGGATGAGCTTGGAGGCGGGATCGTAGCCCGCGCCGGAGGCGGTCTGCTGATACTCCCACACGGTGTAGGTGCCCTCGGGCACGTCGCTGGCGCTGTAGCGGTTGCCCTGGTTGGCGTCCTGCACCAGGGGCACAGTGATATACGAGCTCTTCAGGAAGAGCTTACGGTCGCTGTCGGTCCAGGCCTTGTCGTCCAGGCGGACGTTGAGGGTCATGTCAAACTGCTCGGGGTCGTCCACGTTGACCAGGATCTCCACGGCGCTGCCCAGGGAATCGATGACCATGTGGCCGTCCATGGTGGCCTTTTCGCTGTCGGAGGGCGGCGTGGTGTCACCCTCGCCACGGTTCGGCTCACGCATCTCTACGCTGGTGGTGTAGTCGCCATCGCCGTCGCCCACGCGCTCCACGCCCAGGTGACGGTCCGCGCCCTTGCCCAGCCAGACCTTCCAATCGTAGGTGTAGTCGGGGACCACGCCGCTGTTGCCCTGGGCGATGGCCTCCAGCTTGCCGCCGCCCCAGACGCTGTCGCCGGAGTGGACCTCGGTCTTGATGCCGCCCACGGTGTAGAACACCCGGATGGTGGAGCTGTCAGGCTTGCCGGGCTTCACGTCGGCAGCTTCAAATTCGATGGAGAAGAAGTTGATGACGGCGGGGGTCTTTGTAAAGTCGATGCCCTTGCCAACCTTCACCTCGGTGCCGGTGTCCTTCCACTGCTCGCCGGCGGCCTTGGACCAGATGGTGTAGCTACCACCGTAGACCCCGGCGGCGTCATAGTGGGTATAGTAGTCGTTGTCCTTCTCGATGGTCTTGACCAGTTTATAAGGATAGGCGGCGTAGTCGGCCGCGCTCAGCTCGTTGGGAGAGCTGCCCCACTTGGTGGGCAGGTTGGGCCACAGCAGGTAGTCGCATACATTATAAGTATCGCCCAGCTCGGTCTTGTCGTCCCAGCGCACCGAGTTCTGGTGGGTCTCCATACGAACATCGTACTGCTTGCTGCCGCCGTAGTTCACCACGCCGGAGACCACGGGGATGTAGGCCTCGTCGAAACCGGACTGGCTGGTGGCGGCGCGGTCCACCAGGGACATTTCGCCCAACTGGCCCTGCTCGTTCTTGCCCCAGGAGAAGACCTCGCCCAGGTCGGTCAGCGCCACGGTGTGCTCGCCGCCGGCAGACAGGCTGGTGACCACGCCCTTGACGCTGGCGGGCTTGACGATGTGGTTCTGGGTATAAGCGTACTTGTTGTTGCCGGTCTGGACCATGGTGCTGGAGGTGCGGTAATTGCCGTCGGCGTTCACCGCGCCGTAGCCCTGCTGGCCGGCGGTGTTGGCGCCGAAGACATAGATCTCGCTCTCGATGATGGGCCCCAGAGCACTGGCGTCCTCGGTCATCTCCTCGCGCTTACCGGTGAGGATGACGGTATGGTACTTGCCCGCGGCGATGTCCACCGCGCTCACCGCCTGCTTGGTGTCGGGGTCGGGCAAGGGCTCGCAGTACTTTAAGAAGGTCTCCCGGGAGTCGGCCACGTCGGTGTCGGCGGCCATGCCGCACTGGCCCTCGTCGTACCGGCCCGCCACGTAGACGCTGCCGCCCTTAATGGGATCGCCCCGGAGGAGCAGCACGGTGTGGTACTCGCCAGCGGCGGCCTTGAGCACGCTGTCGATGAGCCGGTCGTCCTGGGCCTTCATATACTCCACGGCGATGCCGCAGTAGATGCCGTCGTCATAGTCCTGGCGGTGGTTGATGCCAAGCTGGCCGAAGGTGTTGTCGCCCCAGGCCGCCACGCTGACCGCGTCGGAGCCGGAAACGCCGGAGGCGTCGGAGCCGGCGTAGGGGAAGGCGCCCACGGCCAGGGAGTGCCGGCCACCGCCGATGACGGACTCGGCGTGGGTGAGGTACTTGCTCTCGGTGCTGGTGCCGTTCAGGTCCCGGACCACCATGTCGGGGTAGGTCCGCAGGGTGCCCACGGCGTTGACCACATAGCCCGTGCCCAACTGGGCCCGGGAGTTATCGCCCCAGGTGTAGACATAGCCGGTGTCGCTGACCACCGCCATGGAGTGGTAGCCGCCCGCGCCGATGGCGGTGGCGCCCATGAGGTAGCTGCTGCCGGAGGTCTCGGAGTTGGTGCCGCCGGTGACCTGGATGGGATAGCAACTCCCCGTGCTGGCCAGAGGCACCAGCGCGCCGGTCTCGTCCCGGAACTGGGGCTCCTCCACGGTGTCGTCAAACTTCTGGCTGGGGTCCTTCTTGCCGGTGCCCACGGCGATGGTCTCGCCCTGACCAAGCTGACCACGGGAGTTGTCGCCCCAGGCGTACACCGCGCCGTCGGCGGTGCGAGCCAGGACATGGCGATAGCCCACGGCGATCTCTTTGATCAACGTGAGTCTGCTCATGACAGGCAGGGTGTCCCGGGTGCCCAGGCCCGTGACCCGCATGGGGTACGGAGCGTAGGGCAGTTGCTCATAGGTCAGGCCGGTGCCCAACTGTCCATATGTATTGTCGCCCCAAGCCCAGACGGTACCGTCGGACTTCAGCGCCACGGTGAAGTTCTCGCCCGTGGCCACCATGGGGGTGGCAAAGTTGTTGGCGTCGTTGATGGTGACCTTCAACTTACCGGCGTACACGCCGTTGATGTCCACATCGGGGGCGTCCTCCACGATACCCACGATGGAGGTGACATCCTTAAGCTCGGTGGGCTCCAGCACGGCGTTGTTCCGGTCCAGCAGCAGCCAGGGCACCTGGTCCTCTTCGCTGCGCTCGGCGGGGACCTGGTGGTCCCGGGTGTCGGTGATGTCCAGATTGGGCACCTCGGCCTTGTCGGTATGGCCGTAGATCATATCGCTGCCGTCGGCGCTGGGCACGGCCCGGTCGCGCTCGGAGATGTTGAAGCCCACGGAGTAGTAGCGCTTCATGCCGCTCTTGAAGACCACGGCGAACTGCTGGTCGGTGAGGGTGATGCCGTACTCCATGCTGACGCCCTTCAAAGCTACGAACTGCTCGTCGGTGAGCTCCATCAGCTCCTGGGCGTCCTGGTCGTTGTCGGTAACGTCGATCTGCACCAGCTGGGACACGGGCACGCTGGCCACGTTGGAGGCGATGGCGCTGTCGCCGGGCTCGCCGGCCACGGGGACGGTGTCGGGCTGGACGGCGTAGCGGGCGGTGAGCTGGGTGCTGGTCTCGCCGGTGTCCTCGTCGGTCATGGTGGTGAAGACCCACACCTTATCATAGATGAGGTTCTTGCTCACGCCGTAGCCGACCCGGACGGGCACGCTGGCGCTCTCGCCGCCGCCGTTCTCCAAGATCCGAAGGCTGGGCGCGCCCAACTGGAAGTTGAAGTTATGACCGGTGCCAAAGACCTCGCCGGCTTCATCCCAAAGGATGGAGAAGGAGTTGCCCGCGGACACGCCCTGGCTGTCCTGGACGTAGACGAACTGATAGTCGTCTCCCGGCTTGATGTTCTCGGGGTAGTCCTCCTTGAGCATCCGGGTGGGGGTGCGCTGCTGGGAGTTGGTGGAGCCGCTGGAGCCGTTCACGTCGCCGGAGCCCCGGCCCTGGCCCAACTGGCCACGCTCGTCGTAGCCCCAGCCATATGTATAATAGGTAGGATCGGCGTTGGGGTCGGGAACGGCGGCGATGTTGTCGTCGGGGTCGTCGTCCACCAGCGGGATCTCCCGGGTGATGGCCAGGGAGTGGTTGGTGCCCGCGTCCACCGCCACGGTACGGACCTGGGTGGTGTTGGCGTTGGGGTAGATGGCCTCGTGGGGCAGCAGCACGTGGGTGGCGTCGATCTTGCCGCTCTCGGGCTGGGCCGAGGAGTCACCCACCTGGCCGTAGCCGTTGGCGCCCCAGCCGAAGACGGTGGTCTCGTCCACCTGGACGGGGTTGTTGGCCTCGTCGTAGTCCACC
Source organism: Oscillospiraceae bacterium (assembly GCA_048201935.1). GTDB lineage: Bacteria > Bacillota > Clostridia > Oscillospirales > Oscillospiraceae > MGBC124762. Next base: position 31,934 of record DBFBGR010000004.1, on the reverse strand, counting down.
CGCAGGTCGGCCTTCACCGCCAGCACGTGACCGTAGCTGTTGCTGATGACCTCGCCGGAGTTCTCGTCGGTGCGGCGGACGGCGGCGCCGCCGCCGGCATTGATGGCGACCACGCCGTTGAAGCCGGTCTTGTAGACCGGCTCGCTGCCGCCCTTGGTGTAGAGCTGGTACATGTCCAACTGGGTGGCGGCGTCGCTCTTAAGGTTGGCGTCGTTGGCGCCGCCCACGCTCTCCTCGGGGTCCTTGTTCTGGCCCAACTGGCCGCGGCGGTTGTCGCCCCAGGTGAAGACCTCGCCCCGGACATTGAGGGCCACCGAGGCGGAGCCGCCGGCGGCGATGGAGACGATGTTCTTCAGGGGCTTGCCGTCCTCGTCCCGGACCACCACGGGGTAGGGACTATAGAAGACCTCGTGGCCGGACTCCTCGGTCTGCTCCAGGTCGTCGGTGGCGACGCCCAACTGGCCATAGGTGCCCTCGCCCCAGGCGTACACCGTGCCGTCGGCCGCCAGGGCCAGGGCGTGGTTGGCGCCCGCGGAGATGGCGACGATGTTGCACAGGTAGCCGTCCTTGGTGTTGCTGTCGGCCTCCTTGGGCCCGCGGACCAGGGTGGGGTCGGCGATGGACTTGGTGGCCACGCTCTGGCCCACGCCGGTCTGGCCCCGGCTGTTCACGCCCCAGGCGTACACCTGGCCCTCGGTGGTCAGCGCCAGCGAGTAGTTCAGCCCGGCGGCCACCATGACGATGCCCGTCATGGGCGCGGCCACGCCGTTGGAGGTGACCATGTAGATGGGCTCGGGGGTGCGGACGGTGCCGGCGTGCTTGCTGCCCATGGCGTTGGTGCCACTGGGGGCCTGGCCCCAGGCCCACACACTGCCGTCGGCCTTCAGGGCCAGGGAGTGCAGCGAGCCCGCGGAGATCTGGGGGATGGCGGTCTTGGGGGAGTAGCCGCCGGTGGCGTCGGGGTCGATGGCCGGGCCGGAGCTGAGGGTGAAGCGGCCCCGGACCTCCAACTGGAGCACGGCGTACACATCGCCGCCGGTGGCGCCGGCCGCGCTGGCGTAGACGGCGGTGCGGCCCTCCCGCAACGCGGTGACGCGACCGTTTTGGTCAATGCTGGCCACCCGGGGGTCCAGCACGGAGTACAGCACCGGGCGGGTGCTGCCGGGATTGCGGTAGCCGTCCAGCGCGCTGGACAGGAAGGGAGAAACGTCGCACACGCTGTCCACGAAGATGCGGATGTGGTAGATGTCGTTGGCGTTGCCGCCAAAGCGGCCCGGGCCCTGGTTCTGGATGTTGAACAGAGCCTCCAGCTCCGCGTCGCTGGGGTCGTTGCTGGCGGTGAGACCATAGGTGTCGCCGGTGGTGGCGTCGCCGGCGGGATTCTTGTTCTCCTCGGGGGTGTCAGTCTTGTCGGTGACCGGGTCCTCGGACTTCTCGCCGTCGTCCTTCTTGTCGTCCTTGTCCACGTCGGTCTGGGTGTCGTTGGGCTTGTTGGGCACGGTGGCCGCGCCCATGAAGTAGGCCATGCCGTAGGTGACCAGGTCGGCCTCGGGCACACGCACGCCGAAATAGACCTGATACATCATGCTGCCGGTGGCGTCGATGGTGGGGCTGACCACGGCGGTCTTGACCACAGTCTCCTCGCCGTACTGGTCCTCCTCGTCCCGGGTGAGCTTATCGGCCACCTTGTCGCCGCCCTTCACGCCCGAGGCGGACACGCCGCCCTGCTGGGGCACGATGGTGGAGCCGCCGGTGGTGGCGCCCAACTGGCTAAGGACCTGGTCCAGGGTCTTATTGCCGTTGGCGCTGTCGATGTTCGCGCCACCGTTGGAGTTGTCGGGGGTGGTGGGGGTCTTGTCGGCCTCGGCCTTCTCAGGGGTCTCGGAGGAAGCGCCGGTGGCGGCAGCGTCGCCGCTGTCGCCATTTTCGTCGGTCTCTTCCTTATTATATATAGGTGTATTCTGATCGTCGTCCCCAGTGGGCGCCTCGGGGGCGTCGCTGTGGAGGGCAATGCCCTCGTCGCTCTGGGGCACGGGAGCGGCGTCGGCCTCCTCGGGAGGCTCCACCTTCTCGTCGGCCACCGGCTCGGGGTCGGTGACCTGGGGGGTCTGGGCAGTATCACCGGCGGGCGCGGCCTCGGCCTGCTCGCTGCTGTCGTTGTTGTTGTTATCCTTGTCGTCCAGCACCACGGAGGCCTGGACCTTGTCGGCCCCGGAACCGAAGAGGGAGAACTCCTCGCCGGGGTCCTCGGTCTTCTCCTGGTCCTCGGCCTGGTCCTGGGCCTGGAGCTGCCGCTGGACCTCCTGCTGGGCCTGGGCCAAAAGCTGGTCCACGTCCAACTGCGCGCCGGAGCCCTCGCCCACGGTGATGCCCTCGGCCTTGGCCCGCTCCTCGAAGGGGGTCAGGTCGTAGACGGAGTTGGACTGGGTCAGTCCGCCCTCCTTATACATCTCATAGAGGAACTCCTGGACCTCCTTGGACTCATCGGTCACGCTCTTGGTGCCGGTCTGGGTGGGCTCGGTGGAGCTCACCAGGTCCTGGATGTTGGAGCCGTTGGGAGAGATCATGGAGGCCCCGGAGGAATTGCCGGTGACCTGGGCCACGGCGTTGGTGGGACCCACCCACTTCACAAGCGCGGTGCAGGTGATGGAGGGAGCCATGCTCTCGCTGGCGTCCACCACGCCCCAGTCCAGGATCTCGATGTCGATGTAGTCCTTGAAGTCGTACCCGGCGTAGACGGTCTCCCACACGAACTGCTCGGTCACGTCCAGCTTGGTCATGGCCGACCGGCGCAGGGCGCGCCGCTCCGCCTCGGGCATGGCGGCGATGGCCTGGCGGTAGTCCTCGGTGAGATAGGCGCACTGGTCCAGGTCCACGTCCCCGGGGAAGAAGGACGCGAACTCCTCCAGGCTCTCCAGCTTGCCCAGGTAGCGGATGTCGGTGACCGTGGCGGTGACCCGGACTTCCTTCATGTCGCTGGTAAAGCCGATGGCGGTGCGGTCCAGCACCAGAGGCGCGATGTACTCAGGCTCTTCGGCGGGCTCGTCGTCGCCTTCACCGGGTTCGGTGGTGTTGTCGTCGGGCTCGGTGGTGGTGTCGCCGGGCTGCTCCACCGTCACGTTCTGGTCGGGGTCCTCGGTGGTGATGGTGGCCGCCGCGGCGGTGGTGAACAGAGAGAGGATCATGGAAAAGGCCAAAATGCCGCCAACGATCCGCTTGCCCAGCTGTTTCCACAGACTCAGGTCCACGTCCACGATCCTCACTCCTTTCTTATATAGTATAGAGAAATGGACGATATTGTGTTCTGAATGGCCAAAACCACAAGATATTGTGGGTGTCTGCCCGCAAAAGGGCGCAGTCATCCCTTGGATGGCCATTCTTACAGGCACATTATGGCACAACCCATTGAAAAATGCAACCCCCTTTTTCGAGATTTTTTCAGGGTTTTTCCATGGAATCGTTAGAAAATGGAAATTCGGGGGCTATTTTTCCCTTGGGCGTGTCCCTCCCTTTGACGACAAAAAATGCGAAAAGTTCCCATCTCCTTATGTCAACTGAAAACTTTTAATTAGAAATCATTCCGATTTCTGTTTTCCTTGTGTCCTGGCAAAAAAGAGCCCTTCTCCCGGTAGGAGAAGAGCTCTTTTTTGAAAAATTTTTTTGCCTCAGCCGTCGATGGCCGCCAGGGCGGCGTCGTAGTCGGCGCAGACCAGCACCAAAACGGTGCAGTCCCGGCGCTCCACCACCGCTTTTTCCAGCTTGGGAAGCTCCGCGGGCCGATAGCTCTCGTTGGCCTCCTTTTGGTCGGCGATGTGGTCCCAGGCCAGGTCCACAAAGGCCTCGGCGGAGGGCTCGGCCTCGAAGGCCACCACGGTGACCTCCTCGGCGGTGCCGCCGGGAGAGTACCAGCACACCACCTCCGACGCGCCCTGGCCCTCCAGGCCGTACTCGCCCTTGACCAGCTCCGGGTCCAGCCGCTCCAGGGTCTCGGTGAATACGCCCTCGGCGTCCAGCAGGGTCTGGGCGGTGGTCTCCGGATCAAAGGGGGCCTTGGCCTTCTCGCCGCCGCAGGCCGTCAAACAGGTCAGCAAAAGGGCAAAACTCAGTAAAAAGCGTAGTTTTTTCACGAAAATACCTCCTCTGGGACAACATCCTGGGGCGGCTCTGGGGTGGGCTGGGGCTCGGCCGGGCTCCAGGTCTGGTCCGGGGCCGGGTCGGGCTCGGGCTCAGGCAGACGGACGGTGTGGCGCTTGAGGTAGTCCAGCCACTGGCGGTAGGGGCCTTTTTGGAAATGGACCCCGTCGGCCACCATATCGTAGGAGGGCTGGCCGGTGGCCGGGTCCACGATGACCTGGGCCGGGTCGGTCAAAAAGACCTGCTTGTCCTGGGCCAGTTGGCGCAGAAGGCCGTTGTAGACGGCGATGCGCTCGTTGTTGACGTACTCGGACACGCCCTTTTCCGCGCATTTTTCCTCGTTGACGGGGATCAGGAGCTGGATGTACACCACCGCCTCGCTCTGGGAGGCGCGGATGGTGTCGATGAGCCCGGCGAAGTGGTCGTAGTAGCCCTGGTCGTTGCCCATGCCCAGCTCGTTGAGGCCCAGGCAGACGTAGACCTTGCCGTAGCTCTTGCGCTCCAGGGCCTGGGCCACGGTCATCTTCTTGCCCTCTACCTTCACCTGGTCCTTCTCGATCTTAAACACGCTCAGACCCGTCTTCACCAGGTAATCCCCCTGGCTCAGGCCGCTATACAGCCGGAAGCCGTCGGTGCGGGAGTCGCCGATGAAGACCGCGTCGGCGAAGTAGTCCTCCTCCACCGGGGCGCTCTCGGGCACGGCCTGGCTGTAGTCGTAGCCCTCGTCGGCCACCACGCCCACAGGCTCCGGGGTGGGCTCCACGCTGGGCACGGCCTCTGCCCCGCCCTGGACGGGCGGGGTCACCCCCACCGGCGGGTCAACGGGCACATCCGCCGAAGGCTGGGCGGTCTCCGGGGCCGACGGCGGGGCCGTCACCTGGACCACCCCATCGGGGCTGGCCTGGGGCGACGGCACCGACGGCCCGGGCTCCGCCGGGCCGGGCAGGGCCAGGCTCAGCCACAGCCCCCCCGCCGTCACCACGGCGCAGATCAAAACGCTGACTCCTCTGTTCATCTCTCTCATGTCTCTCCCAATACGATTTTCGCCACGTCGCCCAGGGCGGTGACGGTGTACGTCGGCAACGGGCTCTTTTCGCCCTTTCTCGAATACCAAATGGAATCAAGCCCTGCGTTGATAGCTCCCTGTATATCGCTAAGCAGGTCGTCGCCCACCATGACGGTGGTCTCGGGCGTAGCCTTCATGGCCGCCAGCACTTGCTCGAAGTACTCTTTGTGGGGCTTGCCCACCCCCAGCTCCTGGGAGATGAACACCCCGTCCAGGTAGTCCAGGATGGGGTTGCCCGCCAGCCGCTTGCGCTGGACCTTCTGCAGGCCGTTGGTGGCTAGACCAATGCGGCAATATGGCTTCAATGCCTGGAGCAGCTCCAACGCGCCGGGCAGCAGGTCGGGGCAGTCCCCCAAAGCGTCCAGGTATTCCTCGTCCCAGGCCCGCTCGTCTCCGGACCAGCCCAGCTCCGCGCCGAAGCGGCGGAAGCGCTCGCCCTTGAGCCAACCCTGCTCCACCTCGCCCCGGTGAAAAGCGTCCCAGAGCTCCCGGTTGATGGCAATGTAGCGGGCCTGGGTCTCCTCATTATAAGGTAGGCCCCGGGCCTCCATGGTCCGGCGCAGGGCCTGACGCTCGGCAGCGTCGAAGTCCAGGAGGGTATTGTCCGCATCGATGAGCACGCATTGGTATCGAAGGCTCACGCTTTTCCCCTCCTCTGTCTCATGCTGTGCCACATCCGCATGGCCGACGACACCAGCAGCACCCCCAGAGCCAGGGCCCCGGAGAACTCCAGCGTGTGGCCCAGGGTCTGGGCAAACCGCTCCGTCTGGCCCTGGATGGCAAACTTCATGGCGTAGTAGATGCCGCCGCCAGGGACCAGCGGGAACATGGCTAGGATCAGATAGCCCGTCACCGGGCACTTGCGCACCCGAGCCATGACCTCGCTCCAGACCGCGATGGCGATGCCCGCCAGCAGGGCCGAGACCATGTCGCTCCAGCCCAGGGCCTGAGTGCCCAGCAGGTAGACCAGCCACCCCAGGGCCCCGCCGCCACAGCAGATCAAAATGCCGCCGCCGTGGATGTTAAAGAGCACCGCGAAGGCGCCGCAGGCCAGGAAGGCCCACAAACAGGGCAGAACGTACTGCTCCAGAACTGCCATCATACGCCGCCTCCCATCCAGGGAGCCAGCCCCAGGGCCAGGCCGGTGCCCAGGGCGATGGCGATGGCGATGAGGAAGGCCTCGGCCAGCCGGGACAGGCCGGAGACCATGTCCCCCACCATGATGTCCCGCACCGCCGTAGTCAGCGCCACGCCGGGCACCAGCAGCATCAGCGCGCCGATGGTGACCAGGTCCGCGTTCTGCCCCAGGCCCAGGGCTGTCAGCCCTGCCGCCAACAGCGCCGAGGCCGCGCCCGCGGCGATGGTCTTTACAAAGAGGTTGGCCCCAAGCCGCTCCAGCAGCCAAAGGCACAGCCCGATGGCCACGCCGCACAGCCCGGCGCACACCGCGTCATAGCCGCTGCCGCCGAAAAACAGCGCGAACATGGCCGCCGCGGCGAAGTGGGCCAAAAGGCGCATGGGCGCGGAGTATCCAGGCGCCGCCGCCAGGGTCCGCTCCAGTTCCTCCTGGGCGTCCTCCGGGGGCAGCGGGATGCGGCAGAGCTTGCGGCACAGGGCGTTCACCGCCTCCAGCCGCCAGATATCCGTGCCGTGGGGCCCCACCCGGCGGACCCGGGTGACGGTCTGGCCGTCGGCGGTCAGCGAGGCGATCAGGCAGTTGGGGATGGCGAAGACCTCGCCGGTGTGGATGCCGTAGGCCCATAAGACCCGGCCCACCGACTCCTCCACCCGGTAGATCTCTCCCCCGGCCATTTGGAGCTGATAGCCCAGCTCCACCGCCAGGTCCAGTACCGCCGTGGCGTCCACTGCCCCGCTCACCTCTCCTCAAAATCCTTACATAATGTACGCTAAAAGGGGGAAAAAGTCAAGTTACAACAAAGAAACAAGAATTTACGCAAAGTAAAGAGCGCCGCTTTCAAAAATAGGCTGGTTCCGCTCGCCGGCGATGTTCAGGCCCACGAAGTCGCCCCGGCGCTCAGAGTGGCCCATCTTGCCGAAGACCCGGCCGTCGGGAGAGAAGACGCCCTCGATGGCGGCCACCGAGCCGTTGGGGTTCACGCCGATGTCCATGGAGGGCACGCCCTGGGCGTCCACGTACTGGGTGGCCACCTGGCCATGGGCCACAAGGCTTTCCAGCGTCTCGGGCGAGCAGACGAACCGGCCCTCGCCGTGGGAGATGGCGATGCTGTGGAGGTCGCCCACCTGGCACTTGGCCATCCAGGGAGAATTGACGCTGGCCACCCGGGTGGTGACGTAGCGGCTCTGGTGGCGGCCAATGAGGTTGTAGGTCAGGGTGGGGCAGCTCTCGTCGGTCTCCCGGATCTCCCCAAAGGGCACCAGCCCCAGCTTGACCAGGGCCTGGAAGCCGTTGCAAATGCCCAGCATCAGCCCATCCCGGTTCTTCAAAAGGTCGTGGACCGCGTCGGTGACGGCGGCGTTGCGGAAGAGCGAGCAGATGAATTTGGCCGAGCCGTCGGGCTCGTCGCCGCCGGAGAAGCCGCCGGGTAGCACCACCATCTGGGCCTGGCCAATCAGCCGGGCCAGCTCCCTCACCGACTGGCTCAAAGCGCTGGCCGAGCCGTTGCGGACCACCAGCACCTCCGGGTCCAGCCCGGCCCGGATGCAGGCCCTCGCGGTGTCCAGCTCGCAGTTGGTGCCGGGGAAGGCGGGGATGACCACCTTGGGACGGGCCACCTTATGCTTGCACACCAGCGGCGAACGCTTATCCCAGGAGACGGCCTCCACCGTCTCGCTCGAGCCCGCCCGGTTGGGGTACACGTCCTCCAAAACGCCCTCGTTCAGGGCCAAAAGCTCGTCGATGGCGACCCGCTCGCCCTCCACCTCAATGACAGGCTCAGCGGTGGTCACGCCCAACTTCCAAGCGTACTTCGCTTCCACATCCTCGGTCAGCTCCGCGACGATCCCGCCGATGGTGTTGATCCCGAACTCGCCCTGGACCGCCCGGAAGCCGATCTTGTTGCCAAAGGACATCTTCATGACCGCCTCGGCCAGATTTTCGTTCTCCACGGCCCACGCCGCCTTCACCTTGCCCTGGCGGCACAGCTCGTGGAAGGCCTCCCAGCCCTTCTGCGCCCCTTCATCGGTGGACGCGGCGAAGCAATACACCGGACGCCCCGGCTCCTTGAACTCGTTGGAAATGACCTCCCCCGCCTGGATGGGGGCGATGGCAAAGGAGATGAGGGTGGGGGGCACGTCCAGGTCCAGGAAGGACCCGGACATGGAGTCCTTGCCGCCGATGGCGGCGCAGCCGTAGTCCAACTGGGCCGCCATGGCGCCCAGCAGCGCGGCAAAGGGCTTGCCCCAGCGAGAGGGCTCATTGCGGAGCTTTTCAAAAAACTCCTGGAGGGTCAGATAGGCCGTTTTGTAGTCCGCCCCGGCAGCCACCAGCTTGGCAATGGACAAGGTCACCGCCTCGTAGGCCCCCCAATAGGGATCGCGGGACAAAACCTCGGGGTCGCAGCCGTAGGCCATGACGCTGGCCTGGTCGGTCTCCTGGCCCGGCTCCACCGGGAAGAGGGCCACCATGGTCTGCTGGGGCGTGCGCTGATGCTTCCCGCCAAAGGGCGAGAGCACGCTGCCCGCGCCGATGGTGGAGTCGAACCGCTCGGCGAGGCCCCGGCGAGAGGCGCACTTCAAGCTGCCCGCCATCTCCCGCAAGCCTTGGAACAGGGGCTTGGCGAAGCCGGAGCGGTCGCCCTCCTCCACCCGGACAGCGGCGGTCTTCACCGCGCCGTTGGTGTTCAAAAAGGCCCGGGAGAGGTCAGCGATGGTCTTGCCCCGCCAGGTCATGACCATCCGGGGGCTCTCGGTGACCACCGCCACCTGATAGGCCTCCAGATTCTCCCGCTCGGCGGCGGCGATCAAGGCGGCGGCGTCCTCAGGGGCCACCACCACCGCCATACGCTCCTGGGACTCGGAGATGGCAAGCTCGGTGCCGTCCAGGCCGTCATACTTCTTGCGCACCGCGTCCAGGTCGATGGCCAGGCCGTCGGCCAGCTCGCCGATGGCCACGGATACGCCGCCCGCGCCAAAGTCGTTGCAGCGCTTGATGAGCCGGGTGACCTTGGGGTCCCGGAACAGTCTTTGAATTTTCCGCTCCTCGGGGGCGTTGCCCTTTTGGACCTCGCTGGCCATGGTGTCCAGGCTCTTGAGGTCGTGGCTCTTCGAAGAGCCTGTGGCGCCGCCGATGCCGTCGCGCCCGGTGCGCCCACCCAGCAAAATGACCACGTCTCCGGGCGCGGGCCGCTCCCGGCGGACATTTTTGGCCGGGGCCGCCCCCACCACCACGCCGCACTCCAAGTGCTTGGCGATGTAGCCGGGGTGGTACAGCTCATCCACCAGCCCCGTGGCCAGGCCGATCTGGTTGCCGTAGCTGGAATAGCCCGCGGCGGCAGTCTGGCACAGCTTGCGCTGGGGCAACTTACCGGGCAGGGTCTGGTCCACCGGGACCCGGGGGTCGCCGCAGCCGGTGACCCGCATAGCCTGGTGGACGTAGGCCCGGCCGCTGAGGGGATCGCGGATACACCCGCCGATACAGGTGGCCGCGCCGCCGAAGGGCTCGATCTCGGTGGGGTGGTTGTGGGTCTCGTTTTTGAACATGAGCAGCCAGGGCTCCGGCTTGCCGTCCACCGTGGCCTCCACCTGGATGGAGCAGGCGTTGATCTCCTCGCTCTCGTCCAGGTTTTTCAGCCCGCCCCGCTTCTTCAGGGCCTTGGCGGCAATGGTGGCCATGTCCATCAGGGTCTGGGGCCGGGCGGTGGCCTTGTCGCCGTAGACCTCCTCCCGGGCCGCCAGATACTGCTCGTAGGCGGCCTTCACGTTCTCGTCCTGGATGGAGATATCCTCCAAATGGGTGGAGAAGGTGGTGTGGCGGCAGTGGTCGGACCAGTAGGTGTCCACCACGCGGATCTCGGTCACCGTGGGGTCCCGGCCCTCTTCGTTTTTGAAGTAGTTTTGCAGGAATTTCAAGTCCTGAAGGTCCATGGCAAGGCCCATTTGCGTTAAAAGGGCCTCCAATTCCTGGTCGCCCTTGGCGACAAACCCGGCGACGGTCTGCACGTCCGGGGCCTCGGGGTAGCTCTGGGCCAGGGTGGCGGGCTTGTCCACCGTAGCCTCCCGGCACTCCACGGGGTTGATGAGGTATTTCTTCGCCGTCTCCACGTCCTGGTCGGAAAGCTGTCCAAAGAGCCAGTACACGTCGGCGCAGCGCACCCGGGGCCGCTCGCCGCCCAGAAGCATTTGGAGACACTGGGCGGCGGAATCGGCCCGCTGGTCAAACTGCCCAGGCAGGGACTCCACGGCGATGACCCGGACCCCCTGGGCGGTCAGCTCCTCCTCAAAGAGCTCGTCCACCTGGGGCTCGGCGAAGACGATGTTCCGGGCCCGCTCATAGCCGGAGCGGTCCACGCCCTCCACATCGTAGCGGCGAAAAACGCACACGTCGGTGAGGCCCTGAAGGCCCAGCACCTCCCGAAGCTCCCGCGCCAGCGCGGGCCCGGCCACGTCGAAGGCCTTCTTCTTGCGGACAAAACAGCGAAATACCATGTCTCTATCTCCTCTCAGGATATCTTCCAATTAGCGAAGTTGTAAAACAGGTTCCCCTGGGTGGGCTCCGCGCCCTGGACCTGGCCCCAGTGGGTCAGCAGGCCCGCGCTTTTGAAGCAGATGGACGCCAATGGCACGTCTTGGACCCACTGGGTGTAAAAGCCGCTCCACTCGCCGCTCTTCCGGGCATTTTGCAACGCCTCGGACAGGGTCTTGGAGGAAAAGCCCCCGTAGCACACGCCGCTGCCGGCGGTGAGATAGGGTCCCGGGTCCAGATCGCCGGTCATGCGGCTCTGGGCCAGGTAGAGGTCAAAATCTCCCTGAGTGAGGGCCTTTTTGTAGTCCTCCCACGCCAAGGAGCGAACGCTGACCTGCACGCCCAGCTCTCCCAGACCGGCCGCAACGCCCTGGGCCAGCTCGTCCAGGGCGGCGTTGTCGGCGCAGACCAGCAGGGTCAGGGCCAGAGGGTGGCGGCCACTGTATCGGATGCCGTCCTCGCCCAGCTTGTAGCCCTGCTCCTCCAATGCTTGGCCCGCGGCGGCCATATCCCGGGACAGCTCCGCCGCAAGGGTCCGGTCGTACCGCGCCGAGGTGGGGGGCACAGGCAGAGCCGCCGCCGCTCCGTGGCCGGACAGGGCCTGACGGGTCAGGCTCTCCCGGTCCAAGCTCCGGGCCACGCTGCGGCGAAACTCCGAGCTTTTACACGGGCCCTTATTGCACCGAAAACCCAGATAGACCATGGTGGCAGTGGGGTACTCCCAGCTCTGGCAGCTGCCCGAATAGCCCAGGGTGTCCGCCCCGGTGGGATCGGCGGCGGCCACGCTCACCGTCCCGGCGTTAAAGCCCGCCACCAGCGTGTCCGCGTCCCCCGCCTCCTGGAGGGGGATCTCCGCTAAGGGCAGGTCTTTGTCCTGCCACCAGCGGGAGTTGGCCACCAGGCGGCCCTCCGCGCGGACGTAAGGCCCGGTGCCCAAAACCCCCGCTTCCGTCACCCGGGCGATGGGGAAGTCCAGCAAGCATAAAAAACCGCTGTTGGGGGTGGAGAGCTGAAAGAGCACGGCGCCGTTTTCCTGGGCGCTCACGCTTTTGAGCCCGGAGAGCCGCTTGGCGTAGGCGCTCTTCTCGCCACGGGCGGCGTTGACGGCCTGGACTACGGTCTCGGCCGTCAGGGCCTCGCCGTCGGAAAAGGTCACGCCAGAGCGCAGCGTCACCGTCCAGGAAAGGCCGTCCTCAGAGACCAACGCGCTCTGGGCCAGCACCGGCTGAGGCTCAAAGGCGTTGTCCAGGGCGTAGAGGCTCTCGCACAGCAGGGGCAGCAGGGTCATGTTGCCGCTTTGGCTGCCGCTATAGGGGTCCCACTCCCCCACCGGGTCCACCGGCAGGGTGAACTCCTGACGGATGGCCGGGTCCATGCTGGGCGACGGGCTGGGCGACGGCGTGGGCTCCACAGGCTGTTGGTAGTGACAGCCCCCCAGGACCAAACAGACACAGCCCGCCAGAGCAATCAGACGTTTCCTCATGTCCCCGCCCCCAACATGATCATAGCCGCCTGGCTGCCCCGCAGGCCGTGGGTGTAGCGGTGGGACCAGTATTTCTCCGGGTGGCAGCAGGTGCAGTCCTCGCTCACGTCGATGTGGCTGGGCTCCAGCCCCGCCAACAGTAGCACCGCCCGGTTGACGGCCTTCAGGTCCACACGCCATTTTTCGCCGTTTTTCAACATATAGGGCGCGGCCAGCGTCCCCAACTGGGCCTCCATGGCCCGGGGCACGTCGGCGTCGGTCTCAAAGCAGCACGGCCCGATGCCCGGGCCGATGGCGGCGTGGATATCCGAGGGCTTGCAGCCGTAGTCCTCCATGGCCTTTACCGTCTGGGCGGCCATGGCGGCGGCAGTGCCCCGCCACCCCGCATGGGCGGCGGCAACAACGTGTCGAATCGGGTCGAAAAACAAAATGGGGATACAGTCGGCGGTGAAGACCACCAGCGTCACCCCGGGCACGTCGGTGACCAGGCCGTCGGCCTCGAAGGGGACCTCCGCCATGGGGTCGGACTGGGCATCCGCCGCCGTCACCCGCCGCACGGCCACGCCGTGGACCTGGTTGGCCTTGACCAGCGCGGCGGCGTTCACCCCCACGGCGGCGCAGAACCGGCGGTAGTTTTCCCGCACCGCCTGGGGCTCGTCGCCCCGGTGACAGCCCAGGTTCAGCGACGCCAAATGCCCCTGGGACACGCCCCCCAGCCGGGTGGAAAACCCGTGGGGCACGTCCAGCACAGGGGAGGTCAGATATTCCAGCTCGCCAACACTCCGGGTCATCAAAACGCTGATTCCTCCATTTTGTTATCGCAAATACGCTTGTAGGGCGGCTTACTCCTCGGTGGGGTGATACTCCTTGCAGGTACACTTCTTCCACTTCAAACCGCTGCCGCAGGGGCAGGGGTCGTTGCGGCCGATCTTGTCGGCGGCTTTCTTGGGCTGGGCCTTGACGGTGCCGTCGCCGGCCCCGCTCTCGCCGGTGACCTTGGCCACCCGCTCGCGCTTGACCTCCTCGTCCCGCTTGACCCGCACCAGGAACATCCGCCGCACGGTCTCCTCCTGAATGGCGTGGACCATACCCTCGAACATCTCGTAGCCCTCGCGCTTATACTCCACCTTGGGGTCGGCCTGGCCGTAGGCCCGCAGGCCGATGCCCTGGCGAAGCTCGGTCATGGCGTCGATATGGTCCATCCAGTACTCGTCCACCACCCGGAGCATGACCACCCGCTCGATCTCCCGGGTCATGGCTTCGCCGAACTCCTGCTCACGCTGGGCGTAGCGGGTCCTTGCCTTTTCCAGCAGCCAGTCGGTCAAGTCCTCAGCACGAAAATCGGCCAGGGTGGCCTCGCTCAGGGCCTCGTTGGGGTCCAGGAAGGCCCCCCGGAAGGGAGCGGTGATGGCGGCGAAGTCCTCGGCGGTGTAATGCTCATGGTCTAGGGGATGGCCGGTGACCTGGCGGGTAATGACGTTTTCCAGCATGGCCTGGATGCTGTCCTTCAGGTCCTTGCCGTCCAGCACTTCGCGCCTCTGCTTGTAGATGACCTCGCGCTGGGTGTTCATCACGTCGTCGTACTCCAGCACCGTCTTGCGGGACTGGAAGTTCTTGCTCTCCACACGCTTCTGGGCGTTTTCGATGGCCCCGGAGAGCATCTTCTGCTCGATGGGGGTGTCCTCGTCGATGCCCAGGGTCTCCATCAGGCCCATGACGCGGTCGGTGCCAAAGAGCCGCAAAATGTCGTCCTCCAAGGAGAGGTAGAACCGGCTCTCGCCGGGGTCGCCCTGTCGGCCAGACCGGCCCCGGAGCTGGTTGTCGATGCGCCGGGACTCGTGGCGCTCGGTGCCCACAATGAAGAGGCCCCCGGCCTCCCTGACCTTGTCCGCCTCGCCGGCGATCTCGCTTTTACGCTTTTCCAAGCACTCACGGTAGAGACTACGCGCGTTAAGAATTTCCTGGTCGTCGGTGTCGGCGTAGCCGGTGGCCTCGGCGATGAGCTCGTCGGAGAGGCCCTGCTTGCGAAGGTCGGCCTGGGCCAGGTAGTCGGCGTTGCCGCCCAGCATGATGTCGGTACCACGGCCTGCCATGTTGGTGGCCACGGTGACCGCCCCAAACTGGCCCGCCTGGGCCACGATCTCGGCCTCTTTTTCGTGGTTCTTGGCGTTGAGGACGTTGTGGGGAATGCCCGCCCGGCTCAAAAGCTTGCTCACAAGCTCGGAGACCTCGATGGACACCGTACCCACCAGCACCGGCTGGCCCTTGTCGTGGCACTCCTTCACCTGGGCCACGATGGCCCGGAACTTCCCCGGCTGGGTCTTGTAGACCACGTCGTGGTGATCTACCCGGATCATGGGCTTGTTGGTGGGCACCTCCACGATGTCCAAGGCGTAGATCTGGCCGAACTCCTCTTCTTCTGTCAGGGCGGTGCCCGTCATGCCCGAGAGCTTGTCGTAGAGGCGGAAGTAATTCTGGAAGGTGATGGTGGCCAGGGTCTTGCTCTCCCGGGCCACGGTGACCTTCTCCTTGGCCTCGATGGCCTGGTGGAGGCCCTCGGAGTACCTCCGGCCAAACATCAAGCGGCCGGTGAACTCGTCCACGATGATGACCTCGCCGTCCTTGACCACGTAGTCGATGTCCCGGCGCATGACCCCGTGGGCCCGGATGGCCTGGTTGATGTGGTGGGAGAGAGTGCTGTTCTCCGGGTCAGCCAGGTTCTCCAGTTGGAACTGCTGCTCGGCCTTGGCGATGCCCCGGGCGGTAAGGGTGGCGGTGCGGAGCTTTTCGTCCACAATGTAGTCCGCGTCCTCCTCGGGGTCCTCCTCGGCCTTTTCGTCCACGCTGGCCACCCGCTTGCCCTTCAAGCGGGCCACAAAGGAGTCCACCACGGTGTAGAGCTGGGTGGATTTGTCCCCCTGGCCGCTGATGATCAGCGGGGTCCGGGCCTCGTCGATGAGGATGGAGTCCACCTCGTCCACAATGGCGAAGGCGTGGCCCCGCTGGACCAGCTCGGTCTTGTAGATGGCCATGTTGTCCCGGAGGTAGTCGAAGCCGAACTCGTTGTTGGTGCCGTAGGTGATGTCCGCTTCGTAGGCCGCCTTCCGGTCCCGGGGCTCCACGGCGTGGATGACAAGGCCCACCGTCAGGCCCAGGAAGCGGTAAATTTTGCCCATCCACTCGCTCTGGTACTTGGCCAGGTAGTCGTTGACGGTGACAATGTGGACCCCCTCGCCGGTGAGGGCGTTCAAATAGGCGGGCAGAGTGGCCACCAGGGTCTTGCCCTCGCCGGTCTTCATCTCGGCGATGCGGCCCTGGTGCAAAATGATACCGCCGATGAGCTGGACCCGGTAGGGCCGCAGGCCCACCACCCGCCAGGCCGCCTCCCGGGCGGTGGCGAAGGCCTCGGGCAGGATGTCGTCGGTGGTCTCGCCGGCGGCCAGCCGTGCCTTGAGCTTCGGAGTCATGGCCTTCAATTCTTCGTCGGAGAGGGCCTTATACTCCTCCTCCAGCGCCTCGATGCGCTCCACCAGCTTGTCGATCTTCTTCAGCTCGCGCTCGGAGTGCGAGCCAAACATCTTTGTCAGCAGTCCCATAGGTGTCCACCTGTCTTTCCACAGAGTTATCCATTGTAACTTGATATTTTACCATAGCCGGACACATTAGAAAAGACTTATTTGTAAATTTTCCGGAGGTGTGGTACAATGTTTTCAAATATTGGGGAGGTGGGACCATGCCGAAGGTGGGACAGCGCCATACCGTCAGCGTAGACGCCTGGGGCAGCGACGGCTCCGGCGTGTGCCGCGTGGACGGCATGGCCGTCTTTGTCAAGGGTGGCATCGTGGGCGAGACCTGCGTCATCGAACTCGAGCACATTGGCCACAGCGCCGCCTGGGCCCACATCGTGGAGCTTTTGACCCCCAGCCCCGCCCGGAAAAGGCCCCCATGTCCCCACTACGGCCAGTGCGGCGGCTGCCAGACCCAGCACATGTCCTACGACATGGAGCTCTCCTTCAAGTCCGACAAGATTACCCAGGCCCTGCGCCGCATCGGCGGCCTGGACGTAGCTCCCGTGGAGGTCCACGGCGCGCCCAGCCCCTACGGCTACCGCAACAAGGTCCAGTTCCCTGTTGGCCCCGGGGGCCAGATCGGCTACTTCCGCCAGCGGACCCACACCGTCATCGACGTGGAAAATTGCCTGCTCCACCACGACCGGGTCAACGCCCTCCGCGCCGCGGTGAAGGACTGGATGGAGAAATTCTCCATTCCGCCCTACGACGAAAAAAGCCACACCGGCCTTCTTCGCCACCTCTACATCCGCACCAACGCCCAGAGCCAAGCCCTGGTCTGCCTAATAGCTAATAGCCATTTCCTTCCCCACGAGCAAGAGCTGGTATCCACTCTGCGGCAAGACTTTCCTTGGCTAATAGGTATTAGCCTGAACGTCAATACCCGCCGCACCAACGTGGTCTTGGGCCCCGAGACCCGGTCGCTCTGGGGACAGGCGCATCTGGAGGACAGCCTGTGCGGCCTGACCTTTAAGCTCTCCCCTCATTCCTTCTACCAGGTCAACCACGACCAGGCCCAGGCCCTCTACCGCAAGGCGGCGGACTACGCCGCCCTCACCGGCACGGAGACGGTGCTGGACCTCTACTGCGGCACGGGCACCATCGGGCTGTCCCTGGCCCAAAAGGCCGGGCAGATCGTCGGCGTGGAGGTAGTGCCCCAGGCCATCCGGGACGCGGAGGACAACGCCCAGCGAAACGGCGTGGGCAACGCCCGTTTCCTCTGCGCCGACGCCGCCCAGGCCGCCGCCCAGCTAGAGCGCGAGGGCCTACGGCCTGACGTGGTGGTGGTGGACCCGCCCCGAAAGGGCCTGGCCCCCGAGGTCGTCGAGACCCTGCGGCGCATGGCCCCGCCAAAGATCGTCTACGTCTCCTGCGACCCGGCCACCCTGGCCCGGGACCTGAAGACCCTTTGCCAAGACTACCGTCTGGTCCAGGCCGAGGGCTACGACCTCTTCCCCCGCACCCAGCATGTGGAGACCGTCTGCCTGCTGGACAAACGCCCGGACGGGCTGAACTGACAAGGAGGAGCGGACCATGTCCAAGAAAAAGAGCTTTGAGTACATTTTCGGCGGCATTTTGATCTTAGTAGGGCTTTTTATGCTCTTTAAGAACACCTACGTCACCAGCTTCGGCTTCTATTCCTTCGGCTGGGTGAACACCGGGGCCATCCTCATCGTGCTGCTGGTGCTGGCCGTCATTTTCGCCGTGGTCCGGCCCTCCACCCTCAGCAAGGTCCTCATTGGCGCTATCGTGGCCGCGCTGGTGCTCTCCTTGCTGCTGGGGATGCGCATTGGCTTTCGGTACATGACCCTAGCCGACGTGCTCCTCATCCTGGCTCCGCTGGCCGCCGGGGCGGGCCTGGTGCTCCGGGGCGTTTTCGGCAGGGACTGACCCCCACCATATGGAAATCCCCCGCGTCCGGTGGCACAAGATGTAGAAAACCTTGAAAAATCAAGGTTTTTTGCTCAATTTATCCTTGACAAGCCGGCCTTTGCCTGATATACTACTAAAGCCGCTCGGAAATAGGGTCTACAAGTAAGCCTGAGCTGTCACGCTCGCGCTTCCCCTACCACGGCGAGCCCGTCATAAAGGAGTGAAACAGAAATGCACGCGATCATTGTCACTGGTGGCAAGCAGTACAAGGTCACCGAGGGCGACGTTCTCTATGTGGAGAAGCTACCCGTGGAGGCCGGCGACGCCGTCACCTTCGACCAGGTCCTGGCCATCATCGACGGCGGCAAGGCCACCTTCGGCCAGCCCACCGTGGCCGGCGCCAGCGTTCAGGCCAACGTGGTCAAGAACGGCAAGGGCAAGAAGGTCATCGTCTTCAAGTACAAGCCCAAGAAGAACGAGAAGACCAAGCAGGGCCACCGTCAGCCCTACACCAAGATCGAGATCACCAAAGTGAACGCCTGATGACCACCGTCACGTTCACCACCAAGGGCAGCCGCGTAGAGGCCGTGGAGTTCAAAGGCCACGCCGCGCTGGCCCCCCAGGGAGAGCCCGACGTGCTTTGCGCCGCGCTGACCTCCGCCATCCGCCTTGTGGAGACCACCGTCAACGACGTGCTGGCCGTGGGCGCGGCGGTAAAGGTCCGGGAGGACAAAGCCCTCATCTCCCTCAAGCTCCCCGGCGACATGGGCCAGGAGAACGAAGAGCTGTGCCAGTCCCTTTTGGCTGGCCTCATGCTCTACCTCACCGACCTGGCTGGGGAATACCCCGAAAATCTATCTGTCTTAGACATGGAGGTGTAAGACAATGCTGAACATTGGTTTGCAGTTTTTCGCCCACAAAAAGGGCGTGGGCTCCACCCGCAACGGCCGGGACAGCGAGTCCAAGCGTCTGGGCGTGAAGCGGGCCGACGGGCAGTTCGTGCTGGCCGGCAACGTGCTGGTGAAGCAGCGCGGCACCCACATCCACCCCGGCGTGAACGTGGGCAAGGGCAGCGACGACACCCTCTTCGCCCTGAAGTCCGGCCGTGTGAAGTTCCACCGGCTGGGCAAGGACCGCAAGCAGGTCTCTATCGTCGAAGAGAACGCCTGACAAACGTCTTTGAAATGGGGTCGTTGCGGCTGCAACGACCCCGTTCTTTTTGGCATACTACCCTTAGCAAAGGAGGAGTCTCAATGCCCAACGCATGGCTGGACCAGGCGAAGATATTCGTCAAGGCCGGAGACGGCGGCAACGGCGCGGTGGCCTTCCACCGGGAGAAATACGTGGCCGCCGGCGGCCCCGACGGCGGCGACGGCGGCCGGGGCGGCGACGTGGTCATCGTCGTGGACGACCACATGACCACCCTGATGGACTTTCGCTACAAGCGCAAATATGTGGCCGGAAACGGCATGGACGGCACGGGCAAGCGCTGCTCGGGCCGGGACGGCGAGACCCTGACCGTCAAGGTCCCCCGGGGCACCGTCATCCGGGACGCCGAATCAGGCGACATCATCCGGGACATGGCCGACGACGCGCCCTTCGTCCTGTGCCGGGGCGGCAACGGCGGCTGGGGCAACAAGCACTTCGCCACCCCGACCCGCCAGGCCCCGCGCTTTGCCAAGGCGGGCCTCCCGGGTCAGTCCATGGAGGTCATTTTGGAGCTGAAGCTCCTGGCCGACGTGGGGTTGGTGGGCTTTCCCAACGTGGGCAAGTCCACGCTCTTGAGCGTGGTCACCCGGGCCCAGCCCAAGATCGCCAACTACCACTTTACCACCCTCTCCCCGAATTTGGGCGTGGTGAGCCTGGGCGAGGGGACTTCCTTCGTGCTGGCCGACATCCCCGGTGTCATCGAGGGCGCCGCCCAGGGGGCGGGCCTGGGCCACGATTTCCTGCGCCACATCGACCGCTGCCGCCTACTTTTGCACGTGGTGGACGTGTCCGGCTCCGAGGGTCGGGACCCGGTAGAAGATTTCAACGCCATCACCGCGGAGCTGCGGGAGTGGTCGGAGGAGCTGGCCCAGCGGCCCACGGTGGTGGTGGGCAACAAGGCCGACCTGGCCCCCGACGGGGAGGGCTCGGCGGCCCTCAAGGCCCACGCCGAGGCGTTGGGCTTGCCCTATTTTGAGATCTCCGCCGCCGCCCACCAGGGCACCCAGGCGCTGATGGAGTACGCCGCCCAGCGGCTCAGCGAGCTGCCGCCGCCGGAGCCCTTCCAGGCCACCTACGTGCCCAAGGCTCCCAGCGTGGACGCCACCCAGCCCTTGGACATCACCCGGGCCGACGACGGCACGTGGCTGGTGGAGGGCGAGTGGCTGCGGCGTGTGATGATGAACGTGAACTTCGGTGACTACGAATCCCGCAACTGGTTCGACCGCATCCTGCGCCAGTCCGGCCTCTTCGACCGGCTGGAGGCCATGGGCATCCAGGACGGCGACACCGTCTCCCTTTATAACCTGGAATTTGACTACCAACGTTAAACGCTCTGTCCCCTGGGGTGAGAATCCAAAGAGAGGGCCCGCAGGCCCCTCTTTTTGGTCGAAGGGGAGAGTCCAGAGAGGGGGCTCTCGAATTGCCCCCTCTCTGGGGCTTTCTTGGGGGGCCTGGGGGGCCATTCTTTGGCCCTCAAAGAATGGTCCCTCAGGAAGGTGGTGGACCTTCCACGCCGGGAAAGTGGATCTAGCTGAACGGCGCACCCTCATCCGGTCCCACCTTCGGCGGGCCACCTTCCCCCTGGCAGGGGGAAGGCTAAGGGCACCTCTCCGCCTCGCTGGCGCTCGGCACCTCCCCTAAAGGGGAGGCAAGGCCCGTAATGGCGTAAAAAAGGACCGCCCCGGCTGGGGCGGTCCTTTTTGCTGTTGTCACGCTTCCTTAATAGCCGCCTGTGCGGCAGCCAGCCGGGCAATGGGCACCCGGAAGGGGGAGCAGGAGACGTAGTCCAGGCCAATACGGTGGCAGAACTCCACGCTGGTGGGGTCGCCGCCGTGCTCGCCGCAGATGCCCACATGGAGGGCCTTGTTGGCGGGCCGGCCCAGCTCCATGGCCATCTTCATCAGCTTGCCCACGCCGGTCTGGTCCAGCTTGGCAAAGGGGTCGGCCTCGAAGATCTTGCTGTCGTAGTAAGCCCCCAGGAACTTGCCCGCGTCGTCCCGGCTGAAGCCGAAAGTCATCTGGGTCAGGTCGTTGGTGCCAAAGCAGAAGAAGTCGGCCTCCTGGGCGATCACGTCGGCGGTGAGGCAGGCCCGGGGGATCTCGATCATGGTGCCCACCTCGTACTTGAGGTTGATGCCGGCGTTTTTGATCTCCTCGTCGGCGGTCTCCACCACGAACTTCTTGACGTACTTGAGCTCCTTCACCTCGCCCACCAAGGGGATCATGATCTCGGGGACCATGGTCCAGTCCGGGTGCTTTTTCTGTACGTTGATGGCGGCGCGGATGACGGCCCGGGTCTGCATCTTGGCGATCTCGGGGTAGGTCACCGCCAGACGGCAGCCCCGGTGGCCCATCATGGGGTTGAACTCGTGGAGAGAGGCGATGATGGCCCGGATGGTCTCCACGCTCTTGCCCTGGGTCTTGGCCAGGGCCTGGATGTCCGCGTCCTCGGTGGGCACGAACTCGTGGAGCGGGGGGTCCAAAAAGCGGATGCACACCGGCGTGCCCTCCAGGGCTTCATACAGGGCCTCGAAGTCGCTTTGCTGCATGGGCAAGATCTTTTCAAGGGCCCGCTCGCGCTCCTCCACGGTCTCCGAGCAGATCATCTCCCGGAACGCGTCGATGCGGCCCTCGCCGAAGAACATGTGCTCGGTGCGGCACAGGCCGATGCCCTCGGCCCCCAGCTCCCGGGCCTTTTTCGCGTCCCGGGGGGTGTCGGCGTTGGTGCGGACCTTCAGCGTGCGGTACTTGTCCGCCCACTGCATGATGGTGTCGAAGTTCCCGGAGATGGTGGCGTCCACGGTGGCGATGAGGCCCTGGTAGATGTTGCCGGTGGAGCCGTCGATGGAGATGGGGTCGCCCTCGTGGAAGATGACCCCGCCCAGGGTGAACTTCTTATTGGCCTCGTCCATGTTGATCTTCTCGCAGCCGGACACGCAGCAGGTGCCCATGCCCCGGGCCACCACGGCGGCGTGGCTGGTCATGCCGCCGCGGACGGTCAGGATGCCCTGGGCGGCCTTCATGCCCTCGATGTCCTCGGGAGAGGTCTCCAGCCGGACCAGGACCACTTTTTCTCCCCGGGCGGCCCACTCTTTGGCGTCCTCGGCGGTGAAGACCACCTTGCCGCAGGCCGCGCCGGGAGAGGCCCCCAGGCCACGGCCCAGGGGGGTGGCGGCCTTCAGGGCGGCGGCGTCGAACTGCGGGTGCAGCAGAGTGTCCAGGTTCCTCGGGTCGATCATGGCCACGGCCTTCTCCTCGGTGATCATACCCTCAGAGACCAGGTCGCAGGCGATCTTCAGCGCCGCCTGGGCGGTGCGCTTGCCGCTGCGGCACTGGAGCATGTAGAGCTTGCCGTTCTCCACGGTGAACTCCATGTCCTGCATGTCCCGGTAGTGGTCCTCCAGAATATCGCAGACCTTGATGAACTCGCTGTACGCCTGGGGGAACTTCTCCGCCATCTGGGCGATGGGCATGGGGGTGCGCACGCCGGCCACCACGTCCTCGCCCTGGGCGTTGACCAGGAACTCGCCCATGAGCTTCTTCTCGCCGGTGGCGGGGTCCCGGGTGAAGGCCACGCCGGTGCCGGAGTTGTTATTGAGGTTGCCAAAGACCATGGGCATCACGTTGACGGCGGTGCCCCAGGAATAGGGGATGTCGTTGTCCCTGCGGTAGACGTTGGCCCGGGGGTTATCCCAGGAGCGGAAGACGGCCCGGATGGCCTCGTAGAGCTGGACCTTGGGGTCGGAGGGGAAGTCCTGGCCCAGCTGCTTTTTGTACTCAGCCTTGAAGCTCTCCGCCAGCTCCTTGAGGTCGGCGGCGGTGAGGTCCACATCGAAGGTCACGCCCTTTTTGGCCTTCATCTGGTCGATGAGCTCTTCAAAGTACTTCTTGCCCACCTCCATGACCACGTCGGAGAACATCTGGATGAAGCGGCGGTAGCTGTCGTAGACAAAGCGCTCGAAGCCCGGGTCGGGGTTGCCGGCGATCATGGCCGACACCACCTCGTCGTTGAGGCCCAGATTCAAAATGGTGTCCATCATGCCGGGCATAGAGGCCCGGGCGCCGGAGCGGACGGAGACCAGCAGGGGATTTTTCAGGTCGCCGAACTTCTTGCCGTTGATCTCCTCCATCATGGCCACGTTGGCCATGATCTCGTTCATAATATCGTCGTTGATCTTCTGGCCGTCCTCGTAGTACTGGGTACAGGCCTCGGTGGTGATGGTAAAGCCCTGGGGCACAGGCAGGCCGATGCCGGTCATTTCGGCCAGGTTGGCCCCCTTGCCGCCCAGCAGCTCGCGCATGGTGGCGTTGCCCTCGGAAAATTTGTAGACATACTTTCTGGACATGTCTGCTTCATTCCTTTCTGTTTTAACGTCCCGCTCGATCATTTTAGCCCAGACATTTTACCATATCCATACAAAAAACACAAGGCCTGTTTGGCGTTTTTTTGGTTATTTTTGCCCAAACATCTTGGCGATCTCGCAGATGGCGATGGGGCTCACCGCCAAAGCCGCCACCGTCATCCATTGAAGCGGCGTCATCCACACCGTGGAGAATACCGCCATCAGCGGCGGCACCAGCAGCACCGCCAGCTGCATCCCAAGCCCCGCCAGGAAGGCCTTGTTCATGGCGGCGTTGGAGAAAAAGCCCAGAGCGAAGATGGACTGGTCCTCGCTTCGGACGTTGAAGGCGTGGAAGAGCTGGCACAGCGTCAATGTGGCAAAGGCCATGGTGTTGGCCACGCCGTCGGCCTGGCCGGGGGCCGCCAGCACGAAGTGCCCCAGGCAGTACGCCGCCAGGGTGAGCCCGCCCACCATCAACCCCTGCCAGATGAGCCGCAGGGAGAATTTCTTGGTGAAGAGCCCCTCCTCCCCGCCCCGGGGCGGCGCGTCCATGGTCCCCGGCTCCGGGGGCTCCATGCCCAGGGCCAGGGCGGGCAAGGAGTCGGTGACCAGGTTGAGCCAGAGAAGCTGCACCGGCACCAGGGGCATCTGGCCAAAGTTCAGCACCGTGGCGGCAAAGAGGGTCAAGATCTCCCCGATGTTGCACGACAGGAGATAATGCACCGCCTTTTTGATGTTGGCGTAGATGCCCCGGCCCTCGGCCACGGCGGCGACGATGGTGGAAAAATTGTCGTCGGTCAAAATGAGGTGGGCGCAGGACTTGGCCACCTGGGTGCCGCTCTTGCCCATGGCGCAGCCGATGTCGGCCTGCTTGAGAGCAGGGGCGTCGTTCACGCCGTCGCCGGTCATGGCGGTGACCTGGCCCTGGGCCTGCCATGCCTGGACGATGCGCATCTTGTGCTCCGGGGTCACCCGGGCGTAGACGCTGATGCGCTCCACCTGGGCCTCCAGGTCCTCCTGGCTCATAAAGTCCAGTTCCGCGCCGGTGATGGAGGTGTCCCCGGGGCGGAGGATGTCCAGCTCCCGGGCGATGGCCATGGCGGTGGCGCGGTGGTCGCCGGTGATCATAATGGGCCGTATGCCGGCCCGGTGGCACTCCTCCACCGCTTGGCGGACCTCGGCCCGGGGCGGGTCGATCATCCCCGCCAGGCCCAAAAAGGTCAGTCCCCGCTCGATGAACTCGGCCTTTGGCTCCTGGGGCAGGGCCGCCAGGTCCTTTCTGGCCGCCCCCAGCACCCGCAGGGCCTCCTTGCCCATCTGAAGGGCCTGTCGCTCCACTTCCCGGCGGCGGGTAGGCGTCATGGACACCACGCCCTGGGCGGTCAAGATCTTGTCGCACCGCTCCAGCAACAGGTCGGGGGCGCCCTTGACATAGGCCACGTAGCCATTCCCCTTTTTATGAAGGGTGGTCATGCGCTTGCGCCGCGCGTCAAAGGCCAGCTCCGCCACCCGGGGCTCCCGCCCCTCCAGGGCCTCCCGGCTCAGGCCCATCCGCCTAGCCTGGTCCAAAAGGGCCGCCTCGGTGGGGTCGCCCACGGTCTGGCCGTCCTGGACCTGGGCGTCGTTGCAGAGCATAAACGCCTGGGCCGCCTGGCCCTCTCCCTCGGGGCAGGGGCTCCACAGCCGCACCACCTCCATGCGGTTGCGGGTCAACGTGCCGGTCTTGTCGGTGCAGATGACCCCGGCGCAGCCCAGGGTCTCCACGGCGGGGAGCTTGGTGATGATAGCGCCCCGCTTGGCCAGCCGCTGGACCCCCAGGGCCAGCACGATGGTGACCACCGCGCTGAGGCCCTCGGGAATGGCCGCCACCGCCAGGGAGACCGCCGTCATAAACATGTCCAGCAGGGCCTTGCCCTGAATGAGCCCCACCCCAAACATGACGGCGCACACGCATAAGCAGACGAAGGACAACGTCTTCGAGACCTCGCCCATGCGCCGCTGGAGGGGCGTGGGCCGACGCTGGGAAGCGTCCAGCAGCGCGGCGATGCGCCCCATCTCGGTGTCCATGCCCGTGGCGGTGACCACCATCACGCCCCGGCCCGCCACCGCCATGGTCCCCGCCAGGGCCATGTTTTTTCGCTCCGCCAAGGGCGTGTCCGCCGCCAGGTTTTCCTCGGGCTCCTTGTCCACGCTGACGCTCTCGCCGGTCATGGCGCTCTCGTCCACCCGGAGCTGGGTGGCCTGGAGCAGCCGGCCGTCGGCCCCGATCTGGTCCCCGGCGGCGATGTACACGATATCCCCCACCACCAGCTCCCGGCAGCCCACCCGGCACAGCGCCCCGTCCCGGCGGACCAGGGCTGTGGGGGCGGAGAGCTCCCGCAGGGCCTCCAGAGCCTTCTGGGCGTGGTCCTCCTGGGAGATGGAGATGGCGGCGTTGACCACCACGATGACCAAAATGATGGCGCTGTCCAGCCAGTCCTTGCCGCCCCCGGCCCAAAGCGACAGCCCCGCCGCCGCCAGCAAGACCAGGATCATGGGGTCCCGGAGCTGGCCCAAAAGCCGCATAAAAAGGCCCGCGCGCTTTTCCTGCCGCAGCTCGTTGGGGCCGTTTTCCTCCAGCCGCCGCCGGGCCTCGGTCTGGCTCAGCCCAACCTTCTCATCCGTCCCCAGGGCCTCCAGCAGCGCCCTGGTCTCCTCGCAGTGGGCCACCATCGCCCTCACCTTCCTTTCGCCAAGAAGTCTATCAAATCCCGGGCGAAAAAGAGCGGGAATTTTGGCCTGTCCCACCGGAGGCGCAAAACAAAAGAGCGGCCCGCCCCGGGCCGCTCTTGTCAATGGGTCTCTCTATTCAAACCGTCCGCCGTACCAGCCCGTCACGCCGTCTTTTTTGGCCAGCAGCCCCCGGCTGGTCCGCCGCACCACGCTCAGCGTGTCCCCGGGACCCACCGGCAGCCGGTAGTCGGTGGAGTCCTCGCAGGTCACCGCGCCGTCCGGGGCGCGGTGGAGGTACTCGGTGAGGACGCTGAGGGTCCGGCCACTCTCCACATGGCGGCACAGGCAGAACTCCCCGCCCGCCTCCAGCACCTCCAAGGCGCTGTGTCCAAAGCGGACGTTGAGAGGGTCCGGGCTTGGCTCCTGGAAGTCCAGGGCGGTGACGGTGGGAAAGCCATCGTCGCTGAAATATGTGAAGTCCCCGCCGGGCCGCTGGGGCAGGGCCACCACGTTCACCTGGCCGTCCCACTTCAGCGTGGCCCCGCCGTCAATGCTGGCGATGTGTCGTTTTTCGTCGAAAATGGGCGCGGCGGAGGGGATGTCGGGCCGGTACAGCGTCACGGGCCAGTGGCCCACGATGACCCAACGTTGAAAATAGTGGTCCTGCTCCAAAAAGTTATCGTTTTTCATCACGTCGAAGGCGTTGAGCTCCTCCAAGCGGTCCTCCCGGGGCACGCCGCCGTGGACAAAAAGGTAGTCATTATGCACCAGGATATGTGGCATCGCGCGCAAAAAGGCCAATTCCGGGGCGAAGCGGGCCTCCAACGCCGCCCGGGCGGCGGGGTAGTCGGCAGGGGTGGCCAGGCTCACCCCCGCCTGCTGGGCCATCTTCACCAGGGCACAGCGCGGGCCGTGGCGGGCGAACCACCGCTGGTAAAACGCGTCGGGGATCTGGGGCGAGCGGTCATCCTGGGTGCGGAAAAAGGCCGGGGTGATGTTGTCGCAGTTGCCCAGCACAGTGTGGACGGTGTGGGTCCGGGCCAGCTCCATGACGTAGCGGAGGGTATCCAAGCTGCCCTCGCTGCGCTCCATCAGGTCACCCAACACGATGAGCACGTCGTCTTGGCAAAAGCCCGCCTTAGCCAGGGCCCCCTTCAGCAGGGGCAGGGCCCCGTGGACATCGCTGACCACCAAAACCCTCTGCCCCGGCTCCCAGGTCACGGGCCGCACCACTGCTCTGGGGGTCATGGACGGCCTCCAAATTCACACTCAAAGGCATACCAGCCCTTGCGCTCCAGGGCGTTCAGAACGGTAAAGCCGTTGCGCTCCAAAGCGGAGCGTACCTCGGCGGCCCGGGTGTCGATGATGCCCGAGCACAGGAATTTGCCCCCGGGGACCAGCCAGGGCCCCACCGTGGCGGACAGGGGGATGATCACGTCGGCTACGATGTTGGCCAGGATCAGGTCCCAGGGTTGGGCGGACAGGGCCTCGCGCAGGTCCTCGTCGGCCAGCACGTCCCCGGCTAATACCTTGTAGCCTGTCCGGTCCACACCGTTGAGGGCGGCGTTTTCGTAGGCCACGTCCGGGGCCTTGGGGTCGATGTCCACCCCCAGGGCGTAGTCCGCCCCCAGCAGCCGGGCGGCGATGGAGAGGATGCCCGAGCCACAGCCCAGGTCCAGCGCCCGCTGGCCCGCTCTAGCGTAGCGCTCCACACCCTCCAGGCAGAGCTGTGTGGTGGGGTGGCTGCCGGTGCCGAAGGTGAGGCCCGGGTTCAGCAGCAGCTCCACCCGGTCCGAGGGCTCCTCCCCCGCCAGCCACTGGGGCACCACCCGGAGCCGCTTACCGATGTCCAGGGGCTTATAATACTTCTTCCAGCTATTGGCCCAGTCCTCCTCCACCATGGGGGTGACGGCGAGGCTAATACCCGTTAGCCCGCTCAGGTATCCCTCCGCTTCCGCTTTACCGGCGGGGTCGTCGGTGACGTAAAACTTCACCCGGGCCGCGCCCTTCATGCTCTTTTCCAGATCCTCGTCCACGTAGTC
The DNA here is from genome assembly GCA_048201935.1 of Oscillospiraceae bacterium. GTDB lineage: Bacteria > Bacillota > Clostridia > Oscillospirales > Oscillospiraceae > MGBC124762. Next base: position 3,842 of record DBFBGR010000004.1, on the reverse strand, counting down.
CCAGTACTGGCGGTTCTCCTCCAGAAAACGGCGAAAATCCGCCTCGTCCTCGATGACCAGTCCAGTCAAACCACGGGCGGTGAGCTGGGCCACAAGGCCCTCCAGTTCCTCCGCCCCGGTCTCCAGACAATATTCCAACCATTGGGCCACCGGGCCCACCTCCCTTGCGGAAAAGGACGGCCCTTGGGCCGCCCTTTTATATTATCTCTCCTTGCCTACGAAAAATAGCGCCAGCGTGCCCGGCCCGGAGTGGGAGCCAATGACGGGCCCGGTGTAGCCGATGTACACGTCTTGGACGCCCAACCGCTCCCGGGCCAGACCGGCCAGGTACTCCGCGTCCTCGGGGCAGTCCCCCTGACAGATGAACACGATCTGGCCCTCGGGCTCGATGGCGGTCTGGGCGGCACGGTCCACCAGGGCCTTGATGGATGCCTGGCGGCCCCGGGCCTTGGAGATGTTGATGAGGTGCCCCTCGTTATCCACGTGGAGCACCGGCTTGATGGAGAGCATGGTGCCCAGGGCGGCGGTGGTGGCCGAGATGCGCCCGCCCCGCTTGAGGAACTGGAGGTCGTCCACGGTGAACCAGTGGCACAGGTGGAGCTTTTGCGCCTCGGCGTAGTCCCGGGCCTCCTCCAGCGTGGCCCCGGCCTCCTTTTGCTTGGCGGTGAGGTAGACCAAAAGCCCCTGGCCCAGGGAGGCGCAGAGGGTGTCCACCACATAGCACTTGCGCTCAGGGTACTCCTCCGCCAGCTCCTGGGCCGCCAGCACGGCGGACTGGTAGGTGGTGGACAGCCCCGAGGAAAAGGCCAAAAACAGCACGTCCTGGCCCGCCTGCAGGGGCGGCTCCATCACCGCCCGGGCGTCGGCCATATTGATGGCCGCGGTGGTAGCCACCGCCCCGGCGCGGAGCTGGGCGTAAAAGTCCTTGGGGTCCAGGTCCCGGCGGTCGGGCCAGTCCTGGTAGGTCTTGCCGTCCATGGTCAGGCTCAGCGGCGCCACCGCCACGCCCAGATGCTCCACCATGGCCTGGTCCAGGTCGGCGGCGGAATCGGTGATGATCACATAGTTTTCCATGGGCTCTCTCCTCACTTTTTCTTTTTGGTCTCGCTCTCTTGGTCCTGGGCCTGCTGGGCCATCAGCTCCAGCACCCGCTGACAAGCCAGCTTGCTGGCGTAGCTGTCCAGCGCCAACCCCAGGGCCAGGGAGCCCAGGCCCTCCTGGTCCACCTCGGGGTCCAGGGGCTTGGCCACCTTGTCTAAAGACTTGTCCAGTTGCTGGCGGAAGTGCTCGTACCGCTCCTGGACGCTGACGCCCTCGCCCCCCAGGGCGGTGAAGAGCACCGACATCTCCCGCATGGAGATCACGCTCTTCAGCGCGCAGATGGCGGTGAGCCAGGCCAGGTGCTCCCGGCCATAGCGCTTGCCCTCGGCCCGGGGCAACAAGTTATCCTTGATGTAGTTGTTCACCATGGCCGAGGTCAGCGCGTCGCTGGAGTCGAAGCGGATGAGCTGGCGGGGCATATAGGAGATGAGCTGGTCCATGTAAAGGGCCAGGTCAGGCAACTGCTCCCAGGCGGCGGGCCGCTCGGCGCGCATGCGCTGGCGCAGCTCCTCCAGTTCCTTCACAGGGCCTCTCCCCCTTTCTCAATCGGATTTCGTATATTGTATCACGTTATTTTCCACATGGCAATAGAAAAAGGGCGCACATCCGGCCCTTGACAGGACTTTTGGGGCGGATTATAATGTAGCTAACGGCTATTAGCCATTAGCTACGAGGAGGAATGATCATGGCGGGCAGCACGGACACCCGGCGGCGGGCCTTGGACGCGGCGCTGGAGCTCTTCGCCCAGAAGGGCTACGACGGCGCCTGCGTAGGCGATGTGGCCCAGGCGCTGGGCATCAAAACACCGTCGCTCTACAAGTATTTTCGGGGCAAGGACGACCTCTACGCCGCGGTGCGGGAGGAGACCGACGCCCACTTCCAGACCCTTTGGGCCGAGGTGGAGACCCGGCTGGAGCGGCTGGAGCACGTGGCGGTCCAGGCCGGGGTCCTGACCCCGGAGCGGCTGGAGGAGGACGGTGGCGGCTGGTTCTTCGCCCAGCTCAACGATGACCGGGCCAGCTGCTACCGCCGCCTGTCGGCGGGCCGGGAGTACCTTTGGGAGCGGCCTGTGGCCCTCTTTGAAGGGCTCTTTGCCCGGCTCATCGACCAGGACATCCTCCGCCGGGGCGATCCCCACGTGATGGCGGTGGAGTTCGTGGCCCCGCTGGTGCAGTTATGGCAGCTCCGGGACTATCGTCCCGATCAGGCGAAAGCCTGCGAAGAGGAGGCCCGACAGCACCTGCGGCAGTTCCACCGGGTCTTCGCCCACCGGGAGCAGCGCAACCAAGGCGGCAGCCCCGTGGGGCGGCTCTTTCGCCGCTAAAACGTTCAGGCAAACAAAGACCCTGTAACCGCAATGGTTACAGGGTTTTTTGGAGCTGCTGGGCAGATTCGAACTGCCGACCTCATCCTTACCAAGGATGCGCTCTGCCTACTGAGCTACAGCAGCAAAATGGCGACTCGGAAGGGACTTGAACCCTCGACCTCCGGCGTGACAGGCCGGCGCTCTAACCAACTGAGCTACCGAGCCATTTTATTGAGCAAACGGCTCGCACCGTCTATTCACTTGGCAGGGGCAGAAGGATTCGAACCCTCGGCACGCGGTTTTGGAGACCGCTGCTCTACCAGCTGAGCTATACCCCTATGGTGGGCCTTCAGGGACTCGAACCCGGGACCGACCGGTTATGAGCCGGCTGCTCTAACCAACTGAGCTAAAGGCCCCTAACGGGCGAAGATTTCGGAAACGGCTTGCCGCCACGCGATGTGACGGCAAGCCGTCCGAACTGGCTCCCCCTGTTGGACTCGAACCAACGACCCTGCGGTTAACAGCCGCATGCTCTACCAACTGAGCTAAGGAGGAATATGGGAAGGGGCCCGGTCTGGTCGACCAGACCCCTTCGTTTGTGTCGGCATTACCTATTTTCCCGGGCCGTCTCCAGCCAAGTATTTTCGGCGCAGGTGAGCTTAACTTCTGTGTTCGGGATGGGAACAGGTGGACCCTCACCGCAATCAACACCGACTTGTATATTCTAACCGGTTTCCCGGCTAAAATCAAGATGAAATTTTCAAGGAAAAAATGGTGACCCGTGCGGGAATCGAACCCACGTTTACGGCGTGAGAGGCCGTCGTCTTAGCCGCTTGACCAACGGGCCATGGTGCGCCTTCACGGACTCGAACCGGGGACCCACTGATTAAGAGTCAGTTGCTCTACCAACTGAGCTAAAGGCGCATACTTTCTTTTGGAAAAGAAAGTACGCAAAGAAAACTCATGCTAAAGTCTTCCCGCTCCTTTCTCTTCAAAAGAGAGCTTGAGGGATACTGCCTTGCTACACCCTCAAAACTGAACAACGAAGTCATCCCATCCACGCTTGCAAGTCTTGCCTGCATTACTCTTTGTTGTTGCCTAACCTTTAAGGTCAAGCCCTCGGCTTATTAGTACCGGTCAGCTGCACCCCTCGCAGGGCTTCCACCTCCGGCCTATCAACGATGTAGTCTACATCGAGCCTTACCTCTTAAAGAGTGAGAGATCTCATCTTAGGGGGAGTTTCACGCTTAGATGCCTTCAGCGTTTATCTCGTCCGAACGTAGCTATCCAGCTATGCCCTTGGCAGGACAACTGGTGCACCAGAGGTTCGTCCATCCCGGTCCTCTCGTACTAAGGACAGCTCCCTTCAAATCTCTTACGCCCGCAACAGATAGGGACCGAACTGTCTCACGACGTTCTGAACCCAGCTCGCGTG
>DBFBGR010000003.1:0-105956 GCA_048201935.1 Oscillospiraceae bacterium | reverse complement strand
CCAGGAAGCAGACCCATTCCTGCAATTTCCTCAATTTGATTTTTCAGTCCCCATTTTGTGGCGCCTTGATCCTTGAGGATTAGTTCTAAAGTTCTTCTTAATCCCATTAAGCAAATAGAGTTATCTATACCCTTTGTTTTTAGTGCTGCCTCGTAGGCGCCCTTTATTTTCTGTGGAACCGCGGTACTTTCAATATTACTTAGTGGAAAAAGAACTCTTTGCTCATTAGAATACTCAAGTTGATTACCACCCATGTACCTAATCATTGATTCATCGCTATATGTTTCGCGTAATGTGACTTTATGACAAACTGGGCAAGCAAATAGTTCATATTCATAAAGAAAATCGAAATCCGAAAACTCCATATCGCGTGATCCCCAACTATATTGACCTACACTCAACATAGGGGTTTCATTGCCGCAGTGAAAACATTTGATAATCTCTCTTTTCTTCGAATCATGATCCTGCATAGAATATTACCTCCAAGCAAAGGAAAACTTCATATGTATTATAACAGATATTTTGTCAAAAGAAAGCCTAAATCCGATGTATAAGCGGAGACAACGGCAACTATTACCCCGCTGTAAACAAAGATAGGACACCGCCAGCCAATTGATAACTTTCTGATAACTCTGCCCTGTGGGGATAGCTATTGTCCCAGCTCTATGGTATTGTGTGTCGCTACAAGGAGGTGGCACGCATGCCCCAAACACTGAAAGACCTGTTCAACGGCGATCTCTCCCTCTCCGACCGGCCCATGCCCAAGGGCTCGGAAATGCACAAGCTGAACACAAAACTCTGCGCGTGCGAGGAAGCGCTGGCGGAGCACCTGGACGAGAAGGGCAAGGAACTGCTGGAAGCCTTCTCCCGCGCCCAGTGGGAGCTGGACCGCCGCACCGCCGAGGAAAACTTCATCCTGGGCTTCCGGCTGGCCGTCCAGATCATGACGGAGTGCCTGGGAGGTGAGCAGGATGGCTAAAAAGCGCGCCAACGGCGAGGGCAACATCCGCAAACGAAAAGACGGACGGTGGGAAGGACGCTACACCGCCGCGCGGGATCCCTCCACCGGCAAGCCCATCTACAAAAGCGTCCTGGGCAAGACCCAGGGCGAGGTCAAGGAAAAGCTGAAGCGGGCTATGGAGGAAAACAAGAAGGTGGACGTGACCAAGGCCGGACAGTACACCGTGGCCCAGTGGTGCTGGCTCTGGCACGAAAACTACTGCAAGCCCGCCGTCAAGGACACCACCGCTGCGTACTACCAAAGCTACATCCAGCACCATGTGGTCCCCTGCATCGGCGACATCAAGCTAAACAAGCTCACCACCCTGGATCTCCAGAAGTTCTACAACTATACCCGGCAGGAGGGCCGGGTGGAAAAGTACGAGGGGATGCCCGACAAGGGCCTTAGCGTCCGCACCGTCCGGGGCATCCACGCTATGCTCCGCCAGTGTCTCGACCAGGCGGTGCTGGAGCGCATCATCCCCTACAACCCCGCCGTGGCCTGCCGTCTGCCGCCCAAGGAAAAGCGGGAGATGCACATCCTCCCGCCGGAAAAGATCCGCGACTATCTGTCCGCCGCCAAGGAGCACGGCGTGCTGGCCATGTTCTATCTGGAGCTGACCACTGGCCTCCGCCGGGGCGAGCTGGTGGCCCTTGAGTGGAGCGACCTGGACGTGGAGCGGCAAACCCTCACCATCTCCAAGTCGGCGGGCCGGTTCAGGGGCCAGGTGCGTATCCGCCCACCCAAGACAGCCAACAGCGTCCGGACGGTCTTTCTCCCCAAGGAAACGGTGGATCTGCTGGTCAAGGAGCGGCGTAAGCACCCCTTCGCCCCGGTCATGTTCCCCTCCCCTGTCACCGGGCAGATGTACGGCCCCGACTGCGTGGGGCGGCTCCACAAAACCCTGTGCAAAAAAGCGGGCATCACCGAGGACATCCGCTTCCACGACCTGCGCCACACCTACGCGACGCTGGCGATCCAAAACGGCGTAGACGCCAAGACGGTGTCCACCATCCTGGGCCACTACTCCGCCGGGTTTACCCTGGACACCTACACCCACACCACCCCCGCCATGCAGCAGGCCGCGGCGGAAAAGGTGGGAAGTTTTATCGCACAGGCGGTGTAAGACATACAGAAGCAGAGGGCGCGCCGGGTGGCGTGCCCTCTGCTCGCTCCATTTACCGTTTCCACTGGGACAAAAGCTCACTCGTCGCACTCTTCGGAATATGTCCTCGATAATTCCGTTCCTCGGTTGTAACCTTTAAGTAAAATGCAGCACACTTATTCCGAATTTCTTCTGATAGCAAATAAAGCTTTCCTGACTCTTTTACTGTCTCAATCGCTTGGAGAATGCGTTCATCGGTTAAATACTGTTTGTATGAATCCGTCACCTCGTACTCTGTCCCACCTCCTGACCACTCGTGTATAGCACCTGCGATATATCTTACAACATTTACGTCATCTGTTAATGCTGTCTCAAGATATGCTTTCGCATACTTCGCGTCAAATTGTTCCAGCAAGTAATATACCATCCACCATCGGTCGAGGTCAAATAGATTGCACTCACTAAGGAGTTGCTTTACCCTCTCCGTAAATACAGTTTCAACTCGTAAAAGTTCCTCCAATGTAATTACTTTCTTATACCCTCGCTCTTCTCCATTAGCTGCCAATCTGCCGTAGCTAAGCTCCATCATATTGATAACTACACCAATACTTTGTACAACCGATGCGTCTCCACTGGATATGATATTACAAATAAATTGAAACCTTTCCTCCAGGGCAATTCTCCCCAACAACTCAATCGTCATATGCTCAGCAAAATCGCTCGCCCTCAAGGATAACATATTCTCTTGAGAGCGTGCATCTAAGCGGTAGGCTACTCCAAGCAAGGCCGACACAATTATTTTAGCCCTCTCTGATGGAAGATCGTTGGTTATTGCTCGAATTTCCTCTAAAAACTCATAGCTAACTTCTTCGCTGTCTTTCTTTTTTACCAGTTCAATTAGTCCCTCATAATCAAGTTCAAACGCAGCGCTCATCACTTCGGATTTCTTAACCGCGACTTCATCCAAGGTAAAACCAAAATATCGGTCAAATTTTTCGGAGTGCCCAATCCGGTTGTTCCTCCTAAGAAGGTTGGAGTTAAATCCCATGCTCCCTTTTCCTATCTTCCCTCCAAAGTGCGGAAACAAATATGATATAGCTGTAATAATTGTTTCAAGTTGATTCTCTTTTTCGCTTTCTCTCCTGCTTTTTAGCAAATCACATAGCTTGGATGAATAATAATCGTACCAATCTTTTTGGCTCCAATTTTGGTGCACAAAGTAGGATATATCGACCCCGCCGGACAAATCAGTTTTATTCTCTCGGATCCATTCATAAACTTCCGGAAATTGCAGTTCTATTGCCGAAAGCGACACAAGATCCGTAAAATCAATTTCTGCAGCTATTCCTGCCATTTTGACCTGAACAGTATTGCATAGCCGATTCACCGTTCGAAGACTATCAATAAACGGTTCAATACATGGCTCATATAACTCCTGCCAATAGGATTGTTGGAAACCTACCTCTGCATACTGCGCACGAATCGAATTCAATTGATCCAGTAGCACCTGCCTAAGTCTTGCTGGTCTAACCTCTGGTATTTGAATCGGCATTTGAATTATCTTTTCTAAATAGTCTTCTCCATCACCCTCCTGTACTTTTTCCAGTGCTTTCACCACAACATCCCTGTCAAAAACTAACAAGTAAATGGTGTTAGGAAATTTTGCAACAGATGTGACCAATTGAAACACCTGTCGGATTTGTTCATTGTCCAAGCGATCAATATCATCAATAACTACCAATATTCTATTTGGCTGCTCTTTCAAAAGACTAATCACAAACTCTTTCTGTTTTGAAATATCTTTTTCACCGCTACCCTTTTTTAGCTTTTTGCTGGCTACTGATACACCTTTTTTTCCTAAAAAACTCAGTATCTTTCCGATGCGCGGAACTTCACCTAACCAGTCCAAAGCACCTGAATACCGCTCCAATGCATCGCCAATTTTCTCCAGCCTCTTATCACCGATGCTCCGAAGTTCGTTGGATAGCCGAATAAAAAACTGCGTAAGAAGTTGATCCGTATTTGAAAAATTCCATGGCTCAAAATGGACAACAATAAGAGAGCTTTCACTCCCATCCTTTTTCTCATGTATTTCAAGTTCCTGAAGCATCATATTTACAATCGATGTTTTTCCACTACCCCATTTCCCGTAGAGGCCAATTGTGAAGGTATCTGGGCTGTTAAGATTTAATAGCGATTGCGCCAGCAGTTTAGAAAAGCTATGTCGTCCCAGCCGATCATCACTATTTGAATAGATAGGTTTATCAGAGTAATACATTCTGCACCTCATTTCTTAGTACGGTAAATCGATACCATCCGGGCCCAAATTGCCCAATTTTTATTATAAAGTGGCATCCATACAAAAGCAACCCATATTCTCCAGTGCGCTCTCCACCAAAGTTTTCCCGTATGGGTCAGGTATGGGTCAAAATTTTGGGGTCACCTCGGAAATGGCAAAGAAAAATCCTTGAAATCGCAAGATTTCAAGGATTTTTGGTCCGAGTGGCGGGACTTGAACCCACGGCCTCTTGACCCCCAGTCAAGCGCGATACCAAACTTCGCCACACCCGGATATGCACTTCTCCCCTCAGGGACTAGGGTATTTTACCACAGCCAGGGCCATCTTGCAAGGGGTAAAATGGATTTTTCCTGAAAAATTTTCGCAAGGGCGCTTTCATCACAGATATTTCTCAAGGTAGCACTGCTCGTAGACCCGCTTGCCCAGCAGGGTGAGGGCCTGGGCGGGGCAGCGGCCAACGCAGCGGTAGCACATGGTGCATCTGCCCTGCGGCACCACCCGCCCAGCCTCGATGGCGAGGTTTTGCGTCGGGCAACAGGCTACGCAGGCACCGCACTGAACACATTTGCCCGGGTCGATCTTCAGCTTATCCGAGTACGTCCGGGTCTTGCCGTAAAAATACAATCTCTGCCCGAACAGCCCCGCCAGGCGGCTCCAAAGGCTCAGTCCCTCCTGGGGCGGGCGGCCGCTTTGGTAGGCCCGGGCGGCGGTCTTACACTTTTCCTCCGCGACCCGCACCAGCGCCTGATTTTTCGCCAGGGGCCGCTTCAACGCTCTTTCGTCGCCGATGCAGTCGGGCATTTTCAGGTGCAGTCCCCCGGTGACCACCGCGCCATATCGGGTCAGCAATCGGGACAGCACCCCTGCCCCGTCGCCGCTGAACAGGCCCATGGTGGCGATGATAAAGACCCGCTTTCCCTCCCAAAGAGACGAATTTTCCACGACAAAGTCGCGCATAAGCTTCGGGAGGTTGCTGAACTGCACCGGGTAGCCCAGCACCAGCTCGTCCTGGGCCTGGATGGCCGCCAGGGCGGTCTCCTCTTCGATGGAGAAGGTCTCCCCCGCCGGGTCCAACGCCCGAACGAAGGTCTCCACGCAGTATTTGGTATTCCCCGTCCCGCTGAAATAGACCCCGGTCATTTCGCCGCCTCCTTGCCTTACCGCTCGATGGGCAGGACCTCTACCTCGCCGCCGGGTTCCCAGGTCAGCAGGGCGCAGCGGCCGTCCATCACCGCCCCGGGGTTCACCGCCAGCAGACCGTCATACCGGGTCCGCAGGGGCTGGTGGGTGTGGCCAAACAGGAGGATATCCGCTCCGGCCTCTCGGGCCGCGGACACCGCCAGGCCCACGCCCTGCTTGACATAGCGGGTGTGGCCGTGGAGGTAAAAGATGGTCTTGCCCGCTAGCTGTATCGTACCCTCGGTCTGGATATCCCCGGCCATCAGGTCACAGTTACCCCGGACCTGGTAGAGGGTCAGCTCCGGGCAGGCCCGGCGCAAATTGTCCGCGTCCCGGGTCACGTCGCCCAGGTGGAAGGCGGCGTCGGGCCGGTAGAGGGCCACGGCGTCCTCCATGGGGCCTACACAGCCATGGGAGTCGGAAAAGACCAGAACGCGCATTTGGGTTCACCTTCTCGCAAAAATTTCATATACTGGGACGAAAGGGGAGATGGATATGTCCAAGCAAGACCCGCTGAACGCCCTGAAGCAGGACCCCCAGGCGGCGAAGCTGTTGGGGGACAAGGCGGCGCTGGCGGCGCTGCTGCAGAGCGACGAGGCTAAGACCCTGGCCCAGCTCTTCCAGCAGATGGGCGGCGACGGTCTGAAGGCTGCGGCCCAGTCGGCGGCGGCCGGAGACGGCGCGGCCCTGGGCCAACTGGTGAAGAAGCTCCAGGCCGACCCCCGGGGCGCCCAGGCCATGGCGTCCATGGACAAAAAGCTGGGCCGCTGAGGAAAGGAGGGATGGGCCATGGCGCAGTTCGAGGAGAAGCTCAGCGCCATCCTCAACAACCCCCAGGCCATGAGCCAGATCATGTCCATTGCCCAATCCCTGGACGGCTCCAAGGGTCAAAACGAGGTCCAGCCGCCCTCTGAGCCGCAGTCTCAGTCCCCGGACGCGGAAGCTCCGGCACAGGCGGCTCCGGCGGAGACCACCCAGGCCGGTCTGGACCTGGACCCCAGGCTCATGGCGGCGGGGATGCAGGCCCTGGCGGCCTGGCAGGGCCCGGAGGACAGCCGCACCGCCCTGTTGCAGGCTCTGCGGCCCTTTTTGAAGCCCGAGCGCCACGGCAAGCTGGACAAGGCCCTGCGCATCACCCGGCTTTCCAAGGTGGTCCGGGCGGGGCTGGACGGGCTGAAGGGAGGGCAGGAGGATGTATAACCGCTACATTTCCGACCAGGCCCACGTGGCCGTGGACCCACCGCCCCAGCAGGCCCAGCCCCAGTCCTCCCCTCCGCCGCGCAAGGGTAACGGACTGCTCAGCGGACTGCTGGGCCGATTGGGCAGCGGCATAGGGACCGGAGAGGGCGGCCAGATCAGCCAGGCCCTCTCCGGGGTCCTCAAGAGCCTTCATCTGGAGCACCTGGACACCGGGGACATCCTGCTGGGGCTCATCGTGCTGTTTTTGGTGCTGGAGGACGGGGACGACCTGGACCTCCTGATCACCCTGGCTCTGACCATTTTGCTCAGTCTGGGAGAGACGTAGTGTGCATCACCGTGCCGTCGGGCAGGGCGAAGCTCTGGCCCGGGGTAGCGGGGGTCTCCACGGTGTAGCCGCTCATGCGGTAAAATACCTCGCCGTCCTTGCTGGACTCGGCGTGGACCAAAAGCCCGGTGTCCACCGACACCCAATAGCTCTCCACGTAGCCCGTGGAGGGCTCCAAGACCGCCACATAGACGCAGGGCAACTGCTCGCTGAGGGCGTATTCGGCGTGGACGATGTCCTCCTTGTCCGCCGCCAGCACGTCCTCGTAGGTGGGCAGGCGCTGGCTCAGGTCGGCGGAGCGGTCGGCCGCGTCATACTCGCTCCAGCTCCGCTCCGAACCGTACCACACATACCGCTTTCCGCCGCCGATGAGGCTGTGCTGCACCCGGCGGTCGGGGAGGGTCAGGGTGGTCTGGGTCCAGCCGCCGTCTACGGTGACGGCGGCCTGGGTCACGCCGAACTGCCCGCCGGCGCCCAGGGTCTCGGCGGTGATGGTGCGGGCGTAGCTCCCGGGGCGCTCCAGGGTGGCCACCACCTGCTGCACCGTGTCCGGCGTCACCTCCACCCGCTGGTAGCTCCCCGGGCCGCTGGGGCCGTCGGGAACGTCGCTGGGCAGGGGCGTCAGCGTGGGTAGGATCACCTCCGGCGTTTTGTGGAAGAGGTTCACCGAGAAGGCGGAGAACAGCGCCACCGCCATCACCGCCGCGATGAGCACCGCCAGCAGGTTTCGATGGCCCTTATCCATGCCACTCCTCCACCGCTTCGTCTCTCAGTCCAAAATAGCTCTCAATGGCGTCGGCGATGCGCGCGCAGGCCCGGCCGTCCCCGTAGGGGTTGACGGCGTGGGCCATTTTGTCATACTCGTTTTTGTCCTCTAGGAGCGTCCGGCCCAGGGTGTAGACCGCGTCCTCCTCGGTGCCGGCCAGGCGCACCGTCCCCGCGGCTACGGCCTCGGGCCGCTCGGTCTCCCGCCGCAGGACCAGCACCGGCTTGCCAAGAGCCGGGGCCTCCTCTTGAAGACCGCCGGAGTCGGTCATTACAAGATACGCCCGGGCCATGAGATTGTGCATCTCCAGCACGTCCAGGGGCTCGATGAGGTGGACGTTGGAAAGGCCGTCCAAATACTTATGGGCCACCTCCTGGACCACCGGGGAGAGGTGGACGGGGTAGACAAGCTCCGCCTCCGGGCAGTCCTGGGCCAGCCGCCGGAGGGCGGACATGATGTGCTCCATGGGCGCGCCGTAGTTCTCCCGGCGGTGGCAGGTGACCAGGATCACCCGGCGGTTTTCATAGTCCAGCGCGTTCAAAAGGGGCGTTTGGAAGACAAAGTCCCCGCGCACCGTGGTGCCCAGGGCGTCGATGACGGTATTGCCGGTGAGGTAGACCCCCTGGGTGATACCCTCGCGCCGGAGGTTTTCCCGGTTGGCGGCGGTGGGGCAAAAGTGCAGGGCGGCCAGGTCGCCGGTGAGGGTACGGTTCATCTCCTCGGGGAAGGGGGAGTAGCGGTCGTAGGTGCGAAGGCCCGCCTCCACGTGGCCCACCGGGACCTGGGCGTAGAAGGCGGCCAGGGCTCCGGCAAAGGTGGTGGAGGTGTCGCCGTGGACCAGCACCAGGTCGGGCTTGGCCTGGGCCAGGACCTTCTCCATGCCCAAAAGGGCCTTGGAGGTGATGGTGTAGAGGCTCTGGCGAGGCTCCATGATGTCCAAATCGAAGTCGGGCGTCAGGCAAAAGGCGGCCAGCACGCTGTCCAGCATCTGGCGGTGCTGGGCGGTGACACAGCAAAGGCTCTCCAGCCCTGCCCGGCGTTCCAGCTCCTGCACCAGCGGCGCCATTTTAATGGCCTCGGGACGGGTGCCGAAGACGGTCATGACCCTTTTCATTGGTCCGCCTCCTCGTCGTCCTCGTCCTCATTCTCAACCTCGGTCTCGCCGCTGGGCTGACCGTGGGGATGGATGAACAGCCGCATGGCCACGCCCCCGGCCACGCACAGCGCCATGAGCACCAGCATGGCCCGCAGGGGACCGGAGGTGGTGAGCACCACCGCCGAAAGGCCCAGCACCGCGCTGATGACGTACAAAATGGCCACCGTCTGCTTTTGGGAGAAGCCCATGTCCATGAGCCGGTGGTGAACGTGGCTGCGGTCGGGGTGCATGGGGCTCTGGCCGTGGGCGATGCGGCGGATGAAGGCGAAGGCGGTGTCAAAAATGGGCAGACCCAGCATCAAGAAGGGCACCACGAAGGAGATGGCGATGTGGAGCTTGAAGACACCTTGGATGGAGATGACCCCCAATGCGTAGCCCAGGAAGGTGGAGCCGGTGTCGCCCATAAATATTTTCGCCGGGTTCAGGTTGTAGGGCAAAAAGCCCAGGCAGCCGCCGGCCAGGGCCGCCACCATGATGGGCACCGAGGGGCTGACGATGTCCGGGGCCACCAGGGTGATGACCAGCAGCGTCATGGAGCTGATGGAGCTCACCCCGCAGGCCAGGCCGTCCAGGCCGTCGATGAGGTTGACGGCGTTGGTGATAGCCACGATCCAAAAGACCGACACCGGAATGGCCAGCCAGCCCAGATCCCAGTAGGGATTGGCCGAGAAGATGTTGGGGTTGGAGAGGGTCACGATCTCGTTGCCCGACAGCACCGCCACCAGAGCGGCCACGATCTGCACGCCGAACTTGAACATGGCCCGCAGGTCGTAGATGTCGTCAAAGATACCCAGCACCACGATGATGACCGCGCCCAGCAGCATGCCCTTCACCTGTCCGGTGAGGGGCACGAAGATGAGCACGCTGAGCAAAAAGCCCAGGAAGATGGCAAGGCCGCCCATGCGGGGGATGGGCCGGGTGTGGATCCGGCGGCCCGGGTCCTTGTCCTTCTTGGGGTCGTCCACCGCGCCCACCCGCTGGGCCAGTTGCTTGACGATGGGGGTGGTGATGATGGCCACGATGAAGGACACCCCCAGCGTGGCGCACACCAGCCCCAGCAGATTCAAATTGATGTTCATAGGCTGTCTCGACCTCTATTTCTCGTCATTAGGGAGCCAGGAACCCGACCTTCTTATACACCTTGGACAGCGTTCTCCACGCGATCTTACCCGCCCGCTCCGCTCCAGCGCGATAAACGCTCTCCAGATACGCCTTGTCGTCCAGCAGCCGCTGGGTCTCCTCCCGGATGGGCCGCAGGGTCTCGATGACCGCCTCGCCCACGGCGGGCTTGAAGGCGCCGTAGCCCTGTCCGGCGAACTCGGCCTCGATGGCCTCATAGCTCTTGCCGGTGACGGCGGCGTAAATTTGCATCAGGTTGGCCACGCCGGGCTTGTTCGCCGGGTCGTAGCGCACGGGGTTTTCCATGTCCGAGTCGGTGATGGCCCGCTTGAATTTCCGGGCGATGTCCTCGGGCTTGTCCATGAGGAACACGCAGCCCTCGGGCAGGGATTTGCTCATCTTGGTGTCGGGCTGGTTCAGGCTCTTGACCCGGGCCCCGGCCTTGGGGATGTAGGGCTCGGGGACCTTGAACACATCGCCGTAGACGCCGTTGAAGCGGTTGGCGATGTCCCGGCAAATTTCAACGTGCTGCTTCTGGTCCTCCCCCACGGGGACGAAATCGGGCTGGTAGAGCAGGATGTCGGCGGCCATGAGGCTGGGATAGGTGAAGAGCCCGGCGTTGATGTTGTCGGCGTGCTTGGCGGACTTGTCCTTGAACTGGGTCATGCGGGAGAGCTCGCCAAACATGGTGTAGCACTGCAGCACCCAGCCAAGCTGGGCGTGGGCGGGGATGTGGCTTTGGACGAAGATGGTGTTCTTGTCCGGGTCCAGACCGCAGGCGATGTAGGTGGCGATCTGGGTCAACGTCCGCCGCCGCAGCTCCGCGGGCACCTGCCGCACGGTGATGGTGTGGAGGTCGGCCATGAACCAGTAGCAGTCAAAATCGTTGCTCAGCTCGGCCCAGTTCTTGATGGCCCCCAGGTAGTTGCCCAAATGCAGGTCGCCGCTGGGCTGGATGCCGGACAGCAGGACCTTCTTCTCGTTTTCCACGCGTCGTCAGCTCCATTCTCGTAAAACGCTATGTTACTAGTGTAACAGTATACCACCTTTCCCATCCTTTGACAATACTTCCCCGGTTTTTGTTCCCGCCAAAGGCAAAAAAATCCCCTCCGAAGCCGTGGCCCCGGAGGGGAAGTATGGACGCTTAGAAAGCTCAGCCGTCTACCTCTACGTCGTAGAGGCCCTTGGAGGGGGCCGCGGGGGCGGCTACGCCGGAGACGCTGCGGAAGGCGGCCCGGGACTGGGACAGCTCCCGGCCGGCCTCGGCCACGGCCTCCTCGGCCCGGCGGAGAAGGTCGTCGCAGTACTCCTGGGCGGCCCGCTTCAGGTCCCGGGCCTGGGCCTCGGCGGCCCGGAGCTGCTCGGCGGTCTTCTGCTCGGTCTGGCGGGTCAGCTCGGTGCTGGCCTGGCTGGCCTGGCGCATGATGGGGGTCTCCCCCACCATCTGGCTGGCCTGGTCCTGGGCCTGCTTGCGGATGAGCTCGGCCTCGCGCTTGGCGGTGGCCAGGTATTCGTTGCGGGTGGTGAGCATCTTGCGGGCCTCGGCGAACTCCACGGGGAACTGGGCCCGCACGTCGTCCAGCAGGTCCAGGGCCTTGTCCCGCTCCAGCATACACTTGTCGCCGGTCAGGGGCACGCCCTTGGCGTCCTCGATCATCTCGTAAAGAGAGTCCAGCAGTTCTTCCACGCTCATAGCCATGGTCCATTTACCTCCCAAGATTCAGTCTAATTCGGGCGTTTACCTCGTCTATGATCTCTCTGGGGACAAAGTCGCTCAGGTCGGCGCCGTACCGGGCCATCTCCTTCACCACACTGGAGCTGAGGTGGTTGTATTTGGCCAGGGACGGAAAAAACACGGTGTCCAGCCGAGGGTTCAGCTTGCGGTTGATGATGGCCATCTGGACTTCCTTTTCGTAGTCCGACACCGCCCGCAGGCCCTTGACCAGGGTGCAGGCCCTGTGCTCCCGGGCGTAGTCGGCCACCAGCCCGGAATACTGGTCGATGTCCACGTTGGGCAGCTTTTCGCAGACCCGGCGGAGCATGTCCACCCGCTCGTCGGGGGTAAAGGTGCCCCCGGGCTTGTCGGAGTTGACCATGACGCAGACGATGAGCCGGTCAAAGCACAGCGCGGCGCGCTTGATGACGTTCAGATGGCCCAGGGTGACTGGGTCGAAGCTGCCGGGGTAGATGGCCGTCTTCATGCCGCGCTCATCTCCTGTGGTAGAGGGTGATCTTGATCTTGCCGTAGCGGTACTCCCGGCCCATCTCGTAGGGTGCGGGGAGGGCGGGCAGCGTCTCATCCGCCGCCGATTCACATACAATTATACCATGTTCCGCCACAATGTCAATTCCCGCGATGGCGTTGAGAGCTTTTTCCAGCGTCCCGGTGTGGTAGGGCGGGTCCAGAAACACCAGGCCGTACTTCCCCGGCTTGGCCGAAACGAAGGCCAGGGCGTCGCGCTGGAGCACCTCGAAGCGGTCGGGGTCGGCCACCAGCGCGGCGTTTTCCTTCACCACCCGGACGGCCTCCCGGGACTGGTCCACGAAGGTGACGTACCCCGCCCCACGGCTCAGGGCCTCGCAGCCCAGTTGGCCTGTGCCGGCGAAGAGGTCCAGCACCCGCCGGCCCTCAATGTCGAACTGGACGATGTTGAACATGGACTCCTTCACCTTGTCGGTGGTGGGCCGGGTGTCCAGCCCCGGCAGTTCCTTCAGTTTGCGGCCCCGGGCCGTGCCGGCGACGATGCGCATGGGTCATTCCTCCTTGCGGAAGTGGTCATAGACCGCCTTCGCTGTTTTTTTATCCACACTCTCCTCCAGCTCAGCCAGGGAGGCGGCCTTGATATTCTTGACGCTTTTGAAGCGTTTCAGCAGGGCCTTGCGCCGGGCCTCCCCTACTCCGGGGATGGCGTCCAGCTCCGATCCCTTCACCCGCTGGGCCTGCTGCTGGCGGTGGAAGGTGATGGCGAAGCGGTGGGTCTCCTCTTGGATCTGGCCGATGAGGGCGAAGAGGGCGGGGTTTTGCTGCAAGCCCAGCTCCCGGCCCTCGGGAGTCACCAGGCCCCGGGTGCGGTGGCGGTCGTCCTTGACCATGCCGAACACAGGGATGGACAGCCCTAAGTCCTGCCGGACCCGGAGGGCCACCTGGGCGTGCTCGGTGCCGCCGTCGATGAGCAGGATGTCAGGTAGCGCGCTGAACTTCTCGTCCCCGTCCAAATACCGCTGGAACCGGCGGCGCAGGACCTGGTCCATAGAGGCGTAGTCGTTGGGCGCGTCCATATCCCGGAGCTTGAAGCGGCGGTAATCGCCCCGCTTGGGCTTGGCGTTTTCAAAGACCACCATGGAGGCCACGATGTCGTCGGCGCCCTGGTTGGAGATGTCGTAGCTCTCCAGCCGCCGGGGGACGCTCTCCAGCCCGCAGAGCTTGCCCAGGGCCTCCATGAGCTTGCTCTGGCGCTCTTCCCGGCTGGTGTGGCGCTCTACCTCCTCCACCGCGTTGGTCCGGGCCAGGCGGATCAGGTCCAGCTTGGCCCCCCGCTGCGGGGTCAGCAGCTCTACTCTGCGGCCCGCGGTCTCCGAGAGCATCCGGGCCAGGGCCACCTCGTCGTCCAGCTCGCAGGGGAGCAAAATGGTCCGGGGCAGCTCGCCCCGGGGGCCGTAATACTGGCTGACCAGCGCGGAGATGACCTCGCTCTCCTCCCCCTCCATGGGGGTCTCGATGAGGTCCATGTCCTTGGCAGCCAGCTCGCCGTCGGAGAAGTGGAGCACCACGAAGCAGCTCTTGGCCTCGCCTCGGAAAAAGCCCACTACGTCGGTGTCCGCCAGCCGTCCCACTGCCCGCTGGCGGTGGGACAGCAGCTCCACCGAGCGGATACGGTCCCGGAGCGCGGCGGCCTGCTCGAAGCGAAGCTCGGCGGCGGCCTCCTCCATCTGGGCGTTCAAATCGGAGAGCACCTCGCTGTGCTTGCCCTCTAAGAGCCGGATGATCTGCTCCATGCTCTCGGCGTAGCGGCTCTGGTCCATCTCCCGGCGGCAGTAGCCGTCGCACTTACCCATGTGGTAGTTGAGGCAGGGCCGGGCCTTGCCGATGTCCCGGGGGAATTTTCTGCCGCAGGTGGGCAGGCGGAAGGTCTCCAGCAGGCTGTCGATGATGGCGTAGGAGCTGCCCCGGGAGCCGTAGGGGCCGAAGTAGCGGCAGCCGTCCTCGCTGACCTTGTTGACGAGGTCGAACTTGGGGTAGGGGTCCTTGACGCTGAGACGGATGTAGGGGTAGCCCTTGGAGTCCTTGAGGAGGATGTTGTACTTGGGCTGGTGGCGTTTGATGAGGGCGCACTCCAGCACCAGGGCCTCGAACTCGCTACCCACCACGATCACGTCGAAGTGGTCGATGGAGGCCACCATGGCTCGGGTCTTCTCGGTGTGGGAGGCCAGGTGGGCGAAATATTGGCTCACCCGGTTCTTCAGCGCCTTGGCCTTGCCCACGTAGATGACCTCGTTCTGGGCGTTTTGCATGATGTAAACGCCCGGCTTCAAGGGCAGGGCATGGGCCTTGTCCTTCAGCTCGTCAAATGTCAACGCCCACCACCTCCTTGCCATGATAGCTTCATTATACAGGAACGGCACCGGCTTTGGCAAGGGCCTGGCGGCGACAAAAACCGGGCCCTGGAAAATCTCCAGGGCCCGGTCTGCTTGCTTGGATGGGGTTTACTCGGCGAAGTCGGAGCTGACCAGCTCCACCAGGGTGTCCACCGCGTCCTTCTCGTCGGCGCCGTCGGCAATGAGGGAGACGGCGGTGCCCTTGATGATGCCCAGGCTCAGCACGCCCAGCAGGCTCTTGGCGTTCACTCGGCGCTCGTCCTTCTCCACCCAGATGGAGCTCTTGAACTCGTTGGCCTTCTGGATAAAAAAGGTGGCGGGACGGGCGTGGAGCCCCACTTGGTTGTTGATGGTAACTTCCTTCACATACATAGACGTTCGTCCTCCTATGCAACTTTGCGGGGTCCTTTTCAGTATCGTGTTGTTAGTCTATCAAATTTTCGCCGCCCATGTCAACGGCATTTTCACCAAAGATACGTCCCCGGGAGGAGCCGTTTCTATTGCTATTTCAGTTCGGCCACAGTGACGCCGTCCTCCCCTTCGCCGAACCGGCCGGGGCGGAAGGACCGCACATAGCGGCTTTTCTTCAGGTGCTCGCGCACGGCCTTACGCACCGCGCCGGTGCCCTTGCCGTGGATGATGGTGACGCTCTCCAGCTTGCCCATGACGGCGTTATCCAGGAACATGTCCAGCCCCGCCAACGCCTCGTCCACCGTCATGCCCCGTAGGTCCAACTCCCGGGCCGCGGCCATCAGGCGCATGGGCCGGGAGACGGTGCTCCCCTTGACCTTGGGCTTTTTCTCGGGATTGGTGAGCCGAACCTCCTCTTGGCGGGCCGACAGCTTCAGGATGCCCGCTTGGAGCTCCAGACTTCCGTCGGCGCGGACGGATAATACTTCCGCCTTCACCCCCATGGCCAGCACCTCCACCGTGTCCCCGGCCTCGGCGGGCCGGGTGGGGGGCGGCGCGGGCAGGTCGGGGACTTTGACGCGAAGGGCGTCGTCGGCCTGGTTGAGCTTGGAGCGCACGCTGACCCTGGCCTCGTTGGTGTCGTTTTCCCGGACGTTTTTGCGCATTTTGTTGAGCTCCTTGAAGACCTCGTCGGCCATGCGCCGGGCCTCGTCCACGATGCCCTGGGCCTCTTCTCTCGCCTGCTGGGCGGCCTTTTCCCGCTCCCGCTCCAGGCTCTGGCGGTACTCCCGGGCGGCGGTGGCCGACTCCTCCATCTCGGCGCGCAGCGCGGCGGCCTGGGCCTGCTCTTGCTCCATCGCCCGGCGCTGGCTCTCCAGCCGGTCCAGCACCTCCTCAAAGCGCACGCTCTCGCTGTCCACCCGGGCTTTGGCCCGGTCAATGACGTGCCCGGAAAGGCCCAGCCGCTGGGAGATGGCGAAGGCGTTGGAGCGTCCGGGCACGCCGATGAGCAGACGGTAGGTGGGGGCCAGGGAGTCCACGTCGAACTCGCAGGAGGCGTTCTCCACCCCGGGGGTGGTCATGGCGTAGAGCTTCAGCTCGGCGTAGTGGGTGGTGGCGCAGACCAGCGCTCCCAGGGACCGGCTCTCCTCAATGATGGCGGCGGCCAGAGCCGCGCCCTCCACCGGGTCGGTGCCCGCGCCCAGCTCGTCGAAGAGGATCAGCGTTCCGCCGTCGGCCTCGTCCAAAATGCCCACGATGTTGGTCATGTGGCTGGAGAAGGTGGACAGGCTCTGGGCGATGGACTGCTCGTCGCCGATGTCGGCCAGCACCTGGCTCCGGACAGCGATGGAGCTGTCGTCAGCGCATGGAATATGGAGCCCGCACTGGGCCATGAGGGTCAGCAGACCGATGGTCTTTAAGGTCACCGTCTTGCCGCCGGTGTTGGGGCCGGTGATGACCAGCGTGTCGAAGTCGCCGCCCAAAAAGAGGTCGTTGGCCACCGCCTTTTTGGGGTCCAGCAGCGGATGCCGGGCCTTTTTCAAGGCCACGGTATGGTCGGTGAGCTTGGGGGCCATGGCGTTCATCCGGGCGGCTAATTTCGCCCGGGCAAAGACCCCGTCCAGGATGACCAGTAGGTCGTAGTCCATAGAGATGTCCTCTTGGAAGGAGGCGCACTCGGCGGACAGGGCCGCCAAAATGCGCTCGATCTCCTTTTCCTCCTTGGCCTCCAGCTCCCGCAGCTCGTTGTTGGCCTTGACTACGCCCATGGGCTCGATGAAGAAGGTACCGCCGGAGCCGGACACGTCGTGCACAAGGCCGGGGATGTCATTTTTGTGCTCGGACTTGACGGGCACCACGTACCGCCCGCCCCGCTGGGTGATGATGCTCTCTTGGAGGTATTTGGACTGGTTGGAGGCAATGAGCTTGTTGAGGACCTCCCGGACCTTGCCCGCGGCGGCGCGCTTATGGCGGCGGATGTCGGCCAGCTCCGGGCTTGCCGCGTCGGCGATCTCGTCCTCGGCGGGGATGGAGCCGGTGATCTTCTCCTCCAGGTACTTGTTGGCCGTCAGGGAGCGGAAGAGATGGCTGATGACGCTGTCCTGGGCCGCCGCGCCGTACTCCTTGACGCTGCGGGCGCACCGAAGCACTCCGGCCACGTCCAAAAGTTCCCGTGTATTCAAACTGCCGCCCCGGTCGGCACGCTGCAAGGAAGCCCTGACCGGGCGAACGCCGGACAGGGCTGGTGTGCCGTGCAGGGTGAGCATGGAAAAAGCCGCCGCCGTCTCCTGCTGGAGCCGCTCGACGCTTTGTATATCGGTCTCGGGCAAAAGCTCCAGAGCCTTTTCCTTGCCCTCCTGGGTGGCGGCCTCCTGGGCCAGAAGCTCCAGTACCCGAGGCAGCTCCAGGGTCTCCATAGATTTGCGAAAACGCTCAGTGATCAACGAAATTCTCCTTACTGCTCCTCGGACACCAAAACGTCCATGGGCTGGGGCGTCACCTTGGTGAGGGTGCACCACTCCACCCGGTGGTCGGCGATGGTGTCCACGTGGATCTTCACCCCGGGCAGCTCCAGGTCCACCTGGCTGCCGTCCTCGGGGATCACGTCCAGATGGGCGAAGACCAGCCCGCCCAGGGTGTCGTAGTCCGCGTCCTCGTCGCCGGAGAGGGCCAGGCCCAAGGCCTCGTCCAGCTCCTCCAGCTCCACCGCGCCGGCCACACGCCAGCGGTCCTCGGCCAGGGGGATGATCTCGCTCTCCTCGGCGGGGTCAAACTCGTCGTAGATGTTGCCCACGATCTCTTCCAGCAGGTCCTCCATGGTCACCAGGCCCGCCGTGCCGCCGTACTCGTCCACCACGATGGCCATGTGGACCTTTCGCTCCTGCATGTCCCGGAAGAGCCGGTCGGTGCGGACGGCCTCGGGGACGAAGTAGGGCTGGCGCAGCAGCTCCCGCAGGGCCCGGGGCTGGGCGTGCTGGGTGTTCAAAAGGTAGTCCCGGACGTTCAAGATGCCGATGATGTCGTCGGGGTCGTTCTCGTAGACGGGGAACCGGGACAGCCCGGAGCTCTCGATGGCCTCCAAGATCTCCTCCGGCGTGTCCTCCACGTCCAGCAGCACCATGTCCGTCCGGTGGACCATCACGTCCTCGGCGGTGGTGTTGTCGAACTCAAAGATGTTCTCGATCATCTCCCGCTCTTCCTGCTGGATGGCGCCGGTCTCCTCCCCGGCGTCCACCATCTGCATGATCTCCTCTTCCGAGACCTGCTCGGGCTCACGGCCGGTGAGCTTGGCCACCAGCCGCTTGAAGCGGCTCTCGTTGGAGGCGATGCGGTAGGTCTGCACCAGCGCGCACAGCAGTGCGGCCACACAGGCCACGGCCAGGCAGACAGTCAGGATGATCCACGATCGGTCGTCCACGGACAAATTCCCCCTATGTAAATTCAAATATGCAGGATATGACAGATATAGTATAGCACAAATTTTAGAAATGTCTAGGGGCAAGCAAAAGGGACTGCCCGGAGGCCGTCCCTTTTTATGCTGTTCACTTCCCCCACACTGTGGCGCTGGGAGACATGGGGTTCTGCTGCCCCCCCAGCCAGAAGAGTTTGACGTTGGGGGTGGCGGGGTCGATCTGGGCGGTCTTGTGGGCAGCGTCCAGCACCGCCACATTGGTCATGCGCCCCGCCTGGTCATAGCCAGCAGCAACCACCGCTTCCCCACTTGCCAACTGGGCAATGACGGTAAGCTGCCCCGCCTCGGTGATGGACCATGCCAACTGTCTGTTGGCCGGCCCCGACAAAAAGCCCTCTTGGGCGGTGCCGGGGATGGGAGCGGCCATGTTCACAAAGGGAATACTGTTTTCGGCGCAGTACCGCTCCGCCTCAGAATCAGCATAGCCATATACTGTCAAATCGGAGCAATTTAAAAACGCATATTTCTCAATGGTGATCGTGGGGCTGGGGATGGTCACGCGGGTCAGGCCGGTGCAACCATCGAACGCGTAGCCTTGTATGGCGCTCACGCTGTCGGGAAGCGATACTTCGGTCAGAACAGTGGACCCGGAAAACGCGCCCCCCACAATACTGGTCACACCAGCAGGAACGGCATATGCGCTGGCGGCCCTTCCGGCGGGATAGGCCACCAGTTCGGTCATGTCCTTGCTGAACAGAACGCCGTCCCGCGACACATACTGCGTGTTCTCCGCGTCCACATTGATCTCTGTCAGATTGGCGCATTTGAAAAACGCATAGCGCGCACCGCTGGTCAGACTGGCGGGGAGGGTCACAGTCGTCAAACTGGTACACCCCTCAAACATACGGCCTCCAAGCGTGGTCGTACCCTCGGGAATGGTGACGCTGGTCAGCCCGGTGCAGTTGGCAAACACGTGGCCCTCTAAATCGGTCACCTCCAGAGGAACGGTCACACTGGTCAAACTGGTGCAACCCGCAAACACACTGTTGCCCACTCTCTTGAGCCTCTCTGGAAGAGTCAAATCAGCTAGGCTGGTGCAGTTCTCAAACGCGCAGTATCCGATCTCCTCCACGGTGTCCGGGACGATCACGCTGGTCAGGCCCTTGCAGCTATCAAATGCCTGACGTCCAATTTGGGTCACACTGGGGGGAAAGTTGATACTAGCCAGGTTGCTACAGGCTATAAACATACCGGCCCCAATGCTGGGCACACCATCACAGATGGTAGCGCTGGTCAAGCTGGTACAGCCATAAAACGCCACTCGTCCAGGATCGGTCACACCGGCCGGGATCACAATATCCGTCAGCCCGGTACACCCCCCAAAAGTATACTCCCCCAAGGTCGTCACGCTCTCCGGGATCGTAAAGCCAGTCAACCCCTTGCAACTGGCAAACGCCCCGTCTCCAATTCTTGTCACATCTCCCAGGATAGTAACGTCGGTCAGTCCAACGCAGCCCGCAAACGCCCAGTCCCCAATGGCGGTCACATAGTCCGGGACGGTGTACGCGCCGGTTTTCCCACCGGGGTAGATGAAAAGCTCAGTCTTGTCCTTGCTGAACAGTATCCCATCCTGAGAAGTATACCGCGTGTTATCGGCGCTCACAGAAATATCCGTGAGGCTGGCACAGTTGCGAAACGCTGCAACTCCAATGCTGGGCTCACCTTCGATGGTCACGCTGGCCAACTCATCGCAGCCGTCAAACGCATAGTCCCCTATGGCAGTCACACTTTCCGGGATCGTAACGCTGGTCACACTTGCACTGGCAAACGTATATTCCCTGATGGAAGTCACATTAGCCGGAATGACGATGTCTCTGCCCTCGCCAATATAGGCCAGCAGTACACCGTCTTGAACCACAAAACCATTCTCGTCTGCCGCCAGGGCAACGGTGGGCAAAAGGGTCAAGCATAGGGCCAGTGCCAGCAAAATCGCCAGAAGTCTCTTTTTCATATTCTCCATCTCCCTCGTCGGATCTTTTCCGAATTATATCATCCCTCGTCTCAAAAGGCAAGAGACAGCGGCCCCTACCGCGCCTCGCCCTTCTCGCCGGACAGTCGCGCTCGCAGGGCGGAGTAGCGGCGCTGGGGCTTGTTGTTGTCCACCATGCGGAGGAACACCCGCTGGTCGCCCACGCTGACCAGCAGGCTCCGGGCCCGGGTGACGGCGGTATAGAGGACGCTGCGGGTGAGGAGTATGGCCGGCACGTCCTGGCAGGCGAAGACCACGGCGGGGTATTCGCTGCCCTGGGATTTGTGGACGGTGACGGCGTAGGCCAGTTCCAGCTCGCCCAGGGCGTCAGCGGGATAGAAGACCTTGCGGCCGTCGAAGTCCACGGTGAGGGCGGAGCCGTCGCGCTCCACGTCAACGATCTTGCCGATGTCGCCATTGAAGACCCCCAGGCCGCTCTCGCCCTTGTCCGGGTCCAGCCACATGGCGTCGTAGTTGTTCTTCACCTGCATCACCCGGTCCCCCAGCCGGAAGGTCACCGCGCCGAAGGCCCGCTGGGGCTTGTCCTCGGCGGCGGGGTTCAGGGTCTCCTGCAACCGGCGGTTGAGCTCGAAGGTGCCCAGGGGGCCCTTTCTCGTGGGAGTTAACACTTGAATTTGGTCGCTGGGAAAGCCCATGCGCTGGGGCAGGCGGCTGGACACCAGCTCCACCACTGTCCGGGCGGCCTCCTCGCTCTTCATGCGGGTGAGGAAGAAAAAGTCCCCCTCCCCGGTGTTCTTCAGCTGGGGGTGGACGCCGTGGTGTATCTCGTGGGCGCTGCGGACGATGGCGCTCTGGGCGGCCTGGCGGAAGACCTGGACCAGGCTCACCGCCGGGATGACGCCGCTTTTCAGAAGGTCGGCCAGCAGGGCTCCGGGCCCTACCGAGGGCAGCTGGTTGGGGTCGCCCACCAGCACCAAACGGCAGTCGCTCTTCAAGCCCTGGAGCAGCGCGGACATGAGGGTGATGTCCACCATGGAGGTCTCGTCCACAATCACCGCGTCCTCCTTGAGGGGGTCCTTTTGGGTGTGGGTGAAGTAAATTTTGCCCGTTTTATCGTCAAAATGGGTCTCCAACAGCCGGTGGATGGTGTAGGCCTCCTGGCCGCAGGTCTCCCCCAGTCGCTTGGCCGCCCGGCCCGTGGGGGCAGCCAGGGCGGTGTCCAGCCCCAACGCGTCAAAGAGGGCCAGCACGCCTCGCAGCGACGTGGTCTTGCCCGTGCCCGGCCCGCCGGTGAGCAGCATCACCTGGCTGCGGGCGGCCAGGGCCACCGCCTCCACCTGCTGGGGGGCGTAGGTGATGCCCTGCTCTTTTTGGATGCGCGCGAGGACCCGGTCGAAGTGCTCGGGCTGGGGCAGCTCCAGCCAGGCCATCTCCTCCAGCCGCTGGGCCACGTAGCGCTCGGCCTCGTGGAGCTCGGCGAGATACACGCAGTCCAGGCCCATCAACGTCTCCCGGACGGTCTGGCCCCGGCGGCACAAGGCGTCCAGGGCGGTCTCCAGCGGCTCGGGGCCCTCCAGGGACAGGAGCCGTGTGGTGGCCAGCAACAGCTTGTCCGAGGGCAAAAAGCTATGGCCGTTGCCCGCGTTGTGGCGCAGTTCAAAAAGGAGCGCCGCCTCCAGCCGCTGGGGGTCGGCGGCGTCCACCCCCAGGGAGACCGCCAACGCGTCGGCGGTCTGGAAGGGGATCTCCATCCCCTCGCCGGTGAGGAGGTAGGGGTTGGCCTTGACCTCCTCCAGGGCTCCGTCGCCGTAGTGGCGGTAGAGGGGCAGGGCCAGGTCGGGGGACAGGTCGTTGGCCCGGAGGAAGTTGAGGAGCCGCCGCATGCCCATCTGGGCCCGGAAGTTCTCCGACAGCTCCCTGGCCCGCTTGGGGGTCATACCCTTGAGCTTGGCCAGCTTTTCGGGCTGGTTTTCCAGGACCTCCAAGGTCTCCTCGCCAAACTCCTCCACCAGCCGCCGGGCGGTGACCGCCCCCACGCCCTTCACCGCGCCGGAGGAGAGGTATTCCAAAATGGCCGCCGCCCCCGAGGGCATCTTTCGCTCCACGGTGCGGGCCTTGAACTGGGCGCCGTAGGCGGCGTGGTGGCCCCAGGTCCCGGTGACGGACAGGGTCTCGCCCGGGGACACCCCGGGCATACAGCCCACCACCGTCGCCGGCTCCTCCTGGTCCTCCAGAGCCAGGCGCAGCACGGTATAGCCGTTTTCCTCGTTGCGGAAAACGACTGCCTCTACCCTGCCCTCCAGCGCCTTGGCCTCCGGCTCCACCGGCCCACCTCCCCGGGACCCCTTCGGGCGGCGTACAGCCACCGCCAGGGAAAATAGCTTAATATGTAAGACGCGCACAGCGCGCCCAAAACCTCCAACGCCGCCCTCAAGTCCATCACCTCGCCCCAGCCTATGCCCGCCGGGGCGCGGGAGTGCTCAGACGATGGCGGTGGAGAAGAGGTCGACGCCCAGATGGGTCAGCCCCAGCATGATGAGCCCCGCCGTCAGCACCCCCAGCACGATGCTGGGCATGGCCCGGCGCACGGGCATATCCAAAAAGGCCGCCGCCAACGACCCGGTCCAGGCCCCGGTGCCCGGCAGGGGCGTGGCCACAAAGAGAAAGAGGCCCAGGTACTTATATTTGCTCACCTTTTGGCCCTTGAGATGGGCCTTTTGCTCCAGGGCGGACACCATACCGCCCAGGCGGGGAAAGCGAACGCGCATCCAGGCCAGCACCCGGCGGATATAGACCAAAATGAAGGGCGCGGGCAGCACGTTGCCCAGGACCGCCGCCGCGAAGGCCGCGGGGTAGGAAAGGCCCAGGCCCACCCCAAAGGGCAGGCCCACCCGCAGCTCGGCCACCGGGAGCATGGAGGCCAGCATGGTGAAGACGAACTCGCCCACCGGGGTCTCGGTGAGCCACTGCATCAGTTCCATGGCGTCAGCCTTTCTCCAGCATGGGCTTGAGATACTTGCCCGTGTAACTCTTCTTGCACTTGGCCACCTCTTCCGGCGTTCCGGCGCAGACGATCTGCCCGCCGCCGTCGCCGCCCTCGGGGCCCAGGTCGATGAGGTAGTCGGCGGTCTTGATCACGTCCAGGTTGTGCTCGATGACCACCACGGTGTTGCCGCCCTCCACAAACTCCTGTAAGACCCCCACCAACTGGTGAACGTCGGCGGCGTGAAGGCCGGTGGTGGGCTCGTCCAGGATATAGATGGTGGAGCCGGTGGAGCGCTTGGCAAGCTCGGTGGCCAGCTTCACCCGCTGGGCCTCGCCGCCGGAGAGCTCGGTGGAGGGCTGGCCCAGCTTGATATAGCTCAGGCCCACGTCGGCCAGGGTTTTTAACTTGTTGTAGATCCTCGGGAGATTTTCAAAGAAGGGGAGGGCCTCGTCCACGGTCATGTCCAGCACGTCAAAGATGCTCTTGCCCTTATACTTGACCTCCAGGGTCTCCCGGTTGTAGCGCTTGCCCTTGCAGACCTCGCAGGGGACGTAGATATCGGGCAAAAAGTGCATTTCAATTTTAAGCAAGCCGTCGCCCTGACAGGCCTCGCAACGGCCGCCCCGGACGTTGAAGGAGAACCGCCCCGGTCCGTAGCCCCGGCTCTTGGCGTCGGGGGTGGAGGCGAAGAGGTCCCGGATGTCGTTGAAGAGCCCGGTGTAGGTGGCGGGGTTGGAGCGGGGACTTCTGCCGATGGGGGACTGGTCGATGTTGATGACCTTGTCCAGATGCTCCACGCCCTCCATGGCCTCGTACTTGCCCGGGCGGGTCTTGGCCCGGTTGAGCTTGCCCGCCAGGGCCTTATACAGAATTTCGTTGACCAGGGAGGACTTGCCCGAGCCGGAGACCCCGGTGACGCAGGTGAAGGTGCCCAGGGGGATGGTCACGTCCACATTTCGGAGGTTGTTCTCCGCCGCCTTCCGGATGGTCAGGGCCTTGCCGCTGCCCGCTCGTCTCTCCTTGGGCACAGGGATGGCCCGGCGGCCGGCCAGGTAGTCGCCGGTGACCGAGCCGGAGGTGTTCATCACTTCCTCCGCCGTGCCGCAGGCCACCACCCGCCCGCCGTGGACCCCGGCCCCGGGGCCGATGTCGATGAGATAGTCCGCCTGGCGCATGGTGTCCTCGTCGTGCTCCACCACCAGCAGGGTGTTGCCCAGGTCCCGCAGGTGCTTCATGGTGGCCAGCAGCATATCGTTGTCCCGCTGGTGGAGGCCGATGGAGGGCTCGTCCAGAATATAGAGGACCCCCATCAGCGACGAGCCGATCTGGGTGGCCAGGCGGATGCGCTGGCTCTCGCCGCCGGACAGGGTCCCGGCCTGGCGGGAGAGGGTCAGATATTGGAGGCCCACCGACTGCAAAAAGCCCAGCCGGGACTTGATCTCCTTCAAAATTTGATGGGCGATCATCTCCTGGGTGGGGGTGAGGGTCAGCCCTTCCATAAACTCCAGCGCCTGGGTCACCGACTTGGTGGTGTAGTCGTAGATGGACAGGCCGCCCACGGTGACGGCCAGGGACTCGGGCTTGAGACGGTGACCGTGGCAGTCGGGGCAGGGAGTCTGGGCCATATACTCCTCCATGTCCTTCCTAGATGCCTCGCTCTGGGTGTCCCGGTAGCGGCGCTCGATGTTGGGGATGATGCCCTCAAAGGGCTGGTTCAAGACCCCCTTGCCGTTGGCCCGGTCGTAGACCAGCTTCAGCTTCTCGCCGCGGGTGCCGTAGAGGATCACGTCCAATACCTCGCCCGGCAGCTCCTCCACCGGGGTATTGAGGGAGAAATTGTACTTCTTCGCCAGAGCGTCAAAGTACATCCGGGAGATGCCGTCGCCCCGGATATTGTTCCAGCCCATGACGGTGATGGCCCCGTCCAGAATGGAGAGCTTTTTGTTGGGGATGACCAGGTCGGGGTCGCACTTGAGCTGGAAGCCCAGGCCCGTGCAGGTGGGGCAGGCCCCGAAGGGATTGTTGAAGGAGAACATCCGGGGGGTCAGCTCCTCGATGGACACCCCGCAGTCCTCGCAGGCGTAGTTCTGGGAGAAGGAGATGTCCCGGTCCTCCCCCACGATATTCACCAGCACCAGCCCACCCGCCAGGGCGGAGGCGGTCTCGATGGAGTCGGTGAGGCGGCGGTGGATGTCGTCCCGGACCACCAGGCGGTCCACCACCACCTCCACGGTGTGCTTCTTATTTTTATCCAGCTTGATCTCTTCCGTCAGCTCGTACATGGCCCCGTCCACCCGGACCCGGACGTAGCCCGACTTCCGGGCGTCCTCGAAGACCTTGGCGTGCTCGCCCTTCTTGCCCCGGATGACGGGGGCCAAAATTTGGATACGGCTGGCCTCGGGCAGGGCCATGATCTGGTCCACGATCTGGTCCACCGTCTGCTGGTGGATCTCCTTGCCGCACTTGGGGCAGTGGGGCGTACCGATGCGGGCCCAGAGAAGGCGCAGATAGTCGTAGATCTCCGTCACCGTGCCCACGGTGGACCGGGGGTTTTTGGAGGTGGTCTTCTGGTCGATGGCGATGGCGGGAGAAAGGCCCTCGATGTAGTCCACATCGGGCTTTTCCATCTGGCCCATGAACATCCTGGCGTAGGAGCTCAAGGATTCCATATACCGCCGCTGGCCCTCGGCGTAGATGGTGGAAAAGGCCAGGGAGGACTTCCCCGAGCCACTCAGGCCGGTGATGACCACCAGCTTGTCTCGGGGGATTGTGACCTCGATGTTTTTCAGGTTGTTTTCCCGGGCGCCCTTGACGAAAATATGGTCTAGCATAGCCTAGTCTCCTGGTCAAGCGTAATTTTTGGTCTTGCTATTATAGCACATCTGTTCCATGCTGTCAACCACCTTACAGACTTTTTGCCTGGGAATATTTCATGCCCCGTCGGGCAACCTAGGCCAAAAGGAGGCGAGGGCCGTGAAACGAGGAAAACGCCGGCTGCTGGCGGCGCTGGCGGGGACGCTGGCGGTGCTTTTGTGCCTGAACGCCGCCCAGGCGGCTACCTACCGCCAGGGCAGCACGGGCCAGGAGGTGCGCACCATCCAGGACAAGCTCAAGCGCTGGGGCTACTATGACGGCGAGGTGGACGGCATCTTCGGCAGCGGCACCCGCCGGGCAGTGGTGAAGTTCCAGCAGAAGAACGGCCTGACCGCCGACGGCATCGTGGGCCCCAACACCCTCCGGGCCCTGGGGATGCCGGTGTCCGGCGGCGGCTCCGGCGGCGGCACCAGCCAGGGCCAGCACGACGTGGCTCTGCTGGCCCGGGTCATCTCCGCCGAGGCCCGGGGCGAGCCCTACGCGGGCCAGGTGGCGGTGGGCGCGGTGATCCTGAACCGCATCGAGCACCCCTCCTTCCCCTCCACCCTGGCGGGGGTAGTCTATCAGCCCGGGGCCTTCACCTGCATGGTGGACGGTCAGATCGACCAGCCCGTGGCCGAGTCGGCCCGGCGGGCCGCCCAGGAGGCCCTGAACGGCTCCGACCCCTCCGGCGGGGCCATCTACTATTTCAATCCCAGCACCGCCACCTCGGCCTGGATCTGGTCCCGCCCTCTCATCAAGGTCATCGGAAAGCACCGTTTCTGCGCGTAGATGGTCGGCGCGTCAAGGATGCCGCACCCTACGGATTTCGACTGCCTTTTTCTTCCAAATCGCCTATACTTGTCCTAAATTCACCAAGGAGGGCGAGGATATGGCGTCCAAGGGATTACGAGAGACGGCGGAGCGGGCCAAAAACGAGCTGCGGGAGACGGGCCGGGACCTGCGGCGCAGCCGGGTCATCCTGGGCCTTTGCCAGTGGGGCATCCGCTTTTTGCTGGGGGCCACGCTGGCCACCGGGGAGGTCTTCGGCGGCGCGGCGCCGTTGGGGCTGGCCTTTGTGGGGGCCTCCGGCGCGGGGAACGAGGGCTTTGCCGCCATGGTGGGCGCCATGGCGGGGTACTTACTCAGCCGCGGGCTGGAGGACGGCCTGCGCTACGCCGCGGGGTGCATCCTGGTCTTCGCCACCGCCTTCGCTTTTTATGACCTCTCCCTCTACAAGCGGCCCTGGTTCATGCCCCTGGCCGCCGGGGCCTTCAACGCCGCCACCGGCTTTGTTACGCTATCTCCCCGGCCTTGGTCGGCGGCGGCAGGCGGAGCCTTGGCGGCGGAGGCCGCCCTCACCGCTCTGGGGACCTACGCCTTTACGCTGGCCTTTTCCCTATGGCACAGCAACGAGGAGCAAAGAGACACGCCCCAGCCCGGCCAGCGCCTTGGGCTCATGGGGCTGGCGTTGGCCCTGCTCCTCTCCCTGGCCCGGCTGCGGCTGCTGGGCGGGCTCAGCGTGGGGAGAGTTTGCGCCGCTTCGCTGACGTTGTGCGCCGCCTCGGCGGCGGGTGCCGGGACCGGCGCGGCGGTGGGCCTTGCGGTGGGCCTGGCCATGGACCTCACCGCCGGCGGGGCGCGGCTCTACGCGGTGAGCTACGCTCTGGCGGGGCTGGGCGCGGGCCTGCTGCGCGACCGGAGCCGTCTGGCCCGGGCCTTGGTCTTTTGCGGCTGCGTAGGGCTGATGCTGGCCTGGAACGGCGCGGTGACGGCGGGGCTGGGGAGCCTCTACGAGGTCTACCTGGCCGCCCTCGTCTTCCTCCTTGTGCCCCAGCGGTATCTGGACCAGGCCGAGACGCTCTTCTCCGCCGACGCCCGCCCGGGGCGGGGCCAGTGGGCCTACCAAAGCGCCCTGGGACAGCTCAAAAACGCCGCCGCGGCCTTTGCCGAGGTCTTCTCCTCGCTGCGCGGGGCCTTTGACGGTCCGGTGGACAACGGCGAGGACCCCTGCGTCATCTATGACCGGGCGGCCAACCGGGTGTGCGCCCGGTGCGGGCTCCGGGAGCGCTGCTGGCAGAGCGGCTACCAGGACACCTACGACCTCCTTAACCACGCCCTGAGCGGCATTTTGGCCTCCGGCGAGGCCAGGGCTGAGCACTTCCCCCAGCGGTTCCGGGACCGCTGTCCCCGGTTTGGGGCCTTCGTGGCGGCGGTGAACGAGGAGCTGTCCGGCCTTCTCCTGCGGCGGCGGTATCACAGCCAAGCCAGCCGAAGCAGAAAGGCCCTTTGCAGCCAGTACGGCGACATGGCCCGGCTCCTTCAGGACGCGGCGGCGGCCATGGCGGCCCCGGTAAACGCCGACGAGGTACGCACCCGCAAGCTGGCCCGGTTTTTAGCCGGGCGGGAGCTCCACTGTCAGGGATTGGTGACGGCGGATGAGAGCGGTCGCATCAAGATCGCGCTGGAGGGCCCCGACGCCGCCGCTCTGGCCGACGAGACCGCCCGCCAGGCCCTTAGCAGCCTGCTGGATACACCCCTGGCCGCCGCCAACGTGGACGGCCGGCAGGTCCGCTACCGGCAGCTAGAGCCCCTCACCGCCACGGCGGGGGTGTCCAGCCGAAGGAAGTCCGACCAGAGCGTCAGCGGCGACGCCTGCGGCTGGTTCAAGGACGACGCGGGCAAGCTCTACTTCCTGCTGTGCGACGGCATGGGCAGTGGCCGCCAGGCCCGCAAGGACAGCGAGCTGTGTTTGTCGCTACTGGAAAAGCTCCTCCGGGCCGGGATGGAGCCCAAAAGCGCCCTCAAGACCCTGGACCAGGCTCTGGGCCTGCGGCAGGAGGAGCAGGGCGGCTTTTCCACGGTGGACCTCTTGGAGCTGGACCTCTACTCGGGTCAGGGCCAGATCTACAAGCTGGGTGCGGGGCCCAGCTACCTGCGCCGCTCCGGGAGCGTGAAGCGGCTGAGCTGCCGCAGTCTGCCCGCCGGGCTGGGGGCGGGCGAGTTCCACGTGGACTGCTGCCCCTTCCAGGCCGGGCCCGGGGACTGCCTGGTGATGCTCTCCGACGGGGTCCTCAGCGGCGACGACCAGTGGCTGCGCGCCGCGCTGATGGACTTCGACGGCGGCTCCCCCGCCGCCCTGGCCGAGGCCCTCACCGCCCATGAGAGCGAGGACGCAGACGACAAGACCGCCCTAGTCCTGCGCATCGGTCTCCGCGCCCAGGAGGAGCAGGCCCCGGGCGAGGAGGGCAAGGCGGCGGTGTGAGCGAACATGAAAAAAGCGCCTGCGTTTGCAGGCGCTTTTTTATGGGTCTTTAGCCCTCCAGGGACTTTTTGACGCTGTCGAAGACCTTGTCCTGGTCCGGGCACATGACCAGCAGCAGCGTGCCGTCGCTGAGCTCCTCCAGCTTGGCGTTGGAGGCGATCTGGTACTGGTCCTCCAAATAGAACTCAAAGGTGTTCTTCTGG
Organism: Oscillospiraceae bacterium; assembly: GCA_048201935.1. Taxonomy (GTDB): domain Bacteria; phylum Bacillota; class Clostridia; order Oscillospirales; family Oscillospiraceae; genus MGBC124762. Next base: position 76,091 of record DBFBGR010000003.1, on the reverse strand, counting down.
TTGTCGATATAGCCCTCCAGGCCCTTGCGGACGGTATCGGCCTTGCCCTCAGCGGGCATGACGGCCACGATGGAGTAAGCCTGGATGCCCCGGGTGGACACCATCAGGGCCGAGGCGGTGAGGTCCTCGGGGGCGACGCCCATAACGCCCAGCACCAGCTCGTACATATCGTCGCCGGGCTTGATCTGGGGGAAGGCCTCCTGCTCGTCGGCGCTCTGGGCGGCGGTGATGGCCGCGGCGTAGGCCTCGTTCAACTCTTCAGGGGTCTTGTCGCTTTGTTTCTCGCCGCCGCAGGCGGTGAGGCACAGGGCCAGGATCAGCAGAAGGGGCAGCAGTCGTTTCATCATTTTCATTCTCCTTATTTTGGGTGATGGCCCTTTAGACGGCGGTTTTGGCAGAAAGTTCCCCTTCGGGCACCGCCAGGCAAAATTGCCCGCCGGGGCGGAGCTTGCCCGCCAGCAGACCCTCGGCGGCCTTGTCCTCCACCTCCCGGGCGATGAGCCGCCGCAGGGGCCGGGCCCCCTGATTTTGGGCCATGGCCTGGGCCACCAGGCCTTCCACCGCCGCCGGGGGCGTTTCCAGCGCCACGCCGTGGGCGGCCAAGCGCTGGCCGGCCTCAGAGAGCAGGGTCTGGGCGATCTGGGTCATCTCGCCGGGGCCCAGAGCGTCAAAACAAACCGTCTCATCCAATCTCCCCAGAAATTCCGGGCGGAAGAACTCCTTCGCCGCCTCCAAGGCCGCGCGGCGGGCGGCCTCCTTCCCGGTGTCTCCCCCAAAGCCCAGGGCCACCTTGCCCCGGCTGAGCCGCTCGGCTCCCAGGTTGGAGGTGAGGACGATGACGGCGTTTTTGAAGTCGGCGGCGCGGCCCTGGCCGTCGGTGAGACTGCCCTCCTCCATGATCTGCAACAGCAGGTCCAGCACCGAGGGATGGGCCTTCTCCACCTCGTCAAAGAGGACCAGGCTGTAGGGCTGACGGCGCAGACGCTGGGTGAGCTGGCCGCCGTCGTCGTAGCCCACATACCCCGGCGGCGCGCCTACCAGCCGTGCGGCGGTGTGCTTGTCCATATACTCGGACATATCAAAGCGCACCATGCGCTCGGCGTTGCCGAAAAGGTGCTTGGCCAGGGCCCGGCAGAGCTGGGTCTTGCCCACCCCGGTGGGGCCCAGGAAGAGGAAGCACCCCGCGGGCCGGTTGGGGTCCTTCAATCCCAGCCGTCCCCGGCGCACCGCCTGGGCCACCGCCCGGACGGCCTGGGGCTGGCCCACCACCTCTCGGAGCAGCTCTCCCTCCAGCGCCGCCAGCCGCTCGCGCTCGGCGTTGCCCAAAGGGCTGACGGGGATGCCCGTCCACATGCCCACCACCCGGGCCACCGTCTCGGCGCTCACGCCGCCCCGGCGGCTGGCGCGCCAACGCGCGCGCAGCTCCCCCGCCTGGCGAAGAAAGCTCTGTTGGGCGTCGCGCAGGAGCATACAGCGGTGAAAGTCCCGGTTGGCCGCCGCCGTCTCCCGCTCGGCGGCGGCCTGGTCAGCCCGGCGCTCCAGGGCCAGCACCTCCTCGCTCTGCCACGTGGGCGACAGCCGCTCCAGCGCCGCCGCCTCGTCCATCAGGTCCACCGCCTTGTCGGGGAAACGCCGCTGAGGGAGGTAGCGTCCCGCCAGACGCACCGCCGCCTCCAGCGCCGCGTCGGGGATGGGGATGTTGTGGTGGCGCTCGTAGCGGGGCCGCAGGCTTTTGAGGATGTCCAGGGTCTGCTGGGGGCTTGGCTCGTCTACCGTCACGGGCTGGAAGCGCCGCTCCAGGGCCGCGTCCTTTTCGATGTAGCGGCGGTAGTCGGCCACGGTGGTGGCCCCCACCACCTGGAGCTCTCCCCGGCCTAGGGCGGGCTTTAAGAGGTTGGCCGCGTCGATGGCCCCCTCGGCGGAGCCCGCCCCCACCACGGTGTGGAGCTCGTCGAGGAACAAAATGGCGTCGCCGCTGCGGCGCAGCTCAGCCAGGATATTGCGCACCCGCTCCTCAAACTCGCCCCGGTACTTGGTCCCGGCGATCATGGCCGCCAGGTCTAAGCTCAAAAGCCGCTTATCCTTCAGGTCCTCGGGCACCCGACCGTCGGCCATAGCCTGGGCCAGAGCCTCGGCCACGGCGGTCTTGCCCACCCCGGGCTCGCCGATGAGGACGGGGTTATTTTTCATCCGGCGGGCCAGGATCTGGATGACCCGGTCCAGCTCCTTCTCCCGGCCCACCACCGGGTCCAGCAGCCCCTGCCGGGCCTGGGCGGTCAGGTCCCGGGCAAACTGGTCGGTGAGACGGGTATCCGCGCCGTCCTTCTGCCGGGGCGCGCGGTAGGGGTTCTCCTGGGCGTGGCGGCCCGGGTCGGGATACATGGGCATACTGGTCCCCTCCTTTGTCTGCTGCTTCCAGTTTTGCCAAGGCTCAGGCGGCTTATGCAGTGGAGGAGAAATTCCCCGGCAAAAAACGTCGAAAAATAATGATTGCAATTTTCAAAATCTGTGGTAGAATGGATTCGGACGGAAACGTCCAGTGTGTGTAAGATCCATTCGTCAGGAACGGAGGTGTATTCCAATGGCTTACAAGATCAGCAGTGATTGCATCAGCTGTGGCACCTGTGAGGGCGGCTGCCCCGTGGGCGCTATCTCCCAGGGCGACGGCCAGTATGTCATCGACGCCGACACTTGCATCGACTGCGGCAACTGCGCCGAGAACTGCCCCGTGGGCGCCATCTCCCAGGGCTAAGCAAGTACATCGCAAAACAAAAAGGGACGGTTCCATGATGGAACCGTCCCTTTTTTGTTGCAGCAAGTTATAACCATGCCAATCATTTGAATTTTTTCTTTTTTACTCAGCCCAGGTAACCCAGAAAGCATCGGTAGCTTGCCGAGTTATATCCCCTTCTACTGAACAGAATCCAGATATACCAGTCCGCCCTCAAGGGTCAGGCATCCGTCCTTTAGGCTCTCAATAGCTATGGTTTCGGATTCTCCGTAAAAATTTGTTAGTTTTAACCGGTTTTCATTTACCAGCTCCCATGTGCCAGTTCCATATGCAGATGCAATCATACAAGTACCATTACTGTACAAAATGAATGTGGGACTCTCCTTGCCATCCCGATCATAAGTCGTCTCTCCGTTCAAATACCAAGAGCCGATCAGTTGGCTTTTCATGCCGCCTCCACACCCCGCAAGGCACAACAATAGGACAAGTACCGCTAATCCCGCTGCCAAAATCCTCTTTTGTTTCATATTGATCCCTCTACTTTCCTTATTTTTGCTACCATTCGGTTGCAAATCTAAACTGAGTATACTACCAAATGATAGCATATGTCAAGAGGTGGTATCATGCAATTCCAGCGAATTGAGGACCTGCGGGTGGATCACGACTTGACCCAACAACAGGTCGCAGACATTTTAGGCTGCCAGCGAGAGGTCTATCGGCGGTACGAAAAGGGAACGCGAACCATTCCAGTGGAGTTTCTGATCAAATTAGCGGATCATTATCGAGTAAGCATTGATTATTTGGTCGGAAGAGCATAAATAAAGAGGTCACAGCTTAAAGCTGTGACCTCTTTTCTTCCATTGCTCAGTTCTTCAAACTCTGCAGCGGAGCGGGGATGCGGCCGCCGCGGGCGATGAAGTCGGCGCTCTTTTGCGGGTGGACAGGCATCACCGGGGCGGTGCCCAGCAAGCCGCCAAACTCCACGGTGTCGCCCACGTCCTTGCCCGGCGCGGGGATGAGGCGCACGGCGGTGGTCTTGTGGTTGACCATGCCGATGGCGGCCTCGTCGGCAATGATGGCGGCCAGGGTCTCGGCGGTGGTATCACCGGGGACGGCGATCATGTCTAGGCCCACCGAGCACACGCAGGTCATGGCCTCCAGCTTGTCCAGGGTGAGCACGCCGCTCTCGGCGGCGGCGATCATCCCCTCGTCCTCGCTGACGGGGATGAAGGCGCCGGACAGCCCGCCCACGCTGGAGCTGGCCATCACGCCGCCCTTTTTGACCGCGTCGTTCAAAAGGGCCAGGGCGGCGGTGGTGCCGTGGGTGCCGCAGGTCTCCAGGCCCATCTCCTCCAAAATGCGGGCCACGCTGTCGCCCACCGCGGGGGTGGGGGCCAGGGACAGGTCCACGATGCCGAAGGGCACGCCCAGCCGGCGGCTGGCCTCCTGGGCCACCAACTGGCCCATGCGGGTCACCCGGAAGGCGGTCTTTTTGATGGTCTCGGCCACCACGTCGAAGGGTTCGCCCTTCACGGCCTGGAGGGCATGGTGGACCACGCCGGGGCCGGAGACCCCCACGTTGATGACCCGGTCGCCCTCGCCCACGCCGTGGAAGGCCCCGGCCATGAAGGGGTTATCCTCCACGGCGTTGCAGAACACCACCAGCTTGGCGCAGCCGAAGCCGCCCCGGTCGGCGGTGCGCTTGGCACAGTCCTTGATGGTCCGGCCCATGAGGGCCACCGCGTCCATGTTGATGCCCGCCCGAGTGGAGCCCACGTTGACGCTGGAGCAGACCACCTCGGTCTGGGCCAGGGCCTGGGGAATGGCGGCGATGAGGTTCTTGTCCGCCGGGGTCATGCCCTTTTGGACCAGCGCGGAAAAACCGCCGATGAAGTTGACCCCCACGGCCCGGGCCGCGTCGTCCATGGCCTGGGCGAAGGGGACGTAGTCCTGGGTGTCCGACGCCCCGGCCACCAGGGCCATGGGGGTCACCGAGATGCGCTTGTTGACGATGGGGATGCCAAACTCCGCCTCGATGGCCTCGCCGGTCTTGACCAGGTCCTTGGCGCTGCGGGTGATCTTGTCGTAGATCTTCTGGCAGGCCGCCTTGGGGTCGGGGTCGCAGCAGTCCAGCAGGGAGATGCCCATGGTGATGGTGCGCACGTCCAGGTGCTGCTGGTCGATCATGTGGATGGTATCCAGAATTTCATTGTTGTTGAACATGGCCATGGCGGTCTCTCCTTATGTCAAATGCGGTGCATGGCGTTGAAGATGTCCTCGCGCTGCATGCGGATGTCCAGGCCCTTGGCCTCGCCTTCTTTTTTGAGCAGCTCGGCCAGGTCCGCGAAGGGCAGGTCGGCCTCCTTAGCGTCCACCAGCATGATCATGGTGAAGTACTCCTGCAAGACGGTCTGGGAGATGTCCAGCACATTGACCTGGTGCTGGCTCAGCAGGGCGCAGACGGCGGCGATGATGCCCACGGTGTCCTTGCCAATGACGGTGACGATGGCGCGCATAGTATGATTCCTCCTTATTGTAGCTCGTCCAGGGTCAACTCAAACCCCGGCAGAAAATGCTGGATGAAGTGGTCCAGGGCGGGCAGGCCCATGCGGTCCATGGCGTCTCTTGTTTGGCGGGCGGCCTGCTTGAACTCGTTGTTGCCCGCCCGCAGCTCCTCCAGGCACTTGATGTGGGCGGCCAGCTTGTCGGCGGCCTTGACGATGGCGAAGAGCTCCGGCTCCAGGTCCTCCCGGACATAGGGGGCGAAGGCCGGGGCCAGCTCGGCGGGCAGCATGCTGAGGAGCTTGTCCGCCGCCACCGCCTCCACGGCCTTGTAGGCCTCCTTGATGGCGGGGTTGTCGTACTTCACCGGGGTGGGCAGGTCGCCGGTCAGGATCTCCGACGCGTCATGGTAGAGCCCGGCCACGGCGGCCTCGTTGGGGTCCACGGCGGAGCCAAACTTCTCCCTGGCGATAACGGCCAGGGCGTGGGCCAGCACCGCCACCATGTGGGAGTGCTCCTGGATATTCTCTGTGCGGGTGTTGCGCATCAGGCCCCAGCGGTCGATGCAGTTCATCCGGGAGAGGTAGGCGAAAAAGTGGTAGCTCAAAGCGGTCTCTCCTTGCAAAATCAGACATTCCTGTGTACAATAGATTTTACCAAACTATTCGCGAAAGCGCAAGGGGGTCTTTGCCGTGCGGTTTGCCGTTTACACCCTGGGGTGCAAGGTCAATCAATATGAGTCCCAGGCCATGGAGCGCGCCGGCGTGGCCCGGGGCCATGTCCTGACGCCCTTTGACCAGGAGGCGGAGGTCTACATCGTCAACACCTGCACCGTCACCAACCTGGCCGACCAAAAAGACCGCCAGGTCATCCGCCGCCTTCGCCGAGAGCGGCCCGGGGCCCTCCTATGCGTCTGCGGTTGCTTTCCGCAGACACACCCCGGCCAGGCCGAGGCCCTGGGGGCCGACCTGGTCTGCGGCACGGGAGACCGGGGCCGTTTTTGGGACTTAGTCGAGGCCGCCCTGGCCCAAAAAGCCCCCCTCACCCACATGGACGACGCTATGAAGCGGCGGGCCTTCGAGGAACTGCCCGCCGGCGGGCTGGAGGGCCGGACCCGCTGCATGCTCAAGGTGGAGGACGGCTGCGTCAACTTCTGCGCCTACTGCATCATCCCCTACGCCCGGGGCCCGGTGCGCTCCCTGCCCGCTGACCGGGCCGCCGCCCAGGCCCGGGACATGGCGGCCCAGGGCTACCGGGAGCTGGTGGTCACCGGCATCGAGATCTCCTCCTGGGGCCGGGACCTGCCCGGTAGGCCCGAGCTGGCGGAGCTGTTGGCGGCCATCTCCGCCGCCGCCCCGGACCTGCGTATCCGCCTTGGCTCCTTGGAGCCACGGACGGTGACCGAGGACTTCTGCCGGCGGGTCTCCAGTTTACATAACGTTTGTCCCCACTTCCATCTCTCCCTCCAGTCGGGCTGCGACAAGACCCTGCAGGCCATGGGCCGCAAGTATGACACGGGCCGGTTCTACCAGAGCGTGGAGCTGCTGCGAAAATATTATGTAAACCCCGGCATCACCACCGACCTGATCGTGGGCTTCCCCGGCGAGACCGAGGAGGACTTTCAGGCCAGCCTGGCGTTTGTGGAAAAATGCGGCTTCTCCGCCCTTCACGTCTTCCCCTACTCCCGCCGTCCCGGCACCCCGGCGGCGGCCATGGCCGGTCAGGTGCCCAGCGTGGAGAAAAAGCGCCGCGCGGGCGTGGCCGGGGAGCTGGCCCGCCGGCTCCAGGGGCAGTACCTCCAAAGCCTTGTGGGGCAGGAGCTGGAGGTGCTTTTTGAGGAGGAGCGGGATGGACTTTGGCAGGGCCACGCCCCCAACTACGTCCTGGTCCGGGCGCCAGGAGAAGGTTTACATAATATTATCAAAGCTGTCCAGGTCACCGCTGTGGACGGCCCCGCCCTGCTGGGGGAGCTGGTCTACAAACCAAAACGCCGCGGCCCGTTTCCGTTTGGAACGGCCCCGCTTCTTTATGCCGCTCAGGCGCACAGGGACCTGGACGCCTTATAGTAGAAGATGATCTTGATGATATTGGCCACCAGCATGACGATGCTGGTGATAGCCCCGGTGATGCTGGCCAGGATGTTCAAAAGGGGGATCCAGGACACCAGGATGCACAGGATGGACACCGCCGCGCACAGCGCGTACAGCAAGGTGATCTGCCGGGCCTGCTCGGCCAGTTCGCCGTCCTCGCCCTGCAAGAGCAAGGCCCGGGTGGCGCTGCACACGAAGGCGGTGGACAGCAGCGCCGCCAGGGTGTTCAGGATGGAGAAGATCCCGCCCACCAGGCCGCTTTTGAAGATGATGAGCAGCACGGAGATAACGATGCAGGCCACCTCCATCATCATGGCCAGCCGGTAGTAGGGATGGGCGATGGCGGCGTTATAGAGCCCGTAGAGCACCAGGGCCGTGCCTAGGATGGCGGCGATGCCGCCCACAGCGACGTTGACCACCCGGAAGCTGCCCAGGGCGGCGATGGCGGCCCCCAAAAAGACCAGCCGCAGGGCCTTTCCCGCAATTTTACACTCGTTCATCCGATATCCTTCCTTTCTCACTTGGCTTGGCCCATCATATGCACGTTGATGTGGTCGTAGGTCATCTCCAACCCCCGGGCGTCCAGGGCGGCCTTGATGGCCTCGTTGACGCTGTAGAGGGCGGGCCAATAGTCGCTGCCCTTGCACCAGGCCCAGACATTATACACGATGGCGCTGGAACCGAACTGGGCCACACCCACCACCGGCTCGGGCTGAGCCAGGACCAGCTCGTTCTTCGCCAGCGCCTCCAGCACGGCGGCCTTCACCTGGTCGATGGGGCTGTCATAGGAGGCGGAGAAGGTCAGCTCCACACGCCGGGTCTCCTCGGCGGCGAAGTTGAGCACCTTGGCCTCGGAGACGATCTTGTTGGGGATGGACACCAGCTTGTTGTCGGTGGTGTTCAGCTTGGTGTACATCAGCGAGGTCTCCTTCACCGTGCCCAAAACTCCGTCCACCTCCACAAAGTCGCCGGTGTGGAAAGGTTTAGCCCACAGGAGCACCATGCCCCCGGCCAGGTTGGCCAGCACGCCCTGGACCGCCAAGGACAAAGCCAGGCCAATGACGGAGAACAGCGCCAGCAGAGAGGTGACCTCGACGCCCAAGGTCTCGCAGATGAGAAGGACGCACACCACGCCCACCAGCAACTTTACCCCGCCCCGGATGAGCTTCACCAGGGCCGGGTCCAGCCGGCTGCGCTTCAGCGCCCGGCCCACCAGGCCCAGGATCACCCGCCCGGCCACCACCGCGGCTACGATGACCAGCAGAATGTACGCGATGTGCCAAAGGTCCAGCTTATCCGGCAGTCCGGCAAAGGCGCCGCTCACTGCCGCTTCCACGTCGGGCATAAACGTCCCTTCTTTCTTTGAAAAAGGACGCCAGCCGGGTCACGGCTGGCGTCCTTGGGGTCTTGTTTCGGTGAAGGAGCTAAATCAGCCCTCCACGTCGATGACCACGCCGGAGCCCACGGTGCGGCCGCCCTCACGGATGGCGAAACGCAGGCCCTTCTCGATGGCGATGGGGGTGATCAGCTCCACCTTCATGTCCACGTTATCGCCGGGCATGCACATCTCGGTGCCCTCGGGCAGGGTGATGACACCGGTAACGTCGGTGGTACGGAAGTAGAACTGAGGACGATAGTTGTTGAAGAAGGGGGTGTGACGGCCACCCTCGTCCTTGCTCAGGACGTACACCTGGCCGGTGAACTTGGTCAGGGGGTGGATGGAGCCGGGCTTACAAAGGACCTGGCCACGCTCGATCTCGTCCTTGGCCACGCCGCGCAGCAGGCAGCCGGCGTTGTCGCCAGCCTCGACGAAGTCCAGGGTCTTATGGAACATCTCCATGGAGGTGACAACGGTCTTCTTGCGCTCCTCGGTGAGGCCGATGATCTCGACCTCCTCGCCGGCGTTCAGCTGGCCGCGCTCCACACGACCGGTGGCCACGGTGCCGCGGCCAGAGATGGTGAACACGTCCTCGACGGGCATGAGGAAGGGCAGGGAGTCGTCACGGGGAGGAGTGGGGATATAGCTGTCGACGGCGTCCATCAGCTCCTTGATGCAGGCGAAGTCGGGGTCGTCGGGGTTGTTGGACTCGTTGGTCAGGGCGTTCAGAGCGGAGCCCTTGATGATGGGGATGTCGTCGCCGGGGAACTCGTACTTGGACAGGGTCTCGCGGACCTCCATCTCCACCAGCTCCAGCAGCTCGGCGTCGTCCACCTGATCGCACTTGTTCAGGAAGACCACGATGGCGGGCACGCCCACCTGACGGGCCAGCAGGATGTGCTCCTTGGTCTGGGCCATGGGGCCGTCGGTAGCGGCGATGACCAGGATGGCGCCGTCCATCTGAGCAGCGCCGGTGATCATGTTCTTGATATAGTCGGCGTGGCCCGGGCAGTCGACGTGGGCGTAGTGACGGGAATCGGTCTCATACTCCACGTGGGCGGTGTTGATGGTGATGCCGCGCTCGCGCTCCTCGGGAGCCTTATCGATGCTGGAGTAGTCCTCGTACTCGGCCTGGCCCTTCATAGCCAGGTACTTGGTGATGGCGGCGGTCAGGGTGGTCTTGCCGTGGTCCACGTGACCGATGGTGCCGATGTTCACGTGGGGCTTGGTGCGTTCAAACTTTTGCTTAGCCATTTTGATATCCTCCTTAGATATTCAAATAATGATCTGGGGGTACTTGCCAGTACACGTTGGTACTGATTGTATCGCATTTTCTCAGAAAAAGCAAGCCTTTTTTCGCTCTTCCTGGGAAGCCCATCGTCAGTCCTCGGACTGCTTGCCCCGCTGGGCGATGATCTTCTCGGCGATGGACTTGGGGATCTCCACGTAGCTGTGGGGCTCCATGGAGTACTGGCCACGGCCCTGGGTCCGGGAACGAAGGTCGGTGGCATAGCCGAACATCTCGGCCAGAGGCACGTGGGCGGTGACCTGGGTAGCGCCGGTGCGGCTCTCCTGGCCCTGGACCATGCCGCGGCGGGAGGTCAGGTCGCCAATGACGTTGCCGAGGTAATCGTCGGGGACGATAACGTCCACCTTCATCACGGGCTCCAGCAGCACGGGGTTGGCCTTGCGGCAGGCCTCCTTGAAGGCCATGGAGCCGGCGATCTTAAAGGCCATTTCCGAAGAGTCCACCTCGTGGAAGGAGCCGTCGTACAACGTGACCTTCACGTCCTCCACGGGGTAGCCGGCCAGCACACCGGCCTGCATAGCGCCCTGGATACCCGCGTCGACGGCGGGGATATACTCCTTGGGGATGGCGCCGCCCACGATGGAGTTCTCGAAGACGTAGCCCGCGCCGGGCTCGTTGGGCTCCACGCGGATCTTGACATGGCCGTACTGGCCCTTACCGCCGGACTGGCGGGCGTACTTGGTGTCCTGCTCCACGCTCTTGCGGATGGTCTCCTTGTAGGCCACCTGGGGCGCGCCTACGTTGGCCTCCACCTTGTACTCACGAAGCAGACGGTCCACGATGATCTCCAGATGGAGCTCGCCCATACCGGCGATGATGGTCTGGCCGGTCTCCTCGTCGGTCCAGGTCTTGAAGGTGGGGTCCTCCTCAGCCAGCTTGCTGAGGGCGATGCCCATCTTCTCCTGGCCGGCCTTGGTCTTGGGCTCGATGGCCACCCGGATAACGGGCTCGGGGAACTCCATGGACTCCAGGATGATGGGGTGCTTCTCATCACACAGGGTGTCGCCGGTGGTGGAGTTCTTCAGGCCGATGACGGCGGCGATGTCGCCGGAGTAGACCTGCTCGATGTCCTCGCGGTGGTTGGCGTGCATCTGCAGGATGCGGCCGATGCGCTCCTTCTGGCCCTTGGTGGAGTTCAAGACGCTGGAGCCGGTGTTGAGCACGCCGGAGTAGACCCGCACGAAGCTCAGACGGCCCACGAAGGGGTCGGTGGCGATCTTGAAGGCCAGGGCGGAGAAGGGAGCCTCGTCGGAGGCGGGACGGGAGTCGGCCTCGTCGGTCTCGGGGTTCACGCCCTCGATAGCGGGGATGTCCACGGGGGAGGGCATATAGTCCACGATGGCGTCCAGCAGCTTCTGCACGCCCTTGTTCTTGTAGGACGTGCCGCAGGTGACGGGGACCATCTCGTTGGCGATGGTGGCCTTGCGGATGACCTTGCGGATGAGCTCCTGGGGAACGGGCTTATCCTCCATCATCAGCTCCATGACCTCGTCGTCCAGCATGGACACCGCGTCCATGAGCTTCTCGCGGTACTCCTTGGCCAGGTCCATCATGTCGGCGGGGATCTCCTCCACGCGCATATCCTGGCCCATCTCGTCGTAGTAGATGTCCGCGTCCATCTCCACCAGGTCGATGATGCCCTTGAAGGTCTCCTCTTTCCCGATGGGGAGCTGGATGGGCACGGCGTTGCAGTTGAGACGGTCGTGGATCATGTCCAGCACGTGGAAGAAGTCCGCGCCCATGATGTCCATCTTGTTGACGTAGATCATCCGGGGGACCTTGTAGGTGTCGGCCTGACGCCACACGGTCTCGGACTGGGGCTCCACGCCGCCCTTGGCGCACATGACGGTCACAGAACCGTCCAGCACGCGCAGCGAGCGCTCCACCTCCACGGTGAAGTCCACGTGGCCCGGGGTGTCGATGATGTTCAGACGGGTCTGGGGGAACTGGTCCTTGGTGCCCTTCCAGTAGCAGGTGGTGGCGGCGGAGGTGATGGTGATGCCGCGCTCCTGCTCCTGGGCCATCCAGTCCATGGTGGCGGTGCCGTCATGGGTCTCACCGATCTTGTAGTTCACGCCGGTGTAGAACAGGATGCGCTCGGTAGTGGTGGTCTTACCGGCGTCGATGTGGGCCATGATGCCGATATTTCTCGTGTTCTCTAAGCTAACTTTTCTCGCCATATCTCTAATACTCCTTGCGTCTTACCAGCGGTAGTGGGCGAACGCCTGGTTGGCCTCGGCCATCTTGTGAACGTCCTCGCGCTTCTTCACGGCCGCGCCGGTGTTGTTGGCCGCGTCCATGATCTCGCCGGCCAGACGCTCACGCATGGTCTTCTCGCCACGGCCACGGGAGTAGGCGGTGAGCCAGCGCAGACCGAGGGTCTGCCGCCGCTCGGGCCGGACCTCCATGGGCACCTGGTAGGTAGAGCCGCCCACACGGCGGGACTTGGTCTCCAGGCTGGGCATGATGTTCTCCAGCGCGGCGGTGAACACGTCAAGGGGCTCCTTGTCGGTCTTTTCCTTGATGATGTCGAAAGCGCCATAGACGACCTTCTGGGCCACGCCCTTTTTGCCGTCGAGCATGATGCTGTTGACAAGCTTAGTGACTAAGACGGAATGGTATACCGGATCGGGGAGGATCTCCCGCTTGGGTACGTTTCCTCTTCTGGGCACTTCGCTTCCCTCCTTCATATAAAAATGAATTTCATAGGTACTCGAAGTTTTGACCTGCGTCTCGTTGTGCCATACTGCGTTGCGCTGGCCCTCGCTGCGGGTCACATACACAAAGTATGCTCCCCTTACTCGGGCCATCGCGCCTTGTCTGGCGCAATGATACTTGGTCAAAAGATTTCGTGTATGCCCGCCGGAAACGCGCCCTTACATATAAGGGAACGCACGGCGGAGCGTGCGGGAAATGGGTCAGAGTTACTTCTTCGCGCCCTTGGGCTTCTTGGCGCCGTACTTGGAGCGGGCCTGCATACGGCCGGAGACGCCCTGGGTGTCCAGCGTGCCACGGATGATGTGGTAGCGCACGCCAGGCAGGTCCTTGACACGGCCGCCACGAATCATGACCACGCTGTGCTCCTGCAGGTTGTGACCCACGCCGGGGATATAAGCGGTGACCTCATAGCCGTTGGTGAGCTTCACACGGGCGATCTTACGAAGGGCCGAGTTGGGCTTCTTGGGGGTAGAGGTACGCACGGCGGTGCACACACCTCTCTTCTGGGGAGAGGGCAGATCGGTCTCCTGGTTCTTGATGGTGTTGAGGCCAAACTGCATGGCGGGAGCGGTGGACTTGTAGGTGGCGCTCTTGCGTCCCTTGCGGACCAGCTGATTGAACGTAGGCATAGTGTTCCTCCTTTCTTGATTTATGATGGTATATTTTAACGGAAATTATCCGCTAAAATCAAACTAAGATGGCCGCGCACGCCGCTTTGACGGCGATGGCGCAGGCCGCGCCCAAGGCCTTCATGGTGGGGACCTCCTCTACGGCAAGGCCCCTCTCCCGGGCCAGCTCGGCCAGAGGCGCGACGAGGGCGGGGTCGGCGTCGGCGGCCACGAAGAGCTTTTTGGCCTCCCCGGCTGCCAGGGCCCGGCGGACCTGCTTGGCGCCCACCACGCATCGGGCGTCCTTCAACTCCTCCAGCACCCTGACCCCTCCTTCTCCATGTTCAGGCCGGACATACCGGCGCAATTTGGCATTATAGCACAAGGATGGGGTCAAGTCAAGGAATATTTCACGGTTTTTACCGCTTTTTCCGGCCGTGGTAGCCCTTTCTTGGCTTAAAGACCCCGAAACGGAGGATGGCGAAGACGATGAGGACTCCCAGGGCGATGAGGACCGCCTTCACCCAGGTCTGGGAGAAAAAGTCGCCCAGTTGCTTCATATGGTACAAAAACTCGCTGCGCTCGGCGGAGGCGGCGGCCACCAGCTTGATGGTGCCGTAGGTGGTCTGGCCGTTGCGGACGGTGAGCTCGCCCAGGATCTGCCCGGCCTCCACCGGGGCCTCCACCGCGTCGTAGTAGAGGGTGGTATCCCGCTGGAAGTCCTTGGGGTCCAGGTCCTTGGGCAGGGTCAGCTCCAGGTCCCGCTGGGGCTTGAGGGCCACGGCGGTCACGTCGGCGGAGAGCTCCACGGCGATCTCCCCTACCGGCTGCTTGGCGTCCACCAGCACCTTGCGCTCGAAGCTGTCGAAGCCCCACTTCAAGATCTGCTTGCTCACCGAGAACTGCCGGCGGTCCACCGAGCCGTCCTCCCCCTTCACCTCGTCCGCGCCCAGCACCACGCAGATGAGGGTGCGGCCCTTGTTCACCGCGGCGGACACCAGGCACTTGCCCGCGGCGCTGGTGGAGCCGGTCTTGACGCCGATGGCCTTGGGGTAGGTGTACTTGCCGCCGTAGAGAGGATTGATGAGGGCGTTGGTGGAGCTGAGCTTGCGCTGGCCGTGGAGGTTGGTGGCGGGGACGGTATGGCTGCGCACGGAGACGATGGTGCGGAAGGTGTCGTTCTTTAGGGCCTCCTGGGTCATCAGGGCGATGTCGTAGGCGCTGGTGTAGTGGTTGGCGTTGTGGAGGCCGTGGGCGTTGGCGAAGTGGGTGTCCGCCATGCCCAGCTCCGCGGCCCGGGCGTTCATCCGCTCCACGAAGGCCGGGATCGTGCCCGCCGCCCGCTCGGCCAGGATGTTGCAGGCCTCGTTGGCCGAGGGCACCAGCACGCAGTAGAGAAGCTCCAGCACGCTCATCTGCTCCCCGGCCTGGATATTCTGCGTCGTACCGCCGGTCTCCAGGTCGTAGCCAAAGGTGTCCGAGGCGGTCACCAGCTCGTCCAGGGTCAATTCTCCCCGGTCCACCGCCTCCAGCACCAGCAGTGCGGTCATCACCTTGGTGATGGAGGCGGGATAGCTCTGCTCGCGCTCATTGAGGCCGTAGAGCACCTCTCCGGTGTCGGCATCCATCAAAATGGCGGCCTTGCAGTCGGACTGCCCCACGTCCCGGGCCAGCTCGGCATACACCTCGGAGATCTGGATGATCTCGGGGACAGAGGTCTCGTCCCCGCTGGCGGGGACGCTCCCGGCGGGCGCCGGGGCGGCCAGCGAGGCCGGGGCCAGGACGCTCAGGGTCAAAAGAATGGCCAGCAGGAAAGAAATGTATTTTTTCATGGTAAATTCTCCATTGATATGTTATAATGACTTTGTATAGATGTCCGCTCCGCCCAACAAGGCGGGGCCTAACTGAAAATTATAGCATATTTCTTCCCCGGGCGCAACAGACTTACGGAGAAAATGAGGAGACGCTTTTGAAAATTCTAGTGGTAGACGACGAGCAGGTGCTGGTCAAGGGCATCAAGTTCAACCTGGAGAACGAGGGCTACGAGGTCAGCGTGGGCTACGACGGCGAGACGGCGGTTTCTCTGGCCAAGGGCCAGGACTTCGACCTGGTCATTCTGGACCTGATGATGCCCAAGCTGGACGGTCTGGCGGCCTGCCTGGCCATCCGGGAGTTTTCCACCGTGCCCATCATCATGCTCACCGCCAAGGGCGAGGACGCCGACAAGATCACCGGCTTCGAGTGCGGGGCCGACGATTACATCACCAAGCCCTTCAACATCCTGGAGCTGAAGGCCCGGGTCCGGGCCCTGCTGCGCCGCAGCGCCATCCAAAGCAAGCTCCAGGGCCCGGCGGGCCAGCTGGTCCGGGGCCACGTCCGCCTGGACAGCGACGGCCGGGCGGCCTGGAAGGGCCAGGAGAGCGTGGAGCTCACCGCCAAGGAGTTCGACCTGATGGAGCTTTTGATGCGAAACCCCGGCAAGGTCTATTCCCGGGAGAGCCTTTTGAACCTGGTCTGGGGCTATGAGTACGCCGGAGAGGACCGCACCGTGGACGTGCACATCCGAAGGCTACGGGAAAAGCTGGAGCGGGACCCGGCCAGTCCGGAGCTCATCTTGACCAAGTGGGGCGTGGGCTATTATCTCCGCGCCGCTGAAGCTTGACTGGACGGTCAGCTATGCCCTGCAAGACATCAACACACAGCCAGAGCGTCAACGGTTCGGTCGGCTCTGAGTATCAAAGGAGGCTTATATCATGAAGATCGCAGTCTTAGGCTCGGGCGGCTGGGGCACGGCCCTTTCCCTGCTGCTGCTGGAAAACGGCCACCAGGTCACGTTGTGGTCCTATCTGGAGGAGGAGAGCGCCAAGCTCCGCCAAGGCCGGGAGAACCCGGTGCTTCCCGGCGTGGCCCTGCCCGAGGAGCTGGAGCTCACCTCGGATATGGACTGCGTCCATGGCTGCGGCGTGGTGGTGATGGCGACTCCTTCCTTCGCCGTGCGCACCACGGCGGCCAAGCTGGCCCAGGCGTTGGACGAGGGCACGGTGATCGTGTCGGTGTCCAAGGGCATCGAGGAAAACACCTGCCTGACCCTGACCCAGATCATCGAGCAGGTCACCGACGGACGCTTCCCGGTGGCGGCCCTGTCGGGTCCCTCCCACGCCGAGGAGGTGGCCCGGAAGATGCCCACCTCGGTGGTGGCCGCCGCCAAGGACCGCCAGGTGGCCGAGCTGATCCAGGACCTTTTTATGAACGAGCACTTCCGGGTGTATATCACCGACGACGTGCTGGGCGTGCAGCTTGGCGCGGCCCTGAAGAACGTCATCGCCTTATGCGCCGGCGTCTGCGATGGCCTTGGCTTTGGCGACAACACCAAGGCCGCTTTGATGACCCGGGGCCTGGCCGAGATGGCCCGGCTGGGCCACGCCATGGGGGGCCGCCGGGAGACCTTTGCCGGGCTCACCGGCGCGGGGGACCTGGTGGTCACCTGCACCTCCATGCACTCCCGGAACCGCCGCTGCGGCATCCTCATCGGCCAGGGCAAGCTGCCCCGGGACGCGGTGCGGGAGGTGGGCATGGTAGTGGAGGGCTACTACGCCGCCGCCGCCGCTGTGGCCCTGGCGGAGAAGTATAACGTAGAGATGCCCATCGCCCAGGCGGTGTGGCGGGTGCTCTACCGGGGCAAGGACCCCCAGAAGGCCGCGGTGGAGCTGATGACCCGGGAGAAGACCACCGAGACCGAGGACGTGTGGGCCTGACGCTCCGCCGCATTCCACCACGAAAGAGGTGAGACCACATGGGGAGACCCGCAGCAAAACGAGGCCCGGGACTGCGCTTGAAGTTCGCGGCGACCTATGTGCTGCTCATCGCGGCGGTGCTACTGTTCATCAACACCTACCCTGTTCTGTTCAGCCAAGAGCTGATCTTCAACAGCAAGCGAGATTCCCTCCAGTCCCAGCTCTCCCTTCTCTCCTCCGGCCTCAGCGGCCTGGAGGAGGTCACCCCCGCCGGCGCGGGCCAGGTGATGGAGCAGCTCTCTTTGCACAACTTTACCCAGGTGCTCATCACCGACCCAAGCGGCGTGGTGGTCTACGACACCGACCAGTCCGCCGAGTCCATGGGCTCGCGGTGCGACTGGCCTGAGCTGGAGCAGGCCCTAGGCCAGTCCCAGGACGTGTTCCACGCCGAGTTTCAGGACGGCGCCTTTCAAAGCCGGGCGGCGGCCCCGGTGACCGTGGCCGGGCGGGTCATGGGCGGGGTGTGCCTGTTTGAATACGACGCCGAGCAGGGCGCGCTGCTGCTGGACATCCAGCGCAACCTGGGCACCATCTCCATCGTGGTGGCGGTTCTGGCGGTGGTGGTCAGCCTGTTTTTCTCCAACGCCGTCACCCGGCGCATCGACCAGCTTTTGCAGGCCATCCGCCTGGTGCGAGAGGGGGAGTATTCCCACCGGGTGAAGGTCTCGGGCCACGACGAGCTTCGCCAGCTGGCCGACGAGTTCAACGAGCTGACAAGGCGGCTCCAGACCACCGAGGAGGTGCGCCGGCGCTTCGTCTCCGACGCCTCCCACGAGCTCAAGACCCCCCTGGCCTCCATCCAGCTGCTGTCCGACTCCCTTTTGCAAGCGGACAACAACATGGACCGGGACACCGCCCGGGAATTCATCGGCGACATCCAGCAAGAGGCCGGGCGGCTCACCCGCATTACCGAAAAGCTCCTCACCCTGACCCGGATGGACTCCCGGGCCGAGGAGGACCTGGACATGGGCCCCAGCGACCTGGCCCCGGTGGTCCGCCGGGCGGGACATATGCTCCAGCCCCTGGCCGCCCAGAGCGAGGTGACCATCTCCCTGGACCTGGCCGAGCAGTGCATGGTCCCCAGCGGGGAGGACGACCTCTACCAGATCGTGTTCAACCTCATGGAAAACGCGGTGAAGTATAACCTCCCCGGCGGGGAGGTGACGGTGAGCCTGGACGCCACCGAGGAGGGCTGCGTGCTCAAGGTGGAGGACTCGGGCGTGGGAGTCCCAGAGGAGGACACAACGAAAATTTTCGACCGCTTCTACCGTGTCGACAAAGCCCGCTCCCGGGCCGCCGGCGGCACCGGTCTGGGCCTTTCCATCGTCCGGGACGCGGTCCGGGGCCACGGCGGCACCGTGGAGTGCCGTCGCCGGAAAACAGGCCAGGGCACCTGCTTCGTGGTCACCTTCCCCAGGCCCCAGAGCGAAAATTGACACCCAGGCAAAATTCTTCCAATTCCTCTTGTATCCCGCAAGGTTTTGTAGTACAATTATAGATACGCCGCCGGAATACATAGGGGCGGACGAACTGAAAAACAGGAGGTTTGCGTGATGGATTTTGACGCCATTATGTCCAAGGTCAGCGAGGTGGCCCAGAGCGGCGTGGCCAAGGCCAAGGACCTGACTGAGATCGCCAAGCTGAAGGTGAACAACGCCGCCGAGCAAGACAGCATCCGCAAGGCCCATATCGAGCTGGGCAAGCTCTATGTGGCCCTCCACGGCGCCGACCCCGAGCCCGAGTTCGCCGCGCTGTGCGCCAAGATCGCCGAGTGCAAGGAGCGCATCGTCTACAACAACGAGCGCATCGCCGACATCAAGAGCGCCGACGGCATCACCGACGCCGACATCGAGGCCATGGCCGCCCAGCTCCCCCTGGACGACGCGGACGACGACGACAAGACCGAGGATTGAACGACCCAGATATAAAGAAGGACGGTCCCGGCTGGGACCGTCCTCTTTTTATACGCAAGGTCAAGGCGCGGAGGTGTAGTCGGTGACCTGCTCCACGGCGTAGCCCAGCTTTTCCAGCTCGGGGACCACGCCGCCGGGGGCCACCATATGGCCCGCGCCAAAGGCGATGAAGGTGGTGTTCTCCCCCTCCAACTCCAGATAACGCCGGGCCACCTCCACCATCCCCGGGTCCCGGTCGGTGAACAGCCGGGCGTTGACCTCGTCGTCGGAGGTGACGATGGCTTCCTTGTCGTAGGTCTGGCCAAACAGCGCCAGGTCGGCGGTCTGCCATGCGGTCATCATGTCATCCATCATCTTCTCCTGGGCCTCCAAGGCGGCCTGGACCTCCGGGTCCACCTCCTGGGAACCGTCGGCGGAGGCGGTCTCCAGCAGGGCCACCGCGCTGTCCAGGTTGGCCACCTGGTAGTCGGGGCTGAGGGTGTCGAAGATAGCGCCCTGCAGGGCGTAGGTCTCCGCGCCGGTGACGGTCTTGCCCGCGTTGCGGGCGGCGGCGTCGATGTAGAGGTCGATGGCCAGAGGCGCGTCCCCGGCGGTCTCGTCGCTGGCCATCAGGCTGGTGACGGTGAGGGCTAGGGCCCAGGGCTTGAAGCGGCTCAACTGCTCCTCGTCAGCGCCCAAAGCGGAAGAAAAGGCGTTGATGGTGCGGGTGTATAACTCCTCGGGGATGTGGTTTTTCAGGCTGTCGCCCTCGCCGTAGACCTGCATGGCGGCGAACTCCTCCATCCCCGCCGGGTCCTGGAAGTCCAGCTCCAGCACCACCGTGTCGGCGGACTGGATGGCCTGGCGCAGGGTCTGGTGGAAGGGGTATAGATTGCCCCGGTCCATGTGGGCGGTGCCCAGGAGGTAGACGGTGTTCCCCTCATGGGTGGCCTTCCACAAAAGGCCCTTGGAGCCCGCGTTTTGCGCGTCGTAGACCGCCAAAACGGTCCGGGTGGCCAGGGTCACGGCCTCTTCATAAGTACACGTCCGCTCCAGGGCCAGGGAGACGCCGTCGCCCAGCAGCACGTTCAGGGCCTGGAGGGCCTCCACCGCCTGGGCGTCGGTCACGCCGGCGGCCTGAAGGGCGGCCCCCAGGGCATGGGCCACATCGCCCCGGGTGTTGCCCGTCCCCGCCCAGGCAAACGCCTCCACCTCGCCGGTGAGCAGGGCCAGCTTGTGGTATACCGTCTCCGCAAGAGCGGCGATCTCCTGGTCGGTAACGGGGTCCGCCATGGAGCCATTAGCGCCGTCGTCCACCAGCTTCAGCGCCCGGGCGTCGGCCAGATAGGGCAGCGACCAGGCCGAGGGGGCCTGGTCGGCGGCGGGCGCGGTCTCCTCTGCCCCCAGGGCCGGGGTCAGCAGCAGGCATACAGCCAGCGCGAAAGACAACCATTTTTTCATCTTAGAGCCATCCCTTTCTATAATTCGATGATGTGGTCAGCCCAGGCACGCAAGTTCTCTTGGTGCCCGGTCATGACGATGGGTTTTTGGAGGGCCTTGAGCCGCTCTAAAATTCTCTCCTGCCGGGCGGGGTCTACCCCGGCGAAGGGCTCATCCAGCAGCAGCCGCACGCTGGGCAGGGCCAAGCACCGCCCCAGAGCCAGCCGCCGGGCCATGCCGCCGGAGAGCTGGGATGGGTAGCTTTTCTCCTCGCCGGCGAGCTCCACCAGCGCCAAAAGCTCCGCCGACAAAGCCCTATCGGGCCGGGGCATCACGTCCAGCAGGTGCTGCTCCGCCGTCCGCCAGGGCAGCAGCCGGTCCTCCTGAAAGAGGAAGGCGGTATCGGCCCGGTAACGCTCAAAAAGGGCCTTCAAAAGGGTGGTTTTGCCCACCCCCGAGGGCCCGGTCAGCAGGGTCAGGCCCTGATCGGGGAAGGTAAAGTCGGCGTGGTCGAAGATCACCTTGTCCCCAAAGCGGACGGCGAGGTCACGAAGCTCCATTCCCGCACCTCCTCTCCCAAAGCCGCCACAGCCCCCAAAGGGCCCGCTCCAGCAGGAATGACAAGACCACCACCGCCGCCGTCCAGGCGAAGAGGTCGGGGGTCTCCAGATAGACCTTGGCGTTGTAGACCTGGCTGCCCAGGGCCAGCCGGGGACGGCTCAGCGCCTCGGCGGCCACCCCGGCCTTCCAGGCAAGGCCCATGGCGGTCCGGCACCCGGCAACTACCGCACCCCGGGCGCTGGGGATGTAGATGAGCCGGGCGGTCTTCCACGTGTCAAAGCGGTAGGCCCGGGCCAGCTCCAAAAGCGTTTCGTCCACGCTCTCAATACCCTGGGCGGCGGCGCTCCACACCACCGGGGCGGACATCAGCGCGGCGATGACCACCGGCACCCATGTGGCGCTGCACCACAGCCAGATGAGCAGGATGAAGGAGGCCACCGGGGTGGCCCGGACGATCTTCATGAGTGGGCTCAGCGCCCAGCCGATGGGAGCCTTCCACGCGGAAAGCGCCGCCACCGCCATGCCCAAAAGCGCTCCCAGGGCTCCCCCCAGGAACACCCGGCCCAGGCTCACCAGACACGTGGCCCAGAACTCCCCCGTCCCGGCCAGCGCGAAAAGGCGCGTCAGCACCTCCCAGGGCCCAGGCAGCAGCAGCGACTGGCCTACCCGCCAGGCCGCGAACTGCCAGACCCCCAGCCACAGGACCAGGGGCAGGGCGATCTTCCAAACCGTTTTGCGCCGACCTTCCCCCATTACTCCACCACGGCGTCCAGATAGTAGAACGCGTCGTCGGGCATGGCGCCGCCGATGGCGGCGGGGTCGGCGGCGTAGAGCACCTCATAGTAGCCCTGGATGGTGGCGCGCATATCCGCGCCCGTGATGCACACCAGGTTGCACTGGGGGATGGCCTTGCCGGCGATGGCCGCCGAGGGGGCGATGCCGTAGTTGGCCACTAGCTGGGCGGGGTTCAGGTTGCTGGACACGGCCATGTTGACAGGGTCGGCCATGTAGTCGATGGACTGGGCGTACTCGTTGAGGAATGCGTCCACCGCCTCAGGATGCTCCTGGGCGAAGGCGGTGCGCACCACCACGCAGCCCATGGTGAGCTGGGAGCCGTTTTCCAGGCTGTCCCACACGTCGGAGAGGCTGATCTGAGCGGTCAGCTTGCCCTCGCTCTTGACCTCCAGGGCGGTGGCGGCGGGGACGGGCAGCATGCAGTACTCCCCCTTGCTCTGGAGCATGGTGGCGGTGACCTCTTCGGCGGCCTGCCAGACGATGTCCACATCCCCCGCCACGCCGCTCTCGGTCAGCAGATAGTTGAGCACATACTCCGGGTTGGCCCCCTGGCCGGTGGCGTAGAGGGTCTTGCCCTTGAGCTCCGACAGGGAGGTCAGGGGCTTGTCCGCCGGGCCCAGGATGTAGAGCACGCCCAGGGTGTTGATGGCGGCCATCTGGACGGCCCCATTGGACTTATGATAGAGGTTGGCGGCCACGTTGGTGGCTACGGCGGCGATGTCAAACTCGCCGTTGGTGAGCCCAGCCATCACCTGCTGGTTGTCGGTACACAGGGTGACGGTGTAATCGTTGCGCGTGTTCCCCGCCTCGCTGTCGGCCATGAGCTTGGCCGCCCCCACGCCGGTGGGGCCGGACAGCACCGCCAGCTTCACCGCCGTCCGCTCCGGGGCGGGCTCTACGCTGGGCGAGGGCTCCACACTGGCCGACGGCTCCACGCTGGGGGAGGGCTCGGGCTCCTTGGGGCCGCAGCCGGTCAGGCACACAGCCAGGACCAGGCTCAGCGCCAGGGCCAGGCAAAGCAGTTTTTTCACGGTGGTTTTCATGGGGACTCCTCCTAAAGTTTGATGTTAGAAATCATTCCTGCTAAGCATAGTCTTTTGGTGGGCATTTGTCAAGCCCGGCGCATAGGATAGGTGCAAGGAGGGTTGCATGATGGCTGAGAAAACCTGTACCTGCGCCCAGGCCCCCTGCTGCCAGGTGGCCTGGCTCCAGCGCCGCCGGGCGTTGGAGGATATGCCCACCACTCACATCGACGCCGGAGCCGGCCAGAGCTCCCAGAGCTGCGGCTGCTGCGGCTGGCGGGAGCTCCAGGGACTTCTGGAGTGCCAAAACAAGCTGCTGTGCGACATTTTGGGCGCGCTGAACGCCCTGACCGCCGCCCAGTTGGCCCAGCAGAAGGGCTGAGCGCAAAAAATCAGGGACCCGCCCGCAAGGCAGGTCCCTGATCTTTTATTTCCAGGCTCAGCCCTTGCAGCAGGTGGTGCCGTGGGCGCCCAGGTCAAAAGAGGCGCACTGGGTCTGGTCGCACTGGGCCACGGAGGGGTCGCAGCAGCCCACCTTGATGGTCTTCAGCGAGCAGTAGTTTTTGTCGCCGCAGTGGTGGGCGCAACTGGTGACGGAGCACTGGATGGATTCGTTGGCATTGCAGTTCATAACAAGGCATCTCCTTTCGCGCATTCACGCACGGCTAGTATGCGCCGCCGAGGGGCGGACTATGCGCCGCCGAGGGCGCATACAATGCCCTGGAAAGGATGTGATACCCATGGACCTACGCCATCAGCAGATCACCATTGGGGAAATTCTGGACTACCCCGGCGCCAGGGAGCTTTTGCGGAAAAAATTTCCCCTGGTCTTTCGCAAACAGTTCTCCGGCTCGGCCAAAACGGTGACCCTGGAGCAGCTCATCGCCCTGGTGGGCGGCTTTTTGCCCCAGCGGACCCTGGCCGAGACCATCCAGGCCCTGGAGCGGCTCTAAGGGCACTCCAGCCCGTCCACGATGGCCACCACCGCCGCGTCCACCGGCGCTTTCTCCGCGCCGATGGCCCGGCGGGCGGCGGTGCCGGTGGCGATGAGCACGCCCTCGCCCACCCCCGCGCCGATGATGTCGGCGCACACCCGCAGCTTGCCGCCGGCGGCCTTGTCCACCGGGTCCCAGCCCTCCACCAGCAAGAGCTTGCACCCGGACAGCTCACCGGATTTTTTGGTGCACCAGACCGAACCCCGGACCCGGCCCAGCTCCATAGCCTCTCTCCCCTTCCCCTGCCGCCAGCGCCGCCAAACGGCCCAGCGGACAGATGCGCAAGCCCGCCCGGCGCAGTGTGTATAGCCGCTCTCGTACCAGCCGCCCCAAGGGGCCGGTCCCCAAATCGGACAGGCCCTCCTCCGGGACCCACACCGACCTACACGCCAGCAGCGCGTCCAAGACCTGCCGGGCCCGGTCATCCGGGCAGACCCCGGCGTAGACCTGGCAGACCACCTGCCCTGTCAGCACCGGCAGTACAAGGCCGCCGCTGCCGTCTCCCAGCAGTCCCGCCCGGTCCAAAACCGCCCGGAGGTAGGCCCCCAGCGGCTCGCCGGGCTGGTCCAGCAACGCCAGACCGCCCTCAGCGGTCATAGTAGCCGCTGAGCACCCGGCACATCAGGATGTGAAAGGCGCTGGACAGGCGGTTCATGGTCCGTAAAATGTCCCGCTGGGCGGCGGTGGGATGGCCCGAAAGGGCGCTCACCGCCACCGTCTCCGCCGTCCGGGCCTGGGCCCGCAACTCGTTGAGGGCGGCGTAGACAAAGCCCAGGGTGTGGCTGGGCAGCTTCATATACTCCACGCCGAAGACCCCCTGGGGGTCGTGGGACTGCCGCCGCAGCTCCTGGGCGGACAGGCCGATGATGTCCTGGACAGGTAAAGGCTCGTCCAGCACCTCGCTGCGGATGATCTGGCGGCACAGCTCCACGATGGTCTCCAGGTCGGCCACCAACGCCGCCGGAGCCTTATGCTCCACCAGCTCCGCCTGGGCCTTGACCACCTTGGCCTCCAGCAGGTCCATCTGGCCCCGAAAGCGGATGCGGGGATGGTCCTTGGGCACCAAAAGCTCCGCGTCCAGGTGGGTCCAGTCCTCGGGCTTCTCCTGGAACCGCCTGCCTCCCAGGCCCTTGTAGAGCGGTTTTTTCTCCATGACCCCGGCCCCTTTCGTCCCAACATTTCTTTTGTGTAGTATAGCATAAATGGGAAAAAGTATGCAACTGCCGGACTTGACGATGGTTGGAAAATGTGGTATAGTACCTGAGCACCAGAAAAGTTCATACGCTACTGTGGCTCAATGGTAGAGCATCTCACTCGTAATGAGAAGGTTGTCAGTTCGATTCTGACCAGTAGCTCCAACAAAAGCGTCTGAAAACCATAGTTTTCAGACGCTTTTTGGCAGGCTTTGACGTACAGCTCTCGTCGCCCTTGTGGCCGCTTCCCTATTATGTTATAATGAAATGGATATTGAATACGATCAAGGAGGTCGTTATAATGAGACGGTTATTTGGCCGCGCGCTGGCTATATCTCTCTGTCTGTGCCTGGCCCTGCCCTTGGCCGCGCCCGCTCTGGCCGCGGAGGAACAGCTGGTCCCTCAAAATCTGGATTACACGGAAGACCCCGTGGACATCCCTAACCCCGACCGGGGCTTTTATATCCCCAACGACGGCATGGTGGTCCCAGTGTCCGGCAAGGGCAAGGGAGAGATGGAGGTAGGCGAAACGCCCCAGATCGTGTCCAACGTCTCCATTGCCACCCGGATCAGCCACGTCTATTTTGATCTGCGCAATTACTCCTCCAACGCCCTGACCGCCAAGCCCAAGAGCGGCACCTCCTCCTCGTCCTGGTCGTACGGCACCTCCCAACCTATCACAGATGACGGCCTGGCCTACATCCGCGCCAGGCTTCAGGAGGTGCGCGACAGCGAAAATGTAGTTCTCGTCCGCTTTACCTACGATGGTGAGGGATGGAGCTATGACGACTCCAAGGATGCCATGCGCTTGCCCCAGATCGAGCCGGACAAGGAAACGCTCCTGACCCACATCGCCCAACTCAAGCCCATCCTTCATGAATACGAGGATGTCATCATGGCGGTGGACGGCGGCTTTTTCGGCCCCTGGGGCGAAATGCACTCCACTACCTTTGGCACAAGCCCCGAGGCCTATACCTGGCTGCTGGACGCCCTGTTGGACGCGGTGCCCAGCTCCCGGTGTATCACCGTCCACGCCGGTGCGTTCCTGTCCTGGTATAACAGCAAATACGGCACACATTACACCTTTGATACCATCGACCAGGTCCCCGCCCCTCAGCCGGGCACGCCCGAGGCCCGCTTTGGCCTGTTCAACGACAGCTACGCCTACGGAGCCGACAAAGGAGACGAGGACTACCCAGACGACTGGGGCTCTCTGTCCGAAGGAGCCGGTTGGGAGGGTGCGCCTCTGGGAGAGGAGTATGACCGGGCCAAGGTCATGACCTGGCTTCGCGGCCAGAATACCCTCTACGGCGGAGAGGCCCAGGGTGGCCAGACCCTTTGGAATACCTATCCCTTTGTGGCCTGGGAGGCCGCTTATGCCCAGACGGTCTATCTAAACGCGGACTATGACCACGCTGTCCACAAGCGCTGGGCCAGCTTCTCCTACGATAACATGAAAGACATTTCTGTCTCAGACAGCAAGTACACCCAATATGTCACCAGACCCTATGAGGACCGTGGCGTCCAGGTGGAGCCCCTCTACGACCCGGTCTACGCTGGAAAAAACGGCCTGGAATACTGGCGGGACCGACTGGGCTACCGCATCGTTCTCCGAGACGCCAACGCCAGTTCCTCTGTACCTCAAAACGGCGAATTGAAGTTCCAGGGCTCTATCCAAAACGTGGGCTTTGGTAACATCATCAACGCCAAAGCAGTGAGCGTTTTCCTCAAATCAAAAGCAAACGGCTCGGTCTATCAGGCCGCCACCGACATCGACCCTCGGACCTGGCGGCCCAGCCTCAACAGCCTGGCCGACAACAAGGCCGCCTGGCACGAGTTGGCCTTTTCCCTGCCCCTGACCAGCTTTGACAAAGAGGTCCCCACCGGGGAATATGAGATCTATCTCAAGATCACCGACCCCAAGGAGCGCAGCGAAAACAAGCGGAGCCTTCGCTTTGCCAACAAAGGCAACGGCATCTGGGATGAAGCGTTGGGGGCCAATCTCATCGGCGCCACCCAGGTCACCAAGTCGACTACGGTGAGCGGCTACGCTGGTACATTGGGCACGCTGAACTGGCAGTGTACCCTCGACGGAGAATTGACCGCCACCGGCACACCGCCCCAGGGACGGGTATACGCCGCGTCATACAGTGCGGACGGCCAGTTCCTGACCCTTTGGGAACTGACGCCGGGCAAACACATCCAACTGGAGGGCGCCCTGGAAAGGGCCAGCCTTTTCTGGCTGGCAGACAGGTCGCTGGCTCCCCAAACAGCCAAGGTGGTCTTGATCCAGCATCCGGCCTAGCCCAAGAGACAGGCACCAAAAAGCGCGTGGAAACAAAAGTTTCCACGCGCTTTTTGGTGGCCGACATCCGCATCAGCCCGGGCCGGTCTCACCCGCTGGACTTTTCCACCAGGGTCCAGGGGACCTGCTGGGAGACACCGCCCTCGCCACGCAGGAGCTGCAGGATCAGCTCCGCCGCCCGCTGGCCCACGTTGTCCCTGCCGTGGGAGAGGGAGGTGATGGGCACGGGGGAGAGGTCGCTGTAGCGGCTGTTGTCAAAGCTGACCACCGCCACCTGCCCGGGCACGTCCACGCCCTTACGCAGGAGGCTATTGACCACGAAGTTGGCGATCTCGTCGTTGTAGCACACGATGGCCGTGCACTCCTTCAGCAATCCCTCCAGCTTGTCCAGCATGATCTCCGCCGCCCGGCTCCGCTGGGGAAAGGGGGCGTTGAGGAGCTGGTCCTTGGTCTCGGTGTCGTACCAGATGACCCGCCGGTCGTCCAGCGAGCAGCCCAGGTCCCGCAGGGCGGCGGTATAGCCCTCGTAGCGCTGCAGACCCTGGATATCGTCGCTTTTGAAGATGCCGCCGATGCGGTCATGGTCCTTTTTATAGAGGTACTCCACCAAGAGCCGCCCGCCGCCCTGGTTGTCGTCCATCACCGACAAAGCTTGAGGCAGGCTGGGGTAGGCCCCGTGGAAGAACACCAAGGGGATGTCCCGGGCGATGAACTGCTGGTAGAGGTCCAGGTTGGGATTGGGCAGCACCGTCTTGCTCCCCTCCACCAAAATGCCGTCCACCGGGGTGGTGAGCAGGTTGTTGAGGATGGCCCGCTCGTTGTCCACCAGGTTCTGGGTGGAGTACAGCAGCGTGGTGCAGTTGTTCCGGGCCAGGACGGTCTCGATCTCCCGGAGGATGCTGGGGAAGATGTAATCGCTGATATAGGTGGTGATCACCGCCACGCTCCGGCTGGGGGCGGCGAGGCTCTCCGCCTTGCCCCGGCGGATGTAGGAGCCGCTGCCCTGGCGCTTTTCGATGAGCCCGCCCTTCACCAGCACCGACAAGGCCTGGCGCACCGTCTGGCGGCTGACCTGGTACTCCTCCACCAGCTCCATCTCCGTGGGCAGGGTCTGGGCGTTGGCGTACTTGCCCGCCCGGATGTGGATGGAGAGCTCCTCGGCGATGGCTTGATATTTGTGCGGCATAGCGCTCCCTCCCTCCACATATGCTTCTTTGGAAATTATAGCCGAGCCCGGCCCCGGTTGCAAGGCCAAGTTTCCCCCGCTCCCCTGAGCTTGTCCCCGGTTTTTGTGCAAAATTCGTGAAAAAATCCCGTCCCGTTCTCAAAAAGCGTACAAATTTTTTCGAATATTATTTTTTCAAACTTTTATACTTTTCTGCAAATCAATAGCAAATCAGGATAATTTATCCAGATTCTCATTTTCTTTGGCAGGCGGTTTTTCAATTTGTATTGTTTAATTGCACAAAGTTTATACAAATTACAGACAAATCTATTGACATTTATCACGAAAGCCGCTATGCTTTGAGTACAGAGTCTGAACGGCTCCGCTTTGGCCGGCCGGAAGGACAATTTTATCAAGATGGAGGCATTTGCAATGAAAAAGTATCTCGCTCTCGCTTTGGCGCTGGTCATGCTCCTGGCCCTGGCCGCTTGCGGCGGCAACGGCAGCACCGACCCCACGGATACCCCCACCACCGATACTCCCGCTACTGACGCTCCCGTGACCAACGAGCTCATCACCGTGGGCGTCATCAACAACGACCCCAACGAGTCCGGCTACCGCACCGCCAACGACGCGGCCATGCGGGCCACCTTCACCGAGGCCAACGGCTACAAGACCACCTTCTATAACAACAACGACGCCGCGCAGCAGATCGCCACCGCCCAGCAGATGATCCAGGACGAGGTGGACTTCCTGCTCCTCTCCCCCGCCTCCACCACCGGCTGGGACACCGTGCTGAAGGACGCCCAGGCCGCCGGCACCCAGATCATCCTCTTTGACCGTATGCTGGAGGCCGACGAGAGCATGTATGTGGCCGCCGTGGTCTCCGACATGCCCGCCGAGGGCAAGACCGCCGTGGATTGGCTGGCCGCTCAGGGTCTGGACGAGTACAACATCATCCACATCCAGGGCCACATGGGCTCCGACGCTCAGCTCGGCCGCACCGGCGCTCTGGACGAAAAGGTCGCCGCTGAGGGCAACTGGAACTATGTCACCCAGCAGACCGCCGACTGGAGCGAGGAGACCGCCAAGACCATCGTCCAGTCCGTCATCAACTCTGGCAAGTCCTTCAACGTCATCTACGCCGAGAACAACGGCATGGCCCGCGGCGCTGAGGCCGCTCTGGACGCCGCCGGCATCACCCACGGCAAGGGTGGCGACGTGATCCTGATGGGCTTTGACAGCGACAAGTGGGCCTTCGAGTCCGTGCTGGAGGGCCGCTGGAACTACATGGGCCTGTGCAACCCCCTGCAGGCCGAGACCGTGGACGGCATCATCAAGGACCTGGTGGCCGGCAAGACCCCCGCTCAGAAGATCATCTACACCCCCGAGCAGGGCTTTGACTGCGACACCGTTACCGCCGAGGACGTGGCCACCTACGGCACCTGATCGGGACAACTACATCATCTAACACCCTGTGATCCGACACGCGGCGCGGCATACCAGCCGCGCCGCGCGTTTCAATATCAAAAGAATGGAGGCGTGTCCCTATGCAGGAAGGCGCGGTATTGGAAATGCGCGGCATCTGCAAATACTTCCCCGGCGTGCGTGCCCTCCAGGACGTGGACTTCACCCTGCGCCAAGGTGAGATCCACGCCCTGATGGGAGAGAACGGCGCGGGAAAATCCACCCTCATCAAGGTGCTCACCGGCGTCTATCCCAAGGACGGCGGGCAGATCTACATCAGCGGTCAGGAAGGCGCCGCCGTCATCCGCTCGCCCCAGGACGCCCAGCACGCGGGCATCAGCACCGTCTACCAGGAGATCACCCTCTGCCCCAACCTGACTGTGGCGGAGAATATGTACATCGGCCGCACCAAGGGCGCGGGGGCCAGCTGGCGCAAGATGAACGCCGGGGCCAAGAAGATCCTGACCTCCCTGGGCATCCCCGCCAGCCCCAAGCAGCAGCTTGGCTCATGCTCCATCGCCGTGCAGCAGATGGTGGCCATCGCCCGGGCGGTGGACATGGAGTGTAAGGTCCTCATTTTGGACGAGCCCACCTCCTCCCTGGACGAGCAGGAGGTGCAAAAGCTCTTCGGCCTCATGCGTGATCTGAAGGCCAAGGGCGTGGGCATCATCTTCGTCACTCACTTCCTGGACCAGGTCTACGAGGTCTGCGACCGCATCACCGTCCTCCGGGACGGCCAGTTGGTGGGAGAATACGTCATCCAGGACCTGCCCCGGGTCCAGTTGGTGTCCAAGATGCTGGGCAAGGAGCTGGACGACATGGCCGACATCAAGGGCGAGGCCGGCATTGTCACCGCGGACACCGCAGAGGCCCCCGTGCTGGAGGCCCAGGGCCTTTGCAGTAGCGCGGGCATCAAGCCCTTCGACTTCTCCATCCGCAAGGGCGAGGTCAACGGCTTCACCGGACTTCTGGGCTCGGGCCGCAGCGAGTGCGTCCGGGCCATCTTCGGCGCCGACCACGTCACCGGCGGCAGCGTGAAGATGGACGGCCAGAGCGTGCGCATCCACAAGCCCCTTCAGGCCATGAAAAAAGGCATCGGCTATCTGCCCGAGGACCGCAAGGGCGACGGCATCGTGGGCGACCTCAGCGTCCGGGAAAACATCATCCTGGCCCTGCAGGTGATGAAGGGCTTCTTCCGGCCCTTCTCCCGGGCCCAGGCCGAGGCTTTTGCCGACGAGTACATCAAGCTGCTGGAGATCAAGACCGCCTCGGCGGACACCCCCATCAAGTCCCTGTCCGGCGGCAACCAGCAGAAGGTCATCCTGGCCCGGTGGCTGCTCACCGACCCCAAGTACCTGATCCTGGACGAGCCCACCCGGGGCATCGACATCGGCACCAAGGTAGAAATTCAAAAGCTGGTGCTGAAGCTGGCCGCCGAGGGCAAGAGCGTCACCTTCATCTCCTCGGAGATCGACGAGATGCTGCGCACCTGCTCTCGGCTGGTGGTCATGCGCGACCGCAAAGCCGTAGGCGAGCTCAGCGGTCAGGACCTGACCCAGGACAAGATCATGACGACCATCGCGGGAGGTGAGGCACAGTGAATACCCCTGTCAAGGAATCAAAAAAGAAGCTCCAAAGCCCCAAGGAGAATTTGGTCAAGCGGCTGATGCGCCAGCAGCTTTTTATCCCTCTGGCGGCCCTGGCCCTGCTGGTGCTCTATAACCTGATCACCAACCCCTCCTTCTTCGCCATCACCATGAAGGAGAACAGCCTGGGCAACCCGGTGCTCACCGGCAACGTCATCTCGGTGCTGGACAACGCCTCGGAGCTGGTCATCCTGTCCATCGGCATGACGTTGGTCACCGCCTCCTCCGGCGGGCAGGACATCTCGGTGGGCGCGGCCATGGCCATCGCCGGCAGCGTCATCCTCCGGCTGGTCTCCGGCGGCATGACCGCCACCGACACCATGCAGGCCAACCTCTTTTTGGCCCTCTTCGTGGGCATTTTGGTGAGTTTGTGCTTTGGCGCGTTCAACGGCACCCTGGTGGCCTACTTCAAGATCCAGCCCATGGTGGCCACGCTGATCCTGTTCACCGCCGGGCGGTCCATCGCCGCCTGGATCAACAACAACCAGCTCCCCTTCGTCACCGACCCGGTGTTCAAGTACGCCGGCACCTTCCTGCCCGGCGTGCCCATCCCCACGCCCATCTTCATCACCGCCTTTATGATCCTACTGTTCTGGGCGGCGCTGAAGTTCACCAACCTGGGGCTCTACACCCAGTCGGTGGGCATCAACGCCAGCTCCGCCCGGCTCAACGGCCTGAACCCCCAGCTCATTAAGCTCATGACCTACATGATCCTGGGCTTCTGCGTGGCCATCGCCGGCTTCATCCAGGTCAGCCGCAGCGGCTCCATCAACTACTCTCGCATCGCCGAGAACATCGAGATGGACGCCATCCTGGCCGTGGCCCTGGGCGGCAACGCCCTCTCCGGCGGCAAGTTCAACATCTACGGCTCCATCCTGGGCGCTTACGTCATCCAGTTTTTGAACGTCACCTTGTTCAGCAAGAACGTCTCCTCCGCCGCCCTGCCCGCCTATAAGGCGGTGGTGGTCATCTTGCTGGTGGTGCTCAGCGCCCCGGTGGTGCGTGAGAAACTGTCCAAGCTGAAAAAAGCGCCTGCCAAGGCCGGGAAGGAGGTGGCCTGAGATGCCGAAGGGGATCGCCATCGACAAGCAGGGCCGTCTCAGCAATAAAGAGCGGGTCGCCATCAGCGACACCAACCTGCTGCTCTCCATCACCATTGCGGTGTTCTTCCTGTTGTACCTCTTCGCCGTGTTCGGTCTGGGCGGCGGCTTCGCCAAGGGCCAGACCTTCCTGGACATCCTCAACAACAACGCCTCCCTCATCGTTCTGGCCTGCGGCATGAGCGTGGTCATGATCACCGGGGGCATCGACATCAGCGTCGGCGGCGTCACGTGCCTGGTGTGCATGACCTGCGCGGTACACCTGGAGCGGCAGGGCGGCAGCCTGCCCACCGCCATCCTCATCGGTCTGG
This sequence comes from Oscillospiraceae bacterium, assembly GCA_048201935.1. Lineage (GTDB taxonomy): Bacteria > Bacillota > Clostridia > Oscillospirales > Oscillospiraceae > MGBC124762. Next base: position 43,069 of record DBFBGR010000003.1, on the reverse strand, counting down.
CCATCGGCCTGGCCTTTGGCGTGGTCCAGGGCTTTTTGGTGGCCCATCTGGGCATCCAGCCCTTCATCGTCTCCCTGGCGGGGATGTTCTTTGCCAAGGGCATGACCACCATCGTAAGCAAGGAGCCCGTCCGGGTCACCAACCCCGACTTCCTGGCGGTGAAGGACACCCGCATCACCGTGCCGGGCCTTGGCTCCACCAACAAGCTGGGCAACTACATCGACGCCTATGTGGAGATCGGCGTCATCGTGGCGCTGCTGGTGGTGGTGGCCCTGTTCTGCTTGCTGCGCTGGACCAAGCTGGGCCGCGGCTTCTACGCCGTGGGCGGCAACAGCCAAAGCGCCAACATGCTGGGCATCAACGTCCGCCGGACCAAGTTCCTGGCCCACGTGCTGTGCGGCGTGCTGGCCGGACTGGGCGGCGTGCTCTACTTCCTCCACACCGGCGGCGGCGACGTGGCCTACGGTGCGGGAGACGAGATGAACGCCATCGCCTCGTCCATCATCGGCGGCACGCTGCTCACCGGCGGCGTGGGTAACGTGGTGGGCAGCTTCTTCGGCGTGCTCAGTCTGAACACCATCAAGCGCATCGTGGCCGCTCTGGGCTTTGACCAGGCCTGGTGGTCCAACATCACCGTGGCCGTCATGCTCTGCCTGTTCCTGGTCATCCAGAGCATCGTGCTGCTGCGCAAGAACAAAAAGTAAGGGGGCCGCGAGATGAAGACCTGTTTGGGCATCGAGCTGGGCTCCACCCGGATCAAGGCCGTCACCATCGACGGCGGCTTCCAGCCCAGCTCCTCCGGAGACTACACCTGGGCCTCCCGGTATGAAAACGGCGTGTGGACCTACCCGCTGAACGAGGTCTGGACCGGGCTGAAGGCCGCTCTGGGCCAGGTGGCGGACCGGCAGAACATCGCCGCCGCCGGGGTGTCGGCCATGATGCACGGCTATCTGGCCTTTGACAAGGACTGGAACCTGCTGGTCCCCTTCCGCACCTGGCAAAACACCATCACCAGCCCCGCCGCGGCGGAGCTGACGGAGCTTTTTGGCTTTAATATCCCCCAGCGCTGGTCCATCGCCCACCTCTATCAGGCGGTGTTGAACGGCGAGGAGCACGTCTCCCGCGTCGCCCACCTGACCACCCTGGCGGGCTACATCCACCACGCCCTCACCGGCGTTCACGCCGTGGGCGTGGGTGAAGCCAGCGGCATGTTCCCCATCGACAGCCAGACCCTGGACTATGACGCCGCCATGGTGGACAAGTTTGACGCCCTCATCGCCAAGCGGGGCCTTCCCTGGCGGCTGCGGGACCTGCTGCCCGGGGTGCTCACCGCCGGGCAGGACGCGGGGCGGCTCACCGAAGAGGGCGCCGCGCTGCTGGACGGTCTGCTTCCCACAGGCATCCCCTTTGCTCCCGCCGAGGGGGACGCGGGCACGGGCATGGTGGCCACCAACGCCGTGGCTCCCCGCACCGGCAACGTCTCCGCCGGCACCTCCATTTTCTCTATGGTGGTGCTGGAGCGGCCCCTGCGGAAGGTCTACGAGGAGATCGACCTGGTGACCACTCCCGCCGGAGCGCCGGTGGCCATGGTCCACTGCAACAACTGCACCAACGACACCAACGCCTGGGTCAGCGTCCTGGCCGAGGCCGCCCGGCTCTTTGGTGCGGAGCCCTCCACCGGGGAGCTCTACACCAAGCTCTATGAAAAGAGCCTGGAGGGCGATGCCGACTGCGGCGGCGTGCTGGTGTGCAACTACCTTGCGGGCGAGGGAGTCACCCACCTGGACGCGGGCCGTCCCCTGGTGGCCCGGACCCCCGAAACCCGCTTCACCCTGGCCAACTTCTTCCGCGCCCAGCTCTACGCCACCATGGCCACACTGAAGCTGGGCATGGACATCCTGGCCGGAGAGGGCGTGGCCATCGACTCCCTCACCGGCCACGGCGGGCTCTTCAAGACCCCCGTGGTGGGCCAGCGCTATATGGCCGCCGCCTGCGGCGCGCCGGTGACGTGCATGGACACCGCCGGAGAGGGCGGGCCCTACGGCATGGCCCTGCTGGCGGCCTACCTGCTGGACAAGGACCCCGGCGAGAGCCTGGGGGACTTCCTGTCCCAGCGGGTCTTCGCCAAGGCCACCGGCTCCACCGTCCAGCCCGAGCAGGCCGACCAGGCGGGCTTTGACGACTACATCCGGCGCTACAAGGCTCTGCTGGAGGTGGAGCGGACGGCGGCCCAGGTCCTGTGACCGGATATCACAACATAGCAAGGAGGAAACTCTTTTGAACAACTATTCCTTTTGGTTCGTGGTGGGCAGTCAGTTCCTGTACGGCCCCGAGGTGCTGGAGACCGTGGCCCAGCGGGCCCAGGAGATGGCCCAGGAGCTCAGCCGCTCGCTGCCCTTTCCGCTGGTCTACAAGGTGACCGCCAAGACCAACAAAGAGATCGCCGACGTGGTCAAGGCCGCCAACTACGACGACTCCTGCGCCGGCATCGTCACCTGGTGCCACACCTTCAGCCCCTCCAAGATGTGGATCAACGGCCTGGCGGCGCTACAAAAGCCCCACTGCCACTTCGCCACCCAGTATAACCAGGAGATCCCCAACGAAGCCATCGACATGGACTTCATGAACCTGAACCAAGCCGCCCACGGCGACCGGGAGCACGGCTTCATCGCCACCCGGCTGCGCAGTCCCAGGAAGGTCATCGCCGGGTACTGGAAGGACCCCACCGTCCGGGACCGTCTGGGCAGTTGGATGAAGGCCGCCATAGGCGTGGCCGTCTCCAAGAGCATGAAGGTCATGCGCTTTGGCGACAATATGCGGGAGGTGGCCGTCACCGAGGGCGACAAGGTGGAGGTCCAGACCAAACTGGGCTGGCAGGTGAACACCTGGGCGGTGGGCGACCTGGTCAAGACCATGGCCGCCGTCACCGACGCTGAGATCGACGCGCTGATGGAGGTCTACAAGGCCAGCTACGACATCGCCACCGACGACATCGCCGCCATCCGCTACCAGGCCCGGGAGGAGATCGCCATCCAGAAGATGATGGACGCCGAGGGCTGCAAAGCCTTCTCCAACACCTTCCAGGACCTCTACGGCATGGAGCAGCTCCCCGGCCTCGCCTCCCAGCACCTGATGGCCCAGGGCTACGGCTACGGCGGCGAGGGCGACTGGAAGGTGGCGGCCATGACCGCCATTTTGAAGGCTATGGGCGAGGGCGGCAACGGCTGCTCGCTGTTCATGGAGGACTACACCTATAATCTGGTGGAGGGCGCGGAGTACTCCCTGGGGGCCCACATGCTGGAGGTCTGCCCCTGCTGCGCCGCCGCACGGCCCCGGATCGAGACCCACCACCTGGGCATCGGCATGAACGAAAAGGACCCCGCCCGGCTGGTCTTCGAGGGCAAGGAGGGCGACGCCATCGTGGTCTCCCTCATCGACATGGGTGGCCGGCTGCGGCTCATCTGTCAGGACATCCACTGCGTCAAGCCCATCCTGCCCATGCCCAACCTCCCCGTGGCCCGGGTCATGTGGCAGGCCCAGCCCTCCCTCACCACCGGCGTGGAGTGCTGGATCACCGCCGGCGGCGCCCACCACACCGTGCTCAGCTACGACATCACCGCCGAGCAGATGCGCGACTGGGCCCGGATGATGGACATCGAGTTCGTCCACATCAACAAGGACACCACCGTGGAGGGCTTGGAGCACGACCTGTTCCTGTCCGACCTGGCGTGGAAGCTGAAGTGAGGTGACGCCCGATGCTGGAAGAACTGAAGCAACAGGTCTGGCAGGCCAACCTGCTCCTGCCCAAGTACGGCCTAGTCACCTTCACCTGGGGCAACGTCTCCGGGGTGGACCGGGAGCAGGGCCTCATGGTCATCAAGCCCTCGGGGGTGGACTATGACGCTCTGCGGCCCCAGGACATGGTGGTGGTCAGCCTAGCTACCGGGGAGCGTGTGGAGGGGGACTACCGCCCCTCCAGCGACACCCCCACCCATGTGGAGCTCTACAACGCCTTTCCCAGCATTGGCGGCGCGGTGCACACCCACTCCTCCTACGCCACAAGCTGGGCCCAGGCGGGCCGGGGCATCCCCTGCTACGGCACCACCCACGCCGACTACATCTACGGCGAGGTGCCTTGCCTTCGCTGTCTCACCAAGGAGGAGATCGACCAGGGCTACGAGCGCAATACCGGCGTGCTCATCGTTTCGGAGTTCGCCCGGCTGGGGCTGGACCCTGTGGCCGTCCCCGCCACCCTTTGCAAGAACCACGGGCCCTTCTGCTGGGGCAAGGACCCCATGGAGGCGGTCCACAATGCCGTGGTGCTGGAGGAGGTGGCCAAGATGGCCTACCGGGCCGAGTCCATCGCCCCGGGCCTCCAGCCCGCGCCCCAAGAGCTCCAGGACAAGCACTACCTGCGCAAGCACGGCCCCAACGCCTACTACGGGCAGAACACCTGAGCCTTCCCCGTTCAAAAAACAACGTCCCCACACCGGTCAAGTCCGGCGTGGGGACGCATTTTTTATACCGCTCAGCGGTTCAAAAACCAGGCGGCGAAGTTCAGATAGACCGCGAAGGTGAGCCAGACCAGGTAGGGCCCCTGGAGCCAGGCGGCGGTCTTATCCACCGCCTCGAAGGCGGCGGTCATCCACAGCACCAGCGCCCACAGCGCGATGAGCCACAGCAGGGCCGGAGCGAAGCACATGAGCCGGAAAAAGAGTAGCGGCCAGCAAAAATTCATGGCCAGCTGGGCGAAAAAGAGCCAAAGGGCTAAGCTTCGCCGCTGGGACGCCGGCGCGGTCCAGACCCGGGTGGCGGAGAGGGCCATCAGAGCGTAGAGGACGCTCCACACCACGCCAAACACCCATCCCGGCGGCGACAAGGGCGGCTTCACGGCGGCGGCCTGGTAGAGGGCCATGCCCTCTCGGCTCAGCCATCCCGACAGTGCCCCCACCCCTTCGGTCAGGGCTAAAAGGGCCAAAAATATTTTCCAGCGGAACTTTTTCACGCGGCATCACCCCTCTCAGCATACGCTCCAGGTGGGAAAATATGCCCAAGGCATTGAAATTTCCGCTACCAACTGGGCACAATTTATGGTACAATACGTCTAAAGAACTGTACGCCAGAAAGGAGCGCCGCCTATGTCAAGCAGCGCCGGCCATCCCATCCTCGTGCTGGGACATAAGAATCCCGATACCGACTCCATCTGCGCCGCCATCGCCTACGCCAGGCTGAAGGCGGCCCTGGACCCCGAGCGCGTCTACCTGCCCTGCCGTGCGGGGCTTGTGAATCGGGAGACCGAGTTCGTGCTGGACTACTTCGGCGTGGAAAGCCCCATGCTCTATACCGACGTGAGTCCCCAGCTCCAGGACGCGGACTACCGCCACGAAAAGGGCGTGGAGCCCGGCATGAGCCTGCGCCGGGCCTGGCACACCCTGCGAGACCGCAACACCGACACGCTGTGCGTGGTGGACGATCAAGACCACCTCATGGGCCTGGTCACCGTCAAGGACCTGGCCGGCGGCAGCCTGGACCGCATCGACGAGCGTGTGCTGGCCCAGGCCCAGACCAGCTATGAAAACATCGCCCAGACCTTAGAGGCCCAGGTGGTGGCCGCCGAAAGCGCGGGCAAGGTGGTCCAGGGCCGCATCGTCATGGGTGCGGGCACCCCCGAGGCCATGGAGGCTGCCATCGGACCCGGCGACGTGGTCATCCTGGCCAACCGGGCCGACTCCCAACTGGCCGCCATCGACGCCGGGGCGGGCTGCGTGGTGGTGTGCGGCGGGGCCAAGGTCTCGTCCACCATCCGGACCCTGGCCCAGGAGAAGGACTGCGTCATGCTGGAGACGGCCTATTCCCCCTATGTGGCCGGGCAGATGATCGTCCAGTCCGCCCCCATCGGCCACTCCATGAAGACCCAGGACCTGGTCACCTTCACCCCCACCACGCTGGTGGAGACGGTGCAAAAGCGCACCGCCGAGCTTCGCTACCGCTACTTCCCGGTGGTGGACGAGGCCAACCGCTGCCTGGGGCTCATCTCCCGGCGAAATCTACTGAATCTGCGGAAAAAGCAGCTCATTTTGGTGGACCACAACGAGAAGTCCCAGGCCGTGGATGGTCTGGAGGAGGCGGAGGTGCTGGAGATCGTGGACCACCACCGCATCGGCGCGCTGGAGACGGCGGGGCCGGTGTTCTTCCGCAACGTCCCCGTGGGCTCCACCTGCACCATCGTCTCCCAGCTCTACGACGAAGCGGGCGTGGTCCCCGACCGGGCCACCGCCGGGCTGATGCTCTCGGCCATCTTGTCCGACACGCTGATGTTCCGCTCCCCCACCTGCACCGACGTGGACCGCCGCCACGCCCAGCGGCTGGCGGAGCTGGCCGGGGTAGACATGGAGTCCTACGCCGAGACCATGTTCGACCGCGGCGGCGACGTTTCGGGCAAGTCGCCAGAGGAGATCTTACGAACGGATTACAAGATATTCTCCAGCGGCCCGGTGCGCTTTGGCGTGGGCCACGGCTACTTCATGACCGAGAAGAACCTGGAGGCGGCCCGGGCGGCGCTGACCCCCTATCTGCCCACCGCCCTCTCCAAACAGCGGCTGGACTATATCTTCTGCATGTTCACCTATATCCCCACCTCCACCACCTATCTGGTCATGGTGGGCGAGGGGGCCCAGGAGCTGGCCCAGCGGGCTTTCCATGTCGACGTAGAGGACGGCGCGGCCCGGCTCGAGGGCGTGGTCAGCCGCAAAAAACAAGTCATCCCCGCCCTGCTGGGCGCCATCAAGCAGGGCCCGAGACCCTAAGGCGCAGGAGGCCAACGCATGAAAAAGAACCGAATTCGCGCATTTCTCTCCCTGTTACTGGTCTTCGCCCTGCTGGCGGCCCCCGCCTCGGCGCTGACGGCGGAGCAGACAAGACAGCTATTGGAGCAATACTATGTGGACCCGGTGGACCAGGACGTTTTGGACCTGCCCACCACCGCCCAGATCCTGGACGCTCTGGGCGACCCCTACACCGAGTACCTCACCGCCACGGAGTACCAGGACTTCCTCAGCTCCATGAGCGACGAGGCTTTGGTGGGCATCGGTATCTCCATCTCCGCCCAACTGACGGCGGACGACCCCTTCACCATCGGCGAGGTCTTTGAAAACGGCCCCGCCGCCAAGGGCGGACTGGAGCCGGGCGACGTGATCGTGGCGGTGGACGGCGTAGACGTGCAGGGCATGGAGCCCGACGATGTCATCGAGCGCATCCGGGGCCAGGAGGGCTCCCAGGTGTCCATTACATACCTCCGGGGCGAACGCCGCCGCACCGTGCGGCTGACCCGGGAGACCGTCTACGTCAGCGCCACCACCGGCAAGCTGCTGGAGGGCGGGGTGTGCTATATCCAGTGCGCCACCTGGGGGCAGGAGACCCTGGGCCACTTCCACGACCTCATGGGCCGGTACGGCAAGGAGGCCCAGTGCTGGCTCATCGACCTTCGCAACAACACCGGCGGCCTCACCGACGCCGCCACCCGCACCGCCGGGCTCTTCTGCGGGCCGGGGAATATGCTCTCCCTCCGGGCCCGGACCCAGGACGAGGAAAGCCCCGACGGCTACGTCTACGACTTCTACCCCTCCCGCTCCGTCCCCGCCACCACCAAGCCCGTGGTGGTGCTGGTCAACGAGTACTCCGCCTCGGCCTCCGAGGCCTTTACCGCCGCGCTGCGGGACTACCGCGCCGCCGTCATCGTAGGCCAGCGGACCTACGGTAAGGGCGTGGCCCAGGGGGTCTTTGACCAGACCAACTACCCCGACTATTTCGACGGCGACTGCCTGAAGGTCACCATCGCCCGGTTCTACTCCCCGGGCGGCAACACCAACCACACCCTGGGCGTGATCCCCGATTTTTGGGTGGAGGACCCGGTGGACGCGGAGAGCCTGGCGCTGAATCTGGCCGCCGCCTTTGCCCAGGCCCCGGAAAGCTGGCAGCAGACCCGGGACGAGGTAGCCGAGCTCTTTGTGGCCGAGACCCGCTTTGAAGACGCTTTGGAGGACACCGGCGAGAACCGCGCCATCAACACCCTGCGGGCCTACGGCCTTGTCAACGGCAAGCAAGACGGTCTCTTCCACGGCCAGGACGCGCTGACCCGCTCGGAGCTGGCCCAGCTTTTGACCAACGCTCTGCGCTGCTGGGCCCCGGCGGAGGGCGCGGGCTTTGCCGACGTGGACGAGACGGCCTGGTACGCCGAGGCCGTGGCCGCCATCGCCGCCCAGGGCATGATGGAGGGCACCGGCGAGGACTGCTTCTCCCCGGAGCGGACCCTGACCCGGCAGGAGCTCTTCACCGTCCTGGGCCGCCTGGGTTGCTGGCTCAACGACGATATGGACCTGGTGGCCCGGCGGGCCACGGCGGCGGACTGGGACCTGCGGGTCCTCGCGGAGTACGATACGTGGGCCCGGCCCTCGGTTTGGCTGCTCTCCTGCGCTTTGGGCGAGCAAAACGACCCCGTCAACCTTCTGTGGGACGAGCCCGACGCCATCGACCCCCACGCCCCCGCCACCCGGGCCGAGACCGCCCAGGTCCTCTATTCCCTGCTCTATTACCTCTCCATTTTGAACTGAAACCAGCCTCTTTTACGCAAAAACCGCCCGGCCAAGCTTGGCCGGGCGGTTTGCTTTTTCCTTACCACTGAGGGTCGATGATGAAGCGGCCGGGGATCTTGTCCGCTCGGAGCATGGCCTCCAGCTCGCGGGCCCGCTGGTAGACCACCTGGACCATGGCCTCGCCCCGGGTCTTATCCAAACTGGTGAGCTTGAAATTCTTGTCGGTGCTGTTGGCATCCTTCCCTTCCCGGTAAGTCAGGGCGTTTTTCACCACGGGACTACTCAGCTTGTCGCAGGAGTAATTGCGGCCGTTGCCAAAGCTAAGGAAGTTGGTCACCGCCACGGTAAAGGTGCCGCCGTTGCGGTCAAAGCCCTTGACGCCGTTATCGAAGGAAATGCAGTTTTCCAGCCGCCGGAAGGCCTCCTCGCCCACAGGCCAGCGGTCCTTGCTGGGGTCGTTGGCGCTGGAGCCCAACTTGAAGCCGTTGCCGTTGCCCTCCCAGACGGTGGTGATGTACTGGCCCAGGGTGACCTGGATGGACTTGCTGGAATCGATCGGGTCCCGCACCGTCATCACCATGTCCAGGGGCAGCTCCCACTTGCCCTGGTCCAACGCGGCGGCGAAGGCCGGGTCCTCTTTGCATATCAGCCGCACCAGGCCCAGGTTGCGGTCCACGCTCAGGCCATTGTCCACATCCTGCTTGCCGGTGTAGCAGTCCACGCCGCCGTTGTTCCATGCGTAGCAGTCCAGGTAGGTCACGTCGTTGTGGTTGTTGAAGTTATCATAGGCGTCGTCGGCGTTTTCAAAGGCCCGGCAGTTGTCCATGAGCACATGGGCCCCCAGATTCAGGCTGACGGAGTAGCCGTCGGCGTCCTGGCCCTTTTTGTAGATGTCCAGGTTGCGGTAGGAGTCGCACTGCCGGAGGGTGCAGTGGTGGGCGGAATCCGAGAGGTAAAAGCCGGAGTTGTGGTTATACCGGGTCACGATGTTCTGGGCCAGATTGTAGCCGCTGGTCGTACCCCTCATCCGCACCCCCACGCCGGGCGCGCCCTGGACGATGAGGTTTTCCAGGGTGACGTTGCTGCCGTTGATGGAGATGCCGGTGTACTTCACCTCGTCCGGCGTATTGAGCAGTTGGTCACTCCAACCGGAGAAGTCCAGGATCGTGGTGGATTCCTCGCTGCCCCGGATGGTCAGGGGCCGGGTGGCCTTGAGCTTGAGCTCACTGCCGCAGGGGATGACCCCGCTGCGGAGCCGAAACACCGTGCCCCTGGGGGCGGTGCCCACCTGGTCCACAAGTTCCTGCCAACTGTCGATGGGGACCTCCTCGGAGAGCTCCATGGACCCGGCGGCCCCCAAGGGGCGAAGCCCGGTCCAGTCGCCCACCACGAAGACCTTGGCCCAGGCGGCGGTCTCCTGAGGGTCAAAGAGCGCCCGGGCGTCCTGCCAGCCGCCGGCGGAGAGCTTTATGCTCTGGGCCTTCAGCTCCAGCATAACGCCGCCCTCGTCATAGAGGGCGGCTAGGGCCAGGGCCTGCCCCGGCTCTTCCGAGGCGTTTTTCACGTGGTAGCTCAGCTCCACGCCATCGGATACCGTCACCAGGCTACGCATGGTGACCTCCGCCTCCAGCGCCGAGGCCGCGGTGGCCAGCCCCAGGGTCAAACACAGGGTCAGAAACAGTTTTTTCCACATAACGCTCACCTCACAACACTTGATAACACTTGTCCAATGGGTGCGTGGAGGACCAGGTCGGCCTTGTCGTCATAGGGGGTGGGGTCCTTGTTGATAAGGACCAGGCGGTGGCCCTGGTAGTAGCGCACCAGCCCCGCCGCGGGGTAGACCGCCAACGACGTGCCGCCGATGATGAGCATGTCGGCCTGGGCGATGGCCTGGACCGCCCCGGTGAGGACCTGGTCGTCCAGGCCCTCCTCGTAGAGGACCACGTCGGGCTTGACCAGGCCGCCGCAAGCGTCGCACAGGGACACGCCGGGGGCGTTTTTGATATAGCGCGCGTCGAAAAACTTGCCGCACTTGGTGCAGTAGTTGCGGTGGACCGAGCCGTGGAGCTCGAAGACCGCCTTGGACCCGGCCGCTTGGTGAAGGCCGTCGATGTTCTGGGTGACCACGGCCTTGAGCTTGCCCTGCTCCTCCAGCCGGGCCAGAGCCAGATGGGCGGGGTTGGGCTCGGCGTCCAAGAGCAGCATCTTGGCCTTGTAAAAGCGGTAGAACTCCTCTGTTTGCGCCACGAAAAAGCTGTGGGACAATATGGTCTCGGGCGGGTAGTCATACTGCTGGTGGTAGAGCCCGTCCACGCTTCTGAAGTCGGGCACGCCGCTCTCGGTGGAGCAGCCCGCGCCGCCGAAGAAGACGATGCTTTGGCTCTCCTGGAGCCACTTTGCCAGGGTCTCCAGCTCGTTCACCGTCCCCACCCCTTTACACATGGTTGGCGGCGAAGATGTCCGCCACCTCGCTGATGGTGATGTAGGCGTTGGGGTCCACGTCGTGGACCACGTCCCGGACCCGGCCGATCTGGAAGCGGTTGACCACGAAGTAGATCATGGCCCGGTCCTGGCCGGTGTAGCCGCCCTTGGCCTCCATGCTGGTGCCCGCGCTGCCGAAGGCGTCTCCCAAGGCACGGCAGACCTCCTTGGGCTTGACGGTGACGATGAAGGCGGCCTTGGAGCGGTTCAGGCCCTCCACGATGAAGTCCAGGGTCTTCAGCGCGGCGAAGTAGGTGACCACGGAGTAGAGGGGCAAGATCCAGCTACCCACCACAAAGCCGCAGAGGATGTAAAGGAGCGTATTATAGATCATCACGAAGGAGCCCACCGACAGCCCAAGCCGCTTGGCAAAGACCACCGCCAGCACCTCCACCCCGTCCATCGCGCCGCCGTAGCGGATGGCAAGGCCGCTGCCCACGCCGGAGATGGCCCCGCCGAAGATGGCGCACAGCAGCAGGTCCGTCCCCGCCAAGGGCGAGGCCAGGGACACGTCGATGGGCAAAACGTCGGTGATGAGGGCGGCGCAGAGAGAGTAGACCGCCACGGCGTAGATGGCATAGACGGTGAAGGCGGGGCCTTGCTTGCGAAGGCCGTAGAGAAAGAGGGGCACGTTGAGCACCACCAGGAAAAGAGACAGGCTCAGCCAAGGGGGCGTGATCTGGCTCAGCAGCATGGACGTACCCGAAATGCCGCTGTCGTAGAGCTTGACGGGCATCAAAAACACCGTTACCCCAAAGGCGTTGATGATCCCCGCCAGCGTCAGACACAGAAAATTTTTCACCTTGAGCTGGCCTCGGAGCTTGCTCACCGCCGCCGCCCCCTTTCCAAATTCCTTTGTTCCTTATTGTACTCTATCCCATGGCAAAAGGCAAGGTTGCATTTTCCTGGAATTGGCGTATAATAGAGCCAACATCCACCAAAAGGAGGGCCCCTCTCCATGAAAATTCGGGATAACCACACCATGCTTTTCGATTTCTACGAGCTCACCATGGGCAACGGCTACTTCCAGACCCCCATGAAGGACAAGGTCTGCTACTTCGACGTGTTCTTCCGGGACGTGCCCGACGGCGGCGGCTTCGCCATCGCCGCGGGGCTGGAGCAGGTCATCGACTACATCCAGAATCTCCGCTTCGACGACGACGACATCGCGTATCTCCGCAGCAAACAATGCTTCCAGGAGGAGTTTTTGGAGTATCTGCGGGACTTTCGGTTCGAGGGCGATGTGTGGGCCGTCCCCGAGGGCACGCCCATCTTCCCCGGCGAGCCCATCCTCACCGTCCGGGCCAAGGCCATCCAGGCCCAGTTCGTGGAGACCTTCATTTTGCTGACGTTGAACCACCAGTCCCTCATCGCCACCAAGACAAACCGCATTGTCCGCTCCGCCCAGGGCCGGCCCATCAGCGAGTTCGGCTCCCGTCGGGCCCAGGGCCCGGACGCCGCCGTGCTGGGCGCCCGGGCGGCCTATCTGGCCGGGGCGGCGGGCACCGCCTGCGCCATGGCCGACCAGATCTACGGCGCGCCCGCCACCGGCACCATGGCCCACTCCTGGGTCCAGATGTTCCCCAGCGAGTATGAAGCCTTTGAGACCTACTGCCGTCTCTACCCCACCTCCTCCACCCTGCTGGTGGACACCTACAACGTGCTTAAATCCGGCGTGCCCAACGCCATCAAAGCCTTTGACGCTGTTTTGAAGCCCCAGGGCATCACCAACTGCGCCATCCGTATCGACTCGGGCGATCTGACCTACCTCTCCCAAAAGGCCCGAAAGCTGCTGGACGCGGCGGGCTGGACCGGGTGCAAGATCGTGGCCTCCAACTCCCTGGACGAGTATATCATCCGGGACCTCATTCAGCAGGGGGCCCGGCTGGACGCCTTCGGCGTGGGCGAACGGCTCATCACCTCCAAATCCCAGCCCGTCTTCGGCGGGGTATATAAGCTCGTCGCCATCGAGGACGACGACGGCGCGGTGGTGCCCAAGATCAAGGTCAGCGAGAACCCCGCCAAGATCACTACGCCCCACTTCAAAAAGGTCTACCGCCTCTTTGAGCCCGACACCGGCATGGCCTTTGCCGACTACATCGCCGTCCACGACGAGGTGGTCCAGGGGCCCCTGGAGCTCTTTGACCCCCAGGCCACCTGGAAGAGCCAGACCCTCACCGACTACAAGGCCGTGCCTCTGCTCCGGCCCATCTTCCAGGGCGGCAAGCTGGTCTACAAGGCCCCCACTCTGGAGGAGGCGAGGGCCTACTGCGCCCAGCAGGTGGACACCCTCTGGGACGAGGTCAAGCGGTTTGAAAACCCGCATAATTACTACGTGGACCTCTCCCCCAAGCTCTGGCACATCAAGCAGGAGCTTTTGAAGGAGCAAGGACACAAGGGATAAAAAAGAAGGCTTCCGGAGCGTCCGGAAGCCTTCTTTTTCGCCGTTTTTACTTGCCAAACAGGCCCTTGAGCTTGCCCAGGGCGCCGGCGGCCTTGTCGCCGGCCAGCTTGGCCTTGACGCCGTCAATAATACCCTTGATCTGCTCGTCGGGGAGGTCCACGCCGATGACCTTCTCCACCGCCTTCACCGGGTCCTTGGCAAAGAGGTCCTTGACCTCGGGGTCCTTGGTGATCTTGCTCACCAGCTCGTCGATCTTGGCCTTGATGTCCATGCTGTTTCCTCCCTATTCAAAATTTTAATATGCGACACCCCAGTAGACCATATGCTTGGCAGGCTTGCCGCAGATGGGGCACACATCCCCCAAATGCTCCTGGGCGAAGGGGATGCAGCGAGAGGACATCCCCGCCACCTCCTTCATCTTCTCCTCGCACTCCATATCGCCGCACCACATGGTCTTGATAAAGCCGCCCTTTTCGGCCTGGATGGCCTTGGCCTCCTCCAGGGAGAAGGCGGGGTAGCAATGCTCGTCCAGATTCTTCTTGGCCTTGGCGAAGAGGCCGTCGTGGACGGCCTGGAGGGTATCGGCCACGGTCTTTTCGATGCCGTCCAGGGACACAAAGCTCTTCTCGCCGCTGTCCCGGCGCACCAGCACGCACTGGTTCTGCTCCATATCCTTGGGGCCCAGCTCCAAACGAAGGGGCACGCCCTTCATCTCGTACTCGGCGAACTTCCAGCCCGGGGCCTTGTCGCTGGCGTCCATCTTCACCCTAAAGCCCGCGGCGGTGAGCTGATCCACCACCGCCTGGTTGGCCTCGATCACGCCGGGCTTATGTCCAGCCACGGGGATGACGACGACCTGGATGGGAGCCACCTTGGGGGGAAGGACCAGGCCGTTGTTGTCGCCGTGGGTCATGATGATGCCGCCGATCATACGGGTGGACACGCCCCAGGAGGTCTGGTGGGGGTGGTGGAGCTGGTTGTCCGCGCCGGTGAAGGTGATGTCGAAGGCACGGGCGAAGCCGTCGCCAAAGTAATGGCTGGTGCCGCCCTGAAGGGCCTTTTTGTCGTGCATCATGCACTCCACGGTGTAGGTCTCCTCGGCGCCGTTAAACTTCTCCTTCTCCGTCTTCTGGCCCTTGATGACGGGCATGGCCAGCACGTTTTCGTAGAAGTCGGCGTAGACGTTCAGCATCCGCTGGGTCTCCTCCCGGGCCTCGGCCTCGGTGGCGTGCATGGTGTGGCCCTCCTGCCACAAAAACTCCCGGTGGCGCAGGAAGGGCCGGGAGGTCTTCTCCCAGCGCAGAACGCTGCACCACTGGTTGTAGAGCTTGGGCAGGTCCCGGTGGGACTGGATGACATTTTTATAGTGCTCACAGAAGAGGGTCTCGGAGGTGGGGCGGATGCAGTAGCGCTCCTCCAGCTTCTCGCTGCCGCCCATGGTGACCCAGGCGCACTCGGGGGCGAAGCCCTCCACATGGTCCTTCTCCTTCTGCAAAAGGCTCTCGGGGATGAGCATGGGCAGGTACACGTTCTCGTGGCCCAGCTTCTTAAATTCCGCGTCCATCAACGCCTGGATGTTCTCCCAGATGGCGTAGCCATAGGGCCGGTAGATAAACATACCCTTGATAGAGGAGTAATCGATGAGCTCCGCCTTCTTGCACACGTCGGTGTACCACTGGGCAAAGTCCTGCTCCATATCGGTGATCTGCTCCACCATTTTCTTGTTGTCTGCCATTGTCATCCGTCCTTTATCGTCAGATTGCGTTCATTGTATTCCAAAACGTTGGGTTCGTCAAGGGCTGTCACGCTCGGGTTGGGCGCGCTGGTCGCCGGTTCTTTCGCCGCCCTTGGCAAAATGCCGCTGGCTGCGCCAGCCTGTTTTTGCCCTGCGGTCGGCTCCAAGCCCGGCGGCGCGCCTACCCTCGCGGTTCGTCAATATCTGTTCACCCAATTCGCCACCAGGGCCGTGGGCACCAGCCAAAGCAGTAAAAACACCAGCATCGCCCCGGCGGACAGGGAGGTAAACGCCTGGGCCAGGCAGAGGTAGAAGGACAAGGCCAGTCCCACCGCCGCGCTGAAGAGGTCGAAAAACAACCCCGCCAAGACAGCGCTGCGCAACCGCCGCGAGCCCACCACCGCGTCGGCGTAGGGCCCCAGGCCCTCCCGGCAGAGAACGGCGGTGAGGGTCTTTTCGTGCTCTTGCCGCTTGGAGGAGAGCTCCCGGCGGCGGTCCAGGCTGGGAAACTCCATGCGCTCGGCGGGCAGCTTGAAGCGCTGGCGGAGCATATCGGGGATGACCAAAAAGTCCCGGGTGGCCAGGATGGGGTCCAGGCCGTTGCCGATCAGGATCTGCAAAGCGGGCCGGATGGAGCTGTGCAGGGTGTAGTGGAGCACGAAGATGGCGCAGAGATAGCCGTCCACGGCGCAGAACACCGCACCCTTTACCTTCAGCCCCGGGGCGATATGTACCTTCATCAGCTCCATGAAGGCCCCCGAGCCCACCGCCACCTGCTGTGTGCCGATCTCGCCGGTGACGCCGCCCTCGTGGAAGACCACCCGGCTCACCCGGCGGTAGAGCCCGCCCTTGGTCTTTAAGAGGTCGGAAAAGGGCTTTTCCATGCCGCTGCCCGTCTCCCGGATGAGGGTGGCGGTGTAGGCCACGGCGTTTTCCAACGATACGTCCCCGGTGAGCTTAATGCCGTTGAGGGTGACGCTGCCCGGCGGGAAAAGGTCCGCGTCGGTGAGGATCACGCCCTGGCCCCGGCCCTTCCAGCTCAGACCGTCCCAGCCCGCCAGGGCCGCGCCGATCTTGCCCAGCCGCTGGGCTAGGGTGGCGTAGGGCATGGAAAAGCTCAAAAAGGCGGTGAAGCCGCACCCGGCGGTGAGGCAGGCCGACAGACACCAGAAGAAGGTCTGGGGCCGCTGACGGCCCACCGAGGCGATGAGGGCCAGCAGGGCCGAGCAGAGCAGGATCACCGGCGCGGCGATGTGGTAGGCCCGCTGGACCCCGTCGGTCTCCTGGACCTGGCTGCCGTAGCCCTGGGCCTTGGCCGTCCACTTCGCAAAGGCGTCCTTGCCGTCCCACATCCGCTCGTCCAGCGTGACCAGGTAAGGCTCGGCGGCCCCGGCGGCGGTCTTGCACGAATACCAAAGGCCCCGGCGCTTCAAAAGCCGCCCCCACAGCGCGAAAAAGAGGGCCAGCGACACGATGGCGCAGTAGGGCATGGCCCCGTCCCGGTCGCCCATGACGGGCATGGTCAGCGCGTCGGCCCCGGCGGCGGCCAGGGCGAATAAAAGCAGGGTCTCGCTCTCCATGCGAAAGCGCACCAGGCACACGATGCCGTGGGCCAGCACGTCCAGGGCCAAAAGGCCGCTGACGCCCATGGCCAGAGCGGAGACCTGCAGACAAAGGGTCCTGTTGTCCGCAAGTCCAGGGGGCAGGGGCAGACCCAGGCTGGCGGAGAGCATCACATAGAGCTGGGGCAGCAGCCACAGCAAAGAGAAAAAGCAGCGGGTGTGGAGAAAGCCCAGGCCCTTTTTGTACCGGGCGGCCAGCTTGCCCGGCGGCAGGTCGGGCCGGGGCCGGTGGAGCACCCGGCGGCGGCGCCGTGGCGGCGGCACATGGGTGGGCTCCCGCTCCCAGTCCACACCGGGCAGCAGCCGCTCCCGCTGGGCCTGCTCGGGGTCCTCCGGGGCGTCCCCGACAAACATCCCCTGGGCGTAGCGGTCGCCCTTTTCGATGAGCCGGCCAATGCGCCCGGTGAGCGAGCCGTCCTCCTCAGGCAGCTGGATGACCTTCTCGCTGAGGTGGACGGGCTCGGGCTTGCGCTTCCACCAGGGGACTTTTTTATCCTTATCCGCCCCCTGGGCGGGCTCCGGCTGTCCCTCGGGCTCCGTGCGGGGCTTGGGGCGGCTGTCGATGGCTTTGGGCTTGGGCGGCGCTTTTTGCTCTGCCTCCGGGGCCTTTTCCACGGCTTTCGGCGGCTCCTCAGAGGGCTGGTCCTTGGCGGTGTCCAACGGGCGCTCTTTTACCAGCTTGCCGTCCCGGTCAAAAAGCCGCAGGGTGGGCTCCTCCACCTCGTCCTGGGGCGCGGACGACGGGCCGGGCTGTTCCTCAGGCTGCTCCACCGGGGCAAATTCGTTCAAGATCTCATCCAAACTCATCTGGTCGGGGTTTTGGGGACTTTTTTTCCTGTCCACGCGCTCACCCCTTCCCAAGGCGCTGGCGCACCGCCTCAAAGATGACAATGGCGGCGGCGGCGCTGGCGTTCAAGGAGTTGAGCCGTCCCTTCATGGGGATGGCCAGGCGCACATCGCAGGTCTCGGACACCAGGCGGCTCATGCCGTTGCCCTCGCTGCCGATGACGATGGCGGCGGGACCGGTGAGGTCGGCCTGGTAGATCTCTCTCTCGCCGTCCATGGCGGTGCCGTAGACCCACAGGCCCTGAGCCTTCAGGTCCTTCAAGCAGGCCGTCAGGTTGGGCACCCGGGCCACGGGCATATAGCTCACCGCCCCCGCGGAGGTCTTGGCCACCACGGCGGTGAGTCCGGCGGAGCGGCGCTTGGGGATGATGACCCCGTGGGCCCCGGCGCACTCGGCGGTGCGGATGACCGCCCCCAGGTTGTGGGGGTCGGAGAGCTCGTCACAGACGATGACCAAGGGGGGCTCGCCCTTTTCCCGGGCCACGTCCAGAATGTCGTCCACGTCGGCGTACTCCCGCACGGCGGTGACGGCGATGGCCCCTTGGTGGGCGTGGGTGACGCTCATGGCGTCCAGCTTGCGCCGGTCACACTCCACCACCACAACGCCCCGGCTCCGGGCGGTGGAGGCCAGATGCCGCAGCGCGGCGTCCACATCGCCCTTGGCCAGGTACAGCTTGTCGATGCTGGCTCCGGCCCGCAGGGCCTCCAGCACGGCGTTGCGCCCTTCGATGACGCCGTCCGCGCTCTCTTGCTTGTTGCGGTATTCCTCCTGGGACATCAAGGGCCGCCTCCTTCCGCCATAGGCAAAATTTGTACTGATATATCATAGCACAACCGCCCTGAGCCGTCAAGGATAGCCCGCCGTCCGGCGGAGTTTTTGCCCCGGGCGGGCTTTGTCGAAATTTCCCCTTTTCAAGCGGGGAAAAAGTTGGTATAATACATACCGTATACCTCTAATAAAAAAAGGGGGCCTAGTCATGAACCGCGTAAACGTGACCATCGCTGAGCGGACCTTCACCCTGCTGACCGAGGGCGACGCCGCCCAGACCCAGAGGATCGCCGAGTATGTGGACGGCAAGCTGGCCGAGACCCTGACCGCCGGCAAGCTCTCCCTCATCGACGGCTGCATCCTCTCGGCCATGAACATCACCGAGGAGCTCTTCCAGGAGCAGGAGAGCTCGGAAAATCTCCGCCGCCAGCTCAAGGAATACCTGGAGGAGTCCACCAAGCTGAAGCTGGAGCTGTCCGAGGCCAAGCGGGAGATCTTTGCCCTGAAGGGCCAGAAGTAACTCCATGCTGGAGCTGCTCTCCCCCGCCGGGTCCCCCGAGGCGGTCACTGCCGCCGTCCAAAGCGGTGCGGGGGCGGTCTATCTGGGTTGCGGCGATTTTAACGCCCGACGGCGAGCCAGGAATTTCAGTCTGGAGGACTTGGACCAGGCGGTGGAATACTGCCATATCCGTGGCGTAAAGGTCTACCTGACGCTGAACACCCTTCTCTCCGACCGGGAGCTGCCCGCCGCGCTGGACCTGGCGGGCTACGCCAACGCCGTCGGCGTGGACGCGGTGCTGGTCCAGGACCTGGGGCTGGCTTCATGCCTGCAGGCTCAGTTCCCCGACCTTCCCCTCCACGGCTCCACCCAGATGACCGTCCACTCCCTGGACGGGGTGAAGCTCTGCGCCGATCTGGGCCTGGAGCGGGTGGTCTTGAGCCGGGAGCTCTCCCGGGAGGCCATCGCCCACATCTGCCAGCATAGCCCCATAGAGATCGAGGTCTTCGTCCACGGGGCCCTTTGCATGTGCTACTCCGGCCAGTGCTTCCTCTCCGCCTTGGTGGGCACCCGCAGCGGCAACCGGGGCCTGTGCGCCCAGCCCTGCCGCCTGCCCTATGGCGGCGGCCATCCCCTGTCGCTGAAGGACGCGTCGCTGGCCGGACATCTCAGAGAGCTGGACGAGATGGGGGTCGCGTGTGTCAAGATCGAGGGGCGGATGAAGCGGCCGGAGTATGTGGCCATCGTCACCCAGGTCTACGCCGCCGCCATCCGGGAGGACCGGGAGCCCACCGCCCAGGAGCTGGACCAGCTCCGCCGGGCCTTCTCCCGCTCGGGCTTCACCCAGGGGTACTATTTGGACCAAAAAGGCCCGGAGATGTTCGGCACCCGCCAAGACGAGGAGTCTCCCGAGGACCTCTACGCCTCCGCCCGGGACCGCTGCCGCCGGGAGTCGCCGCTGGTGGGCGTGTCCATGACCGCCAACCTTCTCCCCGGACAGGCCGCCGCCCTCACCGTCTCCGACGGCCAGGGCCACACCGTCCAGGCCACCGGGCCCGTCCCCGAGCCCGCCCGGAACCGACCCTTGGAGGCCACCGAGGTGGAGGAGCAGCTTCGCAAGACCGGGGGAACTCCGTATTATGTAAACCAATTTGCCCTAAGCTTAGCCCCGGGGCTGTCCCTGCCCAAGTCCGCTCTCAACGCCCTGCGGCGGGAGGCGCTGGACGGGCTGTCCGCTCTGCGCGCCAAGCCGCCGAAGCGGAGGATACAGGCTCCGCTGCCCGAAGTCCAGCATGCCCCAGACCCGGCCCAGCCAGAGCTCATCTTCTCCCTGAGCCGCTGGGAGCAGCTCACCGACGGGCTTTTATGCTTGCCCCACCGCTTCATCGACCTGAGCGTGGAACTGCTGGCGGGCGACCCAGAGCGGGTCCAGGCCGCCCAGGCCCAGGGGACAAAGTTCCGGGCCGTCCTGCCCCGCATCTGCTGGGACCGGGAGCGTCCAGAGCTGGAAAGGCAGTTGGAAGCCATTGCCGCCCTGGGCATCACCGACGCGCTGGTCCCCACCTGGGACCTGGTCGACGCCGCGCAGCGTCACGGTCTTGCCCTGTGGGGCGATTTTGGCCTGGGAGTCTACAACACCCGGACGCTGGAGGCTCTGAAGGAGCTGGGCTTCGTTGGAGCCACCGCCTCCTTTGAACTGAAACTGCCCATGGTCCGGGACCTGGGCAAGGCCCTGCCCACCGAGGCCATCGTCTATGGCCGTTTGCCCCTGATGCTGCTGGAGCAGGCCCCGGGCGGCGTGGAGCGGGCGTCCCTCACCGACCGGCTGGGGGTCACCTTCCCCGTGCGGCAGGTCGGCGGCGGGCGGTATGAGCTTTTGAACTCCCAGGTGCTCTACCTGGCGGACAAGGCCGAGTGGAGGCGCGCGGGTCTGGCTGGGGCCCGGCTGGTCTTCTCCGACGAAACGCCCCAGCGGTGCCTGGCCGTGGCACGGGAGTATCTGGACGGCGGCACGCCCCCCAAGCATTTCACCCGGGGACTTTATTACCGGGATGTAGAATAGAGGTCATCTATCATGGAACTGCCCATTCAAAAACTGCGCTCAGACGCTGTTCTGCCCCAGTACGCCACCGCCGGCTCGGCGGGGCTGGACCTGCGGGCCTGCCTGGACGCGCCCCTCACCCTGAAGCCCCAGGCCCCCGGAGCGGCCCAGGGCCAGTGGAACTGCGCCAAGGTGCCCACGGGCCTTGCCATGGCCATCCCCGAGGGCTACGTGGGGCTCATCTTCGCCCGCTCGGGCCTGGCCACCAAGCACGGCCTGACCCCCGCCAACTGTGTGGGGGTCATCGACAGCGACTACCGCGGCGAGATCGTGGTGGCCCTGGTGAACCTGGGCGCGGAGGACTACGTCATCCAGCCCGGGGAGAGGATCGCCCAGCTGGTCATCGTCCCCTTCGCCCAGCCCGCTTTGGTAGAGGCCCAGGCCCTGTCCCAGACCGACCGGGGCGCGGGGGGCTTTGGAAGCACGGGAAAGTGAGGCAGAGCGCTATGGACATCATCCTCGCCAGCGGCTCGCCCCGCCGCAAAGAGCTTTTGGGCCAGATGGGCCTTGATTTCACTGTCTGCCCCGCCGACGTAGACGAGACCATCGCCCCGGGCACGCCGCCGGAGCGGGCGGTGGCCGAGCTCTCGGCGCGCAAGGCCCAGGCGGTGGCGGAATCTCACCCCGCGGAGCTCGTTTTGGCCGCCGATACGGTGGTGGTGCTGGACCAGGCCATCCTGGGCAAGCCCCACTCCCAGGCCCAGGCCGTGGAGATGCTCTCTCGCCTGTCGGGTCGGACCCATGCGGTCTACACCGGCTTTACCCTGCAGAAAGAGGGCCGTGTGGTCACGAAGGTGGAACGCACCGCCGTCACCTTCCGAAGGCTTACCAGCGGCGAGATCGAAGCCTACGTGGCCACCGGGGAGCCTATGGACAAGGCCGGGGCCTACGGCATCCAGGGCCTTGGCTCGCTGCTGGTCCAGGGCATCCAGGGGGACTACTTCAACGTCATGGGCCTGCCGGTGTGCGCGCTGGGCCAGGCCCTTCAAGAATTTGGCGTCAACGCGCTTGTAAAGGGATGATCGCTTGAAAAAACTGTTTGGTTCCAACGGCGGCCTGGTGCTGCTCATCGCTCTGCTGCTGGCCGCCATCACGCTGGTGGTCTCCCTCATCGTCTCCGGCGCGGACCCCCTGGCCAATATCGTGGGCGCGGTGACCACGCCCTTCCGCCAGGCCGGAGCGGCCTTTTCGGCCTGGAGCGAGCGGACCTTTGACCAGCGCTACCGCACCGAGTATCTGGAAGAAGAGGTGGAGCGGCTCCGGCAGGAGCTCTCCGCCATGGAGGCCAAGGCCCGGGAGGGTGAGGACGCCATCGAGGAGAACCGCAACCTGCGTGAGCTCTTGAAGCTCCAGCAAAAGCGCTCCGACCTCACCCCGGAAAACGCCACGGTGACCACCCGGACCCTCTCCAACTGGGAGTCCTCCCTCACCATCAGCAAGGGCAGCAACTACGGCATCGAAAAGGACCAGTGCGTCATCGACGCCTACGGCAACCTGGTGGGCGTGGTCAGCGAGGTGGGCCTCAACTGGGCCACGGTGCTGACGGTGGTGGACACCGGCATCGACATGGGCGGCATGGTCTCGCGCACCAACGACGCCGCTGTGCTGGAGGGGGACTTCTCCCTGATGACCCAGGGTCGTTTGAAGCTCTCCTACCTCCCCGAGGACGTGCTTTTGGTGGCGGGGGACGAGGTGCTGACCTCCGGCCGGGGCGGGGTGTATCCCGCGGGGCTGGTGGTGGGCAGCGTGGAGAGCGTCCACGCCGACGCTTCGGGCATGACCCGCTACGCCGTGGTGGAGCCCAAGGCCGATCTGGACCACATCAAGCAGGTATTCGTCATCACATCCTTCGACACAGTGGAGTGAGAGCATGACCACACGTCATCAAGTCCACAAATGGCTCATATACGCGCTGGCCCTGGCCCTGGTGTGGTTCGCCGAGGCCATGGTGCTGTGGCGTTTTCCCTTTTTCGGGGTCATTCCGGTGCTGCTGCCTCTGGCGGCGGTGGCGGCGGCCTTTTGGGAGGGCGCCCGCCTGGGCGCGGTCTTCGGCCTGTGCGTGGGCATTTTGGCCGACGCCGTCTATCCCGGCACCCCTGGGGGCATGACCTTCGGCGTGTGCCTGATGGGCCTTCTCTCCGGGGCCGCCAGCCAGTACGGCGTGCGCCAGACCTACCTGGGCTACCTCCTGTGCGCCGGGGCCTCTATGGCCGCACTGGAGCTGTGCCGGGTGGTGTGGGGCCTACTGATCCAGCTGGGCAGCCTGGAGGCTCTGGGGCTGGTGGCCCTGAAGGAGGGCCTTTGGAGCCTTTGCTTCACCGTGGGCATCTACCCGCTGTTCAAATTGGTCTACGACCGGGTGGGCGGGGACAAGCTGGAGGTGCGCCATGAGTAAACGCCGGGAGCTTTTCCGCACCGCCAGCCTGCTGCTGGCCTTCGTGGCCGCGCTGATCTGCTTTTTCGTGGTGCTCTACGACCTCCAGGTCACCAACCACGCCGCCTTTCTGGCCCGTACGGTGAAGTCGGTAGGCCGCAGCGAGACCGTGGCCGCCGCCCGGGGGGACATCACCGACCGCTACGGACGGCCTATGGTCACAAACCAGGTGGTTTACCAGGTCCGGCTGGACACCTCCTTGATGGGCAAGGAAAAGAACGCCGTGCTGCTGGAGCTCATCCACCTGGCCCAGGACCACGGCGTGACCTGGCCCGACAGCCTGCCCATCGGCCAGAAGCCCCCCTACACCCTGGCCCTGGCCACCGCTGGGCAGAGCGCCCAGAACCACTTTGACGCTCTGAGGGATAAAATGGACTGGGAGGCCGACAGCGGCCCGGGCCTGCTGGCCCAGCTCCGGGAGGACTACGACGTGGACGAAGCCCTCTCCGACGCCGACGCCCGGGCCCTGTGCGGCGTACTCTACGAGCTGTCCCTCCGGTCCAAGGAGGTCATCTGGCAGAGCTATATCTTCGCCAGCGGCGTGGACATCGACTTCATCTCCGCCGTCCGCGAGCACGGTCTTCCCGGGGTGACCATCGAGCCCGTCACCACCCGGAAATACGCCACCACCTACGCCGCCCACGTCCTGGGCCGCACCGGCGCCATCCAGCGAGACGACTGGCCCACCTACAAAGAGCAGGGCTACGCCATGGACGCCATCGTGGGCACCGACGGCGTGGAAAAGTCCTTCGAGGCCCTGCTGCGGGGCACCGCCGGGGTCCAGCTCGTGGAGCGCAACGACAAGGGCAAGGCGGTGTCCCAGACCTGGAAGGAGCCGCCCAAGCCCGGGTACAACGTGGCCCTGACCATTGACCTCCCCTTGCAGCAGAAGGTGGAGGACACCCTGGACGAGAAGATCCCCGGCCTCACCGAGGACGTGGAGGGCGCGGCGGCGGCCATGGTGGACGTACACACCGGGGCGGTGCTGGCCCTGGCTTCCTACCCCACCTACGACCTGTCCACCATCTACAAAGACACCGCCGCCTACAACGCCGCCAAGGAGGACCCCTTGCAGCCCTTCAACAACAAGGCCATCCAGGGCCTTTATCCCCCGGGCTCCACCTTCAAGATGCTGGTAGCCACCGCCGGGCTGGAGGAGGGGATCATCACCCCCACCACCCTCATCCGGGACACGGGGCGGTACACGTATTATAAGGGTATGCAGCCCCAGTGCTGGATCTACCGCCAGTTTGGCGGCACCCACGGCAACGTGAACGTCACCCGGGCCATCGAGGTCTCGTGCAACGTGTTCTTCTACGACGTGGGCCGGCGCGTGGGCATTGAGACCATCAACGACTACGCCAAGCGCTTTGGCCTGGGCCAACCTACCGGCATCGAGCTGCCCGAGGAGACCGGCGTGGTGGCCGGGCCGGAGTACACCGAAAACGTCCTAGGCCAGACCTGGTACGACGGCTCCACCCTCTCCGCCGCCATCGGCCAGGAGAACAACCAGTTCACGCCCTTGCAGCTTGCCAACTACACCGCCACCTTGGTCAACGGCGGCAACCGCTACGCCGCCCATCTCTTCAAGAGCGCCAAGAGCGCCGACTACACCCAGACCGTGATGGAGTACCAGCCCCAGGTGGTGGACAGCGTCTCCATCGACGAAAAGAACCTGGCCGCCATCAAAAAGGGCATGCTGGACCTGACCACCACCGGCTCGCTGGGGCGCTACTTCCGGGGCCTTCCCTTCCAGGTGGGGGCCAAGACCGGCTCGGCCCAGGTGAACAACTCCACCTCCAACGCCGTCTTCGTGTGCTTCGCCCCCTACGACGATCCCCAGGTGGCTCTGGCCCTGGTGGCCGAGCACGGCGGCAGCGGCAGCGACCTGGCGGGCCTGGCCGCCGACATTTTGGAGTTCTATTTCAGCGGCCAAAGCGGATTCTCCGTGGCTGTTGAGGAAAATACTTTGTTGAGGTGACAAAACCGTGTTTGACGCCGCCATCTTCCATCCCTTCGACCCCGCCTGCAAATCCCCTCAGGGCGCCGTGGCCGCCGGGTCGAGCGTGACGCTGTCGCTCCATCCGCCCCGGGAAATGGGCTATCTCCAGGCCTGGGTGACCCTGCGCTACGAGCAGTGGGACGACCACATGGAGGCCTACCCCATCCCCTGGCTGGACTTTCATCTGGACGTGGACACCTTCCAGGTCGAAGTCCCCATCCCCGCCGACTACCAGGGTCTTGTGTGGTACTCCTTCCAGATGGATTTCTCCACCCCGCCCTACCGCATGGAGTCGGAGGAATACCAGCTCACCGTCTATGACGGCTCCGAGGCGGTCCCCACCTGGTTCGGAGAGGGCATGTGCTATCAGATCTTCCCCGACCGCTTCTGCCGCCTGGACCTGCCCACCAAGACCGGCCCCGGGGACCGGATCGTTCACGAAAACTGGGCCGACCCGCCCATCTACAAGCCCGAGCCCGGCCGTGGGGTCACCAACCGGGACTTTTTCGGCGGCAGTCTCAAGGGCGTGGAGAGCAAGCTGGACTACCTCGCCGGCCTTGGGGTGGAGACCATCTACTTCTGCCCCATCTTCGAGGCCCTGGAAAATCACCGCTATGGCACGGCGGACTACGAGAAGATCGACCCCATGCTGGGCACCCTGGACGACTTTGAGCGCCTTTGCAAGGCCGCCCACAAGCGGGGCATCCGCATCATCTTAGACGGCGTTTTCAACCACGTGGGCTGGGCCAGCAAGTACTTCAACGCCACCGGGGAGTATGGCCAGGGCGGCGCGGCCCGGGACGAGAATTCCCCCTATCACGACTGGTTCCTCTGGACCAAGTGGCCCAACGAGTATAAATCCTGGTGGGGCTTTAAGACCCTACCCGACTTCAACAAGGAAAACCCGGAATTTTTGGAGTTCATCTGCGGGGAAAACGGCGTGATCCGCCAGTGGCTGCGCCGGGGCGCGGACGGCTGGCGGCTGGACGTGGCCGACGAGCTGCCCGACCACATGGTCCACGCCATCCACGAAGCGGCCCGGGCGGAAAACCCCAACGCCGTCATCATCGGCGAGGTGTGGGAGGACGGCTCCATCAAAATGGCCTACGACGTGCGCCGCAAGCACGTTTGGGGCGGCCACTGCGACGGACTGATGAACTATCCCCTGCGCTCGGCCCTCATCGGCTACCTGCTGGGGGGCGACGCCGACGATTTCCGCTGGGACATGGAGACTTTGCGGGACCACTATCCCCCCTTCGCCTTCCAAAACTCCATGAACGCTCTGGGCACCCACGATACCCTGCGCATTTTGACCTTCCTGGGGGTGGGCCACGACCACAAAAACGACTGGTCCAAGGACCAGCGGGCCGACTATGTGATGACCCCCGAGGAGCATCAGCGGGGCCTGGAGCGGCTGAAGCTGGGCTACGCTGTCCTCTTCGCCTTCCCCGGGGCCCCCACGGTCTACTACGGTGACGAGGCGGGCATGACCGGCTTCGAGGACCCCTTCAACCGGGGGACCTACCCCTGGGGCCACGAGGACAAGGACCTGGTGGCCTACGTGTCCAAGCTGGGGCAGTTGCGCAAAACTCACCCTGCCCTGCGAGAGGGCCATCTGGAATTTTTGGCGGCCCACAAGGGCCTGCTGGCCTTTGCCCGGACCTGCCAGGCCGAGACCCTCATCGCCGCCGTCAACCGGGACGGCCAGGCCCGGAGTTTGACCTTGCCCTGGGACGCGGTGGACCTGCTCACCGGCAGGACCTTCCCCGCCCAGGCCAAGCTCCCCGGCGCGTCGGCCTTCCTTTTCGCCAAGCGGTGAGCCGCCGACTGCGCCATGTGGTCACCGCCGCCCAGGCCGGCATGCGGGTGGACGCGGTGGCCAAGGAGGTCTTTCACCTCACTGCTAGCGTTCTGCGCCGGGTGAAGTGGCTGGACGACGGCATTACCCTGGACGGCAAAAAGGCCTTCGTCAGCGACCTTGTGGCCCCGGGCCAGGCGCTGGAGGTGCTGGTGGACCAGCCCGGCCGCCAGGCCAAGGTGCTGTCCTACCCCGGGCCTTTAGACATCGTCTATGAAGACGACCACATCGTGGTCCTCAACAAGCAAGCGGGGGTACTGGTCCACCCCATCGTCCCCGCCCAGGCAGACACCATCGGCAACTTTCTGCTCTGGCACTACAACACCACCGGGCAAGTGGGGACCCTCTTCCACCCCGTCCACCGACTGGACCGGGGCACCACCGGGCTTTTGGTGGTGGCCAAGCACCCCAGCGCCCAGACCGCGCTCAAAGAGCAGCTCCACACCCCCGATTTTCAGCGCCGCTACCTGGCCCTGACGGTGGGCGCGCCCGAGCCCGGAGTTGGCACGGTGGACGCGCCCATTTTGAAGCTCCCCAATGAAGCCATCCGCCACGGCGTCCGTCCCGACGGTCAGCGGGCGGTGACCCACTACGAGACCCTGTCCCTCCACGGACCCTATGCCCTGGTGCGGCTGGAGCTGGAAACGGGCCGCACCCATCAAATTCGCGTTCACATGGCCCACATGGGCCATCCCTTGCTGGGGGACTTCCTCTATGGTGAAGAGTCGCCCCTGCTCACCCGGCCCGCCCTCCACAGCGCGGAGCTGGCCTTCGTCCATCCCATGACGGGCAAAAAAATGACCTTTTCCCAGCCCTTGCCCCAGGACATGGCCCGGTTGCTGTAAAAATCCCGCCTTGACATTCCGGGCGGCTTGTGCTATGATGTTAGGCGTATCTGGGCGGCCTACTTGGAGAGGTGTCCGAGTGGTTTAAGGAGCCGGTCTTGAAAACCGGTGACTCGAAAGAGCCGTGGGTTCGAATCCCACCCTCTCCGCCAGACAACTTCATAAAACGATTCGTTTTCGGCATGCAGAAGTACCCAAGTGGCCGAAGGGGCTCCCCTGCTAAGGGAGTAGACGGTGTTGAGCCGTGCGAGGGTTCAAATCCCTCCTTCTGCGCCAAAAAAAGCCTGTAACCTTGCGGTTACAGGCTTTTTTGCGTTTACTCTTTATTCCTCCTCCGGAGGTTCGCGCCAGATGGTCAGCGAGCCGCCCAGGGCGGGCCGGATGGTGACGCTGGTGATCTTGTTGGCGGCCTTTTGGCTGCCGGCGATGGCCTCCAGATGGATGAGCATCTCCATCTCCTGGGAGCCGTCGTCGTGGATCTCCAGGTAGCACTCCACCTGGCAGACGCTCTCGGTCACCCACTGGTCGCCCACCATGCCGCCCTTCTCGTGGATGAGCTTGTAGATCCCCGGGCCGGTGTAGTTCTGATTGGTAAACTTCCACCAGGGGAACTCGTAGCTGGACCAGTTGTCGTCCCCCACGACGCTCATGGGCAGATTGGTGATGATGAGGTTGGTCAGACCGCCGGTGTAGGGCAACTGGTCGGCGGGGACCAGGTTGGGCGGGTAGTGGTTGCGGATGTGGAGATAGATGTCGTTGCCGTCGCCAAAGGCCGCGCCGATGGCGGTGCCGGCGGTGGCGCCGTTGCCGGGGGTGTAGGCCAGCACCTGGTGGGGATAGCCTGTCCAGTCGTCAAAGCTGCCGTCGATGGCCACGCTGTCGCCGGGCTCGAAGGGTTCAGTGGGCTGGAAGCCCTCCGCCGTACCCTGATACTTGATCTTCTCGATCATGTCGCCCTGCTTGAAGCCGCCCACGCCCAGGGTCTCCAAATAGGGCGGCAGACTGCCCGCGGGGATGGTGAACTCGTAGGAGCGGATGGGATGGCCGTCGGGGGTGGTGGCGATGACGGTGGGGGTGATCTCCCAGACATTGCCCGCGCTGTCGGTGATCCGCACCGCCCCCGCGCCGCCGGTGGACACGGCCTGGAGGTTCAGCACCTCGCCCAGGTCGCTGGACACGGAGAAGTTGCCGCCGGACTTAGCAAAGAGGTTGTCCAGGGTGGTGCCCGAACCCACGGTGGCGATGGTGAGCTTCAAGCCCTCCTCCGTCCAGTGGGCCTCAGCGGACTGGAGCCCCGACAGGTCGGCGGGCTCAAACT
Organism: Oscillospiraceae bacterium; assembly: GCA_048201935.1. Lineage (GTDB taxonomy): Bacteria > Bacillota > Clostridia > Oscillospirales > Oscillospiraceae > MGBC124762. The sequence continues at coordinate 13,564 of DBFBGR010000003.1, read as the reverse complement.
CCTCCGGCGCGGGCGTCCACTCAAAGCCCGGGCGGCGGTTGACGGTGTAGGGCCAGTCGCCGTAGTGAGCCACCGCCTGGCCAGCGGCGTCCTTGGCCGGGGCATAGGGATAGGCGATGTCCTCCAAGGTAGCGTCATAGGGGTGGGTCTCGGCGCGCTGGTCCTCGGCCAGCTCAGGCATCTTGGTCGCCACGCTGGTGACGGTGTGCTTGCCGTACTTAGCCCCGTTCACAAATGCCTCGCCCAGAGCATAGCAACCGGTCACGTCGGCGTTGGCGATGGAGGTGTTGGCGAAGATATCGGTCTTGCCCTCCACCGCGCCGGAGACGGCGCAGGTGGTGTAGCAGGTGTCCAGCGTGCCTCCCGACCAAAGGCCGATGAGGCCGCCCACGGTGTCGGTGGCGGTGACGTTGCGGGAGGTGGCGTTGAACTTGCCCGAGCTGGTGCGGCCACCGGCGTAGCAGTTGCTGACGCTGCCGCCGGTGAAGGTCCCGGCAAAGCCGCCGGCGGTGGGGCCGTCCACACCCACGGCGGCGTAGCTGGCGCTGACGCTGCCGGTGGCAATGGTCCCGGCGAAGCCGCCCACATATTTGCCGCCGGTGACGCGCTGGGCGTCGTAGCCCTTCTTCACGTTGCCCTCCAGCCGCACGCCGCAGCTTTGGATGGCGGCGGTGGACACGCTCCCGGCAAAGCCGCCGGCGTTCCAGGTATCGCCCGACACCTGAAGGTCCCCAGCGCCAATGACAACGCAGCTTTCCACCACGCCCGCGCTGTCGTACACACAGCCCACAAAGCCGCCCACGCTGCCTCGCTTTTCGATGCTGTCGGTGGTCTTGCCCTTGTTAAAGCCGTTGGAGACCTGGACGTTCTTCACCGTGCAGTCCCGAATGGCGCTGGCGGCGTTCAGCTTGTAGACGTTGCCTACAAAGCCGCCCACGTTGCGGATATACTCCCCGCCAGCCACCACGCAGTTCTCCACCGCGCAGCCGCTGACCTTGCCCTTGTTGTCCAAATAGCCGATCAGGCCGCCCATGTGGCCGCCGGCCTTGGTGCCCTGGGCGGTGACGGCGCAGTTGGTCACGGTGCAGTCGGTGACCGAGCCATCGCTCAGCCGCGCGGCCAGCATGCCGGTGGAGCCGGTGGAGGTGCCGGTAGCGCCCACCACGTCGCAGTCGGTGAGGCGGATATTCTTCAGCGTGCCCCGGACCCGGTGGAACAGCCCCGCGTGCTCCACCTTATCCTCGGCGTAGTAATGCGAGCGGATGCTCAAGGCCCGGATGACGCGGCCGTTGCCGTCATAGGTGGCGTTGAAGGAGCTGACGGTATCGTAGCCCGTTTTGGCGTCGCCTGGGGTGCCGTGGGCCCCGATGGGGCTGACGATCAGCCGGTACTCCGCGGGCATGCTCCACACGTTGGTGACATAGTCCCAGCTCTTGTCCCAGCCCCGGCCCCATACCTCGAACCCAGCCACGGTGACGTGGCCCGCGTCGTTCATCACCCGGCTCTCCCCGGCCAGGGAGTTGCCGCTCTTGTCAAAGGCCAGGTCGCCATAGTAGATAGAGGCGTCGATGTCCAGGTCCTGGAGGTAGTCCCGCTTATCGCCAAAGAACCGGCCAATATTGGCCAGTTGGCGCAGAGAGCGGATGTGGATGGTCCCGGGGTCGCCGCCGGGCTTGGAGCCGTTGTAGGCCGCGCGGCCAAAGAGCGGGTTGACCCAGGCGGTGGTCTCCACCTCCACCGGGGGCACGCCCCACTGGACCTGGGGAGCCGTGCCCTTCACCGTCACCTCGTTGTAGCATCCCGAGCTGGGGATCACGTCGATGGCGGTGGTGGGGATGGCGTAGACATAGTAGGCGATGGCCGCGGCGTCGGCGGTGGTTTGGAACTCCTCGTCCAGCGCACCCAGCAGGCGGCCCTGGACCGTGCTCTCCCGGGTCTCCATGCCCACGGCGCTCACCGTCAGCGCCACCGTCTCCTCCCAGTCGTTATGGAGCTTTTCCTTGCTCAAAAAGGCGTAGCCGTCGGCATTGATGGCCCCGGTGCGCGTCAGGTCCAACGTCCCCTGTTCCGCGCCGTTCACAAAGGCGGAATACTCGGTCACGCCGCCAAACTGCTCGTAGTAGGCGATGAGCGACTGGGGCGCGGGGGGAGCCACCGCCTCCAGCCAGTCGCCGTAGTGGGGCAGGTTGGCGGCCTCGCCGTTGACGCTGACGCGCAGGGTGGGATAGGGATAGGGCGCACTCAGCGGCCCCTCCTCCTCGGTGCGCTCCACCAGGTTGTAGGGCCGGGTCTTGGCGTTGCCGCCGTCGATGAAGCCGGCCCCCAGGCCCAGGTCGGCCCGGGCCTGCATGAGGGCAGAATCGTTGAGAGCGGTCACCCCAGCCGGGGTCACCGCGTCGTTCACGCCTTGCTCAGCCAGGTAGGAGACATTGGTGCAGCTGCCCACCGGGACCGTGCCATAGACCTTGTCGCTGGTGGGGACGCTGCCGTAGTCCACTGCGGCGTAGGAATTTTGGATGGTGATCTGGTTGCTTTCCGCCGTGGTGCCCACATGGGGGACCACCAGCCCCGCCGCCTCAGAGGTGGCGCTGGCGATGCAGCCCGCGGCGTAGCTGTTTTGGATGGTGGCCCGGGCGGTGATGTTCTCCAGTCCGCCCACCAGACCGCCTGCTTGGTTGCCCGAGAGATGACCGGCGGCATAGCTGCCGCGCACCGTGAGCCCCTGGCCCCGGCCCACCAGGCCGCCCGTCGTGCCGCCCTTGACCACCGTGGAGGCAAAGGAGCCCTCGATGGTCACGTTGCCGCTGGCCAGGCCGATGAGGCCGCCGGCGGTGCCGTTGGACTGGATGCGGGGGCTGGTGCTGTAAGGCGCGGTGAGGTAGACCTGGCAGTGGGTCACGGTGGTGTCCTTGGCCATGCCCGCCAACGCCCCGGCGGAGCCCATGCCGTTGACCCGGGCGTCCTCCATGACGATGTGCTCCAGCGTCATGCCGTTGGCGCTGGAGAACAGCCCGGCGTAGGGCATGGCGGTGGCGTCCAGGTTGGCGATGGTCCGCCCCTGGCCGTTGAAGCCAGTCAAATTGGCGTTGCCGATGGAGGTGAACTTCCGGTCGCCATAGGTCTCCGCCCAGTGCTGGCGGGTGTCCTTGTCGTTGGCGGGAGTGGTCTTGGCAAAGTCGATGTCCCGGGTCTGGACGGCGGCGGTAACGGTGGTGTCCAGACCTGCCAGGCCCAGATTTTGCAGGTGGCGGCCGTAGCCCACCTGGACCCGGCTCCCATCCCGGGCGGCAAAGAGGCTGTTGGTGGTCACGCTGGCGCTCTGGGGCAGGGCCGCCAAGCCCTCGCCCGAGGCGGGGTCGTACCAGATGGTGACGGTGACGGCCACATCCGCGCCGGGGACGATGCCGCTGTCCTGGACCCACTGGGCAAAGGGCGCGCCGATGGTCCAGCCGCCATAGGCGGCGTTCTCCGGGACCTTGGAGTAGGTGCTCTTCAGGGTGTCCAGCACCACAGTGTTGGTGGCGGCGTCGTTATACTTGCCCTTTTCCACGATGGTTTTGACGTGGGCGCCGTCGGAAATACTGACGGTGTAAAAGACCCGGGACAGGTCCACCCCGCTGTCGGCGGCGGCGGTGATGTCCAAGGCCAGCTCCTCGGCGTTGGTGAGCTTCAGCTTGGGCTTGGGCAGAGTCTGCGCGTCGGGCCGGGAGAGGTCCACCTCCCCGTTGGCGCCGTAGTAGCCCAGCAAAAAGCCGCCCGAGGCCTTGGCGAAGTCGTCGCGGCCCTCCCGGACCCGGCAATTCTTGTCCGGGTCGGAGATGGCGTGGTAGACGGCCTCGGTGAAGGGCTTGCCGTCGCCCTTTTCGGTGTAAAACACGCCGTAGACCACGCCGCTGACCGGGTCAAACTCCACCAGATAGTAGCTGCCCTCCTCCATCAAAGCAGAGTCCACCGACCCGGGCAGCACCAGCCAGCCCGGTTCGGCGGAAGCGACATTGGTAGAGACATATTTGAATTGGGTCCCGCTTACCACAACGCCGTCCTCGGCGTTGCGTCCTGTGGCGCCGCCCAGTTCCAAGGTCTCGCCGGCGGCGGAGCGGAGGGCGGAGAGGTTGTTTTGGGCCGCCAGATAGATGGTCCGGGCGTTGTCGTCCAGCTCGGTGAGCTTCAGGTCCCGGCGGTAGGTGATGACCGAAGGGATGGCCAGGGCCGCCAAAATGCCCAAAATGGCGATGACGATGAGCACCTCGGCCATGGTATAGCCGCCCAGGCGGCGTTTCTTTCTATCATGCGTTTTCTTCACGGGATGCTCACCTCCTTCAGCTCACGGTATAGCGCTTGGGGTCCATGGGCGACACGGAGAATTCCAGGTCCCAGAGGCTGTCGCTCTCGCTCTCCACGCTCAGGCTCACGTCCACCGACTTCACCTGGCCGCCGCTCTCATGCAGCTCGAATTTCAACTGGGACAAGTGCAGACCGCAATAGGCGTCCTCCTCCAGGGGCCTATATTCCCAGTTTCCGTCTTTTTGACGGACCTTCAGATAACCATCTTCGTCCAGACTGATGTGCACGGCGTCCTTGTTCACGCCGCTAAAGAGCACGATCTCCGCCCCGCCGTCCTCCACCGAGGCGATGCGCCCGTAGCGCAACTGGTCGGTGACCATCTGGGCGGCGGTGGAGGCCACGGTCTGGGCGTCGGCCAGGGCGATGGACTTATTCCTCTGCCACAACGCCTGGCTCACCCCCAGAGCTGCCGCCGAGCTCAGCATGGCTAAGATCAGCACCGCCACCAAGGTCTCGGCCAGGGAGAAGCCCTTGCGGGCCTTCAGCTTACGCAATGCCGCCACGCTCACCCCTCCTTGCCGTAGACCGTCAGGCCGCCCAGGCCCTCGGCGGTGTAGGCGTACACGCCGTGGTCCAGGGTCAGGGTGCTGGGCCCGCCGGTGAGACGGATGGTAACGGGATCGTCGGCGTTTTTGTCAAAGACATGGGTCTCCACATCGCTCAATGCGGGGTAAAAACCGTCGTCGCCGCCGTCGGCCTGGCGCATCTGGGCGTTGATGGACATGGAGGCGTTGACCATGGCGGTGAGCAGGCAGATGGACAAGGTGACCACCAGCAGGGCCACCAGCACCTCCGTCAGGGTCTCGCCCCGGCGGTTTTTGAGCTTCCGTCTCATGGAAAACACCTCCCTTCCTGTCATATTTTGTGGAAAATCAACCCTGGGTAATAACGGCGTCCGCCTCATCCCAGGCCAGTTCAAAGGTCTTGGTGGTCCTCCACCGCTGGCCCGCGCCGATGCGCTCGGGCTCGGAGGTCTCGTCCCGGACCACCTGGACGGGGATGGTGAGGACGGTGGGGTAATAGCGGGCTCCCCCGTCCTCCAGCCAGAACGTGGCGGTGAGGGAGTAGTCGTCCTCCAGCTTCAATTCCCACTTCACCTTGCTCAGCAACTCCTCGTCCACGCCCTCCACGTCCAACTTCAGGCCGGTGTAGCTGGCTCCGTCGGCCCCATCGGGAATGTCCAGTCCCGCCTGGGACCACCACTCCACGGGGATGGCGTTGGCCTGAAAGAGGGCCGTCATGTCCTCCTCCAGCCAGGGTCCAAACGCGCCTGTATAGCCGCCGGCCCCCAGCTCCAGCTCGAAGGGCAGCTCGTCGGAATCGGGGTCTGCGCCCTTGTTCTCCTTCATCACCGCCGTGGCGGTAAAGTGGCCGCCGCACAGCTCTGCGCGCACCAGCTTGGCCGCCGAGGACACCGCCAGGTAGCGCTGCTGGTCCTGGCGCAGATGGGTATAGCGTCCGGCGTTGGCGCTGGCGGCGGTGAGGGCGGCGGCTCCGGCAGTGACGCAGATGAGCAACACCAAAAGGGCGATGACGATGGACGCGCCGCCTTTCCCTTTTAGCTTTTTCGTGGCCAAACTCATCTCGTCACCACCTTTGCTGTCGTCTTTTCGCCTCGGCTTAGCTGGCCGGGGTCTCCTCCTCGGCCTTCAGGCTCTCCGGGGCCAACTCGTAGAAGTAGATGGTCCCCCGCACCGACACCGGCTCTGTCTTGATATCGCCGCCGCCGCTGCGGTTTTGGAGCATCCCCGAGCGGTCGGAGACCACCGTCTCCATGGGCCGGATGGAAAGGCCGTCCAGCAAAGACCGCTGCCCGGTGCGGGCCAGGCGGGTCAGGATGGCCCGGGCCTGGTCGTAGCCGGGCGCGTCGAACTCGAACTCGATGGGCCGGGTGGCGATGCCCTCCTCGAAGCGGACCTCGGGGAAGCTGAGCTTGGGCTCCAGGCCCATGAAGATGCTGTCAAACTGCACCATCAGCGCCTCCAGATTGTTGTAGGGCGGCATGACGGTGATCTGGTCCTTGGGGAGCGCGAAAATTTCGTCCAGCTCCGCCTTCATCTTGTTCCTCTGCTCCAGCCGCACCGTGGCCACGGTGGTCTGAAGCTCCAGGTCCTCCTTCTCCTGGGCAAGCTCTTCCAGCCGGGCCTCCACGGGCCGGTGGACGCACAAAAAGTAAAGCCCCACCAGTAGCACCAGCACCAGGATGACCAGCATGACCTTCTCCCGGCGGGTAAAGTTACGCATCAGCATTACTTGGCCACCTCCTCGCTGAGACTGGCGTCGGCCAGGACGATGACCATATTGGTCAGCGGATAGACGGCCCCGGAGTCCGACGTGGCGTCATAGACGCTGACGCTGACCGAGTCCACCATCTTCTCGGCGTTCAGCCGGGTGATGAGAGCGGAGGTGCTCTCCAGGGTCAGACCCTCCAGCACCAGGGACATCTGCCGCCCGGCCACGGAGAAGCTCCGCACGGCGCAGACGGGATAGACCTGCCGCTCCATGAGGCTCAACACCTCCAGCCGGTCGGCGATGGTGCGGTCGAATTTCTCGTAGGTGTAGCGGTTGTACTCCGCCTGGACCTCGTCATAGTCGGCGTAGGCCGCCTTCATAGCGGCGATGTTGGCCTTCGTCTGGTCCACTTCCCGCTGGGCGGCGGTGACCCGGGCCAACTGGCTCCCCACGCCCAGGCTCACCAGGATGGCCACCACCGCGATGAGGGCGATGACCGGGAGGGCCACGATGGGGCTTTTGGACAGGTCCCGCTCGCGCATGGCCAGGTTCAATGTGGTCTTGGAGGCGACTGCCTTTTCCTTCTTTGCCATAGCCCTCACCCCCTTTGCAGCGCCGCGCCCAGAGCCAGCAGGGACGACGGCTCCTGCTCCAGCCCCGGCAACAGCGTATCCCAGCCCTTGATGGGCACGCTCAGCGTGTTCTCCAGCGCCTCCAGAAGCGGCGCGATGCCCACGCCGCCGCCCACGCAGCAGATCTCCTCCACGGGGTGCTCGGCGTTGGAGTAGTTATAGTAGTTGACCGCCTTGAGGACCTCCAGGGCGATGAAGCCATAGATCTCCTGGCAGCGGTCTAAGTACTGGCAGTTTTGGTAGTTGGTCTCCCGGTAGCCGCAGGCCAGATAGGGCGCCACCGAGAAGTGCTCGGCGATAACGTCGTCCAACGCGGCGCAGCCGTAGTCCAGCCCACGGCCGGTCTGGTGGCGGCCCTGGCGGAACATGTGGACGTTCACCGCCGCGTGGCCCAGGTCCAGAACGCAGCGGCTGCCCTCCTGGGCCTGGTCGCCGCCAAATTTCGACAACGCGTTGACGTAGGCCACCTCGTCGGGGATGGCCACCTTCAGCTTGAAGCCCGCCTTGTGGAGGATGTCCTCGTACATGGCGATGGTCTCCTTGGCAGTGGCGGCGGCCATCAGGTCCAGCCGCTTCCCCTCCTCCAGCTCGCCCAGCACGGCGTAGTCGTAAAAATACTTCTCCTTCTCCTGGGTGATGAAGTCCCGGAACTCATAGGAGAGGTTCACCTTGAGCTGCTGATGGGTCATGGCGGGCACGTCGAAGCGGCGGCAGAAGCACTCCGCGGAGTGGAGGGCCAGGGAGACCTCCTTGCCGTGGAGCTTGCAGCTCTTCTTCATGCTCTTCAAAAAGTCGGCCATGGCGGCGGGGGAGACGATGCGTCCCTCCTTCACCAAGCCCTCGGGCAGCGGCTCCGCCGCGCTCTGGCGAAGCCTCTTGCCGTCCCATTCCACCATATGGACACTGCGGTTGCCGATGTCCACGCCCAGCTGTACCTGGCCCATGTCCCTCAGCTCCTCTCCTCAGGATTTCTCTCAAAACAGTCCAAAATACCAATCCAGCACCCGCTGGCCCACCAGCAGACAGGGCCACGCCGCCAGGGCGATGGCGGGGCCAAAGGGGAACTCCCGGTCACGCCCAGCTTTTAATAGAAAGGCCAAACCAAGGCCCAGCAGACAAGAAAGGATCAGCATCAACAGCCCGTCGTCAGGGCCGAGATACAAGCCCACCAGCGCCAGCAGCTTGATGTCGCCGCCGCCCATGCTCTCCTTGCCCAGCACCTTATCGGCGATGAGGCTCACCAACAGCACGCCGCCGCCCAGGAACAAGGCCCCTAGCAGTCCCCACCAAAGCCGGTCCAGGGGGTCTTCATAGCTGAAGAGAAAGACCAGCCAGCTGATGGCCGAGGCCAGCATAGGCCCATTGGGAAGCTCCATGGTGTCCAGGTCGACGAGGGACAGCCAGATGAGACAGCTCTCTAAAATGAGGGCCTCCACGCTCTGGAGGGTGGGGCCCAGACACCACACCGTGGTGAGGTAAACAAGGGCCGTCAGGAGCTCCACCACCAGGCACCGCACGGGAATTTTCGCCTTACAGGCACGGCAGCGGCCCCGGCGCAGGAGATAGCTCACGATGGGGATGAGGTCCAGCGGGTCTAACACGTGGCCGCAGGAATCGCAGTGGGACCGGCCCTTCCAGAAGGGGATGCGGCGAAGATATCGCCCGGCGGCGCAGTCTAGAAAGCTGCCCACGCAGCCCCCCAGCCAAAAGGCCAGAAATAAGATGTAGGCCCGCAATATCCAGGGAAAATAGTCGGGCATGGGGAATTGCCTCCTTTGCGCCAAGCAGAAAAGCGCGGGAAAAGGGCCAGAAGCTCTGGCCCCTTTCCCCCGCCGAGGGGCGCGCAGAGCGCGCCCCTCGAGAAAGGGTAGAAGTTTGAAATTAGCTATCGAGACTGCTGATGTGGGCGGTGACGGTGCCGTCGGCGGCAACGCCCTCGGTGCCGGCGGTGCCGTCCTCAATCTCCAGGGAGGTGATGTCACCGGTGTCGGAGACCTTGGCGGTGGCGGTCCAGGAATGAGTAGAACCGCCGGTGATGGTCCAATCAGTGGGATTCTGCGTGGTCAAAATCTTAGTGACAGCGGCGGCGCGGACGGCGCGGACGTTGGCGTTGTCCACCTTGTCCTGGGCGTCACCCAGCACGCCGGTGAAGATGGGCACGGCCACGGCGACCAGGATGGCCAGGATGGCGATGACCACCAGCAGCTCGGCAAGGGTAAAGCCCTTTTTCTTGTTGACCTTTTTCATACGTTTCTTCCTCCTTTGAAAAAATACATGTATTTTATTTCAGCCCGGGGAGGTCAGGCCCCGGGTATGAAACCGACAGAAAGGTTACCCGATGAGGGTCTCCATGGTGAACATGGGCATGTAGATGGCGATGACGATGAAGCCGATGAACACGCCCAGGAAGACCGTCATCATGGGCTCCAGCATGCCAAGGGCCTTTTCCGAGGCGGCGGCGGCCTCCTCGTCATAGTAGGTGCCAATGGTGTTCATGGTGTCCTCCAGCGCGCCCGTTTCCTCGCCCACGCTGACCATCTCGATGAGCATGGGGGGCAGATAGGGGTTGTCCCGGAGAGCCGCCGCCAGACGCTTGCCCTCCTCCAGCTCGGCCACCGACTCGTCCAGGGTCTTGGCCACGGCGGGGTTGTCCATGACCCGGCTGGTGATGGCCAGCACCCGGTTGATGGGCAGGCCCGCCGTCAGCAGTACGCACAGGGTGTTGGCAAACTGGCTGGCGGCGTTCATGATGCCGATCTTGCCGATGACGGGGATCTTCAGCTTGAATTTCCCCATGTTGAGGGCCCCCGATGGGGTCTTGCCGTAGAGCTTGATGCCGATGATGATGGCGGCCAGCACGCCGATGAGCACCGGCCACCAGGCCACGAAGAAGTCGGACACCGCCATCAAAATGAGCGTGGGCAAGGGAAGGTCCTGCCCGGCGTTGGCGAACATGCCGATCATGCTGGGCACCAGCACCACCATGACGATACCCACCACCACGAAGGCCAGGATGATGAGGATGATGGGGTAGGTCAAAGCGGATTTCACCTTGCGCTTGAGCTTGTGGGCCTTGTCGTAGTAGTCCTTCAATCGGGTGAAGCAAATTTCCAGCGAGCCTGATTCCTCGCCGGCCCGGACGGTCTCGATGAAGGCGGCGGGAATTTTCTTGCCGTTTTTCTCCAGGGACTGGGCCAGGGAGTAGCCCGCGGACACGTCGGCGGCGCAGGCGGTCAAAATTTTCTTCATCAGCTTGTCGCTGGTCTGCTCGGCGATCAGGCTGACCACCTTACCCATGGGAAGGCCCGCCCGGAGCATGATGGCGAACTGGCTGGCGGTGAGGGCCAGGACCTTGTCGCTGACCCACAAGGGCTCATTTAGGTCCACGTGAACGCCCTGCTTCTCGGTCATCAGGGTGATCTTTTCCACGATCATGTCCTGGGCCTTGATCTGGGCCACGGCTTCAAATTCGCTGTAGGCTTCGATCACGCCGCTGACGCTCTTGCCGCTGTCCACGCCACGGGCCTTGTATTTATAGGTGTTCATGCCAAGCCTCCTTTCCTATGAGCTAAGGGAAGGTCAAATTCGAGGGCGGCCCATCCCCGCAGGCGGGGTCTGGAAGCCCCCCATACCGCCGGAAGTGTTGCGGCGCATGGCCTCCGGGTCCCGGGCGGCGGCCACGGCGGTCTCCGCGGAGATGACCTGCTTGCGGTAGAGGTCCAAAATGCAGTTGTCCATGGTCAGCGAGCCTTCGCTTGCCGAGGTGGACAGGGCGCTCTCGATCTGGGGGGTCTTGCCCTCTCGGATGAGGTTACGAATGGCGTGGTTGACCACCATCATCTCGCAGGCGCACACCCGGCCCTGGGTCTTTCGGGGGAGGAGCTGCTGGGACAGCACCGCCATCAGGGTGGTGGAGAGCTGCAAGCGAATTTGCTGCTGCCGCTCGGCGGGGAAGACGGTGACCACACGGTCCACCGTCTCGGCGGCGGAGCCCACGTGGAGCGTGGCGAAGACCAGGTGTCCGGTCTCGGCGGCGGTCAAGGCCGTCTCGATGGTGGCGTTGTCTCGCATCTCGCCGATGAGGATCACGTCCGGGTCCTCGCGTAGGACGGCCCGGAGGGCGTTGGAATAGCTGTCGGTATGTAGGCCGATCTCCCGCTGGCTGATGACGCACTTATCGGGGTCGTAGACGTACTCGATGGGGTCCTCCATGGTCACGATGTGGCAGGGTTTTGTGTGGTTGATGCGGTTCAAAATGGCCGCCAGGGTGGTGGATTTACCAGACCCGGTCTCGCCGGTGACCAGCACCAGGCCCTTGTTGAGCTCGGGCAGACGGCTCACCGCCGGGGGAAGGCCCAAATCGTCCAACTCGGGAATTTTTTCCGACAGCAGACGGATGGCCGAGGACATCCCCACCCGCTGGCGGAAGATGTTGACGCGGCAGCGGATGGGCCCGGGGAAGGTGATGGCAAGGTCCCACTCCCCCGCCCCGTCCAGGTCGGTATCGGGGAGCATCTCCTTGGCGTAGGCCATGCACTCGTCGGCGGTCAAAACGTGCTCGTCCATGTCCTGGAGGTCGCCGTCGATGCGAAACCGGGCGGGCAGACCGGGACAGAGGTGGATATCTGAGGTGCGGCGCTCCTTGGCCAGGGCCACCAGATCGTTAAGCGGAAGCATTGGGCACCTCCTCGGTGGAATTGACGGTGCGGACGCCCTCGTCGATGGTGGTAACGCCCTCCAGCACCAGTTTCACGCAGTTTTCCCGCAAGGTTGTGAAGTCCTCTTTTTGCAACAGCTCCATGAGCTCGGCCTTGGACCGGCCCTCGGAGATCATCATCTTGGCCTTTCTGGACAGGACCAGCACCTCGAAAATGCCCATGCGCCCTTGGTAGCCGGTGTGGTAGCAGTGGGGACAGCCCTTGGCGTGGTAGATCTTCTGCTGCGTGCCCGGGGGCAGGCCCAGCCAGCGAAGCTCGTCCTCATCGGCCATGACCTCTTCCCGGCACTGGGGACACAGCCTGCGCACCAGCCGCTGGGAGATCATGCCCTTGAGCGCGTCGCCGATGAGGTAGGGCTCCACACCCATGTCCAGCAGGCGGTTGATGCCCGCCAGGGTGTCGTTGGCGTGGATGGTGGAGAGCACCAGATGGCCGGTGATGGCCGAGCGCATGGCGATCTCGGCGGTCTCGCCGTCTCGGACCTCGCCCACGGCGATCACGTCCGGGTCCTGGCGCAGGATGGAGCGAAGGCCGCTGGCGAAGGTCATGCCGGTCTTTTCGTTGATCTGGACCTGGTTGACCCGCTCGATGTGGTACTCCACCGGGTCCTCCAGGGTGACCACGTTGCTTTCGGGGGTGTTCAAAATGCGGATCATGGTCTGCATGGTGGAGGATTTGCCCGAGCCCGTGGGGCCCACGATAAGCACCATGCCGCTGGCGTTTTCCAGCAGGGTGTGGTATTTGGCGAGATTATCTCCCGTCAGGCCTAAGTCCTCGGGCTTGTGGAGCTTCAGCGAGCGGTCTAGCAGACGGATAACGACCTTTTCGCCATGGATGGTGGGCAGCGTGGAGACACGCAGATCCACGTCGTTGCCCTTCACCCGGACCGCCACACGGCCGTCCTGGGGGATGCGGTGCTCGGAGATGTCCATGCCGCCCATGATCTTCAAGCGGGAGATGACCTGCTCTTGAAGGTCTCTCGGGATGGTAATGCCTGATCGCAACAGGCCGTCCACCCGCATACGCACCAGCATCTCTTCCTCCTGGGGCTCCAGGTGGATGTCGCTGGCCCGGACGGTGACCGCCTGCTCCAAAATGGAGTTGACCAACCGCACCGTGGGGGCGGACTGGCCGCCCTCAGCGTCCAGGTCGTGGGTGTTGCTGGCCGCGGCCTGGCCCTGGTCGGGCCGCTCGGCGGCGGCCATCTCCTCTAAGGCCCGGACCGCGCCCTCGTCGCCGTAGAGCGAGGCGATGGCCCGGTCCACCGCCACGGCGGTGGCGATGCGGGGGGTCACCCGCTTGCGGGTGGCCGAGCGCACGTCCTCGATGGCCATGAAGTTCAAGGGGTCCGCCATGGCCAAAATGAGCTCGTCCTTGACCACCTTGACGGGCACCACGCTGTGCTTCTTGGCCAGAGACTTGGGCACCAGCCGGGCCAGCTCGGTGGGGATCTGCACCCGGCTGAGGTCGATGAAGCTGATACCAAGCTGCATCTCCAGCGCCTCGATCATCTGCTGCTCGGTGATAACGCCGGAGCTCAAAAGCACCTCGCCCAGGCGCTTGCGGGTGGCCTTTTGCTCCTTCAGGGCCTCCTCCAACTGCTCCTGGGTGATGAGCCCTACCGACACCAGCAGGTCG
>DBFBGR010000002.1:0-198679 GCA_048201935.1 Oscillospiraceae bacterium | reverse complement strand
TTCAAAAAGCCCTTTGAGGAGGTCCTGGACCAGGACCCGCCCCAGTTTTTCTGAACCTTTGCGCTTCACCCAGCGAAGGCAACGCTGTCCATTCGTTCAGCGTTTCTTTCGTGCTACACAATTTTAGCACGAATCAGAGAGTGTCAAGACAAAAAGCGTTTCTTTGCTTTTACTTGTTTTCTCCTTGGACTTCAAATTGAAAGACCTCGCGTTTTTCACCGCTATTCAGCACGAACATACCGTCCTCAAAGAGCCATGCCTGGTTCAATGTGTATTGTCCCGGAACGATAGCATACTCGTTTTGCGCCATATAATCGATCAATTCCTTGAGCTCCTCTTCGTCCCATAGATCAAAATAAGCTACATCCTTTTTGATCTCACCGTCTAAAACTTTTTGTAAATGCTCCGCATTGACACATGCATCCTCTGTGATCGTAATGGTTAAGTCTTTACCAACCGTTACTTCGTGCAGGCCTTCCTCCTCTTGCGTAGTGTGTACACATCCTGCACACATCAATCCAACCAGGGAAAGTACAAATAGAAGCTTTGCTATTTTCACAAATACCCACCACATTTCTTTTTTTGAGTGTTATTTGATTATAGTACGATATGTAAAAATTTGCAAGAAGGGGCCGCTTTGCGCGGCCCTTTTTCGCGTCTAAATTTTGGGACAAGACCTCTTCTAAAGTGGGACAGGCGTTCATAGACTGTGCCACACGCAAGAGGAGGGATGACTCATGGAAGCGTCACAGGCCGCGCGGTTGGACCAGGCGGCGGAGGTCTTGCCGCTGGCTCTGCGGCGGCGGGTACTGGCTCTGCCCCAGGGGGAGCGGGCCCGGATCGAGGAGCTGCGGCTGCGGGTCGGGCGACCCTTATTCGCACTAAGACCGGGTGGGGAAACGCCCCTGCCCGGTACGGAGGTCACCGCCCAGACCCTGGAGACGGCGTTGGAGCTGGCCAGCCGGTCGTCGGTCCACACCGTGCTGGACCAAGTCAAAAATGGCTTTGTCACCATTCACGGCGGACACCGCCTGGGTCTTTGCGGCACGGCGGTGATGGAGGGCCCGACTTTGGTCAACCTGCGGTGCGTTTCGTCGCTATGCCTCCGGGTGGCCCGGCAGTTCCCTGGACTGGCCTTGGAGGTCGTGCCTAAGCTCTGGCAGGGGGACAGCCTGGAGAGCACGCTCATTTTATCTCCGCCAGGGGCGGGGAAGACCACCCTTTTGCGCGATATTATCCGCTGCCTGGCCTCGGGCCGGGGCTGTCCGCCTCTGCGGGTGGGCCTGGCCGACGAGCGCGGCGAGGTGGCGGCGGTGGCCGGGGGCGTGCCCATGCTGGATGTGGGCCAGCGGTGCGACGTGATGGACGGTTGCCCCAAGGCCGTTGGCATGACAGCCCTTTTGCGGGGCATGAATCCCCAGGTGCTGGCGGTGGACGAGATCACCGCCCCCGAGGACGTTCAGGCCATGCTCCAGGCCGCGGGCTGCGGGGTCAAACTGCTGGCTACCGCCCACGGAGGTACACTGGCCGACCTGGACCGGCGGCCCCTCTACCGGCAGTTGATGGCCCGGGGCCTTTTTGGCAGGCTGGTGCTCATTCGCCAGAGCGATGCGGGCAGGAGCTACACCGTAACGGACGGGGAGGGAAGGCCATGCTGAGGATGCTGGGCGGACTGCTCATTATGGCGGGGGCGCTGTGGTGCGGCGTGTCGGCGGTGGAGCGGCTGCGGCGCAGAGCCCGGACGCTGGAGGAGCTGCGCGCCAGCCTGGTGTGGCTGGCCCAGGAGCTGACCTTTCGCCTGACGCCGCTACCCAGGCTGTTGGAGCGGCTGAGCCGGGACCGGCAGGGCCCGGTGGGACTTTTTTACCAGGAGGCCCTGGCTGGACTGGCTCAGGACCCGGAGGGCGGTCTGCGTCAGAGCTGGCGGCGGGCTATGGTGCTCCAACTGGACTTTTTGAAGGAGGATGAGCGGCAGGTGCTGATGGAGGTGGGCCAAACATTAGGCCGCTACGACGCCCAGGCCCAGGCCCAGGTCTTGAATCAGGCCGCTGGGCGGCTGGAGACCATCCACACCCAGGCCGTGGAGGACGCCAGGCGGCTGGGCCGGGTCTACACCTCTCTGAGCCTGGCCGCCGGGGCGGCGCTGGTGCTGGTGCTGTTATAGGAAAACAAAAGGAGCTGAAAAGGCCGTGAATGTGGACCTTATCTTCAAAATTGCCGCCATCGGCATCCTGGTCTCGGTGCTCAACCAGGTCCTCAGCCGCTCGGGTCGGGACGAGCAGGCCACCATGACCACCTTGGCGGGTCTGGTGGTGGTGCTGATGATGGTAGTGCAGGAGATCAGCAGTCTTTTCGACCTGGTCAAGAACCTTTTTGACCTTTGAGTATGGAGACCATCACACAGGTCGTGGCCCTGGGGGCCATCGGCGCGGTGTGCGCCACGGTGGTGAAAAGGCAGACGCCGGACATGGCGCTGGTGCTGACGGTGTGCGCGGTGGCGCTGGTGCTCTGTGTAGGGATAGAGGCCCTGCGCCCGGTGCGGACGCTTTTGGACGCCTTGGCCCAGCGGGCCGGCCTCTCCGCGGCGGTGCTGGGGCCGGTGCTGAAGACGGTGGGGGCGGCCCTCTTGACCCGGGTGACGGCGGAGCTCTGCCGGGACGCGGGGGAGAGCGGCATCGCCTCGGCGGTGGAGATCGCCGGCGGGGCCTGCGCCCTGGTCATCTGCCTGCCCCTTTTCGAGGCGGTGGTACAACTGATGCTGGAATTACTTTAGGAGAGCGTACATGGAGCACATAAGAGGTTTTTTGCTGACATTGATCTTGTTTTTTGTCCTCTCTCCCACGGCCCGAAGCGCGGAGCCAAGCGGTTGGGATGCGCTGCCTAGGGCAGAGCTGGAGCAGGCGGCGGGGGAGTGCGCGCCTCAAATGCCCCTGGACGAGGGCATCGACCTGGACCAGGGCCTGCGGGACCTGCTGGACACCGGCACCGCCCAGGTCTTCGGCGTATTGAAAACGGCGGTGAGAAGCGGAGTCCTGCTGCTGGCGGTGGTGCTGTTTTGCGCCGTGGCTGACGGCGCGTCCGAGCTGGGTGGCGCGAAGGTCCGGGCCGCGCCTATAGTGGGAGTATTAGCGGTCTGCGCCATCGCCGTGGCCGACGTTCACTCCCTCATGGGTCTTGGTAAGGAGGCCATCGAGCAGATGACGGCCTTTGGAGGCATTTTGCTCCCGGCTCTGGCGGCGGCGGCCGCCGCCGGCGGAACTCCCGCGGCCGCGGCGGCCCGGCATGCCGCTACCGTGCTCTTCTCCAACGTCCTTTTTCAGCTCATCGTTAAGGTCCTGATCCCGCTGACCTACGCCTTCGTGGCCGCCAGCGCGGTATCCGCCGCCCTGGGCAACCCCGGCCTCAAGCGTCTGGCGGGGACTCTGAAGGGCATTGCCACAGGCACGCTGACCACGGTGATGCTGGTCTTCGTGGGCTACCTCTCCATCAGCGGCGTCATTGCCGGAACGGCGGACGCCATTACGCTAAAGACGGCAAAATTCGCCATCTCCGGGTCGGTGCCGGTGGTAGGCGGCGTGCTCTCCGACGCGGCGGAGACCGTGCTGGTCAGTGCGGGACTGCTGCGCAACGCCGTGGGCGTTTTCGGGTTGCTGGTCATCCTGGGGATATGCCTTGTGCCCTTTCTGCGCATGGGCGTCCACTATCTGGTCTACAAGCTCACCGCCGCCCTCTGCGCCACGGTGTCCGGCGGAAAGCTCAGCGACCTCATCGACGCCATCGGCGGAGCCTTCGCGCTGGAGCTGGGCATGCTGGGCTGCTGTGGGGTGCTGCTACTCATCTGCGTGATTTCGTGCCTTTCGGCGTCGGGGGCGGTGTAAAATGGAGTGGCTGAGAAGCTGGCTTTTGTCCATCACCTGCGCGGCCATGATCGCGGCTGTGGCCGACGCGCTATGCCCCAAGGGCTTTTCCAAGACCCTGACCCGTATGGCGGGCGGGCTGCTGCTCCTCCTTGCCGCGCTGGGGCCCATCCGGTCCCTGGACGAGGACGCTTTGGCCCGGAGCGTGGCCCAATTAGCCGATGGCGGCGCGGTGGAGACGGCCGCCCAGGAGGACATGATAAATTCCATCATAGCCCAGGAGACCGCCGCATATATTTCGGACAAGGCGGCGGAGCTGGGCATTGAAGAGGCCCAGGTAGAGGTGCGCTGCCGCATGAGCGAGGACGGCTTTCCCACGCCGGAGTCCGTGGAGATCCGGGGCAGGGGGAGCCAAGAGGCGTGGGCCCGGCTGGAATCGGCGTTGGAGGCCGACTTCGCCCTGGGCCAGGACAGCCGGACGTTGGAAAGGGTGGACGTGAAGTGAAGTGGGAAATACCCTGGAAAAAATGGCGGGACAAGGCCCCGGAGCTGTTGGGGAAATACAAATACGTGCTGCTGGTGATGCTGGCAGGGGCAGTGCTTCTGCTGTGGCCCAGCGGGAAAAAGGAAACGCCGCCCCAGGCGGTCCAGACGCCTATCATCGCCCAGGAGGAGGGCTTTGACCTCTGTGCGATGGAGGAAAAGCTGGCCCAGATCCTGTCCAAGGTCCGAGGGGCCGGGGACGTGAGCGTGATGCTCACCGCCCAGGGCAGCGAACGCCGGGTGCTGGCGGAGGATGAAAAAAACGTCCGTGCTGCCGACGGAGGAAGTGAGACCCAGAGCACCACCGTTGTGGTTTCCGGCTCCGGCGGCTCTGGCGAGGGTCCCGTGCTGGTCCAGCGGCTCTATCCCAGGCTCCAAGGGGCGCTGGTGGTATGCCAGGGCGGGGACAAGGCCGATGTGCGGCTGAAATTGATGCAGGCAGTCAGCGCCTTGACCGGTCTGGGCGCGGATAAAATTACAATCTGTGAAGGAAAGGGTTGAGGGAAATGAAGATCTGGAAACGCAATGCGGTGGTGGCCGCGATCGTATTGTTCGTATGCGCGGCGGTGTACTTAAACTGGTCCTACTCCCAGGGAACGGCAGACGTGAGCGCTAACGCCCTTCCGACGGGTAAGCTGCTGGGCGGCGCGGCCATGGTCGGCGCCTCGGCAGACCCCGACGGCAGCGGCAGCGAGGCTGTGCAAAGTCCCGCCCCCGTGCCGTCGGCAGACGCGTCGGAACAGCAAAAGCCCTCCGGCGACTACTTCTCCAACGCCCGCATCAACCGCCAGCAGGCCCGGGATTCCGCCCTGAGCCTTTTGGAGGAGGCCGCCGCCAACAACGACGCCGACCAGGCCATGCGCAACGAGGCCAACGCCTCCATCCGGGTCATGGCCGACTGCACCATGGCCGAGGCCGAGATTGAGAGCCTGGTGGTGGCCAAGGGCTATACCGACTGCGTGGCCTTCGTGGGCGCGGACAGCGCTTCGGTGGTGGTGTCCCTGGGTGAGGGTGAGCTCACCGAGACCGACACCGCCAAGATCATGGAGATCACCATGGAGCAGACCGGCCTGGAGGCCAGTCAGATCAAGATCATCCCCGCAGAGTAACACCAAATCCAAAGGCCTCCCAGACTGTGGGAGGCCTTTCTCGTACCTCTATTTGCCTGTGGAGAGGCATAGGGAAATTAAAGTATTGCAATTTCAGCCTTAACAGGATAAAATATACAAGCTACCGACTGCGGTAGCTTGTATATTTTTCTTGAGCGAGGAGTTGAGACATATGCCGGAGGAGCTGAACACCGGGATGTCCCAGAATTTTATCCACGATTTTATTGACCAGGAGCTGGCCCCCGGCGGCCGGTGCGAGAGGATGCAGGTCCACACCCGCTTCCCGCCTGAGCCCAACGGCTACCTCCACATCGGCCACGCCAAGGCCATCTTTGTGGACTTCGGCACGGCGGAGAAGTACGGCGGGGTGTGCAACCTCCGCATGGACGACACTAACCCCACCAAGGAGGACGAGGAGTTCGTCGATGCCATCCAAGAGGACATCCACTGGCTGGGCTACGACTGGGGCGACCGCTTCTTCTACGCCTCGGACTACTTTGAGCAGATGTACGACTTCGCCGTGGAGCTCATCAAAAAGGGCCTGGCCTACGTCTGTGAGCTGACCCCCGAGGAGTTCAAGGAGTACCGGGGCGATGTGTCCACGCCTGCCCGCTCTCCCTGGCGGGACCGGCCCATCGAGGAGTCCCTGGACCTCTTTGCCCGGATGCGGGCGGGGGAGTTCCCCAACGGCAAGTATACCCTCCGGGCCAAGATCGACCTGGCCAGCGGCAACTTCAATATGCGCGACCCTGTCATCTACCGCATCAACCATATGCGCCACCACAACACCGGGGACAAGTGGTGCATCTACCCCATGTACGACTTTGCCCACCCCATTGAGGACGCTCTGGAGGGCATCACCCACTCGCTGTGTACCTTGGAGTTTGAGGACCACCGGCCCCTCTACGACTGGGTGGTGGACAACATCACCCTCCCGTACCACAAGCCCCGGCAGATCGAGTTCGCCCGCCTGGGTATCAACTACACCGTCATGTCTAAGCGCAAGCTCCGTCAGTTGGTGGAGGAGGGCCGGGTCTCGGGCTGGGACGACCCCCGGATGCCCACCATCTGCGGCCTGCGCCGCCGGGGCTATACCCCCGCCGCCATCCGGGCCTTTTCCGAGCGAAACGGCGTGTCCAAGGCGGCCTCTACGGTAGAATTTGGCTTTTTGGAGCACTGTTTGCGCGAGGACTTGAACGAGCACGCCCAGCGTGTGATGGCGGTCCTGCGGCCTGTCAAGCTGGTCATTACCAATTATCCCGCCGACAGGAGTGAGGCCTTCGAGGTGGAGAACATCCCCGGCAAGCCCGAGGCCGGTACCCGCAAGGTGTCCTTCTCCCGGGAGCTCTGGGTGGAGGCGGAGGACTTCCTGCCCGAGCCGGTGCCCAAGTATAAACGGCTCTATCCCGGCGGGCCCGAGTGTCGGCTGAAGGGGGCCTACCTTATCCGCTGCGTGGGCTACGAGACCGACGAGCAGGGGAATGTGACCCAGATCAATTGCGAATACGACCCCGACAGCACCGGCGGCGACCCCGCCGACGGGCGGAAGGTGAAGGGGGCCACCCTTCACTGGGTGGATGCCGCCACCGCCCTGGACGCGGAGATCCGGCTCTACGACAACCTGTTCTCCGACCCCGACCCCGACGCTGGGGACAAGAACTTCCTGGACTGCCTGAACCCCGCTTCCCTGGAGGTGCTCTCGGGCAGCAAGGTGGAGGCCAGCCTGGCCGACGCAAAGGCCAGCGACCGCTTCCAGTTCATGCGCCAGGGCTATTTCTGCGCCGACAGCCGGGACTCCAAGCCGGGCCATCTGGTCTTCAACCGGGCGGTGAGCCTGAAGGACAGCTTCAAACTGTAAAGCCTGTTCACTTTACAGCTCGGCCTTGCGCGCAAGGCCGGGCTGTTCAATATATGTAAAGGAGAATACCTTGTCATGCTTCAGTTCCGAAATGACTACTGTATGGGTGCGCATCCGGAGGTTTTAGCGGCCCTTTCCGCCACCAATCTGGAGGGAAATGTGGGTTACGGCGCGGACGACTACTGCGCCCGGTGCGCCGATCTGATCCGGGAGCTTTGCCAAGCGCCCCAGGCCGACGTGCAGTTCCTCATCGGCGGCACCCAGGCCAACTTTACCGTCATCGCCGCCTTTTTGCGGCCCTGGGAGGGTGTGATCTGTGCCCAGAGCGGCCACATCAACGGCCACGAGGGCGGCGCGGTGGAGGCCACCGGCCACAAGCTCTTTCAGGTGCCCACTGGCCCTGAAGGCAAGGTGACTCCGGAGGCCATCGCCCCGGTGGTCAAGCTGTGCGCCGACCCCCATGTGGCCAAGGCCGCCATGGTCTACATCTCCAACGCCACCGAGACCGGCGGCGTCTACACCCTGGCCGAGCTGGAGGCCCTTTCCGCGTGCTGCCGGGAAAACGGTCTGCTGCTGTTTCTGGATGGCGCGCGGCTTGGCTCGGCGCTGACCGCCGTGGACAACGACGTGACCCTGCCCGACCTGGCCCGGCTGTGCGACGTGTTCTACATCGGCGGCACGAAGAATGGCGCACTGATGGGCGAGGCTCTGGTCATCGTCAAGCCCGAGCTCCAGCGGGAGTTCTTCCGCGTCAAAAAGCAGCGCGGCGCGGTGCTGGCCAAGGGTTGGCTACTGGGGGTCCAGTTCCAGGCCCTGCTGGAAAAGGGCCTTTACTGGGATATGGCCCGCCACGCCAACGCCATGGCCCAGCGGCTCCAGGCGGGCCTGGAGGCTAAGGGCTACGCCATGGTGAACCACACCACCACCAACCAGATCTTCCCCATCGTGCCCAGGGCGCTACTGTCCACCCTGGACCGGGTCTGTACCTATGAGGTCTGGAGCGAACCCAGCGACCAGGAGACCGCCGTTCGATTCGTCACCTGCTTTACCACCACCGAGACCGACGTGGACGCGCTGCTGGCGGTGCTGCCGGACAAACAGTGAAAAAAGGCCGGGCGAGAGCCTTTCTCGCCCGGTTTTTTATTTATAGCTCATGGCTCTGAGCGTCCGCGTCCACCAAGCCGGAGAAGCCGATGGCCTTTTTGCCCAGCTTTTCCCGGATGGCGTCCATGGCCGTTTCCAAATGGGCCTGCTTTTGCCGCTGGGGGTCCTCCTCCGGCCCGGCGAACAGGTCCATCTGCTGCCAGCCCTCCTCCTGGGGGACCAGATTTTGGGCCGTCACGGTAAGCGCCCGGATGGGGCTGCCCGGCTTCCAGATGTCTTGCAGGATGTCCAGGGCGGCGGCGGTCAGCTCCCGGGCGTATTGACTGGGCCGGGGCAGAGGCCGCTGGCGGCAGATATCCCGGAATTTGGGGTCCCGGAGGGTGAGCTGGAGGGTGCGGCACACCATGGCGTTTTTTCGAAGCTCGGTGGCCACGCCGTCGCACAGCAGGGCCGCGCCCGCCTTGACCTGGTCCCAAGTGGTAAGATTTTTGGGGAAGGTGGAGCCGTTGCCCACGGATTTTGGCGGCGTCCAACTGCCCGCTCGGGCCACGGGCTCGTCGTCCAGGCCATTGGCGTAGCGGTGGAGCTGCGTGCCCAGCTTGCCCAGAAGGGCCTCCAGGGACTGGGGCTCAAACCGGGCCAGGTCGCCGATGGTCTTCACGCCGTAGGGCTCCAGCGTCCGCCGGGTAGCCTGGCCCACAAAGAGCATGGCCCCTACAGGCAGGGGCCAGACCAGGCGCTCCATGTCCTGGGGCGTGATGACGGTGGTGGCGTCGGGCTTTTTGTAGTCGCTGCCCAGCTTGGCGAAGACCTTGTTGTAGGACACCCCCACCGAGATGGTGAGGCCCAGTTCCTCCCGGAGCCGCCGCCGCAGCTCGTCGGCCAGAGCCCGGCCATCGCCGCCGAAGAGATGGAGGGCCCCGGTGACATCCAGCCAGCTCTCATCCACGCCGAAGGGCTCCACCCGGTCGGTGTACTCTTGGTAGATGGCGTTGACCTGGCGGGAGAGGTCCCGGTACAGCCGGTGGTGGGGCGGCAGCAACACCAGGTCCGGGCACTTGCGCCGGGCCTGCCAGATGGTCTCGGCGGTCTGAACACCAAAGGCCTTGGCGGGCTCGTTTTTGGCCAGGATGATGCCGTGGCGGCTGGTGGGGTCGCCGCAGACGGCCACAGGCAGATGGCGAAGCTCGGGATGGTCCAGCAGCTCCACCGAGGCAAAAAAGCAGTTCAGATCGCAGTGCAAAATGGTCCGTTCCACGCCCTTCGCCTCCTTGCCGTGTAGGTTTGCCTTTAGTATACCACACCTCAAAGACGTTGTCAAACACTTGTTCTAAAATGAAAATTACCCCTTGTTATTCGTGGCAAAGTGTCATATGATAAGAGGTAGTACGTAACCATCGAGGAGGGAAGGCCATGGACACGCGGGCCATTGGAGTGTTTGATTCCGGCATGGGTGGGCTCACCACGGTACGTGAGCTCATCCGTCGCCTGCCCGGCGAGGATATCGTCTACTTTGGAGATACAGGCCGGGTGCCCTATGGCAGCAAGGGAGCCGAGACCATTGTCAAATACGCTCGCCAGGACGTGGCCTTTTTGCGGACCTTTGACCCCAAGGCCATCGTCATCGCCTGCGGCACGGTGTCCACCACCGCGCTGGAGGTGCTGGCCCGGGAGAACCCTCTGCCCGTCATCGGCGTGGTGGAGCCCGCCGCCCAGGCCGCCGTGGCAGCTACCAAGACTGGCCGCATTGGATTGGTGGGCACCAAGACCGCCATTGCCAACGGCGCTTATGAGAGGACTCTGCGGCAGTTGATGCCGTCGGCTCAGGTCACCTCCCGGGCCTGTCCGCTGTTCGTACCCTTGGTAGAGAATGGTCGCTACCAGAGCGGCGACCCGCTGGTGGAGCTGCTGGTGGAGGAGTACATAGCCCCTATGAAGGAGGCCGGCGTGGACACTTTGGTGCTGGGCTGCACCCACTATCCGCTGCTGGCCGAGGCCATCGGGGCCTATCTGGGCCCCGAGGTGACTCTTATCAGCTCGGGAGCGGCCTGCGTGGACACGGTGGCCCGGCTTTTGGAGGAGCGGGACATGACCTGCGGCAAAGAAAGCGGCGGCGTTCACCGCTACTTTGCCAGCGACAGCGCCGCCGACTTTGGCGCGCTGGCCTCCATCTTCCTGGGCGAGGACATCCAGGGCCAGGCCCGGCAGATCGCCATCGAGGCGTATTGATGCCAAGCCCGGGAGACGACAAAACTTCTTGATCTTCCCCTCTTTACATTTCCTTTTTTTCAAGGTATAATCCCCTGGAATGACTTTGGAGCAAAGGGAGGCCGAGACCGGTGGAGCACGACGTTATCATCTCCATCAAGGGCAAGCAATCCTTCCCCCAGAGCCCACCGGAGGTCATTGAGCTGGTCACCGAGGGCAAGCTGGAGGACCACGGCGGCGAGGGCATCACCCTCTCCTACCAAGAGAGCGAGGTCACCGGGCTGGAGGGGACCCTTACCACCATCCAGGTGGAGCCCCGGCGGGTGACGCTGCAGCGGGTGGGTTCGGTGAACTCCCAAATGGTCTTTGAGGAGGGCCGGCGCCACCTGTCCATGTACGACACGCCCTATGGCGCGCTCTCCGTAGGCATCAATACACGAAAGATGCGCTCCTCCCTGGACAGCCGGGGCGGCGACGTGACCATCTACTACGCCCTGGAGATCGAGCACGGTCAGGCCGGGCAGAATATGTTCCACATCAACGTGCGCCGGGCCGGGCCCGGACGCCTTCCCCAGTAGCGAGAAAGAGATAAGCGAGGTGCCGAACATGAACATGATGGACGCGGCCAAGAGCCAGATCGAGGCTCTGACCCAGGCCGCCTATGAAAAGGCCGCCCAGGCGGGCAAGCTGCCCGGTGGACAGGCTGTGGCCGGACAGATCGAGGTGCCCAAGGACGCCAAGAACGGCGACTGGGCCACCTCTTTTGCCCTGGCCGCCGCCAAGCCCCTGGGCATGAATCCCCGCCAGATCGCCCAGACCCTGGTGGATGAGATGGACCTGACGGACACCTATTTTTCCAAGGTGGACATTGCCGGGCCGGGCTTTTTGAACTTCACCCTGGGCCAGCGGTGGTTTGCCCAGGTCCTGGGCGCCATCGAGGCCGAAGGGAAGGACTATGGCCGCAGCGACGCGGGCAAGAGCCAGAAAGTGATGGTGGAGTTCGTCTCCGCCAACCCCACTGGGCCCATGCACATGGGCAACGCCCGGGGCGGCGTTTTGGGCGATACCCTGGCCGCCATCCTGGACCGGCTGGGCTGCGAGGTAGAGCGGGAGTTCTACGTCAACGACGCGGGCAACCAGATTGCCAAGTTCGCCAAGTCCATCGACTGCCGCTATCTGCAGCTCATCCGCGGCGAGGACGCGGTGGAATTCCCCGAGGACGGCTACCAGGGCGAGGATATCCGGGAGCTGGCCGCCGCCTACCGTGCGGAGTTCGGGGACGGCTTGGCGGATGAGAGCGAGGAGAAGCGGCAGGAGGCCCTGGCCCAGTTCGGCCTGGAGCGCAACATCCCCAAGATGAAGGCCGACCTGCTGAAATACGGCATCGAATATGACACCTGGTTCCTGGAATCTACCCTCCACGACAGCGGCGCGGTGGCCCAGACGGTGGCGCTGCTGACCGACAAGGGCTATACCTACGAAAAGGACGGCGCGCTGTGGCTCAACACCACCAAGCTCCTCCAGGAGAAGTATCTCCGGGAAGGCAAGAGCCAGGAGCAGGTGGACAAGCTGGACCTGAAGGACGACGTGCTGCGCCGGGCCAACGGCTTTTATACCTACTTCGCCGCCGACATCGCCTACCACCGCAACAAGCTCCAGGACCGAGGCTTTGACACCGCCATCAACGTCTGGGGCGCCGACCATCACGGCCACGTGGCCCGGCTCCAGGCGGCATTGGACGGCCTGGGGCTGGACGGCTCCCACCGCCTCATCATCGTGCTGATGCAGCTTGTCAACCTGCTCCAGGACGGCAAGCCGGTGCGTATGAGCAAGCGCTCGGGCAAGGCCATCGCCCTCCACGACCTTTTGGACGAGGTCAGTGTGGACGCCGCCCGGTTCTTCTTCAACAGCTCCAAACCCTCCAGCCCGGTGGACTTTGACCTGGGTCTGGCGGTCCGGGAGGACAGCGAGAACCCGGTCTACTACGTCCAGTACGCCCATGCCCGCATCTGCTCTATGATCGCCAAGCTGGAGGCGGAGGAGGGCTTGAGCGTTCCCACGGCGGCGGAGGTGGACGTGAGCCTGCTCGCCAGTGCCGAGGAGGCGGCTCTTTTGAAGACCCTGGCCCGCTACCCCAGCGAGATCCGCGCCGCGGCCAAGAGCTTGGACCCCTCCCAGCTCAACCACTACCTGGTGAGCCTGGCAGCGGACTTCCACCGCTTCTACAACGCCAACCGCATCAAGGGCGAGGAGAAGGCCGTGGCCCAGGCCCGGCTCAAGCTGGCCGACACCACCCGCAGCGTCATCGCCAACTGCCTGGGGCTGCTGGGCGTGGACGCCCCGGTGAAGATGTAATGGACGTCATTGACCGCGCCGCGTGGGGCAGGGAGGAGCACTACCGCTTCTTCGCGCCCATGTCGCACCCCTTTTACAGCCTGACCTTTCCGGTAGATGTGACGGCCCTGCGCCGGTATGTCAAGGCCCAGGATCTGTCCTTTTACGCCGCACTGGTCTTCCTGGTGACCAAGGCCATGGAGGAAGTGGAGGAATTTCACCTCCGGGACCGCAATGGCGTCATCGTTCACCATGACCAGCTGGTGCCCAGCTTTACCGATTTGAAGCCGGGCAGCGACCTCTTTTACATCGTCACCCTGGAGGCGGGGGACGACCTGGCGGATTTTTGCCGCCGGGCCAAGGAAAAGTCTGCCGCCCAAAGGGAGTTTATCACCAGCGGGCCTTGGGACGCGGACCAGCTGGTCTACTTCACCTGCCTGCCCTGGTTCCCCATTACCGGCCTGACCAACGAGCGAGACGTGGACCCCTCAGACACCATCCCCCGGGTGTCCTGGGGCCGCTGGGAGGAGCATGAGGGCCGCACCACACTGCATTTGAGCCTGGAGCTGAACCACCGTCTGCTGGACGGGTATCACGTGGGGCAGCTCTACCAGGCGCTTTGCCGTCGGCTGGAGCAAATAATATAAAGTGTGGTGGTATGCGTGAAGCGCTGCATTGTGGGATGCGGGATCGTCCAAGACTAGACACCGAGAAAGGAGCTTTTTGATGATCCCGCAATGGAAAATATATCCCCGCTCCCAGGGGCACAGCACCGTTTATCTGCAAAACGTCGTCACCGACCCCTCTATCGAGGTGGGGGAGTATACCATCTATGACGACTTTGTCCACGACCCCAGGGATTTTCAGCGTAACAATGTCCTCTATCATTACCCCATCAACCATGAGCGGCTGGTGATCGGTAAATTCTGCTCCATCGCCTGCGGCGCGAAGTTTTTGTTCAACAGCGCCAACCACGCCCTGGGTAGCTTGTCCACCTACCCCTTTCCCATCTTTTTCGAGGAGTGGGGACTGCCAGTGGAGGATATTTCCAGGGCCTGGGACAACAAGGGCGACATCGTCATCGGAAACGATGTTTGGATCGGCTACGAGGCCGTGGTCCTAGCGGGCGTTACCATCGGTGACGGCGCCATCATTGCCGCCCGGGCGGTGGTGACCAAGGACGTGCCGCCCTATACTATCGTAGGCGGCGTGCCCGCCAAGCCTATCCGCCGGCGGTTTGACCCTGAGACCGTCAAGACACTGGAGGCTCTGAGATGGTGGGACTGGCCGGAGGAGAAGGTCGCCCGGCATCTGGAGGACATCCAGTCCGGCAATATAGAAAAACTGGCGCAAGATATGTAAGACAGCGGCGTGGGAGCCTTCCCACGCCGCTGTCTTACGCCATCTTCAAAATCTCCCGCTTCAGCCGGGCGATGATGCGCTTTTCCAGCCGGGAGATGTAGCTTTGGGAGATGCCCAGCAGGTCGGCCACCTCCTTTTGGGTCCGCTCGCCCTTGCCGTCCAGCCCAAAGCGCAGGGTGATGATGGTCTGCTCCCGAGAGGTCAGCTTGCGTAGGGCCATAGCCAGCAGCTGCCGGTCCACATCCTCCTCCAGAGGCTTGACCACCGTATCCCCCTCGGTGCCCAGGATGTCGGAGAGCAGCAGCTCGTTGCCGTCATAATCGGTGTTCAGCGGCTCGTCGAAGGAGACCTCGCTTTTGAGGTTGGATATCTTCCGCAAGTGCATCAAGATCTCGTTTTCGATACACCGGCTGGCATAGGTGGCCAGCTTGATGTTCTTGGCGGGCTGGAAGGTGCCCACGGCCTTGATGAGGCCGATGGTGCCGATGGAAATGAGGTCCTCAATGCCCACGCCGGTGTTTTCAAACCGCCGGGCGATGTAGACCACCAGCCGCAGATTGCGCTCGATGAGCTTGGAGCGCACCGCCTCGTCGTCCAGCCGCTGGAGAAGCTCCGCCTCCTCCTCTCGGGAGAGGGGCGGGGGCAGGGTGTCGCTGCCGCCGATGTACATGACCTTGTCCGGCTCTAAAATACCCAGGCGGGTCAAAAGCAGGGTAAATTTCAGCCGAACGCCCTCCAAAACTGCCGTTTTCATAGCTACACTCCTATGCTTTATTCCTCAAATACCAGCGCGTCATAGCCCCCGCCGTCGCTGACGGGAGTGGGGGAGAGGGCCACCAGCCGGGGTCCCAGGTCACGGCCTGCCACGCTGACGCTGTCCGCCCGCACCGCCAGCAGCAGCCCCTGGTCCACACCCACCGCCCGGTAGGGCAACAGTCGAAACCGCCGTGGCTCCGACAGAGCGGGGAAGCACTGGCAGGGCCGGGAAAAGTCCGCCTTAGCGGGCAAGAGGGGCGCCAGGCGCTGTCCCTCCGCCACAATGACCCCTTGACCCGTCATGGGGTCAGTGAGGGTGTTGCCGCTGTCCACCAGGGCGGTGAGCTTTGCCCGCTGCTGACCAACTTGGACCTCCACGGTTCTCAGCTCCCGGGGGCCGTGCCGGGCCAGTCGGCGGCCAAAGAGGGAGAGGACCCCATAGGCCGCCACCGCCAGGACCAGAACGGTCCGAAGGTCCAGCGAGAGCCCAAGGCCCAACAGCTGCAACGCGTACAGCCCGCCGCCCAGGGTGGCGCTGAGGGCAAAAAAGACCACGGTCAGCTTCAAAAGCCGCCGCTGGTGACCGTAGGCAATGAGCACCATCAGCACTCCCGCGCCCAGCCGCACCGCAGGATGGGCCAGAAAGGGCCAGCCAGGCCAAAAGATGGCCCCGGCGTACAGTGCGCCCAGAGCCGCGCCCAGGGCGATGCGCCACCGGTACAGCGCTGCCCCAGCCACCCGCCCAGTGAGCAGGAGCAGCAGATAGTCCAGCACCAGGTTCAAAAGGATCAGGGTGTCCCAATATACCACCATGCCAAGACCTCCTTCCCGGGGCCATTTCAGTATAAGGCCTGACCCACACAAAAAAGGTCAAACGGGGGATGCGGATAAAAAATGGCAGACGGCCTAGGCCGTCTGCCATTTCACAAAGTTATTTAAGTGTTTTCCAGCATTTGCTGTGCCATAGATACAGCTTCCTGAATCGAAATGGGTCGTTGAGGTGTAAATCGACCATCGCTCGCACTCTTTGCGATCCCAAGCTCCACCATAAGGGCGACGCCCTGCTTAGCCCATGGGCTGATCTGCTCGGCATCGACAAAGTGCGTGACGCTTGCGTTCGGGGCATCGTTGCGAAGCTTGGTGTAGATACGCCAGAGCATCACTGCCGCCTGCTCCCGAGTGAGCGGGGCATCGGGGGAAAAGGTGGTCTCGCTGGTACCACAAGTAATACCGTAATTATATGCTGCGTAAACGGTGTATCGATCATCGGCCAGGTCCATAAAAGCAGGTTTATTTGTGTAGCGGTGGTTATCGTCACCGCCCATGGCTTCGTAGAGATTGACCGCCACAGCAATAAATTCCAGACGGGTCATGTCCCGGGTACAATCCTCGTCAAAGGGGTCCAGCTCATAGGGGAACAGCCGTGCGTCATAAGCGTTTTCCAGGGTTTCTATGGCCCAATCATCGGCTTTTGGCTTCCCCTCAAAGGGTACTAACCTGGAAAAATCACTTTCGCACAGACA
This sequence comes from Oscillospiraceae bacterium, assembly GCA_048201935.1. Lineage (GTDB taxonomy): Bacteria > Bacillota > Clostridia > Oscillospirales > Oscillospiraceae > MGBC124762. Next base: position 182,025 of record DBFBGR010000002.1, on the reverse strand, counting down.
CTTAGCGGAAAAGCTCCCATCAATATGGATTGTTTGATCGGTAGAGGGGGTTATGGTGTAGGTCATCGGCTTTGAAAGAGGTCTCGGGCCGCTGCCGACTCCGCCAAAGCTGTTTGTATCGCAGTCATATTCGTAAAAAAGGCTACTTTTACCGGCGTAATTCTGACGGTCATTGTGTAAATACCAATTATCCCGGTCTTCTTCTGTGCTAACATATTTACAGCCAGGCATAGCCTCAACCGTAACGGTAGAGTTGTCCGCCACAACATAAAAGGTCCAAAGACGGTGGTCACTATAGCGATGGGTATCCTTGCGCAAGAAGCTTTCAAAGGTAATCATGACATTATGACCTTCATCAATGACCGTTTCGACCTTTCCTACCGCAAGAGAATGGCTGGCAAGCCCCAGGAGCAGGCCCGCAGCTAAGAGTATCGATAAGAGCTTACGCCTCTTCATCGTCCAGCACCTCCCGGATGAGGAATCTGGGGCGGGCCTTGGTCTCGAGGTAAATTTTGCCGATATACTCACCCACTACGCCCAAAGCCAGCAAAATCAGCCCGCCGATGGCCCACACCGAGCATACCACGCTGGCCCAGCCCTGGACGGTCATGCCCATGGCCCACTGGACGATAAAGACCACCAGCATCACAAGGCTGACGAAAAACACCAGAAATCCAAGACTGGTAATGAGGCGGATGGGCTTGGTGGAAAAGCTGGTGATCCCCTCCAGAGCGAAGGCTACCATCTTCTTCAGTGGATACTTGCTTTCCCCGGCAAAGCGCTCGCCCCGCTCGTACTCCACCGTGGCGGTGGTGTAGCCGATGAGGGGCACGATGCCCCGGAGGAAGAGGTTGACCTCCTTGAACTGTTCAAGGCCCTCCAAGGCGGCTTTGGACATGAGGCGGTAGTCGGCGTGGTTGAACACCGTCTCCGCACCCATGGCGTTCATCAGCCGGTAGAAGCCCTCGGCGGTGACGCGCTTGAAAAAGCTGTCCTTTTTCCGGCTGGAGCGCACGCCGTAGACCACGTCGCAGCCCTCGTGGTACTTCTCCACCATGGCGTCCACCGCGTCCACGTCGTCTTGCAGGTCGGCGTCCATGGAGATGACCATGTCCGCGCGGTCCTTGGCGGTCATCAGCCCCGCCAGCAGGGCGTTTTGATGGCCCCGGTTGCGGCTGAGGTCCACCCCGGAGAAAAGGGGACAGTCGGCGTGGATGGCCTCAATGAGCCCCCAGGTCTTGTCCTTGGAGCCATCGTTGACAAAGAGGACCCGGCTGCGGCTGGAGATCTGCCCCAGCGCCATCAGTTCCTCCAGCTTGGCGCGCAGACGCTTGGCGGTCTCGGGCAGGACCGCCTCCTCGTTGTAGCAGGGGACGACGATGTAAAGCGTGTTGGGACGCATGGCGTTCACCTTCTCTCAGGAAAGCTGCTGCTGGCCGATGGCCTGGTCGAAGTGCTGGTTGATCTGCTGGGTAAACTCCAAGGCGGCGTTGTAGCCCATCTTCTTGTGGCGGTTGTTCATGGCGGCCACCTCGATGATAACGGCCAGGTTTCGCCCGGGCTGGACGGGCACGGTCAGGGAGGGGATCTGCACATCCAGCACCGAGGTGTAGAGGTTCTCCACCCCCAGCCGGTCATAGACCTTATCGCCCTTCCAGTGCTCCAAATTGATGATGAGGTCGATGTCCTGCTCGTCCTTAACAGCGCCCATGCCGAAGAGCTGGCGCACATCCACCACGCCAATGCCCCGAAGCTCGATGTAGTGCCGGATCAGGGGAGGGGCGTTGCCCACCAGGCGGCGAGGACCGGTACGCTTGATCTCCACAGCGTCGTCGGCGATGAGCCGGTGGCCGCGCTTGACCAGCTCGATGGCGGTCTCGCTCTTACCCACGCCGGAATCGCCCAGCAGCAGCACACCCTCGCCGTAGATCTCCAACAGCACCCCGTGGCGGGTGATGCGCGGGGCCAGGGAGGTCTTGAGGAAGCTGATCATGGAGCTCATAAAGGCGGCGGTGGACTCGGCGGTGCGCAGGATGGTGCGGTCGTATTTCTCCGCCATCTCCATGCACTCGGGGAAGGGCTCCAGGGACCGGGTGATGATCAGCGCGGGGATAGGGTAGTTCATCAGCTGCTCAAAGGCCTGTCGCCGGGCCTCGGCGCTGACGCCCTCCAGATAGGTGTTCTCTACCAGACCCATGAGCTGGATGCGCTTGGGGTCAAAGTAGCCCCAGTAGCCCGCCAACTGCAGCCCGGGGCGGTTCACCTCCTCAATGGTGATGGGGGTGGTCTCGTAGCCCGTGCTGCCCCGCAGGACCTCCAGCTTGAATTCCTCAATGAGGGCGCTCAGATCAACGCTATAGGTACTTGACATCCAAAACACTTCCTTTTCCCTAAAAATATACCATACTTCCCGCGGAATTTGTCACTCCAGGGCGGCAATGCGGGATTTTGTGTTGGTGCGGTAAAAGAAGATGGCTAAGATCAGCGACAGCCCCTCCGCGATTGGGAAGGCGGTCCACACGCCGGCGGGGTAGAGGAAGGTAAAGAGTGCCGCGGCGGGGAGCAAAATGAGCAGCGTCCGGGTCAGAGAGCAGAAAAGGCTGAGGATGGGCGTGCCCAGAGCTTGAAATACGCCGATGAGGATGATGGCCACTGCCGCCATAGGGAAGGACAGGCAGATGACCCGCAGGGCGCCCTCGCCTACAGCCAGGACCTCCGAGAAGGCCAGCGTGGAATCGGCGGAGGCGTCCGTGGCCTGAAACAGCGACAAAAGCTGCCCGGGCACCGCCAAAAACAGCAGCGTTCCGCAGATCATGATGATCAGCGACAGCTTGAGGGAAAAGCGGATGGCCTGGCGGATGCGCTGGGGCTCCCGGGCGCCGTAGTTGAAGCTGATGATGGGGATGACGCCGTTATTGAGGCCGAAGACGGGCATGAACACAAAGGACTGGATCTTGAAATAGGCCGTCAGCACGAAGACATGGGCCTCGCTGATCTGGGCCAGGAACTTGTTCATGCCGAAGACCATCACCGTGGTCAGCGACTGCATGGCGATGGAGGGCAGGCCGATGCGGTAGATGCTGCCCACGATGTGGCGGCGCAGGCGAAAATCCCGGAAGTGGAAGACCACCACCTTGTTGCGCTTGACCATGATGAAGCCCAGGACCATGCCCAAAAACTGTCCGCCGATGGTGGCCACCGCCGCGCCCACCACGCCCATTTTGGGAAAGCCCAGGTAGCCGAAAATGAGGATGGGGTCGAAGATGATGTTAAAGAGCGCCCCCGAGCCCTGGATGATCATGGGGCCGATGGAGTTGCCGCTGGCCTGCAAAATGCGCTCGGCGGAGAACTGCATGCACATTCCCAGCGAACCGATGGTCACCACCCGCAGATAATCCGTGCCGTCGCGCAAAATGCCGGGGTCCTTGGTGAAGAGCCCGATGAAAGGCCCCGCCAAAAACAGCCCGAAGAGGGCAAACAGCGCCCAGCAGCAGAAATAGATGAAGTAGCTGTGCAGGGCGACCTCCGCCGCCTCCTCATTGCGCTTTTGCCCCAGCCGCCGGGCCAGAAGGGCGTTGACGCCCACGCCGGTGCCCGCGCAAATGGCGATCATCAGGCTTTGAGCGGGGAAGGCGTAGCCCAGGGCCAAAAACGCGTCGGCGCTGGCCTTGGAGACGAAAATGCCGTCTACGAAGTTATAAAGGGCCTGGACCAGCATGGACAGCATGATGGGCCAGGACATGGTGATGACCAGCTTTTTCACAGGCATCACGCCCATTTTGTTCTCCTGTACGGTCTCGTTTTGCTGGGACATCGCGTTGTTGCTTTCCTGGGTGCTCAAGTGTGTTCTCTCCTTGTCTTTCTAGTCTTTCTCGTCTTTCTCGTGGATGATCAGCGGGTCGTCCTCCGCCAAGGGCTCCTCGCCGTCGACCACACGCCCAAAGCGGCTCCGGCGAGCCCATTCCACATCCCAGGCCGCATCAAACTCCGGGTCGTCTTTGCTGACAGAAGGATCGTCCCGCTCCATCAGAATGGGGCCGTCCTCCTGGGTGGACACGGCATAGAAGTTCCATGTAACGCAGTGGCCGTCGCCGGTCTCGGGGTAGTCCACAAGGTTCTCATAGAACCAGAATACATAGTATTCTCCGCTGTCGCTGGTCTGGTAATGACAGAGCTCTATGGCGACCTGCTGCCCGCCGGGCTTGCCCAGATCCCGCAACGGGGACAGGATATAGCCCTGAAACGCCTCGGTATCCACACGCTGGGCGTCGGGGAAGTTTTGGGCGAAGCAGGTCTCATACAAATAGTCGGCGGCCTCCATCACCGAGAGCTGGGGCGTTACGGGCTGTGCGTCGCCGCTCCCCGCCACAAGGCAGAGGGGCAGGAGCAGACTTACCAGGCGCTCGACGATCAGTTTCATCAGCTGCATCACATTTCCCTCACATATCGAAGGTCCACGCAGACCACGCCGCCGGGGAAGGGAATGTCCGCGTGGGTGCCGTCCCAGGCGAAGCCGTGGGCGGCATAGAACCGCCGGGCCTTTTCGTTCTCCCGCAGGACGAAGACAAAGGCCTGTTTGTGGCCCTGGGCCCGGAGGCGGCGAAGGGCCTCTTCGATGAGCAGACCGCCGTAGCCCTTGCCACGCTCCGCGGGATGGGTGTAAAAGGAGGCGATCTCGCCGTAGTCCTCGTAGCCCGCGTTGTCAAAACGGCAGATCTCTCCGGGGTTGTAGTTCACCTTCCGGGCGGGGCAGTAGTTGATGCAGGCCACCGGGGTGCCGTCTCTGTAAAGGAGAAGGCCCTGACAGCCATTTTGGCTCTCGTAGTTTTCCCGGAACACGCCTACCCAGCGGTCGTCGGTGATCTCCCGGTCCAGGTAATCCTGGGGAACGTGGCCCACGTAGGTGTCCCGCCAGCCCAGGGCGTGGATAAGGGACATGGCCCGGAAGTGCTCTTCTGAGGTGGCGTCTACGAAGTGTAAAGCGCTATCCATTTACACCCGAGCCTCCTCCTGGGCCAGGGCCTTGGCGTTGGCCAGCATGAGCTTGATGCGGTTTTCCTGGTTGATCTGGGTGGCGCTGGGGTCGTAGTCGATGGCCACGATGTTGGAGCTGGGGTAGTCGTCCTTCAGCCGCCGGATCATGCCCTTGCCCACGATGTGGTTGGGCAGACAACCAAAGGGCTGGGCGCAGACAATGTTGGGCACGCCCGAGTGGATGAGCTCCAGCATCTCCGCTGTGAGGAGCCAGCCCTCGCCCATCTTGTTGCCGTCGCCCAGGTAGCCCTGGATGAGCTGGTGGAGCTGGGCGAAGGTCCCCGGCGCGCGGAACCGGCCCGAGCGCTCCAAGGCGGCGATCATGTCCTTCTGGCAGGACTCCATATAGCCCATGCCCAGCTTACACAAGGCCTTTTTCAGGCCGCTGCCGCCATAGAGGTCCACGTCGGCCACCCGGTTGTAGAACTTGAAGATCATAAAGTCCGTCAGCCCCGGCACCACAGGCTCCGCTCCCTCGGAGAGGAGGAACTTCTCCAGGCCGTTGTTGCCCAGGGCGGAGAATTTCACGTAAATTTCGCCTACGATGCCCACCCGGACCTTCTCCTCATCCCGGACGGAAATGGCGGCAAAATCGGCAATGATGGCGTCAAAGTTCACCCGTAGCTGGGGCCGGGTCATGCCCTTGCCGTGGGAAAAGCCGTCGATGAGCTTGTCCAACCAGCGCTCCACCATACGGTCAGCGTCGCCGCTGTTGACCTCGTAGGGCCGGACCTGGTTGGCCACCCACATGATGAGGTCGCCGTACACCATGGCGTAAACAAGGCGCCGAAGGAGCTTGACAGTCAGCTTGAAGCCGGGGTTCTTCTCCATGCCGAAGGACAGGGAGATGACGGGGATATAGTCCATGCCGGCCTTTTCCAGGGCCTTGCGCAGCAGATGGATGTAGTTGCTGGCCCGGCAGCCGCCGCCGGTCTGGGTGATGAGCAGCGCGGTCTTGTGGGGGTCCAGACCGAAGTGCTCGATGGCGTCCATGAACTGGCCGATGACCAGCAGGGCAGGGTAACAGGTGTCGTTGTGGACATATTTGAGGCCTTCGTCCACCACCGCCCGGCCAGAGTTATTGAGCTGGATGACCCGGTAGCCGTCCAGCTCCAGGAGCTTTCGGAACATGCCGAAGTGGATGGGCAGCATTTGAGGGATGAGGATGGTGTATTCCTCCTTCATCTCCTTGGTGAAGAGGAGCCGCCCGGTCTTATCGTATCGAAGCTCAGCCATGCTGGACCTCCTTTCCGTCCAACGCCTTGTTCCGGCGGGCCTCCATGGCCGCCATCAGGGAACGGATGCGGATCTTTACCGCCCCCAGGTTGCTAACGTCGTCGATCTTGAGCTGGGTATAGAGCCTGCCGTGGCTTTCCAAGATCGAGCGCATCTCGTCGCCGGTGATGGCGTCGGTGCCGCAGCCGAAGGAGACGAGCTGCACCAGTTGCATGTTCTCCTGGGTGCAGACGTAAAGGGCCGCCTGGTACATCCGGGCCTGGAAAGTCCACTGGTTGAGCACCCTTCGGGGCTCTCGATGGCCCAGACAGTCCACCGCGTCCTCGGTGACCAAGGTGAAGCCGAAGGAGGTGATGAGGTCGTTGATGCCGTGGTTGATCTCCGGGTCGATGTGATAGGGCCGCCCGGCCACCACCAGCACCGGCTCACCCTTGGCCTGGGCCTCGCGGATGTACCGCTGGCCCTGGGCCCGGACCGCGTCTTTGTAAGCGTCATAAGCGGCAAAGGCCGCCTTGGCCGCGGCGCGGGTCTCGGCCTGGGGCACGGAGAAGTTTTCCTCCATGAACCGGGCCATGCGCTTGGCGAAGTCCCGGGGCCGGTGGAGGCCCACATAGGGGTCCAGGTAGCGAGTCTCCTTCAAAATAGGCACGTTGGCTCCCAAAAGTTCGGGATAATAGGCCACCACGGGGCAGTTGTAGTGGTTGTCGCCGGTCTTTTCGTCGAAGTTATAGGACGCGCAGGGGTACCAGATGGCGTCCACGCCCATCTGGCACAGGGCCTCCACGTGGCCGTGCATAAGCTTGGCGGGGTAGCACACCGTGTCCGAGGGGATGGTGTGCTGGCCCTTGAGGTAGAGCTTCCGGGAGGACTCCGGCGAGAGGACTACCTCAAAGTTCAGCCTGGTGAAGAATTCGAACCAGAAGGGGAGGTTTTCGTACATATTGAGGCCGAAGGGGATGCCGATGCGGCCCCGGGAGCCGTCCCCGGCGCCCACGCCTTCCATGGCCCGGAGCTTTTCATACTTATAGGCCATCAGGTCGGGCCGCTTCACCCGCTCCTGGCCCAGAGGCCGGGAGCAGCGGTTGCCCGAGATGAACCGCCGCCCGCCGTCAAACTGGTTCACCGTCAGCGAGCAGTGGTTGGTGCAGAGGTTGCAGGTCACGGGCTTGGCGCTGTGGGAGAAGGACTGTAAAGCCTCTTCGCTTAACAGGCCGGACTGCTCCAGCTCCGCGTCCCGGGCACACAGCGCCGCGCCAAAGGCCCCCATGAGTCCGGCGATGGTGGGCCGGGTCACGTTCCGGCCCAGCTCCAGCTCGAAGGCCCGGAGGACAGCGTCATTGAGGAAGGTGCCGCCCTGGACCACGATGTGCTGGCCCAGGTCGTCGGCGGAGGCGGCCCGGATGACCTTGTAGACGGCGTTTTTCACGATGGAGGTGGACAGCCCAGCCGAGATGTCCTCCACGCTAGCGCCGTCCTTTTGGGCCTGCTTGACGCTGGAGTTCATAAACACCGTACACCGCGACCCCAGATTGACCGGATGCTTGGTCAAAAGCCCCAGCTTGGAAAAGTCGGCGATGTTGTAGCCCAAGGCCTTGGCAAAGGTCTCGATGAAGGAGCCGCAGCCAGAGGAGCAGGCCTCGTTGAGCATGATGGAGTCCACCGCGCCATTGCGGATCTTGAAGCACTTCATGTCCTGGCCGCCGATGTCGATGATGAAGTCGACGTCCGGGTTAAAGTGGGCGGCGGCCTTGTAGTGGGCCATGGTCTCCACAAGGCCCACATCGCAGTGAAAGGCGTTTTTGATGAGGTCCTCGCCGTAGCCGGTGACCGCCGCGCCCCGGATGCGGATGCGCTCGCCACAGAGCTTGTATATCTCCCGGAGCTGCTCCAGCACGATGGCCACGGGATTGCCCAGGTTGGAGTGGTAGTAGGTGTAAAGGAGACCGCCTTGGGGGTCGATGAGCACCATCTTGGTGGTGGTGGAGCCAGCGTCGATGCCTAAGTAAGCCGGGCCCTCATAGGTCGCCGGGTCTACCTGGGGCGGCTGGGAGGCGTTGTGCCGGGCCAGGAAGGCGTCGTACTCCGCTTGGTCTTGAAACAGCGGCGGCATGGTGTCCACCACGTTGGCGCTCTCCGCCGCCTCCTCCAGCTGCTGAAACACCTGGTCATAGCGGCGCGGAGGGTAGTCCCCGGCGCACAGGGCCGCGCCGATGGCGGCAAAGCAGTCGCCGTCGTCGGGGAAGATGGCGTGGTCCTCGTCCAGATGTAGGGTCTCCACGAATCGCTGGCGAAGGCCCTTCAAAAAGTGGAGCGGCCCGCCCAAAAAGACGATCCTGCCCTTGAGCTCCCGGCCCTGGGTCAGTCCACCCACGGTCTGATCCACCACCGCCTGGAAGATGGAGGCGGCCACATCCTCTTTGCGCCCACCCTGGTTCAAAATGGGCTGGATGTCTGTCTTGGCGAACACGCCGCAACGCGAGGCGATGGGGTAGATCTTCTCGTGGCGGAGGGAGAGCTGGTCCAGCTCGTCGGCGGTGACATTCATCAGCGTGGCCATCTGGTCGATAAAGGCCCCGGTCCCGCCGGCGCAGGAGCCGTTCATCCGCTCCTCCAGCGCGCCGCCGAAGAAGATGATCTTGGCGTCCTCGCCGCCCAGCTCGATGACCGCGTCGGTGCCGGGGACGAAGGTGTTCACCGCCGCGGCGGTGGCGTACACCTCCTGGACAAAGTCTAGCTGGCAGGCCTTGGCCACCCCCAGGCCCGCCGAGCCGGTGATGACCAGTTGGACCTGCTGGCCGCAGAGCTGGTCCTGGATGCTGCGCAGCGTTTCGATGGCCCGCTCCCGGGCCTTGGAGTAATGCCGCTCGTAGGAGCGAAACAGCAGTTTGTTTTGTTCATCCAAAACCACCACCTTGACGGTGGTGGAGCCAATGTCGATACCGATGCGAAGGCTCATACTTTCACCCCTCTAAAAGTTGCCTACACATTATATAGTATTTCGACCTTTTTGACAACCACAAAATAGGCTGAAAACCCTACTGTCGAAAAAAGTTTACATTCTTCACAAAAGCCTTGGGCCGCTCCGGGGAACTTTTTTGCGTTTCCCCCTTGACTTTGACGCTACGTCATCGTGTATGATAGCTCTGGAAGGGAGGTCAAGGCCATGAAAACGGTCCGACAGGTCAGCGAATTGACCGGCCTGACGCCGAGAACGCTTCGGTACTATGACGCCATCGGGCTTTTACGGCCCGCGGCGTTGACCGAAGGGGGCTACCGGCTCTATGACGACGCCGCGCTGGAGCGGCTGCAGCTCATCCTGCTCTTTCGGGAGCTGGAATTTCCGCTCCGGGACATCGGGGCCATTCTGGACACCCCTGGCTTTGACCGTCAGGCGGCGTTGGAGGCCCAGATCAAGCTGCTGGAGCTGCGCCGGGCCCATCTGGGGCGGCTGATCCGGCAGGCAAAAAAGCTACAGAAGGGAGAAAAAACCATGGATTTCCACGCCTTTGAACGAGGAGAGCTGGATGAGTACGCCCAGGAGGTCAAGGAGCGCTGGGGCGCTACGGCAGCCTATCAGGAGAGTGTCCAGCGCTTGAAGGGCAAGACCAAGGAGGAGATAGACACGATGGGGCAGGCGTTGCTGGAGCTGCTGGCAGAGCTGGGCGAGCTGCGAGAGCAGGGCCCGGCTAGCCCAGAGGCCCAAGAGAAGGTGGCCCAGCTCCAAAGCTTTATTACCAATCATTACTATACCTGCACCCCGGAGATCTTGGCGGGCCTGGGCCAGATGTACGTCCAGGACCCCCGTATGCAGGCAAACATCGACGCCGTGGGCGGTCCGGGCACCGCCGCCTTTGCGTCCCAGGCCATCGAGGTCTATGTAGACAGCTCTGCGGAGGACTGAAGAGACAGCGGAGGAAATCGCCGGGCACGCCCGGCGATTTCCTTTGCCTTTTGCCAAAAGGTGTGATAAAATACAGTATCTATGACGAACGCTTGGGAGGTCGGCATGACAAAGGAATTGGAGCGCATCCTGCCTCTGGTGCAAAAGCCCGCCCGGTATACCGGCGGGGAGTACCGGGCAGTGGTGAAAAATAAAGAAAACGTGACCTTTCGGGTGGCTTTTTGCTTTCCTGACACCTACGAGATCGGCATGTCCAACCTGGGGATGCGGATCCTTTACGGAGTGATGAACAACATTCCAGAGGTCTGGTGTGAGCGGGTATTTGCGCCTTGGGGCGACATGGAGGAGCAACTGCGGGTCAACCACATTCCCCTCTACGGCCTGGAGAGCGGCGACCCCATCGGCGATTTTGACGTGATCGCCTTCTCCGTGGGCTACGAGATGGCCTACACCAACATTCTCAATATGCTGGACCTGGCCGGAGTGCCCGTCCGCCGGGAGGACCGGGGCGAGGACCAGCCGCTGGTCATCGCCGGAGGTACCTGCTGCTATAACCCCGAGCCCATGAGCGACTTCATCGACGTTTTCTCCCTGGGCGAAGGGGAGGACGTGACGGTGGAGCTCATCCGCCTGTGCCAGCGCGCCAAGGAGGAGAAATGGCCCAAGGCCCGGCTGCTGGAGGCGCTTGGTCAGGTGCCGGGGCTCTATGTGCCCAGCCTGGTGGACGTGTCCTACAATGACGACGGCACCATCGCCGCCTACGAGCCAAAAAACGGCGTAAAACTGCCGGTCATGAAGCGGATCGTCTCAGACCTCAACAAGTCCTATTTTCCCACCCAGACCATCGTGCCCTCCACCGAGATCGTCCACGACCGGGTGATGCTGGAGGTGTTCCGGGGCTGTATCCGGGGCTGCCGGTTCTGCCAGGCGGGCTATGCCTACCGGCCCGTCCGGGCCAAGGACCCCAAACTCCTGGTGGAGCAGGGCATCGCCGCGTGTAAGGACTCAGGCTACCAGGAGATGACCCTGTCCAGCCTGTCCACCAGCGACTACCGCCACCTGGTGGAGCTGTGCGACGGACTGCTGGACTACTGCGCGCCCCGGGACATCGGCCTCTCTCTGCCCTCGCTGCGGGCGGACAACTTCTCTATGAGCCTGATGCAGCGGCTCCAGGCCGTGCGCAAGAGCGGCCTGACCTTCGCCCCCGAGGCAGGCACCCAGCGGCTCCGTGACGCCATCAATAAGAACGTCACCGAGGAGGACCTGAAGCAGTCCTGCCGCACCGCCTTCTCCGGCGGCTGGACCAGCGTGAAGCTCTATTTCATGCTGGGCCTGCCCACCGAGACCGACGAGGACGTGCTGGGCATCGCCGACCTTGCCAAAAAGGTCCTGGCTTGGGGGCGGGAGTTTGGGAGCAACCCGCGCCGGGGCATCCGGGTCACCGTTTCCACCGCCTGCTTTGTCCCCAAGCCCCACACCGCCTTTCAGTGGGAGGCTCAGGTGGATATGGAGGAATATATGCGCCGGGTGACCCTCCTGAGGGAAAACATGCGGGACCGGAGCATCACCTACAACTGGCACGACCCGGACACCAGCTTCCTGGAGGCCGTCTTCTCCCGGGGCGACCGCCGCCTGGGCCGGGTCATCGAGGCGGCCTGGCGCAAGGGCGCGAAGTTCGACTCCTGGACGGAGTATTTTGACTTCGCGCGCTGGATGGAGACCTTTGCCGAATGCGGCGTGGACCCCCATTTCTACGCCAACCGGGCCAGGGGAGAGGACGAGGTCTTCCCCTGGGAGGTCACCAACGTGGGCGTGAGCCGAGCCTTCTTTGCCCGGGAGCGCCAGCGGGCCTACGAGGCCGTCATCACCCCGGACTGCCGCAAGCAGTGTAGCGGCTGCGGGGCCAACCAGTTCTGCCAGGGAGGTGTGTGCGATGCCTAAAGACAGACTGCTCTTCGCCAAGGAGGGCCGGGCCCGGTACATCTCCCACCTGGACCTGATGCGCACCTTCCAGCGGGCTTTTGTCCGGGCGGATATTCCCATTAAACATACGGAAGGCTTCAACCCCCACCCCTTTATCTCCATCGCTTTGCCGCTGTCTTTGGGCTTTTCCAGCCAGTGCGAGCTTTTGGAGTTCGGCCTGTTGGAGGGCACGGCCCATGCCGACGTGCCCCAGCGGCTCAACGCCGCCCTGCCCGAGGGAGTTCGGGTGCTGGAATGCTATGCCGGAGAGCGGAATATGAAGGAGCTGGCGTGGATCGACTACGCCTTGGAGCTGGACTGGTCTGGTGACGTGGCGGCCCTGCAAGCCGCCTGGACCGAGGCGCTGCGCCGGGAGAGCTGGGTGGTGGAAAAACCCTCCAAAAAGGCCAAGAGCGGCGCGGTGACCATTGATATCCCAACGCTTGTAAAGGGGTTTTCCTTTACAGAAAACAAAGAAGGCAAGCCTGTGCTTCGCGTCGCCCTGGCGGCCCAAAATCCAGGTCTCAACCCATCTATACTGGTGAAAGCCTTTACAGATGAATTTCCTGACTATCAGCCGGAGCTGGTCCACTACCGCCGCTTGGAGGTGCTGGACAAGGACGGAAAAACATTCCGCTGAAGCGGAATTGACATCTTTTGACCCATGCGGTACACTAGAATAGACCCAAAGCAGAGGAACCGGAAAGGACAAGGATCACCATGAAGCGTCGAGTGAGTTTGATATTGACCGCTGTGGTCTTACTGGGAGTGGGCATCGCCGTCGCCGTGGGCAGCGGCAGCGCCGACCCCATGATCTCTAAGAGCTACTGGGAGAATACCTATCTGCCCGGTCTGGCCGAAGCCTTGCATCAGCAGGCAGGGAAGGATACCAAGAGCGTCTATGCCGAGGTGGTGGCCAAGTTGGACAAGGCCGGAGAGGCCGACGTGAAGGCCGCGGGGGAGAAGATTGGCGGCGGTTTTATTACCGTCCAACTAAAACCCGGAGACGTTCTGGAGCTGAAAAAGGGCGCCAGCGCCGTGGTCCAAAGCGGCGGCGCGGCTTTAGGCGCGGGCGTTTTGTCTGACGTGACCGCAGGCGTTGAAGTTTTTGCCGGAGAGGACCTGGCGGCCTCTCACCGCTACGTGGTGACCTCGGACAGCGCCAAGCTCCGCCAGGCCCAGGTCGGCTCCGTGGCCTATTCCGGCAGCGGCGCGGTGACCTCGGGGAACGGCGGAGCAGGTACCGACCCGGGGCTGTCCGGCACGGAGCTTCCCTTTACAGATGTGGCCCGGGACCAGTGGTTCCACGCCGCTGTGGCCTTTGTCTACGAAAAGGGCTATTTCTCCGGCACCAGCGAGACCACCTTTGAGCCCAACACCTCTATGAACCGGGCCATGGTGGCCACCGTGCTCCACCGGGTGGCGGGGAGTGAGCGCGTTGACGCATCGGAGGTCTTTACCGATGTGCCTGCGGGCCAGTGGTATTCCCTTGGCGTTGCCTGGGCCAACGCCAAGGGCATCGTCAACGGCATGGGCGGCGGCCTTTATGCCCCCAACGACGCTGTCACCCGGGAGCAGTTGGTCACCATGCTCTACCGCTTTGAAAAGGACTACCGCCAGGTGGCTGTGCCCGCCACGGGCAGCCTTGACGGCTTCCCCGATGGTAACAGCGTATCCTCCTGGGCCCATGACGCCATGGGCTGGGCTGTTGGCGCGGGGCTCATCCAGGGCCGGAATACCGGGTATCTGGACCCGTCCGGCACCGCCACCCGGGCAGAGGTGGCCACCATCCTGCAGCGTTTTTCTTCCCGACTGTAAACCAGCGGCGGAACCCATCATTTACCTGCGCATAAGATAGAGTGAGCCGGCCAAGACCGGGCTCCATCTTATTCAGGAGGTATTTGACTATGTGTTGCAACAATGGTTGCGGTTGGGGCGGCGGCTGCCTGTGGATCATCATCATCCTCATCGTCCTGTTCTGCTGCTGTGGCAACGGCGGTAGCTGCGGTTGCGGCTGCAACAACGGCTGCGGCTGCTGAGTACAAGAGAACATAAGGCAACAAACGGGGCGCTCACGCAAGTGAGCGCCCCGTTCTTTTTATTTGCGATTCAGATGGCGGCCAGGATGTCGCCCATATCGTAGAGCCTGGGCTCGTGGACCTGGGCCATGAAAATGGCGGCCTTCAGCGCGCCCCGGGCAAAGACCTCCCGGGAGGCGGCGTGGTGGTGGAGTTCCACAACCTCTTGCTCACCGGCAAAAATGACCTCGTGGTCGCCCACAATGGTGCCGCCCCGGACGGCGGAGATGCCGATCTCCGCGTGGTCCCGGGCTTTGCGGACGCTGTGGCGGTCATAGACATACTGAGCGGGGAAGCTGAGGCCCGCCTTAGCAGCGTCGGCCAGCATCAGCGCGGTGCCGCTGGGCGCGTCCACCTTTTTGTTGTGGTGACGCTCCACGATCTCGATGTCAAAGTCCTCTCCCAGCACCTGGGCGGCCCGCTTGGCCAGCTCCAGCAGAAGGTTGACCCCCAGGGAGAGGTTGGCGGAGCGGAAGATGGGAACGGCCTTGGTGGCTTGGTCGATGTCGGCAAGCTGCTCCGGGCTGTAGCCGGTGGAGGCCAGCACCAGAGGAAGTTTTCTCTCCTTGGCGAAGGCCAAAAGTGCCCCAAGAGCGGCGGGCGCGGAGAAATCCACCACCACGTCGGCCTCTACACGGCACTCCTCGGGGGTGGCGAACACGGGGTAGGGCATGGCCGCGGCGGAGCCCACGGGGTCGATGCCCGCCACGATGCTCAGGTCGTCGCGCTCCTCGCACACAGCGGTGATCACCCGGCCCATACGGCCCAGGCAACCCGACAGGATCAGCTTTGTCATCGGTGCATCGGTCCTTTCTCTGGCTTAGAGGAGGCGCATATCCGCCATGGCGGCCTTCAGCGTCCCCAGATTCTTCTCCGACATCTCGCAAAGGGGCAGGCGCAGTGGCCCAGCCTCCACGCCCAAGAGGTTCAGCGCGGTCTTGACGGGGATGGGGTTGACCTCGCAGAAGAGGGCGTCGATGAGCTCCATGTACTCCAACTGCAGCTTGGCGGCCTCGGTGAACTGGCTGTCCAGGCACAGGTGGGACATCTTTACCATAGCCTCCGGGGCGATGTTGGACAGCACCGAGATCACGCCCTTGGCCCCCATGCTCATCATGGGCACCACCTGGTCGTCGTTGCCCGACCAGAAGTAGAAGTCGTCGGGGCAGATGGACAGGGCGTGGGCCAGAAGGGAGAAGTTGCCGCTGGCCTCCTTCACGCCGTTGATCTTGGGGTTCTGCGCCAAGGTCTTATAGGTCTCTGCGGTAAAGGACACGCCGGTGCGGCTGGGCACGTTGTAGAGGATCATGGGGATGTCTACACGGTCGGCAATGTACTCGTAGTGGCGGATCAGGCCGCCCTGGGTGGTCTTGTTGTAGTAGGGCGTCACCAGTAGCAGCGCGTCCGCGCCGGAGTCCTGGGCGTGCTGGGAGAGGTAGACGGCGGCGGAGGTGTCGTTACTGCCCGCGCCGGCCACCACCTTCACCCGGCCGGCGATGCGCTTGACGCCGTACTCCACCACGGCCACGTGCTCACGGATGGAGAGGGTAGAGGACTCGCCGGTGGTGCCGCAGATGCAGATGGCGTCCACGCCCCGGGCGATCTGGTCGTCCAAAAGGCGGCCAAAGGCGTCGAAATTCACCGCCCCGTGCTGGTCAAAGGGGGTGACGATGGCGGTGCAGGTCCCGGTAAAGACAGGATTACGCATAGCAGTGACTCCTTTCAAACTTAGGCCTTATGGTCGATGTAGCCCTCGGCGCAGAGCAGCTCTGCCAGCAGCACGCCGCCGCCGGCGGCGCCGCGGAGAGTATTGTGGGACAGGGAGACGAACTTGTAGTCATACTGGGTGTCGGGACGAAGACGACCCACGCTGACAGCCATGCCGCCCTCCAGCTCACGGTCCAGCTTGGCCTGGGGCCGGTCGGGCTCCTCAAAGTAGTGGATAAACTGCTTGGGGGCGGTGGGCAGCTCCAGCTCCTGGGCCCGGCCCCGGAAGGAAGCCCAAATGGCCTTCATCTCGTCCTCGGTGGGCTTCTTCTCGAAGCTGACGAAGACGGCGGCGGTGTGGCCGTTAGAAACGGGCACCCGCAGACACTGGGCGGTGATGGCGGGGGACTGGGCGGGCTTGATGACGCCGTTTTCCACCGTGCCCCAGACCTTCAGGGGCTCCTGCTCGGACTTCTCCTCCTCGCCGCCGATGTAGGGGATGAGGTTATCCACCATCTCGGGCCAGGTCTCGAAGGTCTTGCCCGCGCCGGAGATGGCCTGGTAGGTGCAGGCCAGGACCTTGGTGATGCCGAACTGCCGCAGGGGAGAGAGGGCGGGGACGTAGCTCTGGATGGAGCAGTTGGATTTGACGGCGATGAAGCCGCGCTTGGTGCCCAGGCGTTTTCTCTGGGCGTCGATGACCTTGATGTGGTCGGGGTTGACCTCGGGGATGACCATGGGCACGTCGTCGGTCCAGCGGTGGGCGGAGTTGTTGGACACCACGGGGCACTCAGCCTTGGCGTAGCGCTCCTCCAGGGCCCGGATCTCGTCCTTTTTCATATCCACCGCGCAGAAGATGAAGTCCACCTGAGCGGCGATCTTGTCCACGTCCTCGGTGGCGTTCATGACGACCAGGTCCTTGGCCTCGGCGGGGATGGGCACGTCCATGGCCCATTTAGCGCCCACGGCGTCCTCGTAGCGCTTGCCGGCGGAGCGGGCGCTGGCCGCCACCACCTTGAGCTGGAACCAGGGGTGACCCGCCAGAAGCGTGATGAAGCGCTGGCCCACCATGCCTGTGGCGCCCACCACGCCCACTTGATACTTTTCCATCTTGTTGACCTCCTTGATGGCCCGGGAAAGGATTTCCTGTCGGCTTTTGCAAAAAACCGTTGAAAACAGTCGCCCGACCCAGTATAATAAGTGACAGCAATACTCTGCTAATGTTAGCACACCTTTCCCCCGGTGTCAATTTTTCATTGATACAGATTGGAGCCTCCTATGAAGAAAAAACTGTCGATCCTGTTGGTTCTGGCCTTGATGCTGGCTCCGCTGCTGCCCCTTCGGGCCCAAGCGGCGGGGGAGACCATCCGGCGCATCGGCCTCTCCTATAAAACCAGTAGTTCGGATACCCGCGTAGCGGCGGCCAGTTTGCGTAACAAGTCCGGCTGGGGCTACAATCTGGGCTACTACGACGCACAGCGGCAGTTTGTGGCCCTGGGCTGGACCACCGAGGCCAAGATCAGCGTCCTCATCACCCAGAATCAGTATCTCACTAGCTCAGGCGGCTACAGCTATTCCGACGCGGGCCGTGGCACGGTGGGCTGCTTCCACGTCCAGCTCCCCGGTCAGTACGCTGACTTCTCCTCCGCCCAGGCCACCGCCGAAACGGTGGAGGGCGGCTTTGTGGCCTGGGTGAAGGGTACATACTATGTCCGTGCCGGGTCCTATAACCGCCGCGCCGCCGCCCAGGAAGCTGCCGACGCTGTGGGAGGGACCCTAGGCGAGACCAGCGGCTACGGTTATAGCGTGGTGCCCACAGGCTCGACGAAGATCCTGTTCCAGTTCGACGCGGACATTGACGGCGAGGGCGGCGCCTTTGGCGTGCTGCCCCTGGCAGGAGAAGGCGAGAAGCCCGTCGCCGTTTATAACGAAAAGCTCAGTTGCTACGGCGGTTTTCGCTTTGAGCGCATCGGTGGCGGTGAGTCCACCGTGGTTAATATGATCGAGCTGGAGGACTACGTCAAGTGCGTGGTGCCCTACGAGATGAGTAACTCCTGGCCCCTGGAGGCCCTGAAGGCCCAGGCGGTGTGCGCCCGGACCTATGCCGGCGGTTCCCGCCCGACCCATGCCGGACAGCACTTTGACCTGTGTCCCACTGTTTGTTGCCAAGCCTACAAGGGCGCGGCAGGAGTAGGGGACAGCAGCAACCAGGCTGTGGACGAGACAGTGGGGCAGATGCTCTATTACAATGGCAAGCGCATCGAGGCGGTATACTATTCCAGCAACGGCGGCGCCAGCGAGGACAGTAAAAACGTCTGGGGCACAGACAATTCCTATCTAAAGGGTAAGATCGACCCCTACGAGGAATACGCGGCCCAGTTTATGACCAAGTCCCAGCTATCCTACTACCGCTGGACCAAGACCTGGACCGAGGCGGAGATCCTGAAAAAGCTCAACGACAAGGGCTATCTCTGCACGGGGATCACCGATATCACCACCAAGCTCAGCCCCACAGGCAACGTCATTGCCGTCACCATCCACACTGTCAACGATACGGGCAGCAAGAACTACACCTATGACCGCGACAAGATCCGCGGTTTCTTCAACCTGAACTCCATCCGCTTCTCCGTCACCGCCTCCGGCGGCGCCCAGGCCGGCGGCTACGCCATCGCCGGAGCGACCAACGCCCCCAGCCTGGACGGGCTCTACGCTATCGACGGCTCGGGCGCGGTGGCGGCCCTGGGCCAGGAGAGTTACGTGGTCACCCCCAGCGGCGTTCAAAACCTTGTTCCCCTCCAGGGCCAGAGTAGTGGGGGAGAGAAGGTCTTCACCTTCAACGGCACCGGCTGGGGCCACAATGTGGGCATGAGCCAGTGGGGCGCCTACGCCATGGCCAAGCAGGGCTTTGGCTACCAGGATATTTTGAACTTCTACTATACCGACATCACCATCCAGTAAGGAGCTAAAAGTAGCTTGAAAACCTCCGATTTTTACTACGATCTACCTCCTGAGCTTATTGCCCAAACGCCTCTGGAGCGCCGGGATGGCTCCCGCCTGATGACTTTGGATAAGGCCACCGGGGCGGTGGGCCATGCCCATTTTTACGACCTGCCCAGCTATTTGAAGCCCGGCGACTGCCTGGTGCTCAACGATTCCCGGGTCCTGCCTGCACGGCTCATCGGCCACCGTCAGCCTGGCGGCGGCGCGTGCGAGGTGCTACTGCTCACCGACAAGGGCGACAAGACCTGGGAGTGCCTGGTGCGCCCGGGCCGCAAGCTCCGCGAGGGCGCTCAGGTGGTCTTTGGCGACGGCGAGCTCACCGCCGAAATTGCAGAGGTTTTGCCCGACGGCAACCGCCTGGTGAAATTCCACTACGACGGTATCTTTCTGGAGGTGCTGGAGCGGCTGGGCAAAATGCCCCTGCCGCCCTATATCAAGGCCGAACTCCAGGACCGGGAGCGCTACCAGACCGTCTACTCCAAGGAGACTGGCTCCGCCGCCGCCCCCACGGCGGGGCTCCATTTCACCAAAGAGCTCTTGGCCCAGCTCGAGGATATGGGTATAAAAGTCTGCTATGTGACCCTCCATGTGGGCCTGGGGACCTTCCGACCTGTGGGCGAGGAGGATCTGGAGGACCACGAGATGCACAAGGAGTTTTGCACCGTGCCCCAGGAGACCGCCGACATGGTCAACGCTGCCAAGCGAGACGGTGGCCGGGTCATCTGCGTGGGCACCACCTCTTGTCGCACGGTAGAGAGCTGGGCGGGGGAGGACGGGACCCTGAAGGCTGGCTCCGGCTGGACAGGCATCTATATCTATCCCGGCTACCGCTTCAAGGTGCTGGACGCGCTGGTGACCAACTTCCACCTGCCTGAGAGCACGCTCATCATGCTGGTGTCCGCTCTGGCGGGCCGGGAGAACGTGCTGGCGGCCTATGCCGAGGCAGTGCGGGAGAAGTACCGCTTCTTCTCCTTTGGCGACGCCATGTTCATTTCGTAAGGAGGTTTTTAAGCGTGTTTGAAGTGCTGAAAACCGAGACACGGGCCCGGCGGGGCGTTTTTACCTGCGCCCACGGTACGGCCCAGACCCCGGTTTTTATGAACGTGGGTACCCAAGGGGCCATCAAGGGCGCGGTGTCCGCGCTGGACCTCAAGGACCTGGGCTGTCAGATCGAGCTCTCCAACACCTATCACCTCCATCTCCGGCCCGGGGACGAGCTGGTGCGCCAAATGGGCGGCCTCCACGCCTTTATGCGCTGGGATGGCCCCATCCTTACCGACTCCGGCGGCTTCCAGGTCTTCTCTCTGGCCCAGTTGCGGGACATTAAGGAAGAGGGCGTTACCTTCGCCAGCCACATCGACGGCCATAAAGTCTTCATGGGCCCGGAGGAGTCCATGACCATCCAGTCCAACCTGGGCAGCGACGTGGCCATGGCCTTTGACGAGTGCGTGGAGAACCCCTCTACCTATGAATATGTAAAGTCCTCCTGCGAGAGAACCCTGCGTTGGCTGGAGCGGTGCAAGGCCAAGCACGACGCCCTCAACGCCGCCCCGGGCTGCGTCAATCCCGCACAACAGCTCTTTGGCATCAACCAAGGGGGCGTTTATCCCGACCTTCGGGTCTGGCACATGAAGGAGATCGCCAAGCTGGATTGCGACGGCTATGCCATCGGCGGTTTGGCGGTGGGGGAACCTACCAAGACCATGTATGATGTCATTGACGCCGTGGAGCCCCACATGCCCAAGGATAAGCCTCGCTACCTCATGGGCGTGGGCACGCCGGGCAACATCATCGAGGCGGTGTGGCGGGGCGTGGACTTCTTCGACTGCGTCATGCCCGCCCGCAACGCCCGCCACGGCAAGCTCTACACCTGGGAGGGCGCGCTGAACATCAAAAACGAGAAGTATAAGGCCGACGAGCGGCCCATCGACCCCGCCTGCCACTGTCCGGTCTGCCAGCACTTTTCCCGGGCCTATCTGCGCCATCTCTTCATCGCCGGGGAGATGCTGGCCATGCGCCTGGCGGTGATGCACAATCTCTATTTCTATAACACCCTCATGGAGCGTATTCGCCAAGCTCTGGATAACGGCGAATTTGAGGCTTTCCGGGCGGAATACAGCCAGAAACTGGACGGCAAACTGCCCGGCTGAGACGCGCCGGACCTTCCCTTCGCAAAAAACCTCTTGCCAAAAAGCGGAAAAGCGGCTATAATTATCTCACTTGTTCCAACACACAGGAGGTAACACTATGGACTTTTCTATGATCATTTTGATGGTCGCCATGCTGGCGCTGATGTACTTTATGCTCATTCGCCCGGAGAATAAGCGCAAAAAGCAGGCCACCGAGATGCGCAACAGCCTGGCCGTAGGCGATGAGATCACTACCATCGGCGGCATCGTGGGTACCATCTGCGCGGTGAAGGAGAACACCATCGTCATTGAGACTGGCGCCGACCGGGTCCGCATCGAGTTCACCAAGTGGGCTGTCTCTACCAAGGGCACTCAGGTCAGCGAGGACGGAAAGTAAGCCAAGCCTGTCATAAACTCGTCCCTCTCTTCATAGTCTTTGCTAAAGACATGGAGGGAGGGACTTTTTATGGGAAAACCGGAGGAGGAACCGGGGATGTGGTATCTGCGGTGTATGACCCAGGTGCTCATCGGCGCGGCGGTGGCCGCGTTGGTCAGTCTGCTGGTCCTCTTTGTTTGCGCGCTGCTGATCTCCCGGGGAACGCTGAGCCGGGAGCATACCGGCGTAATGAGCGTATGCGCCTGTGTGCTGGGCAGCCTCACCGGCGGTGTGGCGGCGGTGAGCCGCTGTAAGGGCCGCAGTCTCATTGTTGGATTGCTGACGGGACTGGTGCTGTTTTTGATCCTGCTGAGCGTGGGCCTCATCCTCTACAAGAGCGTCGCCATCGAGGAGGGCGGCCTTCCTCTGGGCTGCGGTTGCCTCTGCGGCGGGGCTCTGGCAGGGCTTTTTGGGGCCCGGCCCAAGAAAAAACGGCGAAAGTGATTGAAATTTCCAGCGAGGTGTGGTATAATCCCTCTCAACCAAGGAAAACGAGGAGGGAAAACCAATGGAGCATATCCGCACCTTGAACGGCGCTACCCTCAAGAAGAGCGCCGCCCACGGTGGCTGCGGCGAGTGCCAAACGTCTTGCCAGTCCGCCTGCAAGACCTCCTGCACCGTGGCCAACCAGAAGTGTGAGAACGAGGAGAACCGCTAAACACACACTGCGTCGAATGGGGTGGGCCTGGGCCCACCCCATTTCCATGCTTTTGGGAGAAAGGAATTGGAATCATGGTACATACCTTTGAAGCGCTGGGCGTCCACATCGCCGTGGACGTGAACAGCGGCGCCGTCCACGTGCTGGACAAGGCCGCCTACGATACGCTGAACGACCTCATCGCCACCCAGGGCCAGAGCCCGGACTTCAGCGCCAAGCCGGAAAATGCCGGTCCGGCCTGGGACGAGCTCAAGGGCCTTGCGGACGCGGGGCTGCTCTTTACCGACGACAGCTACATCGATGCCCCCGCCATGGCCTATCTGGGGGAGGAGCCGCCCATCAAGGCCCTGTGCCTCCATGTGTCCCACGACTGCAACCTCCGCTGCCGCTACTGCTTTGCCTCCACCGGCGATTTCGGCACCGGCAAGCGCATGACCATGTCCTTTGAGACCGCCAAGCGGGCCATCGACTTCGTGGTGGAGCGTTCGGGCAAACGGCGCAACCTGGAGGTGGACTTCTTCGGCGGCGAGCCGCTGATGGCTATGGACACGGTCAAAAAGATGGTGGAGTACGCCCGGAGCATTGAGAAGGAGAAGGACAAGAACTTCCGCTTTACCATCACCACCAACGGCGTCCTTCTGGACGACGACATCATCGACTACGTGAACCGGGAGATGTCCAACGTGGTCCTCTCTCTGGATGGCCGCAAGGAGGTCAACGACCATATGCGCCCTACGCCCAACGGGCAGGGGAGCTACGACGTGATCGTTCCCAAGTTCCAGAAGCTGGTGGCGGGGCGGGGGACCAAGGACTACTATATCCGGGGCACCTTCACCCGGGAGAACCTGGACTTCGCCGCCGATGTGCTCCACTTCGCTGACCTGGGCTTCAAGCACCTGTCGGTGGAGCCGGTGGTGTCCGAGGCGGACAAGCCCTGGGCCCTCCGGGAGGAGGACGTGGCCGCCATCGAGGCCGAGTATGAGAAGCTGGCGGCCGCGCTGCGAGAGCGCCCCGAGGTCAACTTCTTCCACTTCAACGTAGACCTGGCCCAAGGCCCTTGCGTCATCAAACGCCTGCGGGGTTGCGGGGCAGGGTGCGAGTATGTAGCCATCACCCCGGACGGGGATATCTACCCCTGCCACCAATTTGTGGGGAATGACGAATACCGCATCGGCAACCTCTATGACGGCACCTTTGACCGGGAGATCGCCAAGCGCTTTGCCGGGCTCAACATCTATACCCGGGAGAAGTGCAAGACCTGTTGGGCCCGGTTCTACTGTAGCGGAGGGTGCAGCGCCTCCAATCTGGCGGTGAACGGCGACATCGCCGTGCCCCATGAGGTGGGCTGCCTTTTGGAGCGCAAACGGCTGGAGTGCGCCATCGCGCTGAAGGCCATCAAGGCTGGAATGACAGAATGAAATATCACGCTTTGAAATGAGTTTGAACCTAATTTCAAAACGAAATGTTGAGACTTGAACTATATCTGGCCGGACAAATTTTCACAGCACACCACATCTTGTAACAGGGAGACGCCCACCTCGGGCGTCTCCTATTTTTGTGGAAAACTGGCCGGTTCCTTTGTTTACATAACGCCATTGACATAATTGCCAAAAATAAAAAAGTTGCTTGATTTCCCTTGCAAATACAAGGCAAGAGCGGTATCATATCCATTACATAAAGAAGGTGACACGAATGGAACAGGCCCTGGGCTTTATCGGCGCGGGCAATATGGTAAGCGCGATCTTGAGCGGCGTTTTGGACAAGGGCCTTGCCCGACCGGACCAGGTCTGGTTGTCCAATCGTTCTCCGGAGAAGCTGGCGGTCTGGACAGCCAAGGGCGTCCATACGACTGTGGATAATGCCGAAGTGGCACAAAACGCCCAGGTCATCGTCCTGGGGGTGAAGCCCCAGGTCATGGACCAGGTCTTGCCCCAGATTTCTCCCTTTGTCACCGGAAAATGTGTGGTGTCCATCGCCGCGGGGATATCCTCGGCTTATCTCAAGGAACGCCTGCCCGGCGCGCTGGTGGTGCGGACCATCCCCAACACCCCCATGAAGCTGGGCAAGGGAGCCACAGTGGTGGCCCAGGCCCCGGACGTGCCGGAGGAGACCTTCCACCTGGCCTGCGCCCTCTTTGAGGCCGCGGGGGCCGTGGCGGTGATCCCGGAGGCCCAGATGGACGACTTCATTGCCGTCAGCGGCTCCAGCCCCGCCTTTTTCTTCCGTATGGCGGCGGCGATGGTGTCTGCGGCGGAGATGGCGGGCATCGACCCCGACCTGGCCCTTCGCATGGCGGCTCAGACCATGGCGGGCTCGGCGGCCATGCTCTTGGAGACCGGCGACACCGCCCAGGAGCTGACCCGCCAGGTCTGCTCGCCTGGTGGGACCACCCTGGCGGCCCTCACCGCCTTTGACGACTACCACTTTGAGGAGATGATGGGTGAGGCCGCCAAGCGGTGCGCCCAACGCTCCAAGGAGCTGGGTAAGTAGGGCTTCTATTTGGACGGCTTGTCTCATAGCCTAGCTGTGAGGTGAGGACGGTGACCAAAGAGAAGGCGGTGGGCGGAAGGGCCCTGGCTCTGTGCTGTGGGGCCTTTGCTCTGGGCGGGGCGGTTGGCTTTGCCCTGGCGGCATGGCTGGACCTGGGCCCGGAGGGTCTGCGTGGATACGCCCTGGGCTTTGCCACGCAGATGAAGGTCTCCTTTGGCGAGGTCTTCTGGAACGCCCTGCGCTGGCCCTTGTTTGTGTGGGTGCTGGGCTTCACGGCCCTTGGACTTTGGCTGACGCCGGTGATGTTTGCCCTGCGGGGTTTCCTGCTTTGCTTCAGCGTGGCCTGCCTCTCCGGCAGCGCCCAGGGAGGACTGCTCCTGGCCTTCGCCCTTTTCGGCCTGGATGCGCTGGTGACTCTGCCCGTTTTCTTCGCCTTGGGGGTAGACGGCTGGACCCGGGCGGCAGGGCAGAGGGAGCGGCTTTGGACCCGCCCGGGACAAATGCCCGCCCCGTTCTGGCGAAAAAGCGCCCTGGCCCTTGTGTGCGTACTGGGCTGCTCTGGCTTGGAATACTGGCTGTTGCCTATCTTATTGAAGAACCTGGCCCCTTTGTTGGGCGCCGCGTAACGATACCAAAGAGAAAGGTGGTGAACGCCCGTGGACGAGATCGGTCAATACGAAGCCTTCCTTCGCGACGAGAAGGGGGCCTCCCAGAACACCATCAGCTCCTATCTGCGGGACGTGAACCAGTTCGCCGCCTGGCTCAAGGAGGAAAAGCTGGCCATCTCCAAGGTCAAGACCACCGATGTGGAGCGCTACACCCGCCACCTGAGCGGTCTGGGCAAGTCTCCGGCCACCGTGACCCGCAGCGTGGCCTCGCTGAAGTCCTTTTACGGCTTTTTGCAGCGTGAGGGCAAGGTCCGTTCCAACTGTGCCCGCTTCGTGGCCACGGAAAAGGTGGAGCGCAAGCTGCCCCAGATCCTGACGGGCAAGGAAGTGGAGCTCTTTTTGGACCAGCCCCGCTGTGTGGACGCCAAGGGCTACCGGGACAAGGCCATGCTGGAGCTTTTGTACGCCACAGGCATCCGGGTCACCGAGCTCATCGACCTGGACGTGGACAACATCAACCTCTCTGCCGGCTTCCTGCGCTGCGAGAGCCGGGGCAAGGAGCGGGTCATCCCCATCTACCAGGCCGCCGTCAAGGCCCTGGGCGAGTATATGAAGAATATCCGGCCCCAGCTGCTGGAGGACCAGTCGGAGAAGGCGCTGTTCGTTAACATGAGCGGCGAGCGTATGTCCCGCCAGGGCTTTTGGAAGCTCATCAAGCACTACCAGGAGACCGCAGGCATCAAAAAGGAGATCACCCCCCAGACCTTGCGCCATTCCTTTGCCGCCCATCTGCTGGAAAACGGTGCGGACCTGAAGTCCATTCAGGAAATGCTGGGCCACGCGGACATCTCCTCCACCCAGATCTACACCCATCTGGTGGGCCAAAAGCTGAAGGATGTCTACAAAAAAGCCCATCCCAGAGCCTGAGAGCGGAAAAATAATGCTTGCATTTTCCAAAAAACTGTGGTAACATAGCATTCGATGTTTTTTAGAGGAACAGAATTTCCTTTGATTTCGACCAGCGAGGAGGGAACGAAAATGGCGAAATGCGCGTATTGCGAGAAGGCTCTGGTGTTCGGGAATCAAGTCTCCCACTCCCACCGCCGCTCTAACCGTCCCTGGAAGCCCAACCTGAAGCGGGTGAAGGCCATCGTGGACGGCTCTCCCAAGCACGTCTATGTCTGCACCCGGTGCCTGCGCTCGGGTAAGGTCACCCGCGCGGTGTGATCGGCACGTTGCACAGGGAGTTCACATCATACGTCTAAAGAAGCCGCCGTCATGGCGGCTTTTTTAGCGCCCAAAGGGCTGATAAGCCTTGACGGGAAGGGGAAGGCTATGGTATGATAACCACAATGGAAAGTATGCCCATCTGTGACCGGGCAATAGATATAGTGCTTAAGAGAGGTGCCCACAGACCATGCCAAAGACCACCAAGCAGTATGACAACGAATCCATCTCGTCCTTAAAGGGCGCGGACCGGGTCCGCAAACGCCCCGGCGTCATCTTCGGCTCCGACGGCCTGGACGGCTGCGAGCACGCCGTATTTGAGATCCTTTCCAACGCCATCGACGAGGCCCGGGAGGGCCACGGCGACCTGATCATCGTTACCCGCTTTGCCGACCACTCCATCCAGGTGGAGGACTTTGGCCGGGGCTGCCCGGTGGATTGGAACGAGAAGGAGGGCCGGTTCAACTGGGAGCTGGTCTTCTGCGAGCTCTACGCTGGCGGCAAATATGACGCAGGCGGCGACAACTACGAATACTCTCTGGGCCTCAACGGCCTGGGCTCCTGCGCCACCCAGTACGCCAGCGAGTATTTTGACGCCACCATCCACCGCGACGGCTTTGAGTATCAGCTCCATTTCGAAAAGGGCGAGAACGTAGGCGGTCTGCAAAAGACCCCCACCACCCAGAAAAAGACCGGCTCGGTCTTTCGCTGGAAGCCCGATCTGGAGGTCTTTACCGACATCGACATCCCTGCGGCCTACTATGTGGACGTGATGAAGCGCCAGGCCGTGGTCAACGCCGGGGTCACCTTCCGCTTCCGGGACGAGGTGGACGGCAAGTTCCAGACCCAGGACTTCCGCTACGAAAACGGCATCATCGACTATGTCACGGAGCTGGCGGGGGAGAAGTCCCTCACCGCCCCTGTCTTCTGGCAGACCGAACGCCGGGGCAAGGACCGGGAGGACAAGCCCGAGTACAAGGTCAAGCTCAGCGTGTCCTTCTGCTTCTCCAACACCGTTCAGATCATCGAGCACTACCACAACTCCTCCTGGCTCGAGCACGGCGGTAGCCCGGAAAAGGCCATGCGCTCGGCCTTTGTCTCCGCCCTGGACGGCTATCTGCGCGCCAAGGCCAAGTATCAGAAAAACGAGAGCAAGATCACCTTCAACGATGTCCAGGACGCTCTTGTGCTGGTGTCCAACAACTTTTCTACCCAGACCAGCTATGAGAACCAGACCAAAAAGGCCATCAACAATAAGTTCGTCCAGGATGCCATGACCGAGTTCCTCCGCTCCCAGCTGGAGGTCTACTTCATCGAAAACCCCTTTGACGCGGAGAAGATCGCCGAGCAGGTGCTCATCAACAAGCGAAGCCGGGAGAGCGCGGAAAAAGCCCGGCTCAACATCAAAAAGAAGCTCTCAGGCAGCGTGGACATCGCCAACCGGGTCCAGAAGTTCGTGGACTGCCGCACCAAGGACACAGAGCGCCGGGAGCTCTACATCGTGGAGGGCGATTCCGCTCTGGGCAGCGTCAAGCTCTCCCGGGACGCGGAGTTCCAGGGCATCATGCCCGTTCGCGGTAAAATTCTGAACTGTCTCAAGGCCGACTACGGCAAGATCTTCAAGAGCGAGATCATCACCGACCTGATGAAGGTCCTGGGCTGCGGGGTAGAGGTGCAAAACAAGCACGTCAAGGACCTGGCGGCCTTCGATCTGATGAACCTTCGCTGGAACAAGATCGTCATCTGCACCGATGCCGACGTGGACGGCTATCAGATCCGTACTCTGATCCTCACCATGCTCTACCGTCTGGTGCCCACCCTCATTGAGCGGGGCTACGTCTATATCGCCGAATCCCCCCTCTATGAGATCACCTACAAGGAAAAGACCTGGTTTGCCTACACCGACAAGGAGAAAAACGACATCGTCAACGGCGAACTGGCAGGGAAGAAGTGCCAGATCAACCGCTCCAAGGGTCTGGGCGAGAACGAGCCGGACATGATGTGGCTCACCACCATGAACCCCGAGACCCGCCGCCTCATCAAGGTCATGCCTGAGGACGCGGAGTTCACCAGCCAGGTCTTCGACCTGCTGTTGGGCGATAACCTCCAGGGCCGCAAAGACCACATCGCCGACAACGGCTATAAGTACCTGGAGCTGGCGGATATTTCCTAAAAGGAGAAAAAACGTGGACATTTGGGAGACCCTGTGCCAAAAAGCCCAGCCCTACTACCAGCCCCAGGAGGTAACGCCCTTTCTCTACGCCCGCCACGTGGTGTGCGCGCTGGAGAGCGAAAGCGGGGAGATATTCACCGGCTTTTGCGTGGAGAGTTGCTGCGGCGTGATGGACCTGTGCGCGGAGCGGGTGGCGGCGCTCAATATGTACGTCAACAGCGGCCAGACCGTGGTCAAGCGGCTGGTGGCCTTCCGGGACAAGCCGCCCTACGACGGCGGTAGCGGGATGCCCTGCGGGGCCTGCCGGGAGTTTTTGATGCAACTGTCCCCGCGCAACGTGGACACCGAGATACTGGTAGACCTGGCCACCCGCCAGACGGTGCGGCTGGGAGAGCTCATCCCCAACTGGTGGGGAATGGAACGCTATCAACATAGTGACGTTAAGGAGTGAAATTCATGGCTAAAATTCAAATGACCACCCCCTTGGTGGAGCTGGACGGAGACGAGATGACCCGCATCATCTGGCAGCAGATCAAGGACATCCTGCTCACGCCCTATATCGACCTGAAGACTGAGTACTACGACTTAGGGCTTCCTGAGCGGGAAAAGACCGGCGACCAGGTCACCGTGGACGCGGCCCACGCCATCCAGAAGTACGGCGTAGGCGTGAAATGCGCCACCATCACTCCCAACGCCCAGCGGGTGGAGGAGTACAAGCTCTCCCAGATGTGGAAGTCCCCCAACGGCACCCTCCGGGCCATCCTGGACGGCACCGTTTTTCGCGCGCCCATTATGGTCAAAGGCATCTCTCCAGTGGTGAAAAACTGGAAAAAGCCCATCACTATCGCTCGTCACGCCTACGGCGACGTGTATAAAAACACCGAGTTCCAGCCCAAGGCCCCCGGAAAGGCGGAGCTGGTCTTCACCGACGAAAAGGGCGTCGAGACCCGCCAGACCATCTTTGACTTCAACGGCCCCGGCGTGCTGCAAGGGATGTACAACACCGACGCATCTATCACCTCCTTCGCCCATTCGTGCTTCCGCTACGCCCTGGACGCCAAGCAGGATTTGTGGTTCGCCACCAAGGACACCATCTCCAAGCAGTACGACCACCGCTTCAAGGACATCTTCCAGGACATCTACGACGCGGACTACAAAGCCGCCTTTGAAAAGGCCGGTATCACCTATTTCTACACCCTCATCGACGACGCGGTGGCCCGGGTCATCCGCTCCGAGGGCGGCTACATCTGGGCCTGTAAGAACTACGACGGCGATGTGATGAGCGACATGGTCTCCACCGCCTTCGGCTCCCTGGCCATGATGACCTCCGTGCTGGTGAGCCCCGACGGCAAGTACGAGTATGAGGCCGCCCACGGCACCGTCACCCGCCACTATTACCGCCACCTCAAGGGCGAGGTCACCTCTACCAACCCCATGGCGACGCTTTTTGCCTGGACCGGGGCCCTGGCCAAGCGGGGCGAGCTGGACGGCAACGCCGAGCTTACCGTCTTCGCCCAAAAGCTGGAAAAGGCCGCCATCGACACCATCGAGGCGGGGGTCATGACCGGCGATCTGGCGGGCCTTTGGGAGGGGAAGGACCCCGCCCAGAAGGTGACCACCCAGGGCTTTTTGGAGGCTGTGGCCGGCCGGCTGGACGTATAAACGGGAAAACTTTGGTTATACTCCCTCTTATCTACATGATAAGGGGGAGTTTTTATGTCCGTTGCCTTTGAGCAGAGCGAGACCCGTCTGAACCTCATGCGGGCCTTCGCCGGGGAGAGCCAGGCCCGCAACCGCTACACCTACGCCGCGGGCCTTGCCAAGAAAAAGGGCCTTGAAGTGGTCCAGCAGGTGTTTTTGTTCACCGCCGACCAGGAAAAGGAGCACGGCAAGATCTTCTATGACCTTCTCCAGCCTGTGTCCGGCCAGAGCCTGGTGGTAGACGGAGGCTACCCTGTGGACCTCTACAGCGATATGCTGGACGTGCTCAAGGCCGCCGTCCACAACGAGAACGAGGAGCACGACACGGTCTACTCCAGCTTCTCCAAGATCGCCGCCCAGGAGGGATTTGACACCATCGCCCATACCTTCTCCATGATCGCGGGCATCGAGAAGACCCACGCCCAGCGGTTTGAGCACTTTGCCGACCTGCTGGCGGAGAACCGTCTCTTCGTCTCCGAGGTGGAGACGGGCTGGGTGTGCCTCAACTGCGGTCAGGTCATCCACTCCACCGCCGCCCCCGCTGTCTGCCCGGTGTGCAAGCATGGCCAGGGCTTCTTTGTGCGCATGGAGCTGGCGCCCTTCACCTTGGCTGGTAGGAACTGACCTGGCAGGATTTGGCCCATTGACCCGGGGCAGAAAGCCCGGTACAATGGGGAAAACCGCCGAAATGAGGTTTTCCCTATGCGCCGCTTTCTGCCCCTTATACTTATCCTGGCCCTGCTGTTTTGCAACCTGCCCGCAGCCCAGGCCGCTGCGCCCAATGGCACGCTGACCGCCTCGGTCTACGACTATACCGCCGATACCCCCGGCCCGGCCCAGTTTCTGGACAAGGTGACCCTTCGCCTGGACGGCAGGGCCATCTCCGGCGAGATGCCCGCCGTTATCGTAGAGGGCCGGACGCTGGCGCCCCTTCGTCTGTTGGCGGAGGCCCTGGGCGTGACGGTGGAGTGGCTACCGGACCGGGCCGCCCAGGTGCGCCTCACCAAAGGGGAGACCGTCATCGAGCTGACCCTGGGCGCGTCCAGCGCGATGGTCAACGGCCAGAGCGTGCCCATGCCCGGCGGCGTGCCGGCCGCTATGGTCTCCTACCAGGGCCAGGGCTACACCATGGCGCCCCTGCGCTTTTTCTCCGAGGCCCTGGGCTGCCGGGTGGGCTGGGACCAGGGCAGCTACACCGCCTTTGTCTTCTCGCAAGGCTACATATCGCCTCTGCTGGCGGGCCTTGACAGGCCCCAAGACCCCGGCCGCTACCTCATCGCCATTGACGCGGGTCACGGCGGCTCCGCCACCGGCGCGGTCTATGGCGGGGCGGAGGAGAAGGCGCTGAATCTGGCCATGGCCCGCAAGCTCCGGGATATTTTGACCGCCCTGGGCTACAACACGGTGATGACCCGGGACGCCGACATGGACGTGGGCCTCTATGACCGAGCTTACCGCGCCAACGCCATGAACGCCGACCTCTTCGTCAGCATCCACTGCAACGCCGCGGAGCAAAACGCCGATTTTCAGGGGCTCTACGTCTACCATTATCCCCAAAGCGCCCAGGGCGCGGCCCTGGCCCAGTCCATCCAGACCACCACGGCTACCGCCACCGGTGCCATCGACCGGGGCATCGACAGCGCCAACTTTGTGGTTTTGCGCGAAAGCGATATGCCCGCGGTGCTGGTGGAGACGGGCTTTATGACCTGCCCTGCGGAGCTTGCGCGGCTCCGAGACGACGCCTATCAGACCCGGGTGGCCCAGGGTGTGGCCCAGGGGATCGTCCGATTCCTGGACCGGCCTTAAAAAAACTGCAAAAGCCCATTGTCAATTCCAGATTTTATGGTATAATACAAACTAAGGAACCGCAATGGGCCACCAAGGCCCCTTTGAAAGGGAGCGTTGCATATGAGCGAAACCAGAGAATATATCTCCTATCCCGACGAGATGGGCACCATCAACATTGCCGACGAGGTCCTGGCCGTGGTGGCCGCCTCTGCCGCCATGGAGGTAGAAGGGGTCAGCTCTCTGGCCGCCAATCTCAGCTCCGACATCGCTGAGCTGATGGGCCGGAAGGTCTACTCCAAGGGCGTTCGCCTGGCTGTGACGGGCGGCGAGGTCACCGTGGACATCTCCATCCTCATCCAATACGGCTATGCCATCCCCGACGTGGCCAAAAAGGTCCAGGAGGCCGTGATGACTGCCGTCAGCAACACCAGCGGCATGACCGTCAGCCGGGTGAATATCCAGGTCGCCGGCATCAGCTTTCGCCGGGAGCGCAAGCCCCAGGCCAAATAATCCTCACCGCCAGCCAAGGTTGCCGGAGCACAGCGCTCCGGCAACTTTTTTGCCCCTTGCGCCCCTTGAAAAATTTCCCCCGTTTGGGGGTTTATTTTTATGCAGAGATTGTATATAATACAAGATATATCCTGGACAAGTATCGTTTTGTACCGCTGGGGAGGTCCACACATATGACACGCACCAACGCCAGAGAGATCGCGGTCCACTTTATCTTCGAGCTGAGCTTTTCCAACCAGAGCGCCCAGAGCCTTCTGGAGGAATTCCTCACCCCCGAGGCCTTTTCCCGCCTGGGCGAGGAGGAGCCGCTCTACGCCCAGTTCCCCAACGCCAAGCAGAAGGAATACATAGAAACGCTGGTCAAAGGGGTGTATCAGCACGCCGCCGAGCTGGACAGCTACATTGAGGAATACGCCCAGAACTGGCGTTTTTCCCGCATCGACCGGGTGGCCGTGGCCATCATGCGCTGCTCCATGTATGAGATCCTCTACATGGACGACGTGCCCACCTCCGCCTCCATCAACGAGGCAGTGGAGATCGCCAAGGGCTACGAGCCCACCGAAGCCTGCGCCTTTATCAACGGCATTCTGGGCACCTTTGTCCGCCAGCGCACCGGCCAGGACCCGGAGGAAGGGGAGAGCGGCCAATGACAGGCGCTCTGGCCTTTGACACCAGCAATTACACCACCTCCGTGGCCTGGTTTTCCCCGGAAAAGCAGTTCCACAGCCGCAGACTGCTGGACGTGCCCCAGGGGGTTCTGGGCCTTCGCCAGCAGGAGGCCCTTTTCCAGCACGTCAAGCGTCTGCCCGAGCTGACCCAGGCCCTCTTCGACCAAGGCCCCGGTCAGACCGCCGCCGTAGGCGCCAGCGTCGCGCCCCGGGAGGCGGAGGGGTCCTATATGCCCTGTTTTCTGGCAGGGTCGTCCCAAGCCCAAGTGACCGCCCAGGCCCTGGGCGTGCCCTGCTTCTCCTGGAGCCACCAGCAGGGCCACCTGGCCGCCGCGGCCTGGAGCGCGGGGCATATGGAGCTGCTGGAGCGTCCCTTCCTGGCCTGGCACCTCTCCGGCGGCACCACCGAGCTCTTATACGTCAAGCCCCAAGGCGTTGCCATCACCGCCGAGACCATCGGCGGCACCTGCGACATCTCCGCCGGCCAGCTCATCGACCGGACCGGGGCCCTGCTGGGTCTGGACTTCCCCGCGGGCAAGGCGCTGGACGCTCTGGCCCAGGAGTCCGGCGGTACGTTGAAGCCCTTTACCGTGAAAACAAACAGCCTTTCCTTCTCCCTATCGGGCATGGAAAACCAGGTCAAGGCCCTGGTCGAGAGGGGAGAGGAGAGGGCGGAGATCGCCCGCTTCGTGCTGGACACCCTTTGCCATGTGCTGGTCCGGGTCACCGCCGCGGCGCAGAACGCCTACCCCGGCTGCCCGGTACTGTGTTCGGGGGGCGTAGCCTCCAACACAAGACTGCGCCATCAGCTCACCGAGCTCTGTCAGGCGGTCTTTTCCGCGCCGGAATACGCCTCGGACAATGCCATGGGCGTAGCCATCCTGACATATCGGGCTTTGGAGGCTCTCCATGGATAACTACATCTACACTGTCACCGCCCTCAACGAGTACATCAAGGACCTGGTGGACGCCGACCCGGGTCTGGCCGCCGTTACCGTTCGGGGCGAAATATCAAACTATACAATGCACAATACCGGCCATCACTTTTTTACTTTGAAGGATAAGTCCGCTGTTTTGCCCTGTGTGATGTTCAGAAGCCACGCAAGTCAGTTGCGCTTTCGCCCTCAGGTCGGCATGACAATAGTGGCTTTAGGTCGGGTCAGTTGCTATCCCGAACGAGGAATTTACCAGCTCTACGTCTCCGCCATGATGCCCGACGGCGTGGGCGACCTCCACGCCGCCTTTGAGCAGCTCAAGGCCAAGCTGGAAGCGGAGGGCCTCTTCGACCCCGCGCGTAAAAAGCCCATCCCGGCCTATCCCAGAAAGATCGCCCTGATCACATCGTCGAAGGGGGCCGCCGTGCGGGATATGCTGCGCATCCTGGAGGCCCGCTGGCCTATGGCCCAGGTCTGCGTCCTACCCGTCCGGGTCCAGGGCGTGGAGGCCGCCGGGGAGCTCAGCCGTGCCATCGAATACGCCAACGCCGTGAACCTTGCCGACCTCATCATCACCGGCCGGGGCGGCGGGTCCATGGAGGACCTGTGGTGCTTCAACGACGAAAACCTGGCCCGGACCATCTATGCGTCAAGCATTCCCGTTATCTCCGCCGTGGGCCACGAGCCCGACGTGACCATCGCCGACTATGTGGCCGACCTCCGGGCCGCCACGCCCTCCAACGCCGCGGAGCTGGCCGTTCCAGACCAAAATGAGGTCTATGCTTGGTTGTCCCAGACCCAGGCTCGGCTGGCCCAGCGGGCCCAGCGGGAGCTTTCCCTGGGCCGGGAGCGGCTGCGCCACTACGCCCAGAGCCGTTGTCTCAGCGACCCTATGAACCTGGTGACCGACCGCCGCCAGGCCCTGGACCGCCAAAGCGAGAGGCTGGTCTCGGCGCTGAAGGAGCGTTTGGCAGAGGAACGTGCCCGCTTTGCTGCCATTGGCGGCAAACTGGACGCGCTGAGCCCGCTGAAGGTCCTGGGCCGGGGCTACGCCATTCCTCAAACTGAGGACGGCCAGGTCATCCCCACCGCCAAGGCCCTGAAAAAACAAGAGACATTTACCCTCCGGCTGCGAGACGGCAGCGTCCCATGCCGGGTGGAGAAAGGGTGAAGCATATGGCAACCAAAAAACCCACCTTTGAAGAGGCTATGGCCCGTTTGGAGCAGATCGTCACCGCCATGGAGCGTGGCGAAGCGCCGCTGGAGCAGTCCCTGGCCCTCTTTTCCGAGGGCACGGAGCTGCTCAAGCAGTGCGCCCTCTTGCTGGACAAGGCCGAGCAGCAGGTGACCAAGATCGCCAAAGCCGCCGACGGCCAGCTCCAGGAGGTGCCCTTTGAAGGGGAGGACTGACGCTGTGGATCGGCAAGCGCGTATGAAGGCCGACGCAGCCCTGGTAGAGGCGGCCCTGGGCCGTGTCTTTGCCGGCATCCCGGCCATCGAAAACATCGTCGAGGCTATGGAATACAGCCTTTTGGGCGGTGGCAAGCGTCTGCGTCCGGTGCTGGCCATCGAAGTCTGCCGTCTTTGTGGCGGGGAAACAGAGGCCGTTTTGCCCTTGGCCTGCGCGGTGGAGATGGTCCACACCTATTCCCTCATCCATGACGACCTGCCCGCCATGGACAACGACGACCTGCGCCGGGGCAAGCCCACCAGCCACAAGGTCTACGGCGAGGCCACCGCCATTTTGGCTGGAGACGGCCTTTTGACCGCCGCCTTTGCGGTCATTTCCGGAGCGGCGGAGCTATCTGAGCATCAGCGGCTCCAGGCGGTCTCCGCCCTGTCCCGGGCCGCCGGACCCGCGGGAATGATCGGCGGACAGGTGTTGGATATGGTAGGGGAGAGCAGGGCGTTGGACCGGCCCACGGTGGAGCGGCTCCAGCGGCTCAAGACGGGCGCACTGATCCGTTGCGCGGCCCATATGGGTTGTATTGCCGCCAATGCCGACCCCGCCGCCGTCCAGGCGGTGGACCGCTATGCCGACGCTTTGGGCCTGGCCTTCCAGGTCCGAGACGACATTTTGGATGTTACTGCTACCCAGCAAGCCCTGGGCAAGCCCATTGGCTCCGACCAGGCCAGCCACAAGACCACTTTCGTGACCCTTTTGGGCCTTGAGGAGTGCCAGCGCTGGGTGATAGAGCTGAGCCGTCAGGCGGCCCAGGCTCTGGACGGCTTCTCCGATGCGGACTTTCTCCAACATCTGGCCCAGGAGCTGGCCCAGAGAAACAGCTAAACTGACTTTGATAACGAAAGGCAGGTGAACGCCGTGGAGCCCTTTGACAGCGTGGATATGAAAACCATCAATGACGACCAGGCCCAGGACCTGTGCGCCTCCCTTCGCGGCGCGATCCTTCGCACCGTCTCCCAGACCGGCGGACACCTGGCCTCCAGCCTGGGCACGGTGGAGCTCACCGTGGCCATCCACCGGGTCTTTGACCTGGAGCGGGACCGCCTGGTCTTCGACGTGGGCCACCAGTGCTATAGCCACAAGCTCCTCACTGGCCGCGATCACGCCTTTGACACCCTGCGGCAGTTGGGCGGCGTGGCGGGCTTCCCCAAGCCCATCGAGAGCGCCGCCGACGCTTTCATTGCCGGCCACGCCTCCAACTCCGTCTCCGTGGCTTTAGGCATGGCAAGGGCTAGAACTTTACATGGCTGTGACTACAGCGTTTTGGCCCTGATCGGAGACGGCGCTCTCACCGGCGGTCTGGCCTATGAGGGGCTCTCTAACGCCGGGCAAAGCGGCGAGAGAATGATCGTGATCTTGAACGACAACGGCATGTCCATCACTCAAAACGTAGGCGGGATGTCCCGGTATCTGGCCCGCCAAAGATTGAAACCCCAGTACTTAAACTTCAAAAAGGGCTACCAAAGGGTCCTAAAATCTAACCGTTTGGGCCGAAAGCTCTACAAATTCAACCACCGGGTCAAGACCGCCGTCAAGGACGCGCTGCTGCCGTGCAGTATGTTTGAGAACATGGGCTTCACCTATCTGGGCCCGGTGGACGGCCACAACGTCAAGCTGCTGACCCGGCTGCTACGCTACGCCAAGGAAGGGGTAGAGGGCCCGGTCCTGCTCCACGTCAAGACTGTAAAGGGAAAAGGCTTTACTCCTGCTGAGGACGCCCCGGACAAATTCCACGGCGTTGGTCCCTTTGATCTGGCCACCGGCGAGCCTAAAAATCCCCCTAAGCCCAACTATTCCGCCGTCTTTGGCCAGAGCCTTTGCGCCCTGGCCCGGGGAGACAGCCGGGTCTGTGCCATCACCGCCGCCATGCAGTCGGGCACAGGGCTGGACGGCTTTGCCGCCGAATTCCCCGAGCGGTTCTTTGACGTGGGCATCGCCGAGGGCCACGGGGTCTCTATGGCCGCGGGCATGGCCAAGGAAGGGGCTGTCCCTGTCTTCGCCGTCTACTCCAGCTTCCTTCAGCGGGGCTACGATATGCTCCTCCACGACGTTGCCATCAGCGGTCTCCACGTGGTCCTTGCCGTGGACCGCTCGGGCCTGGTGGGCGAGGACGGAGAGACCCACCACGGCCTGTTCGACGTAGCCTACCTCACCTCCATCCCCGGCATGACCGTGCTGGCGCCGGGCTGCTTCCAAGAACTTCGGGAGATGCTGGCCTGGGCGCTGGAGGAGTGTTCCGGGCCGGTGGCCCTTCGCTATCCCCGGGGTGGGGAAGGGGATTACCAAGGTTCCTTTGACGGCCAAAAGACCTTGCGGCTCAAAGAGGGTAAAGGCATTACCCTTGTTACCTATGGCCCCACTACCAACGCCGTTCTGACCGCCGCGGAGGACCTGGATGCGGACGTTTTCAAGCTCCAGACCCTGGCCCCGGTGGACTGGGAGCCCATCCTGGACAGCGCCCGCGCCACGGGCCGGGTCCTGGTGGCCGAGGAGTGCAACGCTCAGGGCTCCATCGGTCAGCAGCTGGCCGCCCAACTGGCGTTGCATGGTGTAAAGGTAGATAGCTTGACCCTCTGCAATACAGGCTCGGGCTTCGTGACCCACGGCAGCATGGACGATCTGCGTAAGCTTTGCGGCCTGGACGCTGAAACCATCGCCAAACGGGCAAAGGAGGCGCTGAAGGCATGATGAAAACGCGCCTGGACGTGGCCCTGGTCCAGCGGGGCCTGTGCGAAAGCCGCCAGAAGGCCCAGGCCGCCATCATGGCGGGACTGGTGCTGGTCAACGGCCAAAAGGTGACCAAATCGGGCACAAATGTGGACGATTCTGCCGTCATTGAGGTGAAGGGCCCCGCCATTCCCTATGTGAGCCGGGGCGGGCTCAAGCTGGAAAAGGCCATGGAGCTTTGGAATATTGATCTTTCCGGCAAGCTCTGCGCCGACATCGGCGCCTCCACTGGCGGCTTTTCTGACTGTATGCTCCAAACCGGCGCCGCCAAGGTCTACGCGGTGGATACCGGCTACGGCAAGCTGGACTGGAAGATCCGCACCGATCCCCGTGTGGTAGCCCTAGAGCGGACCAACGCCCGCTATCTCACCCAGGAACAGATCCCGGAAGCCCTGGATTTCGCCAGCGTGGACGTGTCCTTCATCTCCCTGCGGCTCATTTTGCCCGCCCTGCGCGGGGTCTTGAAGGCGGACGGCCAGGTGGTGTGCCTGGTGAAGCCCCAGTTTGAAGCGGGCCGGGAAAAGGTGGGCAAAAAGGGCGTGGTCCGGGACAAGGCCACCCATCTGGAGGTCCTGGAGCGCTTTTTTGACCACGCCCATGACAACGGTTTCGCTGTAAAGGCCATGACCTTTTCACCCATCAAGGGCCCTGAGGGCAACATCGAATACCTGGGCCTTCTGGGCCCAGCAGACGATCCCGAGGGGGAATTTGACCTGAAGGCATTGGTGGAGGAGTCCCACCGGGTCTTGGAGGAGGTGTGCGTATGACGGTGGTCCTCAGTCCCAATCCCTATCGTGACCGGGGCCTTAAGGCCGCCCAGACCGCCAAGGGCATTTTGGAGCAGGCGGGGGTCCGGGTGCTGATGTGTCTGCCCTTCGCCTTAGAAGAGGGC
Source organism: Oscillospiraceae bacterium (assembly GCA_048201935.1). Classification (GTDB taxonomy): domain Bacteria; phylum Bacillota; class Clostridia; order Oscillospirales; family Oscillospiraceae; genus MGBC124762. Next base: position 142,700 of record DBFBGR010000002.1, on the reverse strand, counting down.
AGCCGGGTAGAGCTGCCCCAGGACATGACCTTCACTGAGCTGAAGGTGGGTCTTGCCCAGGCCGACGCGCTTGTTTGCTTTGGCGGCGACGGCACCATCCTCCACGCCGCTAAGGACGCCGAGGCGTACAAGGTCCCCATCCTGGGGGTCAACATGGGCAGCGTGGGCTTTATGGCCGAGCTGGAGCATTCGGAGCTCGCCCAGCTTGCCAAGCTCCCCGCCGGGGAATACTCCGTGGAGAGCCGCATGATGCTGGACGTTCGGGTCCTGCGCGGCGGCAAGAGCGTCTTCCGGGACGCCGCCCTCAACGACGCAGTGCTCACCAAAGGCGCGGTGGCCCGGGTGGTGGACCTGGCCGTCTACGGCGACAAGGTCCTGATCTCCCAGTTCGCTGGAGACGGCGTTATCATCAGCACGCCCACGGGCTCCACCGCCTACTCCATGTCCGCCGGCGGCCCCATCGTGGAGCCCACCGCCCAGAGCATCGTGGTAACTCCCATCTGTGCCCACGCCTTCCAGGCCAAGGCCTTCGTGCTGGACGCACGGCGGCTGGTCAGCGTGCGCATGGGCTTTGACCGGCGCAAGACCGCCTATCTCTCCGTGGACGGCGGCCGGGCCTTTAAGCTCCAGCATGGCGACCGGGTGGAGATCACCCGCTCTCAGCGCCAGACCCGGCTTGTAAAGCTGACGGGCCGGAGCTTTTACGAGATCTTGAACCAAAAGCTGGGAAAGGGGTAAGGCCATGAAAGCCAGACGCCAAGGGGAGATCTTATCCATCATCGCCTCCACGCCTGTGGAGACCCAGGAGCAGCTTTTGGAGCAGCTTCGCTGCCGGGGCATCGAGGCCACCCAGGCCACCATTTCCCGGGACATCAAGGAGCTACATCTGGTCAAGGAGCTGACGGGGAAGGGGAGCTACCGCTACGCCTTGTCGGGCAAAAAGGACCACACCAACGTCACCGGGCGGCTCAAGACCATCTTCCGCGAGGGCGTGGTCAGCTACGAGCAGGCCCAAAACCTGGTGGTGGTCAAGACCATGCCCGGCCTGGGCTCCGCCGCCGGCGCGGCCCTGGACGGCATGGAGATCCCCGACCTGGTGGGCTCTTTGGCCGGGGACGACACGGTGCTGCTCATCCTGCGCACCAACCAAAGCGCCCAGGATTTCTGCGCCACCATCGGCGAAATGCTCTCGTGAAAGGAGGCTGAGGACCATGTTGGCTCAGCTCCACATCGAAAATATCGCGGTCATCGAGTCCTCAGACCTGACCCTGGGGCCTCGCTTCAACGTCCTCACCGGCGAGACCGGCGCGGGCAAGTCCATCGTGGTGGACGCCATCGGCGCCATCCTGGGCCAGCGCACCAGCCGAGACCTCATCCGCACCGGGGCCAAGTCCGCCTGCGTGGAGGCCCTGTTCCGGGACCTGCCAGAGCTGGATTGGTTCCAGGAAAACGGCGTTGCCCCCGATGAAAACGGTGAGCTTTTGCTGCGCCGGGAGATCCAGGCCGACGGGCGCAACCTCTGCCGGGCCAACGGCCAGATGCTGACGGTGGCCCAGCTCAAGGCCCTGGGCGACCAGTTGGTCAACATCCACGGCCAGCACGACGGCCAGCAGCTACTGGACCCGGCCTGCCACCTCTCCTATCTGGACCGCTTCGGCAGCCTGGTGGAGGGCCCCTTGGCGGACTTTCAGCGCACCTACGAGGCCGTCATGGCCTTGAAGCGGGAGATATCCTCCCTGGAAATGGACGAGTCGGAAAAGGCCCGGCGGCTGGACTCGCTGCAGTTTCAGATCGACGAATTAGAGGGGGCCGAGCTGAAGGAGGGCGAGCAGGAGGAGCTGGACCGCCGCCGGGACTTGCTGCGCAACGCGGAGAAGCTCATGTCCGCCGCCGCCCAGGCCCACGCCGCCCTCTCCGGCGACGAGGATAACGCCGGAGCCGCCGACCTGCTGGAGCGGGCGGCCTCCACTCTCCATACCGGTGGGCGGGCCAGCCAGGACTTTGCCGACCTGGCCGCCGCCGCCGACGAGGCCCGCTACGCCGCTCAGGACCTGGCCGAGCGTGTCCGGGACCTGCAGGGCAGCTTGGATATGGAGCCCGGTGAGCTGGACCTGGTGGAGACCCGGCTGGAGCAGCTCTACCGCCTGGGCAAAAAATACGGCTCCACCACCGCCGAGATGCTGGCCTACCTGGAGCGCTGCCGCGCGGAGCTGGACCAGATCCAGTTCTCCGCCGAGGCGTTGGAAAAGCTCCAGCAAAAGCTGGACAAAGCCCTGGAGGAAGCGGTGTGTAAAGGCAAAGCCCTTTCCACCAAACGCCAGGCCGAGGCCCGGAAGCTGGAGGCGCGCATCCAGACCGAGCTGGCCGAGCTGGACATGCCCAAGGTCCGTTTTTCGGTCCAGATGGCCCCCAAGGCAGGGGAGTTGGCCATGGACGCCACCGGCATGGACGAGGTGTGCTTTCTCATGTCCGCCAACACCGGCGAGGACCTCAAGCCCATCCACAAGATCGCCTCCGGCGGCGAATTGGCCCGCATTATGTTGGCATTAAAGAATGTTTTGGCGGAAAATGACGACGTTTCCACCCTAATCTTTGACGAGGTGGACACCGGTGTCTCCGGCCGCGCCGCCCAAAAGGTGGCCCAAAAGCTGGCCCAGGTCTCCCGGCGCAAGCAGGTCCTATGCGTCACCCATCTGCCCCAGTTGGCCGCCATGGCCGACGACCACTTCTCCGTGGAGAAGGGAGAGCGCAAGGGGAGGACCTTTACAGACGTGACGGCCCTTGACCTTGATCAGAGAAAGGCCGAGGTGGCCCGGCTCACCAGCGGCGAGCAGATCACCCCCGCCGCTCTAACTAGCGCGGGCGAGCTGCTGGAGAGCGCCCAGGCCCTGAAAATGAGGCTTGACAAATAAATGGGGCTGTACTATAATCCCCAGTAATGAAGTCAAGGCTGTGACGAGGAAGAGTAGTCGTCCATCCGCTGCCAAGAGAGACCCCGACGTGGTGAAAGGGGGAGAGCGGAGGCCGGGGAATACCCCTCTGAGCCGCTCGCCGAACGCCCCAGTGGCCAGTAGGACGAGTCCGGGTGCGCCCGTTACCGCGCCGCCGTGTCTTTGCTGAAAACGCACGGCTCGAGGCCCTGTCTCGTGAGAGCGGGGTAAACCAGAGGTGGTACCACGTTTTTATGCGTCCTCTGTCCGATCATTCGGACAGAGGATTTTTTACGCATGTAAGGGAGGTGATGTCGATGTCCGCCCAGCAAAGGGGGACGCTGTATGTGTTCCTATCCGCCGCGCTTTACAGCATCGGCGGGCTCTGTATCAAGCTCATCAACTGGAACGGCATCGCCATTAACGGTGCCCGTACCGCCATCGCCCTGGTGGTCATCGGCCTCTACATGGCTGTGACCCACCACAAGCCTAGGCTCAACCGCTGGGTGGTCCTGGGGGCGCTGTGCGTCTGCGGCACAAATCTTCTCTATGCCGTGGCCAACAAGCTCACCACCGCGGCCAATACCATCGTGTTGCAGTTTACCGCCCCGGTATTCGTCCTGCTCTTTTCCGTGCTCCTTTTGGGCAAAAAGCCCCGGCGGCTGGATATTTCCGTCTGCGCGCTGGTGCTGGGCGGCGTGGTCCTTTTCTTTGTGGACAGCCTGTCGGCGGGCGGGATGCTGGGCAACGTCCTGGCCCTGCTGTCCGGGGTGTCCTACGCCGGAGTGTTTATGCTGGGTGACATGCCTGACGGCGACCCGCTGGGCTCGGTCTTCTGGGGCGACGTGCTCAGCGCGGTCATCGGTCTGCCGTTTGTACTGACTCAGCCCAGGCTGGAGCTAAGCGGCCTCACGGCCCTGGTGGTCTTGGGTGTGTTCCAGGTGGCCCTGGCCTATATCCTGCTCACCGAGGGCCTGAAGACCACTCCGGCGGTGACCGCCAGCCTGGTCTCGGGCATTGAGCCAGTACTCAATCCCATTCTGGTGGCGGTATTCTACCACGAGACCGTGGGGCCCCTGGCCCTCATCGGCGCGGTGGTCGTGGTGGGTAGCATCGTTCTCTATAACATTTTATTGTCAAAAGCACCTCAGAAGGCGCAATGACAGAGGAAAGGAAGAAAAACATGCAAATTTACGAGGAATTAAAGGCCCGCGGGCTTCTGGCCCAGGTCACCGACGAGGCCGAGATCCGAGAGCTCGTCAACGCGGGCAAGGCCACCTTCTATATCGGCTTTGACTGCACCGCCGACAGCCTGACGGCGGGTCACTTCATGGCCTTGACGCTGATGAAACGGCTCCAGCAGGCGGGCAACAAGCCCATCGCCCTCATCGGCGGCGGCACCACCATGATCGGCGACCCCTCCGGCCGCACCGACATGCGCAAGATGCTCACCAAGGAGGACATCGACCACAACGCCGAGTGCTTCAAGCGGCAGATGGAGCGGTTCATCGAGTTCGGCGACGGCCCCAGCCAGGCCATCATGGTCAATAACGCCGACTGGCTCTTAAAGCTCAACTATGTGGAGCTTCTGCGCGAGGTGGGCGCATGCTTCAGCGTGAACAATATGCTCCGGGCCAAGTGCTATGAGCAGCGCATGGAGAAGGGCCTTAGCTTCCTGGAGTTCAACTATATGATCATGCAGTCCTACGACTTCTACCACATGTTCCAGACCCTGGGCTGTAATATGCAGTTCGGCGGCGACGACCAGTGGAGCAATATGCTGGGCGGCACCGAGCTCATCCGCCGCAAGCTGGGCAAGGACGCCTACGCCATGACCATCACGCTACTGACCGACTCCCAGGGCCACAAGATGGGCAAGACCGCCGGCAACGCCGTGTGGCTGGACCCCAATAAAACAAGCCCCTACGACTTCTACCAGTACTGGCGCAACGTGGGTGACGCCGACGTGATGAAGTGCATCCGCATGCTCACCTTCCTGCCTCTGGAGCAGATTGACGCCATGGCCGATTGGAAGGATAGCAAGCTCAACGACGCCAAGGAGATCTTGGCCTTTGAGCTCACCAAGATGGTCCACGGCGAGGCCGAGGCCCAGAAGGCCCAGGAGGCCGCCCGGGCGATCTTCGCCAACGGCGGCGACAGCGCCGATATGCCCTCCACCACGCTGACGGGCGACGACCTCCAAGACGGCGTCATCGGCCTTCTGGACCTGATGTTCAAGTGTGGCCTGGTGCCCTCCAAGAAGGAGGCCCGGCGGCTCATCGAGCAGGGCGGGGTAGAGGTCAACGGCCAGAAGGTCTCTGACACCGCCATGATGATCTCCCAGGACATGCTGGAAGGCGACGGCCTCACCATCAAAAAGGGCAAAAAGGTCTTCCACAGGGCGCAGATGGGCTAAAAGTCACCGTAGTAAATCGAAACCGGCACGGCCCTTGGGCTGTGCCGGTTTTTGCTTTGTCCATTATAAAAAACTTTCTCCCATGTAGTTTTTTGACAAAAAAGTGTAGTATAGTTAGTGAAGCCGGAAGGGAGGCGACGTGACAATGGACGACGCGACCATCATTGAGCTGTTTTTTCAACGCTCAGAGCAAGCCATCCGCGAGCTGGACCACAAATATGGAAAAACCTGCAAGAAGCTTTCTTACAACATCTTAAACAACATCCAAGATGCGGAGGAGTGTCTCAACGACGCCTATCTCGGCGCATGGAACACGATTCCTCCCGCACGTCCAGACCCGCTGCTGACCTATCTGTGCAAAATCGTTCGAAATCTTTCCCTCAACGCCTATTGGAGAAAGGCGGCAAGTAAGCGAAGCGGCCATTACACCCTTGCCATGGAGGAGATCGAAGCCTGTATAGCAGGGCCGGATACCGTAGAAGCTGAAGTGGAGACCAAAGAGCTTGCCGGTATGATCCAGGCCTTTCTGGATACGCTGTCCACCCAAAACCGCATCATTTTTATGCGCCGTTACTGGTTTTCCGAGTCTTATCAAGACATTGCCGCACTGGTTGGACTTACGAAGAAAAATGTTTCCGTCCGGCTGACACGCATCCGCCAAAAAATGAGGGAATATCTAGCCGAAAGGGAGGTGCTGGTATGACTGCAAAGCAGTTTTCGGATGCCATGAATGAGCTTGACGGCAAATATGTGACCGAAGCCCTTATATGTAGCAGAAGCTATGCGCGCAGAAGGCTCGGCAGCTTCAAAAGGATCGCCATACTAGCCGCCGCTGTAATGGCTTTTATGATCCTCTGCGGTTTCGCCGCCTATGAGCTGGGTCTGTTCGACCCCTGGCTGCAAGAGCCCTCCGCCGATCCTATCCAAACGGTTCAGAGCGCCATTGAAGGTCAGGCCGGAAAGGGCTATACCATAGCTGTACGGCTTACAGAGATCAAAGTCGATGAGACTGAGACCGCACAGGTGAGGGAAAGATATATGGGTAGCGACCTTGCAGCGGAGCGAGGCTGGACAGATGAGATGCTTGCCCAGCGCTTTATTGTTGTGTGGGCGAAATACGATGTAGAGTACGACCATACCAAAACCTTTTTGGACGATGGTCCTACTGAGCAATTTTTCTACTTGATCCAGGATGAAAAAACTGAGGAATGGTCCATCGTCGACAATACTTCTCCAAGGGTAAGTAAAGGGCGGTAACCCTTGTAATTTAGGCTTTTGCGATACCCGGCAGTGTTGCCGGGTATTTTTTTGTCCAACCCCCTTGACAATGGTAGTGTAACTGTGTATACTGTATATATCGAGCATATACAGTATACACAGAGGTGAGGCCATGAACATCATCATCCGCAACACCGGGGACGTGCCCATCTACGACCAGATCACCCGGCAGGTGAAGGGGCAGATTTTGGGCGGCCAGCTAGCCGAGGGGGAGGCCCTGCCCTCCATCCGGGCCCTGGCCCAGGACCTGCGCATCAGTGTCATCACCACCAAGCGGGCCTACGACGAGCTGACCCGGGAGGGCTTCCTCACGGCGGTGCCCGGCAAGGGCTACTATGTGGCGCCCCGGAACCTGGAGCTGGCCCGGGAGGAGGGCCGCAGAAGGGTAGAGGAGCACCTGAGCCTGGCGGTGGAGGCCGCCCAAGGCGTGGGCATGAGCCGGGCAGAGGTGCTGGAGGCGTTGCAATTACTATATCAAGAGGAGTGAACACCATGGAATTTGCCATTCAAACCAGTGGGCTGACCAAGGACTATGGCAGCTTTAAGCTGGACAACATCGACCTGGCCCTGCCCGGCGGGACCATTATGGGTCTCATCGGAGAGAACGGGGCGGGGAAGTCCACCTTCATCAAGTGTCTGCTGGGCATCATCAAGCCCACCAGCGGGGAAGTGGAGCTGCTGGGGCAGCCCGCCGCCCAGGCCCTGGGCGATGTGGGCTACGTCCCTGACGAGTGCCCCTTTTCCGATGCTTTGAAGGTCCGCCAGGTAGGCGGCTTTCTCTCCGGGGTCTTTCCTACCTGGGAGGCCGAGACCTTTGAGGGCTATCTGAAAAAGTTCGACCTGCCCCGGGACAAGAAGATCAAGGAGCTGTCCCGAGGGATGAAGATGAAGCTGACCATCGCTGCCGCCCTGGCCCACCGGCCCCGGCTGCTGGTCCTGGACGAGGCCACCTCGGGACTGGACCCGGTGGTCCGGGACGAAATTTTGGACGAAGTTCTGGCCTGTGTCCGCGTCGAGGACCACGCCCTCCTCATCTCCCGCCACATCCCCAGCGACCTGGAGAAGATCTGCGACTACGTGGCCTACCTTCACAAGGGCCGCCTGACCGTCAGCGGAGCCAAGGATGAGCTGCTGGCGGCCTATGCCAAGGTCTCCTGCTCTCCGGCGGAGCTGGCCGCCATTCCGGCCCAGCTCCTGGTGGGCAAGCGAGAGGGCAAGTACGGCTGCCAGGCGCTGGTGTCCGACCGGGCCGCCTTGAAGCGGGCTCTGCCCGACATGGCGGTGGAGACGGCCACGCTGGAGGACATCATGGTGTATACCACAAAGGGGGAACAGTGATATGACAGGCTTTTTGAAGCGGGACCTCTCCTTGCAGATGGTCAACGCAGGGTTTTACCTGTGCTTTGTGATGGCCTTTGCCATATTATCCATATTCAGTAATTTTTCCGCGGGCTTTGCCTCGCTGTACCTGGTCATCTTCTCCGGCTCCAGCATTATGAGCCTCTTCAGCTACGACGACGCAAACCACTGGGAGGCCTATGCCGCCGCCGCGCCCAATGGCCGCCGGGATATGGTGAACGCCCGGTATGTGCTGGTGCTCCTGCTGGCGGGGGTGGTGTTCGCGCTACAGACGGTGGTGGGCATGTTCCAAAAGGCCGACCTGCTGGACACCGCGCTGCTCTACGCCGGTGCGCTGCTGGTCTACGCCGCGGTGATCCTGCCCATCTTCTACCGCTTCGGCGGCACCAAGTCCCGGGTCATCGTCATTGCGGTCATCGCCGTCTTTTCCGTCCTGATCGCCTTTTGCGCCGCCGTCCTCTCCGACAAGTCCGGCGATATTTTCCTGCTCAGCCTGAGCGACCGCGCCCTCTCCGCGCTGGTGCCTGTGGCCGGTCTGGCGCTCCTGGGCATCTCCAACTTCATCTCCCTGGCCATCATGGCCCGCAAGGAGCTATAAAAGTCCCAAATGGCATAAAAAGAGGGCGGCAACACATCGTTGCCGCCCTCTTTGCTGTGTGTTCCTATCAGGGATTGGTCAGGACCTTCTTCAGCCGGGCAAAGCGGGGGAGGGAGTGCTCGGTGGGAGCCTGGGCGTCGCCCTGGATGAGGGGCAGGGCATAGTCGATGAAGGCCTGGGTCACGCCGTTGTGCTCGGCGTTGATCCACTCCAGGGGGACCTTCTTCTCGAAGTTGGCCACCTCAGAGAGGTTGAAGAGCTTGGTCTTGCAGCTATACTTGCCGCCCTCACGGGAGCACTCAAAGCCCACCATCTTGTCCGTCTCGCCGGACACGGCGGCCTCCACGGCGGTCTTGCCCGCCAGGAAGGACTCGTCGATGTCGGTGCGGGAGGCCACATGGGCGCCGCAGCGCTGGAGGAGGGAAAGCTCGATGCCCCGGACCTTGGAGCCGGTCTTCTCCTTCACGATGTTGGCCAGCATGGCGGCCAGACCGCCCAACTGGGCATGGCCAAAGCCGTCGGTGGCGGAGGCCTTGGCCTCGGAGACAAAGGTGCCGTCGGCATAGTGGATGCCCTCGGAGACGGCCACGATGCACTTGCCGTTGGCCTTGTAGATGCGCTCCACGTCGGCCAGGAACTTGTCCATATCAAAGTCCACCTCGGGGAGGTAAACGAGGTCAGGCGCGCAGCCCACCACGCCCGCCAGAGCGGCGGCGCCGGCCAGCCAGCCGGCGTGACGGCCCATGATCTCGATGATGGTCACCATGCCGGTGTCGTACACCCGGGCGTCCTTATAGACCTCGGCGCAGGAGGTGGCGATATACTTGGCGGCGCTGGCGAAGCCAGGGCAGTGGTCGGTGCCGAAGAGGTCGTTGTCGATGGTCTTGGGCACGCCCATGATGCGGCAGGCGTAGCCCACCTTCTGCATATACTTGGAGATCTTGTTGCAGGTGTCCATGGAGTCGTTGCCGCCGTTGTAGAAGAAGTAGCGCACGTCGTACTTCTGGAAGATCTCCAGGATGCGCTTGTAGTCGGTGTCGTCCACGTCGGGGTCGGCGATCTTGTAGCGGCAGGAGCCCAACTCGGAGGAGGGGGTGTGCAGCAGCAGCTCCAGCTCCTTGGCGTCCTCCTTGCCCATGTCATAGAGCTTGTCGTCCAGCACGCCCTTAATGCCGTGGGCCGCGCCGTAGACGGCGGTAATGGCGGGGTTATCCAGCGCGGTACGGATCACGCCGTAGGCGCTGGCGTTGATGACGGAAGTGGGGCCGCCGGACTGGCCGATGATGCAGGCGCCGCGAAGTTGTTCCATAGTTGTTTCCTCCTGTAAATTCATAATAAAGCAAGAGAGGGCAGAGCCCTCTCTTACTTGTTTGACAAGCGTCAGGCCTTGCCGGCGCAGCCCAGCACGTCCACCAGCTTGTGGCGCACGGTCTCTTTGATGTTGGCCCGGGCGGGCTTGAGGTACTCCCGGGGGTCAAACTTGTCGGGGTGCTCGTCAAAGAACTGGCGAATGGTGCCGGTCATGGTGAGCCGGAGGTCGGAGTCGATGTTGATCTTGCACACCGACAACCCCGCGGCCTTGCGGAGCTGCTCCTCGGGGATACCCACGGCGTCGGGCATCTTGCCGCCGTGCTCGTTGACCATCTTCACGTAGTCCTGAGGCACGCTGGAGGAGCCGTGGAGGACGATGGGGAAGCCGGGCAGGCGCTTGGAGACCTCCTCCAGCACATCAAAGCGCAGGGGAGGGGGTACCAGGATGCCCTTCTCGTTGCGGGTGCACTGGTCGGCGGTAAACTTATAAGCGCCGTGGCTGGTGCCGATGGCGATGGCCAGGGAGTCGCAACCGGTCTTGGAGACGAACTCCTCCACCTCTTCGGGGCGGGTATAGGAGGCGGCGTGAGCGTCCACCTTCACGTCGTCCTCGATGCCGGCCAGGGTGCCCAGCTCGGCCTCCACCACCACGCCGTGGTCGTGGGCGTACTCCACCACCTTCTTGGTGATCTCCACGTTCTCGTCGAAGGGCTTGGAAGAGGCGTCGATCATCACGGAGGTGAAGCCGCCGTCGATGCAGGCCTTGCAGGTCTCGAAGTCGGGACCGTGGTCCAGATGCAGGACGATGGGGATCTCGGGGCACTCGATAACGGCGGCCTCCACCAGCTTCACCAAATAGGTGTGGTTGGCGTAGGCGCGAGCGCCCTTGGACACCTGGAGGATGACAGGGGCCTTCTCCTCGCGGCAGGCCTCGGTGATGCCCTGGACGATCTCCATATTGTTGACGTTGAAGGCGCCAACGGCGTATCCTCCGGCATAGGCCTTTTTGAACATTTCGGTAGACGTGACGAGAGCCATGGGAAACAACTCCTTTTCTAAGAAATCGCATACATTGTACCATTTATGCCCAATAAATGCAAGGGGTAGCAGGCACATTTTTGGTAGATTTGGCATAGGCTGGACAGAAAGGGGAGACTGTCATGCCCACCGTTTCCACGCCGCCTATCCCATACGACCGGGCCAAGGCGGTAGCCTACGCCCACCGCTGGGCCTTTGGCCGCAATCCGGCCTTTTATGACTATGAAAACCTGGGAGGCGACTGCACCAATTTCGCCTCGCAATGCCTGTACGCTGGCACCGGCGTAATGAACTACATGCCCACCTTTGGCTGGTACTACATCAATGCCAATCAAAAAGCCCCGGCATGGACCGGAGTGCCGTATTTTTATAACTTTTTGACCCGTTTTCCGCCGCCCGGGCCCGGCCCAGTGGGGGTGGAGGTAGACGACCTGAGCGAGCTCCAGCCCGGCGATTTTGTCCAGCTCATGTTCCGGGAGGGAGTGTGGGGCCATACGCCCATCATCGTCTCCATGGGCCGCCGGCCCACGCTGCAGAACACGCTCATCGCCGCCCATTCCTACGACGCGGACAACCGGCCGCTGAGCACCTATACCGTGGTGCGCTATCGGTTTATCCATATCCTGGGCGCTTATCCGCAAAAGCCGCTGGAGTGGTATTGAGCAAGGACTTATATGCGCAACACCCAAAAAGGCCGCACCCGAGAACCGGGTGCGGCCCTTGCCGTGCGTTGATTTTGCTCTTGACAAAATGGGGGAGGTCTGATATACTCATATTACCAACTCAACAAAATAAAAATTTTGTTGAGTTGGAGGGAGGGTAAAACCTCCTTTTATCAATGGTGGTGCTAGCCATGACCTCTGGACAGCCCGATATGTGCCCCATTCTGCGGGACTTCTTGACCTATCACGAGACCATCCTGGGCCACTCCAAAAAGACCGTGGATGAATACTACTTAGACCTGCGCCGATTCTTTCGGTATCTCAAACGCGCCCGCGGCCGCGTGGCCTTGGACGTTCCCTTTGATGAGATATCCATTGCCGATGTGGACATCGACTTGATTGGCTCTGTGAGCGTCACCGACGTTTACGAGTTCGTCAACTTCCTCAGCCGGGACTGCGGCGTGGGCGCCGCGGGCCGGGCTCGAAAAATCGCCACGTTACGTTCCTTTTATAAGTATCTCACCGCCAAGACCCATCTGCTGCCGGAAAATCCCATCCAGAACCTGGATTCGCCCCGGTTGAAGAAATCCCTGCCCCGGTATCTGAGCTTGGAGGAATCGGTGCGACTGCTGGACAGCGTGGACGAGCCCAACCAGGCCCGGGATTATTGCATTTTGACCATCTTCCTCAACTGTGGCCTGCGTATTTCCGAGTTAGCTGGACTAAATAAAACAGATGTTCGAGGCGACCAGCTCCGGGTGGTGGGCAAAGGCAACAAAGAGCGCATGGTCTACCTCAACGACGCCTGTCTGGCCGCTCTGGCCGACTGGCTGGAGGTACGGGACAGCTCCGCCGGGGCCGACCCCTACGCGCTGTTTTTGACCCGCAACCGCAAGCGCATGACCAAGGACGCCATCCACTATATGGTGAAAAAACGCTTTTTGAAGGCCGGGCTGGACAGCACCTTATATTCCAGCCACAAGCTGCGCCATACGGCGGCCACGCTGATGCTGGAAAACGGCGTGGACGTGCGTACGCTTCAGGAGGTCCTGGGTCACGAGCACCTGAACACCACCCAGATCTACACCCATGTGAACAACGACAGCCTGCGCTCGGCAGCCAAGGCAAATCCTCTGGCCAAGGTGAAGAAGAAAAAGTCTTAGTTCTCCTCCTGCTGGAGCGTGGACTGGTCCTTGCGCTCGGACTCCAGTGTGGTCCTGACGAACCGGGCCAGCGCCGTGAGAAAATCGGTATTGGTGGCGTGGGCCTGGCGCAGGTCTGCGCCGCTGAGGTATTTGGCAAGGCAGACGGGGTCGCTGTGGCTGAATACATGGTCCACCAGCGTGCGCATGGCCCGTTCGATGGGCTGCGCCTTGGAGACGTGCTGGTTGGCGGCGATAACGCCGTAGAGCTCCTTGACCACCCGGCGACGGCGGACAAGCTCCGGGTCCCGGACCAGCAGCCGCACGCCTTCCTTGACGTAGGGATAGCCCTTCAGACGGCTGGGCACGTCCAGCTCTTGCAGAGCCTGGACGGTGACGGCGTCGATCTCCTGGTCGGTGAAGAATGCCGTCGGCGGCTGGACCAGCATACGGGCGTTGTTCGCCAGGGCCTTGTCGCTGTACGGCTCGATGAGACAATAGTCTGCGCCCAGGCACCGGGCGTATTCCCGGATATAATTGCCGTAGGATGTGACCATCAAACAACGGGGCTTGACCCCGGAGATCTGGCCCAGTTGCCGCAGGACCTCCAGACCGTCGACCTGCTCCAAAACAGCGTCCAAGACCAACAGCGCGGGCCGATCAGTCAGGACCTGACGCAGACATTCCAGTCCATCGTGGGTGGTGCAGATCACCTCAAACAGGCCGTCCTTCTCCAGAATGGACGCGATGCGAGCCTGCTCGGCGGGAACTGGGTGGGCCACGATGGCCCGAAACACAGTTTTTGTTTCTTTCATAGCTCTACCCTTCCTCTTTTAATTTTTGGGGGGCGCCAAGGCGCGCCTCCTCCCTGTTGCGGCTCATATTACCATAATTCTTCAAAATAATCAAGATAATGGAAAAAATTTGCCTTTAATCTTTCAAAATTCGACGGCAGTCGACGCTTTCCTGGAAAATTTTGCTTTTTGCCGGCAAAATGGAATCGCCCCTCTGCCGGCGGACCGGTAGAGGGGCGATTCGGAGAGAGAAAAAAGAGAAAGAGAGAAGAGAGATGTGAGGGAGTTTCATCCCTTACAGTGCACATGATACCATAGGGCAGAAAAAAGTGATGGACAAAATTTCAACGGCCTGTGAACATTTTGTAAATGCGCGCTATGTCTTGTGCTCCCGGGTCCACTGGGCCTTTAGCTCCGGGTCCAGCTCGGTGCCGTCCACCACACCGTTGGCATAAAAGGGCCCTTCCTCGTGGACCAGCTCGATGGTATAGTCCCGCAGAGCAGCCAGAGTGCCGATGTCCTTGCCGGTGCGGCGGATGATTTCCTGCACCTCCAAAGGGAGATGGTCAAAGAGGCGGCCCGCCTCTGGATCGGTCTTCAACAGCTCTTCCAGCTTCATGTTCTTCACCTCTTCCCTATCTTCTCCCCTCCCCTGTGGGCTTATACTCCCTGGCGGATGTCATATTCGCCGGAGAGCACCACCCAATTTTGTGGGAAAGGCCGCATCAGGTTCCAGTAGCCCGCGCCGTAGAGGCCGTATTCGGGAATGAGGGCCAGTTTGGCCTGGATGCTGCGGGCATCCTCGAACCACACCTCGTGCTCCCTGCCCTGCCCATCGGTATAGCGGAACCAGGGACTTTGGGCGGTCTGGTCGTACTGGATGGCAGCGCCGTAGCGCAGGGCCAGTTGGACGGCGTATTGGTTGGAGATGGAGGTGGCCTTGCTCTGGCCCTGCACAAAGGGCAGCGGCCAGTCGTAACCGTAGTTGGGTACTCCAAGCCAGAGCTTTTGAGCGGGGATCTCCGTCAAGGCATACTCCACCACCCGGCGGACATTGGGCAGCGGCGCTACCGCCATGGGCGGACCGTAGGTGTAGCCCCACTCGTAGGTCATCAGCAAGAGCTGGTCGGCGGCCTGGCCCAGGGCGGCGTAGTCATGGCCCTCATAGAGAAGGCCCTTCTGGTCCGCGCTGGTCTTGGGGGCCAGAGCCACGATGACAGGATAGCCCAGGGGACTCAGTTCCTGCCGCAAACGCCGGATGAAGGCGGCGTAGGGCCCGGCGTCCTGTGCGAAGACAAACTCAAAGTCCACGTCCAGCCCCGCGTAGCCACGCTGGCGGAGCTTGGCCTTGATGTTGGCGACAAGCTGATCCTGGACCGCCATATCGTTCAAAACAAGGCTGGCCAGCTCGTTGGAGAAACCGCCCTGCTCGGTGAGGGTGGACAGGTGCATCAGCGGGGCCACGTCCATTTGCTTGGCGGCGGCGATAATAGCTTGGTCGTCCAGGTCCACCAGGCCGCCGCTGGGCGTAATGCCGTAGGTGAAGGGCGTGATGTTGGTCAGATAGGGCAGCGTGCGCTGCAAAAGCCCCTTGTCAATATAGGGATAGGCATAGCCGTTGACGCTGAGCGTGCCGCGTTTTTCTCCCCGGTAGCGCAGGACTAAGGTCTGGCCGGGATAGATGACGCTCTCGCCCCGGAGGTTGGGGTTGTTTTGCAGTAAAACGCGGGTGGAAACGCCTGTCTCCCGGGCCACGGAGCTCAGCGTATCCCCGGGCTGGACGGTATAGACCGCCTCGGGGTAGCGCACCACGATGGTCTGGCCCACCGCCAGGCGGGTGGGGTCGGGGAGCTGATTGTCCGCCATGAGCCGGGCCAGAGAGACCCCGTAGTCCTGGGCGATGGAATAGAGGCTCTCCCCTGCCCTTACCACATGAATGTCCATAGTTGCCCCCTCTTAAACAAAGGTGATGAAGTCGCCGCTGGCGTAGCCTACCGCGCCGTCGAAGCGCACCAGGTCCCAGCCCTGCCACTGGTTGATGACCACCAGCCGTGCGCCGTCGTAGGCCTTGGCGATGACGGGGGCGGAGGTGTCGGGTCGGGAGCGGATGTTCAGATAGCCCCAGGACACGTCCACCACGGCGTTTCTGGGCGGGACCGGGGTCAGGAAAGGAATGCCGAAGTACTCGGTCAGGGACAGCACGATGTTCCGGGCAATGGCGTCCAGGTTGTTCTTGATCCATGTTGCATCATCGGCGTTGTCGTGGTAGCCCAGCTCGATGAAGACGCTGGGGGCCTTGACCCGGCGGACCTCGCCGATGGCGGTGGTGGCCTCGGCGCGGACCTTGTCGGGCAGCGGGTAGATGGTCTTCAGATTGTCCGCCACGATCTGTGCGGCCCGCCTACCCTGGGCGGAGCCGGGGTAGTAATAGACGATGATGCCCCGGACCTGGCCGTAGCGGCCCTCGGGGGCGGCGTTGGAGTGGAGGGCCAGATGGAGGTCATAGCGGCCCTGGTTGGAGGCGGCGATGGAGCTGACGGCGGTCATCTGCGGGGTGTTGCGGTTATACTGGATGCCCGAGGCGACCAGGTAGGGCACCATAGCGTCGGCCAGGCGGTTCATCCACTCCTCCTCGGTGCCGCCGTTGACATAGAGGTTGCTTTCCTGGGTGGAGGGCGAGAGATAAATAATGGGCATGGGAATACCTCCTTTTTCCCATGCTATGCCGCCCCTGCCCCGTTCGTTATCCGCGGTTGAACATTTTCCGCCGCTGTGATATACTTTCTCAGCAGAAAGGAAGGGAGACAAGATGAAGCGAGTTTTGAAGCATAGCCCGGGCTCCTACGCCGCCATCTTCGCCGTGGGCCTTTTGGTGGGGTTTTTGTGCCGGCTGCTGGACCTTTGCCCGGCGGATACCCTGTGGAGCTTTTCCTCGCCCCAGACCCTGTTCGGTTTTTGGATCATCACCAATACCCTCATCGTGCTGGCCAGTTCCTCTCACATCTGCGCGGGGCTGAGCTCCTTTCTCTATATGCTGGGCATGGACCTGACCTTCTACGCGGCCCAGCCTATCCTGGGGCTGTTCTTCCCCCGGTTCGACAACGGCTTCAAGACCTCCCTCTTCGTGCTCTACGCCGTCCTGGCCGCACTCTGCGGCGTGGCGGCCTTCATCCTCTATGATTGGAACCGGGACCGGGTGTGGAGCAGCGCGCTCTATGCCCTGCCCATCGGCGCCCTGGCCGCCGAGACCGTGGCGGTGGCGTGCTTCTTCGCCCAGTACCAGACCTTCCTCTTCCAGCTCCTCATGGACGTGGCGGGCGTTTTGGCCTTCTTCTTCCTCTTTCTGCCCCGGGCCAAAAACAAGTGGCTCTACGCCGCCACCTGCCTCGTCAGCACGGTGGTGTTCTGCTGGGTCCTGTTCTGATGGCCTGAGTATATGAAAAGGGCATGACCAGTCAGGTCACGCCCTTGCTGTTGCCTATCCCCTGCCCCGGCGGCCCTTCACCGCCTGGGTCAGCAGGTATTCAATCTCCGCGTTGATGGAGCGAAAGTCCTCCTCCGCCAGGGAGGCCACCTGGTCCCACAGGCTGGGAGCCAGGCGCAAAAGCACCTGCTTTTTGGCCTTTTCCTTGTCCTTCAGGGCCTTTTCCCGGCGCAGGACCTCCGCCTCCAGCTGGGCGACCCGCTCCAGCCGCTCCTGGAGCTGGCGTTCCTTCTCTGCGGGTCCCATATCAGTAAATAGAGCCGCTGTTGAGGACGGGCTGGGCGTCCTTGTTGCCGCAGAGGACCACCAAGAGGTTGGAGACCATGGCGGCCTTTCTCTCCTCGTCCAGCACCACCACTTCGTCCTCGCCCAGCTTGTCGATGGCCATCTTCACCATGCCCACCGCGCCGTCCACGATCTTCTGCCGCGCGGCGATGATGGCCACGGCCTGTTGGCGCTGGAGCATGGCGGCGGCGATCTCCTCGGCGTAGGCCAGGTGGGTGATGCGGACCTCCTGGACCTCCAGACCCGCCTCGCTGACCCGCTTTTGGAGCTCGTCACGCATGCTCTCGGCGATCTCTATGGCGCTGCCCCGCAGGGTCTTCTCCGGCACGCCGTCGCCGTCCAGGTCGCCGTCCTCGGCGAAAACGTCATAGGGGTAGAGCCGGGCGATGTTGCGCACGGTGGAGTCGGCCTGGATGGACAAAAACTCGGTGTAGTTCTCCACGGCGAAGACCGCCCGGGTGGGGTCGGCCACCCGCCAGATGACCACTGCGCCGATGATGACCGGGTTACCCAGCACGTCGTTGACCTTTTGGCGCTGATTGTCCAGGGTCTGGGTCTTCAAGGAGATGTTCTTGCTCATATTCACCATGCCAAGGGAGGACATGCCAAGGGAGACCTTCCCAACGGAGAAGGCCTTTTCCGCCTCCTTCTCCGCGGCGGTCTCGGCGGCCTTATAGGCCGGGCAAAAGCTGGTGCAGAAGGGATTGACAAAGAAGAAGCCGGGCTTTTTGATGGTGCCGTGGTAGTTGCCAAAGAGGGTCAGCACCCGGGCCTCGTTGGGATGGACCACCTTCAGCCCTGCGGGCAGGACGGAAAAGACCACCCAGCCCAAAATGCCCGCCACAAAGAGCAGGATACCGGGCAGGTGTCCGTCTCCCATATTGACCATGTCGATGATACCAAAGACGAAGGCGGTGGTAGCGGCGGCGAAGCCCAGAATGATAAGTAACAGGGCCAGCAGACCGTTCATGGGGCGTAGCTCGCGCTCGGTAATGTTGTTTTGCTTCATATGTATCTCCTCCTCTAAGTGCTATTATTTTGATAGCATAACAATACTACACCCGGCCGAGGGCTTTGTCAATCCCCTTTTGCAAAAAAGTTTCCATTGTGGTATCATGTTTGCAAAGGTGGTGAGCGGGGTGTCGGACAGCAGACTGTTTCGGCTTTTATATCTACTGTTGGAGCACCGGCAGATGACCGCCGGGGAGCTGGCCCAGCGGCTGGAGGTGTCCACGCGCACCATCTACCGGGACGTGGACGCCCTCTCCCAGGCAGGGGTGCCCATCTACGCCACTCAGGGCAAGGGCGGCGGCGTGGCGCTGATGGAGCACTACACCCTGGACCGGGCGGCCTTCACTGAAGAGGAGCAGGCCCAGCTGCTGACCGCCCTTCGCTCCATGCCCGACGGCCTGGGCGGGCCGGAGGTGGCCACCAAGCTGGCCGCCCTCTTTCGCCCCACCCAGCCCGACTGGCTCCAGGTGGAGCTGACCCCGTGGCAGAGCCAGTGGCCCCAGGGAGACTTCACCTTCTACAAAAACGCCATCCTGGCCCGGCACATCCTCACCTTCACTTATATCAGCGCGTACAGCGCCGCCCAACAGCGTCGGGCGTTGCCCGTGCGGCTGGTGTTCAAGAGCCGGGCGTGGTATCTCCAAGGCTGGTGCCTGAATAAGTCCACCTGGCGGACCTTTCGCTTGAGCCGGATGCTGGAGGTCCAGGAGACAGACGAGACCATGGAGCCCCCGGAGCCGCCGCCGGACATCGAGTCGGGCTTTGGTAGTCAGGAGGTCACCCCCATTACCCTGCGCTTTTCCCCCGCCATGGCCTACCGGGTATACGACGAATTTGCCTCCAAGGACATCCAGCGCGAGGAGGACGGGGCCCTTCGGGTCAGCGTCCCCTTCCCCATCGACGGCTGGCTCTATGGGTATCTCTTATCCTTCGGCGTAGGCGTTGAGGTGCTGGAGCCGGAATATTTGAAGCGTCAGCTGGCCCTTTTGGGCCGAGAAATTTATCGGGCCAATGCTGAACCTGACAAACTGTGTCATGTTTTCCCTGATATACTGGACCCATCAACCTGAAAGGAGCGAAAAATCATGGATCTTTCCCAGATGAAGTTCTGCCAGTCCTGCGGCATGCCCCTGGCCCAGCCCGAGGATCACGGCACCGAGGCCGACGGCAAACATAGCGAGGACTACTGCCAGTACTGCTACCAGCACGGGGCCTTCACCTCGTCCATGACCATGGAGGAGATGATCGACTTCTGCGTGCCCCACATGGTGGCGGGCCACCCGGAGATGACCGCCGACCAGGCCAAGGCCCAGATGGAGCAGTTCTTCCCCATGCTGCTTCGGTGGAAAAAGCAGTAACAAAGCAAGGCAACAAGAGAGGGCCGCGACGACTGTCGCGGCCCTCTTGCTTTTATTCAGCGATGCGCTCCACAGGGAAAAGCACCCCGGTCTCCAGCTGCTCGGGCGGCGTGGTATCCGGGTCGTTCAGATAGCGGTCGATGGCCGGGCCGCAGATGCGGTACTCCGGGTGCCGGGCCATCCAGGCCGCCAGGGCCTCGTAGGCCCCGGGGAGGCCGTCATAAGGTCCCTTGTGGACTACAGCGGCGCAGGCGGCGTAGGCGGGCTTCACGGTGGTATCCGGGCCCGGCTCCACCACGGCCTGGACCTCCACGTCCGCGCCCTCGTAGTTGAACTCCTCGCTGTGGTAGAGCATCTGGATGGCCCCGGTCTGCTTCAGGCCACGCCGGGCCAGCTCCTGGCGCAGCTCCTGGAAGAGGTCGTGGAACTGGGTCACCGGGACGGTGCGGCGGATGCCGAACACCGTCTGCTCCGGGTCGGGCATAAGGATCACATGGTATCTGCTGTCTGGCATAGGTCTTCCCTCCATACGGAGGATGTCCGCTTCCAGCTCCCGCAATCGCTCCTGCATCAGGTAGACCTCGTAGTGGGCGTCCAAACGGCGGCGATGGAGGCGAACGAGTAGCGCCTCGTCGCTTAGGGAGAGCAGCTCTCCCACCTCGGACAGCCGAAAGCCGTACTTTTGCAGCTTTTGTATCTTCAAAAGCCGGACCAACTGCTCCTGATGGTAGTAGCGGTAGCCGTTCTCCCCCACCGTCTCCGGGCATAACAGCCCCAGCGCGTCATAGTGGCGGAGCATTCGTGGGGAGATACGCCCCAGGCGGGAAAATTCACCGATGGTGAGCATGACATTCCTCCAAAATTTTGTTGGGAACCGGTTCCAAGGACCAGTGTAGACCCTGACACAGTGGGAAAGTCAAGCCCATTTTTACATTTTCTCTATTTTTCACTCAGCCGCTTGGCCAGAGCGGCGAACTCGGGGATGCCCAGGCGTTCGCCCCGGATGTCTTCAGGTAAGCCGCAGTCCAGGATGATCCGGCGCAGCTCGTCCTTGGAATACTGGCCATAGGCGCTGCCCAGGCAGTTGAGCAGGGTCTTGCGCCGCTGGGCAAAGGCGGCCTTGACCACCTGGAAGAAGGCGGTCTCGTTCTCCACGCACTCCGGCTTTGACTGGGTGGTCAGCGTCACCACCGCCGAGGTCACCTTGGGGGCGGGATAGAAGCACGCCGGCCCCACCTCAAAGCGGTAGTCACATCGGGCGTGATACTGGCAGAAGACGGAAAAGGCCCCGTAGTCCGCGGTGCCCGGGGCGGCGCACACCCGCTTGGCCACCTCCCGCTGGATCATCACGGTCACCGAGGCAAAAAGGCCGCTCTCCAGCAGCCGGGTCATTACCGGAGTGGTGATGTTGTAGGGCAGATTGGCGCAGACAATAGGTGTAAAGCCATGGAACTTGTCAGCCACCAGAGCCTCCAGGTCCAGCTTCATCACGTCGCCTGGGATGACCTCTGTATTTGCAAAGCCTGTCAAGGTCTCAGCCAGTACAGGCAAAAGGGACTGGTCCAGCTCTACGGCGGCTACCTTCCCCGCCCGCTGGGCCAACTGGACCGTCAGCGGACCGATACCGGGGCCGATCTCCAGCACAGCGCAACCCTTGTCCGCCCCCGAGGCGGCGGCGATGTCCACCGGGACCTGGGGCTCGATGAGAAAGTTCTGCCCCATGGACTTGGAGAAGTGGAAGCCGTGGCGCTTTAACAGGGCCTGGATGTCCCTAAGGTCGCACAGGTCCATCTCAGCTCTCGTGGTCGGAGACGTGGAACTGCTTGAGGTTGCCGATCTTCTGGCTGCGGCGGTCCAGCTCGGCGGTAACGTCGGTAAGCGGGATGCCCTCGTTGACCATCATCACCATCACATGATAAAAGAGGTCGGCGATCTCGCCCACCGTCTCCTCCTTGTTGCCGTTTTTGGCGGCGATAATGGTCTCCGCGCACTCCTCGCCCACCTTTTTCAGGATCTTGTCCAGGCCCTTGTCGAAGAGATAACAGGTGTAGGAGCCCTCCTGGGGCTCGGCCCGGCGGCCCTCGATCACCTTGTAAAGTTCAGTAAACACGTGTTTCATCTTATTCTTCCTCCCAAATGGTGTTAAAAAAGCAGCTCCGGGCCCCGGTGTGGCAGGTGGGGCCTAGAGGGGTGCAGACATAGAGCAGTGTGTCGGTGTCGCAGTCAGTGAGGACCTTGTGGACCTTCAAAAAGTGGCCCGAGCTCTCCCCCTTGTTCCAGAGCTTTTGCCGGCTGCGGGACCAGAACCAGGCGGTCTTGGTCTCGAGAGTCAGCCGGACGGCTTCCTTGTTGGCAAAGCCCAGCATGAGCACCTGGCCCGTCTCCGCATCCTGGACGATGGCGGGGATGAGGTCGGATTTTGTAAAGAGCTGGTCCAGGTCAAACATGGTCTTCCCTCCCCTGACGCACCGGGATGCCCTGGGTGCGCAGATATTCCTTGACCTGGGGCACGGTGAGCTCCCCAAAGTGGAACAGCGAGGCCGCCAGGGCCGCGTCGCAGCCGGTCTGCTCAAATACCTCCGCGAAATGCTCCAAGCTACCGCAACCGCCGGAGGCGATGACGGGGATGGAGACCGCGTCGGTGATCGCCTTTGTCAAGGGCAAATCGAAGCCCGCCTTGGTGCCGTCGGCGTCCATGGAGGTGAGTAGAATTTCCCCGGCCCCCAAGCTTTGGGCCTCCTTGGCCCAGACGATGGCGTCCAGCCCGGTGAAGACCCGTCCGCCGTGGGTGACCACCTCCCACGCGCCCTGGGCGTTTTTCTTGGCGTCGATGGCCACCACCACACACTGGCTCCCAAACCGGGCCGCCGCCCGGGAGATCAGCGTCTTGTCGGCAATGGCGGCGGAGTTCACCGATATTTTGTCCGCCCCGGAGCGCAAAAGCTGTTGAAAGTCCTCCAGGGTGCGGATGCCGCCGCCTACCGTTAGGGGCACAAAGACCTGGGAGGCGGTAGCCTCCACCACGTGGGCCACCGTGTCCCGGTGCTCATGGGTGGCGGTGATGTCCAAGAAGACGATCTCGTCCGCCCCTTGGTCGGAGTAGTATTTGGCCAGGGCCACCGGGTCCCCCGCGTCCCGCAGGCCCACGAAGTTGACCCCCTTGACCACCCGGCCGTCCTTCACATCCAGACAGGGAATGATCCGTTTAGCTAACAAGTCTTAGCCACCTCCCTCCACATCAGCATTTGCACGGCTAATACCCATTAGCCTGGGGCTGTTTCCCGCAAAAAGTGGTCGATCTCTCGCTGGTTTTTCAGCACCATGGTCTTTTCGGGATATGCGTCCAGAACACGCTGGAATTTTTCCCGTTTTTGCCGGGTGCGGCCCTTCCAGAGGAGCCACCAGATGAACTCCAGGTCCATTTTCTCGTTGCAGCCGTCGGCCATGTCGGGCCGTTGCTTGCCCCGAAAGGAAACGTAACGCTTAAGAGCCCGAAAAAAGCAGGAAAGGCGTGGAAGATCCAGAAAAATGATCTGGTCCGCCTCATCCATTCGGCGTTCATACTCAAATTTGGAATAGGTCCCATCGATCACCCACTCCGGGTTCTCCATGAACTCATGGACCATTCGATGGGCCTCTTCCCTGTCCCGTTCCTGCCAGTTAGGGGTAAACTGGACGGTGTCGAAGTGGAGCACCGGAATGCCGTACCGCTCCCCCAAGGTCCGGGCCAGGGTGGATTTCCCCGATCCGGCGTAGCCGATCACTGCGATCTTCATGTCTGCGCCCCGGCCTCCCGGATGGCCTGGGCCAGGTCTAAAGTTCCGGCGTAGTAAGCCTTGCCCACAATGGCGGCGTAGAGACCCATGTCCCGCAGACGCTTGATGTCGTCCAGGGTGGTCACGCCGCCGGAGGCCACGATCTTGCACTCTGGCACCGCCCTTTGCAGGGCGGAGAGCTTGTCAAAGCTGGGACCGGAGAGCATCCCATCGGTGGCAATGTCTGTAAAGATAATGACCCTTACACCCTTTGCCACCACAGACTTAGCGAAGTCCAGATAGTCCAAGCCGCTGTCCTGCTCCCAACCGGCGGTGCGGACCTTGCCGTCCAGGCTGTCAATGCCCACGGCGGTCTCGTTGGGGCACCACTGGAGGGCGTAGTCCAGCAGCTCGGGATTGGTGACGGCGGCGGAGCCAATGACGGCCCGGGCCGCCCCCGCGCCAACGGCGGTGATGAGGTCGGGTTGGGAGCGCAGACCGCCGCCCAGCTCCACCTTCAGCCCCGACTGGCGGATGACGGCGTCGATGATGGGGAAGTTCTGGCGGCGGCCGTCCCGGGCCCCATCCAAGTCCACCATGTGGACCCAGGCGGCTCCGGCCTCCCGGAAGGCCCGGGCAGTGTCCAGAGCGCTGGCGGCCACCTGGTGAGCGGTGCCGAAGTCCCCTTTGCGCAGACGGACACACTGGCCGTCCTTCAAGTCGATGGCAGGCAGAATGATCATCGGTTCATCTCCCCAAAGTTCTTTAAGATGGCAAGGCCCACTTCCCCGCTCTTCTCCGGGTGGAACTGGCAGCCGTAGACCCCGTTCCTGCCCACGGCGGCGGTGACCTGAGCGCCGTAGTCGGTCACGGCCAGCAGGTCCTCCTCCCGAGCCACTTGGGCGGCGAAGGAGTGGACGAAGTAGACGGCGCTGCCCTGGCCGATGCCCTGAAACAACGGGCTTTCCCGGGGAAATTCCAGGGTGTTCCAGCCAATGTGGGGCAGTTTCAGATCCGTCTGGATGCGCTGGATGGAGCCGCTGACAAGGCCAAGGCCCGCACAGCGTTCTCCCTCCTCGCTGTCGTCAAAAAGAAGCTGCATCCCAAGGCAAATGCCCAACATGGGCTTTTTGCCCGCCTGGGCTATGATGGTCTGGTCCAGGCCGGTGGAGCGGAGCTTTTTGGCGGCGTCGGGAAAGGCCCCCACGCCGGGCAGAAGCACGGCGTCGCTTTGCTCCAGCTCCCTGGCCTCACCGGTGAACTTAGTATCAAAGCCCAGATAGGAGAGGGCGTTGGCGATGCTTTTCAGGTTACCCACGCCGTAGTCCACAACGGAGATGTAGCCCATCAAAGCACCCCTTTGGTGGAAGTAACGCCGTTGCCGCCAATGGACACAGCTTCTTTCAAGGCCAGGCCCAAGGACTTAAAGAGGGCCTCGGTGATGTGGTGGGCGTTTTTGCCATAGAGGGCCGCCTGGTGCAGGGTCAGTCCAGCGTTGACGGCCAGGGCTCGCATGAACTCTTCGGTGAGACAGCTATCGTACTGCCCGATGAGTTCCTGGGGCATGGGTGCGTCGAAGACCAGGTAGGGCCGGCCGGAGATGTCCAGCACCGTGCGGCAAAGGGCCTCGTCCATGGGGACGAAGACGCTGGAAAAGCGGGTGATGCCCGTTTTGTCACCCAGGGCCTCGCGCAGCGCCTGCCCCAACACGATGCCCACGTCCTCCACGGTGTGGTGGCCGTCCACGGCCAGGTCGCCCTTAGCGGTGAGGTTCAGGCCAAACCCAGCATAAAAGGCCAGAGCGGTGAGCATGTGGTCGAAGAAGCCAATGCCGGTGTCCACGGCCACCTCTCCGCCGTCCAGGCTTAGGGTGGCGGTGATCTGGGTCTCCTTGGTGGCGCGAGTGACGGTAGCGGTCCTGCTCATAGGGTTCCCTCCTTAAATCGAACTTGGATGGAGTTGGCGTGGGCGGTGAGGCCCTCGGCCTGGGCCAGGGTGACCACCTGGGACTGGACCTTGGCCAGGTCTTCCCTGCCGTATTGAATAACGCTCATGGTCTTCAAAAAGCTGGTGACGGACAAGGGCGAGAAGAACCGGGCGGTGCCCGAGGTGGGCAGGACGTGGTCGGGGCCTGCCATATAGTCGCCCAGAGGCTCAGGGGACCAGCTACCCACGAAGACCGCGCCGGCGTTCTTGATCTGAGGCAAGAGAGCTTCGGCGCGTGTACCGCAGAGCTCCAAGTGCTCCGGGGCAATGTCGTTGGCCAGAGCCACACATTCGTCCAGGTCGGCGCAGACGAAAGCACAGCCGAAGTCCCGAAGGGAGGCTTCGATGATATCACGGCGGCTGAGATAGGCCGCTTGGCGAGCGATCTCGGCGTCCACCGCCTGGGCCAGAGCCAGAGAGTCGGTGAGCAAAACGGCGGAGGCCAGCTTATCGTGCTCGGCCTGGCTCAGAAGGTCGGCGGCCACGAAGACCGGGTCGGCGGTCTCGTCGGCCACCACCAGCACCTCCGAGGGCCCGGCGATCATGTCGATGTCCAACTGGCCGTAGGCCAAACGCTTGGCAGCGGCCACATAGGCGTTGCCCGGGCCTACCAGCTTGTCCACCTTGGGAATAAAGCCCGCGCCGTAGGTCAGCGCGGCCACGGCCTGGGCCCCGCCCACGGCCAGGACCCGGTCCACCCCAGCGATCTTGGCGGCGGCCAGAACCGCGTCGGACAAATGCTGTGTAGGCGGCGTCACCATGACGATCTCCTCCACCCCGGCCACCTTGGCGGGGACGGCGTTCATCAGCACCGAGGAGGGATAGGCGGCGGTGCCGCCGGGGACGTAGATACCTACCCGAGTCAAACCTCTGACAAGGCGGCCTACTTTACCCCCATCCGGGGAGGTCCAGGTCTCGGACTTGGGCAGCAGGCGCTGGTTGTAGTCCCGGATGTTGGCGGCGGAGCGCTCCAGCGCGTCGTTCAAGTCCTTGGGACAGGCGGCGTAGGCCTCCTCCAGCCGGGACATAGGGATCTCGTAGGGCGTGGCGTGGTCGAATTGCTGGGTATAGCGCTCAACGGCTGTAAAGCCTTCTTGCTTTACAGCTTCCATAATGGCGCGGACAGATTTTTCGATGGCTTCGTTGGCGTTGGCGGCCCGGGCCCGCATGGCGTAGAGCTGGGTCTGCCAGGCGGACGGACCGCCCTGGATGATGGTGAGCACGCTTATCCCTCCAAATGGCTTCGGCACTGGTCGATAAAGTCCAAGATCTGGTCCTTGTAGAGCTTCATACTGGCGGTGTTGACGATGAGGCGGGCGGAGACCTGGGCTACGTCCTCAATGGGGATAAGGCCGTTTTCCCGCAGGGTGGCTCCGGTCTCCACAATATCCACAATGGCGTCAGCTAGGTTCAAAATGGGGGCCAGCTCCACCGAGCCTTCAATTTTAATAATGGACACGTCCATGCCCTTTTTCTCAAAAAAGGCCCGGGTGACGGCGGGGTATTTGCTGGCGATCCGGCGGGTCTTATAGGTGCCGTAGAAGTCGCTGCCCTCCTTGACGGCCAGGGCGAAGCGGCATTTCCCAATGCCTAAGTCCAGCACCTCGTAGAAGCTGCGGCCCTGCTCCAGCAGGGTGTCCCGGCCCACGATGCCCAGGTCGCAGACCCCGTGCTCCACATAGGTGACCACGTCCGGGGCCTTGGCCAGCACCGCGTCCATGGGGTAGTTGGGCAGAGAGTGGACCAACCGGCGGCCGGGGTGGTGGATGGGCTCGCAATCAAGGCCCATACGTTCAAAGAGCTCCACCGACTTATCCTGCAGCCGGCCCTTGGTGAGAGCGAGCTTGAGACGGTGGGGCTCCCCCGCCCCGGTGAGGTCGGCGGGGACCGTTTCCCGCAGACAGGCGCAGATGGCGTCCACATCGGCGGCAAAGCCGATGGCGGGCGCGTCCAGACCGAAGGCGGAGAGGAGCTTGTCGTAGCGGCCACCGGAGAGGACGGCGTCCCCCGCGCCCTGGGTGTAGCCCCGGAAGATGACCCCGGTGTAGTAGTCGATCTGGTGGACAAGCCCTAAGTCAAAGCGGAAGAAATCTCCCCGGCCACCAGTCTTCAGCACGTCGTAGACCGCGCGCAGGTAGGGGATCACCTGGGTGCCGGGGAACAGGGCCTCCGCCTGGTCCAGCACCTCCGGTCCACCAAAGAGATAGGGCAGCCGGGACAGGGCTTGTCCGGCGGCGGTGTCGGCATAGGGGGCCAGATGGTCGGCCAGTGCGGCGAAGTTCTTGTTCTCCATCAGGTCCTGGAGGCCCTGGGTCTCCTGGGCGGACAATCCCAGCTCGGCGGTCAGCTCCCGGAAGAAGCCCATGTGGCCGATCTCAATGTGGAAGCGGCTGAGCCCGGCGCGCTCCAGGGAATCGGCGGCCAGGGCCAGCATCTGGGCGTCCACTTCCCCGCCCTGGGCCCCCAAAAGTTCCACGCCGCACTGGGCGATCTCACTGCGACTGCCCTTGTGCTGGCGGTCGGAGCGAAAAACCGTCTCATCATAGTAGAGCCGCTGGGGCTCGCTCAGGTCCTTGAACTTACCAGCCGCCATCCGGGCGATGGGGGTGGTGCAGTCGGGCCGCATGACCATGATGCGCCCGTCCCGGCCCACGATCTTTTGTAACTGCTCCTGGGGCATGGGGTTGCCAGAGCGCACGAAGAGGTCGTAATACTCCACCTCCGGCGTGCTGACCTCTTGGTAGCCCTGGGCCTGGAAGAGAGCGGTCAGGGCGTTTTGGACGCTCCGGCGCTCCTGGCACTCTTCAAATAGCCTGTCCTGAGTACCCTCAGGCAGGGTCATGGCGTTGTTCATCCGCTCACCTCCGGGAAAATACTTTTGTATACTACCACACTACTGCACTAAAGTCAACCCTCTTTATCCAAATAGGGTCAACTGGCTGGTCTCGGGCATGCCCGCCAGGGCCCCGGCGGCCTTCAGACCCTCGATGTGGGCCTTGGAGACCTTGGGGCAGGCGTCGGAGAACTCGGAGATGGAGATGAAGGTCTTGCCCTTGCGCTGCTCCACGATGGACAGCGCCGCCGACTCGCCCAGGCCGGGGACGGAGATGAAGGGCGGCAGCAGCGTCCCCTTCTCCTCGTCCACCAAGAACCGGGTGGCGTCGGAACGGTAGAGGTCGATGGCCTCAAACTGGAAGCCCCGGAGATAGAACTCGTAGCAGACCTCCAGGGTGACCAGCATGTCCTGCTCCACAGCGGAGGCGTCTTTATCCTTATCCATGATCTCCTTCATCTTGCCCTTGACCTGGTCCATGCCCAGGCACATCACCGTGGCGTCGAAGGCCTTGGCGCGGATGGTGAAGTAGGCGGCGTAGAAGGCCAGGGGCCGGTGGACCTTGAACCAGGCGATGCGGAAGGCCATCATCACGTAGGCCACGGCGTGGGCCTTGGGGAACAGGTAGCCGATCTTGGCCAGGGAGTCGATATACCAGTCGGGCACATTATGGGCCTTCATGGTCTCCTCCCAGCCGTCTTGGAAACCTCCCTTTTTCACCTTGCCCTTACGCACCGCCTCCATGATCTTAAAGGAGACCTTGGGGTCCATGCCCTGCTGGATGAGGTAGAGCATGATGTCGTCACGGCAGCCCACGGTGTCCAAAACGGAGATGTTCTTCTCCAAGATCAGGTCCCGGGCGTTGCCCAGCCACACGTCGGTACCGTGGGAGAAGCCGGAGAGCCGGACCAGGGTGTTGAAGTTCTTGGGCTGGGTGTCCATGAGCATCTGGCGGGTGAACTTGGTGTTGAACTCCGGGATGGCAACGGCCCCGGTGGGGCCCAGGATGGGATCGTCTACAAAGCCCAACTTCTCGGAGGTAGTAAACAGGCTCATGGTGTCCGGGTCGTCCAGCTTGATGTCGGTGCGGGCATTGACCCCGGTCAGGTCCTCCAGCATACGGATCATGGAGGGATCGTCGTGGCCCAGCATATCCAGCTTCAGGAGGTTGGACTCCATGGAGTGGTATTCAAAATGGGTGGTGATGATATCCGTGCCCGCGTCGTCGGCGGGGTGCTGGACGGGGCAGAAATCATAGATCTCGCAGTCCTGGGGGATGACCACCATGCCGCCGGGGTGCTGGCCGGTGGTGCGCTTGACCCCCGTGCAACCATTGGCCAGGCGGGCCTCCTCCGCCTTGGTGACCTTGAGCCCCCGCTTTTCCAGGTACTTTTTCACGTAGCCATAGGCGGTCTTAAAGGCCACGGTGCCGATGGTCCCCGCCCGGAAGACGTGGCTTTCGCCGAAGAGCTCGAAGGTGTAGCGGTGGGCGCTGGACTGGTACTCGCCAGAGAAGTTCAGGTCGATGTCGGGGACCTTGTCGCCGCCAAAGCCCAGGAAGGTCTCAAAGGGGATGTTGAAGCCGTCCTTTTCGTAGGGCGCGCCGCAGACGGGACAGACCGCGTCGGGCATATCCGCTCCGCAGCCGTACTGGGGGTCCACATCAAATTCGGCATGCTTACAGTTGGGGCAGCGGTAGTGAGGCGGCAGGGAGTTGACCTCGGTGATGCCCGACATGAAGGCCACGATGGACGAGCCCACGGAGCCCCGGGACCCCACTAAGTATCCGTGGTCCAGCGAGTCCTGGACCAACTTCTGGGCGGACATATAGATCACGTCGTAGTGGCAGCGCAAAATGTCGCCCAGCTCAGCGTTGATGCGGTCCACCACCACCTGGGGCGGCTCCGGGCCGTAGAGGTCATGAGCCTTGCCCCAGACCAGGTCGCTCAAGATCTGGGCGGAATTCTCGATGGTGGGCGGGAACAGCCCAGAGGGCAGCGGGCCCATGCGGTCGCACCAGTCGGCGATGAGGTTGGTGTTGGTGACCACCACCTCAAAGGCCTTCTCCTCCCCCAGGTAGGCAAACTCCTCCAGCATCTCGTCGGTGGTGTGGAAGTAAAGGGGATTAGGGCTGTCGGCGTCGTCAAAGCCCTTGGAATCCAGCAAAATATGGCGGTAGATCTCCTCGTGGGGCTCCATGAAGTGAACGTCCCCGGTGGCGCAGACGGGCTTACCCAGCTTTTCGCCCAGCTCCACCACCTTGCGGTTGAAGTCCCGCAAGTCCTCCTCGTTCTGGGCGGTCTGGCGGCCCTCCTTGTCGGGCCGGAGCATGAAGGCGTTGTTGGACAGGGGCTGAATTTCGAGATAGTCGTACCACGAGGCGATGCGCTCCAGTTCCTCCTGAGGCTTGTGCTCGGTGATGGCCTTGAAGAGCTCTCCCGCCTCGCAGGCCGAGCCGATGATGAGTCCCTCCCGGTTTTCATTGATCAGGCTCTTGGGCATGATGGGATAGCGGCTGTAATGCTCCAAATGGGCCAGGGAGATGAGTTTGTAGAGGTTGCGAAGGCCGGTCTGGTTCTTGGCCAGGACAATAAGGTGATAGGGCGTCCGGCGGCCGCCGCCGGCCTTTTGCCCGGTGAGCAGCGCATCGATGTCCCGGAGCTCCTTGGCCCCGCGGATACGTAAGAGCCGCAGCTCGTCCAGCAGAATGCCCGCGGCGGTGACGGCGTCGTCCTCCGCCCGGTGGTGGTTAAAATCCCCCAGGCGCAGATGCTCGGCCACGGTGTCCAGCTTGTAGTTCTTTAGCTCCGGATAGAGCCGCCGGGCCAGGGAGAGCGTGTCCACCGAGGTGGGCTCAAAGGGGAAGCCCAGATCCTGGGCGGCCTGGCGGATGAAGCTCAGGTCGAAGTCGGCGTTGTGGGCCACCAGGGGCCGCCCGCCCACGAAGTCCAAAAAGCCCCGGACGGCCTCGGCCTGGCTGGGCGCACCCTGCAGAAGGTCGTCGGTGATGCCCGTCAGAGCCACGATCTTGGGGCTCAGGGTCCGCTGAGGGTCGGCAAAGGTGGAAAAGTGCTGGGGCTGGATCATGCCGTCCTTGACCAAAACGGCGCCAATTTCAATGATAACCTCGCGCTTGGGGTCGAAACCGGTGGTCTCGATATCGAAGACCACATATTCCTGGTCGATGGGCACGTCTCCCCTGCCTCGGATAGCTACAGTGCTGTCCACATCGTTGCGGAAGTACGCCTCCACGCCGTAAAGGATCTTGATGTCCGACTTGGCGGCGGCGTGGTCGGCGTCGGGGAAGGAATGGGCCACGGCGTGGTCGGTGATGGCAATGGCCCGGTGGCCCCAGGAGAGGGCCCGCTTGACCACATCGGAGGTGACGGTGAGCGCGTCCATAGAGGACATCTGGGTGTGAAGGTGGAGTTCCACGCGCTTTTGCGCTGCGGTATCCTTTCGGGTGCTGGCCTCAGCTACGGTGATGCCCGTGGGCCGGAGGACCAGATCGCCATCGTAGCGGTCCATCTCCAAACGGCCTTGGATGAGCAGGTTCTGGCCCACCTTCACGCCCTTGATGATGGATTTGGCCTCGTCGGTGCGCATAAACTGAGAGACCCGGATGGAGCCGGTGTAGTCGGTAACGTCAAAGCGGACCACGGTGTTGTGGCTCTTGAGTTCCTTATGGTCAATAGCAAAGACCACGCCCTCCACCAGCACGTTGCCAAGCTCCGCGGTAAGCTCGGACATCTCGGTGACCGACTTCATGGATACCTTGCCATAGATAACGCCAGAGGACTTCTTCTTGTTGGTCTGGGGCGTACCTCCTGCGCCAGATTTCATGGCGGCCAGCCGCTGGCTCTCCGCTTGGCCCAGGAAGGACAAGCTCTTTTGGGCCTTGGCGGCGGCGGAGGTAAAGCATACCCGCACCGACTGCCCCACCGCGCCGACCAGGGCCTTGGCAGCGGCCTGGACATGGGCGCTCAAAAGTTCTGTGCCGCCGTTGGGCAGCGTGACGGTGAGCACGCCGCCCTCCAGCGCGCCGGTAGCCCCGGCCATAAGGCCCCGGGCCGGGGCAAAGGTCTTGGACAGTTCACGGCGCAGCAGGTCCACCAACACCGCCGGATCCTGCTCGCCGGAGAGGGCCACCTGGGTGTCGGCAGAGATGGTGGGCATGGGCTGGTCGATGGTGACCGCGCCGCCATAGGCCTTGGAGAGCTCGGTCTCCACGGCTTGACACTCGGCTTTGTTCAGCGGGGGATCGGCCTCCAGCGAGACCTTCACGCTGCCAGGCTGGGCGCCGGGCGCCATATGTAAAACCTGACACTCCGCAAGACGGGCGCACAGCATAGGGTCTTGGGGAATGTAGGCGGAAAAGGCTAGGAAAAAGGGGATCTTCTTTTGCTCCGACGACAAGGCTTCTCTCTCCTTACAGTGTTTGGATCAGTTGGAACAGCTCGTCCACCAGCATTTCTTGGGGTACCTTCTTCACGATCTCTCCCTTTTGGAACAGCAATCCCACGCCGTCGCCGCCGGCAATGCCCACGTCGGCGGCGCTGGCCTCGCCGGGGCCGTTGACCACGCAGCCCATGACAGCCACGGTGATGGGCTTGTCCACTGTCTCCAGCCGCCGCTCCACCTCACCCGCCAGGGCGATCAAGTCGATGCGGGTGCGACCGCAGGTGGGACAGGCGATGAGCTCGGGGCCGTCTTTGCGGACTCCCGCGGCCTTGAGGATGTCCCGGGCGGCGTAGACCTCTTCGATGGGGTCGGCGGACAGCGAGACCCGCATGGTGTCACCAATGCCCATAGCCAGCAGGCCGCCAATGCCCACAGCGGACTTTAAGATCCCCATTTTCGGCGTGCCCGTCTCGGTAACGCCGATATGTAAGGGGTAGTCGTACCGCTCCGAAAACAACCGGTAGGCCGCCATGGTGGTGGGCACGCTGGAGGACTTCATGGACACGCAGATCTGGTCAAAGTCATACCGTTCCAGGAGCTTGATATGGCCCATGGCGCTCTCCACCAACGCCTCGGCCGTGGCGCCGCCGTATTTCTCCAGCAGGGGCTTTTCCAGCGACCCGCCGTTGACCCCTACCCGGATGGGCACGCCCTTCTGCCGGCAGGCATGGGCCACCGCCTTCACATGGTCCTCGCCGCCAATGTTGCCGGGGTTGATGCGTACCTTGTCGCACCCGGCGGCCACGCACTCCAGAGCCAGCTTGTAGTCAAAGTGGATGTCCACCACCAAGGGGATGTCGATGCGCTCACGGATGGCTCCCACGGCCCGGGCGGCGTCCATGTCGGGCACGGCGACCCGGATGATCTGACACCCGGCGGCCTCAAGACGGCGAATTTGCTCAACGGTGGCCTCCACGTCCTGGGTGGGCGTGTTGCACATGGATTGGATGGTCACAGCCGCGCCGCCGCCAATGGGCACGCCGCCTACCATGATCTGTTTTGTCATCATCTCACCGCCCAATGATCTTTGTCATGTCGCTGACCGCCACCACGGCCATAAAGACCAGCAGTCCCACTAGGAATACCGCGTTGACCACACCCTCATACTTGGGGTCCAGGCGTTTTTTGGTCACGGCGGTAAAGAGCATATTGACAAAGAGGAAGAAAATACGCCCGCCGTCCAACGCGGGGATGGGCAGCAGATTCATCACCGCTAGGTTGACGGCGATGAAGGCCACCAGGCTTAAAATGCTCAAAAAAGCGCTGCAGGTGGTCTTCGCCTGGCCCGCTACCTGGCCCATCATATCCACAATGCCCACCGGGCCGGACACGTCCCGAAGTCCCACAGCGCCGGTGAACAGGTCCCCAAGGCCCATCCAGACCAGGCGGACGGTGTCGATGCTGCTATACCACGCCTGGGAGAAGGCCGCGGGAAGGGTGGTCTCCTTGTACTCCAGAGCAATGCCCCGCTTCGGACCGTTTTCAGTCTGGAAGAATGGCATATGGTAATCGTCCAGCGTGATATCCTGTCCATTTCGGCGGACCACCAGGTCCAGGTCATCCCCGCCACGCTCGAAGAAGATCGAGATGTCATCAGAGGAAAAAATAGCGTGGCCGTCAATGGAAAGGATGCGGTCTCCCTCTTGTAGCTGGACGCTGGAGGCCGGCGGGACGTAGCCCTCCAAAAAGCTGCTGATGACGGGGGTGTGATAGCCCTCGGCGGTGATGAACAGGGCCAGATAGATCAGAAAACCCACTAGGAAGTTCATAAAAGCCCCGGCCACCAGGATCAGCAGCTTCTTCCACGCCTTGGCCTTTTGGAAGGACCGGGGGTCGGCGGTGTCCTCGTCCTCCCCCTCCATGGCGCAAAAGCCGCCGATGGGAAAGAGCCGCAGAGAGTATAGGGTCTCCTTGCCCTGGCGGGAAAAGAGCTTGGGGCCCATGCCGATGGCAAACTCATTGACCCGAACGCCGCAGAGCTTGGCGGTGATGAAGTGGCCAAACTCGTGGACGGCGATGAGCAGGCCAAACAGGATAATACCAACGATGACAAGCAAAACAGTACCCATACTTCACCTCAAGTCAGTTTCAAAGAGCGACGCGCCGGGCCTGGGCGTCGGCGGCCAAAATGTCCTCCAAGGTGGGGTCTTCCACCGTTGGCGCAGCGTCCATAGCCGCCTGACAGAGCCTTGGAATGTCCAAAAAGCCGATTTTGTCCTCCAAAAACAGGGCCACCGCCGCCTCGTTGGCGCCGTTGAGGGCCGCGCTGACCACGCCGCCCCGGCGGGCGGCCTGACGGGCCAGGTCCAGACAGGGGAAGTTTTCCCCGTCCGGGGGCAAAAAAGTCAAGCTAGGGCACTTTAGAAGGTCCAGCTTGGGCGCGGGGCAGGGCTTACGTTCCGGCCAGGTCAGGGCGTATTGGATGGGAAGGCGCATATCCGGCACGCCCAA
This sequence comes from Oscillospiraceae bacterium, assembly GCA_048201935.1. Taxonomy (GTDB): domain Bacteria; phylum Bacillota; class Clostridia; order Oscillospirales; family Oscillospiraceae; genus MGBC124762. Next base: position 107,548 of record DBFBGR010000002.1, on the reverse strand, counting down.
CTGGGCCAAAACGGCGCCGTCTTGATACTCCACCAAAGAGTGTATGATGCTTTCCCTGTGTATCACCACATCAATTTTTTCCAGGGGAAGATCATAGAGCCACATGGCCTCGATGACCTCAAAGCCCTTGTTCATCATGGTGGCGGAATCAATGGTGATCTTGGCCCCCATGGACCAGTTGGGGTGCTTCAAGGCCTGGCCTTTCGTGACAAGGGAAAGCGCTTTACAGTCCTTGCCGTAGAAGGGCCCGCCCGAGGCGGTGAGGATGAGCCGGGCCACCTCTCCCCGGTGGGCGCAGCCCTGAAGACACTGGAAGATGGCCGAGTGCTCCGAATCCACCGGCAACAGCTCCACGCCCTTTTCCCTGGCCGCCCGGGTCACCAGCTCTCCGGCACAGACCAGGGTCTCCTTGTTGGCCAAAGCGATGTGCTTGCCCGCCTGGATGGCGGCCAGGGTGGGCTCCAGCCCGGCCACGCCCACCACGGCGGTGAGGACGGTGTCCACACCCTCCAGCGTGGCGGCCTCCAGCAGCCCTTGCCTGCCCGCGGCCACCCGCACCGGGGTGTCCGCCAAACGGACAGCCAAATCACGCGCGGCGGCTTCATCGGTGAGGACGGCCAGCTCAGGCTGGTACTGCCGGGCCTGCTCCTCCAGCAGCTTTACGCTGCGGTGGGCGCTCAGGGCCCCTACAGACAATCCAAGGGCGGCCATCACTTCCAGCGATTGCCGCCCTATGGAGCCGGTGGAGCCCAATATGGATAGCCTTTGCTTCAACGCCTGGTCCTCCCTTCTCGGGCTTTAAGGTAGCTGTACGGCAGGCAGGACCTGCCACAGGATCTCGATGAGTGGCGCGCAGAAGATCACCGAATCGAACCGGTCCAGCACGCCGCCGTGTCCGGGGAATATATAGCCAAAGTCCTTCAGGCCATACTGCCGCTTGATGTAGGAGAAAGACAGGTCGCCTAACTGGGCCACCACAGCGCCCAGAGCGCCATAGAGGGCCAGCAGCGGCAGAGACATGGGCCAGGAGAAGAAATGGCCCATGACAAGACCGTAGACCACCATGCACACTGTAGCCCCCACAAGACCGCTCACCGCCCCCTCCACTGTCTTTTTGGGGGACAACTCCGGGGCCAGCTTGTGCTTGCCAAAGAGCATACCGCCAAAGTAGGCGAAGGTGTCCGAGGCGAAGGCGGCCACCAGCGGCGTGAGGATCAAAACCTTAGAATATCCATCCAGCTGGTCCAGACGAATGAAGCTGGAGAGAAAATAGGGGATCAGAGTGGCAAAAAAGAAGGAGCCTCCCAGCTTTTCCATGGTAATACTGTAATTGCTGGAGATGGCGGTGATGAAGACTAGGGCAAAGTAGGCAAACAAAACGACACGGGCCCACAGCGGGTCCTGCTCATAGAAGACCCAAAAAGGGATCAGCCCGGAGAGGATGATCGAGAAGGTGGAAAGCACCCGGTTCTTCACAAAGCCCGTGGACCACAGCACCTCGTGTAGGGCGATCATAGACAAAATAGAGATGGCGATGGGCAGCGCGATGGGCGGAAAGAAGTAAAAGACCAGAAAGATCAGCGGGATAAATACCACCGCCACCATGATGCGTTGAAACACGTCAAGCACCTCCAAATCTTCTGGAGCGCCGCTGATAGGTCCCGATGGCATCCAGGAAGTCCTTCTCTTTGAAGTCAGGCCAGCAGATGTCCGTGGTGTAAAACTCGGCGTAAGCCGCCTGCCACAGCAGGAAATTGGACAAACGCTGCTCACCGCTGGGCCGGATGATAAGGTCAGGGTCGGGAACGCCGGCGGTGTAAAGATACTGGGAAAAGTCCGCCTCGGTGAGGACGGCGGGGTCCTTCTTCCCTTCAACGCAGTCGGCGGCGAAGGCCCGGGCGGCGTGGATAAGCTCATCCCGGCCGCCGTAGTTGAGGCAGATATTCATCTGGTAATCGGTGTAGACCCGGGAGACCTCCTCCACCTGGGCGCAAAGGGCCTGCAGCTCCGGGTCCAGAGGGGTCAGGTCGCCAAAAAATGCCATATGGAACCGATTCTTTTCCATGTCCCGCAGGGTCTCCTGCAGATACCGCTTCAAAAGGCCCATAATCCCTTCGATCTCCTCACGGGGCCGCTTCCAGTTCTCGGTGGAAAAGGCGTAGACCGTCAGGTAGGAAACGCCCAGGTCCTTGGCGCAGGTAGCGATACGGCGCAACGTCTCCGCGCCGGCGGCGTGGCCGGCGCTTCTCGGCACATGGCGCTTTTTGGCCCAGCGGCCGTTGCCATCCATGATGATGGCAACGTGCCGGGGCAGATGGTCCAGGTCCACAGCAGGGCTGCTGGACTGCTTGCGAAACAGCATCTTCTCTCAACTCCCGGCGAGGGCCGTTAAACGGCCATCAGCTCCGATTCCTTGGCGCTCACAAGGCTGTCGATCTCCTTGCAGTACTTGTCGGTGAGCTTCTGGAGCTCGTCCTCCAGGTCCTTGCGGTCGTCCTCGGTAATCTCGCCCTTCTTCTCCATGGACTTGAACTGCTCCATGGCGTCCCGGCGGATGTTGCGGATGGCCACCTTGCCGTTTTCGCCGTACTTCTGGACCTGCTTGGTCAACTCCTTGCGGCGCTCCTCGGTGAGCTGGGGGAAGGCCAGGCGCAGGACCTTGCCGTCGTTCTGGGGATTGATGCCCAGGTCGGAGGTCTGGATGGCCTTTTCGATAGCCTTGAGGATGGTGGCGTCCCAGGGCTGGATCATCAGGGTGCGGGGATCGGGGGACGAGACGGAGGCCACCTGCTGCAGCGGGGTCATTACGCCGTAGTACTCCACCTGGATCTTGTCCAGCACGCCCACGTTGGCCCGCCCGGCCCGGACGGAGGCGAAGTCGCCCTTGACGACCTCAATGGTCTTTTGCATCTTGGTTTCAAATACCTTGTTTTCCTCAGCAGCCACTTTTTTGTTCCTCCTTTACGATTGTGCCCACCTTCTCCCCCATGACCACGCGGTAGATATTTTCCGGGTCCTTGAGGGCGAAGAGGATGACGGGGATATGGTTGTCCATGGAAAGAGACGTGGCGGTAAAGTCCATGACCTGGAGATGCTGGGCCAGGACCTGATCGTAGGAGATGGATTCGTACTTCACCGCGTTGGGGTCGATACGGGGGTCGGCGGAGTAGACGCCGTCGATGTTCTTGGCAAGCAAAATGGCGTCGGCCTCGATCTCCGCGGCCCGGAGCACGGCGGCGGTGTCGGTGGAGAAGAAGGGATTGCCCGTGCCGCAGCCGAAGATGACCACGCGGCCCTTCTCCAGATGGCGGATGGCCCGAGAGCGGATATATGGCTCGGCCACGGCCTTGATCTCCAGGGCGGTCTGGACCCGAACGGGGATGCCCCGCTGCTCCATCACGTCGGCCACGGCCAGGCAGTTGAGCACGGTGGCCAGCATGCCCATGTGGTCGGCCCGGGTGCGCTCCATCTTGCCGCCGCCGTCCTTCACGCCACGCCAGAAGTTGCCCGCGCCGATGACCACGCCGATCTGGACCCCGGCATTCAGGCACTTTTTGATCACATCGCAGACCTGGCCGATGACATCGAAGTCCAGGCCACGGCCCGCGTTGCCCGCCAGGGCCTCTCCGCTGATCTTCAGCAGAACGCGGCGAAATTTAGGTTCATCCATCACGATCCTCTCCCCTCACCATGATATGGTATGCTTCGTTGCCAGAAGATAAGTATGGGTTCTATATATTGTACCTTATTTTTCCTCGTTTGCATAGGGGTAAGCGAAAACTTTTTTCAGTAAATCATAAAAAAAGCGGCGCCGCCCTTAACAGGGTGACGCCGCCGCGCAAAACGCTTATTTCTTGGGATCGGACTTCTTGGAAGACTTTTTGGCGGATTTCTTGGGCTCCTCGACTACCTCAGCGGGCTCCTCGGCATGGTCGTGGTCACAGCCGCAACCGCAATCGCAGTCGTCAAAGAGGTCCAGCACGAACTTCTGCGCGCAACTGGGGCACTGGATCACGCCCTCCTCCAGGGCCTCCTCGTCGATCTCCAGCAGTTCGCCGCAGTTAGGGCAATCCACCTGGAAGAACTCCTCATCCTCGTCGTCATAGTCGTCCTCGTCGCCGTAGAGGTCGTCCTCCACATCGGCCAGGTCGTCGGAGATGGCGTCCACCTCTTCGGCCAGCTCATCCACGTTGTTCTCCAGGTCCTCAATGGACAGGCCCATGTCCTCCAGCACGTCGATGATGGCGGCGATGAGCTTGCCCTCCTTGGATTTCTCGGTGTCGATGGCCAGACCCTCGGCCAGACCCTTGAGGTAGGCGACCTTTTCAGTGATGGTCATGGGAACATTCCCCTTTCTGTTCGTAGTTGTCGGGTATTTTAGCCCTTGCAGCGCTCCAGATACTCACCGGTGCGGGTGTCGATGCGGATCTTGTCACCGGCGGAGATGAACAGCGGGACCTTGATCTCCGCGCCGGTCTCCAGGGTGGCGGGCTTGGTGACGTTGGTGGCGGTGTTGCCGGCGAAGCCGGGCTCGGTGTCGGTAATCTCCAGCTCCACGAAGGTGGGGGGCTCCACGGCGAAGATCTTGCCCTTGTAGGAGCTGATCTTGCAGACCATGTTCTCCTTGACGAACTTGAAGTTGTCGCCCAGGGTGTCCGCGCCGATGGGGACCAGGTCGTAGGTCTCCGGGTCCATGAAGTAGTAGAGGTCGCCGTCGGAGTAGCTGTACTCCATGTCCTTGCGCTCCACAAAGGCGCCCTCGAACTTGGCGGTGGGGTTGAAGGACGTTTCGGTGACGGCGCCGGTGATGACGTTCTTCATCTTGGTACGCACGAAGGCCGCGCCCTTACCGGGCTTCACGTGCTGGAACTCCACCACCTGCATGACCTGTCCGTCCATCTCAAAGGTCACGCCGTTGCGAAAATCACTTGCGGAAATGGTAGCCATTGATGATTCCTCCAAACTATGTCTTGTCTTTGATGATACAAAAACCTACTGTCTCGTGTATTTTACCCTATATGGATGAAAATTGCAAGGGTTTGTTTTCCAATTCTCAGAGAATGATGAGCTCCTTGGCCGCCAGGGTGATGTCCCGGCACCCACCCTCCTCCATAACAACTACATCTTCGATGCGCACGCCAAAACGCCCGGGCAGGTAGATGCCCGGCTCGGCGGAGACCACCGCGCCTACGGGCATGGGCGTTTCGTCCCGAGAGTTGGCGTTGGGGCTCTCGTGGATCTCCAGGCCCAGGCTGTGGCCGTAGCCGTGGCCAAAATAGGCCCCGTAGCCACCGTCGGCGATGACCTCGCGGGCGGCGGCGTCGATGTCCTTGCCGGGCACGCCGGCCCGGGAGACGGCGATGCCCGCCAGCTGGGCTCTAAGCACCAGGTCGTAGACCTGGACCATCTCGTTGGTGGGCTTGCCCACCGCCACGGTGCGGGTCATATCCGAGCAGTAGCCGCCCCATTTGCAGCCAAAGTCCATGGTGACGAATTCCCCTGTCTGGATGGGCCTGTCGCCGGGGATACCGTGGGGCAGGCTGCCGTTGGGCCCGGAGACCACGATGGGGTCAAAGGAGTTCTTCTCCCCACCAAATCGGAGCATGTCGTAGGTCAGCTTGGCGGCCACCTCTCGCTCGGTGACGCCGGGGCGGATAAAGCCCAGGGCCTCGTCCAGGGCCCGCTCCGCGATGCGCTGGGCCTTTATCATGCACGCGATCTCGTAGTCGTCTTTGGCCGCGCGCAGGTCCAGCAGCAGCTTGCCTGCTGGGACTAGCCGGGCGTGGAGGTCCTTTTCATAGAGCTGGTGGGTCTTGAGGGTCATATAGCCCTCCTCGATGCCCAGCTTTTCCACGCCGTGAGCGTCCAAAAAGGCGTTGATGAGGGTGATATAGCCCCTGCCCTGCTCCACTAGATCCACCTGGGCCCCGGTCACTACCTCACGGGCCTTTTCGATGTAGCGCGCGTCGGTGATGTAGGCACATTCTTCCGCCGTCACCAGTACCACGCCCTCGCCATGAAAGCCCACGGCGTAGAACTCCCCGGGCTCCGAGGTCACCAGCATGGCGTCTACGCCGTAGTCTGCCAGCCTGGCGGCAATTTGCTTCAAATGGTCCACAAAACGGCCTCCTTTAGTCCGCTTCTCCCGGAATGGAGAAGCTCTCCGACTTGAAATTGGCGTAATACCGCCCGGAGTGGGCGGTAAAGCGAAGGACGCAGTAGTCCGGGTCGGTGACGCCCTTGGGGTAGTACATGGTGTCGCCAAGCTGCCAGATGAGCTTCTTGCTGGCCGGGTCCTCCAGCACCTCCATGGTCCCCTCCAGCATCACGCCGCGGAAGAACCGCCTGTCGCAAAAGTAGATGGCGGCCTTGGGGTCATCCCGGTACTGGGCCACCCGCATGGAGGAGGTGTTGGTGGAGAAGTAAAACACCCGCAGGCCCTCCCGCTTTCGTGGGGCCAGCATGGCCTTGAGGTTGGGATAACCCGCCTGGGACACCGAGGCGATATAGGCGGTCTTTTGCTTGTCGATGAGCTTGCCAATGGTCTTTTCCACGTCACGGAGCATGCGTAGCACATCCCTTTCTCTCTAGCTTTCCAAAGATAGAATGACCGTCTCTTTCTTAAATCTGCTCGGTATGCCGAATGTACCAGCCTTCACCCAAGTCGATCCATTCCTGACAGTCATCCCATGTGCTCTCAGGAGCACCAGTGCTGCTATAACATATTTCGTCTGAACTATGAGGCCAAGGGATTTCAAGCTCTACCGCTTCCGCAAATCCAAAGTACTCCTCAACAGGCCGGACATATACCATGTATAACCCCATTTCATCCATCAACTCAATAACACGGTCCATATCCAGTTCAACGTAAATATCTTCCCGTGGGCTCAGAGTAATGCTGCCATCCTCGTTGCGACAAAGGTTAAACAACCCCTCCTGTTCCAAAACAAGATCCTTCAGTTCATTGAGGAGAGCTTTTTCATCCTCCCAGGACTTTGGCTCAGTGCTGGTAGTAACGGTGGGTTCCGAGGTCGGCTGGGGCTTGCTTTCGCAGCCGGCCAGCACCGCCACCAGCAAGGCCGCCGCGAAAATACGCTTTTTCATGGCCGTTCTCCCTCTAGATAACCCCGGTACAGGGTTTTCATGGTCAAAGCGTCCTCGGCCTGGGTGCCGGCGGATTCGCAGATGAAGGTGGGCGACCAGCCCCGCCGGGCCACCAAGGCCATCAGCGGTTCGGGGTCGGGGCCGTAGCCGCCGTGGTCGGCGAAGGTGCGGTGGCACTTCTCGCCGCCGTTTGGGGTAAATTCGATGCGGGAAAAGTGGCTGTGAAAGGCCCTGGCCCGGTCCTCGCCCAGGGCGGCGGCCATTTTGTCCAGCATCCGTTCAAAGGCCTCCGCACCCTCGTCCGCGCCGAGACTGCGGGCGTAAAGGTGGCCAAAGTCCACGCAGGGCACCAGCCGCTGGTCCAGGCCGCACAGCTCCAGCACCTCGTCCAGGTCCCCGAGCTGGTTGATCTTGCCCATGGTCTCCGGGCAGAAGGTCATATCGCCGTAGCCCGCCTCGTCACAGACCAGGAGCACCGCCTTCATACTCTCCAGCGCGATGTCCAGAGCCTGGCGGCGGGTGCGCTTCATCAGCGCGCCGCTGTGGATGACGATACGCCGGGCCCCCATCCAGCGGGCTGCCTGGCAGGACTGGAGAACATAGCCGATGGTCTTGGTCAGGCTCTCGGGGTCGGGGTTGGCCAGATTGATGAAATAGGGCGCGTGAAGAGAAAGGGAGATGTCCGCCGCCTGGGCCCGTTCGCCCAGCTTGCGGGCGGTGTCCTCCCCCACGTGAACGCCCTTGCCGCACTGGTACTCATAGCAGTCCAGCCCCCGCTCCGCCAGCCACTTAGGTGCGTCAAGCGAGGATTTGTGGACAGCAGAGAAAGATTCCGAATTGCCCGCCGGGCCAAATTTCGCCGTCATAGTCTTACCCCTTCCATTGTCGCTTACGGCTGAGCCCGCGCAGGGGCAACTCAGCCCAATAGCGCAGATACCGCCCGGGATTGCCTTTTAGCGAGATGGGCTTGACCAAAATGGAGCGGACCCCGGCCCGGTTGGCTCCCAGCACGTCGGTGAAGACCTGGTCGCCCACCATGGCGCAGCGCTCCGGGGCCTGGCCGCAGCGCGCTAAGGCCTGAGAAAAGCCCGTGGTCTTTGGCTTTCCCGCATGGGAGATGTGCTCGACGCCCAGGGCCCTGGCAAAGCGCTCAGGCCGCTGGGGCTTGCGGTTGTTGGACAGCAAAAACACCGTTACCCCGTGGGCGGCAAGGTCGTTTTTCCAGTCCAGCAGGGCCTTCGTGGGCTCGGCGTCAGAATAAGGGATCAGGGTGTTGTCCAGGTCGACCAGCAGCAGGGCGATGCCCTGCCCCGCCAAGGTCTCGCCGGTGAGGTCAAAAACGGACCCGGTCTGCCGCCAGGGAAGCAGAGAAAACAACACATCACCCCAGTTCTGCCCGGCCCGGAGGGCGCATAGGCTTTGCAATATCAATGGTTATCATACCACATCCGCCGCACTAGGGCAAGGGGGAACGCAAATGGCTTTGCCGCAGCAGTTCACGCTTTTTTTGGTCACGCCGCCGGAGCAGGCCCAGCGGGCCGTGAAATACGGCCTCCCAGGGGCTCAGATGGCCTATCATGTGGGCAACGGGCCCCATCTCTTTCGCACCCAGGGCACGCTGACCCGGTCGGGGGGTGTGCTGGTGGCCCACCACAGCGGCTTTGACGGTCGGGGCGAAGCGGAGCCGCTGTGCCAGGAGGTGGTCCGGGAGTGCGCCGCCAGAGGGTATCAGGGCGTGTTTTTTGACTTCGAGGGACGGCCCTTCCCTGTTCTTCGTAAGGCGGTGGAGCAGTTGGGCCCCATCTTTCAGCGCCGGGGCTGGACCCTCTATGTCCCCGAGGGGTACGTCACCGCCTGCCCCAGCGTCAAGGCGGTCATTTCCACCGCCCTGTCCGGCGGGTCGCTGAAGCAACGGTTGGGCCAGGTGGCAGAGCAGTTCGGGCCGGAGCGGGTGGCCCTGGGCCTGGAGTGGGTGGCGGAGGACTTCACCCTGCCCGCGCCGGATGGGGCCGGAGAGCATCTGTCCCAGGAGGCACTGGACCGCCTGCTGGAACAGCGCGCCCCGGCGGTGTACTTCGACCAGGAGCTGTGCGCCCATTACTTCACCTACATGCACACCGGCCAAAGCGCCCACTTCGTGCTCTACGACAACCCCTCCTCCATGGTCAAAAAGCTAGCCATCGCCCACGCCCTGGACATTCGGGAGGGCTTTTTGCCGCTACCGGAGCGGGAAGAATATCTTCAAACACTGCTAAAAGGGTAAAAAACTCCCGGCCTGGACTCAGGCCGGGAGTTTTTTAAGCTCAATAGAACTTTTTCCGATTCTTGCGGGCGGCTTCGCTCTTCTTGCGGCGCTTGACGCTGGGACTCTCGTAATGCTCACGCTTACGAACCTCAGCCAGCACGCCAGACTTGGCGCAACTGCGCTTAAACCGCTTCAGGGCGTTATCCAGGGACTCGCCCTCCTTGACGCGGACTTCCGACATTTGTTTTCCCCTCCCTCCGACACGGCCAGTCAAACAGGCCGCAAAAGGGCCATAAACGATGGCTTTAACAGTAATATTATATGCGTATTCCTACCCTTTGTCAAGGACAAGTTTTGACGCTTGTCAGGACTTGGGCTTGAAGATCAGGTTCACCAGCTTGTTTTTCACCAAAATGGTCTTCACAAGCTCCATGCCCTCGGCGGCCTTGGCCACCTTGGGGTCGGCCAGAGCGGCGGCCACCACCACATCCTCAGGGCTGTCAGTGGGGACCTGGATGGTGCTCTTCATCTTGCCGCCCACCTGGACGGCCACGGTGACCTCGCTGTCCACCAGCTTGGTCTCGTCATAGCTGGGCCAGGACTGCTGGCAGGCCATGCCGGCGGCGTTGAAGCCCAGCATCTCCCAAAGCTCCTCAGCCATGTGGGGAGCGAAGGGCGAGATCAGCAGCAACAAAGTCTTGTAATCGCCCTTGGAACAGCCATTTTGGTAGAGGTCATTGACCAGGGCCATCAGCGCGGCGATGGCGGTATTGAACTTCAATGCCTCGATGTCCTCGGTGACCTTTTTGATGGTCTTGTGGATGAGGTTCTCGTTCTTGGGGGTGTAGTCCTCGCCGGGAGTCAGTTGCTCAGAGAGGTTCCACACCCGGTCCAGGAAGCGGCGGCAGCCCTTGACGGCGTTGTCGCTCCACGCGGCGGCCTTTTCAAAGTCGCCAATGAACATGATATAGGTCCGCATGGTGTCCGCGCCGTACTGGGCGATGACATCGTTGGGGTTGATGACGTTGCCCCGGGACTTGGACATCTTCTCCCCGCCCTCGCCCAGGATCATGCCGTGGCTGGTGCGCTTTTGGTAGGGCTCCTTGGTAGGGACCACGCCGATGTCGTAGAGGAACTTGTGCCAGAAGCGGCTGTAGAGAAGGTGCAGCGTGGTGTGCTCCATGCCGCCGTTGTACCAGTCCACCGGGGACCAGTATTCCAGCGCCTCCTTGGAGCACAGGGCCTGGTCGTTGTGGGGCTCCATGTAGCGAAGGAAGTACCAGCTCGAGCCCGCCCACTGGGGCATGGTGTCCGTCTCCCGCCTGGCAGGGCCGCCGCAGTGGGGGCACTTGGTAGCCACCCAGTCGGTCATCTTGCTGATGGGGCTCTCGCCGTCGTCGGTGGGCTCGTAGCTCTCCACCTCGGGCAGCAGCAGCGGCAGCTCCGATTCGTCCAGAGGCACCCAACCGCACTTGTCGCAGTAGACCATGGGGATGGGCTCGCCCCAGTAGCGCTGGCGGGAGAAGACCCAGTCCCGGAGCTTGAAGTTCACCTTGGGGTGACCGTAGCCCGCCTCCTCCACGTGCTTTTTCATGGCGGGGATGGCCTGCTTGACGGTCATGCCGTCCAGGAAGCCAGAGTTGACCATGATGCCGGTGTCGTCCTTGAGTATAAAGGCCTCTTTCGTCACATCGCCGCCCTTGACCACCTCCACGATGGGCAGGCCGAACTTGGTGGCGAAGTCCCAGTCCCGCTGGTCGTGGCCGGGCACGCCCATGACGATGCCCGTGCCATAGCCCATGAGGACGTAGTCGGAGACGAAGATGGGCACCTGCTTGCCCGTGGCCGGGTTCACCGCCTCAATGCCCTGAAGGCGCACGCCGGTCTTGTCCTTGTTGAGCTCGCTGCGCTCAAAGTCGGACTTCCGGGCAGCCTCGGCCTGGTAGGCCTCCACCTCGGCCCAGTTTTGGATCTGGTCCTTCCACTTTTTCAGGTAGCTGTGCTCCGGGGACATGACCATGTAGGTCACGCCGAAGAGGGTGTCGCACCGGGTGGTGTAGACGGTCAAGGTATCGCCGTTGGTGGCGGTGAAGTCGATCTCCGCGCCCTCGCTGCGGCCGATCCAGTTCTTCTGCTGGGTCTTGACCCGGTCGATGAAGTCCAGGTCGTCCAGGTCGTCGATGAGCCGCTGGGCGTACTCGGTGATCTTGAGCATCCACTGGCTCTTCTCCTTGCGGATGACGGGCGCGCCGCAGCGCTCGCACACGCCGTCCACCACCTCCTCGTTGGCCAGCACGCACTTGCAGGAGGTGCACCAGTTCACAGGCATGGTGGCCTTGTAGGCCAGGCCCTTTTTGTAGAGCTGGAGAAAGATCCACTGGGTCCACTTGTAGTAGTCGGGGTCGGTGGTGTTGATGACCCGGTCCCAGTCAAAGGAATAGCCCAGCATCTGGAGCTGGTTTGTGAAGTTGGCGATGTTGTCGTGGGTAACCTTGGCGGGATGGATGTGGTTTTTGATGGCGTAGTTCTCCGTAGGCAGGCCAAAGGCGTCGTAGCCCATGGGGAACAGGACGTTCAGGCCCTCCATGCGCTTCTTCCTAGCCACCACGTCCATGGCGGTATAGGGCCGGGCGTGGCCTACGTGCAGGCCCTGGCCCGAGGGATAGGGGAACTCCACCAGGGCGTAGAACTTCTTCTTGTCACTGCCGGTCTGGGCAGCAAAGACCTTTTCCTCCAGCCATTTCTTCTGCCACTTGCTCTCAATGGCGCTGGGATCGTACTTCATCTTCTCAACACTTCCTCATTCGGTGTTCGCGGGCCCGCCCGCACACATTCCTATGTATTATAGCGAAACCGCCGGGAGATTGCAAGAGCGTTATCTCCCCGCGGCTTCGCTGTGGTCACTAAGGCGTGACGATGTCGGAGAGGTCCACCTCTACCGCGTCGGCCCAAAGGCGCTCCAGGTCATAGAACTCCCGGGCCTCGGGCATGAAGATATGGATGACCACGCTGACGTAGTCCAGAAGCACCCACACGCCGCCACGGTGGCCCTCGATGTGGTGGGGCTCCTCGCCCAGGTCCTTCATGGTCTTCTCGCACAGGTCGGACAGGGCCTTGACCTGGGTGGAGGAGGTGGCGGTGCAGATAACGAAATAGTCCGTCAGGGTGGTCACGTCGGTGGTCTCCAGCACGGTGAGGTCACCGGCTTTTTTGCTGTCCAGCGCCTTGGCTACCGCCAGGGCCAATTCCTTGGGGGTCATAAGCGAGTCTCCTTATCTATTGTGTGTTCAGTCCATGGGAATGCCCATGTCCGCCGGGTCCCGGCTGGGCAGTGCCTCGGGAGTAGGCGTAGGCTCGGGGGTCTGGCTGGGCTCCACCTCGGGCGCGGACGAGGGCTCCGGGGCGTCAGAGGCCGCGGGGCTGGCGCTGGGCTTTGCCGAGGGCTCCGGGCTCTGGTCGGGGTCCTGGGCGGGCTCCTCCGAGGGCTCCGCGCTGGGCGAGGGAGAGGGCTTTGTGGTGGTCGCCTGGGCGGGCTTGATGTCGGTGGAATAGGTGGGCGCGGTGCCGGTGCCCGTACCCTGGTAGACGTAGTAGCCGTTGGAGCCACGCTGCAGGATACGCAGCTCGCTCATGTCCAGGTCCTTCAGATAGGGGTTGAAGCTCTCGTTGAGGACCCCCAGCAACTCCTCGGGGTTGGCCTGGACCCTGCCGTTGTTGGCGGCCCGGTTGGGCATGGTGAGGAAGACCACGTTGTCCATATCCAGCCCGCCGAAAATGGCCCGCTGGGCAAAGGCCAGCAGATTGCCCACGGTCAGGTCGGTCTCCACCTCCTCGGTGAAGATCTCGGCAAACTCGTTGATCTTGGTGATGTTTTCAATGCGCAGGCACTTTTTGATGATCTCCTTCATCAAAGCCTGCTGGGTACGGATGCGGCCCAGGTCGGCGTCGGCGTACTGGACGGAAAAGCTGTTGTTGTGCCGCCAGCGGACCACCTGCATGGCGTCGTCGCCACTCAAATGCCGGAAGCCGCCGGGCTGATCGATGACCAGGTTTTGGGTTGGGTCCTTATACTTCATGTCAAAGGGGACCTCAAAGTCCACGCCGCCAATGGCGTCCACCAGCCGGCCAAAGGCCTCCCAGTTGACCACCACATGGAAGTCGGGGTAGATGCCGGTCATATCGCCCACGGCTTCCTTCAGATAGTCCACGCCCTCTTTTTTGCTGCCCTTTTCCGCGTAATGGAGCCCCAGGTTCCACACGCCGTTGATCTGCTTGTTCTTGTCCGGGTGCCGGGCGTCCACGATAGTATCCCGGGGGATGCTCATGACGGTAAGCTTTTGGTTGGGGATATCATAGGAGCAGAGCATAATGGTGTCGGTGTTTCCGCCGCCGCCGGTATCCCGGCCCACCACCAAGAAGGTGTAAAACTCCTCCTTGCGCTTGGCGTCGGCCTCGGAGCGGATGGGCGTGTCGATGGTGGGGTCGGTCACGTCGCTATAGCTGGGAACGGAGGGCAGGCCGCCCAGCAGGCCGCCGTCCTTGTAAAGGTCGTCCCAGACCATCATGGCCAAGGCGGCCAGGATGACCAGCGCCGCCAGCACCACGGCGACGATGAGGATGATCTTGCGCTTGCGGCTCAGGCCCAGGATGGGCTCGGCCTCGGCGGCTCCGGGGCCGGGCTGGGCCACGGGGGTATTTTCTTGGTCGGGAGAGCTCTTGGGGGAGAGATTTTTCTCCAAATGGGCTCCGCCCCGTCTATCTTTCTTCATGTTCCCATTCCTTTCAGTGTCGCAGTGAGGCCAGCGCCATGCTGGTGTTTGGGTGGACCTCTCTCCCCTTCTCTTCCATCTCTCGAATGGACATCTCACAGCCCAGCGCCACCGCGGCGTCCAGGTCTGTGTAGGCCAGTTCTCTCAGCCGTTCCACGCCGGGGAAATCCCGGTTGGGCTCCATGTAGTCGGCGATATAGATGATCTTGTCCAGCAGCGTCATGTCTTTTTTGCCAGTGGTGTGGCAGTAGATCGCGTCAAAGACTTCGTCGCTCTGACCGAAGATATGCCGGGCCACCAGCGCTCCCGTCTTGGCGTGGAGCAGTTTTTCCGACTTCAGCTCCAACGGGTCAAGGGGCAACTTATACTCCTCGCAGTAGGCCAGATGGCGCTGGGTGGACCAGTATTTGGTGCAATCGTGGAGGATGGCGGCCCGCCGGGCGGCGGTCTCGTCGCCGCCCCAGCGCTTTGCCAGCTTCACCGCCTCTTGCTCTACACCCAGGATGTGGGCGTGACGCTTGGCGTATACCATGGAGAGCGAGCAGGCTCGTAGGTCGTCGTCACTCAGCCGGGCCAGGTCCCGGCCCGCGCCGTAGAGGCCGTTTCGGAGGATATAGCCCCAAACAGACACAGGCAGATGGGCGCTGTCCGCTCCTTCCCGGATCTGGGTGGAGGAAACATCGTAGACCTGGGGCAGCTCCAAAAGCCGCACCTGAGCGCCAAATCTCTCCTCCAGCAGCTTTTTTTGCCGCGAAAGGACCGCGGGACTGTCCGCCTTGGTCCGAGCAAAGGCGGCAATGCCCGCCAGGGACAGGACCACCTGGCTCTCATGCCAGTCCTGGAGGGTGAGGAACATATCCGTACCCACCAAAAGCCATAGCTGGTCCTCTGGGTAGCATTTGCGCATTTGGCGCAGGGTATCCGAGGTATAGCTCTTTCCCTCACGCTTCAGCTCCAGCTCGTCCACCGAGACCTTCTCCGGCGAAAGCAGCGCGTCCGCCATCAAGCGGGTCATGGCAAGGCGCTGCTCAGGCGCTGCACTGTCGCCGCTGAGGGCCTTATGGGGCGGCTGCTTGGCGGGGACAAAGATGAGCTTGTCCAGCTCCAGCAGCTCCATGGCCGCCTGGGCCGCGCGCATATGGCCCAGGTGAGGCGGGTCAAAGGTGCCGCCGTAAATGCCGATGTTCATAGCATTCCCCCTTGAGAGAGATCACGAACGCTTGGCGGGCTTTACTAGGACGATCTTATCCTTCTTTTCCTTATTATGGCTTGGACGATAGAGGACGAATTTTGTTCCAATGACCTGGACCACCTCGGCCCGGACGGCCACAGCCAGCTCCTCGGCGGCCTCCCGGGCGGTCATCATGGAGTTTTCCAGCACCCTGCCCTTAATGAGCTCCCGGGCCTCCAGGGCGTCATTGGCCTGGGCAATGAGATTTTCGCCAATACCATCCTTGCCGATGTGGAGGATGGTGTCGATGCCGTTGGCCAGGCCCCGGAGCTGGGCGCGTTGCTTACTGGTCAAGTCCACGCAGATACCCCTCCAATTCCGTCTTAAATTTCTCCAAGGCCACACCCCGGTGGGAAACGCTGTTTTTCTCCTCGGGGGTCATCTGGGCAAAGGTCTTGCGCAGACTGGGCACGAAAAAGATGGGGTCGTAGCCAAAACCGTTCTCTCCCTGGGGTGCGTAGGCGATGGTGCCGGGACACTCTCCCCGGGCTACCAGCACGTCGCCGCCGGGGAAACAGGCGGTGACCACCGAGACGAATTTAGCGGCCCTGGAAAGCTGACCCTTCAATGCCTCCAGTACCAGCTCATAGCGTCTCCTGTCCAGCAATCCTTCGCCGCCGTAGCGGGCGGAGTACACTCCCGGCGCGCCGTTCAGGGCGTCCACGCACAGTCCGGAGTCGTCGGCAATGGCGGGCAGGCCCGTGGCCTCCATGACGGCCTTGGCCTTCAAAAGGGAATTTTCCTCAAAGGTCTCGCCGGTCTCCTCCACGTCGATGTCCACGCCCACGTCGGATTCCAGCACTACCTCCACGCCCAGGTCGCCCAAAATGCGGCGCATTTCCACCAGCTTGTGGTCATTTTTACTGGCCAAAACGAATTTCATCTCTGTGTAGCCTCCTTATCCGTTCAACGCTTTGCGCTGCAAGCCTTGCAACTCTTGAATGCCCTTTTGGCACAGCGCCAGCAGCGTCTGCAACTCCTGAGGGGTATAGGCTCTCCCCTCCCCAGTGCCCTGGATTTCCACCAGCCGGCCGTCGGCGGTCATGACGCAGTTGAAATCTACCTGGGCGGCGCTGTCCTCCTCGTAGCAGAGGTCCAGCATAGGCTGGTCGTCCACGATGCCCGCCGACACGGCGGCCACCTGGCCGATGAGCGGGTCTTGCTCCAACAGCCCGTCGGCCATCAGCTTTTTGCAGGCCAAGGCTAACGCCACGTAACCGCCGGTGATACTGGCGGTGCGGGTGCCGCCATCGCCCTGGATCACGTCGCAGTCGATGGTGATGGTGCGCTCACCCAGCTTTTTCATGTCCACACAGGCCCGGAGGGACCGACCAATGAGCCGCTGGATCTCCGCGCTGCGGGGAGACAGCTTGAGCTTGGCCACGTCCCGCTTAGACCGCTCCCGGTTGGCCCGGGGCAGCATGGAATACTCGGCGGTGACCCAGCCCTCCCCCTCGGCCACATGGGGCGGGGTGCGCTCCTCCACCGAGGCCGCGCAGAGGACGCGGGTATTGCCGCAGGTAATGAGCACGCTGCCCTCGGCGAATTTCAGATAGCCGGTGGCGATATCCACATCCCGGAGCTGGTCGTCTTTTCGTCCATCGATCCTTTTCATCATGCCAACACCTTCCACATCTGACAAATATATACCAGCGATACAACGAGAAATAAAACGCCTATTACGATCCGGTACGTGCCCAATCGCTTGATCTCCTCACTTGTCCGCCGACGACCGGTATTCCAGGTTTGATGACGTCCCTCGAGAACACGGTCAAGAAACCTGGGACGGCCGGCATATGGACGTTTCGCAATATGTTCTGCCTTCCGTCTGCTATAAATGCCTACAAACAGATAGCAACATCCTGCGATCATGGGAATTATCCCACCAAGGAGCATACCCACAAACTCTCTTGGCATGGCTCTAGATCAACGCCTGGGCGAAGGCCACGGGGTCAAAGGGCATCAGGTCGTCCACGCCCTCGCCCACGCCGATATACTTCACCGGGATCTGCAGTTCGTGGGCGATGGCCAGGACGATGCCGCCCTTGGCGGTGCCGTCCAGCTTGGTCAAAACGATGCCGGTAATGCCGGCGGTCTCCTTGAACTGCTTGGCCTGGATGAGGCCGTTTTGCCCGGTGGTGGCGTCCAGCACCAGCAGGGTCTCACGGCTGGAGTTGGGGCACTCCCGGTCAATGACACGGCTGATCTTATTGAGTTCGTTCATGAGATTTTGCTTGTTGTGGAGCCGCCCGGCGGTGTCGATGAGCACCGCGTCACAGCTCCGGGCCTTGGCGGCGGCCAGGGCGTCGAAGACCACCGAGGCGGGGTCGGCCCCCTCGTGCTGCTTGACGATGTCCACCCCGGAGCGCTCACTCCAGATGGTGAGTTGGTCGGCGGCGGCGGCCCGGAAGGTGTCCGCGGCGGCCAGCAGGACCTTATTCCCCTGGCCCTTCAGGCTGGCGGCCAGCTTGCCGATGGTGGTGGTCTTGCCCACGCCGTTTACGCCAATGAAGAGGACAATGCCGGGCTTCTGGGCCAGGTCCAGGTCCTGGTCCCCTACCTGAAGCATCTGGGCGATGATATCGCGTAAAAGCTCGCGGGCGCCTTGAGCGTCCTTGATCTTCTGCTCCTTGGCCTGGGTCCGCAGGGCCTCCACCACCTCCAGGGTGGTCTCCACCCCCATGTCAGAGAGGATGAGGGTCTCCTCCAGCTCGTCGTAAAAATCGTCGGTGAGTTCCCCGGCAAAGAGGTTGTCCAGGGAGTGGCCGATGTTTTCCTTGGTGCGGGACAGCCCCGCTTTGATTTTCTCAAAAAATCCCACAGTCTTGCTCCTTTGCGGTGTTTACTGCACAAAATTCTCCAGATGGAGTTCTTTTTCCACGTCGTTGAGATTGATGGTCAGCACCCGGCTGACGCCCTTTTCCTGCATGGTGACGCCGTAGAGCACGTCGGCCTCCTCCATGGTGCCACGGCGGTGGGTGATGACAATGAACTGGGTCTTGTCTGACATCTGGCGCATATAGTTGGCGTAGCGGACCACATTGGAATCGTCCAGAGCGGCCTCGATCTCGTCCATGACGCAAAACGGCGTGGGCCGGACCTTGAGGATGGCGAAGTAGAGGGCGATGGCCACGAAGGCCCGCTCACCGCCGGAGAGCAGCGTGATGGTCTTCAGGGCCTTGCCCGGAGGCTGGGCCTTGATGTCGATGCCGCAGTTCAGGATATCGTCCGGGTCCTCCAGTTCCAAGGTGGCCTTGCCGCCGCCAAAGAGCTCCAGGAAGGTGGCCGAGAAGGTCTCGGCAATGAGCTTGAACTGGGTGGCAAAGATGGTCTCCATCTCGCCGGTGATCTGGGCGATGATGTCCTCCAGCTCCTTTTTGGAACGGGTCACGTCGTCACGCTGCTCAGTGAAATAGGTATAGCGCTCGTTGACCCGCTGGTATTCCTCGATGGAGTCCAGGTTGATGTTGCCCAGGGCCGAGATGGAACGCTTGAGCTCGCCGATGCGCTTTTGGGCGGCGCGCATATCCTCGATGGGCTGCTGCTGGGCCTTGGCGGCCTCGTGGGAGAGCTCGTAACTATCCCAGAGCTTGTCCAATATCTGCTTTTCCTCCATGGCGGCGGAGAGCTTTTTCTGCTCCAGGATGGAGACCTCCCGCTCCATGCTCTGGAGCTGGCTGGCCTTGTCCCGGCTCTCCCGGTCGGCCTGGTTGCGCTGGCCCTCCAACTCCAATTTCTCCTGGGCCAGGCGGCGGATGAGCTCGTTCTTCTCCCGGCTGCCGTCCCGGATGTCTTGGAGCCGCTGTTCCTTTTCGGCGATCTCCTGCTGGTGGGCCTTGTTTTGTTCTTCGAAATCGGCGATCATCTGCAGCCGCTGGGCCCGGTCGCCGGCGATGTCCCGGTGGAGGGCCTCCAACTGGGTCAGCGCGGTCTCTGAGGCGGCCTTTTCGCCCTCCAGAGCCGCCAACTGGGCGTTGCCGTCGGCCATCTGGCGGCTGAGGTCGGCCAGGGCCTGCTGGAGCTTGGTCTGGCCCTGAGCCTTGCTCTCGGCCTGGGCCTCGATGGCGGCGGCGGAGCCCTCCAGCGCCTCGATGCGGTCCTTGGCCTGCTGGGTGTCGGTCTGGGTCTGCGCGGCCCGGGACTGGATCTGGTCCAGCTCTTCCTGGAGCTCGGTCTGGTGCTGCTGGGCCTCAGAGAGGACCCACTGGGCGGCCTCCAGCCGCTCGGTGAGCTGCAAGATGGCGTTTTCATGCTCGCGCTCCTGACCCTGGGCGGCCTCTAACTCGTAGGCCGCGGCGGTGCGCTCCCGGACGGCCTCCTCCAGGACCTTGGCGCTCTGGCGGAGCTTCTCCTCCAGGGCGGTCATCTGCTCGCCCAAGCGCTGGAGCTCGTTGGCCCGGCTCAAAATGCCCGCGCTGCGGGACACAGAGCCGCCGGTCATGGAGCCGCCGGGGTTCACCACCTGGCCGTCCAGGGTAACGATCTTGAAGCGGTAGCCGTACTTTTTGGCAATGTCCACCGCCTTATCCAGGTCCTTGGCGATGACAATGCCGCCCAGAAGGCTGGAGAACACGGTCTCATATTTCTTATCGAAGGTGATGAGCTCGTCGCCCAGGCCGATGAAGCCGGGTTCGTCCACCACGGCCTCATCTTGGAAGTTGCGGCCCCGGATGGCGTTCAGCGGCAGGAAGGTACAGCGTCCGCCGTCCCGGCACTTGAGGTAGCCGATGGCCTTCTTGGCGTTGTCCTCGGTGTCCACCACCAGGTTCTGCATAGCACTACCCAGGGCGATCTCGATGGCCACGGCGTATTCATCGGGGACCTTCAAAAGTCCCGCCACCGGGCCGTGGATGCCGTGGAGGCTGCCGCGCTCGGCCTCGCCCATCACCAGCTTGACAGATTTGGAGTAGCCCTCGTAGAGCTTTTCCATCTCCGAGAGCATCCGGATGCGCGACTGCAGGTTGTTTTGGTCCATCTGCAGGCCCCGGTGGGTCTCCTCCGCGTCCCGGGCCTTCTTCTCCCGGCTCTCAAGGCGCAGGGTGTAGCCCGAGATGATATTGCCCAGGGAGTCCTTGTCCTCCTGGGCCTTTGTCAGCTCCTCCTGAACCGCGTTTCGGTCGGCGCCAAGCTGCTCCAGGCGCTCCTTTTGGGCGATGAGCTCCTTGCCCACGGCCTCTTCCCGGTCAAAAAGCTCCTGGGCGGCGGCGGTGAGGGCGGACAGCAGCGCCCGGGCCTCGGCGGCCGAGGCAGTCTCCATAGCCTGCTTGCGGCGCAGGGTCTCCAGCTCGTCGGCCAGCGTGCCGGCGGTGCGGCCTGCCTCCTCGGCCTCCTGGGCCCGCTGGTCCAGCGTCTGGCGCAGGGCCTCCATGTCCCTGACGATGGTCTCGATCTTGGCCTGGCCCTCGGCGATCTGGGCGTTGATAGACCCCGCCCGGCCCTCCTGCTGGGAGAGCTCCTGCTGGATACGCTGGGTGTTTTCAATGTTGTTTTTGATCTGGTTTTTGATGACGGCCACCGAGCTCTCCAACTCGCTGACATCGGTCTCCTGGCGGGAGAGCTCAAAACGGACCTGGTCGGTCTCCATGTCCTTGTCCCGGATGGCGGCGGCAAAGCCCTCGGCGGCCTCGTAGAGCTTCTGGAGCTCCGCCTGGGCCGCCTCCTTGTCCCGGACGGCGGCGTCAAAGTCGTTCAGGACCTTGATGCCGTTGACCCGGATCTTCTCCAACTGCTCCAACCAGACAGAAATTTCAAGTCCCCGAAGCTCGTCGCGTAAGATGAGGAACTTTTTGGCCTTTTCCGACTGCTTTTGCAGGGGCTCCACCTGAAGCTCCAGCTCGTCGATCTTGTCCTTGATGCGCACCAGGTTTTCCTCGGTCCGGGCCAGCTTGCGCTCGGCCTCCTCCTTGCGGTGGCGAAAACGGGAAATACCCGCGGCCTCCTCAAAGACCTCCCGGCGGTCGGCGGACTTGACGGACAGGATCTCGTCGATCTTGCCCTGGCCGATGTTGGAATAGCCCTCCCGGCCCAGGCCGGTGTCCATGAACAGCTCGTTGATGTCCCGGAGCCGGGCAGCGCGGCGGTTGATGAAGTATTCGCTCTCGCCGGAGCGGTAGTACCGCCGGGTCACCATGACCTCGGTCTCCTCCAGGTCGAAGATGTGGCTGGTGTTGTCCAGCACCAGCGAGACCTCGGCAAAGCCCATGCCCTTGCGCTTGGCCGTGCCGTCGAAGATCACGTCCTCCATCTTGGTGCCTCGCAGGGCCTTGGTGGACTGCTCGCCCATGACCCAGCGGATGGCGTCGGAGATGTTGGACTTGCCTGAGCCGTTGGGGCCCACGATAGCGGTGATGTCCTCACCAAAGGTCAGGACCGTCTTTTCCGGAAAGGACTTGAAGCCCTGGATCTCCAATGCTTTCAGATACAAGGGGGCACACCTCCCAGCATGGTATACTTTAATTAAAACATTATACCAAATCCTGCCGGGAATTGCAATCTGAATTTTGGCCAACCTCCATGCTTTGTGTTCTACCCAGCCAGCCGCCGTCATAGACTGCTGGCGAGAAGGAGGTGGCGGACGGTGAAATGGGCCAAGCTGTCCCGGCGGTCCGGGGCGCTTTTTCTGGCATTGGCAGGCATTTGGTGTCTGATGGGGGCCTCGGGGCCGGGGGCGGCGGCGGACCTGGCCGCCGAGAAGGCCTCCGCAGGCCTTCCCGCCTTTTGGGAGCGGCTGCTGGTGGGGCAGTCGCCCTATTTACGTCGTGGCAAGGTACTTACCTTTACAGGCAAAACATCCGAAACCGCGCCCATCGACCCGCCGGAAACCGTCCCCTCTCCTGTCCCCACAGGGCCCGTTTCCCTGGAGGACGAGGCCCCCATCCAGCAGAGCCAGAGCCAGGACCAGAACGTGGTGGCCCAGACCATTTTGCCGACCGCCGACGGCGGCTACCCTTCTGCCGGTGGGGTTTTCCTCTATAACCGCACCAGTCAGGCCGTGGACCTGGAGGTCCTGGCCCAGGAGCCGGTGACCCTCTCCGGCCAGGGCAAGGGACCCCAGATCCTCATCGTCCACACCCACGCCACCGAGAGCTATACACAGTCTGGCCAAGACCTTTACACCGAAAGCGACCCATACCGCACCCTGGACGACGCCCACAACGTGGTCCGGGTGGGGGACGAGATGGCCGCCGCCTTTGCCCAGGCTGGGCTGAACGTCCTCCACGACCGCACCCTCCACGACTACCCCAGCTACAACGGCGCCTATACCCGCTCCAAGGCCACGGTGGAGGAGTACCTGGCGGCCTATCCCTCCATCGCGGTGGTGTTGGACGTTCACCGGGACGCTCTGGTGGGTAGCGAGGGCACGGTCTACAAGGTGGTGGCCGACAGCGAGACCCTGCCTGGCTGCGCTCAGGTCATGCTGGTGGTGGGCACCGGGGAAAACGGCGGCGACCACCCCAACTGGCGGCAGAATCTCACCTTCGCTATGACCCTGGAGCGGGCCCTCAACGACAAGGCCCCTACCCTGGCCCGGCCCATTGCGCTCAGAAAGTCCCATTACAATCAAAACCTGTCCGTGGGCAGCCTGCTCGTCGAGGTGGGTGGCCACGGCAACAGCCTGGACGAAGCCCTCACCGCCGCCAGGACCTTCGCCCAGACCGCCGCCCCGGTGATCTCGGAGCTTCTGAGCGGGCAAGAAGAGCCCCCATCCGTTTAGGATGGGGGCTTCAAACTGGGTCGATGTTAGCTCTGTGCCACGCCGGTGAGTTTGCCCTGGGCGTCATAGACCGCCCGCAGGCTGACCTCGCCGCCGTCGATGGAGCGAAGGGTCTGGTAGCTGCCGTCAGGGGCAGCATCCTCAAAGACGCTCACCCGCTGGCCATTCCAATCAATGTTACCAAAGGTACCGCTGGGGACGAAGGACACGCCGTAGGGCTTGAATTTCTCGTTGAAGGCGTCCCGGAAGTCCACGCTGTTGTCCTCCGCGGTGGCGTCCTTCGCCATCACGGCGACCGCCTCCAGGCTGGGGACGGTCTTGGCGCCGACCTGGCCCAGCTCCGCCAACTCTTCGTCGGTCATGGCCCGGATGCCGGTGAGGGGACCAAAGGGGTCATAGCTGCCGTCGCCATTGTCCTTGCGGTCTCGGACGGAGATCAAGCTTTGCGCGCCTACATCGCTTTGATAGACGTAGCGCAGGGCCCAGCCGCCGTCCTCCAGCTCCACGCCGTCTACAAACAGCCCGATGACCACGCCCTCGCAGAGCATATTGCCTGCCGAATCAAAGGAGATGCCGTAGGGGCCGTACTCGGCCAGCAGCTCTGCCTGACTGCGCTCGGTATAGTCCGGGGCGGGCTGGCTCAAGCCCACGGCATCTTGCGTCTCAAGTAACCGTGGCAGCGCATAGGCGGTCTGGAGCACGCCGTCTTGATAGAGGGCGAAGTGGAGGTGGGAACCGGTGGACTGGCCGGTGGAACCCACCGCGCCGATGACCTGGCCCGCCTCTACCCTGTCGCCCACCGACACCGTCATCTTGGACAGGTGGGCGTAGAGGGACTTCATGCCGTCGCCCCGGTCAATGACAACATGATTGCCGTACTTGTCCTGAAACTCAGCGGTGGTCACCTTGCCGTCATGGGCGGCGTAGACCGAGGTGCCCGCGGGAGCGGCGATGTCAACGCCGTTGTGCGTCACGGTCTGGCCGGTCATGGGGTCAACTCTAGTGGTCGAGCCAATGGCCCGGGGGTCGTAGCTGAACTGGATCATGGTGTCGCCGTCGGCGGTGGGCTTGGAGACCAGCTTGCCGTCACGGATCTCCTCCAAAAGCCGCTCGTTGCCTTCCATGGCTTTGTCGATGCGGTCCTGGTCCCAGGTGTACCACCCCTCGGTGGGGTTCCAGCTCCGCTCGCCCAGCATGGCCTGGAGCTCCTTCTTCTGCTGGGTCATCCAGGCCTCGTACTCCTCGGCGGTCCACCATTCCACATCGTCAAGGCCATGTCCCAGGGCCGCAAAGGGATCGCCCTCCTGCCAGGTCTGGCCGTTGTCAGTGCTGAAATAGGTCTTGCCGTCGTAGGGATCCACATAGGAGGTAATGTGCTGGACCTCGGTGGTGGACTTGAGGGGGTTATCCGGGCCGTATTTCCCGGCGGCCAGCAGGTCCACGTTGCGCTGGTTCAGTTGGTAGCTTACATCCAGGAAAAGGTCTGTATAGCTTGGGTCGTAAGGGATGGTGTACATCTTCCCCGCCTGCCAGGTCTCCCCCTCCAGGAAGTGGAGGCTTTGGCTGAAGCCGTCCTCGTACTGGGCACGCCCGGCCACATGGATGGTCAGCTCCTCGGGCTTGTCCAGGGACTTGGGTAGCGTAAAGGTGATGCGATCGCTTTGGTAGTCCAGGCTGTCGATGATCTGGTCGACCACCGTTCCCTGGGCGGGGTCGGGGCTTTTGGCGGTGGTGGCAAAGGCCACGGTGACGCCGATGATGAGCGTGACGGCCATAATGAGCGCCGCCAGCGAGGTCTTTCGCAGTTTCATAATGGCAACGATCCTTTCTTCCATGGCGTTTTTGCTGAAATGATTGTAGAGCGGGGCCACGCCGCCACGGCGCTCCTCCATGCGGATGAGCGCGTCGGCGTAGACCCGGCGGCGGTCCGGGCCCAGTTGGCGCACCACGGCCTCGTCGCAGCTCAGCTCCAGGTCCCGGTTGGCCAGCACGTACATCACCCAAACCGCCGGGTTGAACCAGTGCAGGCACAGCGCCGCCGCCAGCACCAGCTTGGTGACGGCGTCAAAGCGGCGGATATGGCAGAGCTCGTGACACAGCGCGCAGGCAAGGCCCTCCTGGTCCGTCCAATCGAATCCCTTGGGCAGGAGGATCACAGGCCGCGCCACTCCATAGGTCAAGGGCGCGGTGATCCGGTCCGAGACCCGGAGCCGGACCTTGCGGCGCAAGGGCTGGGTCGCGTAAAAAGCCTCCGCCATGTCATTGTTCACAGGCAGCGCCGTATAAAATTCCCGGCGGCAGCGGCGGTGGCTGACGGCGAAGAAGACGGCGAAGGCCACTGCCACCGCCAACCAGATCACGGTGGGCCAGTCAATGGAGAAGGCGGGCGCGGCCTTGGGCGCGGTCACCACCACAGTTCCCGGCACATAGGGCGCGGGGACCACCGGCAGCGCAAGGCTCGGGACCACAGCGGTCCCGACCGGCTCCGCCACCGGGGCCAGCCGTTCTAGAAGAGTATAGACGCTGAGAGCCGAGGGCAGCGCGTAGGGGATCAACAGCCGCCCTAGGGCCACCGTCCAAAGGCACAAAAAAGCTCCCTTGGGCAAACGGTGGATGCTCACCGCCCGAAGGGCCGTAACAGCCAGGATCAAAACGCCCCCGGCCAGGCTCATGTCCATAAGGCTCATAGCATCCCCCCATCCAGGTCGTCCACCAGACGCTTCAGGCGGGCGATCTCCTCCGCCGTCAGCCTTCGGCTCCCCAGCAGTGCGGCAAAGAGCTTGTCCGCTGAGCCGTCAAAGAGCTTGCCGATGAGCTCGTCGGCCTCCGCGCGCTGGACCTCCTCCTTGGCGATGAGGGCGTGGCACACGAAGCCGGGGTCGGTGCGCTCAATGGCCCCCTTGGCTACGCACTTTTTGATAACGGTATAGGTGGTGTTTACGTTCCAGCCGATGGCGTCGCCCAAGATGGCGGAGATCTCCTTGGCGGTCTTATCCCCCTGTCGCCAGAGCACGTCCATCACCTTCAGTTCCGAGTCAAAGAGCTTCACAGACATTATGGCACTTCCCTCCCAGTCAAACTATTGCAATAGTTTACGTTGTTATACTACCACAGTAGTTTTGTCTTGTCAATACTATTCCAGTAGTTTTTATAACAAAATTTCAGGCAGTCCGCTCGGGCTGCCTGAAATGTCTTGTATTCAGCGGTTTCTGGCGCTGCCCATACGGGTGAGAGCGTCGGTGCCGGTAAGACGCTGGATCATCTCGTAGGTGCCGGCGTCGATGCTCTTTTTCATGGCCAGGGCCTCTTCGATGTCGTAGTCCAGATAGCGCTCGCCGTCAAAGGCCACCACCCGGTTGGTTTTGCCCTCGGCCAGGAGATTGACGGCATAGTAGCCCATGTGGGTGGCCACCACCCGGTCCTGGACCGTAGGCGAGCCGCCCCGCTGGACATGGCCCAGGACGGTGACCCGGGTGTCTACGCCCAGGGACTCGTGGATGTGCTGGGCCACGTCGTAGGCGCTGCCCGCGCCCTCAGCCACGATGATCATAAAGTGGGTCCGGCCCACCAGCCGGGAGCGGCGGATAGGCTCCAGCACGTCGGCCTCGAAGTCCACGGGCTTTTCCGGGATCAGCACCGCCAGCGCGCCGCAGGCCACAGCCACGTTCAGGGCCAGGTAGCCCGCGTGGCGGCCCATGACCTCCACCACCGAGCACCGCTCATGGGACTGCATGGTGTCCTGGAGGCGGTCGATGGCTTCGATGGCAGTGTTGCAGGCGGTATCGAAGCCGATGGTGTAGGAGGTGCAGGCAATGTCGTTGTCGATGGTGCCGGGGATGCCCACCACGCTGACGCCGGTGTGGGACAGGGCCTGAAGGCCCTTAAAGGTGCCGTCGCCACCGATGGCGATGACCCCGTCCAGACCCATGAATTTACACGTGGCGGCGGCCTTCTCCTGGCCCTCCTCGGTCTGAAAATCCTTGCTGCGGGCGGTGTAGAGCACCGTGCCGCCCCGGCGGATCAGGCCGCTGCTGGCATCGTAGTCCATGGGAAAAACGTCCCCGTTCACCAGGCCGTAGTAGCCCCGGCGGATGCCGATACACTCGATGCCCAAATGCAGGCAGGTCCGGGCCACGGAGCGGACGACGGCGTTCATGCCCGGCGCGTCCCCGCCGCTTGTTAAAACGCCGATGCGGCGTATCGTTTTCTCTGCCATAGCGCCTCTCCCCTTTCCTTACACCGTCAACGCCACACCCTCGCCGGAGAGGGCGTCGGCGTACTTGTCCAACACAGGCTGGACGCAATTTGCCAAAAATTCGCTGACCTGCTCCGGGCAGCGGCCGATGTAGCGGCTGGGCTCCATATGGGCCATCAGCTCGCCCCGGCTCATGCCGAACATGGGGTCGGCGGCAATGCGGTCAATGAGGTCGTTGGCCTTGCCCTCGTCCTTGACCACCTTGCCCGCCTCAATGGACAGGACCCGGATACGCTCGTGGAGGACCTGACGGTCGCCGCCGCGCTTCACCGCGTCCATCATGATGTTCTCCGAGGCCATAAAGGGCAGCTCCTCCATGACATGCTTTTCAATGACCTTCTCGTGGACCACCAGGCCGCTGGCCACGTTCTCCCAGATGTTCAGGATGGCGTCCACCGCCAAAAAGCCCTCGGGCACACTGAGGCGCTTGTTGGCCGAATCGTCCAGGGTGCGCTCGAACCACTGGTTGGAGGCGGTGATGGCGCCATTCATCACGTCGCTCATCACATAGCGGGCCAGAGAGCAGATGCGCTCGCAGCGCATGGGATTGCGCTTATAGGGCATGGCCGAGGAGCCGATCTGGTGCTTCTCAAAGGGCTCCTCCACCTCCTTGAGGTGGCACAGCAGCCGCAGATCGGTAGCGAACTTGCTGGCCGACTGGGCGATGCCCGAGAGGGTGGAGAGCACGTTGTAGTCCATCTTCCGGGAATAGGTCTGGCCGGACACTGGGACAACGCCCTCAAAGCCCATCTCATGGGCGATCTTCTCCTCCAGGGCCTTGACCTTGGCGTGGTCGCCGCCAAAGAGTTCCAGGAAACTGGCCTGGGTGCCGGTGGTGCCCTTGGATCCCAGCAGCTTCAGCGTGCCCAGGCGGTAGTCCACCTCGTCCAGGTCCATCAGCAGTTCGTTCATCCAAAGGGTGGCCCGCTTGCCCACGGTGACCATCTGGGCGGACTGGAAGTGGGTAAAGCCCAGTGTGGGCAAGGACTTATACTGGTCGGCGAACTTCGCCAGCTTGTCCAGGACCCGCACCAGCTTTTTGCGCACCAGCAACAGAGCCTCGCGCATCAAAATCACGTCGGTGTTGTCACCCACGTAGCAACTGGTGGCTCCCAGGTGGATGATGGGCATGGCCTTGGGGCACTGGGTCCCATAGGTGTGGATGTGGGCCATCACGTCGTGGCGGAGCTCACGCTCCTTTTGGGCAGCCAGGTCGTAGTCGATGAACCTGGCGTCCACATGGGCCTCCAGCTCGGCTACCTGCTCCGCCGTCACCGGCAGACCCAGCTCCATCTCGCCCCGGGCCAAGGCGACCCACAGCCGCCGCCAGGTGGAGAACTTCTTGTCCGGCGAGAATATGTACTGCATTTCCGCGCTGGCGTATCGGCCTGACAGCGGGCTTTCGTAGCGGTCCTTCATGATATTTGACCTCGCTTCCGCGCTCAAAATTTTTACAATTTATCATACCACAAAGGGCCCTTGGGCACAACCCCCATTTGCCGCCTTGGCTGGGGCTTTCCAAACATTTAAGATGATGTGTCCAAAAATTTTTTGGTTTTTTTCGTGTTCTCGTCAAAAAACGACTGACAAAACCAGGAAAATCATGTATTATCTTGTTCCCAAGGCAGAAAACAGAGGAGGAATCATCATGCGCGTATTGGATTGGAAGGTGCTGGAAGACCGGCCAAAGAAGCTGTGCCACCCCTGGCGGTATGGTCTGCTGGTGGAGGACATCGCCGTGGACGGCTTTTTCTGCGAGAGCTACGGCGTGATGGTCACCGACTGCGCCACCGGCCAGGTCCACCGCCGCCGCCACGTCACTGTCTCCCCCGGGGACGCCGCGGCGCTGCTGGACCTGCTGGCCCGCTGCCAAGTCTCTCCCGCCACCTTGGACGACGTGCTGGAGGACTGGCTGGGCCGCTAAAGCATACATCCCCAACAAAAGACCGCCGGGCAGGCCGCCCGGCGGTTTTATGCTAAGGGCAAAGTGGAGGCCAACTATGGGGCCGGTGGCATGGCAGTCTGCCATTACCCCAGATCCTCGCCCCAGGCGCAGGAGTAAAGAAACTCCACCGCGTCGCCCTCCTGGAGCGTATACTCCGAGGCGGCCACCTCCAGGACCTGCCCGTTGACCTGGTAGAGCCAGCCCGAGCGCTCGCCGCAGTCAAACTCGTAGAGGTTGCCCACCGCCTTTACATAGATCGAGCCGTAGCCCGGCGTGGTGGACAGCTCCAGATGGACGCCCTGGTCCTGGCACACCCGCTTTAAGACATCTATGGCGCTCTCCCCTTCGGAAAAGGCCACCTCGGTCTTGTCCAGCAGAGCCCCATTGGCCGGGATGAGCTCGGCCTTGTCCGGGTCCAGGCTGTCCAAATTGTCCAGCACCGTGTCACAGCGAATGGCCACGGTGCAGGTCTTCTCTCCCGGACCCAGGGGCGAGTGGCCGGGGTCCATTCGCCACACCACCACCGCCAGGACGATCGCCAGGATCACGCCCACCAGAGTGAGGGCAGTTCGTTTTTTGTTCTTCATTGGTAAAGGCCTCCCGCGCGTTTTCGCCTATTCTACCCCTGCCCCGCTGTCGAAAACGACTGATTTCAGCCTTTCTCCAGCGCCGCCTGGCCATATCGCTTGGGCAGTAGCCCCGCGGCCTGGAGCATCAGGTAGATGGCGGGGATGACGATGAGCTGGGCCACCGCGCCGGGGGCAGTCTTGACCAGGTAGCTGCCCACGAAGAAGCCAAAGAAGCTGTTGCCCAGCAAAATGGCCTCAAAAATACCGCCCACCACCCGGCCAATGAGCATGGCGGGCAGCATGGACAAATAGAGGTCCAGATAGGTCTTCCCGGTGCGGATATAGCGCATAAAAAGCCCGGTGAGCACGCCGTAGGTGATGAGCTCGGCGGTCATGTAGATGAGCCGGGGCGGCACGGGCCGGCCCGTCACCAGCATGGCCAGCATAGGCCCCACCAGGCCGCACACGCCGCCATAGGCCCAGCCGCAGGCCAGACCGCACAGCAGCACGGGGAAGTGCATGGGTGAAGCTACGCCCGCCACCTGGTCGCCAAAGCTGTGGAAGACCGTGGGCAAAATGGCGCAAAGAGCGGCGCACAGCGCGCAGACGCAGAGTTTTTTGACCCGCTGCATTATTAAATTTTCGAGAAGCCGAAGGTGTTGACCACGGCGTCGATGGGCTGGCCCGCCTTGCACATGGGGCACTCCGAGGGGGCGTGAGAAGCGTAGTCCTTGATGGTGTTGGTGTCAAAGATGGAGACCACGGGCAGACCCTCCAGCTCGTGGATGGCGGCGTAGATAGAGGCCACGCCCACCACGCTGCCGCCGTAATACTCCACACTCTGCTTGCCCTGAAGGGCGGTGGTGCCGGTGGTCAGCGAGCACATGAGGATCAGGACCTTCTTGCCCTCGAGCATGAACCGGGCGTTGTCCCGGAAGATCAGGTTGCCCTTGCCGTCCAGCTCACCCTTGATGATGTACATGTCGTCGCCCTCGCTGAGGGAACGGCCACCGTGCTGGGTCAGCTTGCGGGCCAGACAGGCCCCCACGGCGCTGGTGCCGTCCATGCAGAGGATGGAGTCCACCTGGAACCGGTTCTGGAGGCGGTTGGCCAGCTCCCGGGCCACGGCCCGGCAGCCCTTCAGGCTGTATTTCTGGGCGGTCACGTCGATGAAGTAGTTGATGTGGCTGTTGCGGGTGGCGAAGTGGCCCTTGGCCGCCAGCAGCGGCACGCCGCCAATGTCCAGAAGGGGGAAGAATTTCGGTTCCATAGTTGAGCCTCCTTTTGAGTTATGTGCGATTCGCCCAGTTTTAGCGGACTGTTTTCAAATCCTTTTGGGTAATTTGATTATAACAGACCACCGCCCCCTTGGCAAGAGAAAGTTCAGCAGCTTATTACTTCTCCATGGCCTCCAGGATCCGGTCCATATCAAAGGACTTGGTCACATAGTAGACGGTGTCTGTATAATAGTGATCGGTGAGCAGCAGGTCTTCCCTCTCCGAGGTGTACCCCTGCACGTTGCCGTACCAGAAGATCACATCGATCTTTCCACTGCTCAGGGCGGACAGTCTGGCGTCCGCCTCCACCTGTACAAAGGTAAAGGAAGCGCCCAGCTTATCCGCGATCGCGTTCATCAGCGCTACATTGAAGCCTGCGGGGGTCCCATCCGCGGCCACATAATCCATGGGCGGCAGGTCTCCGGTGACGCCGACCACGTAGGTCTTCTCGCCCTCTTGCTGGGAGCCGCCTTCGGCGTCGTCCACCGAGACGTTGGTGATATACGTATCGATCAGCGTATCCAGGGTCCCGTCGTCGCGGAGCGTTTGGATCCCATCCTGTAAGAGCTGGCAGAGCTCCGCGTCCTTCGAGCGAACGGCCATGCGAATTTCGGTGGGGACGCCGGCGCCACCAGGCGCGATGGTCAGGGAATTGTCCTGCGCCTTCAAATAGTTGGCCACGGAGGCGGGCACAAGCAGATATTCAACATTTCCGGCATTCAGATCCAGGATCATCGCGGAGAGGTTATTATATTGCTTCCATTCGCCCAGAGCGGGCGTTGGAAAGATCTCCAGATCGTTGGGCTCTTGCCAATTCATGATGCCGCACTGGATGTCTTCTTCCGCTGTGTCCTTTTGTCCGCCGCACCCCGCCAACGCGAAGAGCATCGCAAAGGCCAAGAGGGCACTCGCGAGACTGCGCATTATTTTCATGTTCATCTTCCTCCTATAATTCGATCTCAAAATAGTTATTTTCACCGTCAAAGCGATGCTCCAGCCGCTTTGCGGTGTTTTTCAAGATGGTAACGCCCAAATGGGCCTCGTCGTCCAATTCCGCTTCAAAGGGATCGTATTCACTTCCCCTGCAGCAAAACTGGATCACCGCGCATTTATCACGCTCGTCAAAGGAGATCTGTATCTGGATATCCGGAGCGTCATTGGGCGGCCCATAGTCCAGCATTTCGTAGATCAACTCCTCCGTGCAGAGCTGGAGACGGTTGGTCCTTCGCTCGTCCAGCCCATACCGGCTGGCAAAGCTGTGGATATTGCCCTGGAGCTTCATCAGGTCGAAATCCCGGGATTCGATCCGCCAGAAGAAATATTTCATCTTGTGGATAAAGTCCCGGGTCTTCTTTTTCTTCGGCGCGTCAAAGATCTCCTGGGGCGTGCCCTCTTCGTAGATACCCTGTTCATCCATGTAGAGGATCCTGGTGGCGATCTCCTTCGCAAACTCCATTTCATGGGTGACGATGACCATCGTCATACCCTGCTTGGCCAGAAGCCGCAAGGTCGCCAGCACCTCGTCCACCATAGTGGGATCAAGGGCCGAGGTCGGTTCGTCAAACAGCATGACCTCTGGCTCCATGGCAAGGCAGCGGACAATGGCGATGCGTTGCTTCTGACCGCCCGACAGCACATCCGGCATCGCGTATTTCTTGCTCTCCAGCCCCACCATTTTCAGCAGCGCCTCCGCCTTCCGCTCCGCCTCCTCCCGAGACAGCCCCAACAGCTTGATGGGCGCCAATGTAATGTTGTCCAACACGTTCATATGGGAAAACAGGTGGAATCCCTGATAGACCATCCCTACCTTGCGCCGGATGCGGTTCAGGTCCGCTTGATCGGAGATCAATTCATCCTCTCCGATGAATACCCTTCCCTCGTCCGGGGTTTCCAGATGATCCATACAGCGCAGGAAAACGCTCTTTCCGCAGCCTGAGCCGCCGATTATCACGATGCGTTCGCCTTTTTCCACCGTCAGGTCTACATTTCGCAGCACCTGCAGACTGCCAAAGGACTTGGACAGGTTTTCTACCCGGATCATACTCATGCCCTCAGCCTCCTGTTCCTTCTCCAGGCTGACAGCCTGTCCGCAAAAGCAAATACGCCGTAGCAGAGATAGGCCATGCCGAGATAGAGTAACAACCCTACCAAGATCATAAAGAGAGGCTGCATCGTGCGGCTACCGATGTTGTTGACGACCCTTGTCAGGTCCGTGATGGTCACATAGCCCACAACGCTGGTCCATTGGATCAATGTCACGATGGTAGACTGATAGGTCCCCTTCGCGATCTTCGCGGTCTGCGGCAGCGTGATCAGGGTAAAGGCCTGCCATTTGGAAAAGCCAAGGGTCCTTGCCGCCTCGACCTGCATGGGGTCCGTGGCGTTGATGGCGGAATAGAAGCAGGCTGCCGTATAGGCGCTCATGTGAAGGGAGAATGCCGCTACCGCTACCATAGCGGCGGGCACGTCGCTGCCGGCAAACACCACATAGTACATCAGCATCAAGAGCAAAACCACCGGGCTCCCCCGAACTACCGCGATATACACCGCGGCAATATTGCGGACGATCGTATGTCTGCTTCTTCGCATGGCGCAAACCGCCATTCCAAGAAGCGTGCCCAGCACAACGGAGGCCAGGGAGATCTGCAGGGTCACACCCAGGCCCTTCAACAGCGTGTTGTAAGAATCGCCATCGATCAGAGTCTTATAAAAGATATCTCCTATGCTCACTTCGCTTCGCCCCTCTTTGTCTTACTTCCAATGAAGGGCGGCCTCGGCCCGGGTGGGGTTCTCCGGGTTGCCGATCATGGCCACGCCCGTGTCTAGGGCCCGCAGAGCCTCCATTTCAACCTCGTCCAGGGTAAAGTCGAACACCTTCACATTCTCCTCAATGCGCTCGGTGTGGACGCTCTTGGGAATGGGGGCAAAGCCGGACTGGATGAGAAAGCGCAGCATGACCTGGGCCGGGGTCTTGCCGTATTTTTGGGCTGGACCGGCCACCTGGGGTAGCTCGTACATCTCCTGCCGCCGGGCCTGGCCCAGGGGTGCGTAGGCCATGGCGGCCACGCCGTACTTGTCCATCCACTCCCGGCAGGTCTTCTGCTGGCAAAAGAGGTGGGCCTCGATCTGGTCGATGTGGGGCGCGATCTTGTTGTAGTTAATTAGGTCGATGAGGCGGTCGGCGTGGAAGTTGGACACGCCGATGGAGCGTAGCAGGCCCTCCTCGTAGAGGCCCTCCAACTCCCGCCAGGCGGTGTAATAGTCGTTGAAGGGCCAGTGGAGCAACACGCTGTCCAGGTAGTCCACCCGGAGCTTTTCCATGGATTCCAGCACCGACTGGCGGCACTTGCCGGGGACAAAGTTGCGAAAATGGACCTTGGTGACCACGAAAAGCTCCTCCCGGGCCACGCCGCACCGGGCCAGGGCGGCCCCCACGGCCTCCTCGTTGTAGTAGGCCTGGGCGGTGTCGATCATCCGATAGCCCGCGGCGACGGCGTCCAGCACGCACTGCTCGCACTGGGCCAGGTCGGTGATCTGGTACGTGCCAAAGCCCATGACAGGCATTTCCACGCCGTTGCTGAGCTTGATGGTTTCCATCGGCTGTCCCTCCTTTTGTTAAGTATAGGGACAGTATACCATCTTTTGCCGCCGGGCGCAAGATTCTACAAAAGTGCCAATCATCTTCAGTCCTTTCTTGCGAAGGTCAAGCAAACAAATAACCACTCAGCAATGAAACCCACACTATACATCGCCATTTGCGCAATGGTAAAATAGCGTTGCACTCAGGTGCAAATACACAAAAAGGAGATCGTAGTATGAACAACAGAAAAAGTATTCCCTTGGAGCAATTCACCGTACTTATCCAAAATCCAACTAATCGATTGACCGCAACCTCTGTCACGATCCACGAAAACGGTTGCTTCAACTTGAACGGAAAATTGGCAAAAGAGCTCGGCGGAAAGCCGATCGAAATTATTTTTACCGCCGATGCTAAGCATTTTATTTTGAACGCAAGTAGCGATGTAGGATCCATTTATTTCCCAAAGAGTGGCTCAAAGAAATTGGATGAAGCTTTATCTATGCTTAAAAAGCACGGAATTGCGCGTCCAGCCAAATACAATGTTTGGCTGCGTGAAGAAGATAATCTTTGGCAGGGAGATCTGATCGCAAACCCTACAGCATCGCCCTCCAAAGGGCGCCGCAATTCAAAGAAGAGTTAAACGCACTTTGCCAGAAACATATAGAAGTCATTCTACCGTTTTTACACGCAAAGCTTACACAAGATGATTTTCATAAAATGGTAGAGCTGTGCTATGCCACAGAAGAACGAGCCACGAAAGGTTTTTTTGCCAATGCCACAAAGGCTATAAATGAATTTTTTGCCCAGCAACGGCGCGAGAACAATACTTTATATAACCCACATCGCAATATTTCGTTCAACCAGTGCATTGGCGATAGTAAATTTCCTGTATCGGATTGGCTTAATGTAAGCAATTGGGAAGAGTGATCTTGATCATCCTGGGGAGAGCGTAACATACGCTCTCCCCTGATATCCTCATTCGTCCCGGTGTTAGACATGTGTTAGACATGGGGGCCGAAATCTGGCCACGCCCAAAAAAGGGGAAAAACCCCGGAGCTTTAGAACTCCAAGGCTTTTCGAGTGGTCGCGTTGCCCACACCTTTATCTCATTTGGTTCATACCGCCCCTTTGGCCGAGGTCCGCTCCCCTTGGCATCATTTCAATTTCATGTCCAGTACATATGCCGGCGGCAGATTTCGCCAGACCCGCACGAGCCTGTGGATATTGAAATAGTGTTCAAGAAAGGTCTTCCGCAGCAGCGTATACTGAAATGTGGTAAATACGCCTTCGGCGCCAATGGCCTTTTGGGTCTGTGTTAATATCCTGTGGGACACCTGCTGGGGAAGAGACGTAAACGGCAAGCCGGAAATGATATGCTCCGCTTGCGAAAACCCCTGCTCTTTTAAGAAGTCGCATACATTTGCGGCGTCTCCATGGATCAGCACCACGCCCGGCATTCCATCAAACTGTTTGCGCAGTATTTCATAGAAACGATCATTCTGTTCGATCACGATATAAGTCGTGTCCTGCCTTTTTCTTGCTATTACTTCTTTGGTAAATACGCCCGTCCCCGCCCCGTACTCTACAATGCAGCTCGCTTTATCAAAATCAATAGAGGCCGTCATGGACGCCGCCAAGTGTCTGCCGCTGGGCGCGATCGCGCCGATCGTGTTGGGCGCGCTGAGGTATTCTCTAAAAAACTGCCACATAAGATGTTCCTCCTCATATAGTGCATTTAGCTGTGATACTGCCATTCAGCACAAAAAGGAGTATAATGGAAAAGTATAAAGAAAAAACCGTAAAAACTATAAAGATTTCTTAAGGATATATAAAAAGAGGATCGTCAACAAAAGTTGACGATCCTCTTTGCTTTTGGTCGGAGTGGCGGGACTTGAACCCGCGGCCTCTTGGTCCCGAACCAAGCGCGATACCAAACTTCGCCACACCCCGTAACGTCAAACCATTATAAGGCGTTTTAGGCCGCTTGTCAAGTGGGAGGGTCACGGGGCCCAGTCCCACTTTCCTATGTGTTATCAAGAATCCGGCTTGCGCGTGAACTTACACTTAGGGTACGCGCTGCAACCCCAAAACTCGCCATATTTCCCTTTTCTCAGCACCAGTGCGCTACCGCAAAACGGACACTTTGTTTGAAGGTCATCAATATGCTTCTGTTTTTCTTCCTCGCTCTTATTTGTAAGCGCCTTCAGCTTGTCTTCCATCGCATGGAGTTCTGCTTCTGAATAGACTATTTCCGAACTTTTAAGCGTAGCACGAAGCTTTTTGAGCATATCAGGCCGACGGACGATGACCACCTCCGCCGTATCCTCAGGGACCTTCTTCAAGGTACACCGCCGCGAAAATACAATGTAGGAAGTAAACGCGGTAACAGGCTTTTGTAAAAATTCCGCCAGCGCTTTGATATGCGTTCTGTTCTGACGGATTGGGTTGTAAAAGCTGTTCTTTTGCTTGTTTTCTAGACATTGCGTCCACTTGAGCTGCTCAGCGTCTCCAAAGATCCAACCACTGTAATTCTTGCTCTCAAACACATAGATGCCTTTTTCGTGGAGCATAAGCAGATCTATCTCCGTGGTTTTTCCCTTCGTGGGCACATATATGTTTTTTAAGACAACATACTTTCCGGGAAGATTATTATTGCCCAACGCAAATTCTGTGGCAAATTCCCCAAACTGCCCTGGGTTTTCATAGTTGAGCCATGTGGTGATCGGACCGGGTTCCTCACCCATAAACCACTCAAAAAATCCCATGTTCAGTCTCCCCAGTCCTTGCACACGTCCACCCAGGCGGTGAAGCCCGAGTGGCGCTCCAGCTCGGGGATAGTGAGCTCAATGGCGCTGCTGGCGCTGCCGCAGGCGGGAAAGACCGTCTCAAAGCGCCGGAGGGATACGTCCAGATAGACGGCCACGCCCTCGTTGACGGCGAAGGGGCACACGCCGCCTACCCGGTGACCCACCATAGACTCCACCTGGTCGGGGGTGAGCATCTTGGCCTTGGCGACAAACTGGGCCTTATACTTGCCGTTATCCACCCGGGCGTCGCCGGCGGCGACTACTAGGATCGCTTGGTCGCCCAGCAAAAAGGACAGGGTCTTGGCGATGCGGCAGGGCTCACAGCCCAAAGCCTGGGCCGCCAGGTCCACCGTGGCGCTGGACACGGAAAACTCCCGCACCCGGGCCTCCATGCCTTGCTCTTGGAAATAGGCCTTTACCTTTTCAATGGACATCTCTTATCCCTCCCGCCAATACAGCGCGCCGTCGGTGATCTCCACCGTCAGCCGCCCGGAGTCCTTGAGCCAGGCTAAATACGAGCGTACGGTGCTGCCCACTAGGGCGTACTGCTCAAAGGTCATGGTGAGGCCGTAGTGGGCAAAGAGCTTTTGCAAAAGCCGCTCAAAGGTCAGCGGCTCCCTGCACAGCTCCACAATCTTCTCCGCGATCTCTTGGACCTTGTCGATATTGTACTGGGCCAGGTCGGCGATGGAATCGGTGGCGGCGGCGTGGGCGGGCACGAAGACCTTGGCGGTCATGGTCTTCACCCGCTCCAGAGTATCCAGATAGGCGGCCACGTCGTAGACAAAACCGATTTGGTACTTGTCCAGGGTCTCCCGGTTGGAGAGGCAGTCGGCTAAAAACAGCGTGTCGTCCGGGGTGCAAAAGCCCACCATATCGAAAAAGTGGCCGGGCAGCTCCACCAGCGCAAAGCCCTGGGGCAGAACGTCCCGCGTCAAGGGCTGAGCGTCGCTCTCCTGGGCCAGCAAAAACTTATGCCGCAGGTCCTTGGGAGGGTAGCCACCGTAGAGGAAGGACGGCTCCAGCAGCGGATGGCGGGTAAAGGCGCACTCGATGCCGGGGGCGTAGACCGCGCAGCCGGTCTGGGCCTGAAGGTATTTGTTGCCGCCGATGTGGTCGGCGTTGGAGTGGGTGTTGTAGATGGCCCGAAGGGTCCAGCCGTTGGCGTCCAGTATCTGGCGGACCTTGCGGCCCGCGTCCTTGTCGTTGCCGCTGTCGATAAGGCAAACGTCGGTGTCACTCAGCCGCACCAAGCCGATCTTGGCGGGGCTTTCGATGTAGTAATCACGCGGGGACAGCTGGACGAGCTCATACATACCGGGCCTCTCCCCTCTTATCGGAATGTGTCGATGGTCTCCTGCAGCCGGGCCAGGAAGCGCCCGGCGTGGGCGCCGTCCATCTGGGTGTGGTGAAACTGGGCAGACAGGGTCAGGGTATAGCGCCCCCACCGCTTTTTATAGCGGCCCCAGATGAGGAAGGGGTTATTGAAGATGCCGCTGTTCATGCCCACCGCCCCGTCCAGCTCGGTGTCGATGATGGCGGAGGTGCCAATGACCATGCTGTCGGTCAGGTCACGGTTCTGGCAGCTTTCGGCCACCTGGGCGGTGTAGCGGAGGTAATCCCGGTTGAATGCCTCCAGGTCCTCGTCAAAGAGGATGTCGCAGGAGCTGACCTCGCCGGTCTTATTCTTGACGATGGTGTTGACGGCCAGGGTCTCGTAGCGGATGAGCTTGCGGCCCACGGGCAGGGTGTAAAACTCCTCCACCCCGGCCGCGGCCTTGCCAATGCACCAGTCCAGCAGCATATTGAACTTCATACCACGTTTGCGGCTAGCCTTGACCAGGGGCGTTACGTCCAGGGTCTTGAAGAAGGTCACCATAGGGTTGGGCGCGTCCATCCACAGCTCAAAAGCTGCCGCGCGGGTGGTCTGCTTGGGGTCGACTTCACAGGGCATGGCTGGGACCTCCTTTTCATCTGTTACAGGTTTCTCTTTAACGTCAAATCAGCCAAAGGCACACTCAGGCGGGTGTCATATCGGCCCTCCCACACAATGAGCACCAGTGCGTCATCAGTGAGATAGAAGTTTCGCACGGTGTCCTCGGGAGGCAGCCATTCCTCTATGAGACGAGCGGCGTATTCCTCGTCTGAACTGTTGTCAGGCAGCCAGTGGTTCAGCGGCGTCCAGTCCTGAGCCCGGGCCCAGTCCGGGAAGCTCTCCCCTACATCTACGATCTGATCTAGCCGCAGAGGCTCGCCGGTCTCCAGGTCCACAGTGGCTCCCCAGCGGTCCCAGTTCGGGTGGGCAGCACCAAACGTGTTGGAATAGCAGTAGAAACACATGGACAGGCACTGCTGGCCGCTATGGGTCAGCTCACACTCCACCTCATAGGTGGTGTTCGGCCAAGCGCGAACATCGTATGGCGTGTCAAACGCAAAGACATCCTCCACCGCCGCGCGGCGCAGCAGAGCGTTTAGTCCTTCGCAGGGCTCGGGGCCGCTGATCTGCAAAAAGTCGGCGGTAAGGGTCAGCCCCGCACCTTGGTCCCGGTAGCGGTAGGTATAATAGCGATATCCTTCCGTCTGAACGGCGTCAGCATCCAACGCCTTAGGGAGCACCAGGGTGTACCGCTCCGGCTCACTACTCCGGATCAACATTGTCCAAGTGTGGCGGGCCAGACGGTCATAAACGAGAGAGAGCTGTGCCGCCTCGGCTGATCCTCGCCTGTTGGCGAAGCGTGGCAAGCGGTCAGCAGCATGAACAGTGCGGTCAGGATCCATACACACCTTTTCACGCCGTTTCTCTCCTCTTCTATTCTTTATCTCAAGCCGCCTTGGGCTGGATATCCCCGGCCTTGGTGAGGGCCCACTTGGTCAGGCTGGGGCCCACCAACTCGTAAATGAGCACGCCGAAGAGGACGATATTGCGGACCATGGGGCCCGCGCCGCCCATAGCGGCGGAGGCGCCCACCTGGGCGGACATGCCCAGAGCCACGCCCGCCTGGGGCAGCAGGGTGATGCCCAGGTACTTCTGCACGCTGTGGTCCTGGTGGGACAGCTTGGCGCTGAAGCCCGCGCCCAGGTACTTGCCCACAGACCGGGCCAGGATGTACAAAAGACCGATGCCCACGATGGCCACATCGGAGAACACCGTCAGGTCCAGGGCCGCGCCGGAGAGGACGAAGAAGAGGGTCAGCAGCGGCGCGGACCACTTGTCCGCCCGGTTCATCAGGTCCTCCGAGCTATCGCAGGTGTTGCAGAACACCGTGCCCAGCATCATCAGCACCAGCAGCGAGGAAAAGCCCACCTCCAGGGTGCCGATCTGGAGCTTGAGCATGGACAAAGCCACGCCCAGGATAATGAAGCCGGTGATGAGGGCCACACGGTTGCGGTTGGAGTGGAAGGCCTTCTCCACCCAGGTCAGGCACCAGCCCAGCACCGCGCCCAGCACCAGGGAAAACACGATCTCCAGCGCCGGAGCGGCCAGCACCGCCAGCAGGTCGATGCGGCTGGAAGCCATGGCCTGAGCCGCACCGAAGGAGATGGCGAAGATCATCAGGCCCACCGCGTCGTCCAGAGCTACCACCGGCAGCAGAAGGTCGGTCAGCGGGCCCTTGGCCTTATACTGCCGGACCACCATCAGCGTGGCCGCGGGGGCGGTAGCGGCGGCGATGGCGCCCAGGGTGATGGCGGCGGGGATGGGCAGCTTATCGCCCAGGGCGAAGTGGAGCCCCACCAGGCAGATATCCACCAGCACAGTGGCCACCACAGCCTGGATCACGCCGATGGTCACCGCCGCGTGGCCGGTGGAGCGCAGGTGGGACAGACGAAACTCGCTGCCGATGGCGAAGGCGATGAAGCCCAGGGCCACATCGGAGATGGGCTGGAGCAGGGCCACCTCCTCAAAAGAGCCAAAGCCCAGTCCGGGGACGCCCAGGCGGCCCAGCAGGCAGGGCCCCAGGATCACACCGGCCACCAGATAGGCCGTCACGTCGGGCAGGTTGAGACTTTTCATCAGACGGGTCATCATCAGACCCGCCAGCAGGGCAACAGCAAGGGAGATCAGTCCGCTCATAATTGGATACCTTCTTCTCTCAATACAAGGATTTGCGGCCCTGCCAGGGCCGCTTCTCCAATTATAAGGACATGGGCCGGGTTGTCAATGGGTGAATTTGCCAATCTTCGCCCCTTAAAAAACCAGTTGGACCAGCAACATATAGCACACCGTGCCCCCCAGGATGGAGAGGATCATCTGCCGCTTCCACAGGTGCAAGGCCGCCGTGACCACGATGGCGATGAGCTCAGGCAGGCCGTGGCTGCCCGAGAGCACGTCCACACCTTTGAGGCAATACACCACCAGCATACCGAAAATGGCGGCTGGCAGAGCTTTTCCAAGGTATTGGATGTACGCCGGGGTAGGTCTGTTGTCCCGGAAGAGCAAAAAGGGCAAAAACCGCGTGGTCATGGTGCCCAGGGCCAACAGGGCGATGGTAATGGCGGCCTGGGTGGTCGTCATGGTCATGCCAGACCACCTCCCCTTTCTATGGGCGCGCGCAAAAAGGTCAGCAGGACTAGGATGCAGACCATGGCAGGCAGCAAGAAGCGGTCCGGCCCGAAGACCGCCAGACATAGCAAAGAAGCCCCCAGGCCAATGACGGCGGTGGTGTGCCGGGTCTCCTTTTTCCACTGCTCCAGGAAGATGACCACGAACATGGCGGTCATGACAAAGTCCAGCCCCTGGGTGTCAAAGGTGATGAGAGACCCCAGCAGAGCGCCGGTGAGGTTGGCGCTTACCCAGTAGCACTGATCCAGCAGCGTGACGAAGAAGTAGAACCAGCCCCGGTCCACCTCCTCCGGGACCTGGGCGGTACAGTTGATGGAAAAGCTCTCATCGCACATGCCGAAGATGAGATAGGGCCGCTTCCAGCCAAGGCCCTTGAACTTATCCAGCATAGCGATGCCGTAAAAGAGGTGCCTGGCCTGGACCAGCAAGGCGGTGGCGATGGCGGCCAGCGGGTCAAAGGCGCCCAGAAGCAACTCCATGGCCACATACTCCAGCGACCCGCCGAAGACGATGAGAGCCATGAGGGTGGGATAGAGCCAGTGGAAGCCGCTTTGGACCATCAAAAGGCCGTGGGCCAGGCCCAAAAACCAAAAGCCCGCCATGATGGGGATGGTGTTGGGAAAGGCGGCGGCCAAGGCCCGGCGGCGTGTTCCCTTTTCTCGCATTTTCCTTCTTCCCTTCCGCGCACATAAAAACATGGAGCCCTTGCTACCAAAGGCTCCATGTTGTGCGCCAAGTGGTTTTCTGTAAGTAGCCGGCTCAGTTCACCAGCTCGTACTTTTTGGAGATGTGGTTTTCAAATTCATTGACCGGCATGGGCCGGGCAAAGTAGAAGCCCTGCATACTGGTGATGTCGTAGTGCTCCACCATGTCGATGGTTTCCC
Source organism: Oscillospiraceae bacterium (assembly GCA_048201935.1). Lineage (GTDB taxonomy): Bacteria > Bacillota > Clostridia > Oscillospirales > Oscillospiraceae > MGBC124762. The sequence continues at coordinate 64,607 of DBFBGR010000002.1, read as the reverse complement.
GGGTCTCCAGCCCCTCCACCACCACCAAAATGCCCAGCTTGTTGCAAAGCTGGATGGTGCTCTCCACGATGGCGGCGTCCACCCGCTGCTGAGGCGCCAACTGGAGGATGAAGGACTGGTCGATCTTCACCTCGTCCACCGGCAGGTCCCGTAGCAGCGTCAGCGTGGAGTTCTCGGTGCCAAAGTCATCCAGGGAGACCCGGATGCCCGCGTCTCGCAGCTCCTGGAAGCTCCCGGCCAACTGCTCCACGTTCTCCACCGTGGCGCTCTCGGTGAGCTCCACAATGAGCCGCCGGGGGTCCACGCCGTTTTGATGGACCTTGTCGATGAGGCGTTTCACAAAGGCCGCGTCCCGGAACTGGATGGCGGAGACGTTGATGCTGACGGTAAAGGTGTCCTCACGATCCTGCCACTGCCGGATATACTTGAGGCAGGTGTCGATGACCCACTCGCCCACTTCCTTGATGTAGCCGCTCTTTTCCAGCTCGTCGATGGTCTCGTCCATGCGGATGCCCCGCTCCGTGCCATACTTCCAGCGAAGCAAAGTCTCACAGCCGTGCATACAGTGGCTGTCTTTGGATACGATGGGCTGGAAATAGAGCTCAAAGCCCTCAAAGTCGTTGTTGATGGAGTGGGCCAAAGCGTTGCGGATCTGGATGCGGCGGCTGTGCTCATGCTCGATATCCTCGTTATACAGGCAGAAGCCACCCCGGTCATGCTCCTTGACATACTCCAATGCATGCTCCTGCTTGGACACCAAAGCGTTATACTCCCGGCCATCGGCGGGGAACTGCACCGCGCCCGCGGAGATACCGATGTCGATGTTGCGGCCCTCCACGCCCACCTGCTGGACCAGCTTTTTCATCTGCTGGAAGACATCCCGGGCCCGCTCCTCTGTGTAGCCGGGCAGGAAGACTACGAACTCATCCTTGACGAACCGGGCCACCATACATCCCTTGCCCAGGGTGGTACACAGCCCCGAGAGCTTCTGACCGATCTGGAAGAGGATACTGTTGCCAAACTCGTAGCCATAGTTGTTGACGATCTGGCGGAAGCCGTCGATACCAATGAGCACGACGATGGCGGGCTGGTCCGAGGCCAAAAACTCGCAGATCCAGTCGGTCTCGTGGTTGGCGGCCAGAAGATGGGTCACTGGATCGTAGCGGCTGTGGTTGTCCAGGCGCATGATGCATCCGCCAAACATGGTGGGCTCTCCGTTTTCGTAGTACATCACGCCGCAGCATTTGACCCAAACGTACTCGCCCTTGGCCGTCATGGCCCGGTACTCGCACTCGTGGCGGTCCTTCTTTCCCTCGAAGACCGCCTGAACGTCCAGGCGGTAGGCCTCCCGGTCATCGGGATGGATGTGCTCCATCCAGACCGAGGCGTTATCGTAGACATATTCCGGCACGCCAAAATCCTCCACGGTGTTTTTGGACCAACGGCTGTAGTCCCGTTTTACATCGCAGAGATAGAAATAGATGTCGTCTGAGGCGCTGGAGAGAATATCAAAGAGCTTGTTTTGCAACACAACTACCGTCCCCTTAGTCCGTGCTGTGAGTGAAAATTTACCTTCTGGCCCACTGTTTTCCATAAGAGTATAGCACAAGTCTTCTAAAAAATCAACCGCATCACCCAAGATTTTTGTGAAACTTTGCCGTCATTTTTCTGGACCACTCCAAGGCAAAGGGTCCATTTTTGCCATTGTGTTCCAGGCCGACCTCTGTTATACTAGAGACCTGTTCAAATACTCTCTCAGCAAAGGAAGGCAAAACTATGTGGTTTGAAGAAGCGGTAGTCTACCAGATCTATCCTCTGGGGCTGTGCGGCGCGCCGGAGCACAACGACGGCGTGAGCGCCCACCGGCTCCTGACCGTGCTGGACTGGGTGGAACACATCAAGGCCCTGGGCGCGGATACGGTACTTTTTAACCCTCTTTTTGAAAGCGACTGTCACGGCTATGATACCAGAGATTACAACGCCGTGGACTGCCGTCTGGGCACCAAAGAGGAGCTGAAAAAGGTCTGCAACGCATTTCACCAAGCGGGCATCCGGGTGATGTTCGACGGCGTGTTCAACCATGTAGGCCGGGGCTTTTGGGCCTTCCGGGACGTACTGGAAAAGCGCTGGGACAGCCCCTATAAGGACTGGTTCCATGTCAATTTTGACGGCGACTCCAACTATGGCGACGGCTTTTGGTACGAGGGCTGGGAGGGCCACTACGAGTTGGTGAAGCTGAACCTGCAAAACCCCGCGGTGGTGGAGCACCAATTTGCCGCCATTCGCGGCTGGGTGGAGGACTACGGCATCGACGGACTGCGCCTGGATGTAGCCTACTGCCTGGACCCGGATTATCTCCGCCGGCTGCGGGGGTTCACCAGCAGCTTGAAGCCTGACTTCTGGCTGCTGGGCGAGACCCTCCACGGCGATTACAACCGCTGGATGAACGACCAAGCCTGCCACAGCGTTACCAATTATGAGTGCTACAAGGGCCTGTGGTCCGCCTTCAACTCCATGAACCTCTTTGAGATCGGCCACTCTCTCAACCGTCAGTTCGGCGCGGAGCAATGGTGCCTCTACCGAGGCAAGAGCCTTTTGAGCTTCCTGGACAACCACGACGTGTCCCGCATCGCCACCGTTTTGCAGGATAAGAACCACCTCCAGCCCGCCTGGGGACTGGTGTTCGGTATGCCCGGCGTGCCCGCGATCTACTACGGCAGCGAGTGGGCCATGGAGGGCGACAAGGCCCAGGGCGACGCGGCGCTGCGCCCCGCGCTGGAAAAGCCCCAGGAGAATGAGCTCACCGCCTTTATCGCCCGGCTGGCCAAGGCTCGGCGGCAGAGCCCGGCCTTGTGCCACGGCGGCTACCGCATGGTGACTCTCACCAACCGCCAGTTCATCTTTGAGCGGGCTGCGGAGGGCGAGCGGGTGCTGGTGGCCATCAACGCCGACAGCGCGCCCTACACCGCCCATTTTGACGCCGGCTGCGGCCAGGCGGTGGACCTGATCACCGGCCAGGTCCACGACTTTGGCGGCGGCAGTGAGCTCGCTCCCTACAGCGTCGCCTTCTGGAAGTGCGAGGCGTAACGAAATAGAGAGGCCGGTGACCCGTTTGAGAAAGAGAAAACGCGCGCTTGTCCTGGTACTGGCGCTGGTTTTGTGCCTGTCAGGCTGCGTGGCCTATGAGGACGACGCCTCCCCCACCGCCGCCTATGACGGCACCTGGTACTTTGCCGTCAACGGCGCGGAGTGCAAATTTATCGACGGATGCATCTACCGTTACGATAAAAACGAGCTGGACGGGCAAAGTCTCACCGGCATCTACTCACCCGCCGGCGACCATATCGACGCGAATGTGGCCTATATCAGCACCCTGGACCAGACCAAGGCGCTGTATATCGTCTCCGGTGACAACGGCGACTTTCTCTGTGATGAGCCTGACAGCAGCGGCACGGTGTACTTCTACCGGGAGGCCACCGCCTATCTGGCCACCGTGGGCCCGCTGGATAGCCCGCCGCCGGAGGAGACTACGCCTCCTCCACCCGCTTCAGAGGAACCCGGGGACATCCTGGCCCTGGAGCCGCTGGACCCAGAGCCCGGCGAAGCCTCTCCCCTGCCTGAGGACAGGGCCCTGCCCGCCACATCCGACGCGGAGCCCACGCCGGAGACCCGCAGCGGCGGCATGGTATGGATCCCCCAGTCGGGAAAGAAGTATCACGCGGACTCCTCGTGCAGCGGCATGAAAAACCCCCGGCAGGTCTCCCTGTCCGAGGCGCAAAGCAAGGGCTACACCGTCTGTAAGCGGTGCTATTAAAAAACGGCGAACGTCCCCTGGACGTTCGCCGTTTCTTTATTCCGTGCCTGTTTCCAGCTCGTCAGCCCGGATCATGTTGGGCCAGCGGTGTTCCATAAAATCGTCGCCGTAGTTCTCGTCCAAAAACGCCTCGAAGACGTTGACGCTCTCGCTCCGGGTCCGGCGGCTCTCGTACCGGGCCATGGCGGCGGAGGTCAAAACGGCGTTGCAGAGCATGAAGAAGACCACAAGCCAGGTGAGCACCTTGCCCGCCACCACAGGCAGTTTTTCGATGGACTTGGACAGCGGCGGATAGAGGAGCTTGATCCACACCACCGCCAAAATGCCCCAGAAGAAGCAAAACAGCACGTTGGTCCGGCCACCGATGTTCAGCGGCATATCGCTGTAATCCCAAAACACCGTGCCGAAGACCAGCTCGGTGAACACGCTGCACAGATACTCGTAGGCCCCGCCGATGACAAAGCCGCCCAGGAAGATATAGCGGTCGTTTTTGCCCCGCAGTGGGTAGAGCGTCAGCGTCAGCACCACCGCCCCCAGGCCCCAGACGAAGCTGAAGGGGCCGTAGAGCACGCTGGAGCGGCTCATCCACGCGCCGCCCACCAGGCCGCAGTAGAGGGTCTCGATGCCATCGCCCAGCAGTGCGGAAATGAGGAAGACCCAAATGATCTTATCCAGACAAAGTCCCTGGGCAAAGACCAAACGTCCCGGCTCCTGGTCCGTCTGTTCCCCCGCGCCGGGATAGGCCTTACGAAGACGCTTCCAGATCCAGTCGCTGAGGCCGAGGGCCAGCTTCTTCTGCTGACCCTCCTCTTGGCGGCGGAGATACCCCTCGCTGTCTCCGGCCCGGACGCAGACCAGGACGGTGAACGCGTCCAGGGCCACCAAGGCCAGCATGGCGACGGCAACAGCCTGCTTCACCAGCCGGGGAACAAGCATCAACACCGCCAGCACCATGGGGTGGAAAACTAGGTAGAGCAGATAGAATCCGCCGGTGATGATGACAGAGAGGCAAAGCCCCTTCCAGCTGCCCCCCAGGATCCGGACCCGGTCCTCACCCCAGCGGAGCTTGGGCCCTAGGCCCTTGAGGAGATAGACGGCCAGGCTCTCCACCACCGAGACCACCGCCATGGTAAACAAAAACCCCAGCACCGGATGTCCCGCCAACGAGGGCAGCACCAGCAAAAGGATGCAAAAGGTCACACCGTAGGAGACCAGAAAGGGCAAGGTCAAAAAGCCCCGGTTGCAAAATTGCCGCTTGGCTACGGCATAGTAGACCACCTCGGCACACCAGCCCAAAAACGAATAGAGAAAAAAGCACACAGCCAGATCATACCACGCTAGAGCGGTCATCCTACGCCGCCTCCTTTCATCTTCAAAGGCCCAGCTTCTCGCCGATCATAGCGGCGATCTGGGCCAGCTCCTGGGCCGGACGGACCAGGGCAAAGCGGATATAACCCTCGCCGCTGGGACCAAAGGCCGAGCCCGGCGTGCCCAGCACACCTGTCTTTTGCAGAAGCTCCTGGCAAAATTCCTGGGAGGTGCCGTGTCCCTCGGGGATGGGGGCCCAGACGAACATGGTGCCCTGGCTGTCGGGCACGTTCCAGCCCGCCTGACGCAGTCCGCCGCAGAAGGCGTCCCGGCGGCGCTGATACTCGGCGCACTGGGCCTTGACCCCGTCCAGAGGGCCCCGCAGAGCGGCCACCGCCGCGGCTTGGACCGGGAAAAACATCCCAAAATCGAATTGAGAGCGCAACAACTTCACCGCCTGGATGATCCTGGGATCGCCGATGAGGAAAGAGATGCGCGCTCCGGTGACGTTGAAGGACTTGGACAGGGAGAAAAACTCCGCTCCCATCTCCCTTGCTCCGGGCAGGCTGAGGAAGGAAAAGCCCTGGCGACCGTCGAAGATGATGTCGGAATAGGCGTTGTCGTTGATGATGAGAAAGCCATATTTCCGGGCGTATTCCATGATCTCCAGATAGGTGTCCTTCCCTGCCGCCGCGCCTACGGGGTTGGAGGGATAGGACAGAACCATGTACTTGACCCGCTTTAGGACCTCCTCGTCCAGCAGGTCCAGCCGGGGCAGGAAATCGTGCTCCTTCACCAAGGGGTAGTAGCAGACCTCCGCCTGGCCAAAGTAGGCCCCCACCTCGAAAATGGGGTAGCCCGGGTCGGGCAGCAACACCACGTCCCCCGGGTCGCACAAAGCCAGGCCCAGATGGCCCATGCCCTCCTGGGTGCCGTGGACCGAGACGATCATGTCGGTGGTGATGGACACGCCGAAGCGGCTTTGGTAGTAGTCCACCACCGCGTTCAAGAGCTCGTCGCTGTCCACCAGGGCGTACTTCCAGCTCTCAGCCTGGGCGGCGCTGTCCAGCAACGCGCGGCGCACGTGCTCCGGCGGTGCGAAATCCGGCGTGCCGATGGAGAGGTTATACACCTTTCCCCCGGCACGCTCGATCTTGTCCTTTTCCTCGTTGACGGCGGCGAAGACCCCGGTGGTATAGTGGTCCAGCCGCTTGGCGTGATCGATGTTCAAGCCTATCATCTCCAAAATTCCAAAGCCGCCCGAGGCGGCGCTTATTTTTCCCTCTGGTCCCCTCGGGGCGGCCCTTCAAAGTTCATCTGGCGCTTGCGCTCAGAGGAATAGCGCAGCTTCTCCGCCAGCGCCGCCCGGTCGCCGGACTGGATGGTCTCCCGGTAGGCGCGCAGGTTGTCCTCCAAGGTCTGGATGACCTGGCAAAGGGCGGGAGCGTTCAGGGAGAAGAGCTCGGTCCACAGCGGCACGTCCAGAGCCGCCACACGGGTACAATCCCGGAAGGAGCCGCCCTCGAAGCCCTTGCAGGCAAAGAGGTCGGGGTCGTCGCACACCGCCACGGCCATGACGTGCATGACTTGACTGGTATAGGCGATGATGGCGTCGTGCTCCTCCGCCGTGGCCCGGACCACGTCCCGAAATCCCATATACCGGGCCATGCGCTCCAAAAGCTCTACATGGGCCGGGTCGTTGCCGTCGTTGGGGGTCAGAATAAAGTGCGCGCCCCGGAAGAGGTCGCGGTCGGCGTTGGCCACGCCGGAGACTTCCTTGCCCGCCATAGGGTGGCAGCCGATGAAGTCCACCGTGTCGGGCAGACATTTGGCCCCCTCCACGATGGCAGTCTTGACGCCGCAGACATCGGTGACGACGCAACCGGGCTTAAAGTCGTCTTTGTGCTCTGTCAGAAAGTCCAAAATGGCCTGGGGAGGCAGGCAGAGCCAGACCACGTCCGCCTGGCGGACCGCGGCGGCAGCATCCATAGTTACCTGGTCCGCCACGTGGCGCGCTACGGCCAGGTCGTAGGTCTTCTGGGAGCGGACCACGCCGATGACGGTGTAGTCCTCAAAGCCCTGCAGGGCCATGGCGATGGACCCGCCGATGAGGCCCAGGCCCACCACCACGACGGTCTTTCCCTCTCCCATCAGACCGTCCTGCCCACACACTGGGCCATAGCGTTCAGCTTGGGCACCAGCGCGTCGAACTGGTCGGGGGTGATGGACTGGGCGCCGTCACACAGGGCGTGTTCGGGGTCGTTGTGGACCTCGATGATGAGTCCGTCTGCCCCGGCGGCGATAGCCGCCATAGCCATACGCTCCACCATCCACGCCTTGCCGCAGGCGTGGGAGGGGTCTACGATGACGGGCAGATGGGACAGCTTCTTCACCGCCAGCACCGCCGACAGGTCCAGGGTGTTGCGGGTATAGGTCTCAAAGGTGCGGATGCCCCGCTCGCAGAGGATGACGTTCAGGTTGCCCTCGGCCATGATATACTCCGCGCTCATCAGCCACTCCTCCACGGTGGAGGACAGCCCCCGCTTGAGCAAAATGGGCTTTTTGCACCGGCCCACCTTCTTCAGAAGGTCAAAGTTCTGCATATTGCGCGCGCCGATCTGGATCACGTCTACGCACTCTTCAAAAAAAGGCAGTTGGTCGGCGCTCATGAGCTCGGTGACAATGGGCATCCCCGTCTTCTCCCGGGCCTCCATGAGGATACGAACGCCCTCCACCCCCATGCCCTGGAAGGAATAGGGGCTGGTGCGGGGCTTATACGCGCCGCCCCGCAGGGCCAGCGCGCCGCTTTTCTTGACGCTCTGAGCGATGCCCACCACCTGGGCCTCGCTCTCCACCGAGCAGGGCCCGGCGATGACGGTGAGCCGCTGACCGCCCACGCCTACGCCCTTACCGATATCGATGACGGAGTCGTCGGGGTGGTACTTGCGGTTGGCCAACTTGAAGGGCTCGGTGACCCGCATGACACGGTCCACGCCGGGCAACTGGCTGAGCAGTTCCTCGTCCAGGCCCGCGGCGTTGCCCTCCGCGCCCAGGATGGTCACCTCGCTGCCCTTGGAGACCATGACCTTTACGCCGCCGGCCTCCATGGCGGAGATAGCCTTATGCAGTTCTTCCTCGGTATAGTTGGGTTTCAAGATCAATACCATGTCGCTCACATCCTTTAGTGGATACTTTAGTACTTTTTGTCGCTAAAGTCAAGCCCAAGTTTGCCCATGAAAAGAGAGGCTCCCACTGAGGGGGCCTCTCTGAACGTATCAGCTTATTTGCGCCGGGTCATCCCGTCCATCAGGTCCAAAAAACGCTCCACCTCGTTCAAGGTGTTGTAGGCGCAGAAGCTGGCCCGGACGGTGCCGGTGTCCAGGGTGCCGCCGGTGGCGTGGGCCTGGGGCGCGCAGTGGAGCCCGGCGCGAACGGCCACGCCATGGTCTGACAGCCACTGCCCTACCTCCTCACAGTCCATGCCACGGACCCGGAAGGACAAAACGCCGCCTTGGCTGTCCGGCCGTGCTCCAGCAAAGACCTCCACGCCGGGGAACTGACATAGGCCGCTGTGGGCCAGGGCCAGCAGCTTGCGCTCGTGGGCCAGGATGGTCCCCTGCCCCTTGCGCTCCACATACCGCAGTCCCTCCAGCAGACCAGCGATACCGACGATGTTGTGGGTCCCCGCCTCCAGCGCGTCGGGCAGGAAGTCGGGCATATCCTGCTCCAGCGAGGCGCTACCCGTGCCCCCTTGAAGGATGGGAACAGGGGCGGCGTTCCTGCCGCACAGCAGCAGTCCGGTACCCTGGGGGCCGTAGAGGCCCTTGTGCCCAGGCATGGCCACATAGGCCGCGCCCCAGCCGTCCAGGTCGATAGGAAAACAGCCCGCGCTCTGGGCGGCGTCCACCACCAGGGGGATGCCCCGCTCCCGGCACAGGCGGGCGATGGCCTCGATGGGCAGGACCATGCCAAAGACATTGGAGCACTGGGTACACACCGCGCAGGCCACATCCTCGGTGAGCAGTCGATCAAAGGCCTCCAGAGCGGCGGCCTGATCGAACATAGGCCCCGCCGCTTGGCGGACCACAGCTCCCAGAGCGTGAAGGGGCCTGGTAACGGCGTTGTGCTCCCAGCCGGAGGTGACCACCACATCGCCGGGCTTGACCAGGCTTCGGATAGCGATATTCAAAGCGTGGGTGGCGTTCATGGTGAAGACCACGCGCTCGGGCTCGGCTACGCCAAAGAGCGTCCCGGCCAGCTCCCGGCAGCGGTAGGCCACGTCGGCCGCCAGCATGGCGGGCTTGTGACCGCCCCGTCCGGGGCTGGCGCAGGTGCGGATGGCCCGGGCGCTGGCCTGGGCCACGGCGGTGGGCTTTTGCAGGGTGGTGGCCGCGCTGTCCAGATAGATCACAGCCGCACCTCCTGATAGCTCCCGTCGCTCTCCAGCAAAAACACCCGCTTGGGGGCCAATCCCGCCCGGGCCAGCACCGTCAGCGCCTCGGCCAGCCGCCGCTGGGAGATCTTGACGCCGTGGCTGCACCCCTCGCCGGCGATGGCCCGGGGCGCGCGTAAAATATGAGCGGTGATCCCCACCCGTTCCAGCACCGCGGCGGTGCGCTGGGCATAGGTGAGGGACCGGCAGATGATGAGATAGTAGACCATGGTATTCACTCCCCTGGTGCCATCCTATGCCCCGCCTGCCGGGCTGCCACAGCCTGCCCTGGCGAAAAATGGTACAGAGAAGCCGCATTATGTCCACTAGTGCTTGTATAAGTTTACAAAAACACCCCCAACATCTTGATTTTTTCGGTCTGATTCGCTATGATATACTTGCTTTTTATTTTTATAGTACTCCAGGAGGTAATCATGGCGCTGAAAGTTGCTGTCATCTTGGGCTCGGATTCCGATCTCCCCGCGATGGAACCCTGCTTTCGTACCCTGAAGCGTTTTGGCATCCCCTACGAGGCCCGGGTCATCTCGGCCCACCGCACGCCCGCCCAGGCCGAGGCTTTTGCCTCCTCCTCCCAGGCAAACGGCTTCGGCGTCATCATCGCCGCCGCCGGTAAGGCCGCCCACTTAGCAGGCGTTCTGGCCGCCTACACCACCCTTCCCGTCATCGGCGTGCCCATGAAGACCTCCATGATGGGAGGACTGGATTCCCTTTTGTCCATGGTTCAGATGCCCTCGGGCATCCCCGTGGCCTGCGTGGCGGTGGACGGCGGAGGCAACGCCGCCATCCTGGCGGCCCAGATGCTGAGTCTGGAAGACCCCACGCTGGTGGAAAAACTCAAGGAACACAAGGCCGATATGGAACAAGCGGTCGTGGAGAAGGATAAAAAATTACGGGAGGAGCACGCACAATGAAAAAACTGGAACAGCTCTATGAGGGCAAGGCCAAGAAGGTCTTCGCCACCGACGACCCGGGCGTGGTCATCGTCAGCTACAAGGATGACGCCACCGCCTTCAACGGCGAGAAAAAGGGCACTATCCTGGGCAAAGGGGCCATCAACAACAAGATGACCAACAACCTGATGCAGCGGCTGGAGAAGGCCGGCGTGCCCACCCACTTCGTGGAGCAGCTCTCCGACCGGGAGACCGCCGTGAAGAAGGTCAAGATCGTGCCGCTGGAGGTCATCGTCCGCAACATCTCCGCTGGCTCCTTCGCCAAGCGCTACGGCGTGGAGGAGGGCATCCCCTTTGCTGAGCCCACCTTCGAGCTCTCCTATAAGAACGACGATCTGGGCGACCCCCTCTTGAACGACTCCCACGCCCTGGCTCTGGGCCTGGCCACCCGGGAGGAGATCGACCTCATCCGCAGCTACGCCCTGAAGGTCAACGAGCTCTTGAAGGGCTTTATGAAGGAGATTGGCATTGACCTGGTGGACTTCAAGCTGGAGTTCGGCAAGACCGCCGACGGCACCATCGTCCTGGCTGACGAGATCAGCCCCGACACCTGCCGCCTCTGGGACGAGAAGACCCATGAGAAGCTGGACAAGGACCGTTTTCGTCGGGACATGGGCGGTGCGGAGGAGGCCTATGAAGAGGTCATGCGCCGCCTGATGGGGGATAAATAAGCATGGGCGGATTTTTTGGCGCGGTCGCCAAGCGCGATGTGGTGCTGGACGTTTTCTTCGGCACCGATTACCACTCCCACCTTGGCACCCGCCGCGGCGGTATGGCCTTTTACGGCCCCCGGGGCGGCTTCCACCGCCAGATCCACAACATTGAAAACACCCCCTTCCGCACCAAGTTCGAAAAGGACCTGCCTGAGCTGGCGGGCAACGCCGGTATCGGCTGTATCAGCGACACCGACCCCCAGCCCCTGCTCATCCGCTCCCACCTTGGCATCTACGCCATCAGCACCGTGGGCCGCATCTCCAACGCCGAGGCCCTGGTGTCCCAGCACTTTGACCACACCGGCCACCAGTTCCAGGCCATGGGCTCGGGTAAGGTGAACGATTCCGAGCTGGTGGCCGCCCTCATCAACCAGCAAGACGACCTGGTCAGCGGTATCCGCTACGCCCAGGACGTGATTGAGGGCTCCATCACCATCCTCATCCTCAGCGGCGACAGCATCATCGCCGCGCGGGACAAGCTGGGCCGTCTGCCGGTGCTCATCGGCAAGAGCAAAGACGGCTGTTGTGTGTCCTTCGAGTCCTTCGCCTACCAAAAGCTGGGCTATGAGGACGCCTACGAGCTTGGCCCCCAGGAGATCGTCCAGGTCACCGCCGACGGCTACGAGACCCTCTCTCCCGCCGGGGATAACATGAAGATCTGCGCCTTTTTGTGGACCTACTACGGCTATCCCAACTCCCGCTACGAGGGGGTCAATGTGGAGGTCATGCGCTGTCATAACGGCGAGGTCATGGCCCAGAGCGAGATGGACCAGGGCACGCTGCCCGAGGTAGACTATGTGGCGGGGGTGCCCGATTCCGGCGTGCCCCACGCCATCGGCTACGCCAACCGCAGTCACCAGACCTTCGCCCGGCCCTTTGTGAAGTACACCCCCACCTGGCCCCGGTCCTTCATGCCCACTAACCAGAACATCCGCAACCAGGTGGCCAAGATGAAGCAGATCCCCGTCCCCGAGCTCATCGAGGGCAAGCGGCTGCTCTTTGTGGACGACTCCATCGTCCGGGGCACCCAGCTGCGGGAGACGGTGGAATTCCTCTATGGCGCGGGGGCCAAGGAGGTCCATATGCGCTCGGCCTGCCCGCCTATCATGTATGGCTGCAAGTACCTCAACTTCTCCCGCAGCAATTCGGATATGGAGCTGCTGACCCGCTCCACCATCCAGAAGCTGGAGGGCGACGAGGGCCAAAAGCACCTAGAGGAGTATGCCGACGCCACCACCGAGCGGGGACAGTGTATGCTCAAGACCATCTGCCAGGACCTGGGCTTTGACTCCCTGGGCTATCAGTCCCTGGAAGGGCTTTTGAAGGCCATCGGCATCGACAAGGATAAAATCTGCACCTACTGCTGGACTGGAAAGGAATAATACATAAGGAGAGGGATACTATGGTCGAGTCAAGATGCGGCATCCTGTGCAGCCAGTGCGAATACCGGGAACAGATGGGGTGCGGCGGCTGCGTACAGATTCAAAAGCCCTTTTGGGGCGACGGCTGTCCCGTAAAATCCTGTTGCGAAGAAAAAACAAAAGAGCATTGTGGCCAGTGCGAAGCGTTCCCCTGCGAGCTGCTCAAGCAGTTCGCCTACGACGAGAAGCAGGGCGATGGCGGCAAGCGCATTGAGCAATGCGCAAAATGGAGGAGCGAACTGATATGAACAACTCCCATTCCGCATCTTACGCCGCCGCCGGCGTGGACATTGAGGCGGGCTACCAGGGCGTCAAGCTCATGAAAAAGCACGTGGAGCGCACCTTTATCCCCGGCGTGGTCTCCGACCTGGGGGGCTTTGGCGGGCTGTTCGCCCCCGACCTGGCGGGCATGGCCGAGCCGGTGCTGGTCTCGGGCACCGACGGCGTGGGCACCAAGCAGCGCGTGGCCCAGCTCATGGACAAGCACGACACCGTGGGCATTGACTGCGTGGCCATGTGCGTCAACGACATCGTCTGCTGCGGGGCCAAGCCCCTGTTCTTCCTGGACTACATCGCCATCGGCAAGAACGTCCCCGAGAAGGTGGCCCAGTTGGTCTCCGGCGTAGCCGAGGGCTGCGTCCAGGCCGGTTGCGCCCTCATCGGCGGCGAGACCGCCGAGCATCCGGGCACCATGGCCGTCGACGATTACGACCTGGCGGGCTTTTCCGTAGGTATCGTGGACAAGCCCAAGGTCATCGACCAGAGCCGCATGGCCCCCGGCGACGTGGTGCTGGCCCTGCCTTCCTCCGGCGTCCACTCCAACGGCTTCTCTCTGGTCCGCAAGGTCTTCGACGTGGAGCATACGGACCTGGGCAAGCTCATTCCCGAGCTAGGTAAAAGTCTGGGCGAGGCCCTTTTGACCCCCACGGTCATCTACGTCAAACCCGTGTTGGCAACCCTGGCCGCCGCCAACGTCAAGGGCGTGAGCCACATCACCGGCGGAGGTTTTTATGAAAACATTCCCCGCTGTATCCCCGACGGTCTGTGCGCCAAGATCGAGAAGTCCGCGGTGCGGACCCTGCCCATCTTCGACCTCATCCAAAGCGTTGGCAACATCCCGGAGCGGGATATGTTCAACACCTTTAATATGGGCGTAGGCATGGCGGTGGTGGTGTCCCAGGATACCGCTGACCAGGCCCTGGCCGCACTGAAAGCGGAAGGCGTGGACGCTTACGTCTTGGGTAGTATTGTCCAGGGCGACAGCAAGGTAGAGCTATGCTGAAAAACATCGTGGTGTTGGTCTCCGGCGGCGGGACCAACCTTCAGGCGTTGCTGGACGCCCAGGCCCGGGGAGAGTTGACCGGCGGCTGCATTGCCGCCGTGGTCTCCTCCAAGGAGGGGGCCTACGCCCTGGAGCGGGCGGCCAAGGCCAATGTGCCGGGCTATGTGGTCCCTAAAAAGGACTACCCCGACCACCGCTCCTACTCCCTGGCCCTGCTGGACAAGTGCCGGGAGTTGAAGGCCGACCTCATCATCCTGGCGGGCTTTATGCACATCTTGACCGCCGAGTTCATCGACGCCTACGAAAACGCCATTTTGAATGTCCACCCTGCCCTCATCCCGTCTTTTTGCGGCGAGGGCTTTTATGGGCTTCGGGTCCACCAGGCCGCGCTGGACTACGGCGTGAAGGTCACCGGGGCCACGGTACACTTCGTCACCGCCGAGCCCGACGGTGGGCCCATCGTTTTGCAAGGGGCGGTGGAGGTCTGTTCGGACGACACCCCTGAAACGCTGCAGCGCCGGGTCATGGAGCAGGCCGAATGGAAGCTCCTGCCCAGAGCCGCGGCGCTCTTTTGTCAAGACCGGCTCCAGGTCAAGGGTCGTCAGGTACATATTTTAGAGGAGGAAACGCCATGAGCATCCAGGATCTTCCCGCGCTTCTCAGCGCCAACCCCTACCCCGGCCGGGGCATTTTGATCGGTCGCACCGCCAACAACGCCAAGGCCGTCGTCACCTACTTCATCATGGGCCGCAGCGTCAACAGCCGCAACCGGGTCTTTGAGGCGACCCAAGACGGCATCCGCACCAAGGCCTTTGACGAGAGCAAGATGACCGACCCCAGCCTCATCATCTACCACCCCGTCCGGGTGTACGACCAGGTCACCATCGTGACCAACGGCGACCAGACCGACACCATCCGGGACGCTCTGCAGGACGGTCACTGCTACCGCCACGCCTTGAAACAGCGTACCTTTGAGCCCGACGGGCCCAACTGGACCCCCCGCATCTCCGGCGTGGTGAAGCCCGACGGCAGCTATGCCCTATCCATCCTCAAGACCATGGACAACGACGGCGACACCTGCCAGCGGTTTTTCTTTGAGTACGACGCCCCCAAGGCGGGCGTGGGCCACTTCATCAGCACCTACCAGACCGACGGCGACCCCCTGCCCTCCTTCCACGGCGAGCCCATTGCCGTTACGGTGGACGAGCAGGACCCCGCGCGCTGGGCGGACAAGGTCTGGACCGCCCTTAACGCCGAGAACAAGGTCTCGCTGTTTGTGCGCTATATCGACCTGGCCACCGGCGAGACCCAGGACGTGATCCGCAACAAGCATCAGGAGGGCTGAACCATGAAGGAAATGGAACTGAAATACGGCTGTAACCCCAACCAAAAGCCCTCTCGCATCTTCATGCGTGACGGCTCGGACCTGCCCATCACCGTTTTGAACGGCAAGCCCGGCTACATCAATCTGCTGGATGCCTTTAACTCCTGGCAACTGGTCAAGGAGCTGAAAGAGGCCACCGGCATGGCCTCCGCCGCCTCCTTTAAGCACGTCTCCCCCGCCGGCGCCGCCGTGGGCAAGCCCCTCAGCGATGTGGAGCGGCAGATGTACTTCGTAGAGCCTGGCGCGGAGCTCTCCCCCATCGCCTGCGCCTACATCCGGGCCCGTGGCGCGGACCGGCTGTGCTCCTATGGCGACTGGGCGGCTCTCAGCGAGGTCTGCGACGCCGCCGCCGCCCTCTATCTCAAGGGCGAGGTGTCCGACGGCATCATCGCCCCGGGTTATACCGACGAGGCCTTGGAGATCCTGAAGTCCAAGAAAAAGGGTGGCTACAACGTGGTCCAGATCGACCCCACCTACCACTGCGACCCCATCGAGCTCAAGGACGTGTTCGGCGTCACCTTCCAGCAGGGCCACAACGACTTCAAGATCGGCCCGGAACTCCTGCAGAACATCGTCACCCAGAATAAGACCCTGCCCGCTGAGGCGGTCACCGACATGATCGTGGCCCTCATCACCTTGAAGTACACCCAATCCAACTCCGTGTGCTACGTCAAGGACGGCCAGGCCATCGGCGTGGGCGCGGGCCAGCAAAGCCGCATCCACTGCACCCGCCTGGCGGGCCAGAAGGCGGACAACTGGCTGCTGCGGCAGCATCCCAAGGTGCTGGGACTCCAATTTGTGGACGATATCCGCCGCCCCGACCGGGACAATGCCATCGACGTGTATCTCTCCGACGAGTATGAGGACGTGCTGGCCGAGGGGGTGTGGCAGCAGACCTTTAAGACAAAACCCGAGGTGCTCACCGTGGCGGAGAAAAAGGCTTGGATCGCCCAGCAGACCGGCGTGACCTGCGGCTCGGACGCCTTCTTCCCCTTTGGCGACAACGTGGAGCGCTGCCGCAAGTCTGGCGTGAGCTACATTGCCGAGCCCGGCGGCTCCATCCGGGACGACCACGTCATCGCCACCGCCGACAAGTACGACATGGTCATGGCCTTCACCGGCATGCGGCTGTTCCACCACTAAATCGCCGTGGGGACCCTCGGCTTTTCCTATGTGGGGCTGGCCTTTCTTCTCATGCTGTTCGTCCCCAACGCAATATGGACAAAGCAGCGCCCGGAGGGCTATGAGGCCCTGGAGAAACAGGAACCCAAGGCCTTGCTGCTTTTGGAACGGACGGGCCAGGCGCTGACCACCTGTTGCGCGCTGTGCTTTTCCGATTTGAACCTACACGGCTGGTCCGCGTGGTGTCTTTGGTTGTTGGCGGCTTTTTTGCTGCTGGCGCTCTACGATGTGTGCTGGGTCCGTTATTTTTGCTCCAAGCGCACCCTAGCCGACTTCTACGGCAGCCAGTTCGGCATCATCGTACCTCTGGCGACCCTGCCGGTGGCGGCCTTTTTCCTGCTGGGGGTCTACGGCAGAGTTATTTGGCTGATGGCT
Source organism: Oscillospiraceae bacterium (assembly GCA_048201935.1). Classification (GTDB taxonomy): domain Bacteria; phylum Bacillota; class Clostridia; order Oscillospirales; family Oscillospiraceae; genus MGBC124762. Next base: position 47,725 of record DBFBGR010000002.1, on the reverse strand, counting down.
TCCGCCGCACTCTTAGGCGTGGGCCACATCGGTATCCATTTGAGCCACCGCAAGGAGGTTTTCGCGTGAGCGAAGAAGCGAGACTTGACGCCTTTGAGCGAATGCTGGCCGATGTTCGGCACAACCACGACGAGCTAGCCGCCCGGCTGGAGCGTCTGAAGGCCGAGGGCAAGACCAAGAGCGCCACCTTTCGGCAGTATCTGGGCAACAAAATGACCTATCAATACCTGTTATCCCTCTATGAGGACTACGGATTGCTGGACAAAACCACTGGGGAGGTCTCGGAATGAAAGTTTTAGTCGTAGGCTCCGGCGGGCGGGAGCACGCCATCTGCTGGAAGCTGGCCCAAAGCCCCAAGGTCACAGAGCTTTTCTGCGCCCCCGGCAACGGCGGCATCGCCCAAGTGGCCACCTGTGTGGATATCAAGGCCACCGATGTGGACGCTATGGTGGCCTGGGCCAAGGACAACGCCATGGACCTTGTGATGGTGGCTCCCGACGACCCGCTGGCCCTGGGCATGGTGGATGCTATGGAGCGTTCGGGCATTGCCGCCTTCGGCCCTCGTGCCAACGCCGCCATCATTGAGGCCAGCAAGGCCTTTTCCAAGGAGCTGATGGCCAAATACCACATCCCCACCGCCAAGCACCAGACCTTTACAGACCTTTCCGCCGCCGAGGACTACATCCGCGCCCAGGGCGCGCCCATCGTGGTCAAGGCCGACGGCCTGGCCCTGGGCAAGGGCGTCATCGTGGCCCAGAGCGTAGAAGAGGCCCTGGAGGCTGTGCGCTCCATGATGGTGGACAAGAAATTCGGCGCTTCTGGAGCCACGGTGGTCATTGAGGAGTGCATGACCGGCCCCGAGGTCACCGTGCTGGCCTTCTGCGATGGTAAAACGGTGGTCCCCATGCCCTCGTCTCAGGACCACAAGCGGGCCTTTGACGGCAACCAGGGGCCCAACACCGGCGGCATGGGCGCCATCTCCCCGTCGCCCTACTATACCCCTGAGCTGGCCAAGCGTTGCATGGAGGAGATCTTCCAGCCCACCGTGGCCGCCCTGGCCGCCGAAGGCCGCCCCTTCCAGGGCGTGATCTACTTCGGGTTGATGCTCACCCCCAGCGGCCCCAAGGTGGTGGAGTACAACGCCCGCTTTGGCGACCCGGAGTGCCAGGCGGTGCTGTCGCTGCTGGAAAGCGACCTGCTGGACATCCTCCTGGCCTGCCGCGACAAGACTTTGGCCCAGGCCGACATCCGCTGGCGGAGCAACGCCGCGTGCTGTCTGGTGCTGGCCTCCGGCGGCTACCCCGGCAGCTATGACAAGGGCTATCCCATTACAGGGCTTGACGCGGTAAAGGACGCAACCGTCTTCCACGCCGGCACCGCCCTCAAAGACGGCCAGGTGGTCACCAACGGCGGCCGGGTCCTGGGGGTCACCGCCGTGGCTCCCACCCTGGACCAGGCCATTGAGAAGGCCTACGCCGCCGCCAAGCCCATCCACTTTGAGAAAATGCAGTACCGTACCGACATCGGGCGGGTGTAAGCTGATGAAAACCGTCCTTCTCCACGGCCTGGGGCAGACGCCCCGGGACTGGGACGCGGTACTCGACCATGTCCCCTCTCTGGACGTGGACTGCCCCGCGCTCTTTGCACAAGAAGGTGTGACTTATCCCCGCGTTCTGGCTGACTTGGAAGCGAGGTACGCCGACAAAGCGGAACCTTTTCGGCTGTGCGGGCTTTCTTTGGGAGCGGTTTTAGCCCTGGACTACACCATTCGGCATCCAGAGCAGGTAAGCTCCCTGATCTGGATTGCTGGGCAGCTTCGCTCGCCAAAGCTACTGATCGATCTTCAAAACCTCGTCTTTCGCTGTATGCCGGGCAGGATGTTTCGTGACATGGGCCTATCCAAAAAGGACGCCATCGGGCTGACCCGCTCCATGCGCGGACTGGATCTCACCTCTGGACTGGAGCGTGTCACCTGCCCTGTTCTGGTGGTGTGCGGAGAAAAGGACCGGGCCAATCAAAAAGCCGCAAAAAGGCTTGCAGCCCTGCTGCCACAAGCGGAGTTGCACATCATTCCCGGTGCGGGCCACCAGGTCAACCACGACGCGCCAGAGGCCATCGCGGCGCTATTGAACGAATAAAAACCCGCCTTGCGGAGTATTCCGCAAGGCGGGTCTTATGTCTTGGCTACTTACAGCACCTTCACGATGCGCTCCACGGCCTCCTGGGTGGCTCTCGCGTCGCCGAAGGCGGTGAGGCGGATATAGCCCTCGCCGCTGGGACCGAAGCCCGCGCCGGGGGTGGTGACCACGCAGGCCTGCTTGAGGAGCTTGTCGAAGAAGTCCCAGGAGCCCACGCCCTCCGGGGTGCGGGCCCAGATATAGGGCGCGTCCACACCGCCGTAGACGGTGAGGCCCGCGCTTTCCAAGCCCTGGCGGATGACCTTGGCGTTGTTGAGATAATAGGCGATGGCCTCGTGGCACTGGGCCTGACCCTCGGGGCTCAGCACCGCCTCGGCGGCACGCTGGATGACGTAGGGCACGCCGTTGAACTTGGTGCCCTGGCGGCGGTTCCAGAGTTTATTTAAGCTGGCCCCGCCCCGCTCCAAAGCCTTGGGGATCACGGTATACGCGCAGCGGTTGCCGGTGAAGCCGGCGGTCTTAGAGAAGGAACGGAACTCGATGGCGCAGGTCTTGGCTCCTTCGATCTCGAAGATGCTGTGGGGCACGCCGGGGGTGGTGATGAAGGCCTCGTAGGCGCTGTCGAACAAGATCACGCTGTCGTGGGCGTTGGCGTAGTCCACCCACAGCTTCAGCTGCTCCTTCGTCGCCGCCGTGCCGGTGGGGTTGTTGGGCGAGCAGATATAGATGAGGTCGGGGGCTTTCCCCTCCGGGAGGGCCGGGAAAAAGCCGTTTTCAGCGGTGCAGGGCAGATAGACCAGCTTGGACCACTTCTCGCCGTCGTGGTCACCCGCCCGACCCGCCATGGCGTTGGTGTCCACATAGACGGGGTAAACGGGGTCGCAGACGGCCACCACGTTGTCCACCGAGAAGATGTCCCCGATGTTGCCGCAGTCGCTTTTCGCGCCGTCGGAGACAAAGATCTCATCGTCGTCGATGTCCACGCCACGGTCCTTGTAGCTCTTCTGGATGGCAAAGCGGAGGAAGTCGTAGGCCCCGCAGGTCTCCTCGCAGTAGCCCCGGAAGGTCTCCTTCACGCCCATCTCGGCGGTGGCCTTTTGCATGGCCTCGATCACCGCCGGGGCCAGGGGCAGCGTCACGTCGCCAATACCCAGGCGAATGAGGGGCATGGGCGGATTTTCCGCGCTAAAAGCCCGGACCCGCCGTCCGATCTCCGGGAAAAGATAGCCGCCGGGCAGCTTTAGAAAGTTTTCGTTGATCTTTGCCATATGAATTCCTCCTTAAATGGGCCATTCGCCCTCGAAAACAGTACGTGCCGGGCCGGTCATGTAGAGATGGCCATCGCTCTCGTCCCAACGGATGTGGAGGTCGCCGCCCAGCAATGTCACGGTGACCTCCCGGCCTGTCAGCCCTTGGCTGGCGCAGGCGGCTACGGTGGCGGTGGCGCCGGTGCCGCAGGCCAGCGTCTCTCCGCTGCCTCGCTCCCAGACCCGCATTTTGACGTGAGAGCGGTCCATAAGCTCCACGATCTCCACGTTCACTCCAGCGGGAAAAGCGGGGTTGGGGACGGAAAGCGGTGCATGTACTGACAAGGGAAAATCCTTTACAGCGTCCACCCGGATGACAAAATGAGGGTTGCCAACTGACACAGGAACGCCCCGAAACTCCTGTCCTCCAGCGGATACCGTCCTGGGCGGCTCGATGGCGGGCGTGCCCATGTCCACGGTGACGGCCTCAACCACGCCACCTTTTACTGTCAAGGTAAGTTGCTTTACACCTGCCAGTGTCTCAATGGTCAGCCGGGTCTTGTCCGTCAGGCCCTTGTCGTAGACGAATTTGCCCACGCAACGGATACCGTTGCCGCACATCTCTGCCTGAGAACCGTCGGCGTTGAACATGACCATCTGAAAGTCGGCGGTCTGGGAGGCGCAAATGCAGATCAGCCCATCGCTACCCACGCCAAAGTGGCGGTCAGACATCCTCCGGGCCAGCTCAGGCAGGTCCTGGGGAAGGGACTTGGTGCAGTCCAGATAGACGTAGTCGTTGCCCAGACCCTCCATCTTGGTAAAGCGCATGGCGCTCTCCCCTTTCCGCTTAATAGTTGATGATATACTTGTCCCGCTCCCAGGAGGACACCCGGGTGCAGTACTCGTGCCACTCGGCCTCCTTGCCCGCGATGTACTGCGCGGCCACGTGCTCGCCCAGCACGTCCAGGATGAACTTGTCCTTCTTCAGCGCGTCCAGAGCCTCGTTGAGGGACCCGGGCAGGGCCGCGATGCCCTTGCGGCGGCGGGCGGCGGGGGTCAGCTCAAAGATGTTCTCCGTCACCTCCGGCGGCGGGGTCATGCCCTTTTCGATGCCGTCCAGGCCCGCGGCCAGGCAGACAGCCAGGGCCAGGTAGGGGTTGCAGCAGGGGTCGGGGCAGCGAAGCTCCATCCGGGTGGCTTGGCCCCGGGCGGCGGGGATGCGGATGAGGGCGGAGCGGTTGGAGGCCGACCAGGCCATGTAGCACGGAGCCTCGTAGCCCGGCACCAGCCGCTTGTAGGAGTTCACCAGGGGATTGGTGATGGCGGCCATGCCCTTCATGTGGTGGAGCACGCCGGCAATGAAGTGATAGGCGGTGTCGGACAACTGCTTTTCGCCCTTTTCGTCATAGAAAACGTTCTTTCCCTTCTTAAAAAGGGACATATTGATGTGCATACCCGAGCCCGCGATGCCGAAAATGGGCTTGGGCATAAAGGTGGCGTGGAGCCCGTTTTGCTGGGCCATGACCTTGACGGCCAGCTTGAAGGTCATCACCGAATCGGCGCAGTGGAGGGCGTCTTGGTACTTGAAGTCGATCTCGTGCTGGCCCTGGGCCACCTCGTGGTGGCTGGCCTCGATCTCAAAGCCCATCTCCTCCAACGCCAGGCAGATTTGGCGGCGGGTGGACTCGCCGTGGTCCAGGGGACCCAGGTCGAAATAGCCCGCCTCGTCATTGGTCTGGGTGGTGGGCTTGCCCTCGTCGTCGGTCTGGAAGAGGAAGAACTCCGCCTCGGGGCCCACGTTGAAGGTGTCAAAGCCCATGCTCTTGGCCTTGGCCAGCACGTTTTTCAAAACGCCCCGGGGGTCGCCCACAAAGGGCGTGCCGTCAGGGTTATAGACATCGCAGATGAGCCGGGCCACCTTGCCGTGCTGAGGCCGCCAGGGGAAGATGACAAAGCTGTCCAGGTCGGGGTACAGACACTGGTCGGACTCCTCCAGGCGCACAAAGCCCTCGATGGACGAGCCGTCGAACATGATCTGGTTATTCAGCGCCTTTTCCAGTTGGGAAGCCGTAATAGCAACGTTTTTCAGTTGCCCAAAAATATCGGTAAACTGCATTCGGATGAACTTGATGTCCTCTTCCTTCACGATCTTGATGATCTGCTCTTTGGTGTAGCCCATACAGCGCACCTCTTTCTCCAAAATATGCGAAAACCTAATTTAATAGTATATCGTGCCGGGGCCGGGGCTGTCAAGTACTAGGACGCGGCGCGCCTTTTCGAAAATTCTGGCCTCAAGCCCTTCCCCTTATATGTTCCAACGCCCACCATGCCACCGGCTTAAATATAACATACAGTCCGTATCCAAGGACCCCGCCGATCACATTCGTGATGATATCTGTTACATCCGAAGACCTAACGCCGCTGATAAGCGGCTGTAGCAGTTCAATGCTCAAACTCATAAGAAAGCAAAAAAACACTGTCCTGCCAAAATTAGCTGTCCGCCTCTGTGTCAGCGGAAACAAAAATCCAAACGGTATCGTCATGATAGTATTCAACACGATCTGCCTGACGAAGTCCCCTCTCCCCTCCAAAACATCAATAAACGGCACCATATTCATTGGGATGTAGGGATGATTCCAAATAAACGGAAGTTTTGCGATAATGGGCATCAAGGTAAAATAGAGCACGAAGGAAAGATATACATAAAAAAGTGTGTGGACCAGCAACACATCCTTTCCGCGTTCTTTCCACCGTCTAAAAAAAACAAGGCCGTATAGCAGAGCCAAAGCCGTAAAATCTATCAAATATTTCAAGAAAACCCCTCTTTCAACATTTCCTTCGCCGCGCGGCACCCCTCCTCGGTGACCGCCGTGTGAAAGGGCTGATCATAGGCATCTGTAGAGACGCAGTCCACCTCCTGGCAGGAAAAGGCCACCAGGATACGCGCGGCTTTGGGACACCGGGGCAGATAGCGGTCATAATACCCGCCGCCGTGGCCCAGGCGGCCGCCTTGGTCGTCAAAGCCCACGCAGGGCAGGATGATCACGTCCAATTCCTCCGGCTGTAGCGGCTCCGAGCGCTCCGGGTCGGGTTCCCAGATACCGTATCTCCCCTGCCGCCAGCTCGACCGGCCGCGAGGGATGTACGCCTCCATCGCTCCCCTTCCTTGACACACGGGAAAGGCCAGGGCAACGCCCCGCTCCAACGCCCAGGCGTGAAAGGCGGTCAGGTCCACCTCATCCGCCGTCGCCCGGTAGGAAAGGACGGCCTTGGCCTCTCGCAGGGCGGGCAGGGCCATTAAGTATTCGCAGATGGCAACGCTTTTGGCGGCGTGCTCCTCGTGGGACAGCGCCCGCCGCCGCTCCAGGCAGAGCGCCCGCTGGGCCTGCTTGGTCATCACGTTATCTTTCTCCCCTTCACAACCCCAGCTCCTTAAGCTGGGACACCATTTTGATGTATTCTTCTACAACATCATAGCGTTTTCCGTGGTATTTCAAGGGCCGGCGGCGAAAGTCGATCTCGTCCATGTGGGACACGCCCCGACCGCCTACGCCTCGCCAGACCTCCTGAAAGCCGGTCCAGCGGGCGGATTCCAGGGTCACCAGGCCGTCATTGTCCTGCTCCACCCAGCCCATGATGAGGTTTTGCCACCACATGAACACGTCGCTGCGCCACGAGGACATAACGCCGGTGTAGCTGCGGTAGAGCACGCCCTGGGCGTCGGGGTTCTTCTCGTTGAACTCTCGGGCCCAGGACGTGGTGAACTGAGAGCAGACCGAGCAGAAATCCGGGTGCTTGTCCCCAATCATGCGGTACCACGTATTGACAAAGAAGCCGCCCAGCCGAAAAACCCATTTGGGCATGCGGTAGAGCCCGTCCATGGTCCGCGAGCCATGATTGGGCGAGGCCACCAGGGATACCGAGGCCACCTTGGAGCCCATGTCCAGGGAGGATACCATGCACCGGGCGTCCAGCCCGCCCTTGGAGTGGGCGATGAGATGGACTTTTTCGCTGCCGGTCTGGGCCAGGACCTCTTCCACCCGGTCTCTGAGCGCGGCGGCGTTTTGCTCCACCGTGGCCCAGCCGTCCTGATTGCCGAAAAACACCTGGGCGCCATGCTCCTCCAAGGTCTTGGGGACGCGGCCCCAGTATTGAAGCCCCTTCCAGTCCCGAAAGCCGGTGCCGTGGACCAGGACGATGGGGTAGCGGGTGCGGCAGATCGAATCGTTCATAGATGGTCACCTCCATCTTTATCCAAAGCATACCATATCCCACTTCAATAGGCAAGGCTTGTGTCCCGCTCCGGTACGTGGTAAAATACCAAAAGGATATGACGGAAAGGGGGGCGCGGACATGGACAATACGGTTCTGGGCATTCTGGCCCACGTGGATGCGGGCAAGACCACCCTGTCCGAGGCCCTTTTATACTCCGCCGGGCAGCTACGCAGCCTGGGCCGTGTGGACCACCAAAGTAGTTTCCTGGACACCGACGCCCTGGAGCGGGAGCGGGGCATCACCATCTTTTCCAAGCAGGCTATTTTCCCGCTGGGCGACCGCCAGATCACCCTGTTGGACACCCCGGGCCACGTGGACTTCTCCGCCGAGATGGAGCGGGCGTTGCAGGTGATGGACTGCGCCCTCTTGGTGGTCAGCGGCACCGACGGCGTTCAGAGCCACACCCGGACCCTGTGGCGGCTGCTGGAGCGCTACGGCGTGCCCACGGCGGTGTTCGTCAACAAAATGGACCTGCCCAACCGGGGCCGGGAAAATCTGCTCTCCGAGCTGCAAAACGTGCTCAGCGGGCAGTGCGTGGACTTTTCTGTACCCAGAGACGATAGCTTTTGGGAGTCGGTGGCCCTGTGCGACGAGGACCTGCTGGCGGAATATCTGGACAAGGGCTCGCTTTTGCCGGAGGTCATTGGGTCGTTGATGGCCGATAGAAAACTCTTTCCCTGCTGGTTCGGCTCGGCCTTGAAGTTGGAAGGTGTTGCGGAGCTTTTAGCGGGGCTTGAGGCGGCCCTGCCCCAAAAACGCTGGTCCGAGACCTTCTCGGCCCAGGTCTACAAGGTGGAGCGGCCCCATGGCAGCGGCCAGATCACCCACCTGAAGATCACCGGCGGCGCGCTGCGGGTGAAGGACGTGCTGGGCGAGGGCGAGAAGGTAGACCAGATCCGGCTCTACTCCGGGGAGAAGTTCCAGGCTGTGGACGTGGCCCCAGCGGGGACCCTCTGCGCCGTTACAGGGCTGACAAAAGCTGTGCCCGGCCAGGTCTTTGGCGAGGGCCCCGCCCTTGTCTCCCCTGCCCTCCAGCCCGTGCGGACCTATCAGGTCCTGCTAAGCGAGGGCCAGGACCCACATACCGCCTATCAATATTTCCAGCAGTTGGCCGCCCAGGACCCACAGCTCCATGTGTCCTGGGGCGAGCAAAACCGGGCCATCCACGTCCAGCTCATGGGCGAGGTCCAGGGTCAGATCTTAAAGCGTGTGCTGGCCGACCGCTTCGGCCTCAGCTGCGACTTTGGCCCCGGGGCCATTCTTTACAAGGAGACCATCGCCGCCCCCGCCATCGGCATCGGCCACTTCGAGCCTCTGCGGCACTACGCCGAGGTCCATCTGCTCCTGGAGCCCGCCCAGCCGGGCAGCGGCCTGCACTTCTCCTCCGCCTGCCCCCAGGAGATGATGGACTTCCCCTGGCAGCGGCTGGCTCTCAACTCGCTGGCCAGTCTGAGCCATCCCGGCGTGCTCACCGGCGCGCCGCTGACCGATGTAAATATCACCTTGGTGGCCGGGCGGGCCCACCCCAAGCACACCGAGGGGGGCGACTTTCGCCAGGCGGCCTGCCGCGCTCTGCGCCAAGGGCTCATGGGCGCGGAAAACGTGCTGCTGGAGCCCTGGTACGACTTTGTTTTGGAGCTGCCCCAAAGCTTTGTGGGCCGGGCCCTGTCCGACCTGGGACAGATGGGCGCGGAGGTGGAGCCGCCCCAGACTCTGGGCGAAGAGGCCTCCATTCGAGGTTCCGTGAGCGTAGCCGCTTTTGGGGACTACCCCGAGACCCTGGCCGCCTATACCCACGGTATGGGCCGTTTGAGCTGCGCCCTGGGCGGCTACCGGCCCTGCCGGGACCAGGAAGCGGTGGTAGCCGCCTCGGGCTACGACCCGGAGCGGGATACCGAACACCCCGCCGACTCCGTCTTCTGCTCCCACGGCGCGGGCCACAGCGTCCCCTGGCAGGAGGTTCCCGCCCATGCCCATGTCTCCAGCGGTTTGCGGTTGACCGACGGTATCATTGAGGACGCCCAGGTGGTCTCCCAGGCCCCCAAGGCCGTGACCTACTCGGGCACAAAAGCCCAGGATGACGAGCTCCAGGCCATCTTCGAGCGGACCTACGGCCCCATCAAGGCCCCCGGTCCCCGGCCCATGTCCACCCCCAAGGCGGCCCCCACCCTGCCCGACAAGGTCCGGGTGGATCTGGGCGAGGAAAAGGCGGAATATCTGCTGGTGGACGGCTACAACATCATCTTCGCCTGGGAGGAGCTGAAAACAGTAGCCCAGGAAAGCCTGGACGCCGCCCGGGTCCTTTTGACCGAGCTTTTGTCCAACTACCAGGGCTACCGGGGCAACCGGGTCATCCTGGTCTTTGACGCCTACAAGGTCAAGGGCGGCGTTGAAAAGGTGGAGCGGCACAACAACATCACCGTGGTCTATACCAAGGAGGCCGAGACCGCCGACGCTTATATCGAAAAGGCCACCTACCGCCTGGGCAAGGACAATCGGGTCCGGGTAGCCACCTCCGACGGCCTGGTCCAGGTCATCATTCTGGGCCACGGGGCCCTGCGCCTCTCCGCCAGCGCCCTCCACCAGGAGATGGAGGAGGCCCTGGGCCAGATCGCCGCCCTGGTGGCCAAGAGCCAGTTGCCCTCCCCGGCTCAAAGCGTGGCGGAAGCATTCCGCAAGGCGCAAGGCAAGTCACGTCAGGAGGACAAAGCATGATAGCGGGATTGGCCCATGTGGCCCTCTACACCCCTTGTTTGGTGAAAACAGTTCACTTTTATCAGGATGTCTTTCAGGCGAAAACCGTAAAGGAGTTCACCTTGCCCCACAAGGGGTGCTGGCTGGCCCTTGGCGGGGATATCCTGGAGGTGTTTGAAAGCGAGGCCCTTGGTGACGGCTGTTTTAAGCATATTGCCCTCTCCCATGGAGCCACCGCTCATGTGCCACCAAAGGACATCACCTCTCCCTGCCCCGCCCGTATCGCCTTTGTCAAAGGTCCTGGCGGCGAGCAGATCGAACTGTTTTCTCCGCGATGACCTCTTGATTTTTCTATCCCGCCGTAGTATGCTGTTATCAATACGCGCGGGGATAAAAACACGGCCCGGTAGGTAGTCCGGGCACGGTACGCATTTACCGTTAGTAACCTTCCTCCTCGGATGTCCATTCTCCGCCGACAAAACGAGGAGGATTTGTTATGCCCGAAAACGAAAGCCGACTGACGGTGTACTTTGAGGACCCCTTTTGGGTGGGGGTCTACGAGCGGGTCTGCGACGGCAGACTGGAGGCGGCGAAGATCACCTTTGGCCCGGAGCCAAAGGACTACGAGGTCTATGCCTTTCTGGAGCAGAACTGGCACAAGCTACGCTTCAGTCCCCCTGTGGCCCACCTCGGCACAGCCACGCCCCACCACAATCCCAAGCGGCTCCAACGCTCCATCCAGGCCCAGTTGCGCAAGCCGAGCGGCTCCACCAAGTCCCAACAGGCCCTCCAGCTCCAACGGGAGGCCGGAAAGCTCCAGCGCAAGGAGCGCTCCCGCCAGGAAAAAGAGGCGGAAAAAGTCCGCTGCTACGCCCAGCGGCAGGAAAAGCACAAGGAAAAGCATCGGGGCCGGTGACGCGCAAAAAAGGACTGACAAGGCGTTTGCCTTGTCAGTCCTTTTTCTTACGATTTATCCTTGGATCATGCCGATGACGCAAAGGATGATGCCGTAGATAGCGCTGGCGGAGATGCCATAGACCAGCACCGGACCGGCTACGGTGAAGAGCTTGGCCCCGGTTCCCAGCACAAGACCCTCGCTCTTGAACTCCAGGGCCGGAGAGGCCATGGCGTTGGAGAAGCCGGTGATGGGCACCAGCGTGCCCGCTCCGGCGTGCTTGGCGATGTCGTCAAAGACGCCCAGGCCCGTCAGCAACGCCGCCAGGAAGATCAGCGTGATGGAGGTCCAGGTGCCCGCATCCTCAGTGGTGGAGCCCAGGTACACATAGAGATTGGTCAGCCCCTGCCCCGCCGCGCAGATGGCTCCGCCCACCAAAAAGGCCCAGCACAGGTCCTTCCAGATGGGAGAGGGCTTGGCCTTGTTCTCCACGTATTTGTTGTACTCCTGGTTGGTCATCTTCATGCCCACGCCTCCCAAATATGGATGGCTTTAGTATGGGCACTGTTGGTAGGATTATACGCGCTCGGCCAGAGCGGTCAAAGCCGCTTGGATGTCGCCGTTCAGGCACAGCGACCGCTCCTCCAACTCCTTGGGACAAACGGCCTGGCCTTGATTGACACAGACGTAAACGGCCTCCGGGTTCGCAGCGGTCATGCGCCAGAAGGGGTACTTGATGACGCCGGGGGTATTGAAGCCCACGCCCAGCTCCAAAAATAGCGTCTTCCCCTCTTGGTGGCGGCGCAAAAAGTCTGCGTAGCGGCGACCGGCGGCGTACCAGCCCTCGTCTTGAACAAAGCGATCATCACAGCGCAGGTTCATGGTCATGGGCTCGCCGCAGCGTGGACAGTGCGGGACCAGCTCCGTGGGCACCTTCCTATCCCGCTGCCGCTCCACCATCTGCCGCACAACGTCTTCGTTGTCGTAGGTCGCCTGGTGGCAGGGCGCAGAGCACTGCCAAAGGCCGTAGTCCCCCTGGGTGTAGAAGAGCCGCGCCTTATCAAAGCCCGCCTTTTGGAAGCAGTGGTCCACGTTGGTGGTGAGGGCGAAATAGTCTTTATCCTCCACTAGCCCCAAGAGGTCTTGGTAGAGGCCCTTGGGCGCGTCCTGGTAGCGGTTGAGCCAGATATAGCGGCTCCAGTAGGCCCAGTACTCCTCCAAGGTGGCGTAGGGGTAAAAGCCCCCGGCGTACATGTCCGAAAAGCCGTACTTGGCGGCAAAGTCGGAGAAGTGCTCCGCGAAACGCGCTCCATCATAGACAAAGCCCGCCGCCGTGGACAGCCCCGCCCCCGCACCGATGACCACAGCGTCGGCCTGGTCCAGCGCCTCCCGGAGCCGCTCAATTTGTTCCGAGAAGCGCTCGGTAGAGCTCCGCGTCCATGTCCTTGAAAACATTGAAGATCACCTTCTTGATCGTGCCGGGGGCTTGGAGAAATTCGGACACGGTGTCTACCGCGATCCGGGCGGCCTCTTGGTTTGGAAAGTGAAATTCCCCGGTGGAGATACAGCAAAAGGCCACGCTCTCCAACCCGCGCTCCGCCGCCAAGGTTAGGCTAGCACAGTAGCACTCGGCCAGGGCCGCACGGTCCTGGGCCGTCACCTCACCTTGCACGACGGGCCCCACCGTGTGGAGCACATACCGGGCCGGAAGGTTATAGCCCTTTGTCAGCTTGGCCCGACCCGTAGGTTCACTGTGGCCCTGGTCGTTCATGAGCCGTGCGCACTCGTCCCGAAGCTGAAGCCCCGCGGCGGAGTGGATGGCGTTGTCGATGCAGCCATGGCAGGGATGGAAGCACCCCAGCAGAGCCGAATTGGCGGCATTGACGATGGCGTCCACCTTAAGGCGGGTGATGTCCCCTTGCCAGAGGACCACACCGGGCCGGCCGGGGGCCTCGGGGAGCGATGCCACGTCCACCACGCTCCGCTCCTCCCGCTCCGCCGACAACAGCGCGTCCTGGACCTTCAAAAAATCAGGGGCCAGGGGCATAGGAGGGCGAAGGTTCATCAGCCCTCGCAGCAGTTGACGCTGGGCGTGCTCGGTCCTGGATACCCGCGCCGCCTGGACGCGGGTATCCGGCATTTCCTCCAAAAGCCGCTCGATCAACCATTGTACCTGCTCGGCTCTGGTCATGTCCCCGGCCTCCTTACGTTTTTATCCCTGGGAGAAGAACATCCCGGCGGTCATCTCCAGATAGTTGCCGCCGCTATACTGGGGAAACTCCCCGTTTACCGCCGCCAGGAAGGCGGCCTTGTCCGCGCTCTGGGCGGCGATGGCCTTGACCCGCTCCAGATAAGCGATCTTCACGTCCACGTCGGCCAAGTCCTCGGGTACATAGTGAGAGGTCAGCACCAGATCGAAGCCCCGGTCCTTGTAGCCCTGGAGCTGGGCAATGATGGCGTCGGCGTGACCCTGGCCCGCCACGATGGAGTGGCAGTCGTGGCCCAGCATGTGGGTGTATACCGCGTTCAGCCCGGGGATCTCTACGTCAAAGGCCTCCTGGGTGGGGACGATGACCAGGTCGATACCGCCGATGGTCACGGCGCCGGGCTCCAACACGTCGGTGACGGTGTGGATGGAGCTGTCAAAGGCGGCACCAAAAGCCCCGGCAAAGCTGTCGACCAGGCCCTTGCCGCCGCCGTTGTGGCCGTAGTCGTCGGCGTTACGGGTAGCGTACTTCTTCGCCTGGGGCAGGAAGGTAGCCCCGGCCATGTGGTAGGCGGTGAGTACCCCAGCCACCTTCAGGCCCAAGCGGTCCAGGTAGTCGGTCAGGGCCCGGATGCTGTCGTGGAAGCAGGGAGACTCGATGACCACGGCCTGCCCGGCCTTCTCCACCACCAGCACCTGGTCGTCGATGGGGTCGCCGGTGTGGTAGGCGTGGAGCTTCATGTCCCCGCTGGCGTAGACCCGCATCTCGCCGGTGGCCACAGGTGCAGTGGTGTAAGCGTTCTTTTTCATGATAAGGTTCCTCCTTTGGATTGTCAAGGGATTGACTTTTTCCCTCGTTGGCCTTATCATAAGTCCATACCATCCAAGTGTAAAGTAGGCACAATATTGTGCGATAGTTACCAAAAGGAAACCATTGTGAAGGGAGAAGGCTTTCATGGAACAAAAAACTTTGCCCGCCTGCCCGGTGGAGACCACCTTGACCCTCATCGGTGACAAGTGGAAGGTGCTTATCCTCCGGGACCTGCGCCCGGGGACCAAACGCTTTGGCGAGCTGCGCCGGTCGGTGGGACAGGTCAGCCAGAAGGTCCTCACCGCCCAGCTGCGGCAGATGGAGGAGAGCGGCCTTGTGGCACGTAAGGTCTACGCCGAGGTCCCGCCCCGGGTGGAATATAGCCTCACCGAGCTGGGCCACAGTATGTTCCCCATTCTGGACGCCATGCAGGACTGGGGTGAGAGCTACAAGCGGTCCCTTGGACAGTAAAAAACGGTGTGACCTGTGTGGTCACACCGTTTTCTTCGCGTAAAACTCAGTCCTGGTCCCAGTTGTGGTAAACGTTCTGAACGTCCTCGTCCTCCTCCAGGAGGTCGATAAGCTTTTCCATGTTCTTGATGTCGTCTTCGCTCTCCAGCTTGATGTAGTTCTGGGGCACCATGGCCACCTCGGCGGAGAGGAAGGCGTAGCCTTTGCCCTCCAAAGCGGCCACCACGGCGGCAAAGTCCTCGGGGACGGTGGTGATCTCAAAGACCTCCTCCTGGGCCTCGAAGTCGGCGGCGCCGGCGTCCAAGGCATCCATCATCACCGTGTCCTCGTCCAGGTCCTCCTTCTCGATGACGATGACGCCCTTCTGATCAAAGGACCAGGACACGCAGCCCGTAGCGCCCAAGTTGCCGCCATACTTATCAAAAAGGTGGCGGACGTTGGGGGCGGTGCGGTTGCGGTTATCTGTGAGGGCCTCCACGATGACGGCCACGCCGCAGGGGCCGTAGCCCTCGTAGGTGACGTTCTCATAAGCGTCCTGATTGCCCGAGCCCAGGGCCCGGTCGATGGTGCGCTTGATGTTGTCGTTGGGCATATTGGCCGCCTTGGCCTTGGCGATAACGGTGGCCAGACGGGAGTTGTTGGCCGGGTCGCCGCTGCCGCCGGTCTTCACCGCCACGATCATCTCCTTGGCGATCTTGGTGAAGATCTGGGAGCGCTTGGCGTCCGCCGCGCCCTTGGTCTTTTGAATATTATGCCACTTGGAATGTCCGGACATGGTATCAATCCCTTCCCAAAAATTCGGCTATTAGTTTACCATAGATTCGACCATTTTTCAACCCCCGATTTTCCCCTCCTATTAAATATCCCCCAGGCGAGGCAAAGCGTGTATATTATGGAAGTATCCTAAAAAAAAGGAGGCTTCCATCATGAACGCAAACACATTGGTCCGGTCCGTCTTTGGCTTTTCCCGCATGAACATACAGCCGCTGGTGGTGGCGGTGGAGCTGGCCCACCAGCTCATATTCACCCAGCACCGAAACAGAAGCTCCATACAGCTCGTCTGGGATATTCACGCTCCGGTAGCGGAGTTGCTAGGAAAAAGCCCCTGCGCTGTGACACAGCAGTTAGGACGGCTGTGCAGCCGCTGCCGGTACTTGATCTGGAAGGACGAGGACCAGATGAAACGGCTGGTGGGGCCCCACCCCCGGGACATGGACGGCCCCTCGGAGGTCATCTTCCTTCTGGCCTGCTACTTAGAGTACGAAAAGTCCTTTGAAGAGGTCCTGGACCAGGAGCCGGGGCTGATGTTTTAAGTCCTCACGCCTGACGGTAGGGCTCTTTTTGGGTGGAGAGGAGGAATTCCACGCCGTCCTTGGCGAAAGCCTGGGACAGCCGCTCCGCCAGGGCGGGCATCACAGGGTTTTCCGTGGCAAAGTGGCCGCCGTCCACCAGGGTAACGCCCAGGGCCTGGGCAGCCAGGAACTCGTGGTGCTTCACATCGGCGGTGACGTAGGCGTCCGCTCCGTGGGAGACCGCCAGGTCCAGCAGATCGCCGCCCGCGCCGCCGCAGACGGCCAGCCTTTTCACCGGCCGGTCGCCCAGGGTGGCTCGGACAGCCCTGGCCCCCAGGGCCTTTTTCACGTGGGCGGCAAAGTCCCGGGGCTCCATCGCCTGGCGGAGCTCACCCACACGGCCCATGCCGCAGCCATCTCCCATGGGCTCCAAAACCCCGGTGACCTTGGCCCCCAGGCGGTCCATCAGCACGTCGTTAACGCCGCCGGGGGCGGCGTCTAAGTTGGTGTGGGCGCAGATGAGAGCAATGTTTTTACGCACCAGCTGGGCCACCACCGCCTGTGTGGGGTCCTCCGGGCGCACCGCCTTCAGAGGGTGAAAGATCAAAGGATGGTGGGTCACGATGAGCCCACAGCCCTTGCGCGCCGCCTCCCGGGCCACGGCCAGCGTGGCGTCCAGGGCCAGCAGCACCCGGCCCACCGGAGCGTTTTTGTCCCCCACCAACAGTCCGGCATTGTCAAAGTCCAGTTGGGTGGCGAAGGGCGCGAAGTCGTCGATGTAGTCGTAAATATCCTGAACGCTCGTCATATCAAAGCTCCTTTTCCATTTGCTCCAGCCCGGCCAGGGCCGCCTCCAGCTCGGCCCGTCGGGCCTGGTCCTGAGTCTTGCCTGACCGCTCCAATCCCGCCAGCGCCCTACGGGCGCGTAACGTCTCCTGGGCCAGATAGTCCGGCCACAGCGGGTCGGCGGCGTGGCTGGACGCCCGACCTACCAGCACCTGGGCCGCTGTCAGCGGCCCCTCGGGCCCCGGGGCCAGGTCCATGACGATGTAAAGGGTCTCCCCTTCCCGGACGATGGTCTCGCCGGAAATATGCAGTCCCAGGCTCCCCAGCCCAGAGCGCAGGTCGCCCAGCGAGCTCATGGGCTGGACCACGCAGGTCTTGTCCCGGGCCCAGGGCGCGGCGGCCAGGATGCTTAAAATCGTCTCGCCGCCCATCCCGGCGATGGCCACGCAGTCCACTTCGCCAGCGTCTACCCCGGCTAGGCCGTCGCACAGCCGCAGGGAGACCCGGTCCGCCACGCCGTGGCGCTCCACCGTCTCCCGGGCCCGGTCCAAGGGCCCCTTGCGAAGGTCGGTACACACCGCGAAGGGAATTCTCCGCTCCAGCAGCAGCCACGCGGGCAGGTAGGCGTGGTCGGTGCCCACGTCGGCCAACCGCGCGCCCTGGGGCACGCGCTCCGCCACCGCCTGGAGCCTTGGGGTCAGCTTTAGCGCCACGGGCACTCTCCTCCTCTCGATGAAAAAAGAGCGGCGTTGGCCGCTCTTTTTTGCAGCGTTTTCAGTCCTTGACCAGCTCGTTGAGCTTGGCCAGCAGGGCGTCCACAGGCACGCCGTGGACCGCACAGGCTTGCTCCACCGTCTCGCCCCGGGAGGCGGGACAGCCCAGGCAGTGCATGCCGATGGACATGAAGATGGGGGCGGCGTCCGGGGCGATGTCCAGGATGTCGCCAATGATGGTATCCTTTGTGATCTGAGCCATGATACGTGACCTCCTATTTCTCTTTGCGCATTTCTGCCTCTTTATTATACCCGACAGCGCCATGTATTTCAACAAAAATTTCACGTTTGCGCCGTGTCTTTCTTCCAGAGTTTGGGGGTTTGACAACGGCGGAAAAGTCGCTATAATATAGGGTAGCTTTAAGCTTGCCGGAACAGGAGGGATCGCGTTGAAGCTGGAGCTGAGCAAAAAGGACTTTCGCCGTCTGCTGGACATGGTATACATCGGCAACTGGATCTTGAACTCTACCCGCGGCGACGACCGCATCAAGGACTATGACCGGGTAGAGTCTCTGCTCTTTCTCCGGGCCGCCCAGGAGGGCATGCCCCAACTGGCGGAAATTTATCAAGGGGAGATCGTCCCCTCTCGGGCCTTCGCCGAGGGCGGCATCCACGAGGCCATCATGCAGTATGAAAACGACGTATTCTTCGACATTCTGGCCGAGGACCTGGCCCGCCGGGACATGGACGACCCCCCCATCGACGAGACCAACTATCCCGAGCTGGCCAGCCGCATCGACGCGTACATCAGCGAATTTGAAGAACACGGCACCGACAACATTTTGATCGATTCGGATAAGCTCTAAAACCGCTTGGAAAAGGAACACCGCCGCTGTACATACAGCGGCGGTGGTTTTTTATCTTAGAGATCTTCCTCTACAAAACGCACAGCGGCATCATCCCAATATTTTTTGAAAACACGCTTATCTTTTTCGTCAAAATTCAGCTGATACATCCGGAAGGTGACCAAAATGTCCTTGGGCTGCCACTGCTCCTCATAGGAATACTGATATTGCATCCCCACCTGCCGCATGACCCCGCCGCTGCGGGGATTGTTTACGTCGTGGGTGGCTGTGATGTAGGGCAGTCCGTCCTTTTTTACCTGCGCCACAATAGCCTTTGCCGCCTCTGTCACGATCCCCCGGTGCCAAAACTCCTTGCGAAGTCCATAACCGAAATCATGGCTTTCATCCATATCCACCTTGATGTAGCCGATGGGGATGTCGTCCTCCTTCAGGCAGATCGCGTAAGCGTAGGCCTGCGGCTTCTCATAGTTTGCCGCGTACCTGGCCTCAAAGAAGCGCCGCGCCTCCTCCAGGTCCTTCAGCGGGAACCACGGTAGAAAGGTGTTGACCTCCTCGTCGGCCAATATCAGGTACAACGCCTCTATATCATTTTGCGTGAATTTTCTCAAAATCAGTCGCTGTGTTTCAATTCGCGGTGTGTTCATTGTTTCCTCCTAGCTTAATTAGGTCGATCCCTTGATCTTGGGCAAAACCACCGGGTTTGCCAGTGTACCGATGCCCTGGATGTCCACCTCCACCTGGTCGCCGTCCTTCATGGGGCCGATGCCGGCAGGGGTGCCGGTGGCGATGAGGTCGCCGGGCTCCAGGGTCATGGAGGCGGTGATAAACTCGATGAGCTCGGGCACGGCGTGCATAAAAAGGCTTGTCCTGCTCTGCTGGACCACCTGGCCGTTGAGCCGGGTGGTAACGGCAAGGTCGGCGGGGTCCACCTCGTCGGTGACCCAGGGGCCGCAGGGGCCAAAGCCGTCCATGCTCTTGCCCCGGGTCCACTGGCCGTCGGACTTCTGGACCAGCCGGGCGGTAACGTCGTTGAAGCAGGTGTAGCCCAGTATGTAGTCCTTGGCGTCATGGGCCTTCACGTTCTTGGCCCGCTTGCCGATGACCACCGCCAACTCACCCTCGTAGTCCACCCGCGTCACGAAGTCCGGGGCGGTGATGGGGCTGCCGGGATGGCTGAGCACATTAGGGCCTTTGAGAAACAAAATGGGGTGGTCGGGGACCCCCTCGCCCATCTCCACGGCGTGGTCATAGTAATTCTTGCCCACGCAGACGATCTTGGTGGGCTCACAGGGGGCCAGCAGCCGACAGTCCTGCAGTGCCAGGCTTTCGCCGGTGTAGGAGGCCTCGTCATAGGGCGGCTTGCTCAGGCAACGGACGGCTTCTCCCTCCACCTGGCCCCAGGCGGGAACTTCTCCCTTCAAAAATCGTATAAATTTCATGGCGACCTCCTAAATGTGGGACAGAATTTGGCCGATGAGCTCTTGCTTGCCGTCCCCCTTTTCCGCGGAAAAGGGGATGACGGGCACCTCGTCGGGCAGCTCCAAAGTCTCCCGGATACGCAGGATATTGCCCTCCAGCTCGCTCTTTTTCACCTTGTCCAGCTTGTTGGCCACCACCACATAGGGCTTGCCGCTGGCGGCGTACCACTGACCCATGGTGATGTCGTCCGCCGTGGGCTTGTGGCGAAGGTCCACCAGCATGGCCCCCAGGGCCATCAGCGAGCTATCGGCGAACCAGGCCTCGATGAGCTTGCCCCAGCGGGCGCGCTCGGCCTGGGATACCTTGGCGTAGCCGTAGCCGGGCAGGTCCACGAAGTAGAGCTTCTGGTCAATGAGAAAGTAGTTGATGTGGGTGGTCTTGCCCGGCGCGGCCCCCACCCGGGCAAAGTTTTTCCGGTTCAGCAGCCGGTTGATGACCGAGGACTTGCCCACATTGGACCGCCCGGAGAAAACAATCTGGGGCAGGCCGTCATGGGGAAAATCGGCAGGCTTCACCGCTGAGCGGATGAACTCCGCCTTGTTCCAATTCACGTCCATTCTCTCTCACCTCACTGTTTCAATCCCGGCTGGGGCCCACGAGCCACGGGCACATAGGGCACGCTCTGTGCCCCACGGTCCTCCAAAGGCCGCTGTTCCAAGCCTTGGGCCAGCACCTGGTCCACCTCCGACACGGTGATGAACCGCAGCTGGGAGCGGACCGCCGGGTCCAGCTCGGCCAGGTCTTTTTCGTTGTCCGCCGGGATGAGGACGGTGCCCACGCCATTTCGCAGGGCCGCCATGCTCTTCTCCCGCAGACCGCCGATGGGCAGCACCCGGCCCCGGAGGGTGATCTCCCCTGTCATGGCAAGCCCTGGGGCCACCGGCGTGTCCGTCAACGCCGAGACCATAGCCGTGACGATGGCTACCCCCGCCGAGGGGCCGTCCTTGGGCACCGCGCCCTCGGGGAAATGGACATGGATATCCTTGGTCTTGTAGAACTGCGCGTCCAGACCCAGCTGGGCCCAGCGGCTGCGCACGCAGGACAGCGCCGCCTGGGCCGATTCCTTCATCACATCGCCCAGGTTGCCCGTCAGCTCCACCTTGCCAGTGCCGGGCATGACGTTGACCTCCACCTCTAGGAGTTCGCCGCCGGCCTCCGTCCAGGCCAGGCCGTTGACCACGCCGATCCTGGACTCCAAGGCCTGCGTTTCCGGGTGGTATTTGGGCACGCCCAGATAGGTCTCCAGGTCTTTGTCTGTAATGGCAACCGCCTTTACATCTCCTGCCACTACTTCCATCGCCGTCTTTCGGCACAGCTTGGCCAGCTGCTGCTCCAGCAGCCGGACCCCCGACTCCCGGGTGTAAGCGGTAATGACGCGAAGAATGGCCTGGTCGGTGAGCTTGAGCTGGCTCTTTTTCAAACCGTGGCGTTTGAGCTGGCGAGGCAGCAGATAGCCCTTGGCGATGCGGAGCTTTTCCAGGTCGGTGTAGCTGGGCAGCTCGATGATCTCCATGCGGTCTCGAAGGGGCCGGGGCACGGTGTCCAGGGTGTTGGCGGTGGTGATAAAGAGGACCTGGGACAGATCGAAGGGCAGCTCTAGGAAGTTGTCCCGGAAGGCGGCGTTCTGCTCCGGGTCCAGCACCTCCAAAAGCGCGGCGGTGGGGTCGCTGCGGCCATCGCTGCCCAGCTTGTCGATCTCGTCCAACACCAAAACGGGGTTCATGCTCCCGGCCCGGCGCAGGCCCGTAATGATGCGCCCGGGCATGGAGCCCACGTAGGTCTTGCGGTGGCCTCGAATTTCCGCCTCATCATGGACGCCGCCCAGAGAGACCCGGGCCAGCTTACGGCCCAGGGCACGGGCGATGGACATGGCGATGGAGGTCTTGCCCACCCCGGGAGGGCCCACCAGGCAAAGGATCTGCCCCTTCAGCTCCGGGGCCAGTTGGCGCACGGCCACATATTCCAAAATGCGCTCCTTGACCTTGTCCATGCCGTAGTGGTCCCGGTCCAGGGCATGGCGGGCGGCGGCTACGTCGGCCCGCTCCTTGGTATACCTGCCCCAGGGCAGCTCTAAGCACACGTCCAGGTAGTTGCGGCTCACCGCGCTTTCCGCCGAGCCGTAGGGCTGCTTTTCCAGCCGGGAGAGCTCGCTCAAAAGCCGCTCCCGGACCTCCTGGGGCAGCTTGGCCCGGTCGATCTTGGCGCGGTAGGCCACAAGCTCGTCGTCCTCGCCCTCACCCAGTTCCTGACGGATGACCCGTAGCTGCTCCCGGAGATAGTAGTCGCGCTGGTTTTGCTCCAAGCCTTGGCGGACCTGGCTCTCCACATCGCTCTCCAGGGTCAGCACCTCCACCTCCCGTTGCAAAAGGCGGCAGAGCTTTTCCAGCCGCCGGGCCGGGCGAAGCTCACAGAGGATGGCCTGCTGGTCCTCGGCGCGGAGGGAGACGTTTTGGGCGATATAGTCGGCGATATAGCCGGGGTCGCTGCTGGACAGGACGTTCAGCATGGTCTCCGGCGTGGTGGGCGCCAGCTCGGCGTAGCGGCCATAGACCTCGTAGGTCCGGCGGATCAGGGCCTCGGTACGGGTGGAGTTACGCCCCCGAGGCGGCGTGATAGTCTCCACCTCCGCCTCCAAATAGGGTGAAAGCTGGATCACCTGGGCGATGCGGCCACGGTGCAGGCCCTCCACCAGCACCCGGACGCTGCCGCCGGGCAGGCGCAGAAGCTGACGGATGGAGCAGACCGCCCCCACCTCGCAGAGATCATCCGGCTGGGGCTCTTCCACAGACAGGTCCTTTTGGGGCGCTAGGAATACCGGCCCACCGGCGGCCATGGCCTTGTCCAGGGCCTTCACCGACTGGAACCGGGCCACGTCGAAGTGGAGGAGCATATTGGGAAAGACCGCCAGCCCACGCAGCGGCAAAACGGGCATCTTCTCCACAGTCACAGGCGTTAAGGTCATAAGGCCCTTCTCCCCTTTCCAAACGCGCGTTGCAATAGCTTCGTAAAAGACAGAAGGGGCGATAAGTACCGATTCGGTATTATCGCCCCTTTTCTTGTTCAGTTAGGACACGTCCCGTTCCCGGTGCTCCTCCCGCTTGCCGTGGGCGCGCCGCGTTCCCTTGGCATCCCGCTCCACCAGGGGCTGGGCCCCTTCGTTGACGCAGGCGGGGGTGATGGTGACCTTGACAATGTCGGTCTGGCTGGGGATGTCGTACATCACCTGGGTCATGACCCCCTCCAGCACCGCCCGGAGCCCTCGGGCACCGATGCCCCGCTCCAGAGCCTTGTCCGCCGCGGCCTCCAGGGCCTCGGGCTGGAACTCCAACTCCACATCGTCGTAGCCCAAAAGCTTTTGGTACTGCTTGACCAGGGCATTTTTCGGACGGGTCAGGATCTCCACCAACTGGTCCCGGTCCAGGGCGCTGACGGTGGTGAGCACCGGCAGACGGCCCACAAGCTCGGGGATGATGCCAAACTTCAAAAGGTCATGGGGCTGGACCTCTTTGATGATGTTGGCGCTCTCTCGCTCGGCCTTGGTGTGGACCTCGGCGCCAAAGCCGATGGTCTTCTTGTCCAGGCGGCTCTCGATGATCTTCTCGATGCCGTCAAAGGCGCCGCCGCAGATGAAGAGGATGTTCTTGGTGTCGATCTGGATAAACTCCTGGTGGGGGTGCTTGCGTCCGCCCTGGGGCGGGACGTTGGCCACCGTACCCTCCAAGATCTTCAAGAGCGCTTGCTGCACGCCCTCGCCGGAAACGTCCCGGGTGATGGAGGTGTTCTCGCTCTTGCGGGCGATCTTGTCGATCTCGTCTACGTAGATGATGCCCCGCTGGGCCAGCTCGATGTCGTAGTCGGCAGCCTGGACCAGCCGGAGAAGGATATTCTCCACATCGTCACCCACGTAGCCCGCCTCGGTCAGGGTGGTGGCGTCGGCGATGGCGAAGGGGACCCGGAGGATGCGGGCCAGGGTCTGGGCAAACATGGTCTTGCCGCAGCCGGTGGGACCAATGAGGAGGATGTTGCTCTTTTGCAGCTCCACATCGTCGTCCTCGCTGCCCAGGAAAATGCGCTTATAGTGGTTGTAAACGGCCACGGAGAGGGCCACCTTGGCCTCCTCCTGACCGATGATATACTGGTCCAGCACCTGGTGGATGTCCTGAGGAGTGGGAATGTCCCCAAGGGTCTCCTCCACCTGGGACTCCAGGCCAAAGTCCTGGTCGTCCTCGTCGTCCAGGATGCCCATACACAGATGGACGCACTCGTTGCAGATATAGACCCCCTGACCCGCGATGATGCGGCTCACCTGCTCCTGCCGTTTCCCGCAGAAGGAACAGCGAATGGGCTTGTTGTCTTGATTTGCCATGATATCACCTCGATGGGAGGATCGGCTTACTGGCGGCTGGTGATGACCTTGTCGATCAGGCCAAACTGCATGGCCTCCTCAGCGGTCATGAAGTTGTCCCGCTCACAGGCGGCGGTGATCTCCTCCAGCGTCTTGCCGGTGTTGGCGGCCAGGATGGTGTTCATGCGCTTTTTGATGAACTCAAAGCGCTTGAGGTGGATGGCCATATCCGTGACCTGGCCCTGGGTGCCCGCGGAGGGCTGGTGGATCATGATCTCCGCGTTGGGCAGGGCAAGGCGCTTGCCCTTGGCGCCGGCGGAGAGCAAAAAGGCCGCCATAGACGCGCCCATGCCGATACAGATGGTGGACACGTCGCACTTGATATACTGCATGGTATCGTAGATGGCCATACCCGCGGTAACGGAACCGCCGGGGCTGTTGATGTACATCTGGATATCCTTGTCGGGGTCCTGGGCCTCCAGATACAGCAGCTGGGCCACCACCAGGCTGGCGGTGGTATCATTGACCTCTTCGCCCAGGAAGATGATGCGGTCGTTCAGCAGCCGGGAAAAGATGTCATAAGAACGCTCACCCCGGTTGGTCTGCTCCACAACATAAGGGACTAAACTCATAGAAAATACCTCCTGTACAAATAGATGAAACTCTACCCAATTATACCCGCCCGCGTGGTATCTCAAGCAGGGAACGCCGGATAATTATTCCGCGTCCTTCTTTTCCTCTTCCTGCTTGGCTTCTTCCTGGGACTCCTCCACCACGGGAGCCACGGCCACAGCGGCGTCGGCCACAGCCTTGATGGCCTTGCTGCGCAGGACCTGCTCACGGACGTCGGCCTCGGGCAGATACTTCTTGATGGTGTCCAGATCCATGCCGTACTTGTCGGCCACGGTCTTGAGCTCATCCTCGATCTCCTGGGCGGTGGCCTCCAGGTTCTCGGCCTTCACCAGGGCGGCCACGGCCAGATCCATGCGGACCTGCTGCACGGCGGGGTCATGGGCCTGCTTCTTGAAATCGTCCTCGGTGGTGTTGGTCATCTTCAGATACTGGTCAAAGGGGATGCCCTGGGCGGCCAGCTGCTGCTGGAAGTTCTCCATCATCTGCTGGGCCTGAACGTCCACCATCTCATCGGGGATGTCGGCCTGGATGCCGTCGGCCACCTTCTGCATCAGGGCGTCCTCAAAGGCACGCTGGGCGGCGGCCTCGCGGTCGTCCGTCAGCTGCTTGCGGGTATCGGCCTTCAGCTCCTCCAGGGTGTCGAATTCGGACACGTCCTTGGCGAACTCGTCGTCGATGGCGGGGACCTCCTTGTGCTTGACCTCGTTGACCTTCACATGGAACACCACGGGCTTACCGGCCAGCTCGGGGGTATAGTTCTCGGGGAAGGTGATGTCGATGTCCTTCTCCTCGCCGGCCTTCATGCCCACCAGATGATCCTCAAAGCCGGGGACGAAGCTGCCGGAGCCGATCTCCAGGTCGAAGTTCTCACCCTTGCCGCCGTCGAAGGGCACGCCGTTGTCAAAGCCCTCAAAGTCGATGTCGGCGGTGTCGCCCTTCTGAATCTCGCGCTCCACGCTGACCAGACGGCTGTTGCGGTCGGCCATCTCGTTCAGACGGTTCTCCACGTCCTCGTCGGTGACGTTGACCTCAGCCTTGGGGGCCTCCAGGCCCTTATACTGGCCCAGAGTCACCTCGGGATACACGGCCACGGTGCACTTGAACACCACGCCGTCCTTGCCGCAGGACTCCAGCTCCACCTCGGGATAGCCCACGACCTTCAGCTCCTGCTCCTTCACGGCGTCCTCATAGGCGTCGGGCAGAAGGATATTCACTGCTTCTTCATAGAAGACCTCTGCGCCGTACATGCTCTCGATCATCTTGCGGGGAGCCTTGCCGGGGCGGAAGCCGGGAACGCTGATCTTGCCGCGCTGCTTCAGGTAAGCCTTGTTGATGGCGGCCTCAAAGGCGGCGGCGTCTGCTTCGATGGTCAGTGCGACCTTGCTCTTGTCCAGTTTTTCACAGGATTTTACACTCATTTTGATTTTTCCTCCGTTCAGCATTAAATCGTATCAATGCAATTCTATATAATAGCAGAAAACAATTTCAATTTCCACACTTTTTTGCTCTAATCACAAATTTTTTTAGGATGGAAGCCCAAATAATCCCCGGAGACCATGTAAAACGCGGTTCCGCCCCGGTCTCCCTGCAGGGCCCGGCGGTGAGAAGCACCGTGGAGATGGCCGTAGCAGCACATCTTCACGCCGTATTCCCGCAGCAGCCGCAGGATCTCCGGGCACTGGTACCCCTGATACAGCGGCGGATAATGGAGGAAGCACAGCTTCTCGCGGTCGCCTGCCGCCTTCAGGGAGGTTTCCAGCCGCCCTACCTCCCGCAGCAGCACCTTTTCGTTGTGGGTGCCCTGGTTGTCCAGCTCATAGAACCACCCCCGGGTGCCGCACAGGGCCACGTCCCCGTAAAAGCGGCAGTTGTTGTGGAGGATCTCCATGGTGGTCAGGCCGTTTTCCGCAAAGAACCGCTCCATTTTGGCGGCGGTGTTCCACCAGTAGTCGTGGTTGCCCTTGAGCAGGTATTTCTTCCCCGGCAGGGCGTCGATGAACCGGAAATCCTCCAGGGATTCCTCCAGGCTCATGCCCCAGGACAGGTCGCCGCACAGCACGGTGACGTCGTCCTCTGTCAGCACGGAGAATCCCTCCCGGATGCGGGCCACATAATCCCGCCACCCGTCCCCGAAAATCTCCATGGGCTTGTTGGAGCGCAGAGACAGATGCAGGTCGCCAATGGCATACAGCGCCATACGGCACCTCCTTTCTTGGTAATTTTGATGCTTTTAAAGGTCAAAAAGTAAACCATCAGCATCGCCGCCACAGCTCGACTCCGTGGTCATCCTGCGCAGAGCAAATCCGTTTTGGCAGCTCTGCGTCCCGCAGATTGAAATGGCGACGGTTTTTGCAGGTCACATAAGGGACGTTCATACATAGACGCAGGTCTCCGTCGGAAACATCCATGCCCAAATTCAAAACCTTCAGATTTGGCATATTGCAAAGAAAAGATAGGTTTGGCAAGATGTTATTTCCTTGTAACTCCAGATATTCCAGCGCCGATAAAGCAGACAGAGCAGAAAAATCCGTGATATGAGAGCAGTGGTCAAGGCACAGCTGGAATAAGGTACTCTTTACGTTTACCAGGGCGGAGATATCCGTCAGATTTCGCTGATAACACAAGGAAAGCGACTTCAAGGATTTTGCCTTGTGCAAGCCATTTAGCGAGTGAATTTTGCCCTGCGTCAGCGATAGCCAGTCTAAGCTCTCTCCCCCGATAACATCTGCAAGGTCATTTCCTTGATATGCGCAGAGATTAAGGGATTGTAGGTCCTGCGCATTGGCGAAACCATACTCGTACTTCGTATGTGATACATACAGGCACCGCAGACCAGGAACTTTCCCGTAGTCTATTTTACCGTGCAGTTTTCCTGCTATACCATAGGCCGTTTGACAGCGAAGCCATTTAACGCATGGCATATGATACAACGGCGAAAAATCGAATCCGTCTGCCGCAGAGTCTGATGGAATGACCCACAAGAACTGAAGCGACGGGCATTGAGACAGCCAACCGATCTCGTCCGAAATGACGATTGCCTTTTCAAGCTCCTCTGACTGTATTAGTGCCAGATGTTCCGCAAAACTTCTGGAAGAATGCGGAAGCTGCGGCGTTATACAGCCTGCGCTTTGCAGAACATGAACGACAATCGCGTCATGCACATTGGCCGGATCAGTCAGCGCCGTAAAGATGAAGCCATTCCGATTTGTATATCCCTGCCGCAATTCGGCATAGGTTGCCTTTGTAAAAATCATGATGTTTCCTTGTAATTAGATTATTTTGCTCCATGCATGATAGAAGCAAGCCTTTGTCAAATCACAGCCTTTTGCCTCCATATTTTTGCCGGTTACGTTTCAGGAAAACGGTCCCACGGCTCAACAAACAGACGGTGTCTGTTTGCAATTTCACAGATTGAATCCATCGATAGTTGACACCCAACGTGTAAATAAAACTCATATCCGACTTCTATTTTCATTCGGGGGGCTTCCAGCCTAGCCCAGCATCGCTCGCGTAAACTGTCTCTCAAGAACTGTGATGCTTCACTCCTGCCCAGAGACTGACCATTTTCCCAAGATAGTCCGTCAGATGTGATTTCAAGTCCTGAAATACATACATGGTGCACATGGCATGCATCCCATATGTCTTGAATACAACTTATATACTGTTTTTCTACTGCAAGATATTCAGAAGGCTGAACAACCCTTCCGCCATACTGTTCGCCGATATCTGAGTAAGATGTCCAATCATCCACTTGATAAATTCCGTCTATTCTGTCGATCGGATTATATTTTGAAATTCGATAATATGACATTTACAATATCATCAGACCGCATATAGCTGTTTGACGTCTACACCATCCTCCGCAGATTGTTCCAGAACAGGTCCTCCAGCAGGGCCTGGGGATAGCCCCGGGCTGCCAGGGCCTGCCACAGGCGGGGCATGTCCTGGACGCCCTGCATTCCGGCGGCCAGGGTCCCGCAGCCGTCCAGATCGCCGCCCAGGCACAGAGCTTTCTCCCCGCCCAGCTCCAGAAAATGCTCCACATGGGCCACCAGCTCCTCCATGGTGCCCGCCGGACCCACAAACGGCCGGTACAGGTTCAGCCCCACCACACCGCCGGAGTCCCGGATGGCCCGGAACATGTCGTCGGTGAGATTGCGCCGGTGGGGGCACAGGGCCCGGCTGTTGGAGTGGGTGGCCACCACCGGCCCCCGGGCCAGGCGCACCACGTCCCAGAACCCCGGGTCGCTGATGTGGGACACGTCGGGGCAGATATGGCACGCCTCCAGCTGCCGCAGAAAGTCGGCGCCAAGAGGGGAGAGGCCCCGATCCGTGTCCCGGCAGTTGGTGCCGGACAGGACATTGGGCCAGTTCCACACGGGGTTGAGAAACCGCACGCCCCATTCCGCCGCCGTCTCCACCTGTCCCGGGTCGCAGCCTATGAGCTCGGCCCCCTCTATGGAGAGAATCGCCGCCATTTTCCCGTCTGCCGCGGCCCGGTCCACCTCTGCGCCAGTGCGGCAGGGGACAATGACGTCCCGGTTCTGCTCCATCTCCCGCAGGAACTTCTGATGCAGGAGTTGTCCCTCCCGGACCATGGTGCTGCCCTGGGGAACCTCCTCCGGGTCCTGGTACAGGGCGAACACCTGGGCGAACCGCCCGAAGGCCGATGCCCGGCGCAGATCCAGATGACCGTCGTTTTCCCGCAGCTGCGCTCCGGTCCGCAGGCAGCGGTAAATGGTATCGCAGTGCGCGTCAAAATAGGGGATATGTTCCATATGTCACCTCAAAATGCGTTTTCAATGTACTCTATGCGGGCGGCCTTCTGGGGGTGCGGTCCGTCGGCGTACACCTCCGCCACGTCGAAGCGGGCGGGGCAGTCCAGGTCCTTCACCATCAGATACCACGCCGCCGTTTTCCGCAGCCGCTGCTGCTTCTGGGGCGTCACGTACTCCCGGGGCAGGCCGCAGGACAGATTGGTCCGGGTCTTGACCTCCACGAAGCACAGCACCCCGTCCTTTCGGGCGATCAGATCGATCTCCCCGAACCGGCAGTGAAAGCCGTGGGCCAGCAGGGTATACCCCCGGCGGCGCAGATAGTTGGCCACCTCCGCCTCGCCCCAGGTGCCCTCGGCCCGGCTCATGACTGCCGCTCCTTCCACTTGACCAGGAACGACTGCCGGTGCTCCGGGCAGGGGCCGTATTGGTCCAGCATGGCATAGTGCAGCTTGGTGCCGTAGCCCTTGTGCTGGGCGAAGTGATATTGGGGGTACTCCTTGTCCAGCACCTCCGTCACATACCGGTCCCGGGTGACCTTGGCCAGGATGGACGCTGCTGCAATGGAGATGCTGCGCCCGTCGCCGCCTACCACCGTCTCATGGGGGAGGTCGATGGAGGCGCACCGCCCATGGTCCCGGTTGCCGTCGATGAGGGCATAGTCCGGGGACAGGGAAAGGGCCTCGATGGCCAGTTCCATGGCCTTGATGCGGGCGCTTAAAATGTCCGTGGCATCGATCTGCGCCGCACTGACGGAGGCCACGGCCCAGGCAATGGCCCTTTCGGTGATGACACCGTACAGGGCCTCGCGCTTTTTCTCCGTCAGCTTCTTGGAGTCGTCCAGCCCCGGGATATCGCACCCCTCCGGCAGGATCACAGCACCCGCGCACACCGGCCCCATCAGGGGCCCGGCTCCCGCCTCGTCGCAGCCGCACACCAGGGCATAGCCCCGCTTTCTGGCCGCCTGTTCCAGGGAATCATCCGGTCTCATTGGGCATCCTCCACCGTTTCCAGGGTGAACCGCCCCAGCTTGCCGCCCCGGAACTCGTCCAGCAGGACCCGGGCCATGCGCTGGGTGTCCACCTGGGCTCCCCGCATGAGAAAGCCCCGCTTCCGCCCGGCCTTTTCCAGCAGGTCATATCCGCTGTCCTCCGGCTCCACCTCAATTTTATACCGCTCCTCCAGCACCGGCGCATACCGCCGGCCCAGATAGTCCATGAGATAGCAGGCCAGCTCCTCCATGTCCACCACGTCGTCCTTGATGGCGCCGGTGAAGGCCAGGCGCTTGCCCACCTCCGGGTCGTCAAACCGGGGCCACAGAATGCCCGGGGTGTCCAGCAGCTCCAGGGTGCTGTCCACCGGCACCCACTGCTTGCTGCGGGTAACGCCGGGCCGGTCCTCGGCCCGGGCGGTTTTGCGGCGGGCTACCTTATTAATAAAGGTGGATTTGCCCACGTTGGGGATGCCCAGCACCATGACCCGCACGGTGCGGCCCACCTGGCCCCGATCGGCCCAGGCCGCCAGCTTGTCCCGCAGCAGCTCCCGGACGGCGGCGGCAAACTGGGCGGTGCCTGCACCGCCCTTGGCATTGGCCTCCAGGACGGCATAGCCCTTTCCCCGGAAATACGCCGCCCAGCGGCGGGTCTCGCCGGGGTCCGCCTGGTCTACCCGGTTCAGCACCACCAGGCGGGGCTTCCCCGCCGTCAGTTCGTCCACATCCGGGTTCCGGCTGGACAGGGGAATGCGCGCGTCCAGAATTTCGCACACCGCATCCATATTCTTGATTTCTGCCGTGATCATCCGCCGGGTCTTGGTCATGTGCCCGGGGAACCAGCTGAGATTGTCTACCTGCATATTTATCACCTCTTACGCATACTTCATAACCATACAATTATATCATATTCCAGGCCCCTTGGCAAAAGAAAAAACGCCTGCACACAGCAGGCGTTCGTTCTTTTTTCGGGGGATACGGCTTACAGCTTCTCCTTGACCTTGGCAGCCTTACCGACGCGGTCGCGCAGGTAGTACAGCTTGGCGCGGCGCACGAAGCCGTGACGGACCACCTCGATGGTGGCGATGGAGGGGGAGTGAACGGGGAATACCTTCTCCACGCCCACGCCGTAGGAGATACGGCGGACGGTGAAGGTCTCCTCAATACCGCCGTGCTTCTTGGCAATGACGGTGCCCTCAAAGACCTGGATACGCTCGCGGGCGCCTTCCTTGACCTTCACGTGCACGCGGACGGTATCGCCCACCTGCACCTGGGGGACTTCCTTCTCCAGCTGCTCCTTGTTCAGTGCTTTGATCAGATCCATGGATATTTCCTCCTGTTTATATAGGCGTTCGTGCCGTCATGTGTGCGGCGCTCACTCCATTCCGGAGCGCCGGCGGCAGAGGACCGCCCTTTTTACGCCATGATAGGATATCATATCCCATCCCATTTTGCAAGTATTTTTTTCAAATCATGGGGCCTTTTTGAAAACCAGCCGCGCTCACCGGGAAAACGGCAGGCGCGGCTGGTCAATGCTCAGGTCATACGGTGCCCGTTACCGTCAGGATGCTCTGACCCGGTGTGACGGTCCAGGAGCCGTCGGCGTTCTGGGTAAACGTGGCCTCCGGCACCGTCAGCTTCCCGGCCACGGTGGCAAACGCGCCGGTGGCGGCGTCGTAGGTGTAATCCTCCGGCGACGTCCAGGCTGCACCGTTAAAGGTGGCGCCGGTGATGGTCAGGGTGGGTTCAAAGGTATCGGTGATCACCGCGCCCTCCTGGCCGGTCAGGGCAGTGTTGCCGGTGTTTTGAACGGTAAAGGTATAGGTCAGGGGCCCATTGCCGGTGACCACAGCGGGGCACAGAGCCTTGCTGATGCTCAGCTCCGGTGCGGCCTGCGCCGCCGTGGTGGCCGTGGCCGTCAGGGGAGCCGCCAGCCCGCCGCCGGTAACGGTGACGGTGTTGCGGATCTCGCCCTCCACCCCCGGCGGGGCGAACTCCGTGACCCGTGCCTGATACACCAGGGTGACGTTGCCTCCGGCGGGGACAGTCACGCCGGTAACGGTCATCGGCGGCCCCGCCGTGACTGCCGGGGCGGTCTGCTCCGTGCCGCCGGTGTAATAGTGGAGGGTGCCCGCCTCATAGGCCAGGGGATACACCGTCTGGCCCCCGGCGGTATAGCCGCCCAGGTCGTCGGTCAGGGTCAGCCCGGTCAGCGCCGTGCCGGTGTTGGTCAGGGTCACCACATACGTTACCGTGTCCCCGGGCTGGTAGCTGCCGGACACCGCCGTCTTGGTAACGGTCAGGGCGTCCTGCAGCTCGCCGGTGACCACGTTGGAATTGATCTGGCTGCCGTTATAGGATAACGTTGCCATATTGGTAAAGGAAGCCATAGAACTCCTCCCGGAAAACGGATGGATTTTCCCGCGCTGCCGCGGGAGCCGTTTCCGCATTCCAGTGTATGCGCCATGGCCTGCCGCCGTCAGCCCTGCTTGTTCAGGGAGGCCTGCACAAAGCCCACGAACAGGGGATGGGGCCGGTTGGGGCGGCTCTTGAACTCCGGGTGGAACTGAACGCCCACAAACCAGGTGTTCCCGGGTTCCTCCACGATCTCCACCAGGTGGCCGTCCGGAGACAGTCCCGCCAGCCGCAGCCCGGCATCCTGGAGCTCCTGCCGGAACTGGTTGTTGAATTCATACCGGTGCCGGTGCCGCTCGGAGATCTCGGCGGTACCGTAGGCGTTCCGGGCCAGGGTACCATCTGCCAGCACGCAGGGGTATTTGCCCAGCCGCATGGTGCCGCCCTTGGCGGTGACGCCTACCTGATCGGGCATCAGTGCGATGACGGGATGGGCGGTAAGGCCGGAGAATTCGGCGCTGTGGGCGTCGGCCCACCCGGCCACATGCCGGGCATATTCAATGACGGCGATCTGCATGCCCAGGCAGATGCCGAAATACGGTACGTCGTTCTCCCGGGCGTACTGTGCTGCCAGGATCATGCCCTCGATACCCCGGTCGCCGAAGCCGCCGGGCACCAGAACGCCGGAGCAATCTCCCAGCACCCGGCCAACGTTTTCCGCCGTCAGGCCCTCGGAGTCCACCCATTTGATATTCACCTTGGCGTCGCAGGCCGTCCCCGCATGGAACAGGGACTCGACCACGCTGAGATAGGCGTCGTGGAGGCCGGTATATTTGCCCACCAGGGCGATCTGCACGGTCTTGTGTACGCCGTTGATGCGGCGGACCAGCGCTGTCCATTCCGCCAGATCCGGCTCCCGCTGGGGCAGGCCCAGCTTCCGGCAGGCCACCCGGCACAGGCCCTCCTTCTCCAGCAGCAGCGGCACCTCATACAGAGTGGAGGCCGTCAGGTTCTGGATGACGCAGTCCTCCTCCATGTTGCAGAACAGGGCGATCTTCCGCCGCAGGTCCTCCGGCAGGGGACTGTCGGTGCGGCACACCAGAATATCCGGCTGAATGCCCACGGACAGCAGCTCCTTCACGGAGTGCTGGGTGGGCTTGCTTTTCAGTTCACCGGTGCCGGGGATGGACACCACCAGGGGCACATGGATATACAGCACGTTTTCCCGGCCCTTTTCTGCCGCCACCTGGCGGATGGCCTCCAGATAGGGCTGGCTCTCAATATCGCCCACGGTGCCGCCTACCTCAGTAATGATGATGTCGGTCTGACCGTCGTCCATGGCATAGATGCGGCGCTTGATCTCGTCGGTAACGTGGGGGATGATCTGGACGGTGCCGCCCAGATAGCCGCCCTGGCGTTCCCGGTTCAGCACATTCCAGAACACCTTGCCCGAGGACACCGACGCGTTCCCCGTCAGGGATTCGTCCACGAAGCGCTCATAGTGGCCCAGGTCCAGGTC
This sequence comes from Oscillospiraceae bacterium, assembly GCA_048201935.1. Lineage (GTDB taxonomy): Bacteria > Bacillota > Clostridia > Oscillospirales > Oscillospiraceae > MGBC124762. The sequence continues at coordinate 13,234 of DBFBGR010000002.1, read as the reverse complement.
CGTCTCCGCGCCGTCATCGGTGACGAACACCTCGCCGTGCTGGAAGGGACTCATGGTGCCGGGATCCACATTAAAATAGGGGTCAAACTTCTGATTTTTCACCCGGAAGCCCCGCTGCTTCAGCAGCCGCCCCAGGGATGCCGCGCAGATGCCCTTTCCCAACCCGGACACCACGCCGCCGGTAACAAAGATATGCTTCATCGTGACCACTCCTTACCCGCAGAATACCACGTTAAAATACTTTCAAATTCTACTGCCGCGGTATTTCCTCGTCAAGACGGAATATTTATCAAAATAAAGAATCATTCTGCCGCCATCCCTGCACAAACAGCCAAAATTGCAAAATATGCGGAACTTTTCCTTGCATTCTATCCGCCTGCGTGGTATGGTAGGTTTGGTCCCGCCCTTTCCGGCGGGATTTTTTGCGCCTGCTTTCAATTTATTTAAGCGCCTTTACCGTCCGTCTGCCCCTGGTCCGTGACAATCGGTATGTCGCAGAAAGAATCGCAAGAGCCCCCGGAGGTCTCCCGATCGGTAGACCCCGGGGGCTTTCTGTGTATTTACACGGAGAACAGAATGTCTGCGTAGGTGGGGTAGGGCCAGTATTTCGCAGCGGTCAGGGACTCCATCTGATCGATGGACTGGCGGGCCTCCTCCATGCGGCGGACGATCTCCTCCCGGTAATACCGGGCTGCGTCGATGCCGCCCTCGGCATCGGGGGCCTTGTCCATGGCCTCGTTTATGGCCGCCATGGTGTCGTACAGACTGCCGGTCAGGGCGGACAGCTTTTGCAGCAGGTCCTCCTCCACCCGGCAGGGGACCACCAGCTCCCGCTTGTGCAGGATGGCCTGGGTCAGGTCCGCCGTATAGCGGTTCACTGCCGGCAGGATGCCCCGCAGGACCATGTCCCGCAGAGTGGACGCCTCGATGGCCGTGACCTTGCAGTAATTCTCCAGGTGGATCTCGTACCGGGCGCGCATTTCCGTCTCGCTGAGAATATTGTGTCCGGCGAACAGACGGATGTTCTTGGGGTCAATATAGGCAGGCATGCAGTCCACGGTGTCCCGCAGGTTGCTGAGCCCCCGGCGCTGGGCCTCCTGCACCCAATCCTCCCCATAGCCGTTGCCGTTGAAGATGATGCGCTGGTGAGCCTTGAAGGTGTCGTGCAGCAGATTCTGCAGGTCCGTCTGGAAGTCGTTGGACTGCTCCAGGATGTCCGCAAATTCCTCCAGTTCCTGGGCCATGATGGTGTTGAGCACCACGTTGGGGCTGGCGATGGACTGGGACGAGCCCAGCATACGGAACTCGAACTTGTTGCCGGTAAAGGCCAGGGGAGAGGTGCGGTTCCGGTCTGTGGTGTCCTGGGGGATCTCCGGCAGGGTGTCCACACCGATGGCCAGCTTGCGCTTGGCCTTGTCCACGTACTCCTGGCCGCTGATGATGGAATCCAGAATGGCCGTCAGCTCATCGCCCAGGAACACGGAGATGATGGCCGGAGGGGCCTCGTTGCCGCCCAGACGGTGATCGTTGCCGGGATAGGACACGCAGCAGCGCAGCATATCCTGGTATTCGTCCACGCCCTTGATAAACGCCGCCAGGAACAGCAGGAACTGGGCATTCTGGCTGGGAGTTTTGCCGGGCTTGAGCAGATTCTCGCCGGTATCCGTGGCCAGGGACCAGTTATCGTGCTTGCCGCTGCCGTTGATGCCGGCGAAGGGCTTCTCGTGCAGCAGACAAACCAGACCGTGGCGGTCGGCCACCTTCTTCAGGAACTCCATGGTCAGCTGATTGTGGTCGCAGGTGCTGTTGGCGTCAGAGTAGACCTGGGCTACCTCGTGCTGGGCCGGGGCTACCTCGTTGTGCTCCGTCTTGGCGGGGACACCCACCTTCCACAGCTCCTGATCCAGCTCATGCATGAACTCCGCCACCCGGGGCTTGATGGCCCCGTAATAGTGGTCGTCCAGCTCCTGGCCCTTGGGGGGCTTGGCGCCGAACAGAGTACGGCCGCACAGCACCAGATCCTCCCGGCGGCGGTACATCTCCTTATCGATGAGGAAGTATTCCTGCTCGGGGCCCACCTGTGCGGTGACGTGCTGGGCCTGGGTGTTGCCGAACAGCCGCAGAATGCGGATGCTCTGGGTGTCCAGCAGCTTCATGGACCGCAGCAGCGGCGTTTTCTTATCCAGAGTCTCGCCGCCGTAGGAGCAGAAGATGGTGGGGATATACAGGGTCTTATCCTTGACAAAGGCATAGGCAGTGGGATCCCAGGCGGTGTAGCCCCGGGCCTCGAAGGTGGCCCGCAGGCCGCCGGAGGGGAAGCTGGAGGCGTCGGCCTCGCCACGGGACAGCTCCTTGCCGGACAGCTCCATCAGCACGCCGGTGGGGCCGTGGGGGGTAATGAAGCCGTCGTGCTTCTCGGCGGTGAAGCCGGTCATGGGCTGGAACCAGTGGGTATAGTGGGTGGCGCCCTTCTCAATGGCCCAATCCTTCATGGCGGAGGCGATCTCGTCGGCGATGGAGCGATCCAAAGACGTTCCCTGCACCAGGCACTGCTGCCATGCGTTATAGACACGGGCGGGCAAACGCTGTCGCATTTGCTCCTGTGTGAACACCATGCTTCCGAACAGTTCAGGGATACTTGTGACTTTTTCGTTCATTGTAAGGCTCCTTTCGCCGCATTTGCGGTCTGTAGTTCTATCTTTCAGCGGGACACTCCCGCAGGAACAACATCAGATATACCGCGCCAGCGCCTCCATAACAACGGGGGTGACATACGCTTCGATGGCGGCCGCCGCCATCAGCAGGGGCGTGATATGCATCACCAGCAGCCGCGCCAGATTCAGTACTGCGGGGCCCATCAGCCCCTTCTCGTTGTGCCGCACATAGCGCACAATGGTCCGGCACAGGTACAGGCCGCCGGCCATGGCCATAAACAGCGCCGGCAGCTCGAAAACGCCGTGGGGCAGGGTCCCCGCGCCGTAATACCATAGGGGCAGGCCCTGCTGGACATAGTACGACGCAAAGCCGCCGAACATCATGGCGTTGATGCCCAGGGACACCGCAGGCAGGTACAGAAACGGGATGAACCCGTAGCCCACCGCCAGCAGACATGCCTGGAAATTGTTGAAGAACAGCTTCACGGCGCTGAAGTTTCCGTCGGCGTCCACGATGCCCCGGTCCGCGATCTGCTCCCGGAACAGATTCATGAGCCGCTCGATGGGGGCGGCGTTTGCCATGGTCACTGCATAGCTGACCACCATGACGGCGGCGAAGGCCAGCACCGTCATACCAAGGGCCCGGCCGAAGCCGTCCCGGTAAAAGCCGTGCAGCTGCCGCCGCTGCCGCGTCAGCCAGTTCAGCATGCCGTCAGCTTTCCAAGGCCCGACCGCAGACGGCGCAGCGTCTCGTCCCGGCCCAGAATGCGGCAGATCTCCACCGCGCCGCCGGGCGTCACCAGCTTGCCTGCTGCCGCAATGCGCACAGGCCACATGAGGGTGGCGTTCTTTACCTCCAGGGACGCGGCCAGCTCTACCAGCGTGTCGTGGATACTCTCGTCCGTCCACTCCGTCAGCGCCTCCAGGGCGGGAATGGCGGCCTGCAGCATCCGGCTGCATACCTGGGGATTGGTCTTGGATTTCTTATTGGTATAGAAGTCCACCGGATAATCCGGCAGCACGTCGAAGAAGTCTACCTTCTCGGGGATCTCCGTCAGCCGTTCGCACCGGGCCTGAAGCAGGGCGGCAATGGCTGCCGCATCATAGGCGGGATTCCGGACGGCCTGACGGATGTAAGGCTCCGCCACCTTGGCAAAGGCGGCGGGCTCCATACCGCGCAGATACACGGCATTGAAGTGGTCCAGCTTGGCTCGGTCGAAAATAGCCGGAGACTTGGAGATACCGGTGATGTCGAAGGCGCGGGTCAGGCCCTCCAGGTCGAAAATCTCCTGCTCCGCCAGCTCCCCCTTGGGGCTCCAGCCCAGCAGGGCCACATAGTTGAGGATGGCCTCCGTCAGATAGCCCTGGGCCTTCAGGTCCTCGTAGGAGGGGTCGCCGTGGCGCTTGGACATCTTGTTCTGGGCGTCCCGCATCACCGGGGAGCAGTGCACATAGGTGGGCACCTCCCAGCCGAAGGCGTGATACAGCAGGTCATACTTAGGGGCGGAGGACAGATACTCGCTGCCCCGGACCACATGGGTGATGCCCATCAGGTGGTCGTCGATGACGTTGGCGAAGTTATAGGTAGGCAGACCGTCCCGCTTCATCAGCACCTGGTCGTCCAGGGTGCTGTTTTCCACGGTGATGTCGCCGAAAATGGCATCATGGAAGGTGGTGACGCCCTCCGCCGGAATGCGCTGACGGATGACATAGGGCTCGCCTGCGGCCACACGGCGCTCCGCCTCCTCCAGGGGCAGGTCGCGGCAGGGGTCCGCCGCCCGGTCAAACTCGCCGGAATCCTCCTCAGACTCCGTCTTTTCACAGAAGCAGTAATACGCGCCGCCCTTTTCCACCAGCAGCCGGGCATACTTTCCGTAGGTATCCCGCCGCTGGGACTGGATATACGGGGCCACAGGGCCGCCCACATCGGGGCCTTCGTCGTGAGTCAGGCCGCACTCGGCCATGGTGCGGTAGATCACGTCCACCGCGCCGTCCACATAGCGGCCCTGGTCCGTGTCCTCGATGCGGAGGATGAAATCCCCGCCGTGGGACCGGGCAATGAGCCAGGTATACAGCGCCGTGCGCAGGTTGCCCACATGCATATAGCCTGTGGGGGACGGGGCGAACCGGGTCCGGACCCGTCCATGGGGGATCTTGGCCTCCATCTGGTCAAAATAGGTCTTATCCAACGACATGCTTTCTTCCTCCCAAATTTAGATAACTAAACGGTTAAATCCAAAATACACTCATTTATTATATTTTGTTCCGGGAAAATGTCAATCATAAATTCCTGCATTTTCTCACAAATTGAAGGGGAAATACGGACTATTCCTTGCCTTTTTGCCCGGAAACGGCAAATATCGGCAGGCAGAGAAATTTCTTCAAAAAACACTTGCATTCTGCATTAAAAAGTGGTAATATTACAGTTGCCTTTGTGAAAAGGACTTTTGTACCAGAAAGAGGTGAACCAGAGCAATGAAGGAAGGAATCCATCCCAATTATCAGCAGACTACTATCAAATGCGCCTGCGGTAATGTAATTGAGACAGGTTCTACGAAGAAGGATATTCGCGTAGAAGTCTGCTCTAAGTGTCACCCCTTCTTCACCGGCAAGCAGAAGCTGGTGGATACCGGCGGACGTGTGGCCAAGTTCAACAAGCGCTTCGGCCTGGACAAGTAAAGACACTTTTTACAGGACCCGTACCATTTTTGGCTGCGGGTCCTTTACTTTTGCCGTCGGGTATACTATATTATCAGGTGAAAACCGGAAGCGAGGGCAAATATGGAACAAACGATCATACAAGAAAAAAAGCGCGACTATGCGGTGCTGGTGGGCCTGCGGTCCCCGGTGCTGGGCGATGACAGCGCCGATGAGGAGAGCCTGGCGGAGCTTGCCGCCCTGGTGGATACCGCCGGGGGGCAGGCTGTAGGCACCATCCTGCAAAGCCGGGACAAGCCGGACCCTCACAGCTTTATCGGCGAGGGCAAGGTGGAGGAGGTCCGCCGCATGGTCCAGGAGGAAAACGCCACCATGGTGATTTTCGACAACGACCTGTCGCCCTCCCAGCTGCGGGTGCTGACGGAGATGACCGGCGTGCAGGTGCTGGACCGCAGCGGCCTGATCCTGGACATCTTCGCCCAGCGGGCCCGCACCCGTGAGGGCCGCCTGCAGGTGGAGCTGGCCCAGTATCAGTATCTGCTGCCCCGGCTCATCGGCATGTGGACCCATCTGGAGCGCCAGGCCGGCACCAGCGGCAAGGGGCCCATCGGCTCCAAGGGCCCCGGCGAGACCCAGCTGGAGACGGACCGCCGCCATATCCACCGCAAGATCGACAAGCTCAAGGCGGAGCTGGAGGAGGTGCGCCGGGTCCGGGGCACCCAGCGCCAGCGCCGCATGAAAAACGAAATCCCCGTGGTGGCCATCGTGGGCTACACCAACGCCGGCAAGTCCACGCTGCTCAATGCCATCACCGGGGCCGGAATCCCCGCCAACAACCGCCTGTTTGATACCCTGGACACCACCACCCGCCTCCTGACCGTCAGCGACACCCTGGACGTGGTGATCTCCGACACCGTGGGCTTTATCCGCAAGCTGCCCCATCAGCTGGTGGAGGCCTTCAAGGCCACCCTGGAGGAGCTGGAGTATGCCGACCTGCTGCTCCACGTCATCGACGTGTCCAATCCCCAGTGGCAGCAGCAGGCCGCCATTGTAGAGAGCCTGATCCGGGAGCTGAAGGCGGACCACATTCCCTGTCTGCGGGTATACAACAAGTGTGACCTGGCCTTTTCCGGTCAGCGTTCCGCCGGGGAGGACACCGTGTCCATCTCCGCCAAGACCGGCGAGGGGGTGCCGGAGCTGCTGGCGTGCATTGACAAAAAGCTGGACAAGGGTACCCGCCGGGTGACCCTGCACCTGCCCTATGACAAGGCCGGACTTCTGGACGGCCTGTACCGGGAGGCCAAGGTGGAGTCCGTGGAGTATGCTGCCTCCATCGACGTGGTGGCCGTGTGCCCGCCTAAGGTGCTGGGCCAGGTCAAGAACTATGTGGAGGGCTGGCGCGAGGAAAGGGAGGATTGGGAGCTATGACGCAGCTGGAAACCTCGCGGCTGATCCTGCGCCCGTGGTGCGGCAGCGACGCCCAGGCCCTGTACCGCTGGGCCAGGGACCCGGAGGTGGGCCCCTCCGCCGGTTGGGCGCCTCACACCTCCGTGGAAAACAGCCGGGAGATCATCCGCACCGTGCTGTCCGAGAAGGGCACCTTCGCGGTGCTGCTCAAGGGCGGCGACGGCGGTCCCATTGGCTCCGTGGGTGTGTTTCCCACGGCAATACCGGTGGGGAAGGGAGAGCCAGAGATCGGCTACTGGATTGCCCACCCCTATTGGGGGCAGGGGCTTATTCCCGAGGCCGTGGAGGAGCTGCTGCTCTGGCAGTTTCAGGAGACGGGAGTCCAGCGCGTATGGTGCGCCCATTCCCCGGAAAATGAGAAGTCCCGGCGGGTGCAGGAGAAGTGCGGCTTCCGCCATGTCTGCGATACGCCGCCGTCGCCGTGGCCCGACGGAACGGAGCGCCCCGGCGTGTGCCAGGCCATCACAAGACAGGAGTGGGAGGTCCGCCATGGGGGATAAAATCTACGTTCCCTATCAGGAGGCGGAAAGCGAATTTGTGGAAAAGCGCTCCCGGTTCATTGGCCACATCTGGCCGGTGGACAGCGAGGACCAGGCCCAGGAGCTGATCCGCCGGGTGAAAAAACAGCACTACGATGCCCGGCACAACTGCTGGTGCTATCTGCTGGGCGGCACCGTGGTCCGCTACAGCGACGACGGCGAGCCCCAGGGCACGGCGGGACAGCCTATGCTGGCGGTGCTTCAGCGGGAGAACGTCACCAACGCCGTATGCGTGGTGACCCGGTATTTCGGCGGCATCCTGCTGGGGGCCGGGGGCCTCACCCGGGCCTATGGAAAAAGTGCCCGGGATGCCTTGGCCGCTGCTGGGGTGGCTGCCATGGGGCGGTGGACCGCCGTCCGGTGTACCTGTCCCTATCCGCTGCTGGAGCGGGTGAAGCTGGAGGCTCAGGCCACCGGCGGCACCGTGGACGGCATCGACTACGGGGCGGAGGTCACCTTGAACCTGTCCCTGCCGGAGGACGCTCCAAAGCGGCTTCAGGACCGGCTTACGGAGTTGTCTGCCGGACGGCTGCGTCTGGAGCTGGGGGAGACCCAACTGCGCCCGGGGCCCCGGGAAGAAATATAGCAAGGAGATACGATATGGACGATAACGAAAAGAGGCTGGAAATTCTCCGCCGTACCAAAAAGCGCCGGAAGCAGCTGGATATCACCGTCATTCTGGCGGCGCTGGCCGTACTGTTCCTGATGGCCGGCATTTACCTGCACCAGGCGGTGTACTATATTCTGTTCGCAGCAGCGCTGCTGTCGGCGGCGCTGCAGGTCTACGATCTGCGCCGCACCAAGCGCCAGCTGGAGGAGCAGGACCGCAGGGAGCAGGAGAAAAAATAATCATCACACCCGTACCCCGCAGCCGCTGATCGTGCGCTGCGGGGTACAGCCTGTTTTGGCCCCCGGCTTGCAGATCGGGCCGCCGGAAAATCCGGTCGGCCGACATGATCATGGAAACAAGAAAAGGCGCAGCACTCAGCTACGCCCCGGAACGCCTTGCTGTATGAATTTTGTGTGAAATAAAAAAGCAGAGTGTCCATTACAGGATACTCAGATCCTATAAGGACACTCTGCATGGTGCGAGTGGTGATACAGCATTTTTCAAAAAACACAGTAATATCAATGGTTTTAGGACACCCGAACAGCGAAATTACTTGTATTCCGCCCTCTTGAAACCGTCAATTTCAGCAGCTATTGCTCGGTTCATCTCCCGGTAAGGAGACGACACCCTTGCAATAATCAGTACATAGCGCGTCTGTTACCCAAAGTGGCGCTTGGGTCGGCAGGCGCGCTATTTTTATGCCCAGATGCGGGCGAAGGAGGTGTTATTGTGAAAGCATATGGGAAGTCGTGGGGTTACAACGTATATGACTGCCGGTACTGCCTGTACCGAAAAGGGAAGCTCAAGGGCTGCGTCTACCCGGACGGCTGCTGCTGTCCCGTCCCGCAAAAGTCCGCAAGACGGAACGGCATAGAACAAGTTTACGAAGCAAATGCGGACAATGCCGCTCCCGTTTCGGAGTGCGAGGGCTGTCCCTACGGAAGGGCTGCCCCCTGCATCGGATGGTGTACCAAAGAGGTCATGCGCGCCGCAGGGCTTCCAAAGGAGCGTGACAGAAGCCATGTATGACTATTTCTACGGCGCGGAAGCGGAACAGTTCTTCTTTTACCGCATCCCCAAGGTGCTGTTCACGGAGGAACGGTTCAGAAGCGTTTCCGCAGAAGCCAAGGTGCTCTACGGTCTGCTCCTTGACCGCATGAGCCTGAGCTGCAAGAACGGCTGGCTGGATAAAGAAGGGCGTGTGTATATCATCTTCACCATCGAGGAGGTCATGACCGCCCTGGGCTGCGCCGACCAAAAGGCCGGAAAGCTGCTGCATGAGCTGGAGAGCAAATGCCGCCTCATCGAGCGCAAGCGGCAGGGGCTGGGCAAGCCCAACCTCATCTACGTCAAGAACTTTGTGGATAAAGCTGCGGATAACCCTGTGGATAACGCATCGGGCAGCACCGCGCCCTCCCCGGAATCACGATTCCAGAACCGTGAAAATCACGATTCAGGAGCAGTGAAAATCACGGATCAAGAATCGTTAAAATCACGATCTAATAATACTGAGAATAATGATACTGATTTTAGTGATACGGATTCCTTTCCCTTCACTTCGTTCAGGAGGGATCACGGTCGGGAAGCGAAAGGAAACGAAGCGGCTCTGAGAGAGCGGTACAGAGAGCTTATTGCGGAGAACATCGCCTACGACGCACTCCTGACAGACTATCCATACGAGCAGGACACGCTGGAAGAAATCCTGGAGCTGCTGGTGGATGTTGTCTGTACGACAAAAAGCTCCGTCCGCATTTCCGGGGACGATAAGCCCGCCGAGGTGGTTAGGAGCCGGTTTTTGAAGCTGAACAGTGAGCACATCCGCTTTGTGGTGGGCGGGCTGAAGGAAAACACCACCCGCATCCGCAATATGCGCCAGTATCTTTTAGCCACGCTGTATAACGCCCCTCTGACCATCGGGAACTACTACCGAAGCCTTGTGAGTCACGATATGTCGGAGGGCTTCATCTGAGCCGTAGGCCGCCGCCTGCGGCTTTGGCATTTTCAGGAGGTGATGCGACCGTGCCGAAAAAGAAACCCAACGAACAGGTACAGCAGATACCGCTGTCGGAGATTCGTCCCTTCAAGAACCACCCCTTCAAGGTGACGGACGACGAGCTCATGCAGCAGACCATCGACAGCATCATGCAGGTGGGCGTCCTCAACCCCGCCATCATCCGCCCCGCACCGGAGGGCGGATACGAGATGGTAGCCGGACACAGGCGGCTCCATGCCGCAGACCTTGCGGGGCTGAAAACCATACCGGCCATCGTCCGCAATCTTGACGACGACGAGGCGGTGATCCTCATGGTGGACAGCAATTTGCAGCGGGAAACCATCAGTCCCATGGAGCGGGCGCAGGCGTACAAAATGAAGCTGGAAGCGTTGAAGCATCAGGGAAAACGGGTGGATTTAACTTGTGACCAAGTTGGGCACAAGTTAGATTCCAAAAAATCCATCCAAAAGGTTGCAGAAGATGCAGGTGAAAGTAAGACACAAGTGCAACGCTATATCCGTCTCACTGAGCTTCTGCCGGAGGTACAGAAAAAGGTGGACAGCAAGGAGATCGCGTTCAGCCCCGCCGTGGAGCTGTCGTATCTCACCCATGACGAGCAGAAGCAGTTTCTGGACGCAATGGACTATTCCCAGAACACACCCTCTCTTTCCCAGGCGCAGCGGCTCAAGAAGCTCAGCCGGGAGGGAAAATGCACGCAGGAGGCCATGCGCTCCATCATGTCCGAGGAAAAGAAGGAGGAACAGGAGCGCATCACGCTGAGCAGCGATACCCTCCGCAAATATTTCCCCCGAAGCTACACGCCCCTTCAAATGCAGCAGACCATCATCAAGCTGCTGGAGCAGTGGCAGAAAAAACAGCAGCGCCAAAACGAGCGCTGAGAAAGGCAGGTTTATCCATGAACGTAACCATCAATATCTACGGCGACGTACACATCCATTGCGACTGCTGCGACGAACGCGGCGTATATGCCAATGACCTTGAGAAAAGCCCCGAAGCCCCATATGAAGATGCACCCGATACGGAGGATGACAGCGAAGAAACCGAGCTGTCCATTGCGGAAGCGGAAGCTGTGGTCAAGGCAGTGGCGGAGCTGCTCTTTCCCTTTCTTCCGGCTGAAATTGACGAGGGAGGCGGCGCGCATGAAGGAATTTGACGTGACCATCACCGAAACGCTGAAGCTCACCGTGTCCGTGGAGGCTTCTTCCAAGGAGGAAGCCCAACAGATGGTAAGCGACCAGTGGCACGCCGGGGATCATATTCTGGATGCGGACAATTTCGTGGAGGTGGAGTTTGAGAGCAATGACGGCAAAGAAATATCCGCCGAAAGAGCGCCGGACGACACCCTCGAGGTGCTCATGGTGGAGCCGGGACAGTACCCGCGCGTGGAGCGCATCGGCTCCGACCTTGCTTCCTTGCAGAAGGCGGTGGACGGCTATATCGAAGCGATTTACCCATATGACGACCCCGTGGCGCTGATCTGCGGGGAGGAAGCCAAGCTGGAGGGCAAGCCCCTGAACCGCGCCCTGCGGGACGAGGACGGCGACATCTACGATATTGTGGCCGGTAAATTCTTCCTCTGCGGTCTGGGGGATGAGAACTTTGCGTCTCTCCCGAAGGAGCTGCAACAGAAATACGAGGAAAAGTTCCGTCAGCCGGAAGCCTTTTTGAAGATGGGCAGCAAGATCATGGCGATCCCCACCGAGCCCGCCAAGGCTGCGGGCAAGGGCAAGACCGCTCCGGTGACAGAGCGATGACAACATCAATCCCACTGCGAACGGAAGGAGGGAAAACTCATGCAGGAAGAAATTGAAAACAGAACTGTCACTCTGATCATCTCCGCCGTCAAGCTGACCGCACGGGAGCTGAAGGCCGGGATGGATAAATATCTTTCCGAAAAGAAGAGCAAAGCCATGGAAAAGGCGCGTGCCGCGCCTGAAAAGCCCAGCGGCAAGCAGACGGTGAGGCAGCTCATAGGGCAGAATCAGGGCGTATCCAACATTGAGATCACCAACAGCAATATCAAAGGCTTTGAGCGCATAGCCCGGAAATACGGCGTGGATTTTGCCGTTAAGAAAGACCGCAGCGTTTCACCGCCGAAATACTTTGTGTTCTTTAAGGCGAGGGATGCGGACGCACTGACGGCGGCGTTCAAGGAATACACGGCATATGAGCTTAAACGCGCCGCCAAAGCGCAGAACCGTCCCTCCGTGCTGGCGCATCTGCAAGCACTCAAGGCGAAGGTTCAGGCTATTACGCCGGGTAAATCCCGAAATCAGAACAGGGGCATCACGATATGAAGAAACCTCTGAATATCAAGAAGTACCTGCTGCCCAATATCCCGTATGTCTTTATCGCCCTCTTTGCCACCAAGCTGGGGCAGGCGTGGAGGCTTGCCCCCGGCACGGATTTCTCGGGAAAGGCGCTGCACCTCATGGAGGGCTTTGCCGCCGCGTTCCAATCGGCGCTGCCCAGCTTTCACCCCATCGACCTGTGCGTGGGCGTTGCAGCCGCTCTGCTCATTCGGCTTATCGTGTACGTCAAGGGCAAAAACGCCAAGAAATTCCGCAAAAATCTGGAATACGGCTCTGCCCGTTGGAGTGCATAATTTTAAGTGTAAATGACACATACATGGACGCACAGGAGGTTATGCACATGACTGATTATAGCAAAATTACAGCCCTTTACTCCCGCCTTTCCGTGGGCGACGAGGACAGGGACGGCGGCGAGAGCAACAGCATACAGAACCAAAAAATATTTTTGGAGAACTATGCCAAAGGGCAGCACCTAACCAATATCCGGCACTACATCGACGATGACGAAAGCGGCAGGTTTTTTGACCGTTCCGCCTACTCCCGCATGATGGACGATGTGGAAAACGGGAAAATCGGTGTCTGCATTATGAAAGACCTTACCCGCTGGGGGCGTGACTATCTCCAAGTCGGCAACGCGATGGAGATATTCAGACGGAACAATGTGCGCTTTATCGCGGTCAACAACGGCATTGACAGCGAGAAGCCCGAGACATTGGAGTTTGCGCCCTTTATCAATATCATGTCGGAGTGGTACGCAAAGGACATCAGCAAGAAAGTGAAAACGGGCATTAAGACCAAAGGCATGAGCGGAAAGCCGATTGTCACCGAAGCCCCTTACGGCTATGTCAAAGACCCGGACAACAAGGATTTTTGGATAATCGACGAGAATGCCGCCGAGGTTGTCCGTTTGATTTTCCGTCTGTTTATCGGCGGGAAGAACCGCAATCAAATCGCCGTGCATCTGAAAAACGAGCAAATCC
>DBFBGR010000001.1:0-77298 GCA_048201935.1 Oscillospiraceae bacterium | reverse complement strand
TAAAAAAGATGATTAGCGGGAGGCAGTATGCGGATCTACACGTTAGGGGAGCGGTGTAACATCGCCGGGGAGCGGGTCAAGGAAGCCCGCAAGCGGGCAGGACTGTCCCAGGGGATGCTGGCCGCGCGGCTCCAGGTGCGGGGTTTGCAGGTGGAGCAGATGGCCATCAGCCGCATGGAGACCGGACGGCGGGTCATCGCTGACTTTGAACTCCCCATTCTGGCGGACGCTCTGGATGTAAGTGTCGGTTGGCTCCTGGGTATAGACGGTTGAAACGCACGGCAGCGAGCTTGCCGTGCGTTTTTTTGTGGAGTATGGGAAGAAACTGTTGCAATTCTTGGCGTGATGGTGTAAAATATCCCGGTTGAATTTTTATGCTAAGACAATCACAGACACAAGACCTAGAGGTGCATCGAAATGCGAAACGAGAAGATCAGAAACGTCGCCATCATCGCCCACGTGGACCACGGCAAGACCACCCTGGTGGACGAGATGCTCAAGCAAGGCGGCATCTACCGGGAGAATCAGGCCACGGTGGACCGGGTGATGGACTCCGGCGACCTGGAGCGGGAGCGGGGCATTACCATCCTTGCCAAAAATACCGCCGTCCACTATAAGGACACCAAGATCAACATCGTGGACACCCCGGGCCACGCCGACTTCGGCGGCGAGGTGGAGCGTATCTTGAAGATGGTCAACGGCGTCATTTTGCTGGTGGACGCCGCCGAGGGCCCCATGCCCCAGACCCGGTTCGTGCTGAGCCGCGCCTTGGAGCTGGGCCACCGGGTCATCGTGGTGGTCAACAAGATCGACCGCCCCGACCAACGGGTCCACGAGGTGGTGGACGAGGTGCTGGAGCTGCTTTTGGACCTGGACGCCACCGAGGAGCAGTTGGACAGCCCCATGCTCTTCTGCTCGGGCCGTCAGGGCACCGCCAGCTACTCTCCCGACGTGGCGGGCACCGACCTGAAGCCGCTCTTCGAGACCATTTTGGACTATATCCCCGGCCCCGAGTGCGACACGGAAGCGCCCTTCCAGATGCTGGTGAGCTCCATCGACTACAACGAGTTCGTGGGCCGCATCGCCGTGGGTCGCATCGAGCGGGGGACCATCAAGCAAAATCAGGATATCGCCGTTTGCAACTTCCACAAGAAGGACGAGGCGCCCCAGAAGGCCAAGGCCGTGTCCCTCTACGAGTTTGACGGCCTGGGCAAGACCCCCATCACCGAGGCCGCCGCCGGGGAGATCATCGCCATGAGCGGCATCGGCGACATCACCATAGGCGACACCATCTGCGCCACCGACTGCGTGGAGCCCTTGGAGTTCGTCAAGATCGCCGCCCCCACCCTGGAGATGACCTTCTCGGTGAACGACGCGCCCTACGCCGGCAAGGAGGGCAAGTTCGTCACCTCCCGGCAAATTCGTGAGCGGCTCCAGCGGGAGATGCTCAAGGACGTGTCGCTGAAGGTCACCGAGACCGACAACACCGACTCCTTCAACGTGGCCGGCCGGGGCGAGATGTCCCTATCCATCCTCATCGAGACCATGCGGCGGGAGGGCTACGAGTTCCAGGTCTCGCCCCCTCGTGTGCTCTACCAGGAGATCGACGGCAAGAAGTGCGAGCCCATCGAGCGTCTGGTGGTGGACGTGCCCTCCGACTGCGTGGGCGCGGTCATTGAGAAGATCGGCTCTCGCAAGGGCGACCTGCTGGAGATGACCCCTGTGGGCGAGCGGATGAAGGTGGAGTTTTTGGTGCCCTCCCGGGGCCTTTTTGGCTACCGCAACGAGTTTTTGACCGACACCAAGGGCGAGGGCATCATGGCCAGCGTCTTCGACAGCTACGCCCCCATGAAGGGAGAGATCTCCCGCCGCTCCACCGGGTCTCTGGTCAGCTTCGAGACCGGCGAGAGCGTCACCTACGGCCTCTTCAACGCCCAGGAGCGGGGCGTGCTCTTCATCGGCGCGGGCGTACCCGTCTACGCCGGGATGATCGTGGGCGAGTGCCCCAAGCAAGAGGACATCACCGTCAACGTGTGCAAGAAAAAGCAGCTCACCAATATGCGCGCCAGCGGCTCGGACGAGGCGTTGCGGCTGGTGCCGCCCCGGCAGCTCAGCTTGGAGCAGTGCCTGGAGTTTTTGGCCGATGACGAGCTGCTGGAGGTCACCCCCAAGTCCCTCCGCCTGCGCAAACGGTTGTTAGATCACTCCGCCCGGATGCGTGAAGCCAGCAAGAAGAAGCAGTAAGCGTAGTAAAAAACAGAGCGGACCAGCCTTGGTCCGCTCTGTTTTTTGTTGCCCACGATCTTATGCCAGAAACAGCGAAACGGCGCAATAGACTAGAAGAAGCGCCATGATGGTGTTGACAAATTGTCCGTGCTGGGAAAAGAGCCGCTTGAAAAGGGAGCCAAAGGCTGACCACAAAAGCGTGGCGACAAACCCGATGAAGGCCAGCAGCAGCGCGAAGCCCAGCAACGGCAAGGGCCGCCCGTGAAAGATGGGGAGGATATACGCTTCCATGGACATGATGCAATAGATGTAGATCTTTGGGTTGATAAATTGCAAAAGGAGACCGGAGAAAAAGCCTTCGTGCCCGTGGCTCTCCTCAATGGCGTCGCCGCTGCGGAAGGTCTCCCAGGCCAAATAGAGCATATAGCACGCCCCGGCAATGAGCATGGGTGTTTTGACCCGTGGGATCCATGTGGAGAGCAGGCTGCAAAAGGCGGTGCAAAGGAGCATCACCAGGGAAAAGCCCGCTAAAATCCCCAGGTTGAAGGGCAGCGCACCCCGAAATCCCTTACGGCCGCCGTTGGACATGGACATGATGTTGTTGGGACCGGGGGTCACAGCGGTCACCACGGCATAGGTCAAAAAGGGGAGCCAGTTAAACATGATTGACAATCTCCTTTGTTTAAGATATTATATTGTTCGCATAGTCTGATATGTTGGATTTCTTGTATATCATACTATAAGTTTAATATAATGTCAAGGGGGGGTAAGCCATAAACATCACGAATACGATCGCCGGCAATGTGAAGAGCATTCGGGAGCGAAAGAAGTTGACCTTGGACGCGGCTGCTTCTGTTACGGGCGTATCCAGAAGTATGCTGGCACAAATTGAAAAGGGCGAGGTAAATCCCACGATCTCGGTACTGTGGAAAATAGCCAACGGGTACAAGGTCTCCTTTACATCACTGGTGGAGGAGAGAGACGATACTGTTTCCGTCGTTCGGCTGGAGGATATAGCACCCTTGCGAGAGGACGAGGGACGTTATCTGAATTATCCCATCTTTGCCTTTGACGAGCAAAAGCTGTTTGAGACCTATCGCATCGTTATCCAGGCGGGTGGAGCTTTGACCGCGCAGCCCCATTTGAAAGGGGCGATAGAATATATCACCGTTTTTGCCGGGCAAGTCAGGCTCACTGTAGCGGGGGACGAGATACAGCTCGCCAAGGGCGATTCCATCCGCTTTGCCGCGGATGTTCCCCATGGGTATCAAAATCTTGGAGCGGAGACCGCCGAGTTGAGTATGCTGATCTATTATTGCAGATCGTAACATCAACGCCCGTCAAAAAGCATCTGCTTTTCGACGGGCGTTGATCTTTTTGGGTGGTTGACAGACTGTCAGGAGGCTTCCTTACAACTCAAAATCCTCCGCCGTCAGCTCCTGGGCCTTGGGGGCGGCGGGTCGGGGCGGGACCCGCTTGAGGGGGTCGTAGCGGAACTTGCCGCAGGAGCTCCCCGGCGAGACGATGCCCCGCTTGGGGCAGGCCACCTGGCCGTCCTCCAGGGGGATGCCCCGGGCGCAGTAGGTGCAAAGGGGCTCGATCTTGGTTTCAAACAGCATGGGAGCGGCTCCCTTCCTTAGTGAATGTGGAGACATTATACCATAGCTTTTCTCCGTTTTCTACAAAAAATCGCGAAAAAGAAAAAAATCAGCAATACCCACCAGCACAAAAGCACCGACCCAGTGAGGGCGGTGGTGAAGTCCACCTGGGACAGCTCCTCCACCTGCTGAGTGAGCACCGCCCCCACCGGCGCGGACAGGGGGAACAGCCGGGCGAAGACCCACACCAGCGCGGCGCTGACCGCTCCGTGGAGGAGCTTGCCCACGAAGTAGGTCCCCGCCGAAAGGCCGCTGTCAGCCAGGAAGGACAGGGTCTGGCAGTGGATGGAAAGCCCCGCCCAGCCCAGCATGAAGGCCGCCATAGACACGCTGCCCACCAAGGTACCGCCCTGGCTGAGACCGGCTACGCCGGAGGTGAGCTCCAGCGCGCCGGTGAGCAGCTTCTGGCACCAGCTCTCGGTGAGACCCAGGGGGCCCAGGACCTTGCCCAGCAGGATGGCCGTCCCCGGCAGCACGCCGGAGAGGGACAGCAGGCGCAAAATGACGGTGAAGAAGATGACAAAGGCGCAGATGTTCAGCGTGGAGCTCATGGCCCCGGTGACAGCCTGGGTAAAGGCGGCGGAGAACCGCTTGGCTTGGATGGGCGTGGCGGGGCGGCTCTGGAGGTCCTCCCGGGGACCGTAGAAGCGAAAGACCACGCCTACGATGCAGGAGGCTAGCATATGGGTGAGGTATAAAAGCAGCCCCACCCGGCTGCTGGCAAACACCCCCGCCCCCACCACGCCCAGGATAAAGGCGGGGCCGGAGTTGTTGCAAAAGGCCAGCATCCGCTGGGCCTCGGTGCGGCTGCACATTCCCTGCCGGTAGAGGGAGATGGCCGTCCGGGCCCCCACGGGGTAGCCCCCCACGAAGCCCAGGGCCAGCGCGCTGGCGCAGGCCCCACCCACCCGGAACATCGGGCGCATAAAACCCTCCAAGGCCCGGCCCAGGTAGCCCGCCAGCCCCAGGTCCACCACCAGGGAGGCCAGTACGAAGAAGGGCAGCAGGGAGGGGACGATGACGTTGTAGCAGAGCTCCAGCCCGGTCTTGGCCGCCGCCACGCACTCCTTGGGAAACAGGATAAAGCCCAACGTGGTCAACGCCAGGGCTGTGCCCAGGCCTAGATCCCGGGCGTATTTTGACCGAAAGACCCGCCACCACATAGGCCGTCACCTCCGCGCAGGGAGTGTATGTGCCCAGGGCTTGACCTTATACCCGGTGGAGGTTATAATTTGGGTAAGCGTTCGCGCGAAGATATATGCTTGGGAGGTAGGCGAGATGAAAACACGCTCCAGACTGGGCCTGGCCTGCAAAATCGTGGCGGGGGTTTGTTTTGGCTATGGGATAGTGAACTATGTAGCTCTGCTGATGGTTGGCTTTAACTATGGCGCGACGTGCACTGATGCCCTCGCACTACTGGGGGCTGGTCTGATACGACTGGTCGTCAACAACCTTGCTCCCTGTCTGATGCTGTGGGGCCTCGGGGTACTTTTGGACCGGCAGAAGCGCAACAGCCAGCTTTTGGAGCGTTTGGCCCAGCCCGACGAGGAGCCTGAGCCGGAGACCCTGGAGGGCGTTATTTCGGTGGACGGCCTGGAGAGCCTGGACGAGCCCGGCCAGAAGCGGTGAGCAAAGAACACAAGGCGGACAGTTCATAGAACTGTCCGCCTTTTTTGCGCCTGTCAGCCGTGGTAGGAGAGGTCCTCCCACTTTGCGGCTTCCTCAAACGCCGTGCCTATGTCGGTCTCATGCTGATATATGACCGTCAACACGCCGTCTACAGGCTCCTCTACGGTGAGGCATACATTGTCTATATCTCCACCATAGGGCCAGGTCTCGATCCTACGGACACAGACCAGCTTGCCGTCTATCCAGCGATGAAAGGTCGTTGTTCCTGCCGCCCCGGCAAAACCACCCCGGGCATATCCGGAAATGACCCCAGTCTCCTGGTCAAAATCCGGCATGGATATCTGGTCAAACTCCGGCTCCTGGACAAACTGCCCTTCGTCCTCATTCCAGATCCAATAGTGCCAGTACATGGGCTGGTTGCCCATGGCGTACATATAGCCGAAATCCATGAAGCCATCAAAGTTTACATCTTGTACAGCACTCCAATGAAAAACGCCGTAGCTCTCCGCCGTCATGGTTTGCAGGGGCGTTTTCAAATCATCCTTGGTCCATACGGAAAAATGATATTCCTCCGGGTCAACATCTTCGATCTCCACCGTCACCAGCACCGTTCCAAGCTTTCCGCCGGTGTCCACCTCAAAGGCGTCGTGGGTGTCGTCGATAGGAAAGCCCCACAGCTCCTCCGGCTCCTCGCTGGGAGTTGGCTCCGGGCTGGGCGATGGCGTGGCCGTGGGGACGGGGCTGGGCGAGGGCGAGGGCTGGGGAGCCTGGGCGCAGGCTGTCAGGAGCAAGGCCAAAAGCGTGGCCGAACACAATATCCTTTTCACAAAAACCACCTCTGCGTCCTATTCTAAGCCCCGGGCCGAAACGGTGCAAGGAACAGTTTGGTTACAGGCCGTAGCATGGATCTCCACCTCGGCGCATACACTCGCCGGGAGGAGGTGGCGTGATGGGCGAGGGAGAGAAAAAGCTCCGCAGGCGGGGCGTGGCGGAGGTCTTGGCGGGAGCCTTTCAGCTGCCCGCCGACGCGGTGGCGGCAGTGCCCCGCATCGAGTTAGTGGGCGACGGCCAACTGCGTGTGGAACGCCACCGGGGCATTTTGGCCTACGACCCCACCGACGTGCACATCGCCGCCGGGCGCATGACGGTGCGGGTCCGGGGGCTGGGCTTGGAGTTGGCGACCATGAACCGGCAGGAGCTGCTCATCACTGGGCGTATTCTGTCGGTGGAGCTGGAGTAAGGGGGGAGAGAGATGCGGCGAGCGGCCAACGCGGTCCGGGGCTGGGTGGAGGTGGAGCTCACCGGCGACGCGCCGGAGGAGTTTTTCAATTTATGCGCCCGAAAAAACCTGGGCTTTTGGGCGGTCAAAAAGCACGAGAGCGGCCGCTGGACCTGCCGGACCTCCTTTTGGACCTGGCCTAGGCTCCGGGCCTTGGCGGGGCAGGGGACATGGACGATAAAGCTGCTGCGCCGGGGCGGTCTGCCCGGGCTTTTTTGGCGGCTTCGCTACCGCTGGGCGCTGCTGGCGGGGCTGGCGGTCTGCCTGGGCGTTGTGGGGGTGCTGAGCCGCTTTGTGCTGACGGTGCGGGTGTCGGGCAACAAAAGCGTGCCCACCGGGGCCATTTTGAGCCAGCTCAGGGCCCGTGGGGTCAAGCCCGGGGCCTTCGGTCCGGGGATTGACACCCGTCAGATCGGTCACGAGGTACTGTTGGAGATGCCCGAGCTCTCGTGGATGAGCATCAACGTCCGGGGCACGGTGTGCGAGGTGCTGGTGCGGGAGGGCACGCCCCGGCCCGAGCTGGTGGAGGAGGACGTGCCCGCCCATATCGTGGCCAAATACCCCGGCATCGTC
The DNA here is from genome assembly GCA_048201935.1 of Oscillospiraceae bacterium. Classification (GTDB taxonomy): domain Bacteria; phylum Bacillota; class Clostridia; order Oscillospirales; family Oscillospiraceae; genus MGBC124762. Next base: position 69,933 of record DBFBGR010000001.1, on the reverse strand, counting down.
ACCCGCATCGACGTGACCCGGGGAGAGCAACTGGTCCAGCGGGGCCAGACCGTGGCGGCGGGGGACGCCCTCATCGGAAGCTGGGTGGACTTTGTGGAGCCAGAATACTACCAAGGGGACATGGGCGGGATGCTGGTCCGGGCGGCGGGCCGGGTCCGGGCCAGGACGTGGCACACCCTCCAGGCCGCCATCCCCCTCACCGGCTCGGCCAAGGTCTACACCGGACGGGAGACCAGCCGTTGGAGCCTGGAAATTTTCGGCCACAGCGTAAAATTTCCGCAAAGGGGTAGAATTTCCTATCCCCGGTATGATAAAATAGTCCAGTACCATTGCGCGCCCCTGGGCCTGCCCATCACCCTGCGGCGGGAGATCTGCCGGGAGTATGAGACCGAGAGCCGGGATGTAGACCAGGGCCGCGCCGCCGACGCGCTCAAGGGCGAGCTCCAAGAGCGGCTGGACGCACTGTGCGACCCATCGGAGGTCAAGCGGGTGGATTACAAGACCGAGACCCAGGGCGGTCTGCTGGTGGTGACCCTGCTGGCCGAGTGCGAGCAGGATATCGGGGTCGTCATCGAGGATTGAAGGACGTACCAATGAAGGAGACAGACACATGATCGAACAGAGCATCAGCATGGAGCGCATGGAGGAGGCCGTCAACCTCTTCGGCTCCTTTGACGAGAATATCCGCATTTTAGAGGAAGCCCTCCACATCAACGTGGTCTCCCGGGACTCGGAGCTGAAGGTCTCGGGGGAGGCAGAGGACGTGCTGCTGGGCACCAAGGCCATCCAGGGCCTGCTGGCCCTGTCCGCCCGGGGCGAGGCCATCAACGACCAGACCGTGCGCTATGTGCTGGAGCTGGTGCGCTCGGGGGCGGAGAACAAGATCGGCGAGATCGCCGCCGACGTTTTGTGCGTCACCGCCAAGGGAAAGCCCATCAAGGCTAAGACCATCGGCCAGAAGAAATACGTGGAGGCCATCGCCAAAAACGCCGTCACCCTAGGCGTGGGCCCCGCGGGCACGGGCAAGACCTACCTGGCGGTGGCCGCCGCCGTGGCCGCCTTTCGGGATAAGCAGGTCAACCGCATCATCCTCACCCGCCCCGCGGTGGAGGCCGGGGAGAGATTAGGATTTTTGCCCGGGGACCTGCAGTCCAAGGTTGACCCCTATCTCCGGCCCCTCTACGACGCGCTCTTTGAAATGCTGGGCCCGGAGACCTACCAAAAATATCTGGAGCGGGGCAACATCGAGGTCGCCCCGCTGGCCTATATGCGGGGCCGGACCTTGGACGACAGCTTCATCATCCTGGACGAGGCCCAGAACACCTCCCGGGAGCAGATGAAGATGTTCCTCACCCGCATGGGCTTTGGCAGCAAGATCGTCATCACCGGCGACGTGACCCAGATCGACCTGCCCGCGGACAAGCAGTCGGGCCTGAAGGAGGCCATGCGGGTCCTCAAGGGCGTGGAGGACATCGCCATCTGCCGTCTGACCGGCTCGGACGTGGTCCGCCACGTCATCGTCCAGCGCATCATCGCCGCCTACGAGGCCGACGAAAACCGGCGTGACAGCGGCAAAAAGGAGACAAAGAGATGAAGAAGATCGCCCTCGGACTGCTGCTGGTGCTCATTCCCTTCCCCATCTACCTGATGTCGGGCTACGCCGGGATAAACCCCGAACTGCTCACCAGCGCCACCAACGTGGTGGCCCTCAATAACGCCAACCTCGTGCCCTCGTTTTTGGGCTACGCGCTGGTCTTCTTCGGCCTGCGCCGCAGTTGGAGCTCGGAGACCGTCTCCGCCACCCGGATCATCGTCCTGGGGGCGGCGCTGGTCACCGCCGCGCTGTGGGTATTCTACCTTCAGGGCAACGTGATGCCCTTCCCCTTGGAGCAGGGCCTGCGGCTGTGGGTGACCTGGCGGCTTGTGAAGTGGTGCGAGGAGCAGGACGAGTGGGACTGGGGCTACCGCATCCTGCGCCTTCGCGTGAGCTGGTACGCCCTGGCCGGAGCCACCGCCGCGGGCATCGTCCTGGGGGCGGCCAACCTGGCCATGGGGATGCTGTGGTCCGGGGTGTCCCTGGGGGCCGGGCTCTATTATACCTACACGATCTACCGCCTGGCCCGGATGGCGCCCAAGGCATGAGGAAAACACACTACATCCCTGTCACCGCCGAGGTGCCGGGCGTCAACGACTCCCAGCGGGCTTTTATGCGTAAGTGCATCCGTACCGCCCTGGTGATGGAAGGGGTGGACGCGGCCTGCGAGGTCAACGTCCTTATCACCAGCGACCCCGGCATCCGGGCGGTGAACAAGGAGATGCGGGGCGTGGACAAGTCCACCGACGTGCTGAGTTTTCCCATGTTTGACCTCCGCCCCGGCGAAAAGCCCTCGCCTGATTGGGCCGACCCGGCCACGGGGTTGGTGCCGTTGGGGGACATGCTGATCTCCTGGCCCCACGTCACCGCCCAGGCCAAGGAGTACGGCCACTCCAACCGCCGGGAGCTTGGCTACCTGACGGTCCATTCCGTCCTCCACCTGCTGGGCTACGACCACCTGGACGAGGGGCCCATGAAGGCGCAAATGCGCGGGCGTGAGGAAGCCATCCTGGCCCAGCTTGGATTGGAGAGAAAGGGAGAATGACCATGAGCGAGAAAAAATGCGGTGTGGTGGCGGTGGTGGGGCGGCCCAACGTGGGCAAGTCCACGCTGACTAACGCCCTGGTGGGCGAGAAGATCGCCATCGTCTCCCCCAAGCCCCAGACCACCCGCAACCGCATCACCGGGGTGGTGAACGGCCCCTGGGGCCAGATGATATTGCTGGACACCCCCGGGCTCCACAAGGCCCGCAACAAGCTGGACGAGTACATGACCCAGACCATCCGTCACAGCGTGGCTGACGTGGACGGCGTGCTTTTGCTGGTGGAGCCGGTGGCGAAGCTGGGCGAGGCCGAGACCGAGCTCATCGCTCGCGTCAAGGAGCTACGCGTCCCCGCCTGCCTTGTCATCAACAAGATTGACACGGTGAAAAAGGAAGACCTTTTGGCCGTCATGGCCCTCTACGGGGAGCAATACCCCTGGGACGCGGTCATCCCCGTCTCCGCCCGTGGGGGCGAGGGGCTGGAGGAGCTTTTGAAGACCGCCGTGGGCTGGCTCCCGGAGGGGCCCATGCTCTTCCCCGAGGGCATGACCACCGACCAGCCCGAGGGCCAGGTGTGCGCGGAGATCCTGCGGGAAAAGCTGCTTTTGTGTTTGGATAAAGAGGTCCCCCACGGCACGGCGGTGGAGCTGACCCGCTTCGCCCAGCGCGAGCGGGACGATGTGATCGAGGCCGAGTGCACCATCTACTGCGAAAAGGACAGCCACAAGGGCATCATCATCGGCAGGCAAGGGGCCATGCTGAAGAAAATTTCCACCCTGGCCCGCCGGGATATGGAGCGCTTCATGGGGGAAAAGATATTTTTGCAGACCTGGGTGAAGGTGAAGGAGAACTGGCGCGCCAGCGACGTGCAGGTGCGCAACTTCGGCTACCGGGAGGAATAAGGCCATGCACATGGACGTGCGGGGCCTGGTGCTGCGGGGCGTGGACTACAAAGAGACCGACCGTATCCTCACCGTCCTCACCGCGGAAAACGGCCTGATGACGGTGAAGGCCCGGGGCTGCCGGAGAAAAAACAGCCCCCTGGCCGCCCCCACCCAGCTCTTCGCTTACTCCCAGATGACGCTGTTTGAGTACCGGGACTACTACACCCTGCAGGAGGCCAACCTAGTCGACCAATTCCTGGGCCTGCGCACGGAGATCGAAAAGCTGGCCCTGGCCTCTTACTTTGCCGAGGTGGCCCAGACCGTGGCGGTGGAGGGGGAGGCCAACGCGGAACTGTTATCCCTGGTCCTCAACAGCCTTTACGCTTTGGATAAGCTGGATAAGCCCCTGGACCTAGTCCGCGCCGCCTTTGACCTTCGGTGCATGGTCATCGCCGGGTACGCCCCCTTGCTGGACGCCTGCGCCATCTGCGGCGCGGCCCAGCCCGAGGAGCCACAGCTCCACATCCAGGAGGGCGTTTTGTGCTGCAGGGACTGCCGACACCAGGCCGGGCCGGGGAGGACGGCGGCGCTTTCAGAGGAGATGCTGAGCGCCGCCCGACACATCGCCTACGGCGACGCCAAGCGGCTGTTTTCCTTCTCACTGCCTAAAGAGCAGCTTGGCTATTTTGCCGACCTCGCCGCCGACTATGTCTCCACTCAGCTGGAGCGGCGGTTTTCCACCTTGGATTACTATTTGAGCGTACGGCTCTGATAGCGTTTGGAACGAAAAAACAGAAAAGAGGGGAATGATAATGTCAAATGTCGCGCCGCCCCGGCGGCCCAATCCCGTCACCGATGACCATGGCCAGCCCATCGCCCCGCCCCGCCGCAGGACGGCCACCGGACCGGGCAAGAGCCCCAATCCCATCGGCTGGGTCATTCTGGCCATCTTCCTGGTGGCCTTTTTGCCCCAAATTTTGATGGTCTTTGCCGATGGTTTCTCCATGTCTGAATTTGATCTAGGAGGTCTTATTATGCCTATCATCATTATCACGGTGGCCGTTTTGATCTTGGTGGTCCTGTTTGCCAATATCCGGGTGGTGCCCCAGGCCAACGCCTACGTCATCGAGCGCCTGGGCAAGTTCAAAAGCGTCTGGTCCGCCGGGCTCCACGTGAAGATCCCCCTCATCGACCGCATCGCCAACAAGGTGCTCTTGAAGGAGCAGGTCATGGACTTTGAGCCCCAGAGCGTCATCACCAAGGACAACGTGTCCATGAAGATCGACACGGTGGTCTACCTCTACGTGGTAAACCCCGAGCTCTATACCTACGGCGTGGCCAACCCCCTGGCCGCCATCGAGAACCTGACGGCCACTACGCTGCGCAACATGATCGGCGAGCTGACCCTGGACGACACCCTCACCAGCCGTGACACCATCAACGGCCAGATGCAGGTGACCCTGGACGTGGCCACCGACCCCTGGGGCATCAAGGTCACCCGTGTGGAGCTGAAGAACATCATCCCGCCTCGTGACATCCAAGAGGCCATGGAGAAGCAGATGCGGGCCGAGCGGGAAAAGCGGGAGGCCATTTTGCGGGCAGAGGGCACCAAGGAGGCCCGCATCCTGGAGGCCGCCGGCGTGAAGGAGGCCGTCATTTTGGAGGCCGAGGCCGCCAAGCAGAAGGTGATCTTGGAGGCGGAGGCGGACAAGGCCGCCGCCATCGCCCGGGCCGAGGGTCAGGCCAAGGCCATCCGGGAAGTGAAGGCCGCCGAGGCCGAGGGCATCGGCTTGGTGAAGTCTGCCGGGGCCGACGACGCGGTGGTGCGGCTCAAGAGCCTGGAGGCCCTGGAGGAGATGGCCCGGGGCCGGGCCACCACCATCGTGGTGCCCAGCGACATCGCCGGCCTGGCGGGCACGCTGAGCGCCCTGAAGGGCACCTTGGACGCTCAGAAGCCGGAAGATGGCAAGAAGTAACTGGACCATCCGGCCTGCAGGTCGCCGGGACCTGCAGGCCGTCCTGGACATCTACGCCGCCGCCCGGGCCTTTATGGCCAGCCACGGCAACCCCAGCCAGTGGGGCGGAGGATATCCGTCCCGGGCCCTGGTGGAGGAGGACATCGCCCTGGGCCGCAGCTATGTGGCGCAGCTGGAGGGCCGGGTCCGCGGGGTGTTTATGTTCTCTTTGGGTCCCGACCCCACCTACGCCGTCATTGAAGACGGCGCTTGGCCTGACGACGGCCCCTACGGCGTGATCCACCGCATCGCTGGAGATGGGCAGGGCAGGGGCCTTGTGGCGGCGGCGGTGGACTTCTGCCAAAGCCGCTGTGAAGCCCTTCGCATCGACACCCACCACGACAACCACGTCATGCAGCGGGCCCTGGAAAAATGCGGCTTTGTTCGATGTGGCATTATCTATACCGACGACGGCACCCCAAGAATTGCATATCACCGCCCAGCCCAGAGGACTTAGGTCCTTTGGGCTGTTTTTTTGACCCTTTTCGACGGGTTTTAGGAATGTGCACAAAAAAGCCTAGTCTTTGGGTGGGTTTTTCTCTGTCTTTTCGATTGACTGTGCCTCTTGTCTTAGAGTACATTGTGGGTGTAAGAAGCAGTCAACAACGAGAAAGTGCGATATCCCGAAGGAGGTCACACGAATGGAAGAAAAGCGCTATGAGACCGTAGACAGTGTGGAGACCTTGGAGAAGGCCATCAAGCGGGTCCGCAAGGCCCAGCAGGTCTTCGCCGGGTGCACCCAGGAGCAGGTGGACAAGATCTTCCTGGCCGCCGCCACCGCCGCCAACCGCCACCGCATCGACCTGGCCCAGCTGGCCGTGGCCGAAACGGGCATGGGCGTGGTGGAGGACAAGGTCATCAAGAACCACTACGCCGCGGAGTATATCTACAACGCCTACCGCGACACTAAGACCTGCGGCGTCATCGAGGAGGACCCGACCTACGGCGTCCAGAAGATCGCCGAGCCCATCGGCGTGGTGGCCGCCGTCATCCCCACCACCAACCCCACCTCTACGGCCATCTTCAAGACCCTTTTGTGCCTGAAGACCCGCAACGGTATCATCATCAGCCCCCATCCCCGGGCCAAGAACGCCACCATCGCCGCGGCCAAGATCGTGCTGGAGGCGGCGGTGGCCGCCGGCGCGCCCGAGGGCATCATCGACTGGATCGACGTGCCCAGCCTGGAGCTTTCCAACCTGGTGATGAGCGAGGCGGACATCATCCTGGCCACCGGCGGTCCGGGCATGGTCAAGGCGGCCTATTCCAGTGGCAAGCCCGCTCTGGGCGTGGGCGCGGGCAACACCCCCGCCATCATCGACGACACCGCCGACATCCAACTGGCCGTCAGCTCCATCATCCACTCCAAGACCTTTGACAACGGTATGATCTGCGCCAGCGAGCAGTCGGTCATCGTGTTGAAGAACATCTACGACCAGGTGAAGGACGAATTTGCCCGCCGGGGGTGCTATTTCCTTTCCGCCGCGGAGACCACCAAGGTCCGCAAGACCATCATCATCAACGGCGCGCTGAACGCCAAGATTGTGGGCCAGAGCGCCTGCACCATCGCCGCCCTGGCGGGGGTCAAGGTCCCCGCGGGCACCAAGATCTTGATCGGCGAGGTGTCCAGCGTGGCCCTCAGCGAGGAGTTCGCCCACGAAAAGCTCTCCCCGGTGCTGGCCATGTATAAGGCCAAGGACCTGGGCGACGCATTTGACAAGGCCGAGCGGCTCATCGCCGACGGCGGCTACGGCCACACCTCGTCCATCTACCTCAACGCCGTGACCGAACGGGAGAAACTGGCCCAGTTCGCCCAGCGGATGAAGACCTGCCGCATCCTGGTGAACACCCCCTCCTCCCACGGCGGCATCGGCGATCTCTATAACTTCAAGCTGGCCCCGTCCCTGACCCTGGGCTGCGGCTCCTGGGGCGGCAACTCCGTCAGCGAGAACGTGGGGGTCAAGCACCTTTTGAACATCAAGACTGTGGCCGAAAGGAGAGAGAATATGCTGTGGTTCCGCGCCCCGGAGAAGGTTTATCTGAAAAAGGGCTGCCTGCCCGTGGCCCTGGACGAGCTCAAAAACGTCATGGGCAAAAAGCGGGCCTTTATCGTCACCGACAGCTTCCTCTTTGACCACGGCTACACCAAGCCCATCACCGACAAGCTGGAGGAGCTGGGCATCCAGCACGCCACCTTCTCCGCTGTGGAGCCCGACCCCACTCTGGCCTGCGCCAAGGCGGGCGCGGCCCAGATGGCGGCCTTCAAACCCGACTGCATCATCGCCCTGGGCGGCGGCTCGGCCATGGACGCGGCCAAGATCATGTGGGTGCTTTATGAGCACCCCGAGGCCGATTTTATGGACATGGCCATGCGCTTTGTGGACATCCGCAAGCGGGTCTACACCTTCCCCAAGATGGGCCAGAAGGCCTATTTCATCGCCGTGCCCACCTCCGCGGGCACGGGCAGCGAGGTGACCCCCTTCGCCGTCATCACCGACGAGCAAAGCGGCGTGAAGTACCCCCTGGCCGACTATGAGCTGCTGCCCAACATGGCCATCATCGACGCCGACCTCCACATGAGCGCCCCCAAGGGCCTCACCGCCGCCTCGGGCATCGACGCCGTCACCCACGCCTTGGAGGCCTACGCCTCGGTGATGGCGACGGATTACACCGATTCCCTGGCCAAGCAGGCGTTGCAGGTCATCTTCCAGTACCTGCCCCGGGCCTATGACAACGGTCAGACCGACGTGGAGGCCCGGGAGAAGATGGCCAACGCCGCCACCATGGCGGGCATGGCCTTCGCCAACGCCTTCCTGGGGGTGTGCCACTCCATGGCCCACAAGCTGGGCGCCTTCCACCATCTGCCCCACGGCGTGGCCAACGCCCTGATGATCGAGGAGGTGCTGCGCTTCAACGCCAGCGAGACCCCGGTGAAGATGGGCACCTTTTCCCAGTACGACCATCCCCACACCCTGGAGCGCTATACCCAGATCGCCGACTGCCTGGGCCTCAAGGGCAAGACCGACCAGGAGAAGCTGGAAGCCCTTATCAAGGCGATCAACGACCTCAAGCACAAGGTGGGTATCAAGGACACCATCCGGGACTACGGCGTGGACGAAAAGGACTTTTTGGACCGGCTGGACGACATGGTGGAGCAGGCCTTCGACGACCAGTGCACCGGGGCCAATCCCCGCTACCCGCTGATGAGCGAGATCAAGCAAATGTACCTCAACGCTTACTACGGCAAGCATTTTGTGGACGCGGATATGTCCGTGGCTAAGGCGGCCAAGCCCGCCGCCCGGGCGAAGAAATAAGGAGGGTGACAGGATGAAACTGGATAACGTCATTGCCCAGCGCAAGCACAAGAAGATCTACCGGGACGGAGACCGCTGCGTCAAGGTCTTCGACGCGGACTTTTCCAAGTCCGACGTGCTCAACGAGGCCCTGAACCAGGCCCGGGTGGAGGAGACCGGCCTCCACATCCCCAAGATCATTGAGGTCACCACCATCGACGGCCAGTGGGCCATCGTCTCCCAGTTCATCGAGGGCAAGACTCTGGCTGAGCTGATCAAGGAAAACCCCGACAAGAAGGACGAGTATCTGGAGCTGTTCGTGGACCTCCAACTGGAGATGCACGGCAAGCGCAACCCGCTTTTGAACAAGCTCCAGGACAAGATGAACCGCAAGATCAGCCAGAGCCAGCTCTCCGCCACCATCCGCTATGAGCTCCATATGCGCCTGGAGGGTATGCCCAAGCACGACAAGCTCTGCCACGGGGACTTCAACCCCTCCAACATCATCATCACCCCCGAGGGGGTGCCCTATATCCTGGACTGGTCCCACGCCACCCAGGGCAACGCCTCCGCCGACGCCGCCCGAACCTATCTTCTCTTCGCCATGTCCGGCGACAAGAAGACTGCCGAGGCCTACCTGGACCTCTTCTGCCTCAAGAGCGACACCGCCCGGCAGTACGTGCAGAAGTGGCTGCCCATCGTGGCCGCCAGCCAGTCGGTGAAGGGGAACGCCGACGAGCGGGAGTTCCTGCTGAGCTGGTGCGACGTGGTGGATTACGAGTAACGGGCAAAACGCGAAAAAGAGCTCCCGGGACAAAGGTCCTGGGAGCTCTTTTGGTAGCGGAAGAAGAGGATATAAAAAGTATGGACTCCCAAGTGGGAGTCCATACTTTTGGCAGCGGGAGAAGGATTCGAACCCTCACAAACAGAGTCAGAGTCTGTCGTGCTACCCTTACACAATCCCGCTATCTTGTCCGCGATTTCTTCGTGTGCCGCAAAGGCAAAAGCCATTATACCGTGGGAGAGAGGGTTTGTCAAGGGGTTTTTGGTAAAAAAATTGGCTCAAAAAATCTCCCCGGGGAGGGGAATTTTCCGCCATTTCAACGGTGGGAATTTTTTATTTTATATGTTATGATACGATTACCATGATGCGGGAGTATGGTTATCTCCCCAGGTCACATCGTTTCAAGAGGAGGAAGGAAGACTGTGAAACAGATCCGAATCACCGAGACCGTCCTGCGCGACGCCCAGCAGTCCCTGATCGCCACCCGGATGCCCTTTGCCGATTTTGAGGGCGCTCTGGCCGACATGGACAAGGCGGGCTACTACTCCGTGGAGTGCTGGGGCGGCGCCACCTTCGACAGTTGCCTGCGCTATCTGGGCGAGGACCCCTGGGAGCGGCTGCGCAAGATCCGCGCCGCCATGCCCAACACCAAGCTCCAGATGCTCCTGCGGGGCCAGAACCTGCTGGGCTACAAGCACTACCACGACGACGTGGTGGAGAAGTTCGTGGAGCTGTCCATCAAAAACGGCATCGACATCATCCGCATCTTCGACGCCCTCAACGACTTCCGCAACATCAAGACCGCCCTGGAGGCCACCAAGAAGTACGGCACGGACAAGACCATCGCCTCGGGCTGCATCAGCTACACCCAGAGCCCGGTCCACACCGTGGAGAAGTACGTGGAGATGTGCAAGGAGCTCAAGACCATGGGCTTTGACACCATCTGCCTCAAGGACATGGCGGGCACCATGAGCCCCTTCGAGGCCGAGCACCTCATCAAGGGCATCAAGGACGCCGTGGGCGATATGCCCATCATCCTGCACACCCACTGCACCACCGGCATGGCCTATATGACCCTGACCAAGGCCATCGAGAGCGGCGTGGACGTGATCGACTGCGCCACCTCCGCGATGTCTAACGGCACCTCCCAGCCCGCCACCGAGACCATGTTCTACGCCCTGCAGCAGTACGGCATCGACTGCGGCCTGGACGAGAAGGTCATCAACAAGGTCAACGACTTCTTCAAGCCCCTGAAGCAGAAGTATATCGACGAGGGCACCCTGAACCCCAAGAGCATGGGCACCGATTCCCAGGCCCTGGTCTACAAGGTCCCCGGCGGCATGCTCTCCAACATGATCGCCAACCTCAAGGACATGAACGCCATGGACAAGTTCGACGAGGCCCTGGCCGAGATCCCCAACGTCCGCAAGGACCTGGGCTATCCTCCGCTGGTGACCCCGCTGAGCCAGATGGTGGGCAACCAGGCCGTCATCAACGTCCTGATGGGCGAGCGCTACAAGCAGATCTCCACCGAGATCAAGAACTACTTCCGTGGCGACTACGGCGTGGCCCCCGGCCCGGTCAGCAAGGAGCTGGAGGCCCTGATCCTGGGCGCCACCGGCAAGCCCACCGACTGCCGGGAGGAGGACTCCAAGCGCACTGGCGAGGAGTTCAAGGCCGCCCGTGAGGCTCTGGGCGACCTGGCCCAGTCCGAGGAGGACGTGATGAGCTATATCTGCTTCCCCGACCAGGCCAAGAAGTTCCTGGCCGAGCGCAAGGCCAAGGAAGAGAACGTGGTGAAGTACACCATCACCGAGGCGTAAGGAGGCGGCGAGATGAAGATTTTTCCCGACGCGACCCTGACCGCTATCCTGGGCTACGGCGTGGTCTTCGTGGGTCTGATCCTGCTGATGGCGGTCATCGCCATCCTGGGCAAGGTCATGACCGCCAAGAAGGCCGCCAAGCAGACCGCCCCCGCCGGCAGTGACGCCGGCAACGTCCAGGGCTCCAAGGTCCAGAAGCTGGACGGGCCCTTCGCCCCCGGCTCCGCCGGCGAGGTGAAGCTCCACGGCGTGGAGCCCAAGACCGCCGCCATGCTCATGGCCATCGTGGCCGACAAGTTGGGCAAGCCTGTCAACGAGCTGCGCTTCAAGTCCATCAAGGAGGTAAAGTGAGATGAAATATAAGGTTACTCTGAACGGCAAGACCTACGAGGTGGAGGTGGAGCAGGGCCAGGCCATGCTCCTGGACGAGTACGAGGCCGTGGCCCCCGCGGCTCCCGTTGCCGCCCCTGTGGCCGCCGCGCCCGCGGCTCCCACCGCCGAGGCCGCCCCTGCCGCTGCTGCCGCTCCTGCGGCCACCGCCGCCGGTGAGCCGGTGAACGCCCCCATGCCCGGCACTGTGCTCCGGGTGGAGGTGACCCAGGGCGCTCAGGTCAAGGCCGGGCAACTGCTGGTGGTGCTGGAGGCCATGAAGATGGAGAACGAGATCCTGGCGCCCAAGGACGGTACCGTGGCCCAGATCGTGGCCCAGAAGGGCGCTACGGTGGAGACCGGCTCCCCCCTGATCGTGTTGGCGTAAGGAGGGGCATCCATGGATATTTTAGGTACTCTTTCCGGCCTGGTCCAGGACTCCGGCTTTGCCGGGTTCCTGGCCAACGGCGGCTGGAAGAACCTCATTATGATCGCCATCGCCTTCGTACTGTTGTACCTGGGCATCCACAAGAAGTTTGAGCCGCTGCTGCTGGTGGGCATCGCCTTCGGCACGCTGCTGACCAACATCCCCGGCGCGGGGCTTTACCACATGGGCATGTGGGACGCCTATGTCAACGATTGCCCCTACGACGTGACCTATGACTACGCCCTCTACAACAAAGCGGAGGAGCGGGCCTTTACCCAGGACGAGCTGGTGTATTACATCGCCGCTCGGTCCTGCGGACAAGACAGCGACCAGATCGAGCAGACCCTTGCCACGCTACAGGACGGCGACGGCGATATTGCCGCCGAGTTCGAGAAGCTGGCGGGCGCTGCCTCCTTTGATTTTGAGGAGTTTGAGAAGCTGGCCACCACCATTGAGATCAAAGAGGAGTTGTCCTTCACCGACATCATCCACCACGGCGGTCTGCTGGACATCCTCTATATCGGCGTCAAGGCCGGTATCTACCCCTGCTTGATCTTCATTGGCGTGGGCGCCATGACCGACTTCGGCCCGCTCATCGCCCGGCCCTCGTCCATGCTTCTGGGCGCGGCCGCCCAGTTGGGCGTGTTCCTGGCCTTCTTCGGCGCCATTGCCTCGGGCCTCTTCACCGGCGGTCAGGCCGCCAGTATCGGCATCATCGGCGGCGCGGACGGACCTACGGCCATCTACCTGACCGGCCTGTTGGCCCCCGGCCTGCTGGGGCCCATCGCCATCGCGGCCTATTCCTATATGGCTCTCATCCCGCTGATTCAGCCCCCCATCATGCGGGCGCTGACCACCAAGAAGGAGCGGGAGGTCAAGATGGAGCAGGCCCGCAGCGTCTCCAAGACCGAGAAGATCGTCTTCCCCATCGTGGTGGCCACCTTCGTCATCCTGCTCATCCCCTCCACCGCGCCGCTGATCGGCTGCTTGATGTTCGGTAACCTCCTGCGGGAGACCGGCTCCACCGACCGCCTCAGCGACACCGCCCAGAACGCTTTGATGAACATCGTTACGTTGTTCCTGGGTATCAGCGTGGGCGCCACCACCGTGGCCAGCCGCTTTTTGTCCCTGCAGACCATCGCCATCGTGGTGCTGGGCCTGGTGGCCTTCGCGCTGTCCACTGTGGGCGGTCTGCTGGTGGGTAAGCTGATGTACGTTCTCACCGGCGGCAAGGTCAACCCCCTCATCGGCTCCGCCGGCGTGTCCGCCGTCCCCATGGCCGCCCGGGTGTCCCAGGTGGAGGGCCAAAAGGCCAACCCCGCCAACTTCCTTTTGATGCACGCCATGGGCCCCAACGTGGCCGGCGTCATCGGCTCCGCCATTGCCGCGGGTTTCCTGCTGCAAGTGTTCGGTTAACTTTGTTCATTCTTAAAGGAGGAATCTATTATGGCTACTCTCGATTTGACCAAGTACGGCATCACCGGCACCACCCAGGTCATCCACAACCCCTCTTACGAGGACCTGTTCCGGGACGAGACCGACCCCTCCCTCACCGGCTACGACAAGGGCCAGGTCAGCGAGCTGGGCGCTGTGAACGTCATGACCGGCGTTTACACCGGCCGCTCCCCCAAGGACAAGTTCATCGTCATGGACGAGAACTCCAAGGACACGGTGTGGTGGACCTCCGACGAGTATAAGAACGACAACCACCCTGCCAGCGAGGCCACCTGGAAGGCTGTGAAGGAGATCGCCCTGAAGGAGCTCTCCGGCAAGAAGCTCTACGTTGTGGACGCCTTCTGCGGCGCCAACCACGACACCCGCATGGCTGTGCGCTTCATCGTGGAGGTGGCCTGGCAGGCCCACTTCATCAAGAACATGTTCATCCAGCCCACCGCCGAGGAGCTGGCCGCCTTTGAGCCCGACTTCGTGGTCTACAACGCCTCCAAGGCCAAGGTGGAGAACTACCAGGAGCTGGGTCTCAACTCCGAGACCGCCGTGGTCTTCAACATCACCAGCCGTGAGCAGGTCATCATCAACACCTGGTACGGCGGCGAGATGAAGAAGGGCATGTTCTCCATGATGAACTACTACCTGCCCCTGAAGGGCATCGCCTCCATGCACTGCTCGGCCAACACCGACATGGAGGGCAAGAACACCGCCATCTTCTTCGGCCTGTCCGGCACCGGCAAGACCACCCTGTCCACCGACCCCAAGCGTCTGCTCATCGGCGACGACGAGCACGGCTGGGACGACAACGGCGTGTTCAACTTCGAGGGCGGCTGCTACGCCAAGGTCATCAACCTGGACAAGGACTCCGAGCCCGACATCTACAACGCCATCCGCAAGAACGCTCTGCTGGAGAACGTGACCCTGGACGCCGACGGCAAGATCGACTTCGCCGACAAGTCCGTCACCGAGAACACCCGGGTGAGCTACCCCATCGACCACATCGAGAAGATCGTCAAGAACGTCAATCCCACCTCCGCCGGCCCCGCCGCCAAGAACGTCATCTTCCTCTCCGCCGACGCTTTTGGCGTGCTGCCCCCGGTGAGCATCCTGACTCCCGAGCAGTGCAAGTACTACTTCCTCTCCGGCTTCACCGCCAAGCTGGCGGGCACCGAGCGGGGCATCACCGAGCCCACCCCCACCTTCTCCGCCTGCTTCGGTCAGGCTTTCCTGGAGCTCCATCCCACCAAGTACGCCGAGGAGCTGGTCAAGCGCATGGAGGCCTCTGGCGCCAAGGCTTACCTGGTGAACACCGGCTGGAACGGCACCGGCAAGCGCATCTCCATCAAGGACACCCGCGGTATCATCGACGCCATCCTGGACGGCTCCATTGAGACCGCCCCCACCAAGACCATCCCCATGTTCAACTTCCAGGTGCCCACCGCCCTGCCCGGCGTGGACCCCGCCATCCTGGACCCCCGGGATACTTACGCCGATCCCAAGGAGTGGGAGGAGAAGGCCAAGGACCTGGCTTCCCGCTTCGCCAAGAACTTCGCCAAGTACACCACCAACGACGCCGGCAAGGCCCTTGTCGCCGCTGGCCCCGAGGCGTAAGGTATTTCAACAAAAGGCCGCCGGTCGAAAGACTGGCGGCCTTTTTATCTCCCTTGACGGAGGCGGGCGTTTCCTTTATAATCGAATCGAAGTGACATCCAGGGAGGGAGCGCTATGCCGGTTTTTCTTCGGCTCATCATTTTCTTCAGCATTCCTGTTATCCTCTACTATTTCATCCACCGCCGCACCCACAAGAACGCCCCCATCGGCGGCGCGTTTTTCTTTGACATGGACTCTCTGGTGCTGAACACCGGCATCCCCTACGCCATTCCCTTTGGCGACATCGACTATGTGGAGCTGCAGTACAACTCCCAGGAGCTAGAACGTCAACTGTCCTACAGCCTGTGGGTCAAGGTAGTCCGTAAGGACGGCAAGAACAAGCGGGTCTTTTACAAGGGTTCCTCGGCGGGTCTTTCCGCCCGCCCCGCTGATCTGCGCGATGAGCTGGAGGCCAAGGGCCTGCGGGTGGTCATGCGGGACAGCGCGCAAAAGTAAACAAACGGGACGGCTCCACCGAGCCGTCCCGATTTTTATCGCACCCTCGTTGCCCGGCACAGGGGCGGGGCCAGCACCGCCGCGGCGGCGATCTTGACGCATTCTCCGGGGAGGTAGATGAGAAGGCCGCTCTCCACCACCTGCCACACGCTGAGGCCCTTGCCCAGGTAGAGGTTCAGCACCAGGCCCATATAGGGCACGCCGATGACGTAGCCCGCCAAAATGCCCACCGCCGCGGCGAGGGCGCAGCGCAGGACGGTGGGGCGAGACCCCACCAGCAGGCCGCTGACGGCGGCGGTCAGCGGAAAGCCCAGCAGGAAGCCAAAGCTGGGCTGGAGCACGTAGCCCAGGCCGCCGCCCATGGTGAAGATGGGCAGGCCCAGCAGCCCCAGGGCCACATACACCGCCTGGGACGCCGCGCCCCACCGGGGCCCCAGTACCATCCCCGCCAGAGCCGCCAGCATGGTCTGGAGGGTGATGGACATAGGCCCGAAGGGGATCTTCAAGAAGCCCCCCACGGCGGTGAGGGCGGCGAAGACTGCCGCCAGGACCAGGTTTTTTACTTTGGAGTCCATAATTGGTAAACCTCTCTTTGCAATTTGGTTTACAAGCAGTATAGCACACAGTCCTGGACTTGTAAACCCATTTTTGAAAATCGGTTGACAAGAGGTGGTCCGGTAGGGTAAACTGAGGGCAAAGAGGAGGGGCGGAACATGGTAAAGGATGCGTTGTTGCAGGCGTTGGAGAGTCGGAGCGAGCCCCTGTCTGGGGAGGCTCTGAGCCGGGAGCTGGGTGTGAGCCGGGCGGCGGTATGGAAGGCGGTGAAAGCCCTTCAGACCGAGGGCTATGCCATCGAGGCCCTGCCCACCCGAGGCTATCGGCTGCTGAACGCCCCGGACGTGCTCCGAGGGGACCGCCTTGCCGACCCAAATCGTGTGGTCGGGTGTGAAGTGCTTTGCCTTGACAGCGTGGACTCCACCAACAACGAGTGCAAGCGCCGGGCCATCCAGGGTGCGCCCACGGGCCTGGCGGTGACGGCGGAGGTCCAGACCGGGGGCAAGGGCCGCCGGGGCCGGTCCTTCCAGTCACTGGCGGGGAAGGGGCTCTATCTGTCCGTTCTCCTGCGGCCCCAGGTGGCCCTGGAGCAGGTGAGCCAGCTTACCGCCTGGACGGCCATCGCCGTATGTCGAGCGATAGAGAGGCTTTGCTCCGCAAAGCCCAGCATCAAATGGCCCAACGACGTGCTGGTGGAGGGCAAAAAGCTCTGCGGTATCCTCACCGAGCTTGGCGTGGAGGGGGAGAGCGGCGCGTTGAGCTATGTGGTGGTGGGCATGGGCACCAACCTGTCCCAGACCGCCGACGACTTCGGCCCCGAGCTGGCGGACAAGGCGGTGTCTCTGGCCATGCTGGGCGCAAAGGTCCGCCGAGACGACCTGGCCCGGGCGCTCCTAGACGAGCTGGACGCCATGAACGCCGCCTTCCCAGAGGGTCGCGAGGCGTATTTGGAGGAATACCGCCGCCGTTGCGTCACCCTGGGTCGGGAGATCAAGCTAGTCGGTCCTCAGGGCGAGCGCGCCGCCACCGCTGTGGACGTGGACGACGATTTTATGCTCCGGGTCCGACTTCCTGACGGGACTGAGGAGAGCATATCCTCCGGCGAGGTGTCGGTGCGGGGCTTGTTGGGCTATCAATAAACAAAGAAAAACCCTCCGGCAGTCTGCCGGAGGGCGAAGGGTGGGTACGAAGGGCGTCTTACTTGCGGTCGGTGGGATCGCTCTGACGCTTCTTGTTCTCAGGGTCCTGCTGGTCCTTGCGGTTGCTGGGGCAGTTCTGATTGCGCTGGCTGGTGGGGTCCTGCTTCTTCTGGTTCTGATTCTGGTTCTGGTTGGACATCTGTCTCACCTCGATTCCATGTCCCTAGTGTGCGCCCGGCGGGCGGGTTTATGCCTGCTGGAAAATTTTTTTCAAAAAGGACTACCCATTTGACACAAGATATGGTATACTGCCCTTAGCGATTTACATAATACCGTTTCGGAAAGAGGAGCGATGCTTCGTGAAATGTCCCTATTGCGCCAATCCTGAGAGCAAAGTGGTGGACTCCCGGCCCGCCGACGAGGGCGCCAGCATCCGCCGCCGGAGAGAGTGCCTGGTGTGCCACAAGCGCTTTACCACCTATGAGACCATCGAGAGCGTGCCCCTGGTGGTCATCAAGAAGGATGGCTCCCGCCAGGCCTTTGACCGCAACAAGCTCCTGGGCAGTATGCTCAAGAGCTGTGAGAAGCGCTCGGTGTCCCTGGGCACCTTGGAGAACATCGTCAGCGAGATTGAGCAGAAGCTCCAAAACGATATGGAGCGTGAGGTCACCACCGTCCACATCGGCAACATGGTCATGGAAAAGCTCAAGCTGGTGGATGAGGTGGCCTACGTCCGCTTCGCCTCGGTCTACCGCCAGTTCAAGGACATCAACACCTTTATGACCGAGCTTGGCAAGCTGCTGGACGAGAAGTAAAAGCCGCACCCCGACAAACGGGCGGACCCGGTCCGCCCGTTTGTTTTGTATATTTGCATGGATATTCATTCAATGATGAATAATATACAGTTTGTTGTGGAATATCACCAGTCAAATGGGAATTTGCGAGAATATTTATGCGAATTAGACCCTTGCATTTTCCCACCGGGCGTGGTAGACTATGGACAAACCTACAAATGGAGGTCACAAACATGGCAGATAAGCAGATCAAAAAGGTCGTTCTGGCCTATTCCGGCGGCCTGGATACATCCATCATCATCCCCTGGCTGAAGGAGAACTACAACGATCCCGAGATCATCGCCGTCTCCGGCGACGTGGGCCAGGGCACCGAGCTGGACGGCCTGGAGGAGAAGGCCATCAAGACCGGCGCCTCCAAGCTCTATGTGGAGGACCTGACCGACGTGATGGTGGACGAGGTCATCATCCCCTCTATGCAGATGGGGGCCAAGTACGAGGACTACCTGCTGGGCACGGCCTTCGCCCGGCCCGTCATCGCCCGGCGGCTGGTGGAGATCGCCATCAAGGAGGGCGCCGACGCCATCTGCCACGGCTGCACCGGCAAGGGCAACGACCAGGTCCGCTTCGAGCTGGCCATCAAGCGTTACGCTCCGGGGATGAAGATCATCGCCCCGTGGCGGGAGTGGGACATCAAGGGCCGGGACGAGGAGATCGACTACGCCGAGGCCCACGGCGTGCCCCTGAAGATCAGCCGGGAGACCAACTACTCCAAGGACAAGAACCTCTGGCACCTGTCCCACGAGGGCTTGGACCTGGAGGACCCGGCCAACGAGCCCCTCTACGACAAGCCCGGCTTTTTGGAGATGGGGGTCAGCCCCATCCAGGCCCCCGACAAGGCCACCTATGTGACCATCGACTTTGAAAAGGGTTGGCCCGTGGCGGTGGACGGCGTGAAGATGAAGGCCAGCGACGTGATCCGCAAGCTCAACGACCTGGGCGGCGCCAACGGCATCGGTCTGCTGGACATCGTGGAGAACCGCCTGGTGGGCATGAAGGACCGGGGCGTGTACGAGACCCCCGGCGGCACCATCCTCTACCGGGCCCACGAGGTGCTGGAGATGATCACCCTGGACAAGGACACCGCCCACATGAAGAGCAAGTTGGCGGTGGACTTCGCGGACCTGGTCTACAACGGCAAGTGGTTCACGCCCCTGCGGGAGGCCCTGAGCGCCTTCGCCGCCGACACCCAGAAGCACGTCACCGGCACGGTGAAGCTCAAGCTCTACAAGGGCAATATCATCACCGCCTCGGTGACTTCCCCGGAGACCCTTTACTCCGAGGACCTGGTGACCTTTGAGGAGAGCGATTACGACCAGAAGGACTCCCAAGGCTTCATCAACCTCTGGGGCCTTCCCGACACCGTCCAGGCCCTCCGGGAGCAGGGCAAGCTGAAGTAAGGACTACGGGACATAAGGCGGCAGCCGACGCTGCCGTCTTTCCCGCTATCTAAGGAGCGATCATTATGAAACTCTGGGCAGGCCGTTTCCAAAAGGAGACCGATACCCTGGTCAACGACTTCAACTCCTCTATCGCCTTTGACGCGAGACTTTACCAGCAGGACATCCGGGGTTCCATCGCCCACGCCACCATGCTGGGCAAGCAGGGCATCATCGAAGAGCACGAATCGGAGAAGATCATCGACGGGCTCAAGACCATCCTTCGTGACATCGAGGCGGGCACCGCCGAGCTGACCGAGGATTCTGAGGACATCCATATGAACGTGGAGCGGCTCCTCACCGAGCGCATCGGCGACACCGGCAAGCGGCTCCACACCGGCCGCAGCCGCAACGACCAGGTGGCGGTGGATTTCCGGCTCTTTGTGAAGGACCAGATCCCCAGCATCGTCAAAAACATCCTGGATCTCCAGGACGTGCTGGTGAAAAAGGCACGGGAGAATGTGGACACCGTCATGCCCGGCTACACCCATATGCAGCGGGCCCAGCCCACCACCTTCGCCCATGTGCTCATGGCCTACGCCAACATGTTCCGCCGGGACGTGACCAGGCTGGAGGACTGCCGGGAGCGTCTGGACGAGAGCCCCTTAGGCGCGGGAGCGCTGGCAACGTCTACCTATGACGTGGACCGGTTCGAGACCGCCAAGTTGCTGGGCTTTTCTAAGCCCATGGACAACTCCATGGACGCGGTGTCCGACCGGGATTTCGCCCTGGAGCTTTTGAGCGGGTTGTCCATTTTGATGATGCATTTGTCCCGCTTTGCCGAGGAGATCATCCTGTGGTGCTCCTGGGAGTTCAAGTTTGCCGAGCTGGACGACGCGTACTCCACGGGCTCTTCCATCATGCCCCAGAAGAAGAACCCCGACGTGGCCGAGCTGGTCCGGGGCAAGACCGGGCGGGTCTACGGCGACCTCATCACCCTGTTGACGGTGATGAAGGGTCTCCCCTTGGCCTACAACAAGGATATGCAGGAGGACAAGGAGCCCGTCTTCGACGCCATCGACACGGTAAACCTCTGCCTGCCTGTTTTCGCCGCCATGGTGGACACCATGACCGTCCTGCCCCGGAATATGGAGCGGGCGGCCCAGGTGGGCTTCATCAACGCCACCGACTGCGCCGACTACCTGGTGAAGAAGGGCCTGCCGTTCCGGGACGCCTATATGATCGTGGGGCGGCTGGTGAACATGTGCACCAAGAGCGGCGACACCCTGGACACCCTGACCCTCCGGGACTTCCGCTCCATCTCCAAGCTTTTTGACGCGGATGTCTACCAGGCGTTGCAACTTCGCACCTGCGTCAACCAGCGCAAGGTCTACGGCGGACCCAGCCGTGAGAGCGTGGAAAAGCAGATCGCCAATCTGGAGAGCTTTGTAAAGGAGCATCGCCTTGAAGCCTAAGGTATACATCGACGGCCAGGCTGGGACCACCGGCCTGCAGATCTATGACCGGCTGCGTGGCAGGGAGGACCTGACGCTGCTGACCATCGACCCGGAGCGGCGCAAGGACCCCCAGGCCCGGCGGGAGATGATGAAGGAGGCCGATCTGACCTTTTTCTGCCTGCCCGATGACGCGGCCCGGGAGGCCGCAAGCCTGGCGGAGGGCACCGGCACCCGGATCATCGACGCCTCCACCGCTCACCGTACCGCCCAGGGCTGGGTCTACGGCCTGCCTGAGCTCCACGGTCGCAGAGAGTGCATCCAAGCGGCGCCCAGGGTGGCAAACCCCGGCTGCTACGCCACCGGGGCCATTGCCCTGCTACGGCCCTTGACCGACGCGGGACTGCTGGCGAGGGACGCGGACGTGACCATCCACGCCCTTTCGGGCTATACTGGCGGCGGCAACAAGGCCATCGCCCAGTATGAAGCCCCGGACCGGGCCGCCGAGCTGGACAGCCCCCGGCACTACGCCCTGGGACTTAGCCACAAGCACATCCCCGAGATGGTCCAGGAGGGTGGACTGGCCAAGCCGCCCATCTTCTGCCCCATCATCTGCGACTTCCCCCAGGGCATGGCGGTGTGCCTGCCCCTTCACAACGTATCCCCCCAGACGGCGGAGGCGTGCTACCGAGCCTATTACCAGGGCGAGCGGCTTATCACCGTCACGCCTTTGCCCGAAAGCGGCTTTTTGGGAGCCAATGACCGTGCGGGGAAGGACGACCTGGAGATCTTCGTCTCCGGCAGGGAGGGCCAGACCCTGGCCATCGCCCGGCTGGACAACCTGGGCAAGGGAGCCGCCGGGGCCGCGGTACAGAATATGAACATCATGCTGGGCTTCCCGGAGTATGCCGGGCTGGCTCTGTAAAGGAGGAGGCACTATGAAATTCATCGACGGCGGCGTGTGCGCCGCCAAGGGCTTTACCGCCGGGGGCGTGCACTGCGGTGTGAAGGCGGGCAGCGACCCCGCCAAGCGGGACCTGGCGCTGATCTTATCGGAAAAGGAGTGCGCCGCCGCGGCGGTCTACACCACCAACCGGGTCAAGGCCGCGCCCCTCTACATCACCATGGAGCATCTGGAGGAGGGGGTGTGCCGGGGCGTTATCGCCAACTCCGGCAACGCCAACGCCTGCGCCCCCAGGAGCCACGACAACGCCCTGGAGATGTGCGCCATGGCGGCCACCGCCACGGGCCTGAAGCCCCAGGACTTTATCGTGGCCTCCACTGGCGTCATCGGCGTGGACATCAACTTAGCCCCCATCCAGGCGGGCCTGCCGGGCTTGGTGAAGGAGCTGAAGGCGGACGCCGCCGGCTCGGACGCCGCCGCCCGGGCCATCATGACCACCGACACGGTGAAGAAGGAGGCGGCGGTGGAGTTTACCATCGGCGGCAAGGCCGTCCACATGGGGGCCATCGCCAAGGGAAGCGGCATGATCCACCCCAACATGGGCACCATGCTGTGCTTTGTCACCACCGACTGCGCCATCACAAGCGACATGCTCCAAGAGGCCCTCCACACCGTCACCAAGCGGACCTTCAACCGGGTCACCGTGGACGGCGACACCTCCACCAACGATATGTGCGCCGTGTTGGCCAACGGCATGGCGGACAACGAGCAGATCGAATGGGAGGATGAGAGCTTCGAGACCTTCCAGACCGCGTTGATGGAGCTTTGCACCCACCTGGCCCGGGCCATCGCCGGGGACGGCGAGGGAGCCAGCCGCCTGGTGACCTGCACCGTCACCGACGCCCGCAACGAGGAGACCGCCGAGCGCCTGGCCAAGGCGGTGGTGGGCTCTAGCTTGGTGAAGGCCGCCATGTACGGCGCGGACGCTAACTGGGGCCGGGTCATCTGCGCCATGGGCTACTCTAAGGCCCCCTTCCGGCCTGAATTTGTGGATGTTTCCTTTGCCTCCAGCGCCGGGGAGATCGCCGTGTGCCGGGACGGCGCGGGCCTTTCCTTTGACGAGGACAAGGCCAAGGACATCCTGACCCAGGACGAGGTCATCATCAAGGTGGACCTCCACGAGGGAGACGCCCAGGCCACCTGCTGGGGCTGCGACCTGACCTACGATTACGTGAAAATTAACGGAGACTATCGAACTTAAGAGGTGGACCCAATGTCTTTTTCCTATTCCGACCGGGCCCAGGTGCTCATCGAGGCCCTGCCCTACATCCAGAGCTACACCGGCAAGACGGTGGTGGTGAAATACGGCGGCAACGCTATGGTCTCCGAGGAACTGCGCGCCGCCGTCATCTCCGACATCATCCTCCTGCGCCTCATCGGCATTCGGGTGGTGGTGGTCCACGGCGGCGGGCCGGAGATCTCCGCCATGCTCAAGAAGATCGGCAAGGAGTCCAAATTCGTGGACGGCCTTCGCTACACCGACGGCGAGACCATGGACGTGGTCCAGCAGGTCCTCTGCGGCAAGGTGAATAAGGACCTGGTGGCCATCCTCAACCGCACCGGTGGCCGGGCCATCGGCCTGTGCGGCATGGACGGCGGACTGTTCCAGGCCCGGAAGCTGGACGAGCGCTACGGTTTGGTGGGCGAGATCGTCCAGGTGGACCCCCGGCCAGTGGAGGACGCGCTGAACGCCGGGTACATCCCGGTGGTGTCCACCGTGGCCCAGGGTACCGACGGCGAGACCGCCTACAACATCAACGCCGATACCGCCGCCGCCAAGCTGGCCATTGCCCTGGGGGCGGAAAAGCTCATTTTGCTCACCGACGTGCGGGGCCTTTTGCGCGATCCCCACGACGAGGAGACCCTGCTCCCGGTGGTCCACCTCTCCGACGTGCCGGGCCTGGTGAAGGACGGGGTCATCCAGGGAGGCATGATCCCCAAGGTGGACTGCTGCGTTGAAGCCGTCCGCTCCGGGGTCCGGCGGGCCTATATCCTGGACGGGCGTATTCCCCACTCCATCCTCATTGAAATTTTGTCGGATGCCGGCGTGGGCACCATGATACTCTAAACCGAGGTGACACAAATGGACTTTGAGACCTTGAAGGCCAAGGACCATCAGTACGTCATGCAGACCTATGGCCGGTTCGACGTGGCCATCGACCACGGCCAGGGGGCCACCCTCTACGGCGTGGACGGCAAGGAGTACATCGACTTCACCTCGGGCATCGGCGTCAACTCTCTGGGCTATGGCAACGAGCCCTGGGTCAACGCCATCGTGGAGCAGGCGGTGAAGCTGGGGCACATCTCCAATCTTTTCTACACAGAGCCCTATGTGAAGCTGGCCGAGGCCCTGGTGACCCGGGCGGGCATGAGCAACGTCTTCTTCGCCAACTCCGGCGCCGAGGCCAACGAGGGCATGATCAAGCTGGCCAGGAAGTACTCCTTTGACAAGTACGGCAAGGGCCGGGGCACCATCATCACACTGAAGAACTCCTTCCATGGCCGGACCATCACCACCCTGTCGGCCACGGGGCAGGATAAGTTCCACGACTACTTCTTCCCCTTCAACGACGGCTTCCGCTACGCCGAGCCCACCATAGACGCGGTGGAGGCGGTGGCGGGCCACGACGTGTGCGCTGTCATGCTGGAGCTGGTCCAGGGCGAAGGCGGCGTGTTCCCCATGGACCGGGGCTTTGTCCACGACCTGGCGGTGCTCTGCGCCGAGCGGGACTGGCTGCTGCTCATCGACGAGGTCCAGACCGGCGTGGGCCGGACGGGGACGCTCTTTGCCTACCAGCAGTACGGCGTTTTGCCCGACGCTGTGAGCTTTGCCAAGGGCATCGCCGGCGGTCTGCCCTTTGGCGGGGTGATGGCCAGCGACAAGTGCCGCGGCGTGCTCACCCCGGGCACCCACGCCACCACCTTCGGCGGCAATCCCGTCTGCGCCAGCGCGGCGCTGGCGGTGCTGAAGGCCCTGGACGAGGACGCACTGGCGGCGGTGAAGGAGAAGGGCGAGTACCTCCGGGACCGCATTGAGGCCATGGACCTCCCGTGCCTTGGCTGGACCCGGGGCCTGGGGCTGATGATCGGCGTGCAGGTCCGGGACGGCTACGTCAACCGGGACCTGGCCGCGAAGCTCATGGACGCGGGGCTGCTGGTGCTCACCGCGGGCAACAACGTCATCCGGCTGCTGCCGCCGCTGCTCATCACCCACGAGGAGCTGCAGCGGGGCCTCAAGATCATGAAGGATACACTGGAAGGAGTTTGAGCATGAAAGACCTTTTGAAGCTGATGGACCTGTCCCGGGAGGACATTTTGCGCATTTTGGATACCGCCGACCAGGTGAAGTACAGCCTGAAGCATGGCATCCCCCACCAAGTTTTGGCGGGCAAGACCCTGGCCATGATCTTCGAGAAGAACTCCACCCGCACCCGGGTGTCCTTTGAGACCGGGATGTACCAACTGGGCGGCCACGCGTTGTTCCTCTCGGGCAAGGAGAGCCAGATCGGCCGGGGCGAGCCCATCGAGGACACCGCCCGGGTGCTCAGCCGCTACTGCGACGGCATCATGATCCGCACCTACGGCCAGGATGAGGTGGAGACCCTGGCCCAGTACGCCGATATCCCCGTCATCAACGGCCTCACCGACTTCGCCCACCCCTGCCAGGTGCTGGCCGACTTGATGACCGTCCGGGAGAAGATGACCCGGCTGGAGGGGCTGAAGCTCACCTTCATCGGCGACGGCAACAACATGGCAAACTCCCTCATCGTGGGCGCGCTGAAGTGCGGCATGAAGGCCGCCGTGGCCTGCCCCGAGGGCTACGACCCCGACCCCAAGGTGCTGGCCTTTGCCAAGGACTTCGGTTCGGACTTCCAGCTCTGCCGCGACCCCAAGGAAGCCGCCCAGAACGCCGACGTGCTGGTCACCGACGTGTGGGCCTCCATGGGCCAGGAGGAGGAGAAGGCCAAGCGGGAGAAGTCCTTCGCCGGCGTGTACCAGATCAACGACGAGCTGATGAAGCTGGCCAACCCCGGCTGCATGGTCCAGCACTGCCTGCCCGCCCACCGGGAAGAGGAGATCACCGCCTCGGTCTTCGAGGCCCACGCCGACGAGATCTTCGAGGAGGCCGAAAACCGCCTCCACGCCCAAAAGGCCGTCATGGCCCTCTTGATGGGGGAGCAGTAAGCGCGTTGCAGGAAGCAAAACAAGGCCCTCTGCCAGGTGGCAGAGGGCCTTGTTTTATGATCGTTTATTCCTCCGCGGCGGCCTTGGTCTCGGCGATGACCTTGTCCTGGACGGCGGGAGGGGCCTCTTCATAACGGACGAAGTGGAAGGTGAAGGAGCCCCGGGACTGGGTGATGGAGCGAAGGTCGATGGCGTAGGAGGTCATCTCGGCCATGGGCACCTCGGCCTCCACCTCCTGCTCGCCGTTGCCCACGGGGTTCATGCCCATGACCCGGCCACGGCGCTTGTTGATGTCGCCCATCACGTCGCCCATGTAGCTGTCGGGGATGACCACCTTCAGCGTGCCCACCGGCTCCAGCAGCACGGGGTTGGCCTCGGGCATGGCCGCCTTGTAGCTGAGCTGCGCGGCGGTCTTGAAGGCGATCTCGGAGGAGTCCACGGGGTGATAGGAGCCATCGTACAGGGTGGCCTTCAGGTTGACCACGGGGTAGCCCGCCAGGGGACCGTGGACCACGGCTTCCCGCAGGCCCTTTTCCACCGCGGGGAAGAAGTTCTTGGGAACGCTGCCGCCGAAGACCTCCTCGGCAAAGACCAGCTCGTCCTGCTCCAGATTGGGCTCGAAGCGGATCCACACGTCGCCGAACTGGCCGCTACCGCCGGTCTGCTTCTTGTGGCGGCCCTGCTTCTCCACCTTTTTGCGGATCTTCTCCCGGTAGGGGACCTTGGCGGGGGAGAGCTCGGTGTCCACGTTAAAGCGGCTCTTGAGCTTGCTCACCAGCACATCCACCTGGATGTCGCCGGCGGCGTGGATGATCATCTGGTGGACCTCGGCGTTGTTCTCGGTGGAGAAGGAGGGGTCCTCCTCGTTCATGCGGCTGAGGCCCTGGGCCACCTTGTCGTCCTGGCCCCGGGTCTTGGGGGCGATGGCCACGGAGTAGCAAGGCTCGGGGAAGGGGATGGCCTCCACCTGGAAGACCTTCCGGGGCTCGCAGAGGGTGTCACCGGTCTTGAGCTTATCCATCTTGCCGATGGCGCCGATGTCGCCGCAGCCCAGCTCCTTGACCTCCTCGGTGCCTTTGCCCTTCATGATGTAGAGCCGGCCCAGCTTCTCAGCCTCGCTGGTGCGGGCGTTGACCATGGGCATATCGGGCTTGATGGAGCCGGAGAGGACCTTCACCAGGCTGAACTTGCCGTACTGGTCGGAGACGGTCTTAAAGACGTAGGCCGCGGGCAGGGCGCCGGCGGAGACCACGAAGTCCTCCGCCTGGCCGTCGCCGCTCTCCACGGTGTGGGGGTTGCCCTCCAGGGGATTGGGCAGCAGGTCGATGATGGTGTCCAGTAGCATCCGGGTGCCCAGACCCTGCTGGGCGGAGCCGCAGACCACGGGGAAAAGGGACAGGTCCTTCACGCCCTGGCGAAGGCCCTGGACCATCTCGGCGTAGGTGAAGTCCTCGCCGCCGAAGTACTTCTCCATGAACTCCTCGCTGGTCTCGGCTACCGACTCCTTCAAGGCGTCGTAGAGCTCGTCCAGCACGGGCTTCTTGTCGTCGGGGACCTCGATCTCGATGCGCTCGCCCTTGGGGCCGAACTCATAGGCCCGCTTGTGGAGCACGTCGATGATGCCAATGACCTTCTTGTCCGCGTCCCAGATGGGGGCCACCACCGGGGCGATGTTCTTGCCAAAGCGCTCCCGGAGGGTCTCGAAGGCGGCGTTGTAGTCGGAGTTCTCCTCGTCGGTCTTGGAGATGTAGAGGATGCGGGGCAGCTTGCGCTGGTCGCAGTACTTCCAGGCCTTCTCCGCGCCCACGCTCATGCCGCCCTTGGCCGAGCAGACGATGATGGCCGCGTCCACCACGTGGAGGGCCTCCATCACCTCGCCGGCGAAGTCAAAGCCGCCGGGGGTGTCCAGCACATTGACCTTGTTACCGTTATACTCCACAGGAGCCACAGCCAGGGAGATGGAGGTCTGGCGCTTGGCCTCCTCGGGGTCGTAGTCGCAGATGGTGTTTCCGTCGGCTACCTTGCCCAGCCGGGCGGAGCCGCCGGTGAGATAGAGCATGCTTTCCACCAAGGTGGTCTTGCCGTTGCCGCTGTGGCCCAGCAAGCAGACGTTGCGGATGTTCTGTACCGAATAGCTCATGTGCCTCGCTCCTTCGTGTTCATGTGGGATATATTGGGACCAGCTATTGGTCATTATACACTAAGTTTGGGCGCATGGCAACTGTTATTTTTGGAAATTTGCAAAAAACGCCGGCTTGCCATAGGCCGCCTTCTGTGGTATAATTTGGCCAAGCGGACATCCGTTGGAGGGATGGATATGAGAAAAAAGCTGGTGGCGCTGAATTTGGCGCTGGTGCTGGCGGTGAGCCTGCTGTGCCCCACCGCGTATGCGATGGGGGTGACCGTAGAGAGCGACAAGGAGATCCATATAGAGGAAGCGGGGTTTTATTGCTTTTACTCCCACAGCGTGGCAAGCTGCTATAACTTGAGCGTTTACCCTGTGGATGACAGCGTAAAGCTCACGAAGTATGCCAGCGGTTGCCACGACCCGGACCAGACCTATTGGAATGCGCTGTATTACATTCCCGCTGATACCACTGTCAAAATGAGCGCCAACGTTAAGGAGGGCACGGTGTCCTTCCAGTCTCCACAGAAGGTGACTTTTACCCAAACGGACATAGGGAAAACGTTCTACTTCGTTGAGGGTGGCTACAAGGGGATGACGGTCACGCCGGAGACCAGCGGTTGGTATTCTGGCCGCAGAAACCCCAGCGTGGCGTTTCTGGGGAATGGCGTAGTAGGTGAAGAGGTCCCTGTCTCCCGGGAAAACTGGAGGGAATACGATTACTATTTGATGGCCGGGGAGACCTATTCCCTCATTTACATCAACTATGGCTATCTCGAAGAGGGCTATGTTGCCCTGAAGTGGTCAACGCGCAACGACCCCGTTGAGGGGGGAGACGACTTCTCCATGGGCGCCAGCGGCTATGACAGCACCACGCTGGAGCGCTATAACGGCCCCGGCGGCAAGGTGGTCATCCCCGACGGCGTGACGGAGATCGGCGCTCACGCCTTTACCGGCCGCACCGACGTGACCGAGGTGGTGGTGCCCGACAGCGTGCAGAGGATCGGCTATGATGCCTTCTATCACTGCGCCGGGCTGAAGAGCGTCACGCTGCCTTGCCCGGAGGGCGAGCGCGCGAAGCTTTCCATTTCCGGCGGCGCCTTTGCCCACTGTGACAGCCTCACCGATGTCTACTTCGCCGGCAGCCAGGCCCAGTGGGACGAGCGGGTGACCATTTACGGCGGCGATCCCGCGCTGGAAAACGCCACCTACCACTACGCGCGGACCGACGGTACGCTGGAGAGCAACGACGGCGTTCAGGTGACGTGGAGCTTGGACCGCGCCAGCGGGACGGTCAGCGTCCCCGCCGACGCCATCCCCGCGGAGCACCGGGTGATGGTGGCGGAGTTTGACGAGCAGGGGAGCTTCATCGGCCTACGGATCCTGACGGCGCAGCGGCTCTCCGCCGTGGTGTCTCAGGATGCCAGCCAGCTGAAATTCATCTGGCTGGACGGTGCTTTGACGCCCCAGTGTCCGGCGGCTCCTGTTGACGCGTAAGCTCTCGCCGCGCGAAAAAGCGGCGGCTTTTGTGAACTGCACCCCATTTGTCAGAGCGTATGCTGTCTGACAAATGGGGTGATCTATTATGCCAAGCGCAGTGCCGAACAAGACGCATACACCGCCGGAAAGGGGCCACACTAGACAGGGAAGACCCTTTGGAAGGGAGGCTCTGCCTTGTTCATTGCCCTGTTTCGTACCATCGTACTATACGCCCTCATCATCCTGGGCATCCGGCTCATGGGCAAGCGGCAGGTGGGGGAGCTGGAGCCCAGCGAGCTTGTGTTCACCCTCCTCATCGCCGACCTGGCCGCCGTGCCCATGCAGGACTTCGGCATCCCTCTGATCACCGGGGTGGTGCCCATCGTGACCCTGCTGTGCATCACCCTGCTCATCTCCATCCTGACCATGCGTAGCATCCGCTTTCGCTCTATTTTGTGCGGCAAGCCCAGCATCGTGGTGGATAACGGTAAGCTCTGCCAAAAGGAGATGGAGAAGAACCGCTTCACCCTGGACGAGCTCTCCGAGGAGCTGCGGGTCCAGGGGGTGTCCGACCTGAGCACGGTGCGCTATGCCATCTTGGAGACCAACGGCCAGCTCACGGTGCTGCTCAAGGCGGCCGAAATGCCCCTCACCGCCGCCCAGGCCGGACTGCGGCCCAAGGAGAGCGGTATAGCCACCTGGATCGTCAGCGACGGACGGCTCATGGAGGAGAACCTGAAGGCCCGGGGCCTCAACGACCAGTGGCTCCAAAAGCAGTTGGAGGCCAACCACGTCCGGAACGTGAAGGAGGTCTTTGCCCTGTCGGTGGACCAGCAGGGCAAGGTGTATTTTGCCAAAAAGGAGGGAGGGCGATGAAGCGGGGATGGCTGGCGGTGGCGCTGCTGGTGCTGATGGCGGCGCTGGCGCTGTGGCACGTGTGGTACGTCACCGCCCTCACCGATGAGCTGACCGCCGCCTTAGAGCGGGCGGAGGACCTGGCCGAGAGCCAGGACTGGCAAAACGCCGCGGTCTTGACCCGTCAGGCTCAGGACCGCTGGCATAACGCCAGTATCCTGTTGCACATCACCCTGGACCACGAGGTGATGGACGAGGTCAGCGTGGGCTTTGCCGAGACCATGGAGTTCATCCAGCACCAGGAGCGGGGAGAGTACTCCGCCTCCAACGCCCGGCTCATGGAGCGGCTGGCCTTGCTGGGGGAGATGGAGCGGCCCAGCGTGGAGAATCTGCTGTAAAAAACCCTTGAAATCCTAGGGAGATTATGGTATATTCAGTTCTATCTTTTTGAGGAAGAGGGGAGCGCGGCGTGAAAATATCCACCAAGGGCCGCTACGCCCTGCGGTTGATGCTGGACCTGGCCGCCGAGGGAGAGGGCCGGCCCGTGGTCCTGCGGGACGTGGCAAAGCGGCAGGACATCTCGGAAAAGTACCTGGAGCAGTTGGTCTCGCCGTTGATCCGGGCGGGACTGTTAAAGAGCGTTCGGGGCGCCGCCGGAGGATATCTGCTGACGAAGGACCCGGCGGAGTACACCGTGGGAGAGATCCTGCGGGCCCAGGAGGGGCCGCTGTCGGTGGTGGAGTGCGTGGACGCGGGCTGTCCCCGCCAGGGCCGTTGCGCCACGCTGCCGCTATGGCGGCGGCTGAGCCAGGCGGTGGACGCGGTGGTGGACGCCACCACCCTCCAAGACCTGTTGGACGACGCGGTGGACCGGGCTTGACCCGGTCCACTTTTTTGTTGCCAAACGCCGGGGGATACTGTATAATATATCCTGGATTTTTAGAAGGGAGGGGTGGCTGTGAAGCGAGGCGTGAAAAGCCGTCTGGCGGAGTTTTTCCGGCGGGAGTGGCTGCCCTGCCTGTTGACGCTGGTCCTTTTTGGGCTGAACCTGGCCGCCCTGAAAAATCTGGGCGTAAGCCATTCTCTGATGAGCGACGACATGAGCTATGTGAACTCCGGGGTGACCCTGGCCAAGACGGGGATGCTGACCATGCACGACCCCGCCGTGCCCAGCGCCCAGATCATGCCGGGTATGAGCGCGCTCATCGCCGCCGTCTCCTTGGTATTTGGCGAGGGGAAGTGGCTGTGGGCGGCCTTAAAGCTCCTTTGGTGCGCCATGGGCGCGCTGGTAGGCTGGTTCGTCTACCATAGCGCGCGGCTCTACGCCCCGGCCTGGTGCGCCTGCGCCGCCACGCTGGTGTTAGCCCGGACGGACTTTCTTTGGTGTAACAACCTCATCCTGACCGAGACCCCCACCATGCTGTGCTTTTCTGTTCTGCTCTATGCCACGCTTCAGTTGGGCAGGACCGGCCAGCGGCGGTACTTCTTTTTGGGGGGCGGAGCCTACTTCATCTCGGTGCTCTTCCGGCCCAATATGGCGGTCAACATCGTCTTTGTGGCGGTATATCTGCTGTGTGTCAAGTTCCCGCCCCGGCGGCTTTTGAAGCAGGGCTTGGCCCTGGTCCTTGTGATGCTGTGCTTTTTCGTACCCTGGACCATTCGCAACGCCGTGCAGTTCAAGGCCTTTTTGCCCGTGGGCTTCGGTGCGGGCAATCCGGTGCTGTTGGGCACCTACCAGGGCGTGGGCTACCCCGCCGACGAGGAGCTGGAC
Organism: Oscillospiraceae bacterium; assembly: GCA_048201935.1. Lineage (GTDB taxonomy): Bacteria > Bacillota > Clostridia > Oscillospirales > Oscillospiraceae > MGBC124762. Next base: position 37,393 of record DBFBGR010000001.1, on the reverse strand, counting down.
TACGCCGCCAACGTGGACGCGGTGATGGCCCAAAAGTCGGAAAAGTACCTGGACGAGTCTGGAAACGTGCCCTACCGCTACCAGAAATACCTGGCCCTGGAGGCCGATGGCGTGAAGGCGGGCTACCGGCAGAAGGAGTGGCTCAAACGAGACCCGGCGGGCTTTTTTGCGTCCTACCTGGTCCTCAAGCCCTGGGAGATGATGCGAGGCGTTTTCTACTGGGGCCAGGTCTGGGAGCTCCCCCACAACGCCCTCAAGGCGCTGCAGAAGCTGCTGCTGGGGACCTGCGCTCTGGCGCTGTTTACCGTCTTTTTCCGGCGCAAAAACCGGCCCCAAATGCTCTTTTTGGCGGCGGCCTACCTGGGCAATATCCTCTTTTTCAGCCTGGGCTTTGCCCTGGACCGCTACAACATCGGCGTGATGCCCGCCCTTTGCGTTTTCTTTGGCGTGGGGCTGGAGGCCCTGGCCACGGCGGCGAGACGGCTGGGGCGTAAGCTCCGGCTGGCGCGGCCCTGAGAGGAGGCGTCGCGGCGGTGATCATTTTAGGCATCGACCCCGGCTACGCCATCGTGGGCTTCGGCGTGGTGCAAAAGGAGGGCGCCCAGGTCCGGCTGGTCACCTGCGGGGCCATCAACACCCCCGCCGGTCTGGCTCTGCCCAAGCGGCTGTTGCAGATCTCCAACGACATGGCCACCCTCATCCACCAGTTTTCCCCCGACGCTATGGCCATCGAGAAGCTGTATTTTGGCAACAACGTCACCACCGGCATCGGCGTGGCCCAGGCCCGTGGGGTCATTTTGACCGAGGCCGCCCGAGAGGGCCTTCCCATCTACGAGTACGACCCTAGCCAGGTCAAAAGCGCCGTCACCGGCTACGGCAAGGCGGAAAAGCGGCAGGTCATGGACATGACAAAGCGGCTTTTGAAGCTCTCCGCCGTCCCCAAGCCCGACGACGCCGCCGACGCGGTGGCCATTGCCCTGTGCCATGCCAGAAGTAGCACATCCCTGCTGTCCGGGGTGTAACGAGGAGGAACCATTCCATGTTTTACTACGTCAAGGGCCCTGTGGCCCACATCGCGCCTTACCTGGCCGTCATCGACTGCGGCGGCGTGGGCTACGCCTGCCGCACCACCCAGAATACCCTGTCCCATCTGGAGCGGGGCAAGGAGGCCAAGCTCTACACCTACCTGAACGTCCGGGAGGACGCCATGGAGCTCTACGGCTTCTACAGCGAAAACGAGCTGGGCTGCTTTGAGATGCTGCTGGCGGTCTCCGGCGTGGGGCCCAAGGCGGCGCTGAGCATCCTCTCCTCCGCCACCCCCGAGGGCCTGGCCTCGGCCATCATCACCGGGGACGAGCGGGCGCTGACCGCCGCCCAGGGTGTGGGCAAGAAGATCGCCCAGCGGGTCATTTTGGAGCTCAAGGACAAGCTGGCCAAGGGCCAGCTGCCCACCGCCGGGGGCGAGAGCTACGGCGGCAGCGGCGTGACGGTGATACCGCAGAACAAGGCCAGCGAGGCCGCCGCCGCGTTGGCGGTGCTGGGCTACTCGGCCCAGGAGGTGTCCCTGGCCCTGAAGGGCATCGACCTGGAGAGCCTGCCGCTGGAGGAGATCGTCCGCCAGGCGCTGAAAAGGATGGTGAAGTGACGCTGTGAGCATCGACTTTTCCGAAAGCGGCTTCGAGACCCAGGAGCCGCTGGTGGCCACCTCTCTGCTTCGAGAGGACGAGGGAGAGCTCTCCCTGCGGCCCAAGACCCTCTCTGAGTACATCGGCCAATCCAAGGCCAAGGACAACCTGAGTGTCTTCATCCAGGCCGCCAAGCTCCGAAATGAGAGCCTGGACCATGTGCTACTCCACGGCCCTCCGGGCCTGGGCAAGACCACCCTCTCGGGCATCATCGCCAACGAGATGGGGGTCAACATCCGCATCACCTCCGGCCCCGCCATCGAAAAGCCCGGGGACCTGGCGGCGCTGTTGACCAACCTCCAGGAGAACGACATCCTCTTTGTGGACGAGATCCATCGCCTGAACCGCCAGGTGGAGGAGATCCTCTATCCCGCCATGGAGGATTACGCCATCGACATCATCATCGGCAAGGGCCCCTCGGCCAATTCCATCCGGCTGGACCTGCCCCGCTTTACCCTCATCGGGGCCACCACCCGGGCCGGGCAGCTCTCCGCGCCGCTCAGAGACCGATTTGGCGTGACGTTGCGCCTGGAACTCTACACCCCCGAGGAGCTGGCCCAGATCGTCCGCCGCTCGGCGGGCATCTTGGAGGTCCCCATCGAGGACGCCGGGGCCATGGAGATCGCCAAGCGCAGCCGTGGTACGCCCCGCATCGCCAACCGTATGCTCCGCCGGGTCCGGGACTTTGCCCAGGTGAAGGCTGGAGGCGTCATCACCAAGGAGGTCTCCGACGCCGCTCTCACCGCCCTGGAGGTGGACTACTTAGGTCTGGACGCCATCGACCGGCGGATGCTGGGCTCCATCATCCAGCATTACTCCGGCGGGCCCGTGGGCCTGGAGACCCTGGCCGCCACCATCAACGAAGAGGCGGTGACGTTGGAGGACGTATACGAGCCCTATCTCATGCAGATGGGCTTTTTGACCCGCACGCCCCGGGGGCGGTGCGTGACGCGTAGAGCTTACGAGCACCTCGGCCTTACCCCGCCCGCCGGCAGCGGGCTGGATCAGATGACTTTATAAAAGGAGCTGTTTTCTATGGGTAAACTGTTTGGAACAGACGGCATTCGCGGCATCGTCAACGCCGGGCTGGACGGCGAGCTGGCCTACCAGGTGGGCCTGGCCGCCGCGGCGGTGCTGGCAAAGGAAAAGCACGGGGGCAGGCCCCTCTTTACCATCGGCAAGGACACCCGCATCTCCTCCGACCTGCTGGAGGCCGCTTTGATCGCGGGCCTTTGCTCCGCCGGCGCGGACGTGCTGCGCCTGGGCGTGATGCCCACCCCGGGCGTGGCCTTCGCTACCGTCCGCCGCCAGGCCGACGCGGGCATCGTCATCTCCGCCTCCCACAACCCCTTTGAGCACAACGGCATCAAGATCTTCAACGGCCAGGGCTTCAAGCTCTCCGACGCGCTGGAGAACGAGATCGAGGACATTATCCTGAACGGCAAGGAGGTCCCCCGGAAGACCCACGGCGACCTGGGCCGCATCACCGAGGCCGACCAGGCCGAGCGGGACGCCTACATCGACCACCTGGTCTCCACCATCGATACCGACCTGGCGGGCCTTCGCATCCTGGTGGACTGCGCCAACGGCGCCTCCTCCGCCACCGCCCCCAAGCTCTTTGCCCGCTTTGCAAAGCTCCAGTGCGACGTGATCTATGCCCAGCCTGACGGCACCAACATCAATAACGGCTGCGGCTCCACCCACATCGACAAACTGGCCCAGCAGGTGGTCCACGGCGGCTATGACATGGGCATCGCCTTCGACGGCGACGCCGACCGCTGCCTGGCGGTGGACGAGAAGGGCGTGCTCATTGACGGCGACCAGGTCTTGGCTATCTGCGGTACCGACCTGATGAGCCGGGGCGAGCTGCCCCACAACACCGTGGTGGCCACCGTCATGAGCAACCTGGGCCTTCGCATCTTCTGCAAGGAGCACGGCCTCACCATGGGCTGTACTCCGGTGGGCGACCGCAATGTGCTGGAGGAGATGGAGCGTGGCGGCTTCATGCTGGGCGGCGAGCAGTCGGGCCACACCATCTTCCGCAAGTACGCCACCACCGGCGACGGCGAGCTGACGGCATTGCAGTTACTTTGTGTCATCTACAAATCTAGCAAAAAAGCCTCGGAGATGGCCGCCATCTGCCAGCGCTACCCCCAGACCCTGGTGAACGTGAAGGTGGACTCCAAGGAGAAAAAGGACGCCATCATGGGCTCTCAGAGCCTCCAGGACGCGGTGGACAAGGCCCAGGCGGAGCTGGCCAACACCGGGCGCATCCTCATCCGCCCCTCGGGCACCGAGCCCCTCATCCGGGTGATGGTGGAGGCCAAGGAGCAGTCCCAGGCCGACGCGGTGGCCAACCACCTGGCGGAGCTGGTCAAGGGCCTCTGAAAAATTTTGTTCAAGCAGACGAAAATTTGACGAAAATTTCTGTCAGGATAAATTATTTTGCCCAAATCCCTTGACAAGCGTACAAGAACTATAATATAATGTCTCAGGAATGGGCAAGGAGCGGAAAAATGAGCCAAATTTTCGAGGAAATGCCTGACGCGCTTCTGCAGGGCCTGGCCGCCGAAGGCGACCGCCAGGCCGAGGAGGCTCTCATCCTTCGCTATAGCTACGTGGTCCGCGCCTGCGCCCGGCCATTGTTTTTGGCCGGGGGAGACAGCGAAGACCTGATCCAGGAGGGCCTTTTGGGCCTGCTGGACGCGGTGCGGGAGTTCCAGAGCGGCCGGGACGCCTCCTTTGCCACCTTCGCCCAGGTCTGTATCCGCAACCGTCTGCGCTCGGCAGTCCGCCGGGCCAGCCGGGGCAAGCATCTGCCCCTCAATTCCTCCCTCTCTTGGGAGAGCGACGACGTAGAGCAACGCCTGAGCGCGCCCCCCAGCCCCGAGGAGCTGGTCATTGCCCGGGAGGAGCGCAGCGAGGGCCTGGAGCGCATGAAGGAGGGGCTGTCCCCTCTGGAGCGCAAGGTCCTAGACCACTATTTGGACGGCCTCTCCTACGAGGAGATCGCCCAAGCCGTGGGCAAGGATGTCAAAAGCGTGGACAACGCCGTCCAGCGCATCCGCCGCAAGCTGTCGCGGCCCTGAAACCGGCGATTTCAGCAATGAAGCTGAACGCACATATTATTTCGTCCCAGCACGATTTGGTTTTTCCGTTCGGGCCAGGGCAACAAAGAGAGGGTTATCACCATGTACGAAGACAAGACACTCATCTGCAAGGAATGTGGCCAGGAGTTCGTGTTCACCGCCGGTGAGCAGGAGTTCTACGCCGAGCGCGGCTTCCAGAATGAGCCCCAGCGCTGCAAGGCTTGCCGCGACGCGCGCAAGGCCGCTGCCCGTGGCCCCCGTGAGTACTTCACCGCTACCTGTGCCGCCTGCGGCGGTGAGGCTCGGGTCCCCTTCGAGCCCAAGACCGACCGCCCCGTGTACTGCTCTGAGTGCTTCGCCAAGATGCGCGAGCAGCAGGACGGCGCTCCCATCGAGGAGTAAAACACATCCCCAAGCCGATAAAAAGCCCGGTGAGCGGATCGCTCACCGGGCTTTTATTTGTGCCTTTAGAGATCGTTTTCCGTCAAAAACCGCTGTAAAATGATGGCGACCTGAGCCCGGGAGGCGGACCGCTGGGGGTTGAGCTTGCGCGCTTCATCTCCGATGAGGAAGCCCTCGTCCACCGCCCAGTTGGTCCCATCGGCGGCCCAGGAGGAGACGCTGTTGCCATCGGGCATCTCAGCCAGCCAGTAGCCGTGGGCAGGGCGGGCGTCGTAGCGCAGTTGGGCGTAGCGGTAGAGCATGGTGGCCAGCTCCTCCAGGGAGATGGGGCTTGTGTAGTTGAGGCCGTCGCTGATATGGTTGGTGACAGCCCACCGCCGGCCCTTCAGGTCCCAGGTCTCGCCATACATGCGCGGCGTGGTGTCCTCGCCGTCCAGCCGGGCCAGCACCGTCATCACCATGGCCCGGGTCATGGGCGCGTCGGGCTCGAAGCGCCCGCCGCCTACGCCGTTGAACAGCTCACGCTCCACAGCGTAGCGTACCGCGTCCTCATACCAGCTCCCCGGGGCCACGTCGGTAAAGAGGGTGGCCTGGGCCCCGGGGTCGGGGGCCTCCGGGGCCGGGCCCTGGGTGTCCAGGTCGAAAAATTCCACCTGGTAGGTCAGCGGCGCTTCGGCGCCAGACTTGTCCTTCAGACCCTGGATGGTGACGGTATAGGTCCCGGCGTAGGGCTGGCCACCCATGTCCGGGCGGAAGATGATGGCGTTGTCCACGCCGTAATTGCCGGTGTTCAGGCCGAAGTAGGCCCCCGCGTCGGAGGGGACATAAATGCCGGTGTGGTCGAAGCTCCAGCTCTGACCACCGCCGGAAAGGGTGACGGAAAGGGCGTTATAGTCCGGCATGGCGTACTTCTCCGGGTTTACCGTGACGCTCCAGGCCTGGTCGCTGGCGAAGAGCCCCGCGGGGAAGTTGCCCGAGGCGGGCCAGGCGATAAAGTCGTAGTCCTGGGCGGGGCCGGAGCGGTCAAAGGCCCAGAGGGTGGCGAAGTGGTATGGAGTAGCGCCGTAGGCGAAGCGGCTGGGGGCAAAGCCCAGGCCAGTCTTGGCCATGGTGGGGTTGAGCATCCACCGCCGGTGGCCCAGCATGGCTACATTGGACGCGTCGGAGTCGTCAAAAAAGGCATCCACCGCCTGGGGCAGCGTAGCCCCGGAGCCCTGGTAGATGTTGCACCGGGAGGTGGCGCTGTGTCCCCAGGCATAGAAGTCGTCGTCCATGTCGGCGGGCTGGTCGGGGTGGTGGGAGAGCTTGCCTGTGGCCGCCAGCAGCACCGCGCCGTACTGGCACTGGCGGTCCAGCTCCGCGTCCAGATACACGCTGCCCAGACCCGCCAGCCGCCGCAGGGCGTTGAAGCGGTCCAGCGAGGCCTTCAGCGCCGCGTCGCTGACCTGGCCCAGGGTGTAGGGGGCCTGGGTGGAGGGATTCTCCGCCATGTTGTAGCCCGCGAAGCCCAGGGGCGCGTTTTGGAAGAGTTGGGCGATCTCGGCCTGGGACAGCTTGGGCAGGGAGGTAAGGCCGCTGTCCGCCGCCAGGGCGGGGCAGAGGAGCAGGCACAGACACACAAGCCCCGCCAGCAGATATTTTTTCATGGGGACCATCCTTTCAAAAAAGCGTCCCGAAACGGGACGCTTTTTATGGTGGAGCGGTATTACTGCGAGATCGTATAGTTGGGAGCTTCCTTGGTGATGTTCACGTCGTGGGGGTGGCTCTCCTTGAGGCCGGCGGCGGTGATCTGGATGAAGCGGGCCTTCTGGCGCAACTCGTCGATGGTGGCGCAGCCGCAGTACCCCATACCGGCCCGGAGGCCGCCCATGAGCTGGAAGATGGTGTCGCTGACCGTTCCCTTGTAGGGGACCCGGCCCTCCACGCCCTCAGGGACCAGCTTCTTGTTGCCCTGCTGGAAGTAGCGGTCCTTGGAGCCCTGGGCCATAGCGCCCAGGGAACCCATGCCGCGGTAGACCTTGAACTGACGGCCCTGGAAGACCTCGGTGTCGCCGGGGGACTCCTCGCAGCCCGCCAAGAGCGAGCCCAGCATGACCACGTTGCCGCCGGCGGCGATGGCCTTGGCCAGGTCGCCGGAGAACTTGATGCCGCCGTCGGCAATGATGGGCACGTCGTACTCGGCGGCCACCTGGGCGGCGTCGTAGATGGCGGTGACCTGGGGCACGCCGATGCCCGCCACCACGCGGGTGGTGCAGATGGAGCCGGGGCCGATGCCGATCTTCACGCAGTCCGCGCCCGCCTCGATGAGGGCGCGGGTGCCCTCGGCGGTGGCCACGTTGCCGGCGATGAGCTGCACGTCGGGGTAGAGGGCCTTGATGCGGCGGACGCACTCGATGATGTTGTGGCTGTGGCCGTGGGCGGAGTCCAGGCACAGAACGTCGGCCCCCGCGTCCACCAGGGCCTTGACCCGGTCCAGCACGTCGGCGGTGACGCCGATGGCCGCGCCTACCATCAACCGGCCCTTGCTGTCCCGGGCGGAGTTGGGGTAGACCTGGGCCTTCTCGATGTCCTTGATGGTGATAAGGCCCTTGAGGTGCATGTCGCTGTCCACGATGGGCAGCTTCTCGATCTTGTGGGCGCGCAGGATCTCCCGGGCCTCCTCCAACGTGGTGCCCTCGGGGGCGGTGACCAGGTTCTCCCGGGTCATGACGTTGTCGATGAGCTGGGTCATGTCGTCTTCAAACTTCATGTCCCGGTTGGTGATGATGCCGATGAGACGGCCATTGTCGCAGATGGGCACGCCGGAGATGCGGTACTTGGCCATCAGCTCGTCGGCCTCGGCCAGGGTGTGGCCCGGAGCCAGCCAGAAGGGGTTGGTGATAACGCCGTTCTCGCTGCGCTTGACCATGTCCACCTGCTCGGCCTGAGCGCCGATGGACATATTCTTGTGGATGATGCCGATGCCGCCCTCCCGGGCCACGGCGATGGCCATGCGGGACTCGGTGACGGTGTCCATGGCGGCGCTCATCAGCGGGATGTTCAGGGTGATCTTCTTGGTCAAACGGGTCTTCAGGTCGATGTCGGCGGGAAGCACGTTGCTCTCCGCGGGGATGAGAAGAACGTCGTCGAAGGTCAGGCCCTGCTTGCCGAACTTGTCTGCCATAGGGATCGCTCCTTTATTGTAAAATTTTTTCTATTCTACTGTGGCTTGAAGGAAAAGTCAAGAAAAACTTTCGCCGGTGACGGCGTAGCCGTGGAAGCGGTGGACGCCCTGGCCGTCCTGGCCCAGCACATGGCGCTGGCTGCCCTCCTGGCCGGTGAGCAGCTCCAGGGTCTCGCCCGCCTTGCACTCCTGGAGATAGGAGAGGTAGAGCTCCCGCACAAAGGTCCCGGGCCCGGCCTTATGGAGCTCCAGCGCGTCGCAGAGGAAGTCGGCGTAGCGGGTGTTGTTGACGTGGCCGTTGCCGTCGGTCTCGCTGTAGTAGAGCTGACGCGAGCCCACTGAGACCAGATCCTGGGGCGGCTTGACCTTGGGGAGCTTGGTGGAGCGGATGAGGTCCCCACCGTCGGTGCCGGCAAACTCGGGGAAGCGGTCGGGCCGGGTCATGGCGTGGGTCTGGAGGTCCACCAGCACCCAGATGGACACCGCCTGGCCCACGCTCTGGCCGCCCACGCTGAGATCGAAGTCCCGGTACATCAGAGGCTTGTCCCCGCCCCGGTGCCAGGTCTTGATGGTCAGCGCGTCGCCCCAGCGAAGGGGCCGGTCCAGAGTGAAGCCGGTGCGGACCACCATCCAGCAGTGGCCGTGCTTTTGGACCATCTCCACATTGGTGGCATGGTACTGCCCTGCCGCCAGGCCCGCCGCGTCCTGGAGATAGCCTAGCAGGGCCGAGGCCCGGCAGCAGTCGAAGCAGTCCAGGTCCATGGTGCTGATGTCGTAGCGCTTTTCAAAATACAAGAGGATACCTTCTTATCTGTACATGATAACAGATACATTATAACGCAATCCGCCCAAAAAGGGAAGAGGGAGAGCGACAAAAAAAGAGACGGTTTCCACCGTCTCTTTTGTCAGCTTCAGGCTTGCTCGGTCTCGATGTAGGTGCCCCGCTCCGCGCTCCAGTCCACATGGAAGCCCAGCGCGTCGCCCAGGTCCCGGAGCTTGTAGTAGATGTGCTCGTTGCCGTTGTAGTCGGTGACGGCGATGCAGTCCAGGTCCTGGAGCTGACCGTCTACCCGGGTGTCTCGGTCGCATACGGCGGAGACGATGGGGGGCAGGGCGTCCCAGGAGCCCCGGCCGTCGTAGGGATAGGCCACCCGGGTGAAGAGCAGGATCTCCGGGCCGATGCCCACGTCGAACTGGCCGGAGGTGGCCTTCAAGGCGGCAGCCAGGTCGGTGACGTTGACGTAGCAGGTCTCGTTGCCGATGTCGTCCACCACCACGTAGGTCTGGAAGGTGACCACGCTGCCGTTGATGTCGATGTCCTGGGCCGACATCCAGGCCATGGACTGCTGGGACTGGTTTTCCTCCATGGGCATGGTGCCCGCGCCGTTAGAGAGGCCGTCGGATATGTACCAAAGCTGGGTGATGCGGCCCAGGACCGTATCCTGGTCGCCGCCGCGGATGGAGCTCTGGACCAGAGGCACCCGGCCCGCGGCATAATAGGGGGCGGGGTCGCAGCAGTAGAAGGTGCCGGTGTCGGCGTCGTAGTCGGTCAAAAGCACCGCGTGGGGCTGGCCCGAGGCGTAGCCCACGATGCCCTCGGGGTGGGCCGCCAGCAGCTCGATGAGGGCCTGACGTTTGCTGTCCAGAGAGCTCCCCGCCCAGCCGCTGGCCTTGCGCATGACCGACACGCTCAGGCCGTTATAGGAGAAGTTCCAGGCCAGACCGCCGCTCCAGGCCGCCCGGCGGACGGAGCGCTCGGTGATGTCGGCCCAGTTGGCGTCGCCGTCCAAAATGGCCTTGCGGCGTAGCATCATGGTAGCCGAGGCCAGGGTACAGGTGGAGCGGGTCTGCTGCTTGAGGAAAACGCCGGGGTCGTCCACGCTGACAGCGGCCGCCGTCACAGGCAGCAGTCCGGCGGACAAGACCAGGGCCAGCGCCAGGGCCAGGGCCAGTAACCGTTTTTTCACCATCCGCTCCTCCTTTGTAAAGATTTGTTTCCAAATTGTAACCGGAAATTCGACACCAATTTTACCACGGCTTTCCGGAAAATGCAAGAGCAAATTTCCATTTTACGCATATTTTTTTATAAGGATGGACAGCCTAGGGCAAAAGACACCAAGGAGTTGAGCCCATGGCAAAACGTCTTGGCCGCCAGACGGTGGCCTTGGAAAGCCCGGTCCACATCGTCGCCCACGCCGCCGTCGGCGGCAAAAAAGAGGCCGAAGGCCCGCTAAAGCGGTACTTCGACCATCTGAGCCAGGACGACACCTTTGGAGAAAAGAGCTGGGAGAAGGCCGAGTGCCAGATGCAAAAGCTGGCCCTGCAGATCGCCCTGGAGAAGTGGGAGAAGGACGCCGCCAGCCTGGACTATCTGTTGGCGGGGGACCTTTTGAACCAGTGCATCAGCTCCTCCTTCGCCGCCCGGGAAACACAAGTCCCCTTCTGGGGCCTTTATGGCGCATGCTCCACCATGGGCGAGTCCATCGCCCTGGCCTCTTTGCTTATCGACTCGGGCGCGGCCCGGACGGCGGCGGCGGTGACCTCGTCCCACTTCTGCACCGCCGAGCGGCAGTACCGCACGCCCCTGGCCTACGGCGGCCAGCGGACCCCCACCGCCCAGTGGACCGCCACCGCCGCGGGGTGTAGCATCCTCTCCAAGGAAGGCCGGGGGCCAAAGATCACCCATGTCACCACGGGAAAAATCGTAGATAAAGGTATAAAAGACGCCAACAACATGGGGGCGGCCATGGCCCCGGCGGCGGCGGACACCCTGCTGGCCCACTTCCGGGAGACGGGCCGGGACCCCAGCTATTACGACCTGGTGGCCACCGGCGACCTGGGGTCCCTGGGCCGGGAGATCCTGTTGGAGCTCACCGGCGACGAGGGCCTGGACCTCACCGGCTGCCACAACGACTGCGGATTGCTGCTCTTCGACGCTCAGAGCCAGGACGTGCACTGTGGCGGCTCGGGCTGCGGCTGCGCGGGCAGCGTGTTGAACGGCTATCTTCTGCGGCAGATGGCGGAGGGGACCCTCAGGCGCGTTTTGTTCTGTCCCACGGGGGCGCTGCTGAGCCCCACCTCCAGCCAACAGGGTGAGAGCATCCCCTCCATCGCCCATGCCGTCAGTATCGAGGTGTAGATCATGGAATATGTGAAGGCGTTTTTGTGCGGCGGCGTGCTGTGTATCATCGGCCAGCTGCTCATCGACAAGACCAAGCTCACCCCGGCCCGCATTTTGACCACCTATGTGGTCTCCGGCGTGGTCCTCACCGCCGTGGGCCTCTACCCCAAGCTGGTGGAGTGGTGCGGCGCGGGGGCCACCGTGCCCCTCACCGGCTTTGGCTACACCCTGGCCAAGGGCGTGGCCCGGGCGGTGGCCGACAAGAACTGGCTGGGGGTCTTCACCGGCGGAGTCACCGCCACCGCCGGAGGCATCGCCGCCGCCATCTTCTTCGCGCTGCTGGTGGCCCTTTTCTTCAAGCCCAAGAGCAAATAAAAAGAGCCCCGGCGGCACCACGCCACCGGGGTTCTTTTATGCAAGTCACGGTTCCAGAGTGAGCGATACGTCCCGGCACTTGGGAGCGTGGCCGCCGTTGAGCCAAAAGAGGCGCAGTTGGTCCGAGTCCGTACCCACCTCCACCGTGGAGCTGCCGCTGGTGGCGGCCTTCACGCCGGTGAAGCGGCCCTCCTCGTAGCAGGCCACGAACACCGTCTCGCCATCGGGGATAAGACCGGAAAAGGCCACCTCGCCGGTCTCCGCACGGTAGGTCCAGGTCAATTCGCCGCCCTCGCCCAGGGTGCGCTGGCCGCAACGCTGGCAAACGCCGTCAGCGTCCGGCTTGTGGCCCAGGGCAGGGATGGTCTTGCCATACAGCAGAAGCTCCCCACACTCAGTGCAGTACGAGTTGCCACTGTAACCCGGCTCGGTGCAGGTAGGCGCCTTCTCGTCTTGAATGATATCATTCGGGTGGTCGCAGATATCCACCGGGCCGCCATCGTAGTGGTATGCCTCGCTGTACGCAGTCCAGGGGCTGTGGCGGGTCTGGGCCACATCGCTGCTTAGGTTGAAGACCCGGAACTTGTAATACCCCGCACCGTACTCCTCCAAAGCCCAGGTGTCCGTGGGCAGCCGCACGGTAGCCGCACCAATGTCGCAATAGGAAGTGGAGACTATTTGGTAGTCGCCGTCTTCGCTCTCGCAGAAGTAGAGCTGGAGCAGAGCGGGCTGCAGCTCCGCGTCGGTGCCCCGCCGCCAGGTGTGGTAGGGGAAGTCCCAGACCGGGTCGGTGGGCGGGGTCACCTGGGCGTCGGGAGCGGTGTAGCTCCACTTGGAGGATACGGCCACGTCACTGTCGTCGTCACTGTCGGCATTCAGGTTTGCGATGTTCTGGACAGTAAAGTGATACACGCCGCTGTCCATGGAAAGGTCCTCATCAGCCAGCAGGTAACTCAGGTGGTCGCTCATGAGGATATTGCTGAGCTCCTCCTTGTAATCGATCTCCGTCTGGGCCAGCTTCTGGTCGTCCTTGTAAATGACGATGCGGACGATGCTCATAGTGTTTTCCCCAAAGTTCCAGAATATTTGGTCCGCCAAGTCGTGCTCCCAGCCCCAGCCCAGCTCGGTGGGGGTGGACAGCTTGTCCGCCGCCAGGACAGTCGGGCACAGCCCGGCCATCAGCGCCAGGACTAAAACGGCGGCAAAAAGTCGTCTTTTCATAACGTGCTCCTTTGTGTTTGATAAGCTATTTTACCCCATGCCCCCCAAAATGGCAAGCCTTTCACAAAAAACAACGCCTCAGGATACCTCCTGAGGCGTTGCGTTTGTGCCTTTACGGTTCCAGGTCCAACGACTTGTCCCGGCACTGGGGGACCTGGCTGCCGTCCAGCCAGAACAGGCGCAGTTGGTCCGAGGTCGTGCCGACCTGTACCGTGGGGTTGTCCCCAGCAGCGGCCTTTACCCCGGCAAAGCGGCCGTTTCGGTAGCAGGCCACGAACACCGTCTCGCCGCTGGGGATGGCATCGGTAAAGGTCATCTTGCCCGTCTCGGTGGAGTAGACCCAGCTCAGCTGGCTGCTGTCGCCCAAGGCGCCGTGGTACTCGATCTGCTGGCCGCAGGAATAGCAATAGCCGTCGTAACGAAGGGAATGGCCCTCGGCGGGGATCACGTGGCCGTAGCTTCTCACCTCGCCACAGTCCATGCAGACGTAGTCCCCAGAGTAGCCGTCCTCGGTGCAGGTGGGGCTTTTATAGTTTTGCTCTTGCACATTTCGGTGCTCGCAGATGTCCACCGGGCTGCCGTCGTAGTAGTAGGGCTCGCTGTACGCGGACCAGTCGCTGTTTTGAATTTGGGTCACGTCGTCGCTCTGGTTGATGACCCGGAATTTGTAATAGCCCGCGCCATTGTACTGCAACGCCCACTTGTCCATCGCTGTCCGTGCGGTGTCCCCGTTGGAGGGGCGGCCGGTGGTGGCGCCCACGGAGTAATACTCGCCGTTTCGGGTCTTGGAGTAATAGAACATGAGCGTGCTCTCCTGCTGCTTGGGAATTTGGCCGGGCTTCCAAATGCAGTAGGGGAAGTCCCACACCGGATCGCTGGGGGCGGCCAGCTTGGCGGAAGGCGCGGTGTAGGTCCACTTGGGAGAGGCGGCCACGGCGCTGTCGTTGCTGCTGGAATGATCCCAACTGGTAACATTCTGGACGGTGAAGTGATAGGTGCCGCTCTCCATGGGGACGCCTTCAAAGGCAAGAGCCCAGTTCAGACTTTCGTTGCATGGATGATCGTTTCCCCAACCTCCATAATCTCCGTAGGAATCGTACACGGCCCGGTCGTTTCGATAGATCACCAGATGGACGTAGCCCGTGCTGTTTTCCCCAAAGCGCCAGAACATGGTGTCCGGGGGGTAGCCCTCCTCGCCCCAGGCCAGGTCGGTGGGGGTGGACAGCTTGCCCGCCGCCATGACAGTCGGGCACAGACCCACCATCAGCGCCAGGACCAGGACCGCCGCAAAAAATTTTCTTTTCATCGCTTTCTCCTTTTCTTTACGTTTTCTCCGGCGGCGCTTGGGGGCTTGCGCCCCCAAGGCTTTGAGCCGGAGGAAAACAAAAATCGTGCCGGCGGGTCAGGAGAATTCCCCGCACGACACGACCAACCAGCGACACAAGCCGCCACCTTCCCTCTTGCCAAACTGGCAACCAAGAGGTAAAATAGCAGTTGGTGCAGATACGATCTGTTGTGTGGGTGCCTGTTACACCCGCATAGGCCTTCGGGGAGGGCCAACTCCCCGGAGGCTGCCACTATTTTGTTTTCCTGCGAGGTCCATTTTACTCCCTTTTTGTGGGAATGGCAAGCCTTTTTTCAACAAACAACGCTTCAGGATAGCTCCTGAAGCGTTGTTTGTTGCTGCTGGGGCATTTCCAGGCCGTGGATGAAGCCGTCCAGGGCGGGGGAGAGCACGTCGGCCCCCACCACGGTGTTCTTATACATCAGCAGCGACGCCTGGACCCCGGTCTCCCCGGTGGGGTAGTTGAGTATTTCATAGGTATACCGCTTCACCGTCTTGCCCGCGTAGCGGGAGAGGTCAAAGCCCTGCTGGCTCTGGAGGGAGAGGTAGTCGGTGTACTCTGGGCCAAACTCCTCGGGGATGGCCAGCTCCTCCACCGCCAAGGGCTCCTCCTTCACCAGCCACCCGTAGGCCCCAAGGTAGGCCAGCCGGTCCTCCGCGGTCTTCACGCCCTTGGGGCTCACCGTCTGGCCCGCGGCGGCGCTTCCACCGGAAAAGGCCCAGAACAGCCCCAGCACGCACACCAGCGCCAACGCCCCCAGACCGCCCGCTATCAGCCTTCTGCGGTCCAGCTTCGCCGTGTAAATGATCATCGGCCATCGCTCCTTCCCAAAATGCTCTGGTCAATTTCTATGCGCACGTGTTATAATCCATGTCAGATACTTCTGAAAAGGGGGCGGCGGCATGGAGCGGCTGGACAAGATATTGAGCCAGGCGGGCTACACCCGTAAGGAGGCCCGGGAGCTGATCGCCCAGGGCCGGGTGACGGTGGACGGCGCGGTGGCCGCCAGGCCCGAGGGCAAATACGCCCCGGAGGCCGTGGTGACAGTGGACGGCGGCGAGCTCCAGCGCGGGCACGTCTACTTAATGCTCCACAAGCCCGCCGGAGTGGTCTCCTCCACCGACGATCCCCGGGAGCGGACGGTGCTGGAGTTGCTGCCCGACGACCTGCGCCGCCGGGGACTGTTCCCGGTGGGGCGGCTGGACAAGGACGTGACGGGACTGCTGCTCCTCACCGACGACGGCGCTCTGGCCCACGACCTGCTCTCCCCCAAAAAGCACGTGGACAAGACCTATCTGGTGACGGTGGACGGTGTTTTCACTGAGGCGGACCAGACCGCCCTGGCGGCGGGGCTGACCCTGGGCGACGGCCATTGTTGCTTGCCGGCGGAGTTGAACATCGTTGGTCCAAGTACCGGCCTTCTCACCATCCGAGAGGGGAAATACCACCAAGTGAAGCGGATGATGGCCTGCCTGGGCAAGCCGGTGACCGCCCTCCGACGGGTGTCTATGGGGGGCTTGGTCCTGGACGAGACGCTGGAGCCCGGCCAATGGCGGGCGTTGACGGTGGCGGAAACGTCGATTTTACGGGAAAAATAATTTTATGCAATTTCCACAAATTTTTTTCATAAGTCTATTGAAATTGCTTGCGGGTTCCTGTATAATGGGTATACTCGGTAAATTTCGCCCCGATATTTTGTGGGGCGAGGAATGAAACTGACAAAAAGGAGGGGGTTCCATGTCCAGCCGGATCTTCCAAAGTGTGGTCCTCCAGATGAAGGATTGCACCAAGCTGCCTGTCGGCGTGGTGGACAACGAGGGCACGGTGGTGGCCTGCACCGACCTTGCCCTAGTGGGGGAGCGCTGGCCCCAGGTGGCGGAGGTCATCAACCGCCACGAGAGCGCCTACGTCGCCGCCGAGGGCAAGCTCTTCCGGGCCCTGTCGGGCTGGTCCACCTTCTATGACTACGCCGCCTTCGTGGTGGGCGAGGGGGAGGAGGCCCAGAGCGTCTGCGGCCTGGCCACTGTGGCCCTCAACGGCGCCAAGGCCTCTTACGAGGAGAAGCACGACCGGGCCACCTTCGTGAAGAACATCGTCTCGGACAACATCCTGTCCGGGGACATCTATATCCGCTCCCGGGAGCTCCACTTCCCCAACGAGCAGCCCCGGGCGGCCTTCCTCATCCGCATGTCCCCTGAGAGCGACCCCGGCGCCATCGACCTGCTGCAGGGCCTGTTCCCCGACAAGCAAAACGACTTCATCCTCTCCATGAGCGACACCGACGTGGCTGTCATCAAGTCTCTGGAGGAGAACGTGGACAGCAAGGAGCTCTACCGCCTTGCCGCCCAGATGCAGGAGCTTTTGGACGGCGAGCTGCACACCAAGTGCGTCATCGGCATCGGCACCGTGGCCACCCACCTGCGGGACCTGGGTCGGGCCTACAAGGAGGCGGGCGTGGCCATCGAGGTGGGCAAGGTCTTCAACACCGAAATGGCCGTCATCAACTACGAGAACCTGGGCATCGGGCGGCTCATCTACCAGCTTCCCACCACCCTGTGCGACATGTTCCTGCAAGAGGTCTTCAAGAAAAACCCCATCGACGCGCTGGACCAGGAGACCCTGTTCACCATCAACAAGTTCTTTGAAAACAACCTCAATGTCTCCGAGACCGCCCGCAAGCTCTTCGTCCACCGCAACACCCTAGTGTACCGGCTGGAGAAGATCAAGAAGCTCACCGGGCTGGACCTGCGGGAGTTTGACGACGCCATCACCTTCAAGGTGGCGCTGATGGTCAAGAAATATCTAGTTTCCAGAGGCATCGACAACTGATCCTGGGAGGAGCCCAATGGTACGGTTCATCGACGTAACAAAAACATATGATACCGGGAACGAGGCCCTGCGCGGGGTCTCGTTCCGTATTGAGGACGGGGAATTTGTCTTTTTGGTGGGCCCCTCGGGCTCGGGCAAATCCACCGTCACCAAGCTGTTGACCGGCGAGATCCAGGCCACCGGCGGCAAGATCATGGTCAACGGCTATAACCTCAACAACATCCGCCGCAAGCAGATCCCTCTGCTGCGGCGGACCTTGGGCGTGGTGTTCCAGGACTTCCGGCTGATGACCAACAAAACGGTCTGGGAGAACCTGGCCTTTGTCATGCGCGTGGTGGGCTCGTCCAACCACGCCATGCGCAAGCGCATCCCCTACGTTCTGGAGTTGGTGGGCTTGGAGGGCAAGGAGCACGAGCTTCCCAACCAGCTCTCCGGCGGCGAGCAGCAGCGCCTGGCCATCGCCCGGGCGCTGGTGAACAACCCGGAGATGATCATCGCCGACGAGCCCACCGCCAACGTGGACCCCAGCCTCAGCGTGGAGATCATGGAGCTGCTGGCCCAGATCAACGACCTGGGCACCACCATGCTGGTGGTCACCCACGAAAAGACCCTGGTGGACCGGCTGGGCAAGCGGGTCATCGCCATCCAGGATGGCCGCATCCGCCGGGACGCCACCGGCGGATACTACCCCACCACGAAAAAGCCCGCGCCCCAGCCCGAGGACGAGCCCAAAGCGGAGCCCAAGGCTGAGTCTGAGCCTGTTCAGGAGCCTGTGACCGTCCAGGAGCCGGAGCCTGTTCAAGAGCCCGCCGGCGTCCGGGACGACCAGAGCGTCCCGGCGGCGGAGCCTGCCCCGGAGCCCCAGGCCGAAACGCCCGCCTCGGTGGGCGGCATCCCCGTGGAGATCCTGGCCTCCGCCGTGGCGGGCGAGGCCGCCGTGGCAGGGGAGACCACCGAGACAGAGGAGGTGGAAGACCATGGCGGGAATTGACCGCAGCCGCATGGCCGGCCCCGACCGGGCCAGGAAAAAGAATCCCCCTCGCCGCCGCTGGAACCTGGGCTACTTCATCAAAGAGGGCTTCACCAGCATCTTTCGCCACGGCCTGATGTCCTTCGCCGCGGTGTGTACCACCGTGGCCTGCCTGCTCATCATGGGCACCTTCGCCCTGGTGGCGGTGGACCTGGACGCCAATCTGGCCGAGCTGGAGCGGGACAACGAGTTTTTGGCCTACATCGACGACGCTATGGCCGACGACCAGGCCTATGCCCTCATCAACGACATCTCCGCCGTGGCCAACGTCCGGGAGGTCCAATTCGTGGACCGGGAGACGGTGCTGGCCGAATTCCAGGCCCAGCGCCAGGGAGAAAACGAGCTCTACGACCTGTTGCCCACCACCACCTTCCAGCACCGCTACCGCATCCACGTCACCGATATCTCCCTGCTGGAGCAGACGGTGGAGCAGGTCCGGGCCATCCCGGGCATCGAGAGCACCTCGGCGGACATCGGCATCGCCGAGGGCATGATCGCCGTGCGCAATGTGGCGGCGGGCTTGGCGCTGGTACTTATCGCCACCCTGGCGGTGGTGAGCCTCTTTATCATCTCCA
Source organism: Oscillospiraceae bacterium (assembly GCA_048201935.1). Lineage (GTDB taxonomy): Bacteria > Bacillota > Clostridia > Oscillospirales > Oscillospiraceae > MGBC124762. The sequence continues at coordinate 18,557 of DBFBGR010000001.1, read as the reverse complement.
ACACCCTGCGCCTAGCCACCTTCTACCGCCGCGAGGAGATCGCCATCATGCGTATGTGCGGGGCCACCAACGGCTTTATCTGCTGGCCCTTCGTGATGGAGGGCGCGATCTTGGGCCTCTTCAGCGCCATTTTGGCCTTCTTTTTGCAGTGGTGGGTCTACGGCCTCATCGAGGGCGCTATGGGCGCGGCGGGCCAGTTGGGTTTCTTGGTGGCCGTGCCCTTTGGGCAGCTTTGGGTGATGGTGCTGCTGGTGTTCTGCGGCGCGGGCCTTGCCATCGGCGTGCTGGGCTCGCTGTTGGCCATCCGCAAATTCCTGAAGGTCTAAGGAGGGAGCAGCCATGGGTAAGCATACCACTTCCAAGCCCAAGCGCAACCGCCGGGAGCGGATGATGGCCCTGGTGGCCTGCCTTTTGGCGCTGCTGATGCTCCTTCCCATGGTGGTGATGGTGCTCAACGCCACCGCCGCCGGAGCGGGCTCGGTGAGCTCTATCCAGAGCCAGATCAACAGCCTGAAAGAGAAGAACAAGGGCCTTTCCAAGCAGAAATCCGACCTGAAGAGCCAGCTCAGCGGCATTCAGGCGGAAAAGGGCAAGGCCATGGACAAAAAGAACAACCTGGAGCAGCAGATCAACGTGCTCCAGGACGAGATCGATAACCTGAACGCCCAGATTGAGCAGTACGCCGCCCTCATCACCGAAAAGGAGACCCAGGTGGCGGAGAACGAGGCCGCCGAGCGGGCCCAGTTCGACCTCTTCTGCCGCCAGTGCCGGGCCATGGAGAAGGAGGGGCAGGTGTCCTACTGGTCCATCCTCTTCTCCGCCAAGAGCTTTCCCGATCTTTTGGACAAGGTCCATACCGTGAACGCCATCGCTGACTATAACGACCGCATCTGCGACCAGCTCCAGGCCGCCCGGGCGGCCCTTCAGCAGGCCAAGGCGGAGCTGGAGCAGGCCCAGGCGGAGACCGAGGCCGCCAAGGCCGAGCAAAAGGCCGCCCAGGACGAGCTGGCGGTCCAAAAGCAAGAGGTCCAGGCGCTGATCAACGAGATCAAGGCCGACGAGAAGGAGACCCAGAAGGCCCTGGACGAGCTCAACGCTGCCGCCAAGGCCATGGACGCGGAGATCGCCAAGCAGGAGAAAGAGCTGCAAAAGGCCATCGAAGCGGCCAAAAAGTCGGGCAACGCCAACGCCTACCAGTTCGACCCCGGCTCGGGGTGGTACTGGCCCCTGCCCTCCAGCTGCGTGAAGGTCAACTCCTTCTACGGGCCCCGCAAGGACCCCATCTCCGGCAAACAGGCCAACCACTCCGGCACCGACATCGGCGGCGCGCCCACAGGCACGGAGATCTATGCCGCCCGGGGCGGCGTGGTCCTCACCAGCGCCCACCACAGCTCCTACGGCAACTATGTGGTCCTCTCCCACGGCGACGGCGTGTCCACCCTCTACGCCCATATGTCCAAGCGGGCGGTGAAGGTGGGCGACATTGTCAGCCAGGGCCAGGTCATCGGCTATGTGGGCTCCACCGGCCGCTCCACCGGGCCACACCTTCACTTCGAGGTCCGCATCAACGGCCAGCGCACCGACGCGCTGAAGTATTACCCCAACGTGAACTGGATCAACAACACCGGCTTCCCCTATAACTGATATGAAAGAAAAACGCTTTTCCGCCATCGCTTTGATCGTCACTGCCGCCGTCACTGTGGTCTGCACTGTGGCGGCGGTGGCTTTGACCGCCTGGCTCCGTTTGGGGCCGGGCGGCTTGGCTGTTTTGGAGGGCGTGGAGCTCATCCGGGGCCGCTTTGTGGGGCCCTATGACGAAGAGCGGGTGGTGGACGCGGCCCTCAGCGCCACCGTCACCGCCCTGGACGACCGCTGGTCGCTCTACCTCAGCCCCAAGGACTACGCCGATATGCTCCAGCGCCGCAGCAACAGCTATGTGGGCGTGGGGCTGACCTACACCCCCGCCGAGGACGGCAGTTATATGGAGATCGTTTCTGTCACCCCCGGCGGCCCCGCCCAGCAGGCGGGGCTGGAGCCGGGCTGGCGCATCACCGCCATCGACGGCCAGGCCTTGAACACGGAAAATCTGGACGAGCTGGTGAGTCAGATCGGCCAGGAGGATGGCCGGGAGATGGTCTTCACCGTGCTGGACAGCGAGGGAAAAAGCCGGGAGGTCACCCTCCGGGCCGCCCAGGTCCAGAGCCTGTCGGTGGAGCATGAGCTGCTGGAAAACGGCGTGGGCTATGTGCGCCTTTATAACTTTTACGCCGGCAGCGCCCAAAGCGCCAAGGAGGCGGTGGACGACCTGGTGGGCCAGGGCGCGCGAGGGCTCTTGTTTGACGTGCGCTCCAACCCCGGCGGCTATGTGGACGAGCTCACCGACCTTTTGGACTACCTTCTGCCCGAGGGGCCCATCTTCACCGAGCACCGCAAGGATGGCCCGGTGAAGAAGGTGGAGTCGGACGAGAGCTGCGTGGACCTCCCTATGGCAGTGCTCATCGACGCCGACAGCTACTCCGCCGCCGAGCTCTTTGCCGCCCAGCTCCGCGAGAGCGTTCAGGCGCCCTTGATCGGCGTCCAGACCTGCGGCAAGGGCTACTACCAGCAGGCCTTTGGCCTGCCCAACGGCGGCGGGCTCAACCTGTCCACCGGGATGTACGCCACCGGTGGCGGGACCTCCCTCATCGGCACGGGACTGGTCCCCGACGTGGCCGAGCGCGAGCCTCAGGCCCAGCTGGACAAGGCCGTAGCCGCGCTGGAAGAAAGGCTGGGCTGAGGCGATGGTCCAGCTTCTCATCGGTCGGGGCGGCACGGGAAAGTCCAGCCGTATTTTTGAAAAAATGGGGGAGAACGCCCCTCGCCGCCGCCAAATTTTGGTGGTCCCCGAGCAGTACTCCCACCGCGCCGAGGCCCGGCTGTGCGCCCTGGGGGGCAACGCGCTGTCCCTGCAGGGCGAGGTGCTCACCTTCACCCGCATGGCCAGCCGGGTCTTCGCCCAGGCCGGAGGGTTAGCCCGGCCCGCGCTGGACAAGGGCGGACGGCTGCTGGTGATGTACCTGGCGGTGCGGGAGACCCAGAGCGCCCTCACCGTCTACCACGCACCCTCCCGAAAGCCGGCGTTTTTATCGGGGCTGCTGGACACCCTGGACGAGTGCAAGAGCTACTGCGTCCAGCCCGAGACGCTGCTGAAGGCCGGCGGAGAGCTGGGCGGCTCCGCCGGGGACAAGCTCCGGGACCTGGGGCTCATCTTCGGGGCCTACGAGACGCTGTGCGACACCCTGGGGGCCGACCCCCGGGACCTGCTGACCCGCCTGGCCCAGGCCCTGGGCCGCTGCGACTGGGGCGATGGGGCGGATATCTACCTGGACGGCTTCACCGACTTTACGCCCCAGCAGTGCCTGGTGCTCTCCGCCTTGATGAAAAAGGCCCACAGCGTCACCTTCGCCCTCACCTGCGACCACCTGGCTGAGGACGAGGAGGGGCTGGGGGTGTTTTCCCCTGCCCGGAAGACAGCGGCTCGGCTTCAGGAGCTGGCCCAGTCGGCGGGAAAGGATGTAAAGGTAGAGACCCTTACAGAGCTCTTGGAGGGCAAGGACCCGGCGCTGCGGCACCTGGAGCGTCAGCTCTTTGAGATCCAGCCGGAGCCCTGGCCCGCCAAGGCTCCGGTGCGTTGCGTCCAGGCCGCTGGGCCCCGGCAGGAGGTGGAGTGGACCGCGGCGGAGATCCTGCGCCTTTGCCGGGAGGAGGGCTGGCGGTTTCGGGACGTTGCCGTTACAGCCCGGACCTTGGAGGGCTATGAGGAGCTGCTGGACTCGGTCTTCGGCCAGTACGGCGTGCCCGTCTTCCTGGCCCGGACCCAGGATATTTTGGAAAAGCCCATCCTGGCCCTTATCACCGGGGCCTTGGAGGCGGTGGAGGGCGGCTACCGGCGCGAGGACGTGCTGCGCTACCTGAAGACCGGCCTCACCGGCCTGGACGCCGACGCTCTGGACAAGCTGGAAAACTACGTGGTCACCTGGGATATCCGGGGCGGGATGTGGGCCTCGTCCAAGCCTTGGAGGATGCACCCCGAGGGCTACGGCAGAGCCTATACCGAGGAGACCGAGGCACGATTAGAAGAGCTCAACACCTTGCGCCGGCAGGTGATGGAGCCTCTGGAAAAGCTCCGCCGGGCGACTGGGACCACCGGGCGGGACCGGGCCATGGCCCTTTACGACTTTTTGGAGGACATCCGGCTGCCCCAGACCCTGGCGGCCCGGGTGGAGGCCCTGCGAGAGCGGGGAGAGCTGGGCCTGGCCGACGAGTACGCCCAGCTCTGGCGCATCTTGGTGGAGGCGTTGGAGAGCTGCGCCCGGCTGCTGGCCCAGCGGGAGATGGACGCCGGGGAGTTCGCCCGGCTCTTTGCCCTGGTGCTCAGCCAGTACCAGGTGGGCTCCATCCCCGTGGCCCTGGACCGGGTGACGGCGGGGCCCTGTCCGCGCCTTGGCTACGAGAGCTACAAGGCCGTCTTCTTCCTGGGCTGTGACGACAAGCGCCTGCCCGACTGCCAGCGCTCGGCGGGGCTTTTGACCGACGATGACCGCCTGGCCCTGTCCCAGCTTGGCCTCTCTCTGGCTCCTCGGCTGGAGGAGCGGCTGGGCCGGGAGATGACCATCGCCTACAACGCCGCCACGCTGCCTACTCAGCGGCTCTATCTGCTCTGGCCCGCCCAGGCGGCGGGGGAGGAGCGTGCCCCCGCCTTCCTGGTGCCCCGGCTGGAGCGGCTCTTCCCGTTGCTCTTCGTGGAAAACGCCGCCGCCGGACCCGACCCCCGACTGGCCGCGCCGGGTCCGGCCTTGGAGCTGGCGGTGGGGGACGAGGCCGTCCGCTCCGCTTTGGAGCGGGTCCCGGGCATGGAGGGCCGGGCCCAGCGTCTGGCCCAGGCGGCCACGGCCCAGCGGGGCAGCTTGTCCCCGGAAGGCGTGGCCGCCCTCTACGGCAAGGGAGCGGCCATGTCCGCCTCCCGGCTGGACCTCTACCGCTCCTGCCACTTCTCCGACTTCATGCGCTACGGCCTGGGCGCGAAGCCCCGCCAGGGCCTGGGCTTCGCCGCGCCGGAGTACGGCACCTTTGTCCACGCGGTGCTGGAGGAGGTCTTGGGCAAGTGGGACAAGGACATGGACGACGGTGCGGTGCGGGAGTTGACCCGCCAGGCGGTGGAGCGGTATCTCGCCGAGGACTTGGGCGGTCTGGAGGACAAGTCCCCGCGCTTTGTCTACCTCTTTGGCCGCCTTCGCAAGACCGTGGAGCGGGTGGTGCTCAACGCCGCCCAGGAGCTTCGCGCCAGCGACTTCAAGCCCCTGGCCTTCGAGCTGGGCTTTGGCAAGGGCAAGGACCTGCCGCCGGTGACGCTGGAGCTGGACGGCTTTACCGTCAGCGTCAGCGGCTTTGTGGACCGGGTGGACGGCTGGGAGCACGGCGGCAGGCTCTATCTGCGGGTGATGGACTACAAAACGGGCCGCAAGAGCTTTGACCTCACCGACGTGTTCCACGGCATCGGGATGCAGATGCTTTTGTATCTGTTCACCCTGGAAAAATACGGCAAGGACTACTTTGGCAAGGAGGTGGTCCCTGCCGGGGTACTCTATGTCCCCGCCCGGGACCTGCTGGCCAAGGGCGAGCGGGATATGACGGAGGAGGAACGCCAGGCGCAGTTGGATAAAGCCTTGACCCGTCAAGGCCTGCTGCTGGACGACCCCGCGGTGCTGGAGGCCATGGAGAACACCCCGGACCGCAAGCGGTTTTTGCCCCTTCGTCTGCGTAAGGACGGCGGCTTCACCTCCAACGACCTGGCCAGCCTTGCCCAGCTGGGCCGTCTTTCCCGGCATCTGGACCAGATCCTGGCCCAGGTGGCCCGGGAGCTGCGCGAGGGCAAGGTGTGCGCCGACCCCTACTGGCGGGGCGAGCAGCAAAACGCCTGCCAGTGGTGCCGCTACCGCCCGGCCTGCCAGTTTGAGCACGGCCTGGGCGGCGAGGGCCGCCGCTGGGGGCGCAAGCTGAAAAACGAGGAGTTCTGGGACGCGTTGGAGGGAGGTGAGGAGCCGTGAGCTTTGCTCTGACCGCCGCCCAACAGCAGGCGGTGTTTGACCAAGGCGGGCCGCTGTTGGTCTCCGCCGCCGCCGGCGCGGGCAAGACCCGGGTGCTGGTGGAGCGGCTGCTGGAGCGAGTTTTGGCGGGGGCGGACGTGGACCGCTTCCTCATCATCACCTTCACCAACGCCGCCGCCGCCGAGCTCAAGGGCCGGGTGCTGGAGCGGCTGGGCCAGGCCCTGGCCCAGCACCCCGGCGACCGGCATCTCCGGCGGCAGTTGACGCTGGTGTACCAGGCCCACATCTCCACCGTCCACGCCTTCTGCGGAGAGCTGCTACGCCAGTGGGGCTACCTCATCGACCTGGAGCGGGACTACCGCCTGTGCGACGAAGCCGAGGCGGCGGCCCTCCGGGTGGAGGCGTTGGAGGCGGTGCTGGAGCGCCGCTACGACGCGCCCGACGACGCTTTAGGGCTTCTTTTAGACACCTTTGAGCCTGGGCGGGAGGACAACGCCCTGGGCCAGATCGTGCTGGCCATCCACCAAAAGCTCCAGAGCTACGCCGACCCCGCCGCATGGCTGGAGCGGCAACGGATGGCCTTTGACGTGGCCGGTCTGGACGACGTGGGACAGACGGTGTGGGGGGCCTACCTTTTGGAGCGCTACCGGGCCCTGGCCCGGTATTGGCGGGACAGCCTGGCCCCGGTGGCCGAGGCCTGCCGCCAGGGCGTGGCGGCCTACGCGGGCAGTCTGGAGGCCACGGTGGCCAGCCTGGACGACCTGGCCCACGCCGAGACCTGGGACCAGGCCCGGATGCCCTCTTTCCCGCGGCTGGGCTCCTCGGCCAAGTGCCTGGACCCGGCGCTGGCCCAGCGGGCCAAGGACCTGCGGGAGAGCTGCAAGCGGCAGTTTGTCCGGGAGGCCGCGCCCTTGGAGCGACGCGGGGCCCAGCATCTGGCCGACCTTCAGGCCGTGGCCCCGGCGGTGGCGGCGCTGACGGAGCTCATCGAGCAGTTCGACCAGGGCTACCGCGCGTTGAAAGCCCGGCGGGGCGTGCTGGATTTTGCCGACCTGGAGCATTTGGCCCTGCGGCTTTTGCGCGAGCATCCCGAGGTGGCCCGGGAGTGGCAGGATAAGCTGATCGAAGTGATGGTGGACGAGTATCAGGACACCAACCAGGTCCAAAACGCCCTCTTTGACGCTCTCGCCGGCGACAAGGGCGGGCTCTTCATGGTGGGCGACGTAAAGCAGTCTATCTACCGCTTTCGTCTGGCCGACCCCACCATCTTTTTGGAGAAGTACCGGGCCTTTCCCCCGGCCCAGGAGGCCGAGCCCGGCCAGGGGCGGCGTGTGGTCCTGGGGGAGAACTTCCGCTCCCGGCCCGAGGTGGTGGACTGCGTCAACTTCCTCTTTGGCAACCTGATGAGCCGGGAGGTGGGCGAGCTGGACTACGGGCCGGAGGAGGCCCTGCGCTGCGGCGGCAGTTTTATGCTAAGGGCCGAGTGCGCCGTGGAACTGCGGCTTTTGAACAACCCCAAGGCGGAGGAGGACGGCTTTGATACCATGGCAGAGCCCCGGTCCATCGCCAAGCGACTGCGGGAGCTGCTGGACAGCGGTTTTATCATCGGCGAGGGAGAGAACGCCCGCCGGGCCGAGCCGGGGGATATGGCCATCCTCCTGCGCTCGCCCAACCAGGTCCTGCCACGCTACACCCGAGCCCTGGACGAGCAGGGCATCCCCTGGGCCAGCGAGGGCGGCGAGGACTTCTTCGACGCGCCGGAGACCGCCATGGCCCTATCCTATTTGGAGATCATCGACAACCCCCGGCAGGACGTGCCGCTGATCGCGGTGTTGCGCTCGCCCCTCTACGGCTTCAGCCCCGACCGCCTGGCCCAGCTCCGCGCCGCCAAGGGCGCGGGGGATTACTACGACGCGCTGCTTGCCGACGGTCAAGACGACAGCCGTGCCTTTCTGGACCAGCTCCAAGAGCTACGGGACATGGCCCAGGACAAGCGAAGCTACGAGCTTTTGTGGGAGGTCTATTGCCGCACCGGCCTACTGGCCCTGGCCTGCGCCATGCCCGGCGGGGAGGAGCGAAGGGCCCACCTGCTGGCCCTCTACCAGTACGCCCGGGACTTCGACTCCAGCGGTCACAAGGGCCTGTTCGGCTTTTTGACCCATCTGCGCCGTCTTCGGGACCAGGGCCAGCGGCTCAGCGCCCCGGGCGCGGGGACCCAGGGCGTGCGCATCCTCAGCATCCACCGCTCCAAGGGCCTGGAGTTCCCCATCGTGGTGGTGGGCGGCCTGGGCAAAGGTTTTAATAAGATGGATAACCGAGAGCCTATGCTCTTCCACCGGGAGATGGGCCTGGGGCCCCAGGGCATTGACGCCCAGCGTCAGATCCGCTACACCACCCTGGCCCGCCAGGCGGTCATTGCCAAGCAAGAGCAGGAGCTCTACAGCGAGGAGCTGCGGCTTTTGTATGTGGCCCTGACCCGGGCTCGGGAGAAGCTCATCCTGGTGTGCACGCTGCGAGACGTGGAAAAGGAGCTTGCCAAGCTGCTGCCTGACGCCCAACTGCCCGTGCCGCCTCAACTGCTCAGCCGCCTGCCCAGCGTGGGCCACTGGGTACTTGCGGCGGCCCTGTGCCGTCCCGAAGCCCGGGACGCCCTGCGCCAGGGTGCGCCCTTGGAGCATCTGCCGCCGGCGGAGGCTTTCTACGGCCTTTCTTGGGAGATGTCCATCCACGACGGCGGGGAGTTTTTGACTGTGCCCCGGCGAAAAAGCGCCGCCGGAGCGGATGAAACGGCCCGAGTCCAAGCCCTGCCCGACTATGGGTGGCGTTATCCCTACGCCGCGGCCTGCGACCTACCCTCCAAGCTCACCGCCACCCAGCTCAAGGGCCGGGACGTAGACAGCGAAACAGCGGAGGAGGCATTCCCCCAGCCCCGGCCCATCCTCTTCGACCGGCCCGACTTTGCCGCCGAACGGGGCCTGACCCCTGGGGAGCGGGGCACGGCCCACCATGTGGTCATGCAGTATCTGGACTACGCCTGCGCCGACAGCGAGGAGCATCTTCGCCAGGAGATCGGGCGGCTCATCGACCAGCAGATCGTCACCCCTCAGCAGGGCCAAGCGGTGGACCCGGCGGTGCTGCTGCGGTTCTTCCGCTCAGAGGTGGGCCGGGAGGTCCTGGCGGCAGGGGAGGGGCTCCACCGGGAGTTCAAATTCTCCGTTTTGGAGCCCGCCGGGCGGTATTTCCCCGGCCTGGACCCCGGCGAGCGGGTGCTGCTCCAGGGAGTGGTGGACTGCTGGTACGACACCCCCCAGGGCTTAGTGATCCTGGACTTCAAAAGTGACCGGGTCACCGCCGACACCGTGGAGGCCCGAGCCCGGGAGTACCGGCCCCAGTTGGAGGCCTACGCCCAGGCCCTCAGCCGGCTGCTGGACCGGCCCGTGGCCAAAAAGGTCCTGTGGTTCTTCACCTTGAGTCAGGCGGTGGAGCTGTAAAAAGATGTGGTCGTCAGGCGACGACCACATCTTCTTTTCTCACCCGGGTCCAATCGAATTCTCCCACCAGGTTCTTGGGGGTCGCCGGCCTGGGCCAGTCCAAGAGCCCCGCCCAGCAAGCCAACTGGCCCACCAGCTCCGGCGGGGAATATTGCTTGCTCAGCGCGCGGATGGACAGGTCGCCCTCGCGCTTGGACAGCCGCCGCCCGTCGGCGGCCAGCAGCAACGGCACGTGGTAGTAGGCGGGGTGGGGAAGGCCCAGACAGTCTTGGAGCCAGAGCTGCTGGGGCGTGGAGGGCAAGAGGTCCCGGCCCCGGACCACCTGGGTCACGCCCATAGCGCCGTCGTCGGCCACCACCGCAAGCTGATAGGCGAACAGGCCGTCGGAGCGGCGGAGGATGAAGTCTCCGCAGGCGGCGGAGAGATCGGAGGAATAAGGTCCTTGCAAGCCATCCAAAAAGCTGTATTCCCGGTGGGGGACCCGGGAGCGCAGGGCCGGGCGGCGGCCCTGGGCGGTCAGGGCCGCGCACTGGTCCGCTGTAAGGCCCCGGCAGGTGCCGGGGTATACCGGCGCCGCGCCGTGGGGGGCGCTGGCCTCGGTGACGGCGTGGAGCTCCTTGCGAGAACAATAGCAGGGGTAGACCAGTCCTTGCTCTGCCAGCCGGGTCAGACAGTTTTGGTAGAAGCCGTCCCGTTGGGACTGCCACACCGGCTCGTTGTCCCAGTCTAGGCCCAGCCAGGCGAAGTCGGCCATCACGCCCTGGGCGTACCGCTCCGGGCAGCGGGGCTTGTCCAGGTCCTCCAGCCGCAGCAGCACCCGCCCGCCCTGGCTTCGGGCCCCCAGCCAGGCCAGCAGCGCCGCGAAGGCGTTGCCCAGGTGCATCTCTCCGCTGGGGCTTGGGGCCAGCCGCCCGATCACCTCCGTCATGCCGTCACCTCCCCGACATTTTTTCACGGATATATTGTATCATACTGTTTTTCCCACCACAAGGGGTTGACAGAATGGTTGCGATGTGTTACAATTTGGTTACATTATTTGGGTAGGAGGGTCATCATGGCCAAAAAGGAACTGCCTTTGGAATACAAGGGACACCCCTTGCGCCGCAAGGACAACATGATCTACTACGGCTCCATGGCCGATAAATACATTATCTTGCTCACCATCAACGACTCCAAGACCGTGGACGACCTGGAGGTCCCCACCAAGGTGAGCATCCAGCTCCAGCTCACCGACCCCGACCTCCGTTCCCGGGACCGTGTGGTGAAGAAGTCGGAGAAGGACAGCCTCTACGCCGCCATGGACGTGGGCGCCATCTGGCTGGAGCGGGCTTTGACCAGCATGTAAGGCTGGTCCTTACCAAAGAGAAACAACGTAAAGGGGAGACCTGACGTGGGTTTGAAAGGCTTTGTGAAGGGGATGGCCCTGACCGGGCTTTTGATGGGCGCGCTGTGCGCCACCGCCGCCGCCGACTTCATCGGCGTGGGCACCGTCCAGGGCGATGGGCTGCGGCTGCGCAGTGGCCCGGGCACGGACCATGCCATCCTGGCCACCGCCAACGAGGGCGATATCGCTCTGGTGATGGAGGAGCAGAACGGCTGGTATCAGGTGGACTTCGGCACCCAGGTGGGCTATATGTCCGCGGGCTATGTGAAGGTGGCCGAGACGGTGGAGGCCGACCTGGGCTTGGGAATGGTCACCACCAGCGGCTCCACGCTGAACCTCCGCGCCCAGCCCAGCACCGACAGCGCCGTGCTGGCCAAGCTGCCCAACGGCGCGGCGGTGAGTCTCACTGGTTTTGACAAGGGCTGGTACAAGGTTACATACAACGCCGCCGTGGGCTATGTCAGCGGCGAGTACATCACCCCGGTCCTGGATGCCAACGGTAACCGCAAGGACGGCGACGTGGCCCCTCAGGGTCAGGCCAGCGCTCTGGGCCAGCGGATCGTGGACGAGGCCATGAAGCACGTGGGCAAGCGCTATGTCTACGGCGCCAAGGGCCCCAACGCCTTTGACTGCTCGGGCTTTGCCTACTACTGCGTCAAGCAGGCCAGCGGCGGCTCCATCACCCTCAGCGGCGGCTCCACCAACCAGTGGTACAACACCCCCGGCCAGCGCATCCGCTCCATCAGCGAGCTCCAGCCCGGCGACCTCTTCTTCATCTGCGACCCCGCCTACTCCGGCGGTAAGGCCACCTCTCATGTGGCCATCTACGCCGGCAACGGTAACCTGGTCCACGCCTCCGACGCCAAGACCGGCGTCATCGTCAATCCCATCAAGGACAAGGACCGCCGCTACTTCGTCGGCGCCATCCGCCTGGGTTGAACCGTGCCGTGACAGATCCCCTCTCGCTCCGGCGAGAGGGGATTTTTTTCTTGCAAAAAGGCGAGAAGCATGGTATGATAACAGGTAGTTCACTACGATATGCAGAGAGGACGTGGGCGGCATGAAAAAGGAAGACCGGACCGCGAAAAAACAGCGCGAGGACCAGACGCTCAACCGGGTCCTGTGGTGGTTTGGCGGCGCGGTGGTGCTGGAGTTTTTCCTGCTGCTCTTGAACCGCTTTTACTTCGTGGGCAGCAACGGCGGCAATGTGGCCCTGTCCCGGGGCCTGTTCCAATTCCTGCGGGTGTTTACCTGGGTCTGCCTGGCGGCGGCGGTGTGCTTTGGCGTGTGGTGGCTCCTGCGGCGGAAAAAGGGAGAGAAGACCTTCGTCCAGGGCGCGTGCTGCGCGGCCTGCGGCGTGCTGTTTTTGTGCTCACTGGTGGCCGGGTTTTGGGGCGACCAGGGCGGCGTGCGCTTCCTCTATGTGGCCGTCCCCGTGGCGGCGGTGCTGGCGCTGGTGTACTACCTCTACCAGCGGGAGTTCTTCCTGGTGGCCGTTCAGGGCGGCGCGGCGCTGTTCGCACTGTGGTTCTACTATAACTTCTTCGGCGCCAACCCGGCCTTGGTCTACGGCGTACTGGCCGCGATCTTGGCGCTGACGGCGGCGGCTTGCGCATTGTTCTTCCTGTTGGGGAAGAACAAGGGCGTGCTGGGCAAGGTCCGGGTGCTGCCCCGGAAGACCAACTACCTGCCCCTCTACCTGGCGGCGGGGGTCACCGCTCTGGCGGTGCTCATCGCCCTGATCTTCGGCCTGACGGCGGCCTACGGCGCCATCTTCGGCGTGGTGGCCTGGCTGTTCGGCGCGGCCATCTACTACACCGTGCGGCTGATGTAAAAACTGCTGAAACCATGGAGCCCCAAGGCTTATACGGCCTTGGGGCTCTTTTTTTGCCCGGGCGATGTCCCGCAGTTATCTATGATGGAAATGTTGCACAGCCGGAGAAGCCCGGGTCGCCGGGTGAAAGAAAATGGGTGGTAAAAAGGGGCGGATATGGCCCTTCTTGGACGAGAAATGGGGAACTGTGGTGGAGACAAGAGTTTACATAACTTGGCAAAATATCAAAAAATACTCCCGGTAATTTGGGTAAAAAGTACTCGCTTTTTGCCGTCGAAAATCGGCGGTATAGTGATTTCAACATTTCAACAAAATTTTCCACATGAAAAGGAACGGAACCGGAAGACTCGGCCCGTTCCTTTATTAACATAACAACAATTTGGTGGCGGTGGCGGAGAAATTTGCAGGATGAACAAGCGTCCTTGCACCCTACAAATGTCACCCCTGGCCCAGGTCGCGGGTAGCGTAGGCGTTCAGGTCGGGGCCGGCCAGATGGTCCGCCAGAAGCTCGTAATACCCCTGGGCGGCGATCATGGCGGCGTTGTCGCCGCACAGGGCCAGGGTGGGGAGAAAAAGCCGATAGCCGTGGGCTTTACAGGCATCCTCCAAGTCCGAGCGGATGCGCCGGTTGGCGGCCACGCCGCCGGCCACGGCGATCTTCATGCAGCCGGTCTGCTCCGCGGCGGCCATGACCCGGGGGACCAGGCTGTCGCTGACCGCCCGGCCAAAGGAGGCGGCCAGACCGGGCAAGTCTAAAGTCTCGTTTTTCTGCTGGGCGTTGTGGACCAGGTTCACCACCGCCGTCTTCAGCCCCGAGAAGGACAGGTCCAGGGGGCAGCCCTCCACATGGGCCAGGGGCAGGGGATAGGCGTGGTCGTCGCCGCCCTGGGCCAGGTCATCCATGCTCTTGCCGCCGGGGTAGGGCAGGCCCAGCACTCGCCCGGCCTTGTCAAAGCACTCCCCCGCCGCGTCGTCCCGGGTGGCGCCCAGCACCTCCATGTCCGTGTAGTCCTTCACGTGGACGATGGCGGTGGTGCCGCCGGAGACGCACAGGCAGAGGAAGGGGGGCTCCAGCTCGGGGTGGGCTAAGTATAAAGCGGCGATGTGGCCCCGGACATGGTGGACGGGGACCAGCGGTTTGTTGCTGGCCAGGGCTACCGCCTTGGCAAAGTTGACGCCCACGAGGACCGCTCCGATGAGACCGGGAGCGTAGGTCACCGCCACGGCGTCGATGCCGTCCATGGTCAGCCCCGCGTCGTCCAGAGCCTGCTGGGCCAGGGGCACGATGGCCTCCACGTGCTTGCGCGACGCGATCTCGGGCACCACGCCGCCATAGAGGGCGTGGATGTCCACCGACGAGGCGATGGCGTTGGAAAGAATGTGCCGCCCGTCCCGGACCACGGCGGCGGCGGTCTCATCGCAGGACGACTCAAAGGCAAGGATGTTCAAGCGGCAGCACCTCCCAAGCATGGAAAGCCAGCAAAAAAAGCGAGGATGTTCATGGTTCAGTCCTCCACGGGATAGGGGATGAAGATGTTTTTGTCATAGTCCGCGCCGATGCGCAGGGTGCGATAGACGGCCCGGTGGGTGTCCATCAGGTCGTCGTCGGAGATATCCGGGCCGTAGGCCAGCACCAGGAAGGGGACGGTGAAGATCTTGGCGGTGTAGCCCATCTGCCGCAGACCGGCGCGGGTATAGAAGCCTAAACGGCGGCGGCGCAGGTCGTCCACGGCCTCGTCCCCGGTGTCGGGGACCTCCACCTCGCAAAATACGCCCCTGCCGTCCACGCAGAAGCGGCGGAGCATATCCCCCAGCAGAGCGCTGCCCACCCCGGTGTTTCGCAGGTGGGGGAGGACGGCAAAGTAGTCCAGCAGGACATAGTCGTGCTCCGGCCCCGCCGTCCAGTAGAGGGCGTAGGCCATCAGCTCACCCGACGGGTCAAAGAGGCCATAGGGCCGGTAAAAGCCGCCCTCGGTGAGGGCCTGGAGGGCCTTGAGGGGCTTCAGCTCCGCCTTGGGGAAGTCCCGCTTCATATGGACCTTGTAGAGCTGGGCCAGCTCGTCGCCGGTGAGGGGACGAAAGACATTCTCCGCCATCAGGTGGCCTCCTCCCGAAATACCTTGTCCATGAGGATAGCGTCCTTGTGGACCTCGGAGTAGTAGTTCTTCCGGCGGCCCACCTCCGCAAAGCCGTTTTTGGCGTAGAGGGCGATGGCGGGGGCGTTGTCCTCCCGGACCTCCAGAGTGATGAAGGCCAGATGCTCCTGGCCGTAGCGCAGATAGGAGTCCAAAATGGCCTGGGCCACGCCCTGGCGGCGGTGCTCGCTGCGAACGGCCAGCTTCTCCAGGCAGCCCTCGTCCAGGATCACCCCCAGCACCCCGTAGCCCAGCACGTGGCCGTCCTCGGTCTCGGCCACCACCAACGAGACGGTGGTGTTGTAGAGCTCGCTCTCCCAGCTATCCTGGCTCCAGGGCCGGGAGAAGTATTCCCTGTCCATCTCCGCCACCTGCTTGAGGTGGCTTTTATCCATGGGCACCAGTTGAAATTCCATCAGGATACCTCCTTCTTGAGAGCGGCGCGGCAGAGCAGGATGGCGCAGACCACGTCGGCCAGTAAGACAAATTGCAAAACGCCGTAGATGGCGGTCTGTGTGGAGGTCAGGCGGCCCTCCTTGCGGCAGCGAAGGACGGCGGCAAGACCCAGAAGACAGCCGGGAAGGGCGGACAGGATATACAGCGGCAGGAAGAATATCGACAGAAAGCTCACCAGCAGGCCCAGCGAGAACATGGGATTATTGGGGTCGGCGGCGGCCCAGGCGGAGAACACCCACGACAAGCAGGTGACGCCCAGGGTGTAGGCGCTGGGAAACAGGTGGAGCGCCTTGACGACCAGCGCTGTCCAGGCCAGTTCCTTGTCTGTCCACAAGCTCTGGAGGAAAAATGCCGGTAACACGCAAAGAAAGGCCAAAAGGCCGCATAGGACCGCCCGGTCAGGGTCAAACCAAAAGAGCAGCGGCGAAGCCACGATGGGGACCACCAGCAGCCACTTGAGATACTTTAGATACTTCATAGTCCTTACCCCTTGGCGTCTCCCCAGCTCTGGCCGGCGTTGGCCTCGGCGATGAGGGGCACCTTCAGCTGCGCTACGCCGGTCATCTCCCGCTCCAGCAGGGCCTTCACGGCCTCCACCTCGCCGTCGGGGCACTCCACGATGAGCTCGTCGTGGACCTGGAGGACCAGCCGGCCCGTCAGGCCCTCGTCCTTCAACGCCTTATGGACCCGGAGCATGGCCAGCTTCATCAGGTCGGCGGCGGTGCCCTGGATGGGCATATTGAGGGCCACCCGCTCTCCAAAGGAGCGCAGGTTGAAGTTGGAGGACTTCAGCTCGGGCAGCCACCGGCGGCGGCCATAGAGCGTGGAGACGTAGCCATCCTCTCGGGCCTGTTCCACCACATGGTCCATATAGGCCCGCACCCCCTGGAAGGTGGCAAAGTAGCGGTCCATATAGTCCTTGGCCTCGGCCACGCTGACGCCAATGTCCTGGCTCAGGGAGAAGGCGGAGATGCCGTAGACGATGCCGAAGTTTACCGCTTTCGCCCTACGACGTAATTCGGGTGTTACGTCTGGGGGCTCTATGCCAAAGACCCTGGAGGCGGTGGCGGTGTGGAAGTCCTCCCCGGACAAGAAGGCCTCTTGCATGGCCTTGTCGTCCGCCATGTGGGCCAGCAATCGCAGCTCGATCTGGGAGTAGTCCGCGTCCACCAGTTTGTAGCCCTTGGGGGCCACCAGCATGTAGCGAAGCTGGGCCCCCAGGTCGGTGCGCACGGGAATATTCTGCATATTGGGCTCGGAGGAGCTCAAGCGCCCGGTGGCGGTGACGGTATTTTGGAAGGAGGTGTGGATGCGCCCATCGGGGGCGATGACCTTAGAAAGGCCCTCCACATAGGTGGAGTTGAGTTTGGCAAGCTGGCGGTAGTCCAGCACCGCGTCCACCATGGGCACCTGGCCCCGAAGCTTTTCCAGCACCTCGGCGGAGGTGGAGTAGCCCGTCTTGGTCTTCTTCACCGGGGGGATGCCCATGTCCTCAAAGAGGATCTTACCCAGTTGCTGGGTGGAGTTGATGTTGAACTGCTGGCCCGCCATGTCATAGATGAGGGCCTCGTCGGCGGCAATGCGCTCTTTGAGAAGCTTGCCGTAACGCTCCAGGGCGGAGCGGTCGATGAGCACGCCGGCGCGCTCCATCTCGGCCAGCACCGCGCACAAGGGCAGCTCCATGTCATAGAAGAGCTTGTCCAGCCCCAGCTCAGCCAGCTTGGGCTCCATGACCTCTCGCAGAGCGCCGATGAGGGCGGGAGAGGGCTGGGCCTCTACGTTGAAGTAGGAGATGGCCAGCTTGGAGAGGTCATAGCTACCCACCGTGGGGTCCAGCAGATAGGCGGCAAGCTCGGTATCGAAGACGAAGCCCACGGGCTGGATATTTTCGTCCAGCAGAGCGTGCCACAGAGCCTTCAGACCGTGGGTGACCTTCTTGATCTCGAGGTCGGAGAAGAAGTCCCGCAAAAAGGCGTTGTAATCAGGCAGCTTGTCCCAGCTCAGCAGGGCGTTTTCGATATAGACGCTGTCCAGGCTGTCCCCAGCCAGCACCGCCACGGTGTCCTGACTTCTCCACTGCTCCATCAGCTCCGCCAGCCGCTCCGCGCTCTCCACCGTCTCCGGCTCGCCCTGAGGCGGTTGGAAGGCCCCCTGGGCCGGAGCAGCGTCGGCGGTGGGGGAGAGGCCCAGCTTTTCGATGAGCTTGGCGAACTCCAGTTTTAAAAGAAGGGCATAGAGGTTGTCATTGTCGACACCTTTGCGCAGCGCGTCCTCCGGCTTGAAGTCCACCGGCGCATCGGTGCGGATGGTGGCCAGGGTATAGGAAAACTCGGCGTCGGCCTTGCCGTCTTGGAGCTTTTGCACCATGGCGGGCTTGGCGGGGGTCTGGGGGGCGGTGCACACCGCGGGCATATGGTCGTAGAGATGGGCGATGGAGCCGTACATCTGCACAAGGCCCATGGCGGTCTTCTCGCCGATGCCCTTGACCCCGGGGATGTTGTCGCTGGAATCGCCCATGAGGGCCTTGAGGTCGATGATATGGATGGGGTCAAAGCCGTACTCTTCCCGGAAGGTCTCGGAGGTCATGTTCTTGGTGGTGGTCTGACCCATGCGGGTGGTCACCAGCTTGACGGTGGTGTGGTCGGTGATGAGCTGGAGAGAGTCCTTGTCCCCGGTGACCACCACCGTGTCCCAGCCCGCGGCGGCGTCCTTGGCGGCGATGGTGCCCAAAAGGTCGTCGGCCTCCCAGCCGTCCAGCTCGTAGATGGGGACGTTCATGGCCTTCAGAACGTCCTTCAAAATGGGCATCTGGGTGGCCAGGTCCTCAGGCATGGCGTGGCGGGTGGCCTTGTAGCCCTCGTACATCTGGTGGCGGAAGGTAGGGGCCTTGCGGTCAAAGGTCACCGCCAGACTGTCGGGCTTTTCCTCGTCCAGCAGCTTGAACAGGATGTTCAAAAAGCCGTAGACGGCGTTGGTGGGGGTGCCGTCCCGGGTGGACAGAGGCCGGACGCCGTAAAAGGCCCGGTTGATGATGGAGTTGCCGTCGATGACCATACATTTCATGGAGACCACCGCCTGTCAGACAGATTCTAATCATATAGTATACCAGTTTTTACCCCCCAGGGCAAGAAAAACCGCCTCAAAAGAGGCGGTTTTTCCCGAGAGAAAGAG